>JALNYW010000019.1:2280-3711 GCA_023229665.1 Patescibacteria group bacterium | reverse complement strand
GGACCCCTCGAAGACCGAGGATATCTTCGTGGTCGTGGGGGCGAAATGAAAGCGGGAATCGGACTCGCAGCGACATGCGCAGGGGTCTTTTTGGCGCTTCTTCTCCAGCAGGCGCTCCCGCCGATTGATGCCTTCCAAGGAGCCCGGTTTGTTTTTGTGCCGCTGATTTTCTGCCTCGCCGCGATGGCCCTGCCGTTCCCTCTGATGCTTGCGGCCGCGTTCTTCACCGGGTTTCTTTGCGATCTGATGTATCTGCATGTGGTGGAGGGGCGGGTTGAAATTGCGCTGGGTTGTTCTATTGTGTTCTTTGTGATTTACGGGAGCATTGCAAACGGGCTCAGGCCCTCCTATCTGCAAGGACACTGGTGGCCGCTCGTTCCGCTGGCCGGCGGCGGCACTGCGGCGTACCTCTTGATGCAGTTCGTCCTGATTTCCCTGAGGCGCCAGGGCTTCGAGTTCGACCCCGCTGTACTGTGGCGCGTGCTGGCCCCCGGGTGCATCGCCGCGATTTTTGCCCCGATCCTTTACGCCGCGGTCAAGCCGTTTGGCGCGATGCTCTCACCGGGTTCCGAGACCGGAAGGAATTACTGATCCGTGAAGCGCACCCGGTCCACCACACGCATCCTCTTCCTGGGGCTTGTCATGCTCGTGGCGCTCGCCGGCATCACGTTCCGGCTCTGGTATGTGCAGATCGCCCGCGGCGCGGAGTACACCGCGCGGATCGGAAACTCTTCGCAGGTTTCTGTGCGCATCCCGGCGGTTCGCGGGGAAATTCTGGACCGGAATGGCATCAAGCTGGTCGAGAACCGTGCGAGCTTCGAGGTCGATTTCTACCTGCCCGACATGGTGAAGGCCTACCGCGAGTCCAAAGGAGCGGTGCCGATGACCACCTACCGCGGGCGCGTCCACAACATGCCGAGGGATTTGAAGGAGGCGGATGTCGTGAAGATCGTTTCCGAGGAAGTGATCCCCCGCCTGGAGGAACTCGGGGTTGCTGAGGATTACAACGCGAACGTTCTCCAGATCCATTATCGCAACAACCGCGAGGTTCCATACAGCTACCGTCAGGATCTGGGATTCGAGCAGATGGCGGTCTTTTCGGAAAAGAACCTCGGGCTTCCGGGTGTCAACGTGACAGTGAAGCCGGTGCGGTGGTATGTCTATGGGGCGATGGCCGCGCACCTCCTCGGATATGTCGGCATGCCGAACGACCTCGACAAGCTGCCTGACATCCATGATTTCAATTTCTATGAGCCCGACATGGAGGGGAAAGCGCAGATCGAGCTCCTTTTTAACGATGCCCTGAAAGGCGAGCCCGGGGCGAGGATCCTTCAGCGCAACGTCAAGGGGATCATCGAGGGAGAAGTCAGCCGCAAGGAACCGGTGCAGGGGAGCAATGTGTTTCTTACCATTGACGCCCGCATCCAATAT
>JALNYW010000019.1:0-2270 GCA_023229665.1 Patescibacteria group bacterium | reverse complement strand
GCTGTCGTGATCAACCCGAAAAATGGAGACGTTCTGGCCATGGCCTCGGTGCCCTCCTACGACCCCAATGTCTTTATTCCCGCGATTGCCGCCAAGGACTGGGCCGGGCTCACGAAAGACGAGACCAACCCGTTGCTGAACCGCGCGATCAGCGCCTACGCCCCGGGCTCGACATTCAAAATTCCGATTTCGCTTTCCGGCCTGCGGGCCGGTGTCGGAAACCGTACGTTCACCTGCGCCGGCGGCGTGTCCTACGGCGACAAATTCATGAAGTGCTGGATTTTCGATAAAGGGGGATCGCACGGCACGCTCGGGCTCTCGGATGCGATCAAGCTCTCCTGCAACGCATTTTTCTACCAGTATGGCAATGCCGCCGGCATTGACCAAATTGTGGCGACCGGAAACATGCTCGGCCTGGGACAGAGGTCCGGGATTCCGCTCTCCGGCGAAGCCCCGGGAGTTCTGCCCGGACCGGAATGGCTGGCACAGATCAACCCGCAGGCGCGCTGGACATCGGGACTCACTGCCAACACTTCCATCGGCCAGGGTGACGTTCTCGCCTCACCACTCCAAATGGCCATGGTGGTATCCGCCGTTGCCAACAGCGGAACGGTCTATTATCCGCGCCTGATTGACCGGATCGTTGCCCAGGATGGAACGGTTGTCTCCCAGGAACCCGCCCGTGTGCGTGCGAATCTGATCACCGACGCGGGACTTACCGCGGAGCAGGTGGAAAAAGTCCGCCGGGGGATGTGGAAGGTTGTCAACGAATCCGGCGGCACGGCCGGTCGCGCGCGCATCAAGGGGACGGAGGTTGCCGGAAAGACCGGGACTGCCCAGTTCTGGCGCTCGGGCGTGAAGGACAACCACACATGGTTCCTTTCGTTTGCTCCCTACGATGATCCGAAATATGCCGTGGTGGTCTTTGTGCAGGGGGCGAAATCCGGCGGGGGAGTCGCGGCTCCGGTTGCCGCCAAGCTCCTCGAGGATATTCTCAAAATGGACAATGGCGGGGAGCCGCCCCAGCTCGCCGCTCTGGAGCCCGCCAAGGGGAATTTCCGCTTTGTTGAAAGCATCGACTTCGGGCGGGATATTCCCGCCGCGACGACCGTCGGAGACGACGGCGAGACGGCTGACGGAGCCGCAGCGGGAGCTGCCTCCAACCAGGAAAACCGTCCGGCTGCCCAGCCAAACGTGCGCGCGGCCGCGGACGAACGCGGACGCGTCAAAAACCAGCAGAACAAGCCGAATGCCCTCCAAAAGTTTTTCAATTTCCTCGGCGGTAAGAAGGAGAAAAAAGATGGCGACACCCGCCAGCAGAGACCCCCTCCCAATACCCGCCGTTGAACTCCATCACCCGGCGTGCCCGAGCACGTCCAACAACCTTCACATTACCATGATAGAAACCGTAAAACGCATTTTAGGAATCCGTAAAAAATCCACAGGAATCAAGCTGATCGTCAGTTGCGAGAAGCTGGAAAAGCGGGTGGCACTCCTCGAGAACAACACGCTTGAGGAATACACCATCGAACGCGAGACCGACCGCAACATCGTCGGGGGCATCTACAAGGGGAAAGTCCGGAACATCGAGCATGGAATCAAAGCGATGTTCGTGGACATCGGCTTCGAGAAAAATGCCTTCCTCCAGTTCTGGGACGCGATTCCCGCCGCGCTCGACAGCGGGATCGAGTCGGTCACCCGCGGGGGCGATGCCAAAAAAAAGAAAGCCCCGCGGATCACCCACAAAGATGTCCCGAACATTTACCCGGTCGGCTCGGATATTCTGGTGCAGGTGAAAAAGGGACCAATCAGCAACAAGGGCCCGCGCATCACGACAGACATCAGCCTCGCCGGCCGTTACCTTGTCCTCATGCCGTTCAACGACCAGTTCGGGATCTCCCGGAAAATCGATGAACCGAAAGAGCGGGAGCGCCTGCGCAAGATCTTGCGCGAGCTCGACGTGCCGGAAGGCATGGGAATCATTCTGCGCACGGTGGGTTCCGGTCAGCGCGCCCGGTATTTCGTCCGGGATCTCAGCATCCTGCTGGAACAATGGTCGGCGATCCAGGCCGGACTCGAGGAAAAGAGCGCCCCGGCCTGTCTCTTCGAGGAGCCCGACCTGATCGACCGGACGGTTCGGGATTTCCTGACCGACGAGGTCGATGCGGTCATCGTGGACGACGCGAAGGCCGCCGAGCGGATGCAGACGCTCGTCGGACATGTCTCCAAGCGCGCAAAAAAATCCATCCAGCACTACACCGGAGCCCAGC
>JALNYW010000018.1 GCA_023229665.1 Patescibacteria group bacterium | reverse complement strand
GAGCATTTAACAACGGCACCAATATCGGGAATGCCGTTGGGCAATCGTTCACGTACACCGCGAGCAACTTGAACGTATGATCCCCTCTTCGCCGTCGATATCTTCTGTCGGACTCCCCCCGGATGGGAGTAAATGGCAATAGTGGGAAGGCGAACGTAATGAAATCGGGCAGTTGCGGAGAGGGGACCAATGGTCGAACGTGACACCGGCGTGACTCTGCCCCCGTTCACGTTCGGATCATTATTCGCCGGTATCGGAGGTTTCGACCTTGGCCTTGAACGCGCCGGAATGGAGTGCAAATGGCAGGTGGAGATAGATGACTTCTGCAACCGAGTCCTCGAAAAACATTGGCCCCACGTCAAGCGATACCGGGACGTGCGGGAAGTCGGGAAGCACAACCTCGAACCAGTTGACCTTATTTGCGGAGGGTTCCCCTGCCAGCCCTTTTCTGTTGCCGGGGAGCGAAAACGCACGTCGGATGACCGCCATCTCTGGCCTGAAGTGCGTCGAGTCGTACAAGAACTACATCCCCGATGGTTCGCTGGCGAAAATGTGCCAGGTATTGATGACGGATACGAGATGGTTCTCGACGAGGTGTGCGCTGACTTGGAAGCCATCGGTTACGCAGTCGCGCCGCCGCTTGAAATTCCGGCTTGTGCCGTCGATGGAGATCATCTCAGATTCAGGGTTTTCATTATCGCCAACTCCAAACGCGACAGCATACAAGGGGGGGCGATTGACGCCGAGGAAGGGAAAGAAAAACCCCGAAAGGAACAACTGGCAGGATTACTGCTCCCTGCATCTCGGGCTTCGGTATCCATTGCCAGAACTTACCGAGATGGTCATGGGGTTCAAAGTCGGATGGACGCTCACAGAAACAAAGCCCTCGGCAACGCCGTCGTCCCGCAAGTCGTCGAAATGATCGGCAGAGCAATCATGGCCGCGAAATAATAACCAACCGTGTTCGGAGAGACACCGCGAAGAGGGAGGAGGTACGAGTGGCCGATAAGTCGAAGATCGAATGGTGCGACGCATTGAATCCGTGCGAACTGTGCCGGATGATGAATCCGAACTGGAAACCTACCATCCGCGCCAAGAAATAGGAGGGGGAATGATGCGAGAGAAACTAAAGGTTGTATTCTTCGCCGTGTACTTCCTGTTGGCGCCGCTGGCCGGGTATTACTGGAACAACCATGTATGGGAGGCGAGATTGCACACGGGAATGTACGCTTCCTATATCGAGGGTATTGAGCGCGGGAAGTGGGTCTACGTCATCGACGTTCATCAGCCGAAGGTATGGGGCGATGGAGAACACGATGATGCGGCGGCCCTACAGAAGATCATCGAAAGATCGGCGGGACTAAACCCTACCGGAGTGCGCCCATCAGTAACGTGGTTCTCGGAACCGCGAACGCATTTGCTAAATAGTGGCCTGACCCTTCAGGCCCCATCGACCATTATGGGGGCAAATATAAGTATGCACGGAGAGGGAACCGCTATCACGGTGAAGGGGAATTAACTACTTCCCTCCCGCCAGGTGGGGGCGATGGGGGCTACCTTTTTCGGTATCCTGTCACCTCGGATAGCTCCCGATGCTTGTCCAGTTCACCCTTTATCTCCAAGACCGCCTGAATGTTCCTGTTCTGCCGGTCTTCGATCACGGCGATCTTCCGCACGGATTCGATGTCCACGACGGGCCGGGATGTGACGATCTCGATGGTGCTCAGGCGGCGGTCGAGTGCCTGATTCTGCATCATCAAATAGACGAGGGCCATGAGGATGGGATAGATAAGATACTGCGCCACGTCCCGGATCATGCCCCAGTTGACTTTCCCGTCACCATTGGCCATCTCGTTGCCCTCCCGCCTTTATTTTGCCATGCCGCCTATCGAAACGGTTCCCATCGAATCCGAACTGACCCTGCGCCCTTCATCGTCCCGCCCTGCTCCATCCATGCGTCCGCCCTCGCCCCGACATGGAACGACCCAACACGAACCGGATACCATCCGGCCTGCGCGTCGATCTGCTTCCCGCCGACCCCGTACCCGCCCTCCAGTTCGAGGTTGCGCGGTTCCCATCCGAAGAACCCCTCCTTGCGCGGTTCCACGGTGAGGATCGTTTCCCCTGAAGGCGTCAGGTAGGAACGGACATCGGCCCCGGCCTTCGTCTTCGGAACCTCCGCTGTAGCGGTCAGTACGGGGTCGGGATGCGCCGCATTGTCTTGATGGAGTGTGATCCCACCGGGCAACACAGCGGGAATACGGGCCTTTTCGCTATCCGGCAGGCTTGCCGTGTCGATTATGATCACCGGGCGGGTCTGAGGTACCCTTTTTACGCCCGGCAGGACCTTTCTGATGGCCTTTACCTCCGGGGCCACCCCTACCCCTTGGATACCCCCCGTCGTCGCAACCTGGGCTAACGTGGGCGTCCGGTCGGGCTTCAGGTACTTCCAATAGAGGCCATAGCCCCCCACAAGGATGACGAGGGCAAGTAGGCCCCAAAGGAAAGGGGCAATTTTTGCAGGGATCGATGGCTTCCACATTGGCTACCCTCCCGCCTGATAGGTGCATTCCGCCGTCGGCTTGCTCTCATCCGACACGAAGTGCGGACACTGTTCCGCGATGGTCCCCGGCCCGACCACGATGTAGACGCAGATCCCTTTCTCGGGCAGAGGGCAGTCCGGGTGCGCCATTGCGACCACCATCGGGTTCGACTTGCTTTCGTCCGTTGCGAACTTGTCGGGGGAAAGGTTCATGGCGTACCTCCTTCAGTTCGTCCAAATGAAATTGTTCGGCCACCGATTTGGCTCCGAACACGTCTTCGGCGTCTCCAGCAGGATCGCCCCCTCGTCGAACGGGAGGCACTTGTACGTCTCGCCCTTGCCGTAGCAGCGGAAAGGTTTCTGATAGGGATCGGGAAGGTACCGCGCCGACGTTCCCGGCGGCGCCATGTCGAACGTCCGATGCTCGAAGTCCACCGGCTTGCAGAGATACCCGCCGTCCTTCGGGACGCAGTAGTACGTCTCCGCGAACGCCGCCGCGCATAGGACCGCCGACAGCATCAGGAGGAACACGAGGGCCGGGAAGGTGGCGAAGCCCGCCGGTTTTGTCCCGCCCGGATCAGGTGCGCCCGGAGGAAGCGCGGGGGGTTGCCCCTCGGGAGAGTTGTACTTTGAAGCGATCCAGAATCCCGTCGAGTGCTTCCCGAGCAGGGTTACGATGACGAGGAACAGGACGCCACTTGGCCCTACCCACCACTCGGGTGTGGTGAACAGGATGCCCTGCGTCAGCAGTTCGACCCATGCCATCGCGCCGGTGAAGATGATGAGGATACCGACGAGGGCCATCGCCGAGACATCGAAGGCGTTGAGTAGATCCCGGATGCCTCGGCAGAACGTGCCCCAAAAGTTATCCGCGAATCCGTTGTTTCGGTCGGCCATTGTTTCCTCCTATCTAACGATGAAGTACAAGAGTGCCAGCACCACGATCACGCCGATGCCGATCAGCACTCCTACCGGATAACCAGTATCGTCGGCGGCACCAGCGTTTGAAAAGGCTCGCTGTACGAGAACGCGGCGGACAGGGCCGAAAGCCTCCCGTCGAGGTCGCTCTGCAACTGCCATGAGTTCGTCTCGCCCGGAGTAACCTCGATAGGCCACTCCGTTACGTTCGGCAGGGTGACGTACACCTCCGCGCCGTCCTTCCAAACGTGTACCTTGACGCGGGACGCCTCCGCGCCCATCGGCAGGCCGTCGGCGTAGGTGGTCGG
>JALNYW010000017.1:941-3971 GCA_023229665.1 Patescibacteria group bacterium | reverse complement strand
GATCACGCCGCAGGTGAAGGAGATGTTCCGCAAGAAGTTTCATCTCGACCGCCCGATCTACGAGCAATACTGGCTCAACATGCGGGATCTCTTCAGCGGTCGGCTCAAGAGCATCAAGGATGACCGTCCGGTCCTTGAGCGGATCTTCGAGCGGATGCCGGCGACGATCACGCTCAACATCGCCTCGATCCTCCTCTCGCTCACATTCGGCCTCCTGCTCGGGATCTACTGCGCGAAAAATGCCGGACGTCCGCCGGATTTTTGGGCGTCGCTTGGAGCGTTCGTCTTCATCGCCGTGCCGACATTCTGGATCGCCAACCTCGCGATCATCGGGCTGGTCAAGTGGACCTCGGTTCCCGTGCTCGGCACCCAGTCGTACGGGATCGACTTCCCGAATTTCGTCTCTGCCGGACTCGACCGTGTGTGGCACGTCGCGCTGCCGGCGGTCATCCTGTCTCTCGGGGGGATTGCCGTCCAATCGCGCTATATCCGTGCCAGCATGCTGGAGACGCTTCGCGAGGATTACATCCGGACGGCGCGCGCGAAAGGCCTTGAGGAGGACGTGGTGTTTTACAAGCACGCTCTGCGGAACTCGATCCGTCCGCTCATCACGGGCATTGGGGGGCTTCTCCCGGCGCTGATCGGCGGATCTGTGATCGTGGAGATGATCTTTGCGTATCCGGGGATGGGGCGTCTGGGATACGAGGCGGCCCTCGAGCGGGATTATCCGACGCTCGTTGCGCTCAATTTCATCGTTGCCGGTCTCGTGCTGATCGGGAATCTCGTTTCAGACATCCTCTATGCGATCGTGGATCCCCGGGTGCGGCTGGAGTAGCTGAAAATCCCGGTTGACGTCGCACGGTGTGTCTCGATAGGTTGCCCGACTGCCCACGACCTGCCCGCGTCGGACTCCCCGGAGAACGCGCGCCGCGAGATGGCGATCATCCGCCTGGCGGAAAACAATCTGAAACCGATGCTTGAAGCCCACGGCCTGCCCGTCTAATTAAAACACACTCAAAACCTATGGAAATCGCGTCCCGACTCGCTGAACTCACCCCGTCCCTCACCCTTGCCATCGACAGCAAAGCCAAAGCCCTCAAGGCGGAAGGCGTTGACGTCTGCGGATTCGGAGCGGGCGAACCCGACATGGACACCCCCGAGCACATCAAGGCGGCCGCCATTGACGCGCTTCAGAAAGGGCATACCAAATACACCCCGAGCTCGGGAATCCCGGAACTCCGCCAGGCGATCTCGAAGAAATTTGCCGCTGACAACAAGCTGACTTACAAGCCCAGCCAGATCATCGTGAGCAACGGCGCCAAGCAGTCGTGCTTCAACGCGATCGCCGCGGTTCTGAACCCCGGCGACGAGGTCATCATCCCGGCCCCGTTCTGGCTCAGCTACCCCGAGATGGTCCGCATCGCCGGCGGCGTGCCGGTCATCGTGAACACGAAGGAAGAGAACGGCTGGAAAATGACCGCCGAGGAATTTGAAAATGCGATGACCCCCTGCACGAAGATGGTCATCATCAACTCGCCCGGCAATCCGACCGGAGCGGTCTATTCCCGCGAGGAGCTCCGCAAGATTTCCGAAGTCGCCGCCGAGGAAGACATCTACATCCTCTCGGATGAGATCTACGAGAAGCTCACTTATGACGGGGCCGAGCACGTCAGCATCGCCTCGCTCACGCCCGAGGCCTACGACCTCACGATCACCGTCAACGGTTTCAGCAAAGCCTACGCGATGACCGGATGGCGCATCGGCTACCTGGCGGCCCCCGAGCCGATTGCCAAGGCGATTGATTCGATGCAGAGCCACATGACGTCGAACCCCTGTTCTTTCGCGCAGTATGGCGCTCTTGCGGCGATCACCGGCGACCAGCAGTGCGTCACCGACATGCGCGAGGAATTTGACGTCCGCCGCCAGTATATGTTCGAGCGTCTGACCAGCATCTCGGGCATCACCGCCGTCAAGCCGCTCGGCGCGTTCTACGTGCTCGCGAACATCAGCTCGTTCGGACTCAAGTCCCAGAACTTCTCCGACCGCCTGCTGAGCAAGGGGAATGTCGCGCTCGTCCCCGGGGTTGCGTTTGGCGACGACCGCACGGTCCGCCTCAGCTACGCGACCAGCCTCGACATTATCAAGACCGGACTCGACCGCATCGAGGAATTCTGCAAGTCGGTCTGATTTCATGTCTGTTCTCATCGTTGGATCGATCGGGTTGGATGACATCAAAACCCAAGTGGCGGAGCATCCGAACCTCCTCGGCGGCTCCGCATCCTACGGCGCGGTAGCGGCCTCGTATTTCAGCCCGGTGAACCTCGTCGGCATCGTCGGCGAGGATTTCCCGGATGAACACATCGAGCTCTTGCGCAGCCGCCGGATTGATCTGGAGGGTCTCCAGATCGTTCCCGGAAAAACATTCCGGTGGTCGGGCGAATACATGTGGGACATGAACATCCGCGAGACCCGGTCGATCGCGCTCAACGTCTTCGAACAATTTACGCCGACGCTGCCGGAAAACTACAAGTCCACGCCGTTCGTCCTCCTGGCAAACATCGCGCCTGATCTCCAGCATCATGTGCTCGACCAGGTCGGCAAAACGCGCTTTGTCATCGCCGACACGATGGACCTCTGGATCAATATCGCGAAGGACTCGCTGATCCGGCTCATCGGCCGCGTGGACATGCTGATCCTCAACGACGGTGAGGCCAGGCAGCTCACGAACGAAACCAACCTCGTCAAAGCGGCGAAGGCAATCCTTGCCCTCGGGCCCAAGTATGTCGCCATCAAAAAAGGCGAGCACGGGTGTCTTCTCTTCGGCGCCGAAGGCGAATTCTTCAGCTGTCCGGCCTATCCGCTCGAGGACATTCACGATCCGACCGGAGCAGGCGATACCTTTGCAGGCGGCCTCGTCGGGGTTCTGGCCCGCGAGAGCGATGACGGTCCGGTGACCTTCGCCGCGCTTCGCCGTGCGGTCGTCTTTGGAACCGTTCTGGCCAGCTACAATGTCGAGGCCTTCAGTCTCGA
>JALNYW010000017.1:0-931 GCA_023229665.1 Patescibacteria group bacterium | reverse complement strand
GTCTCGAGCGGCTGAAAACCGTGGACGCCGCCCAGATCGAGGACCGCAGCCGCCTTCTCCGCCTCATGAGCCAGTTCGACGCGGTCTGAGGCCGGAGAAGCAGAGCTTTCACCTCGCCGTCTGACAATACCTGTTGTCATGGTTCTTCCTGCTTGGGACGACCTTGGAAATCACTGGGAATCCTCTCGCCCGGCGGTAGATGAACGATTACGTTGAAATCTCATGAAGCTTTTTGGCGTGCTCACTGGTGATCTTGTTCGCTCGCGGGATTTATCCGCCGGGCAGCAGAGGCATGCTCTGGGGGCACTTTCGGATATGGCTGGGGAATTCAGTCGCCAGCACGAAGGGCTTGCGGTGGGGAAGTTGGAGGTGTTTCGCGGGGACAGTTGGCAATTTTGTCTCGAAAGACCCGAGTTGGCGGTCGAGGCGGCGGTTTTTCTGCGTGCAGGGTTAATCGCGGCGGGGCTCGACAGCCGCATCGCGATCGGGATCGGATCTGTCAAGAGCCTCGATAAGCGGAAAATCTCACGGTCCAGCGGACCCGCTTTCGAGGCTTCCGGCCACGGCTTGGACTCCCTCCCCAAGAAACGTCGTCTGGGGCTCGCCTTCGCCGATGGAGTGCAAAATCCCTCCGCTGATTCTCTGATGGGAGCGGTGATCCCCTTGATCGACGCCCAGATGGAGAAGTGGACCTCCCGTGAAGCATTCGCCGTTTATGGCACGCTCCGAGGTCTCACCCAGCAGGAAATCGCTGAGTTGCCAGAGGCAAGAACGGTCAAAGGCGTCCAACCAACCCGTCAGGCCATCCACGATGCTTTGGCCAGAATCCAGTGGCACGCGATATTGCATCCTGTTTTGGAAACCATACGAGGTCTTGTTCTCGGAAGGAGTGCCCGTGTTTGAATGCTCCAAAAAACCCTTAAAGCAGGCT
>JALNYW010000016.1 GCA_023229665.1 Patescibacteria group bacterium | reverse complement strand
GCGGTGACTTTCTCATCACCGGTTGCGACGACGAGACCGTGCGCATCTGGGAGCTGGATTCCGGCCTGCTGGTTTTTGAACGCAGCTTCCCCGGAATGGGCGCGCCGACGGTGGGCTTCAACGCGGATTCCTCCGCGTTTTTCACCGTCCTCAAAGGGCGTGTCCTCGCCTGGGATTTTCCCGGCCATGTCTCCACGGTTCCGAAAGAACTCCCCGCCCTCGGGTTCGCAATCTCCGGAACGGAATTCAGCGGGAACCGCGTGCGACTCGCCTTTTCCGACGTCAAAAAACAACTCGATGACGCCTGCGCGGCGATGTTGAGCGGTCCGTCACCGGGCACGCAATCTTGGTCCCGCTGGCTGGCACGAATCAATGACAAGGACCGCCCCGTCAGCCCCTCCTCCCAGATCACCCGCCAATCGCTTGCCGAAAACCTCATCGCCTCCGGCACCCAGGAAGCCCTCCAGAGCGCACTGCTCCTCTCCCCATGCAACCCCCAGGCGCTGGAAAAGCTCTCGGCTGTATTGCGCGCCAAGTCCCCCAACGATCCGCGCGCTACGTTCCTCGAGGCGCTCGCAAAAAAGCACGAGGACCAATAGGAACATCTCTTGGAATGAGAGAGACGGATTGTTGTCGCGTTCCCGCGGCCGCGGGATCGGAAGAAAACCCAACCGGCGAAGCCTCTCTCTTCCTCCCATTCTGCTTCGACGTCAAACGCCTCGACGGTCATAGACCGACGCTACAGCACGCCCGCTCGCTGAATTTATCAAAACCCGCAAGTTCTGGGGTTATTGTCCTCGCAGGATCAGCTTGTCGCCGCCTCCCATTGCATCTGCCGGTTTTCCAAAGGCGTGGCGGGCGACAAGCTGTTTCACAGCTTCCGCATAGTTGGAAAAATCAATTTCGCTGACGAAGCGCTGGGCGTAGTCCACTACCGAGATAAGAGAAGCGGTTCGGTGGTTATGGGTCAGAGCCCGGAGGGCTTGGAGATACTCGGTTCGATACACGTTGGGAATCATGATCCGTTCATGTCCTGCCCGGTGCAGTTCGGCGGTTGTTTGGCGTGAGCGAGTACGGCGCGCTTGAAGTTTTACCCAAGGAGGGCATCCGTGTTCGCAGACAGCCGAAGTCGGGACCGACCGAGGCGGTGGCAAATGTAAAAATACGCCGCGGGCAGGAGCATTTCCGCGATGCCGTGCTGAACAACTTTGGCGGGCGTTGCGGCATCAGCGGATTGGCCGTGCGAGAATTGCTTATCGCGTCACACATCCTGCCGTGGGGAACTCATGCCACCGAACGACTGAATATCCGCAACGGCCTTTGTCTTTCGCGCCTGCATGATGCCGCTTTTGATCGTGGACTTATCGCATTCGACGACAAGTTCCGGCTCCTCCTTTCACCACGACTCAAAGCCGAACTGTCGCAACGTAGCATCGCCGAGAACTTTGGCGCGTATGCCGGAGAAACGCTGTGCTTTCCAGATGATGCCGCCCCGCCCGAACTTTCGTTTCTTTCACAGCATCGCGCGACCATTTTCCGCAAATCAGCGCTTGAAGCGTGATGGGGGCTGAACTTCCAATGCCCGGCAAACGCTCCGCGCCGTGAAGTCATTGATTTCTGAATGCCTGGGGACGGCGGATGTTTTCTTGTTCTCGGGATTCCACCAGACTTCATGCTTTGATCCTTGGCGAAAGAGCGAGCATCCACTGTCCCGCAAGTGGCGAAGCAAATCGGCCCGCTTCACGCCGCGGCAAAAGCTTCTTCCCGTTCCGGCGAAAGGTCCGCTGAAATCTGGCGGTTTGCTTCCATGACCATTTCGAGGGCATCCCGCAGATTCTCGCGGGCTTCATCCATCGTGCGGCCTTGAGTCACAACGCCCGGAATCTCTTCGATCCATGCGGCAATCCATCCGCCTTCAATATCCTTGAACGCTGCTGTTAATCGTGGCATGTGGGCAACATGCCTGACCCGGATGCCTCGCGCAAGGAGGAAGGCCCGACTGCCAGCCTGCTTTGCCTGTGGCCGGCGGGGTTTTGCTGAGTTCTGATGACTTTTGCTGAATATGCAGCTAAGTAATAACCGACTGAATCATAGCGAGTTACCAATGCTTAACAGGCTTTGCTGAGTTGCTGAGAGGGAAAGCGATAGAGGAAGAATCCCGCGCCCCCTCGAAAAATAATTATCAGGATGATGATGAAGCCGGGAAAGCGTTCAGCAAATCAAGAACGGGTTTTTCAATCTTCTCTCTCTCAAAAACTTCCTTTTGAAAAAACGTTGTAACTTTGTTGTAACATTTCCTCTGGGATTCCCATAAGTCGGTGATTATGAAAGGAAGTGGCTGGGGAGGGAATCGAACCCCCGACACGAGGATTTTCAGTCCTCTGCTCTGCCAACTGAGCTACCCAGCCAATGGGCTTTGAAAATTATCAGGCTCTGCCCGCCGGGCAAGCCTTTCCGCAAAGAAACTTTATTTTTTGACGCAAATCAAAATCCAGAGATTGCATCTCCGGCGGATTTCTGCATAGAGTCCGGATTTCCCCATCTACATGAGCAACAACATCGAATCCCACCTCGTCGAGAAACGCGTTTTCAAGCCCTCCAGGGACTTTTCCAAGAAGGCGCTGATCCCGAGTTTTGCCGCCTACAAAAAGCTTCATGAGTCATCGGTCAAATCGCCCGAGAAGTTCTGGGCCAAGGAAGCCGGCGCGCTGCGGTGGACGAAGAAGTGGACGAAGGCGCTCGACTGGAAAGCGCCGTTTGCGAAGTGGTTTGTGGGCGGGCATCTGAACGCCAGCGAGAACTGCCTGGACCGCCACTTGGAGGGGCCGAGACGGAACAAGGCGGCGATCATCTGGGAGGGGGAGCCCGGAGAAAGCCGGACGCTCACCTACCACCAGCTCCACCGCGAGGTCTGCATTTTTGCGAATATCCTGAAGCGCAACGACGTGAAGGCCGGCGACCGGGTGCTGATCTACATGCCGCTCATCCCGGAGACGATCGTGGCGATGCTCGCATGCGCCCGCATCGGCGCGGTGCACTGCGTGGTTTTCGCCGGCTTCAGCAGCGAGAGCATCAAGGACCGGATCGCTGACAGCGGAGCGACGGTCGTGGTGACGGCCGACGGCGGCTACCGCCGGGGGCAGGTCGTCTCCTTGAAGCAAAACGTGGATCATGCGCTGGAGGGCGAGACGCAGATCCGCCGCGTGATCGTCTTCCGCCGCACGCACCTCGACATCCACATCAGGGAGGGTCGCGACGTCTGGTGGCACCGCGAGGCGGAATACGTGGATGCGAACTGCCCGCCACATCCGGTGGACAGCGAGCACCCGCTCTTCATCCTCTACACGAGCGGCTCGACGGGGAAACCGAAGGGCATTCTCCACACGACCGGCGGCTACCTCACCGGCACGGCTTCGACGACGAAGTATATTTTCGACCTGCGCGAGAACGACGTCTATTGGTGCACCGCCGATGTCGGCTGGATCACCGGGCACAGCTATCTCGTTTACGGGCCGCTCGCCAACGGGGCGACCTGCGTCCTCTACGAGGGCGCGCCGAACTGGCCGGAGCCCGACCGGTTCTGGAAGATCATCGCCTCCTACGGCGTCTCGATCCTCTACACCGCGCCAACCGCGATTCGCGCGTTCATGAAATGGGGGGACGAATGGCCGAAGAAACACGACCTCACGTCTCTGCGACTTCTCGGCACCGTCGGCGAGCCGATCAACCCGGAAGCCTGGATGTGGTATCACAAGCACATCGGCGAAGGGCGCTGCCCGATCGTGGACACCTGGTGGCAGACCGAGACCGGCGCGATCATGATCTCCCCGCTGCCCGGCGCCACGCCGCTCAAGCCCGGAACGGCGACGCTTCCGTTCTTCGGAATCGATGCCGCAATCGTGGACGACAAAGGGAAGGAAGTCGGACCGAACGAGGCCGGCAATCTCGTGATCCGGAAGCCGTGGCCCGCGATGCTCCGCACGATCTACAACGACAACGCCCGCTACAAGAAGAACTACTGGAGCGCGATCAAGGGG
>JALNYW010000015.1 GCA_023229665.1 Patescibacteria group bacterium | reverse complement strand
ACCGCCTCGGCTCCTTGGGCTGCGAATTCGACGCGGTAGCCGAGGCTCAGGAGCATTTGGCCGGCGAGCCGGCTGTTTTCCGGGTCGTCTTCGACGACGAGCACCAGCCCTCCCGCGGTCGGAGCGGGAGCCTTGGGGAGGTGAAGCGGCAAGATGCCGCTTTGGCTCAACGGAGCGGAAGTTGGCTCGGAAGAAACGCAAGGGAAGATTTCGAGGTGGAGTGTGAACGTGCTGCCTTTGCCCGGAGTGGAGACGACCGAGATCGAGCCGCCCATGGCTTCGGCAAGGCGCTGCGAGATCGCCAACCCGAGCCCGGTGCCCCCGAACGGTCGGCTCATCGTCGAATCCCCCTGCGCGAACGGTTGGAACAGGCGGTTGATCGTTTCGGGAGGAATCCCGATCCCGGTGTCTTCGACCGAGAAATCCAGAGCCGGGTTGCCTTCGGCGGAAGGTGTCGCCACGCGAAGCGTCACCGATCCGTGGGATGTGAATTTGACGGCGTTGCCGAGAAGGTTGATGAGAATCTGGCGGATCCGGCGTTCGTCGCCTGCGATCTGCTCCGGGATGCCGGCCGCCATTTCGCACCGGAACTCAAGGCCTTTGTCAACGGCGGCTTTACGGGCAGCGAAGACCGACGACTCCACGAGCCCGGCGATGGCGAACGGCGCGGCCTGGATCGTCAGACGGCCTTTTTCGATGCTCGAAAAATCGAGGATATCGTTGACGACCGAGAGGAGGTGGGTGCCGCTGGAGCTGATCGTCTGCGCATAGGATTTTTGCTCGTCGTCGAGTGGGGTGTAGGAGAGGAGCTCGGCGAACCCGAGAACGCCGTTGAGCGGGGTGCGGAGCTCATGGCTCATCACGGCGAGGAATTCGCTCTTCGCGCGGTTGGCCGCCTCGGCCTTTTTTGCAAGTTCCCCCGCGTGCTCGAGGGCGGATTGGAGCTGGTCGTTCAATTCCCGGAGTTGGTTTTCCGTGGCTTTGAGACTCGTGATGTCGCGGGTAATGCCCATGAGTCCGATGATTTTCCCATCGCGGTCGCGAAGGGGAACCTTGGTGGTGGAAAACCAGTGTGTCGTGCCGTCCCGCAGGGTTTGGACCTCCTCCGCGCCGACGAGATTCTGTCCTGTTTCGATGACGTGTGCGTCGTCCGCGAGGGATTTCTTGACGTAGTCCTCCGGAAAAAAATCCGCATCCGTGTGGCCGATCACGTCGGTGGGATCACTGAGCCCGAAATGCCGGAGGAGGGTGTCGTTCACTTTTACGAACCGATATTGCAGGTCTTTGAAATAAATCCTGTCCGGGATCGTGCTGATGAGCTGGCTGAAGAGGTCGCTTTCGTGCTGCGCGCGCTCCTCGGCGAGCTTTTGCGCTGTGATGTCCTCCTTGACGGAAAGGAAATGGGTGATCTTCCCCTGCTCGTTGCGCACCGGCGAGATGCTGGCGGACTCCCAGAAATGTTCGCCGTTTTTCTTTTTATTCTCGAGTTCGCCCCGCCATTCTTCTCCGGAGGTGATCGTTTTCCAGAGGTCCGCGTAGAACTTATCGGAGTGTTTTCCGGATTTCAGAATGTTGGGATTCTTTCCGATGACCTCCTCGCTGCTGTAGCCCGTGAGTTCGATGAATTTCGGGTTGATGTACTCGATGTTGCCCTTCGTGTCGGTAATCACGACGGAAACCGGGCTCTGCTCGATCGCACGGGAGACCTGGAGCAGTTTATCCTGCGCGGCGCGCTCGGCGAGGAGCGCCCGGCGACGCTCGAGGGCGTTCATCACGGCAAGTGGCAGGTGCGCGATGTTTTGCTTGAGCACGTAATCGTCGGCCCCCGCCCGGATGCAGAGGACCGCGGCTTCGTCATTGAGCGCGGCGGTGTGCAAAATAAACGGCACGCCAGGAAGAATCTTCCGGCACAGTTTCAGGGCGCTGAGCCCGTCAAACTTCGGCATCGCGTAGTCCGAGATCACGATATCCGGGGAGAATTCCTTCAGCGCACGGGCGACGCCCTCGGCGTCCTGCTCGCAATGGGAGACCAAATGGAGCCACTCCTGGCGCAGCGTCCGCTCGGCGAGCTCAAAGTCGTCCGGGTTGTCCTCGATGAAAAGGAGGCGGAGTGGCTGGCCCGTTTTTTCCGTTGGGATATTCATTGACGTCTCCAACGCGACTCGGTCGCTTGGGACATTCCCTACCACAGATCCCATGCCGGGGAAAGCGAATTATTGGACGGCATGATTGGGAGGAGCACGCAGAAACTTCCGACGTTCGCGTGTGAACTCCCGTGCATTATTTAACTGGCCTCAGCAGGTTTCCCGCCGTATTAATGAGATCGAGATAAGATACCGAAGCGGGAAAAGCGCGACCGGCCTGACGGCCAAAAGCCTGCGGGTCCGGACGAGGGGCAGGAGGAGAGAATGAACCGGAGAGTTTTAACAGTCTTTGTTCTAACATTTCTTTTCGGAATGTTCTCCGGCAATGGACTGGAACCGGAAGGCCGGGGGCCGCAATACGGAACAAAACCGTCATCTCCAAGAGATCCGGTCTATCGCTTTGCCGTTCACCCCCTGCATAATCCTGCCAAGCTGTTGCAGGCTTATCACCCGCTCATCGATTACCTGAACGATCGGCTGCAGGGTGCGCGCGTCGAGCTGGAGGCATCGCGGGACTATGCCAACTTCGAGGGAAAATACGATGCGCGCAAACCCGAGTTTCTCCTTCCCAATCCCTGGCAGACCTTGCAGGCGATGAAAAAAGGCTACCATGTGATCGCCACGGCCGGAGAAGCGAAGGATTTCAAGGGCATATTTGTGGTGCGAAAAGATAGCGGCATCAAAAAGCCGGGCGATCTGAAGGGCAAGGCGGTGAGCTATCCTTCTCCGACGGCACTGGCGGCCTGCATCATGCCCCAGTATTTTTTATTCAGCCACGGGATCGATGTTAACAAAGACATCGAGAACCGGTATGTCGGTTCGCAGGAGTCTTCCATCATGAACGCCTATCTCGGGAAAACCGCAGCCGGCGCGACCTGGCCGCCTCCCTGGCGGGATTTCCAGACGGAACATCCGCGGGAGGCCGCCGAGCTGGAGGTGATTTGGGAAACGGAGCCGCTGATCAATAATTCCGTCATGGTTCGTGATGACGTTCCGGCAGGCATGCGTGATCTCGTTCGCACGCTTCTTGTCGGGTTGCAGGAGACCGCGGAGGGCCGGTCGGTTCTCGCCGGCATGGAAATGGCCCGTTTTCTTCCCGCAGCCGATGAAGACTACCATGTGGCTCGCGACTATGTGGAGCGTTTCGAACGCGAGGTGCGGGAGGTGGAGAAGAAATGACTTTCCGGCATTTATATCAGTTCTTTTTTGGCACGCTTCGCGGGCGACTCATCCTAAGTGTGGCCGCAGTGCATGCCGTCATGATGACGCTTTTCATTATCGACCTGACGGGGCGCGAGCGCGCCATGCTGCTGGATCGTCAGGCCGAGGAGGCGGAGGCCTTGGCGCAGTCGCTTTCCACGTCTGCCGCGGGTTGGATCGCCGCCGCGGATATTGCCGGACTGCAGGAGCTCGTCGAAGCGCAGCGGCGATATCCCGAGCTGACGTTTGCGATGATCACCGACAAACAAGGGCTTGTGTTTGCCCATACCGATCCCGCCCGCCGGGGCCTGTATTTGCTCGATCTCCCTGGGGAAATCCGGGAAACGATGTTATCGAAAACGCCTGCCCTGGTGGATGTGGCGGTTCCTGCGATGCTTGCGGGCCGGCACGTGGGTTGGGTGCGCGTGGGAATCGGGCAGAAGGCCTCCGGCGAGAAGCTTGTGGAGCTGATCAGGGGCGGCGTCGCCTACGCTCTCGTGGCGATTCTCACCGGCTCGGTGATCGCCTGGTTGCTGGGGTGCCAGATCACGCAGAGGCTCTACGCTGTCCAGAAGACCATCGACGCAATCCGCTCCGGCAACCGCCTGGCCCGCTCACAGATTACCGGCACCGACGAGGCAGCCGTCATGGCGCGGGAATTCAACTCCATGCTGGATGCGCTGGAGAAGCGGGATGTGGAGCTGCGCGCAAGCGAGGAAAGGTACCGGTCGCTCATCCGGAAAGTCCAGACTGCCATCGTGCTCCATGACGATCAGGGCGTCGTCCTGAACTG
>JALNYW010000014.1 GCA_023229665.1 Patescibacteria group bacterium | reverse complement strand
ACCCGGCTACTTTCAGCAGCGGTGCCGGCTGCAGACGAGCAATGATGTAGCTAAAAAGCTTCCTCAAATCAACCGAAGCCAAATCGTGGTACGCGCTGAAAAGCGGGCTGGAAATATACGCGAGATTTCTTTTGAAGGTAACGAATGGCTGGTCGGTTACGCTGTCCGGCGGCACATAAAAGTTCGCATACACACCGTCCCATTCACGATTGAAATACGGTTTGACGAAAACAGCGGCCACTTCGGTTCCATTGCTCGCGATGACTTCCAAGCCACGTCGGTATGTGGCCAGCGGGATATCTGGCAAACCGCTGGACAGTTGCGGCAGCGGCTGGAAATATGCCGGATCATAACGGCATTCCTTCGCATAAGTGACGCCCCATTCGTCTTCCAAAACAAATTTTTCTTTTTCCGGATCCAGTCCTGAACACCCGGAGGCGATCACCGCTTTGCCGCCCGCAAGGAACTTTTCGATTTTTCCGGCGGTTTCCGGCGTCAGGATCACATCATCCGGCAGGATCAGAACGTGGTATTTGCTAAAATCCGCGGCGGTGTTGATGATATCAAACTGCATTTTTAACTCCGATAACATGCGCGTCACGCCGATAAGCGGCGGCGTTTTGTCCGCAGCCCCCGTTATGAGCACCCCGATATCGGCAAGATTTTTGGCGCCGTCATACCACTCCTCATTCCTCTGCATCTGGGAATAGACATCTCGTATCCGATCGAAGATGGCCCGCTGCGTGCTCCCGCGGGGATGAATATGACCGCCGATGTTCGGACGCATTCCGTTGGCAATGCCGTAGAAAAGATCGAACTCGAGTGCGGCCTGGGGACGAATGCTGCCAAAGTCGCCCCATTCATAAAAGCGACCGGTCATGTTCAGAATCGGACGGCCATCATTGCTCAACGTCCGAAGATGATGCGACATGATCGGCAAATAGTCATAGCCCCAGCACGGATAGGTCGGCAGGCATTCGCATTCGAGATAGGATCCGACACGAATGTTATCGACCGCTGTGACGCCTAGAAAATAGAGAAGATATTCGCAGGAGACATTGCGAACTGCAGCTGAAATATCCTCGGCAAGGCGCAAAACCGAGAAACGCGCAAATTTCTGAACTTCATCGGCATCGCGCCAGTTGATGCCGCGCTTTTTCATATCACGAATACAGACGGGGCAGATGCACGGGAATCCGTTGAAGCTGTCGAGAAGAAACCCGGCTACCGGATATTTATCCGCCACCTCAAGTATCAGCGAAATCAGATAATCACGGTACGGCGAATTGACGCACATGGTGCGGATATATGGCGAAACCCATCCGATATCATAAATCCCCGGATGCAAAATCTCGCCGTTCGGGCTGACGGTGTTCCAGTCCGGGTGACGAAGCGCCTCTTCATTGCTGAGCCCACAATTCAAATATGCCGAAACAGCAATGTTTTTTGTCCGGCATGCCGCAATGAGCTCACCGAACATGTCGCGCGTCAGCGAGGGATGCTTGATGCCGATCTTTGTGTCATAGTAGCAAAACCCCTGATTGCATTTTGCATGGAAGCCGATGAAGTCCACCCCGCAATCGCCGATGCACGCGGCAAACTCCTCCGCGTTAAAATCGGCGCCGACATCCGGACACAATGCCATCGTATGGTTGTCGAAAAACAGCGCGTATTTGGGGCTATGCATGTTATTGACTCTACCTCGAGGACCACTTGACGGCGAAATATTCCACGTCCGCAGTTTGCGCGAAAACCCGATGCGATTCTACCACAAAACGGTAAATCTATGACACTTTTTGGATCTTCATTTTTGACAACCGGTAGCTGTGCGGGGTGATCCCCATGATCTTTTTAAACATCCTGTTGAAAAAAGTGATGTTCTGGTAGCCGACGTCCAGCGCAACCTCGATAACTTTCTTATCCGTATGCGCCAGGATCTCACACGCCTTGAGGATTCTCATTTCGATTCAATGCCGGATCGGACGGAAGGAATGAACGCTACAACCAACGTCCCCGGCGCCTTCGGGGCGAATGTCAGTCGGTTTTTGCCGGGAACAAACTCGAACGACAGGCTCTGCCCGTCCAGCGTCGCGCCCGTAGGTTGCTTGATGCTGCCGCATTCCAATTTCGCTCCGGGCCTGACCGCAATGAGTTTGACCGTTGCCTCCTGGCGCGTCTCGTCATAGACGGCGGACTCAAACTCCAATCCCTGCCAGTGCTCGAGCCAGAGCGGATAGTCCTTCGCCACCAGGATGGACTTCAAATAGCTCTGGTAGCAGTTTTTTGGCAAATATCGAACTGGGTAGTGCAAGCCGAACCAGTCGCGAACCATGACCCCGGCTCGGTCGGCATAGGCGATTTCCTCCTCCATCTCTTGCGGCGTGACGCGGCCGCTCAGGGCCAGGGACAGCAGATACCCTGCATGACATTCAATCTGGCAGTACGGAACGACAACGTCGAAGTCGATCGGCTCCGAACGGTAGATGCGCCACGCGTTCATGAACTCGTCCGGGATGTGCTTCAGGAACAGCATGTAGGTTTCCGGATAAGCCCCCTCGGTGGCAAGATTGAAGAAGCCCTGCTGGCGGAAACTCTCTCCTTCCGGCCCCGGGTCCGGGGCGTTTTGGAACGCTCCGGTCGGCTCGACCTCGTTGTGGAAGTGCTTGGCGAGCCACCAGGGGGAGCGGCGAAAGAATTTCGGGAAGTAACGGTACGACGAGCGGAAGACCGCAAGCCGCAACGCTCCCTGCTTCGCCCCCAGGTAACGCCCCAGCGCCAAATCGTCTTCTTTGCCCAGGGCCGCAGCCAGACGGCAGAAGCCGATGAATGCGTTGTAGTTTGCCCCTTCAACCCAGCTCGACCCGCTTTCCGTGTACGAGGCGCACATGCAGGCCCAGTCCTGGTAGAGATGGTAGTAATTGAAGCCGGCCCGCAGGGTGGCCCAATTTTTCCGCAGCGATTCCCAGCCATCTGTGTACAGGGCTGTAAGCGAGATGGCATTGAGCGACAGGGCTGTGCCCCAGTCCACCTCGATCATGGGTTGGGCGACCAGTTGGCGTTCAATCTTGTCCTTGGATCCGTCTTCGAGGTTGTGCGCAAGGCCTGACCGGTGAAGGGCTCCCGGCGCTCGTACCAGTTGTAAAAGGTTTTGCGGATCACGCTCTCGTCCTGGAACAACTGGGCGACGGTCGCGGCATCGGCTCCACTTCCTGTCAGCTTGCCGAACGGCACACCGCAAAGCAGTTGGAAGCTTTGGTTCGGATCTGCGGTCAACGGCAGGTTGCCCCGGAGTTTCTCCAACAACTTTGTCCGGTAGGGCTCTTTGAGATAGTTGAGCATGGAGCTGACGAAACGGTAGCGCTCCAAGTAACTGGCGCAATAGGGCGACAGCGGAAACTCGTCCGGCGCAAATTGCTCCGCAAATTGCCAGTAATCCTCGAAACCATCGGCCAGCTCGTTCGCGATGGAGTCATCGTTGGCCGGACGGAAATTGATGCGCCGCCGCTCCGGAATGAACGGCAGTTCATATCCGGAAGTGTCCGCATTGACGACGCCTTTGAGGTAGCCGTATTTGGTGGGGAAACGGAAATCGACAGCGTCCGGGTCCGGGACGAATTCCGCCAGGTCCGAGGAGAAATCCAGCGCCGGGGGGAGGGGAGCGGTCTTCAATGGCTCGGTCCCCCACTCGTCCTGGAAGATCCGGTGTTGGAATTTCTGGATGATCGACACCGTCTCGGATTCGACGTCGACTTTGTAAAACTCCTCGGCACCGACGGGATAGGCCAGAACCGCCCGCGACCAGAAATCACAACGGGAAACGGCTTCGGCGAGGAACTCATCGGCCAAGGTCTCGCCCGGAGTGAACGACTCGATCCCGAATGGCGAGACGACGAAGCCGACACCGAACGGGCCGGACGTCATGACATCGACCCCGGATAGCGCGCCTCCACGGCGCGCGAGAACGAGCCTTTCGGGTTTTCGGGTCATCACGACCTGAATGGGAATGTCCGGGAAGGCGGTCGCCCCGAACAGCAGGAACCAGTTGGCTTGGAGCTCCCCGTCCCACTCCCTCTCGTACGCGGCGTCTCCCGAGGAAATGTCGCGGACGGTGAGCCCCTTTTTCAGAGGCAGCAGGACGCG
>JALNYW010000013.1 GCA_023229665.1 Patescibacteria group bacterium | reverse complement strand
TCAATCTCGGGGAGTAAGCGGGCAAGCCGCTCGATTGACTTGCGTTTCTTCAGGTCCGGCGTGTCGCAAAACTTCTCGACTAGCCAGTAAACGACAGACAGATCACCCGTAGCGGCGACCAACTCAGGAAGTCTGATTAGCGGGAAGTGAACCGGATCGTTGGGATTGTCAGCGAGCTTCCTAGACAACTCGGAAGGCGACATATCCAGATCGGACGCTATGGCCTTGAGTTGACGGCCACAGGAGTAAACCGACGCCTTTACGCAATCCTTGAAAGCGGGGAACCTGTCTGTTAAGCCCCCCTCGAAATCTAGCTGGAATTGCTCCATCGGTAAGCCTCGGTGAAAGTGTTACCGCTACATTCAGGTTGACTTCAGGCCCAATGAATCCATGCACACGCGACGACAGAATGAAAAATGCCCCCGCTAGGAGGGCGAAGAAGCCTCGGCCCGCTCGCTAGGAGATGGCGGGGAATCGTTGGCCGCAGGCTGGAAGCCGGTTATTGCAGCAAGCTGATAGCGGCGCATCTTCGGAATGCCCTTACGCCGCCAGTCGGAAATGGTTTGCTTGGTCACGGCGAGCGCAACCTGCGCCGCCTTTGAGTCCCCGCCCCAAGCGTCATCAATGATTCGGTCAATTTCTGATTTGCCCATAAAGCGGAGTCTGAAGCATCTTACTCCGCTCGTCAAGTCATTCTTACCGGCTAGGCGTGAAAATGCCCCCGTGGAAACCTTCGGCACCCGGTTGCGGACGCAGCGCAAATTGCGCGGATGGGATATGCCAGAGCTTGCGAGGCGGGCCACTTGCTCAAAGCAAAACATCTTCGATATAGAGAGCGGCAAGGCAAAGGAGGCTAAAATGCTCCTTCTGTATCGGCTGGCAGACGCCCTCCAGGTATCCCCGCGCTGGCTGGCTACGGGCAAGGGAACGCAACGCAATACCGGCCCCATGAGCGACGCAGAGCGCGATCTGGTGTTCCTTATGCGCCAGCTACCGGACGGGGCTAGAAAGTACCTTTTGGAGCGCGCAGAGGCCCTAGCGGTAGAGTCCGCCGTAAAGCCATCCACCACCGCCCCATTCGGGGCCGCTAGCTCCCATCGCAAGTAGTCCCCCGGCAACGCCCCCTCTTTTTTTGCCCTCTCGGTAAGAAACTCTTGACAATGGTAAGAAAAGCCGGACAATAGGGGTCAAGCGATACCCACCAAGGGTTAGCGAGTCAGGCGGGGATGGCAGCAACTTACTGGCGGTAATCCCCTAGCGGGCGCGATACGTTCCAGACCGCAAGCCAAGTAACGGTAAGTGAGGCTGTATCAGGCTGGCTAATCAATCCGGGCCAGAGCATCGGCCCAACTATTCGGAGGAAGGCATGGCGACGTTCAAGGTTGGCGACAGGGCGCGGATCGTTGATGCAGCTGATTTGGACTGCCCCCAATGGGTCGGGTGCGAGGTAACGATTCTCAGATGTCCGGGCTGGCACCCGTTGTACCCGAATGATTATGAGATCACACGCCCGTCAACAGAGGTTCTATACGCCGCCACATATGGAGCGCCGGGCCATCACCTCGCCCCCCTCACCAATCCCGGCGCGGACGCCTTTGTTGAGCGCATGAAGCGCCTCGGGCGCGAGCCAATCAACGACGCGCCAAAGGTGCCGGTTACTTGCACGTGATGCCCTATCAGGCTGGCTCCGGTCAGCCTAATGCGGCAACGCAAATGACTATGGGGTGGCTACCTGCCCCGCTAGCCCCGAGGGCATAGGCCGAAAAAATATCGGGGAACTGAGCAACGCCGTGGTAGCCGCCCCACCCTTTACAGGAGGACGTAAGTGACCAAACGCACCGCCCGTAACTTGTTCCTCCTAGCCCTCGCGCTAGTAACCCTGCTAGCTCTTGTTATGCAGGGCTGCGCTACGGAATACACATGGAAGCGGACGCACGTTTCCTGTGCGGATTACACATGGACCGTGATCCCCTACGCGCAGCTTCACTCAACTTGCGGGCAGACGAGGGCCAATCATCCGAACCTCGGGGCGTGCGCGTACATGGCTCCTACCTGCGTCGTCTACTCGCACCTGTCCGAATCGGCTGCGGCTAGGACGATGAGCGGGGACGGCGAGGACCTACGCACGCATGAGCTGCGGCACATCCTCAACGGGGAGACGCACTGATGGCAATGTTCAAGGTTGGGCAGCGGGTCAAGTACGTGAGCGGGATTCTGTCTCCGGAAGTTCCAATCGGCGCGGAGGGGACCGTCATAGGGGCGGCGCTCCTCGTGAAAAATGACTATGCCGTGGATTTCGACGGAATCCCACCGCCAGTCGGGTGTGGCCCGTGGGAGGTCTACGCGAGTTCCATCGTCCCCCTCACCGACCCCGGCGCCGACGCATTCATGGAGCGCATGCGCAAGCTCGGCCGCGAGCCGGTCAACGCGGTCGAAAAGGTGGAGGTAACGCGATGAACGACATGACCGAAAACAAGATGGTTATCGACCGCGCATGGCCCGCCGTCAAGCCCATGAGTGCGGGAGAGCTAATCGACGAATACGAGCGGGAAGCCATGTTCCGCTCCTATGACTGGATTTCGGAACTGGATGACCAGGAAAAGTCCGAAATCATCAGCGCGGCCGTCCAAGCCTGTTTCCGTGATGACCCTAGCTTTATCAGCGCCTCGGACAGGCTGGCTTACATCAAGGCTGAATTACTCGGGATTATTGAAACATTGGCCGAGAAGAAAGCGGGAGAAGAAGAATGAGCAAATTTACGCCGGGACCGTGGGAGATTGTTGGCGCAACGCATGTGTGGTCGCCATCCGAAAAGGCGAACATTGCATCTTGCAGCGCACTTCGCACGATTAGCTACGTTGGATATGCGCCGCCGGACATTGGAGACATAGACGAGACCGCCGCCAACGCCCGCCTGATCGCCGCCGCGCCGGAAATGGCCGAGTTGCTTGCGCGCTATCTCAAGACGGCCGACTCCCCGCTCGGCATGTCGGTGCTTGCCGACCTTGATTCCGAAGCCCGCTCCCTCCTCGCGAGGATCAACAAATGAACCTCTCCGAGCAAGTCATGGGCGATGAGGCGGCGTGGGAACTGTGCAATCACGAAATCATTCTGGACCGGCAGCACATAGCCTCAGAGGTAGCCGACAGGATCGAAGTAGGAACGGCCACGATTACCGATGCTAACTGGATTCGGGCCGAGTACGGAATCTCAACCAAACGAACCGAAAGGAACTGAAATGAAAGCCTCCCAACTGATCGAATCGAAATATCTGAAAAAGGAAGACGCGGGCGACGGGCTCCTAGTAACCGTCCGCGACTTCAAAAAGGAAAACGTGGGCCGCGAGGACGAGCAGGAAATGAAGTGGGTGATCCACTTCGACGAGTGCAAACCGATGGTTCTGAACTCAACAAACATTGCCCTGATCGAGAAAGCGTTGGGCACGGACGAAACGGACGACTGGATCGGCCAGAAGATCGTTCTGTTCAATGACGAGAATGTGAGCTTTGGCGGGAAGGTTACGGGAGGTGTACGGGTCGATGTGAACCGGACCAAGCGCTACCACGCGAAGGCCAACGAAGGCCATAGCAAGCCCGCCCCGGTCAGGTCTGCCGGCCAGCAGCTTGAGGATATGGAAGACGACATTCCGTTCTGACCATGAGCGCCATCCTTAAAGACGATTTCGCAACGCAAGCTGGTCATTTCTACGCGCCTGACGGGTCTCCCCGTTACACCATCATTGGCAAGAACGGGAAGGAGCGGAACACGACTGTACGGGACGCGAGGGAGCATGGCCTGCTTCCCTCCGTTACCACAATCCTTCGCCAAGCAGCCGCGCCGGGGTTGGAGAAATGGAAGATCGGAAACGCGATCATGTCCGCTCTAACCCTGGCACGGCAGGAGGGGGAATCCGACGAGGACTATATCAACCGGATTGTCAGGGATTCCAACGAACAGGCAGCTAAAGCGCGGGACAAGGGAACCGAGATTCATGGGGCCATTGAAAAGCTTGACCGCCACGGCCCGTATTCGCTCCATGTAGACGCTGCAATGGGTGCTGTAGGGGGATGGGCGGGCTTGATGGATTGGGACGCCGAAAGGTCGTTTGCCAGCCCTCTAGGCTTCGGCGGGAAGCTCGATCTGTCAGCCACCGGCTTCGTTTGTGACTTCAAGACTACGGACAAGGATTTGGCTGGCCTCAAGCTCTGGCCCGATCACCGGAGGCAGTTAGCCGCTTACCGGCATGGGCTGGATATGCCAGAGGCGCGTTGCTCGATCTGCTATGTCTCAAGCACGAAACCGGAAGCAAGAGTGATTGAATTGGACGAAGCCGAACTAAAGCAAGGGTGGACAGAGTTTCGGGCCTTGCTGGCCTTCTATTACGCGGCGAACAAGCTGGAACTGCCATGAAACCGCGCACGCTCATGATCCGCCAGCCGGTCCTAGAGATCATCCGCCGAGCGTTAAGGCGGTGGTATGCAAGGATTTGGCTGTGATAGCCGACCGCATCCTAGTCTTTCTCTCCATCTTTGGCCTAGTCATCCTGGCTATCGTTACGGCTAGGGAAATGGGCCTAGAGGAAGGACGGAAGATGGCTAACCTGTCCCTGTGGGAAGTCCCGCCTGACGCTCATGCGTGCAGGGTCTATCCAGACGGGGGAAAGGTTTGCATACCCTACGGGCCGACGATGAAGCGATCAAAGGTGGAGTGGAAGCGGATGACTTACTTTCAGGAACGACTTGGGAGGGTGAAATGAAGAAGCCAGTTGAAGCAATCGAGCGGATGCGGGAGTGGGTAGAGAGCAATCGCGGAGTTAAATTTTATTCAAACGATGGCCAAGCCATCCTCGCCTACCTAGACTCTCTCAAGCCGTGGCCCGCTGATCTGACGCGGGAGCGGTTGTTGGGGTTGAC
>JALNYW010000005.1 GCA_023229665.1 Patescibacteria group bacterium | reverse complement strand
CCGGGCGGCTCTGGCAAAGATCAGAGGTTGAGCGGATCGCCACCGCGAGGCCGATGACGTTGACAGCGTCGAAACCCAAGCCGTTAATACCGCTGTAAAAAGCGGAGCTGAGCCACATGCGCGCGCGCCGGATATTGAGCACGGGGGCTTTCGATCACCGCGATATGGAGCGCCTGCAATCGGCGTTCAACGCGGCTTGGACAGTGATCGAGCCATCGATAGCTGAGACAGATCGGGACGCCTCGCGAACGACCTTGGCGACGATTATTGTGGCATCTGGAAATGTCTCGGGTCTTGACGATGGCGAGCTTGCCGCGATGGCGCTTCGGACCTTTGAGTCCATTCGCGAGGCAAACGGGTTTCTGATTTAGTAGAGACGCCACCATATTTTTCCGTCCTGTCCGGCGCGGCGAATTTTTGGCGAACTGCAAATTCATAAAAAAAGCCGAGGCTAGCCCGGCTTCCAGCGTTTGAGGTCGGCCAGCGTTCCGGTATTTTTAGAAGGAGCCTGTCGCAATCAGGCGATCGCAAGCTGCGATCAACTCCGGTCCGTTGAAAACCTCCGCGTGGGGAGCGTCAGTTAGCGAAGCGTGCGGCAGGATCAATTTTCCAACCAATTGCAGCTCAAGGCTGCGTCGGATAAGTGCATGATTGGTGGGAAGTGTCTCTCGCTGGATCATCGCTATCGGCGATCGACCGTCGTTCCATAGCGGTCGGTCGGCATAATAAAGGTCAACCGGACCCGTCTGTGGATTTTGCAGTTCGGCTTTTGATGGAGTTTTCATTGTCTCGATATCCTTCTGCGTTGATTGGCTCAATGCGAATGCAACGAACAGAAGAAGAAGAAGAAAAGAGAACAGACGCCGTCGGCGCGCTGCCGCCGCCGTGATGATAGGGATGTGCAACTGATTCGTCAAATTGCACAGGCTCGGCGTTCTCTCCGCCAGGGCGAACGGCCGTCACCGCGTTTAACCACAAGCTTCAAGCTCAATCACACTGGAAATAGATCGCTTCCGTCCCCATGCCGACGATGTACCCTGCAACTGTCCAAACCGCATTGCCGGAGTGGATATCGATGACCAGCGTTTCGTAGGATGGCCATCCAAGCCGCTGGGCAACGATGAAGTCGGGCGTAGTCTGGATGATAGGCATTAGGGCGCCCTCGGTTGCTCCTCCACGAAGTGATGCGCCGGTCAGCATGAAAACATTGCGACCATCGTCGGCGACCTTGATCGACGCCGTGTCTGTCCCGGCTTTTCCAATGGCCTCTACGTTCTGCTCTCCAACCCGCTTCTCAAGGAGCAAAGAGTCGGCGATAGCTTTGCAACCGAGTGATGTTCCCGGTTTAAGTGTCTGGCGGCCGCTATGCACATCGTAAGAGACAATATACTTTGGTGCCCTCAATGGAGGCGTCTGCACGTATTGAGCGCCGGCAAAGCCGGCTGCGGCAGCGACGACGGCTACAGCGAGCATGCCGATCTTCGACATCTTCTTCCCCCGTCGGCTCCGCAACTAGGCAGCGTTTCGAGCCTGCGTCATCGCCGTTCGCGCTGTCACGCCTCCGGCCGGCATAAATCGATAGACCGTCGTCTTGCCGATCCCATGGCGTAAATGCTTGTTGCGCTGGCGCTTCACGCCGTGCTGCTTTCCAAGTGCTTCTAGGAAGTTATTCCGAGACTGGATGAGGATGTAGGTCTCGCGTTGAAAAGCGACCGCCAGGCTGTCCCAGACTTCGTCGACCGTGACCGGCCAACCAATGAGAAAGGCCGTGCGCGAACTCGACCGCATCCATTTCACGAACTCATCGGCGATCTCATCATAAGTCAGATGGCGCTGGAGGCTGTAGCACGACGCAGGAAGGTCGCGATCATCCGGTGCCGAGAAGTAGAAACAGCAATCGATATCGTCTTCAAGCAGCCGCCGAGGCAAGCCGATGTCTGCCGAAGCCGACGTCAACGGTGCGTTGACGTCCGCCGACGCCGGCCCCGACGCGCCGATACCTGCCGACATATCGAGCGTTGTCCCTTTTTTCTGGGATTTGGGACCTGGCGGAGAGCTGACGGGACCTGGCGAAGCGTCGACGAGACACGTGCCGAGATCTGCCGACGACTGCCGAGGCTTGCCGACAGGCGCCGAGGCCGGGGCGAAGGCCTCGCTTTTGCTTTTGTCGATAAGTGACCGGTGCAAACACCGTAGCGCTGATAGAAAATTCAAGAGCACACCCCCCATGACGGAATCATATCCGATGAGGACGTTGATGCAAGGGCGCGACTTCTGAATCCTCGTGACGTTGAGTGATCTCGACGACGCACCTTTTCCGATTGCCACTTCACGGCTAATCTGCGCGCCATCACAATGGGGGATCTTATGAATTTGCACGGTCAGCTTTGGGCGCTAGGGTTCATCGTATTTGTGACCTTTGCGACGATGGGTTGCGAACCTTCCGATGCTGACAGGGCGCGCTATGCGTCACTGGATAAAGATACAACGATCATCGCAGACTGCGATCTCGATGCCATTCAGAAGGCCACCGAGGGTGAGCTATCAACTTCTTGGAGCGATTTTTCCCAACTCTGCTCCGACATTGAACGCGCTACCGGTGAGCGTCCCCAGATTCGAACGCTCCGCAAAATCGGTGAGTGGGAGGCCGAGATCCATATCGCCGGCCACGACAAGCTGGGGAGTGATATCGATATCGGATATCAGCTTGCCGCAATTATCGAGGCGCGCGGCCTCACCGACCCGGATAAGCAGATCAGCGCCTCTCAAACTATCTTCAAGATCGTCAAGGGTACCGATGCCCACGTCACGCCAAAAGACATCAATGTTGCGCTACGCGCCTCGGGGGATATGGCTCGGACCCTGAGCGACGACGGGGTCATATCCATGGCTGCGATGATCTGGGAGGATAAGAAGCGGGCAGGCGAATAGCAGAGTTGGTGCATTGGAAGCTGCGCTTCAGAGCGGATCAAGATGTGTAATTATTGGGTAATTCTTCTTGGCCATCTTTAAAAAAGTCGAATCCCATCAGAGTCTTATGCGGCCTGTTCGGAGGAAGCCCTCTCCACCAACCCCACGTCTGCCAGCGTCGATTGAGGTCGGCCGGCGAGAAGAATACCTCAACAAAATCAGTGAAAAGCATCATCTGGCGTTTATGGGCGTCGGCGCAAATCGACTACCATCGGCCTCGCGTTTGTGGACCAATTTGTGGACCGGGGGATGCCGAAAACAACTCATCGCCTGAATGCGATCTCTGCCTCGAATATCAAGACGCCGGGCCTCTACCCGGATGGCGCTGGCCTTTATCTGAGAGTGAAGCCGAGCGGGGCCCGCTCCTGGGTCTTCCGCTATATGCACGACCGCAAGCCGAGGTATCTCGGGCCGGGTTCGGCGGCTTCGGTTAGTCTTGCAACCGCGCGCTCGTTAGCGGGCGATGCGCGTCGTCAGCTTGACCTCGGTCAGGATCCGATTGAGGCGAAGCGGTTGGCGGAAAGGGAAGCCGCCGCCGACAAGGCTCGCTCAATGACCTTTAAGGAGTGCGCAGAGGCCTACATGGCCGCGCACGAGCCGAGCTGGAAGAACGCGAAGCATTGCGAGCAGTGGCACCGCACCCTTCGACGCTATCTCTATCCGAAGTTTGGCGGCGTCGCGGTCTCCTTAGTCACGACCGAAATGGTTCTCGACGCCATACAACCTATCTGGCATTCGGTGCCTGAAACAGCGTCTCGGGTGCGCGGACGGATCGACGTCGTCATCGATTGGGCGAAGGCAAGGGGAGCTTTCTCGGGCGAGAACCCAGCCCGCTGGCGCGGCCATCTCGCGAACCTGCTCCCGAAGCCGTCGAAGGTCGCCAAGGTGGAACATCACGCGGCGATGTCGTTCGATGACCTGCCCGCGCTCATGTCGGAGCTTCGGGCAGCAACGGGTCTCACGTCGCGAGCGCTGGAGTTCACGATTCTCACTGCGGCTCGAACCACCGAAGCGCTGGGCGCGCGGTGGAGCGAGTTCGATCTGGAAAGGAAGATCTGGACGGTGCCGGCCGCGCGAATGAAAGCAGGCAAAGAACATCGCGTGCCGCTGTCAGCACGCTCTGTCGAGATCATCAGAGAGCTGGAAATGATCAAGCGAAACGAGTTCGTCTTCCCCGGCGAAAAGCCTGGGCGGCACCTCAGCAACATGAGTATGTTGATGTCGCTGCGCCGCATGAAGCGAGGCGAACTTACTGTCCACGGATTCCGATCGACGTTCCGCGATTGGGCTGCGGAGACGACGAGCTTTCCGAACTTCATTGTGGAAATGGCGCTCGCACATGCGATCGAAAGCAAGGTCGAAGGAGCTTATAGGCGAGGGGACGTTTTGGAGAAGCGGCGTGCTCTGATGGTGGCGTGGGGGCAGTATTGCGCGAAAGCGAAGATGCGTAACGCCGTCGATACTGCCGTTATGCGTGCCGTGGGCTGACTTCTAATCGGCGGGTCCACGGTTCGAGCCCGTGATCACCCACCAAAGCTTCGAATTGTGATCGATTTTTCAGCTCAGTTTTACATTTGCAGATGACAATAGAAAATTAAGCCCAGGTGTCTCATCGGGTCGCCCTCACCATCCATGAGGTACGTCGTGTGCACCACCCAACACCGGGGCCTGGAAGGCGGCGACGTATCACGAAACGCTCGACCTTTGCTGTGGTGATCGTGTCGACTGCGACTGAGCCAGCCGAAAGATGCCAGAGGATGAGCGCACGCATTCGCCACTACGCGAATATGCCTACAGTATCTTAAAGGAAGGCACGTCAGCGAATATCACGCCGTCTGAATCTATAAAAAAGTGGACATCAAAGTGTGATGGCCGCCCCTAATCGGCGTTCGCTCGCGTATTGTCCTCTAGCTGATTGATCGCGGAAATAAATGCCAAATTATGCAAAGCCGCTTTTGATGCTTTCGACGATCCCCCGGGTAATATCATTCCGCCGCTCCAACACGACGGTTGAGTAGCAGTGACTTATGAGAACGACCTGTAGATCTCGGAAGTCCCATTATATAGATTATACCCCAAGCGAAGTCAGAGATCGCAAACAATGTGGCGGGCAAGATCCCGATGTATCTGAAGCCATAGACGACCAAGATCGCCACCGCCGCAAAACGTAACAACGCTTCCCAATAGATAATAGACGCAAAGGTTTGCACGTCTTGAGAGCTTATAATTAGTGTCGCCGATGTGTACCAAAGAAACGCGGCCACGATCCATGGCCAAAAAGAGTTGGGAATCTGCACTCCAAAAAGCGTGGTAATCGGGGGGAGGATGAGAATTAGGCCGAGGACAAAATTCCAGATGCCAGACCAAAAGACGCTGCCATCGAATGTCATAATGAATCTCCCTAATAAGCGCATCCCACTTTGGGTCGTGCCCTGTCGCAAATAATTTGTATCTGTTCGAAGAACGAGCGCGATAAGTATCGCCCGATGACATCCGAACGTCCTTCAAGAGAGAAACGTCCGGTATTCACATTGAAAGTTACAGGTTGCGTGGTAAAATCTATTTAGACGGGCGAGCACTGCCTCTCTATTTTAGGAGGTATGCAGTGCATATTAAAACGCCTTTGCGAAACTTGCCCAAGCAATTGGCAGCCGCCGCAGCGCTATTCGCGTTACCCTATTACGCTCCCCCCGCACAAGCACAAACAAACCAACCCAATATTCTTTTCATCATGGGCGATGACATCGGCATCATGCAGCCGAGCATCTATCATCGCGGCTTAATGGTGGGAGAAACTCCGAACATAGATCGTATCGGTCAGGAAGGCGCGCTCTTCATGACTTACTATGCCGAGCAGAGCTGCACTGCCGGGCGTAGCGCTTTTTTCACTGGAATGCACCCGCTTCGGACGGGGATGATCCCGCCACAGCTGCCCGGCAGCCCGACCTATTTGCGACCGGGTACACCTGCCTTGTCGAAGTTCTTGTTGGATCTCGGTTACTCAACAGGCGAATTTGGAAAGAACCATCTCGGCGATCACACAGATGCGCTGCCTACAGCGCACGGCTTTCAGGAGTTTTGGGGTTATCTATATCACCTCGACGCTATGCAAGGGGTAAGCTTCCCCGATATCAATAAATCGCCCACCGAACAAACAATTGTACCGCCTTGCAAAAACACGCCGATCCCAGGCTTACCGGAAGTTCCGGGTGCAGTGGATCCGAAAGTGACGACTTGTTTGACGCCACCGCGCCCGGTGCTTTGGTGCAAGTCGTCTGACGGTTCAGCAGCGAACCAGAATTGTCACGACGAAGGGCCGCTGACGTTAGAAAGATCGAAAGGCGTGGACGAGGAGATTTCGTCCAAGGTCGTCGATTTCCTCGACCGCAACGATCCCAAGAAAACCAACAAGCCGTTTTTCGTTTGGTACAATCCGGCGAGGATGCACGTCACCACCGTATTGTCGGACAAATATCTGGCCATGGTGGGTGAACCTGGTGGCAAGGACTGGGGCGTCAATGAAGCCGGCATGAAGCAGATGGATGATAACATCGGCACCGTGCTCAAAAAGCTGGAAGACATGGGCCAGCTCGACAACACCATTATCGCCTTTACGACCGATAATGGCGCCGAGGTGATAACCTATCCGGACGGTGGCACGACCCCATTTAAGGGAGGGAAGCTCACTACGTGGGAAGGCGGCATGCGGGCGCCCCTGGTCGTGCGCTGGCCTGGTCACATCAAGCCGGGAACGGTCAAGAGCGATATTTTTGCTTCCCTGGATTGGCTACCTACCCTTGTGGATATAGCAGGGGGCCCCAAAGGCGATGCGCTGAAGAAACAACTTGAAGCGGGTCAATATCCCGGCATCGTTAAGACGACACTCGATGGCGTCGATCAGCGAGACTACCTAGAAGGTAAGTCGGAGAAGTCAGCCCGCGATACCTTCTTCTACTACACGGGTGCGACACCCTCAGCCGTTCGATACAAGAATTGGAAGATCTACTTTTCGATGGTGGGCTCTTGCGCAACGTGCGGGCTCCAAGGGGCGCAAAACTATAAGTGGGCCCAGGTCGACAACATCAAACGCGATCCGTTCGAGACGGCGGTCGGGTTTGATCAAGGCACGATGCTTGGCATGGGCGGAGCTATTGCAGCTCCCGTTACGGCGTACCTCTACGACTGGAATATCCTTCCGATTGGGCAGGTCCTTTGGCTAAAGGAACTAGAGTCCTATGCCACTTACCCGCCTATGCAGGACCCAGCGAGTTACAATCTCTCTCAGGTCATCCAGCAAATCCGGGAACAAAAGAACGTAAGTCACGCTGGCGAATAGAGCGCGCTGACAACAAAGCGGGCGATTCTAACAAATCGCCCGCGACACGATACTTGCCGGGAAAACACACTTAGACTTCCGATTGGAAAGGTAGGCTCATGAAACGCTTTCACCGCGTCGCGAGCATTTTGGTAGCGCAAGAAAGAACAGGCGTTCGATCTTGCGATTTCCGCATTCTCTGAAGGCTGTGTGAAAACGCATTTGCCCAGCAAACGCTTAGAAAACTATTCTACGCGCTGCGTCCTGCTAGCGGAATAGAGACCGCCTGGCTGCACCACGAGCTTAAATCTTAGCGCTTGGGAAGCGATTGAGGGCCGCTATGCGGGCCACGATGAAAAAATCTTCTACTGAGATTTTCTGCGCCGCCGTTTTCACACAGCCTCTTTGCAAAGCGATCAGTTCATGTGTCGCGAGGTTGATGTGAAACTCTGAGAGCCGGTGAGTGCTCTTGACGCTCTATGACCGCTCATGACGACATCAAAGTGTAAAACCCCATTGATTTCATTAGAAATCGCGTTGGCTCTTAATCAGCGGGTCCACGGTTCGAGCCCGTGATCACCCACCAAGTTCCTGAGTTTGCGCAGAATTTTCCGGGCTGAGTTTTACACTTTCTGCTGACTCTCAAATTCCTTGGCCACAAAACTTCCGCTTCTATACCAACGCGAACTTCGCGCCATTGATGCCAGGCGCGCATCAACTGAGAATGCGGCCGTGAACTGCAAGTTCTGAACGAAGCCCGGACTAAGCGGACATCCCCTACAACAGGTCCATGCGGCGGCCTTAGAACCAAAACCGACGCTCGCGGCGGAGGCAGCGAGATGGGCCAACAAAATGCCTTGCTTGGTTTGGTACTCAGCAAGCGGACAGATGACTAAGGGCGTCCCCTATTTCTCCGGCAGGTTCATTGATGGATTGGATTTTTTTCCGAGTAAATACATCGATTTACCGGGCGGCGTGAGCAAATTGTGCACACAGAAGCTGACGATAGCTTCCAAGTAGAGGATAGGCGAGTCTACAACTCTGCGGCACTCATCGATAGAAAAGGCCATCTAGTTGCCGTCTACCGCAAGGTTCAGCTGTTCGGCGCTCTCGAAGCGTCTTACTTCACACCAGGCGATCAGTACGTCGTTACTTCTGTCGGTGGTCTAACGATCGGCTTGGCTATCTGCTATGATATCGAGTTTCCCGAGTTTTCCCGAGCTCTGAGACGCAGAGGGGTGGAACTGGTGCTCGTGCCTACCGCCAACATGGCGCCGTATTGGGAAGTACCAAAAACACTTGTTCGCGCTCGCGCGCTCGAAAACGGCATCAGCGTCGCCTATGCCAATCACTCAGGGTGTGAGGGGGCACTCCACTTCACAGGGCTCAGCGGAATAGCTGGTCCCGACGGCATTGACTTGGCTCGGGCAGGTCCGAATGGAGAGGTCTTGCTTGTGGCGGACATCCCGACCGACATGAGACCCGATACGCTATCGACGCAGCTCAGCGACCTACGTGTGCCGACCGCGCTTTGAAATAGGACGGAGGCGCGTTTAGCACTCGACAACGCTGTCAGAGTGCAACCTCTGCCATTGGGAGATCCGAAACACAGCGCGCAGAAGCGCGCGGCGTCATCTACCTGATGGTCGAGACGGGGCTGCGCACCAGCGAGGCCTGCAACCTTCTGCCGGAGAACATCCTGCTCAAGGGCGGCATTCCCCATGTCAGGATCGCGCCGAAGAACCGCGTCCTCAGAACCAAGGAATCCGCCCGCGAGATCCCCCTTGTCGGTTGCGCGCTGATGGCCATGCAAGCTGACCCCGGCGGCTTCCCTCGCTACATCGATAAGGAGGCGAGAGCGAAAACTGCTTATGGTGCGCTGGGCCAATTTCCTCGATACCAACAAAGCGGCCCTCGCCGATCCGGCCAACCAACTCGTCGCCGCTTAAAGCATCGGGCCCCCGTAGGATACGCTGAGCGCTTCCGCTGCCGCCACAAACTGAAGTGTGCGGGAAGCCTCCGTCGGAAATGACGGGGGGCCTTTCCCGTGTACTGTAGCCGTTCTTGTTTGTCGGGAAGGATCTTAGGGCGACCGCGAGGATCTCGGTGCCGCGATATCTGTATCTTCGGCTCAACCCGTTGGCAGCGTCCCCGCCGCCGTCCGCTTTAGCGTCTTGCGCTCTAATGAAAGTTTTTAGCGGTCGCAAAAGTGTTGCAGTGCATGGTCGAATTCCGGCGCCGCAATCCCTGGTGAAGTTGCGCTTGTTACCACTTCGTTTATCATCGTCCCATATTGGGTCAAAACGGGTGGTATTGTGTTGCAACTTGTCGAGAGACGTTCACCGGGCGTACGTCCCGCGAACGTCGGCGTTGAACGAATTGAGCGTTTCATCGTCGACACATGCGAAAACCGTCCTGACCTATTTGACGCGTGTGTTGCAATGGAGAATGAGGTCTGGGACGAACTCGCGTTCCTCGATTACACGCCGGCACACTTCGCACATTATGAGGAACTGCTTGAGCGGCACCCCGAAGGCCATCTGTGTATGACGGACGCGGAAACTGGTGAGCTCGTCGCAACCGGCATGTGCGTTCCACTCAATTTGGCGAACGACGCCGCCCTCCCACGCGAAGGGTGGGACTGGATCGTCGACACCGCAAGCGCTCAGAAGGGGCACTTCGCGAATATCATAGGAGCCCTTTCAATCTCGGTTCCCGAAGCACACCGGCATCGCGGACTGGCTAGAGACTTGGTGAAAGCCATGGCTGTCGTCGCCGACTTGCATGGATGCTCGGGGGTGATTGCGCCAGTTCGCCCGAGTGGCAAGACGAACTATCCCTTTATCGAGATGGGCGAGTACGTTGCCTGGGGGGACGACCGCGGTCGCATCTTTGACCCCTGGCTACGCAGTCACGTCGCTGCGGGCGGCACACTCAGGGGCGTGTGTGACCGGTCGATGGTCGTGGAGAAGCCGATTGAGTTTTGGGAAGATTGGGCGACGGTCGAAAGTCTAAGTCGCGACGGTTCAATTCCGCTCAGAGGAGGATTGGCCCCTCTCCGTGTGGACCATCGCAAAGGGGTTGGTTCGTATGTTGAGCCCAATGTGTGGGTCTGGCATGCGGTCTGAGCCAGTGATCTGCTGCGGTTCTAGTGACGTTATCGTTCACTCGACGTGTGCGTGATCCGGGAGCGATGAGTAACCTTTCTCGCTCATCAGAACTTGCGCGACTTGACGCAATTCATGCGGCCAAATCGGCTTCGGGAGATAGTTCAGTCGGTCTGCTGGGCCCGCGACGAGCAAAAAGTCCTCGTAACTGTAATCTGAAAATGCGGTTACAATGACGATGTGGACGCCTCTGTCGAGAAGGCGGATCTGCCGCGCCGTCTCGTAGCCGTCAATACCGGGAGGCATCCGCACGTCGAGAAAGATGGCGGTCACGGGATCATTAGCTTCCAGCGAGCGGCGTATCTCTGAGACGGCATCGATGCCTTGATCGAGAAATTGAATTCTCCAGTCGTGCTTTTCCTCCTTGATCTCGCTCGTCCCGAACAACTCCGCCTCAAGGTCGTCGAGACGAGACGTCCGGTCGCTGTCACCAGCGCGATTTGGTTCTTCCAGAATGAGCCTATAGGCTGCTGCTACCGATGGATCGTCGTCGACGACCAACAATCGCGGCGAACGATTTCTACCCTTCATGCTGCCTTCCGCTTGAATTCGGAAGGCTTGAGAAGTTCGATTGTGATCGTCGTTCCGTGGCCGATTCCATCGCTCGACGCCGCAATCGATCCACCCAATAGTTTGATCGCGTTGGCACACCAATGAAGGCCAAGCCCCCCTGATCGGGCCAACCTTGTGCTTTCACCCTTCTGAAAGATCGCTGCCAATCGGTCATGAGCGATGCCTTCGCCATTATCGCGAATGGCAATCCGCACAACGTCGCTTGATGAATCGTCGATAACGACATCCACACGACCGCTTTGGGATTGGGCGTGCACAGCCTCAGCCGCGTTCACGAGAACGTTCGTCAAAATCTGGCGGAGGATGATGCCGTTGGCCAGCACCGAAGACGTTAGGGCGGGTATGACGACAGCGATATTACGTTCTGCCAACAGCGTCGTTGCAGACACGCTCGACCTTATTAACGGCAGCAGATCGGTGGGTTCCACGTCCACTTTGCGCGTCGCGTAACGCTCGAATTCCGACACCATGTCGATTACATTGCGACTTGCCGTGTTCAGCTCAGCGACCAGCAACAGCGTTTCCCTGGCTGATTGCTCGAGCTTGCCAGCACTCCCGACGAGATATGCGTTAAGCTTCTCTCGCCTATCATCTGGCGTTGCTTGAGCAGCGTATTCCGAAGTGGCCATCGAGACCTTATCAAGCCAAGAGGTTGGATAGCTCTTCTCGATCTTCCATGCCGCAGCCGTGATCGGCGCGAGCCCATTCCTAACGTTGTGCAGCGTGCCGGCAGCCCATTCCGAGAGTCCCGCTAAATATGCGCTGTCCGCCAAGGCATCGCGAAGGTGATTAACTTGCTCCGCCATTGCGTTGAATGATGACGCAAGTTCGGCGATTTCGTCATCGCTGCTCGTGAGCGAGGTCCTTTGAATCGTGCCGCTCGTTCCGGCGCTCGCGAAGTGGCTTTTCAGAGCCTCGATGCGGTTGACGACGCTCCGGCGCAAGAAAACCCAGAGCACGAAATTTCCGATGAGAAAGGCGATCGCCATCAGAAGTAGGGCCGATCGGATCGCCGCGGCTCCGGCATGGCTGACATCTCGAGGCGAAGTGACCGCGAGTTTTACCAACGGATTTCCACCCACGTCATCAATCAAGGAGGACGTTAAAAGTTTGTCGGTGAGACTCTCAATCGCGATGTCGCCTTCGGCGCGACCAACGCCGGGCGGCAAGTTTTCGATTGAAAAATTGACACCGGTCAATTGCCTTAGGCCGTCCATATCCAGCTTCTTGGCAGAAATGACCCGTCCCATCGGTATGCCGGTGCGATCGCTTTTAAGCACTGGCGCGATCGAGATGAGGAGAAGTCCCTGCGAAGAACGCACCAACCCCCGCTTCGCGAAGGGCGCCTGCCCATTGACGTTGGGATGTGCCTTACTGAAAGTTGCGAGCTCGTCTAAAACGCCGGGCAACGGCTCCTGCGTTTCGAGATTGAAGGCCGCGCCCCATTGGATCTTGTTGGATTCATCTAAGAAGATGAGGATATTGACACCAAGATTTTCGACAGCCTTGAACTGCGGCTCAAGGTTAGATTTGACGAAGTCGGCAGTGTTCTGGCCTTGGACGAAGCGGTACGTCTCATCCCAAAATGCATAGTCCTGGGTTGCGGTCTGGAGTTTTTCGGTTGCCGCATTTAACGCGTCTACAACTCGCGCATGATTGAGGAACGCATTCGCTCGTTCGATCTCGTCGAACCGCGGTTTGATCGTCGTTTCGAGAACGAGGAATGCCGCGAGCGTTCCGCACGCAAGTACGCCGACGAGTGCCGCATTCAATTTGGATGCTATACGCAACGCTTCTACTCCGGACATTCCAGAGACATCTTGGCGAAAAAGCGTTTTTTCGTGGTGAACGGATTTTGCGGTATGGCCTCTGTCCACGCTCTAACGCGCAACATCATTAAGGAATTGTTTCTTCGGGGATGGGACAAAAGTCTCGGGTATCGGGGCGAAGCAGCGCTGATGCGCATTTTTGAGGGAATGAATACGCGGCATGAAAACCGGTTGGACCGAACGTCTCGCTCGAAATCTGGCTTTCACCGTTAGGGAAATGGTAACGTTGGCAAGGCTGTCGGCGCCAATCACGTTGGGGCTATTAGGTGGCTCCGCGTTCAGCGCGATCGATTCCTACATGCTGAGCCCAATTGGGGAACTCGCACTCGCATGCGCTTCGCTGACCAATAGCGTTCTCATCATATTTTGTTCTGCAATTTTTGGTCTCGCGAGCCCCGTCGGTATCTTAGCAGGCAACGCATACGGGGCTCGACAGAGTGAGCTTATTGAGAATGTCTACAGGAATGGACTGGTTGTCGCATTATTCGGTGGGCTAACCTTGGCAACCATCATGCTCGCACTACTGCCCTTCATGGGGCACGTCGGGCAACCGTCGGAAGTTATCACAGCGTTGCCCGAATATTGGGTGGCGATGGCGTTGTCGCTAATTCCATATTCCATGTCGATGGTGATCAAGCTCCTCCTGGATTCTATCGGGCAGCCCTGGATTTCGGCGTTGCTCTCGTTGCTGCCAGCCGTTGTCGTCGTGCCCCTCAATTGGCTCTTGATTTACGGTAATTGGGGTTTTCCTGCATTAGGACTCGTCGGCGCGGGGATCGCAACGCTGATCGCGCAGGTCTTCGGCTATTTTGTTCTGCGGCTCTATCTAAGGTACGCTGACGGAGTTGCCATTCCTATGTTCGGTGGAATCGACCGCGCGCGGATGATCGAATTTGCGCGTCACGGGCTTCCGATGTCGCTCCAATATCTCGCGGAGAGCGGCGCAATAGGTGTGATCGGCATACTTATTGGACTATTTGGTTCGGTCGCACTCGCCGCCAATCAGGTCGCTCTCTCTCTGGGAGAACTTGTCTACATGATCCCCCTCGGAGTCGCCGGCGCAGTAGGAATACTGATCGCGCAGGCAACCGGCGAGGGAGCGTATGCTCGGGTCCGCTCTCTTGGCGTCGCAAGTTTTGCGCTGGTCATGCTGACGACGTTGCCGTTTGGCGCCGCGATGATGATGTTCGGTAAGGAGATCGCCGCTTTGTTTGTCCTCGATGGAGAGGTCGCTTCGCTATTGATCGTGATGCTCGCAACTATCGGAGCTATTCAAATCGTCGACGGACTTCAGTCAGTAGCTCTGGGCGCATTGCGCGGCTTGCTAGATAATCGTTGGCCGACCGCTGTGGCCCTCATTGCCTACTGGGCTGTCGCTATGCCTATGAGCATCGTGCTCGGGTTTGCATTGCACCTTGGACCTGTTGGGGTTTGGTCTGGCTTTGGATTTGGAGTGTTATTCGCCACCTTACTGCTCGCATACCGATTCATGCAGCAGACGAGACAACTTGCCGTCACCGGCAATTAGCGGGCAGGGGGACGTGCTATCTAAGCGGCTGCGGCGTCATCCGCGCCGGACTTTTGCTTTTGAAGGAGAGCGGCGAAATGCGCCTTGGAGATCGGTCTCGACAGATGAAATCCTTGAATCTGATCGCAACCGACGGCTATAAGGAATTCTTTTTGCTCTTCGGTCTCCACGCCTTCTGCCGTTACCTTCAATCCGATGGCATGGGCCATATTGATGATCGCCCAAATCACCGAGCGAGATGACGTCGGCTGCAGGAAGGATCGATCGATCTTTACGCAATCGACTTCCAATGAGATAAGATTGTTCAGAGACGAATACCCCGTCCCGAAGTCATCAAGCGCTATTCGAACGCCGGCATCTCTAAGGGTTCTGAGCGCCTTCTTGCCGATGAAGTTTGAACTATCGAGCAACGCGGTTTCTGTAATTTCGAGTTCGAGCTTGTGCGCGGGCAATCCCGCTTGCAGCAATATATCAAAAACTGTTTCCGGGAAGCCGGGTTGGGAGAGCTGGATGGGCGATACGTTGACTGCGATGGTTTCGATGTTCCAGTCCTTCGCCGCATAGCACGCTTCGCGCAGGACCTGTTCACCTAATCGCCCAATCAAACCGCTCTCTTCCGCGATGTCGATGAAATCAAGCGGGGGGACAAACCCGAGTCGCGGATGATTCCATCTGACGAGCGACTCCACGCCTTTAATCCGAAGGTCATTTGATGAATAGATGGGCTGGAAATGGAGTTCTAGCTCGTCGCCCTTTTCGAGCGCGCAGCGAAGCTCGGCTTCCATTTGCTGTCGAGCGACAAGGCGTTTGCTCATGTCTTCGGAGAAAAGCTGAAATTGCTGGCCGCCCTTCAATTTCGCCTGATAAACCGCGATGTCTGCTTTCCGCAACAATTCGCTTCGGTCCAAGCCGTCTTTCGGTGCGATCGTTACGCCAATGCTGAGCCCAACCATCGCCCGTCTGCCCAACGTCTCAAACGACTCAGTTGCCGCCTTCAGCAGACGCTCGCATAATTCCCGCAGATCCTCCGCGGATGACAGATTGGTCTTGACGATTGCGAATTCGTCGCCGCCCATGCGCGCGATAAAGCCCTCGTTTGACACAGCTGCGCTAAACTTTGCAGCCAGATGCGTGATTAGCTCGTCGCCCACGGCATGTCCAAGCGTGTCATTGACTTGCTTGAAGCGATCGAGGTCCAGGAATAACACCGCCAGCGATCCAGTATTGCCGCGCAGCGAAGAAAGTTCGATATTTAATTTCTCGACGAAAAACGCGCGGTTCGGCAAACCTGTCAGCGTGTCGTGGTAAGCAAGATACCGCGAATGCTCCTCGCTGCCGACGAGATCGGCGCAGGCACGCCTCAATCGACGAATGACAAAAAGCATTGCGATTGCGACAGCGCCCAAACCCAGTGCGATGAACGGAACGACTTGGCGAAGAATGGATCGTCCCGGCAATTCCGGGGTCCAAACCAAATTTCCGATGAATGTATTGTTCTTCGTGGTCACCGGATACGCTACTTCGCTCGGTTTAATATCGTCAGCACTCGAGAACCGCGCATTTGATAAAAGATATTTTTTTTCGAGGTTCGTAGGGAAACTGGTGTCTAGATAACGCACTCCGACAATGAGTGCCTCGCTGCCGCGCATTTGTGATACTGCGCCGGAGTGCGGCACGAGTGGCATAACGCTGACAATCGACGGGTGACCGTCGATAACGGCGAGATCCACCGAGCGCGGAATTCGAGCCGTTCCTTTTTCGAAGAGATCGAGCGCACCTCCCGCAATTTGCCGACGTAGATCACCGATCAACGTCGTGATGGCGGGCGTTAGAGATTTTACATCGACTTTGATCTCTTTTCCGTCTGCCATCACATAGAGGAGGCGATTTTTAGCGTCCAGAACGTAGGCGCGATCATGATTGAAATAAGTCGACATCCAGACGCCGAGATTGACGTCTACCCATTTCTCGTCGAATGCATTCCGGACATTCTTCACGGAGTCATCCCAGACGGCGACGCTCTCCTGATCATAAGGAATTTTTTGTATCTCGCGATCAAGCGAGCTGGCGGCCATGCGTAGCTGCCGAGATTTCGAAATGTCATCGCTACGCTGCGCGGACCAAACAACAATTATCGTGAGTAAAGCTGCAGCTGCAGCAATGGTCATTGCGGAAGCCAGTATGAGACCGCGCACGCGTTGCATGACCGCGGCATCGCCGCCGTCATTCGCCACTGGCCGGATATGGCGTAAAATGCTCACGCGAAAGACTTTCAGCGAACACGGGTTATCCGAAGATTAAGACGAGTTCGTTAAGAAAAGGCCGAAGCGTGATAGTTAATTCCGGGTTTCACGGCGGCGTTTTTCGACATATGCGGTAGGGGGACTTTGAAGGACGTCGCCGAACCAAGCAGCCACGGATGCAGACTTAGCTCGCGAGAAACCTCCTACGACGGCAGCGTTGACCGCGAAACCATGTAGCAACGTTGATGATCCTTTATTATTCACCCGGTGCATGCAGCCTCGCCGACCATATCGCGCTGGAAGAGGCCGACATGAAATTTGACCTGGAAAAGGTCGATCTTAAAACCCACACATTGGCAGACGGCCGCAGCTATTACGAGATTAACCCGAAGGGCTACGTGCCGGCGCTGCAGCTCGACGACGGCGAGGTGTTGACGGAAAACGTCGCCATTCTCACTTTCATCGCCGATCAATACCCGGCGTTGATTCCGCCGGGCAAGTTCGGTCGTTACCGTCTTCTTGAAATGCTGGTCTAAATCTCAACCGAGATTCACAAGAGCATTCACCCGCTATTCAGCCCTCACACTTCGGAAACCGCGAAGGAGGAGGCCAAAGCGGAAACCAGCAGAAAGCTGGAGTTCATAGTCTCACAGCTAACTGGTCCTTTTCTCTTCGGTGAGGAGGCAACCGTGGCGGATGCCTACCTGTTTACACTTGCCGAGACGAGGAGCATCGGATCGCCGCGCGCCGGTGTAGAGCATGATCGACATGGCGAGGTGGGCCATGCTGCCGAGAGGATGTCGCGATTCAAACTGCGCGACCTCTTCCGGCGTCCAGGTGTGATGACCGTCCGTCACGACCTTGCGCTTTGTCGACCAATGCGCTGGGTTTGAATGGGCTGCGGCTTGTCGGTTGGCGATCGCTTCGCCGCAGCCCATTCAAACAGTTTCCGGAGTGCCTTGACCCGATCGTTTGCGGCTCCGGGAAGCGCACGGCCCTTTCCGGTCGCGGAGGATTTCTAGGGTGTCGAGCGTGATCCGCGTTTTCGGAAAGTATCGGAAAGTTTCTGGTGCACCGGGGAAAATTGACTCGTTGAGCATGCCTTCGATTAGGTTTGTCCGAGTGCGTTGGGTAGATGCGTCAAGCTCAGCGAACGCACCGCTGCGACGGTAGGCTTCGCACAAGCCTTCGAATGTCTCCGAGCGCGGTAGGGGCGATACGGCAGCTTTAGCCGACGTCGTCGCGCAAAGCTCTTCCGGCGTTCCGATCTCCTCGCGGATCCGGATCTTCGGTCGGCCCCGACGGAAGTAAATACGGACGTTGCCGTTTCTGTCGCGGTCCGCGACAAGGTGTTTGTAGCGATGGAGCATGAGCGGACTCATAGCGCAGCGCGGAAAAGGCGGCGTCAGATGCTAGTGTTTTCGGCATTCGTCGAACTCGTCAAATCTTTCTTGATGGAGATGGCCGCATGCGAGCGTTGTTGATATCTATCGCATTTGTTATGATCTCTCTGACAAGTGTCCTAGCTGACGAACCTGGCGAAATAACTTACCTGGCATAGTGTTCCTTATGTCATGGGATAGGCACCGGAACTGGCATGTTTGCAGATGCCCTGAAAAAGGCCGCTCCGGATCTCACTGAAATTTCGAGGCGGAATGGCGGAATATTTCCTGAGGGGCGCGTCAAAGCCATCATTCGCGATGGCGGCATAGGCGGGCACGGAACAATGCGGTTGCTCTCTTGGGAACATTATTTCAAAAGCGACGCTCCTCCCGAACGCGCTGATCAAATTATCGATGACCTCGTGTCTTATCTCGGGAAGCATCAAGCGCCCTGAAATATGGCGCGCAGTCAGAAGGCCGACGCGTTAGAATACAGCTCGAAGGCCACCCAGATTTGAAGTTTCCAGCGTCAGCTTGCGACCGTAAGCGTCGAGCACCTCTTGGACGATGGCCAAACCTAGTCCGGAACCGTCACCCTTTTCGTCTAGGCGCTTACCGCGTTCAACGGCATTCGCGCGGTCAGCTTCTGCTATACCCTGTCCATCATCTTCCACGTATATGACTCCGTCGCCGCGACATCCGATACGAACGCAAGACCGCGCATGCCGGGCAGCGTTCTCGATCAGATTTCCCAACACCTCTGCCAGATCTGTTTTGTCTATTCTAACGCTCGGCTCGCCGCTAAAGTCGGTTTCAAACGAGAGTGATCTCCGATCGATGGAACGTCGTTGGATCGAGAGCAGCGATTCAACGAGGGGCCGCATGAGAGTCGGCGCGACACCGCCGAGGCCCCGGGAGCCGCGAATACGTGCACGGGCCAATTCACGGTCGACGTGCCGGCGCATGGCTTCGCTGACTTCCATCAATCGGGTTGCAACCTCGCGATCTCCTTTTTCCTCTAGGCTCCTAGCATCGGCAGCCAGCGCCGCGAGCGGGGTCTTTAGGCCGTGCGCCAGATCGGCAGCGCGTCCGCGTGCGCGCTCGACTTCCCGCGTCTGTGCAGCGAGCAAACCGTTGATCTCGTCGACCAACGGTTCAACCTCGCTTGGAACCGGTCCTTCCAATCGCGGGGAAAGGCCTTGGCGCACGGCAGCAATGCGGTCGCGCAAGCGCTCCAAGGGTTTGAGACCCAAGCCAATCTGTATCCACGTCGCTGCACCGAGAACAAGGCCGAGCAATGCGAGCGCTGGGACGAGGTCGCCGACAAATGCGCGACGAGCCCCGGCGATGCCTGCCGTGTCGGCCGCAAATACAAGCCGCACGGCTGTCGGATTGCTGTTCATGCTCACAACGACGGTGCGCTCGACAGCGATCAAGTCGGTATTTCTGGGGCCAATCACGCGATGATAATGAACGTCGCCGGGCGCCAGGGCATCATGGGGAAGGGGCAGTGTGGAATCCCACAGCGATCGCGATCTCGTCAGCCCGCCGGCAGCGGTACTGATTTGCCAATAGAGGCCAGACAGCGGCTCTGAAAAACGCGGGTTGGACGGCTCGCGTTTCAACAGCAGACGGCCGCCGGCGCTGATTTCCAAGGATCCGATCGCTTGGCGCAAATCGACTTCAAGATCGTTGGTGAGGGATCGCGTGACATGGCGCTCGAACAGCAGCGCCAATCCGATGCCGGCAACAATCAGCGCCACGAAAATAGCCGCCGCGCCTCCGGCGATAAGCCGAAGTCGTAGCGATCCGCCAGTCATGAACCTGGCTCAGCGATGATGTAGCCGAAACCACGCCGGGTCTTAATCACGTCACCGTCAATCTTGCGCCGCACGCGGGCGATCAACGCTTCGATCGCGTTCGAATCATAAGCGTCTTCCGCCCCGTGAATGTGCTCGCTCAATTCTGCTTGCGAGACCACGCGTCCCTCATTGTGCATGAGATACGCAATGGCGCGATATTCCAGCGGCGCGAGATCGACTGGAACGCCCGCCAGGCTCACCCGCATTTGCCGCTCGTCAAGAGATAGGTCGCCGACAGTGAGGAGGGGAGATCCGTGCCCAGCGGCCCGCCGGACCAGAGCACGCAACCGCGCCACGAGCTCCTCCATGCGAAACGGCTTCGGCAGGTAGTCGTCGGCGCCGGCATCGATGCCTTCGACCCGTTCCATCCAGCTCCCGCGAGCGGTAAGCGCGATCACCGGCAGGTTCCGTTTGGCCTCCCGCCATTTCTTGAGCACCGTCAAACCGTCCATGTGCGGAAGCCCGAGATCAAGAACCACAGCATCGTATTCCTCGGTGTCTCCGAGAAACCAGGCATTCTCGCCATCGGATGCCGTCTCGGTGACGTAGCCGGCAGCCCGCAGCGCCTTGCACACGTCTGCCGCGATCCGCGCGTCATCCTCAACAACCAGCACCCGCATCATTTCTCCTTGGTCTTGAGGATTTGAGCGGTCGCAGCGTCAACGTAGACGTCGAACAGGCGGCCCCTGTCGTCGGCGACACGAAACTCGTATATCCAAACTCCTTGTTCGCGCTCGATCTCAATCCCCACGACCTCGCCTGTAAGTTTCGACCGCACAGCCTGCAACACCACGGAAAGTGGCTTCAGCTCCCCGCGTTCGACCGCCGCTCGCACGGTTTCGCGCTCGCTTCGGTCGGTCTCACTCTCGCGCTCCTGGTCGTCTCCGATCACCCGCGTTGCCGTGGCGACCAACATCAGCACAACGATAAGAATTCTAAGGGGGAGCTGGGTCATTGGTATTGATCTCGGGCAAAAGCCTTAGGACCGGGCAGGATATAATCCGCAAGATGACGAGATGCTGACATCGGTCGTCAGCGTTAACTCACTTCGTTTCACCCAGAGTGCGCTCATGGCACGGAATTGTCCGGTGCCAAAAACTCTGAGGAAAGAACTATGCGCACCCTATTTTTTGCAGCCCTCTTGCCTGTGCTGGCCGTCGGGTGGGCTGCATATGCCAAGGATGACGAGGGCTGCACACGGGCCCCAAAGGAGCAATGGCTGTCTACCGAGCAGCTCAAGGCCAAACTCACTGAACAAGGGTTCACGGTCTCAAAAGTCGAAATCGAGGACGGCTGCGCGGAGGCCGATGCCAAGGCCAAGGACGGTAAGGAGACCGAGCTTCATCTCGATCCCGCGACCGGCAACGTCGTCGAGAATGACGATTAGGGTCCTGACGAGACGCTGACGACCAGCATCAGGATGCCATCATCGCGAACGGCGCAAAATTCTAATCGTTGCTGCCAGATGTTTGGCTCAACAATTCAACCAACTTATGAAGGAAGCCCAAATGAAGACGCTGCTTATCACCACCGCACTTCTTGTCGGGTTAGCGTCGAATGCCATGGCGGAAAGCTATGGCAAATCGTGTACGACCGAGCCCAAAGAGAAGTGGATGACCACCGAGGCAATTGAGAAACTGGTCAAAGACCATGGCTACGAGGTTGCCAAGTCCAAGATGAAGGGAACATGCGCCGAGGTCTACGCTCGCGACAAGGAGCAGGGTACGCGCATCGAATTCTTCATCGATCCTGCGACGGGCAATCCCGTCGGCACGAACTGGAAGAGCCGGAAGGGCAACGGGTGAGATACATGAGTCACTCTGACAGTCCGCTGGTGGCCGGCGGTGTTTCTCCGCCGGCCACTGTGAAGGTCTGGGATCCTTTCATCCGCGTGTTCCATTGGAGCCTTGTCCTCCTGTTTGCCATCGCGTTCCTGACGGGGGATGAGATCGAATGGATGCACTTGTGGGCCGGATACGCCATCGCGGCGCTTGTCGCGTTGAGAATCCTTTGGGGGGTCATCGGGTCTCGGCACGCCCGCTTTTCAGATTTCTTGAAGGGGCCGGGCACCGTCTTCCATTATCTCAAGCAGAGCACGCGGCTGGATGCGCCGAGATATGTCGGCCACAATCCCGCAGGCGGCGCGATGATCGTGCTGCTGATCATCATGCTCATCGGGCTCTCGATCACCGGGTACCTGATGACAACCGATGCCTTCTGGGGTTCTAAAACGATGGAGGAGGTTCACGAAGCCTTAGCCAACGTCACGCTCGGGCTTGTAGCCTTGCACGTTCTTGGAGTTGTCCTGGCTAGCCTTGAGCACGGCGAGAACCTCGTGAAGGCCATGATTACAGGTCGAAAGCGTGCGCCTTGATGCGTCCTGACGGTTCCCGCGAGCACAAACGAAAGAGGCCAAAAATGAGCAGACTCCACGTCCATCCCGAAAACCACCTCGTTGATCGGATCGGGTGGCTGCGCGCCGCCGTGCTAGGCGCCAACGACGGTATTGTCTCGACGGCGAGCCTCATTGTCGGCGTGGCGGCTGCTTCAGCCAAGCCCAGCGATATCCTGGTTGCCGGCGTCGCCGGCCTCGTTGCGGGAGCAATGTCGATGGCGGCCGGCGAATACGTGTCGGTCAGCTCGCAGTCGGACGCCGAACAGGCAGATATCGCGCGCGAGCGTCAGGAGCTCAGCGAGAACATCGATTTCGAAAGGGAGGAGCTGGCCCAAATCTACGTCAAACGCGGCGTTGAGAACGAACTGGCCGTGAAGGTTGCCGATCAGCTCATGACCAAAGATGCGTTGGGAGCGCACGCCCGTGACGAGCTTGGAATTTCTGAGATCAGCACGGCGCGTCCCGTGCAGGCAGCGCTGACCTCGGCGGCATCGTTTGCCGTAGGCGCTTCGATGCCGTTATTGATGGTTCTGATCTCCCCGTCGGACAGGCTTGTGCCGGTTGTCTCGATCGCCTCTCTAGGTTTCCTCGCCCTCCTTGGGGCGGTCGGCGCTAAGGCGGGCGGTGCAGATATCGTGAAGGCAACGGCCCGCGTCACGTTCTGGGGAGCGCTTGCGATGGCTCTAACGGCCGGGATCGGGAAACTATTCGGCGCTGTCGTTTAGGATCAACAAAGATCGTTCCGGATTTATGAGGCTCGGCTGTGCCTATTGCCTTTACTGAACGACTGCAGCGGCGTGCACTTATTGCAATTGCACTGATCGGGTTGGCGATCGGCGGAGTGCTTTACGCGGCAGGCCAACCCATTGCCGCGAGATGGCTTTGGGCGGCCGGGACGGTGCCGGTCGTCATCGGCCTGTTCGTGTCCATGGTTCGCGACCTCATGGCCGGCCGTATGGGTGTCGATGCTGTTGCATTCGTCTCAATGTCGGCGGCGCTACTGCTTGGAGAGACCCTGGCCGGCGTTGTCGTGGCGGTGATGTATGCGGGCGGCAATCTTCTCGAAGATTTCGCCGTCGCGCGCGCCGAACGCGATCTCAAATCCCTGACCGACCGCGCGCCCCGCATCGCCCACCGGCGCCACGGAGACTCGTTGAAAGACGTCACGATCGAAGAGGTCGCCGTCGGCGATACCGTCTTGGTGCGCGCTGGTGAAGTCATTCCCATTGATGGCGTCATCCTTGCCGCGTCAGCCACGCTCGACGAGGCGGCGTTGACGGGTGAGCCCATTCCCGTGACGCGCCCGAAAGGAGATCCCGTTCATAGCGGGACGATTAATGCGGGCGAGACATTCGAAATGCGGGCGACAGCGAGTGCCAGTGAAAGCACGTACGCTGGTATCGTCAAACTGGTGACCGCGGCGCAAACGGCGAAGACACCTTTCATCCGGCTCGCTGATCGCTATGCGTTGCTGCTGCTGCCGGTAACGCTAGCGTTGGCGACGGCGGCTTGGCTGTGGTCGGGTGATCCGATCCGCGGCCTTGCGGTTCTCGTAGCATCAACTCCCTGTCCGCTCATTCTGGCGGCTCCTGTTGCCTTTATCGCCGGCATCTCTCGCGCCGCTCGCCGCGGCATTCTGGTCAAAGGAGGCGCCGCGATCGAAGCTCTGGCGCGAACGCACACCGTAATGTTCGACAAGACCGGTACACTGACCGTTGGCGGCGCGAGACTTGTTGCCATCGAAACCGCGCCGCAGCAGTCGGCCGACGAAATCATGCGCCTTGCGGGCTCTCTCGAGCAAGCCTCCCATCATGTGGTCGCTGCGGCAATCGTTACGGCAGCGCGTGCACGAGGACTGGTGCTCTCTCAGCCGGCTGAGGTCAAAGAGACCATGGGGTCTGGCCTTCAGGGCCTGGTCGAGGGTCGCCAAGTCCGCGTCGGTTCCTTCGACTTAGTATATGGACCGGCACAGCCTCAATCCTGGGCAATACGCGCTCTCCGCCGGGCATCATGGCGATCGGCGCTGAGTGTATTCGTGTCGGCGGATGGCACACCGATCGGTGCTATCCTTTTGGCTGACGAACTGCGGCGCGAGACGCCGAGGGCCGTGCAAACTCTGCGTGCCGCTGGCGTGAAGCGCATCTTGATGGTCACTGGCGACCGCGCCGAATCTGCCGACACGATCGCTGCCGCTCTCGACCTCGATGCGGTGCTTGCCGAACGAGTCCCGTCTGACAAAGTTGAGGCCGTAGTCGTCGAACAGCGGCTTCACCCGACGATCATGGTCGGCGATGGCATCAATGACGCGCCAGCTCTTGCGGCCGCCGATGTCGGCATCGCAATGGGCGCCCGTGGCGCGAGTGCGTCTTCAGAAGCCGCAGATGTCGTTATTCTCGTTGATCAACTCGATCGGGTCTCCGACGCTGTTGCGATCGCTCGCAGAACCCGACGCATCGCCATTCAGAGCATTGTCGCTGGCATGGCCTTGTCAGGCGTTGCGATGATCGCCGCCGCCTTCGGATATTTGACGCCGGTTGAGGGCGCCCTCACGCAGGAGGCCATCGATGTCGCGGTCATACTCAATGCGCTACGTGCGCTGACCCCGGGTTGGAGATTTGGTCAGCAGCGGCTTCAGACGGCCGTCAGCCGTGCGCTTCGTCAGGGTCACAGCGAACTTCAAGCCAGTCTCGATCGTTTGAGGGAAATCGCGGACGCTCTTGACGAGGCAACCGCTCAGTCCGCGATTTCGCTGATCCTTGAAGCTAACGATGTGATTGCTCGGACCGTTGTCGAACACGAACGCGACGACGAGAGCAATGTGTATCCTCGCATTGCCAAGATTCTTCACGACGCTCCTGGGCTCGTCGCTATGAGCCGCGCTCACCGGGAAATCCTTCATTTATCGCGATTGCTGTCGAGATTGTCGAATGGGCTTAAGGTCGAGGCGGTCGACAAATATCTGATCCGGGATGCTCAGCGGGTAATTGAATCAATCGAATCTCTGGTCCGCATGCACAATGCGCAGGAGGACGACATATACGAGCAAGCAGCGGCAGGTTAGCGTATCACGTGGGTGCCACAGTCCTGCGAGCATCACGCTCCTCGGAAACCGGATTTAGCTTCGCTTAATGTCTACCGGCGCGTGGGCTAGGCGCCGGTAGAGGTCGCGCTTCCGCTTCAACGGCCACCAGTCGTAGAGGAACGTTTCGATCGGCTTCCAGTTTGCGACCCAACCAACCAGAATCAGACTTTCGGCAATAGCGCTCGCCAACGGTCCAGGACCCAAATGGGTTCGCGCCATGTGGCTGCCAACGAGGCAAACAATCAACACGAGGATGCCGATCAGTAGATCGCGTCGGCCAACACGAAAAAGTTCATTGAGATCCCGCTGCTGCATCAAGGCGCGTTCCGCGAAGTAGTTGTCAAGCGCGGCGCTCAATCCGCGCGCCTGGGCTTTGCGCGCTTCTTCTTCCGGAAGATGCACTATAATGCGAAGCAACGTGTCGTCGGGAAGCTCGCGCGCCCAGCCGACGATTTACTCTTCGGCATCGTTATCGAGGTCGCGTTCGTGGAATGGCGAGGGATCGAACGAATTGAAGAGCTGTGCAAGCTCGCGAATTCGAACTTCAATAGCCGCGTTCTCCTTTGCCCACGCTTGCCTCGCATGTTCTGGCGACAGTCAATCTCACCATTGAACATTTCAGCGGAAGACCGACCGACTTTCTGCGGTTGCAACGCCCGCAGTTTCGAAAGGGGATTTCCGACTTCCTACTCAGCGCAACATCAATTCCAGGCAAGCTTCAAAAAGGGGAATTCATGACGACGATCCGCGTTGCACCCCAGCGGCATCCACTCTATCAGCAGCGCTTCGCGAAGGTTCGCCAGGAGAAGTGCTGCACTCAGAAGGACTTGCTGGCTCGGCGCCGAACTACCGATTGCAGTCAAGGTCGCCGAGCAATTGATTGCGAAAGACCCATTAGGGTCTCATGCTCGCGACGAGCTCGGAATTTCGGAGGTTACTACTGCACGCCCGATTCTAGCAGCCGATTGCATCGGCGGCTTCTTTTGCCGTCGGGCGGCTTTGCCGTTGTCGGTCGCGTTCGTTGCGTTTGCTCTCGCTTTTTTGGCCATCCTAGGAGTGGCTGGTGCGAAAGCCGGCAGCGCGAATATAATCAAGGCTACAACTCGCGTCACCTTTTGAGGAGCACTCGCCATCTCATTGACTGCAGTCATCGGGAAACGTTTCGGTGCAATTGTCTAAGCCCTAATCGTGTGGTGTGGGAGGCGCTACGGGGTGTGGGACGGTCTTTCAGCGGTTGCAATCGAAGACGATTGCCTGCCAAGTAGTTTCTGATAGACGCGATTAATTCCCTTCGCCTCACCCTCAAGAGAAAACTCCTGAAAAACGCGAAGTCTTCCAGCGTTGCCCATCGAAGCTGACCGTTCTGGATTATCGAGTAACGTTAGGATCGCCGCAGTCATTTCCGAAACATTGCCGGCGTTGACTAGAAGGCCCGTGTCGTTAGTCAAAATTTCCGGAAAGGCTCCGACTTTTGTGGCGATCACAGGAAGGCCGGTGGCCATAGCTTCCAAAGGGGTGACGCCGAAGCCCTCCCATCTTTGTGGCGCAACGTATATATCTAATGCGCGATACCATTGCGGCATTTCGGAAATTGCGACTTCCGGCAAGATCAGAAAACGTTGACTTAAACCAGCGGCTTCGATTTTTTCGCGCATGGCTGTCAGCAACGCAGAGTGCTTGAAGGTGGCGCGACCCATCAATACACCGCAGACGTCTCGGCGCGAAGCGAGGACATCAAGCATAGCGTCCACGAATACATCGCTACCTTTTTGCCGGCGTATGCGACCAAAGCAGCCGATCAGTTTTAAATTGGGAAGATCGAGTCCTGCGCGCGCTGCCTCTCGACTTCGCGCCGGGAAAAACGCGTCGGTGGCGATGCCATGGCCAACCACACTTGCTGGGCGCTCTAAATATGCTGCGGTCTTGTTTGATGTGGCGATCACTTCGTCCATGCGGCGGATTAACCAGCGAGTCCAACTCGTGTGCTGCCGTTGCGACGCTGAGGTAAATACCAGTCTCAATGGGAAACCGAGTGCGTCCCTCAATACTATACCGGCCAACATCTCGATGTTGCGTCGGGCGTGCCAAACCCGACAATCGCCAAAGGTTGGCTTTTCCCAAACCAAAGGCAAATCGCGAAAACGTATGCTAGTGGTCGCCACTGACAATCCTGTCCCCAATGCGGCAATTTTTGAGTGCTGGGCCAAAACTGGAAGAATACGTTCAAGAGTCGCCGTTACGCCAGAAAGGTGCCGGGTGAAATTAGGCGTGATAATCTCCACCCTTCGTACCAACTCACGAGGCAGCGGCCCTTGGGCGTAGACCGTTGGCGAAGCCTCGCCCGCTGCGCCATGAGCTCCCACTTGGATTGCCGGCCTAATCTCCCTAGTTTCTGGTTCAGGCTTGAAGAACGCACCATCGGTGCAATACGCGGAGAGCTGATCAATCAACGCAGGCGGTGGATTAAGAGAAGTCCGTTTCTGAATGATTTTCATTTTCTCTCCTGGACCGCAAACGTTGCTTGCGGTTGCAGGGAGATGATCGCTGCGCGAGGCAAAAAGGCGTTGGTTTAATCACCCTTTTGTATGGGTTGGTAAGCCGTACTTGGCAGTGGCTGTAACGCAACTCAAACGGAGAGGTTCTGGCTGACTGGCCTAAGCCGAATAGACTAGTAATAATTTGGCACACTGAATTCCGAACGAATTGCATCACTGATAAAGCTGCGGCCGACGAGTCGGCGAATAATATTTCGGCTATTTCGAAACATGGGCGTCGATTCCCTCTCAAGACTTACGTTCCCTCCGTGATGCCTCAGATAAATTGCAGCAGGGAATGGCACGGCATCAAGTTTTTTGCCGAGTAATCCGGCGTGCTTTTCGTACTCGGTGTGCTTCCCATTTTCGATGATGGCGCAGACACCCGACCCTGGTGTCAGGTCATTTTTCCCCAAGTAGAAGACTGCGCACGTTCCGCAATGTTTGGAAAAATTGTGCACCCGGCGAAATTGCTTGCCTGCAACGTTAAATAAATACCCAGATTGAAATATATAACCAATTTTATTGTCGGTAAGAGCAATGTGCTGCGCTAGCCGATTGCTTACAAGATCATCGGCATCCATTGTGACGACGTAGCCACCGCCTCGTTCGCAAACCTCTTCCACGAGCCTTCGAAGCTTCATTGTTTTATCGTGTATCTTCTCCCGCCAGGTTTGCGGAACGTCTTGCCGAACAGTGAAAAATTCGAAACGAGGATCTCCAATGAATCGTGAGGCTGGAATGTCGGTTCCGGCCACCAGAACTTTCAAGTTTCCCTTTTGCGTCAGGACAGACAGAAGGGTCTGGTCGAATAGCTTAGACACATGATCCCAGTTTTTCGATGCGAACCTGCCGATCAGGGGCACACAGAAGTAAATGGTCTCATCTTGCATGAAGGTCACTTGCTGAGGGGATGTTGTAAGCGTTTCCGGTTGTCCGCGGGGTGTTCGGTGAGCGTTTTATCAATCAACTGATATTGCGCCGTAAATTTTGGTCGACAACATTCGTGGGCACGAGGGTGGTCATTGCGCTTGGAATTCGAAGAGCGCCCGAGCGTTTTCTCACGCCGGTGTCGAGATTGTGCCGATCGCCATACAAAATTGTGCTCTTCACCAAACGCGTGACCGCGCTGTGTGGAGCAGTGACAGACCATGGCTATTGCTCCGAAGGGGCGCTAAGAACGCGGATGATTTAAAGAGAACTGGATGCCTGTGACTCGTCTTCCCATATCGGCGTTTATCGTTTGCCTCAACGAAGAGGCCTACATCGGTTCGTGTATCGAGAGTCTCAGTCTGTGCGAAGAAATTGTTATCGTCGATTCCGGATCGACAGACGGAACTCTTGAACTCATTCGGACATATGAGCAAAGGGGGTGGCCGATCCGCGTATTCAGCCGGGCTTGGCCTGGATACGCTGCACAGAAACAGTATGCGCTCGATCAATGCTCGAAGGACTGGTGTCTTAATATTGATGCGGATGAGCGTCTCGACGAAGAGCTCCGAAATTCGTTGCCGCATCTGGTTGCAGTATCCTCAGACAGCGTCGGCTGGCGAATCCCGCGACGTCCGTACCTCATCGGGTTTGGATACACTCCTCGGAATGTGAAGGAACGCAGCAACTTGCGTCTCATACGCCGGGGTAAGGGCGCCTATGATTTGTCGCGCACCGTGCACGAAGGAATCGTGCCGGATGGGGCGGTAAAATGCTGCAACAGCGGATCGCTATTGCATTACCGACCTCTGCTCCTCGACGAGCAGATACTAAAGGAGAATAAGTACTCGACCCTTAAAGCCGATCATCACATGGCGGACGGCAAAACCTCGCAAACGTGGAAGCTCGTTTTAAATCCACCGATCTATTTTCTGCGACTTTATTTGAGAAATGGTCTTTGGCGGTGTGGGGCGGCAGGCTTCATTGAGGCGATGACGGGGGCGATTTATGCTTTCCTCACGCAGGCAAAGATCTCTCAGCGAGATGCGATCAAACGTCGAACCAATATTGACCCGTCCGGTACTCAGATAGGGGAAAACCGCTGAAAGTTTTTCATTTTCAACTGGGCAAGGAAGGCGGAGCTGAGCGGTTCTTCGTCAAATTGATCAATGCGCTCGCTCAACGCGGCGTGGAGCAGACGGTCTTCATAAGGCCCAGCCGTTTATGGCGCGACGAAATTCATGGTTCGATCAAAGTTTTAGAAAGCCATTTTCGAAATTTTACACCCGATCGGCTGCTCTTACCGCTCAACGTCAACAAGCTCGTCAAAGATGAAAAGCCTAATGCACTCTGTTCGTGGGCGACACGAGCCAGTCGGTTGATGCCGACACATCAAGGTTCCATCAAGATCTCGCGCCTGGGCGATTACCCGACAAAGCTCGATTACTTCAAAAACACTGATGTTCTTGTCTGCAATACACCCGGGATTGCGACTCACGTTCGGCGGTTGGGGTGGAATCGCGGTGTCGAAGTAATATCGAATTTCACCGATCTTGTTCGCGTTGAACCAATCGATCGCGCGATGCTTCGCACACCAAAATCTGCCACCGTCATCATGGCGATGGGACGTTTCGTGCCTCGCAAGCGGTTTACCCTGCTTACCGAGGCAGCCGCGAAAATCCCCGATGCCTATCTTTGGCTGGCCGGGGAGGGCGAGGAACAAGCTAACATTCAGCGGGTCGCGGCGCGTCACGGCATTTCTGATCGCGTTCGAATGCTCGGCTGGCAAAAAGATGTCCGCGCCTTTCTTGCCGCCGCCGACATCTTTGTCATGCCGTCCAATCACGAGCCTTTGGGAAATGTCATCCTGGAGGCGTGGGCGCAGCGTCTTCCCGTGGTATCGACCCGGTCGGAGGGACCATCATGGTTCATGCGCGATGGCGAGAACGGTCTTCTTGTTGGCATCGACGACGTTCCAGGACTTACACAAGCGCTGAGGCGACTGATGGATAATTCCGATCTCAGAAATCATATCGCTGAGGGAGGGCGCCAGACGTTGCTCAGTCAATTTTCAGAAGACGCGATCGTAACAGCATATCTTCGCCTCTTCGACCATACACCGACAGCGTTCCGCAGCATCATGCTTTCAGAGATGTTTTAGCCACGAAGACAAGTGGTCGATGATCCATCCGAAGACCGCAACGGCCAACACGATTAAGATGAAGCAGCCCAAAAATGCCAAAGCACCTAGACCATATGCTCCCCAGCTCCGACCGTTGCCCAACACCGAATGGATCAATCCCGCGATGGCAGCTGCTATCAACGAGATAAAAAGTAAAATAGCAGCATTCGAGAGTCTTGTACGCATCGCGTTTTAGAACACCCTCTAATGGAGGCTTCAATCCTTTGCTCTCACATCTCGAAGGCCATCGCAACGCTTACAGAGTTGTGATACGCGGAACGCAAATCCGCTTAAAACCCGACCGCTCATCGCAGAGTCATCCAAATTTCTCAGTCATTTGAACCGAAGCGTTGATATGCGAATACTTTTTACCGGAACAGGGCGATTTGGCTCCTGGCAAATGCGCGGCGTTCAGATGGCTTTCCAAAGAGAGGCGTGGAAGGCTGTGCCGAACGCTTCCTCCAAAGATATTCGCTCCATCGATGTCGTTGTAATCGTCAAGCATGCAGCGCCCGACACGATCGATCTCCTGCAGCGGTGGAAAGGCCCGGTTGTTTATGATCCGCTCGATTTTTGGACTATCGTTCCGGAATTCGACCGTATGGCATCCGGGATTTTGACAGCATCGCAAGCGCGTAACCTGTTTGGAGAGTATTTCCGCAAGATCAATCCGGCCTTAATTCTCTGCGCGACGCGCGCAATGGCAGAAGATCTCGCTCCACTCGGGATGCCAGCGGATGTGCTCTATCATCACTTCGACCCGCGTCTTACTATTGTCGAGCGAAACCGTATTGAGCGGCCTGTCGTTCTGTACCACGGGGCCGATACGATCGGTCTATGGAAATTCCCGATGCACGTCGTGTCTCGAGTTAGCGGCGCGCGCTTCATTCAATCGAGCGCAGCACTTCCGCCGCCCGCGGACGTGCTGGTCGCTGTGCGCGGCGGTGCGCACGCCAATTGGCTCAGCAAGCGCTGGAAATCTAATGTCAAAGCGGCCACCGCGTTAAGATTGGGATTGCCGTTCGTGGCGTGGCCGGAGGCGTCCTACATCGAGACACATCCGTCGGCACTTTGGTTTCAAACGCTTTCAGAAATGCGCGTGGCCATTCGGAAAGCGTTGAAATATCCACGCGCCGTTCCAGAAACAGAAAAATTTTCTGTGGCGTGGAGCGCAAACGAGTTGGAGAGAATATTGTCCGCGCAGCTGTCTTAGCCCGAACAGCATCAATAGCATCAGCGCAGCATCACCGTTATTATAGTCAGAGGCCAGCCTACGAACCTCATCAGCATCGGTGGTGGCAATAGCCCGAAGTGCTAGAGTGCGAACCAACTTCCCCTCGGCCAAATCCGCCATGATCGATTTGCAAACAGTGAGAATCTCATCATCGGGCAGAGGTATAATGTTGTGGCGTTGCAGTTGAAGGTTCGACCACGTTCGGGCTGCATCTAGACAATCATCTAGCTCATCGAAAAATGCGGCTTGCGCACACAAGTAGTCGTTCAACGCCAATTTCCTGCTACCTTCGCGAAACCAATGAGGAGTTGATCCTACTGAAGAGCAGCCTTCGGGGGCGGCAGTATGAGTAGCATCACGGAGCGAAGTGCTCCGGCTCAAAAGGTCATTTAGGGCACGAGAATTGAAGGGAGGTAGATCGACTAAGACTTCTAGCCCTGAATTTGAATACCAGTAGTAAGCAAAATCTTTTTGGTCGGGGTGCAGGCTCGGCGGCGCGACACTGATGCCCGAGCCGCTCTGACCGTGTTTGACGTCTATCTGGTGGCCGCACTCACGCAAGGACCCGACGTTACCCAGCTTGGAACCGTCGGCGCGATAAATAAAGTGGCGACCTCGACGCGTCGCGATCATCGCGGGCGTATACCCGAAGGTTTGTTCGATGAAATCAAATTCGACGGGGCTATCAGTATCGACAACCACCACCCCGTAAGGATTTTTTTTCGTTGTGCTGAGACCTGGGATGTAGACGATATTTGCGTGAGGTTTTGCGCTGGCCTATGATTCCACGACGCTCAAACTAGGGGCCCGTGTCCACTTGCTGAAACCCCGGCAAAGAGGTTTCTTTCCGAGTGCAGGCAGTACTGCCAAACCAGCTTGACACAGCGCTATGGCATTGGCTCCGAAAATGACTGGTTTTGTAGGTTCGTAACGAACAGATTCGTACATTGTTGTTCCCCGAAATATAAGGTGCTGTGAGGACGGTGGAATTGTATGCAAAATCTTGCCTTCTCCCGCCCTGAAGTGAGCTGGAGGCTGCAACCCTTTCGCAGTTTGAAGGACCAGCTCGGCTGTTAGCTCGGCGCGGGTATGAAGTAGCAACGGAGCCTGCGGCTCCTGCCGAATCCACTGATACAGTCTGTATAGGTCTTGAGTGGTCGACCTGGTTGACGTGTCAAACGTGCGAAGCTGGCGGCCACAGAATTCCAAGGCCGAGGATGAAGATCCAGCTCGATACACATGTCTGCGTAGCTAGCCTCGACTTCTCGCGCCAAAAAGGTTTGAGCGTGACCTACAGCGGACTGTAGGTCGGTTCGCAGCCAGCTGAGAAGGCGTCGCGCGTGCAGATCGGCCAGCTGCGATGCAGTTTGCAATTGCATCGACTCGTACACCGGCTCGTCATCCGGCTTTAGCGCCGATTCTTCCACCCGGCTTCGGTTAAGACTGAGGAGCGTGCGATGTTGGCGCTCGTCTGTTGAGCAAGCCGCTTCTCCCACCGACTGAGTAGTCGACTTACTCGCCCCATCTGCTTCGGCACGCGCCGGAGCATCGTCCAAGCGTCGATTAGTTTTTAAAAGATGTTCCATTTTGCGATACTCTTCGTCATTGGCCGCGCTGGCTCCAATCAGCGCGGAGGTGTGATCAAGGTTGAAGTTCCAAAATCGGTAGGTTTTCTACGAAGGCGCGAAGGTCTTCATCAGTTATGATGGTGCGACGTCCGAACTTTTTCGCGCGCAATTTTCCGGTTCGGATCGCCTCATAGATCAAATCTCGCCCGAGGTTTGTCGTCATGCTTGCTTCCTCGATTGAGTGCGCCATTTGCGTTCGTTCTTTTTCCATCGATCCTCATCCGTATGGGATTTGTTATTTGCCGATGTCGCTTTTTGTCGGCGTGCATCGTTAGTCGCTGATGGCCTCGTCGAGTAATGACGTCAAGGCGAGTTTTCATGCGAGACTTTATGGAAAGTGGCTAAAATCAGCCATTTTTGACATTTTCTTACAAATGTTGGTCATCAGCGATCACTTCGAATAGCGAAGCATCCTCAGGTTCGTCAGAGAATTGTTGAGGAAAATGGCATTCGGTCGTGTCGCAAAGTTGTGGCCTTGAGATGAACGATGCTCGGGCCACAGTTAAAAAATTTTTTGTGGGTTTGCATCTAGCGCGCTGTGCGCGCCGAGCAAGAAACTCTAAATGCCAAATTGGAGATCCGACAACCTACGCGACAGCGGCCGATAGACGGGCACATTGAATTGACCACCCGCACATGAGCTTCGTCATTTTGAAATAATCTCGCGCCTTATGGGCACCTCGAACGTCGCTTTAGATCGCGCGTGCAAGCGCCATTTCTCGAAGAAGTCACCATTAGGGGAGCTTGCGCAAAATCGCAGATCTTGATGGAAGAAAGCACCTGATTGTGGGGAACGAGTGCATCTTGTGAGTTCACGCGCCACCCCCTCGCAATACCGCGAAATGGCTGCCAGCGAAACCAGAGGGCCAAAGAACATCGATAATGGGACGAGGTCGATCTTGCCTTTCGATGTGTTGTCCAGAAATTGGAAAATCGAAATCTAAAGCGTGCTCGACATTGAGTTGTGGACTGATTTGTGGATCAGCTGCCGAAAATAAAAAATAACCCAATAAATTCAATTTGATATGGAGGAAGCCCTCTCCACCAACCACCTGTCTCGGACGGTCCCAGGTCGTCCCATACCTCAAAAAATCCCCTATTGTCCTCAACTTTGCTGTTCCGTGCAGTCCCGGCGAGACTCCCGCCATCTTCCCTTTCCATGTAATCGATGTGTAATCACGAGGAGGGATCAACAACTTCGTAAACGGCCGGTCTGGCACAGAGAAATCGGACGCGCCGACCTTCATAGCTTGAACCGCGATTTGAACGTCGCTATCGCCCGTCATCATGATCGCCGGGAGTCGATAGCCCGGTTGCTGAAGCCGCGAGAGCAATTCCAGTCCACTCATTCCGGGCAGATAGGCGTCCACCAGCAGGCACGCTTCGCCGCCTGCGCGATAGGATTCGAGAAACGATTCACAAGTTCCAAAATCCTCGGCCGTCCATCCTTCGTCCTCGAGCACGCTGCGGATGGCGTCTCGGACGTTCGTGTCATCGTCAACCACAAAAATTATAGGCGCCAAACCGCCGATGGCCGCAGTATCTCCATTCCGCGTGAGCGCGGGTGTCTGCGGACGCGACGCCGGCAGGAGGCGCTGAATGACACTCGTCAACTCTTGCACATTCACGGGTTTATTCAGCTGCACGCAGTTCGCGCCCGCGATATCCCGCAGGGTCTCAGTCGAGATATCACCCGTCAGAATGACGACCGGAGTTTCCAGATCGAATTTTTTCGCAGTGCCGCCGCGAGCTGGAGCCCGTTCAGCACATTCGGGAGATTGAAGTCTGTCAGGATAAGATCGGGCCGGATCGCCCCGTGTTCCAGCTTCGCCTGTGCGATGACGCCGTCGGCCGCTGTTACCGCGCGGTGGCCCTCGCCCTCTAATAGAGTCGGAATCTACTCAGCCTCAATCTTAGATTTAATAGCGATGCCTTCCGAGAGGTTCGATCATGCCATCGTGGTCAACGCGTTATCCGACACCGGGAAGGTAATAGGTAGATTCCGAACCTCGTTCGTTATCAACCAAAGTGTGCTTGTTACGATCGACGAAGCGATTTAGCGGTGTTGGCGCTCGAGAGCAGTTTGATCGAGCCTCTCGACACGGGCGGACAACAATGAAATATTCTGATGGCAACTGGGACAATGACGACATCAACACGTTGCAAACGGCATTGGATTCGGCGTGCGAGGAACTCGGAGTAAGCCGAGATCACAAGAAATGCGAGGCCGTGGCATTGCTTATTTTAGGCTATGCGAAGACGGGACAAACGGACGTCGACAAATTGAGGGCCTACGCGGTCGCACGATTTGAATGCTCGCTTTGAAGACGCCCAATGATCCTGCTCCGGGAGCTCTGCAGTAGAGTTATACGCGTGGCCCGCCTGGTGTCCCCCTCCGATCAGACGTATTGCGCCATTGAGTGAAGCCGGCCACAGAGATTACGTCTCCGCTGAAAACACCCCTGCTGACTGCTCCACGATGATATAACCGCGATCTACGAGCGCCTTGAGGTAATCCGGACGAAGATTTTTAAACTGTCCGCTCTTCAGGTATTGCCACGGCGTCTGACGGCGGATGCTCTCAGGTAGTTCATCG
>JALNYW010000001.1 GCA_023229665.1 Patescibacteria group bacterium | reverse complement strand
CGAATGCTACGTTTACTGCGGTGACTTCGACGAATATCTTCGGAACCAATGGATCGTTTACGAATCTGCTCGCCACCACGGGAACCATCAATGCGTTGAACGCGAATTCAGCCACCATCGGCTCCGTCACTTCGACCGTGTGGCTCGGTTTCTCGAACGCTTCAGGCTCAACCTTGAATGCTTCAGCTGTGTTCGTGAATGGTTCGGCGGTGTGTCTCGCGAACGGGACTAATTGTCTCGTTCAAAGCTCGCAGAATACTTCAACGCTTGCGGAAGTGAGTGCGCGTGGTTCATTCACGACGACTACGCTCCAGCTCTATGGGGGTTTTGTCGGAGCTAGCTCAACGGTTACGAGTACGCTCACGGTTCTCGGAGGCACGAACCTTCAGAGCGTGACCGCCACGAATGCCACGGCAACGAATTTGTTCGTGAGCGGTGTCGCTTCAACGACGCGCCTTAATGCGAACTCCGGTTCGTTTGGCGCGCTTACGGTAGGTGGCTCCACCGTCTGTCTCACGAATGGGACGAACTGTCCTGCGTATCTCTTAGCCGAAACCGATACGCTCGCGAGTGTGACGGCACGCGGCGCGTTCGCGACTTCCACTCTTCTCTTGTATGGCGGTTTCGTGGGTTCGAGCTCGACCGTGACCTCCACGTTCACCGTGATCGGGAACACGACGCTTTCAACTTTTACGGCCACATCAGGGACAGTGTCCTCTTTGAACGCGAACTCCGCTACCATTGGCTCGGTCACGAGCACGGTCTGGCTCGGGTTTGCCATGGCTACCGGCTCCACCATCAATGCCAATACCGGAGCTATCAGTAACTTGACGGTCGGTTCGGTCACTTCAACCGCATGGCTGGGCTTTACGAATGCTTCCGGTACGACGTTGAATTCGGGAGCCATCTTCGTAAATGGTTCCCCAGTATGTCTCGCGAACAGCACGAATTGTCCGGCGAGCTCCAGCGGTTCCCTGGATGCCGCCTATGACGCGGGAGGATCGGGCGTCGGCCGCCAAATCTATGCGGATAACGGCGCGGTGGAAATCATCGTGCCGACGACGGGTACCTCCGCCGGGTTGGTGGTACGTCAGAACCGTGATTTGTTCGCGAATACGGCTGAGTTCTATGCGACGGGCACGGATGTGGGCCTGTACGTCGAGCAGGGGAATTATTCGAATGGCACCATCGCTAACTTCTTTGCTCCGCAAAGTTTGGATCGGGCGAGCGTCGCGATCGGCGCCGGTACCAACCGGTTCATCATCACGACCTACGTCTCAAGTACGGCGAATGCTACATACTTATCGTCTGAGGGTTTAGCAGGCATCCCGCGCACGTTGTACGAAACGGCCCAGAATTTCATCTTCCGCACTTCACCGAGCGACAGCAGTTTTGGCGCGGGTTGGGATGCGCTAACGATCGGCAGAAACGGCCAGGCTATTTTCAACTCATCCGGTACGGAAACGGGCATCGCATTGGAAGTGAACAACTATGGCTCGGGCTACTCCCTTGCGATTTATGATGGCGGTAACCCGGTCACCGACCTGACGCCATTTATCGTGGATGAAGATGGCGACGTGTTCGTGGCCACGTCGTCTGATCAAGGTATTCTGAACGCCCTTTTCTCGCCGAACGGCGATGACTTGACCGTGGCCGGCAGCATTGCCGCCGCTTCATCGGTTTATAGCAACTCTGGATTCATCGCTGGAGCCGGCTCGACCATGTATGCCGATGGTCTGATTAGTAAGAATAACGGTTCACTCGAGTTCTTCGCCTCTTCCGGCTTGCTTGTCCCGCAAACCGACCTTGGATTGTCGCTCGGTTCATCGGCGCTTCGTTTCAACGCCTACCTTGGCAATGTCACGACCACGAATGTCACCACGACCAATCTGTATGCGAGCGGCATCGCTTCAACGACCCAGTTATTCGTCGGTGGCCGTTTGGTCTGTCTCGCCGATGGGACGAATTGTCAGTCCGTCTCCGCCAGTACAGAAACGCTGGCCAGTGTCACGGCTCGCGGTTCCTTCGCGACCACAACGCTCCAGCTGTATGGAGGATTTGTTGGAGGCTCATCCACGGTTACGTCCACCTTTACGGTCTTGGGGGACACGAGCTTGCAGAATTTTATCTTCACGAATGGAACCGGTACGAATGCTACGACCACGAATTTTGCCGCGAGCGACAGAATTTCCGCCAATATTTTCTCCGGTCCTGCCGGATCTCTTACGAGTCCGACCTATGGATTCTGTGGAAACAGTGACTGTAATTCGGGCTTGTTCCAAGCTACCGCGAATACGATCGCCATTGCAGCAAACGGAGTTCGTTATCAAGACTGGCGCGCTGCCGATATCTCAATCGGTTTGGATGCGACCCCTATCGTCCCGCTTGGGGCGGATGCGACCGTTGATATCGGTCGGCCGACCAGCCGTTTTGACAATGGATTCTTCGTGAGCGTTTCTTCGACCAACGGCACGTTTACGAACGTTTCCAGCAGTGTCGTTACCAGTACCAATGTGTTCGTTGCGAGTATTCTGACCGTTGGCGGTGAATCCGTCTGTCTCTCCAACGGCACGAATTGTCCGGCGAGCTCCAGCGGTTCCCTGGATGCCGCCTATGACGCGGGAGGATCGGGCGTGGGCCGCCAGATTTATGCCGACTCCGGCGCGGTGGAAATCATCGTGCCGACGACGGGCACCTCCGCTGGGTTGGTTGTTCGTGGCAACCGAGATGCCTTTGCCAATGTTGCCGAGCTCTATGCAACCGGCTCCGACGTAGGCCTGTATGTCGAGCAGGGGAATTATCAAAATGGCGTCATTGCCCAACTTTTCGCACCGAGTAGTTTGGATGGCGGGAGCGTCGCGATCGGCGCCGGTACCAACCGGTTCATCATCACGACCTACGTCTCAAGTACGGCGAATGCCACATACTTATCGTCTGAGGGTTTGGCAGGCATCCCGCGCACGTTGTATGAGGCGGCACAGAACTACGTGTTCCGCACTTCGCCGAGCGACAGCAGTTTTGGCGCGGGTTGGGATGCGCTAACGATCGGCAGAAACGGCCAGGCTATTTTCAACTCATCCGGTACGGAAACGGGCATCGCATTGGAAGTGAACAACTATGGCTCGGGCTACTCCCTTGCGATTTATGATGGCGGTAACCCGGTCACCGACCTGACGCCATTTATCGTGGATGAAGATGGCGACGTGTTCGTGGCGACATCTTCAGATGAAGGGATTCTTAATACGATGTTTGCCCCTAACGGTGATGACCTCACGGTTGCGGGCAGCATTGCCGCCGCCTCATCCATCTATACCAACGCGGCCTATTTCGCCGGCGCCGGTACGACCATGTATGCCGACGGTTTGATCAGTAAGAGCAACGGTTCGCTGGAGTTCTTCGCCTCATCCGGCTTCCTCCTGCCCCAGACCGATCTCGGACTGTCGCTCGGTTCGGCCTCTGCCCGTTTCAATGCCTATCTCGGCAACGTCACGACCACGAATGTCACCACGACCAACCTCTATGCCAGCGGCATCACTTCAACCACCCAGTTGTTCGTCGGCGGTCAGTTGGTGTGTCTGGCGGATGGAACGAATTGTTCATCCAGCACCGTTGAATCAGACACCTTGGCGACCGTAACGGATCGCGGTGCATTCGCGACCTCGACGCTCCAGTTGTACGGAGGTTTCCTCGCGGCGAGCTCTACGGTCACGTCCACCCTCAGCCTTCTCGCACAAAATCCGTTTGGAGTCCTGTACATGGACGATGCGAATGCCGTCTCAAGCTCCGCGAACTTCATTTTTGACGGGACGCCTGCCGCAAGCCGTGCCGGCTTATTCTCCATAGGTACGAATGTCACGAATACCACCGCCGCCGTTGAAATCCAGCTTAGCAACACCTCAAACATCCACGGTCTTCTGATTGATGGCGCGGGCGCAGGCACGTCCGGTATCCGCATTAACCGTCAAGGCCAAGGTGATCTACACATCGACCAAAGCGCCAGCTCCTTCCGCCTTGGAACGACCAACCATGGTTTGCTCATCCAAGCGAACGCAGATGCGTACGATGGCACGAACGCCTACGGCATCAGAATTGAATCCCTCGGTGATAACGGGAAGATCGCGGTCGGAATCAACGGTTCGGTTGGGCAAAGGAGTGATTTGTTCAATGCGCGCAACGAAAGTGCCTCCACAACTCCGGTATTCGCGGTTGGCGCCCAGGGCCATACGTCCATCGGGAGTGGTGTTGGTACTTCTACCGCGTCGTATCTCTCGGTATATGCCGGCGTGGGTGGGGCAAAACTTTTTGAGGTGAATTCAACGAGTGTCCAGGCATTCACGGCGGATCTCTTCTTGAATGGGGTATCCGTTTGTCTTGAGGATGGCACCAATTGTTTGGTGCAAAGCGCTCAAACAACTTCGACGCTCGCAGAAGTCACGGCACGAGGTTCATTCGCGACCACGACGATCCAGTTATACGGCGGCTTTATTGGCGCGAGCTCGACCGTCACCTCCACCTTTACGGTGTTGGGCGGCACGCTCTTGCAGGCCGTGACGGCGACCAACGTTACGGCCACCAATATCAATGTTTCGAATACCGTGAGCTCAACCAGAGTGGTGATCAGCAGCGGCTCCACAAACCAATCGCTCACCGTTCGTGACGCGAGCACGGACTTGAGGCTCTTTACGGCCAGCGGGGAAGGATCTATCGGAACGATTACCTCCAGCAACCTCAACTTTGTCACCGGCGGGAGTTCGCGTTGGTTTATCGATACGTCGGGTAACTTACGCCCGACGGCGGATTCGACCTATTCGTTAGGCTCCACGAGCGATCGTATTTTTTCGGGCCACTTCATCAACCTGCTTGCCACCAATGGAACGACGACCAATGCCACTACGACTAATCTGTACGTAAGTGGCATCGCCTCCACGACCCAGCTCTTTGTCGGCGGCCGCTTGGTGTGTCTCGTAAACGGTACCAACTGTCCCGCAGATGGCGCCCCGCTCAGCACGAGTACGCTCGCGACCGTCTCCGCGAAGGGGAGTTTTGCTACGACCACGCTTCAGTTGTATGGAGGATTTATTGGCGCGAGCTCGACCGTCACCTCCACCTTTACGGTGTTGGGCGGCACGCTACTTCAGACCGTGACGGCAACGAATGTGACCGCGACCAACCTGTCCGTGAGCGGCCTTGCTTCGACCACGCGCCTGTTCGCGGGTGCCGCGACAACCACCAAACTTGATTCCCAAGCCGTTCTTTCCCTCATTAACGGCGATCGGACCATTACCGCCGCTTCGAGCGTCCAGACGTTCACGAATCCGCGGCAAGTTCTGGTGCGCGGAAACCAGGCGTACGTCCTGAGCGATGGCCAGTTCGGGACGGATGAAATCACGGTCTACGACATTTCAGATCCCTCATCCCCGACGACCACGCAGCAATATTTCGTGAACGGCGCCGACCAATTCGACGTGCAAGGCGACAAAATATTCGTTGCGGCGACCGGAACCGGCGATCTCGTCGTTATTGATATGAGAAACAAGGCCAGCGTCACCAGCTATACCCTGGGCGGGCTGACCGGCATCCAGAGCGTCCGTGTGGCCGGACAATACCTCTACGTGAAAGGCAGCAACCCCGACTTCTCGATCTATCGAATCGAGGAAGCGCCCGGACAGAGCATGCTCCGCCTGCTTTCCACGATGGAACTCGGCGGCTCGACCGTTCCTGGCATCGCCGTCCAGGGGAGCTTCGTGTATTTGCAGGCAGGCATCTCAACGATGCGCGTGATTGACGTGTCGAATCCTGGCGTCCCGCGTTTGGCCGGATTCATCAATGGATCAGTTTTCTCCTACGATTTCACGACCCAGGAGAACTATCTCTATACGGCTGGAAATTGGGGTAGCTCATATTTCGGCGCCTCCTTCGACGTTTACGAAATCACCAACCCGGCACAGAGCTATTTCGTCACCTCCACGCCGCTTGGGGCCACCACAACCAACCTCTTTGTGAGCGGCCGGTATGCCTATACGGCCACGTCCACGGGACGCATCTTCGTGATGGATATTCTAAACCCCCGTGCGCCGGTGAAGTACACCCTCACGACCCCGTCCGCGACGGAAAAGTTCGACGAGATTTATGTGGAAGGCCGTTACGCCTATGTCCTGGATTCCACAAACGCCAGGCTCCATATTTTCGACCTTGGCGGAGTCGAAACGACCGCATTGAGCGCCGCGACCGTACGCGCAGGCACCATCCAGGCCTGGAAAAATTCGAGCTTCATGCAAAGCGTGGAGATTTTGGGCGGATTGGCCGTCGGTCAGCAGGGGATTCGTTCTGTCGGAGGCATTGATGTCGTCTCGGATTCGGGTTCGACCACGGCGCGTTTCGTGAATACGCAACTTAGCTTCAATAGCTCGAACACGAACTGGGGCATTTATACGAACGCTCTCGCCGTAGGCGGGCTTGGCAACCAGGAGCCGACGGGAACGAGCAACAACTCCATGGTCGTGAACCATAACTCCGGAGTAGCGAACGGTATCTGTATTGATGACCTCCAAATTAACGGGACCTGTCCGTTGACGGCGGATTTTGATGGCTATGGCGTGATTGCGCAGAGCCGTCTCCTGGGCAAGTCCTTTACGGCGGGAGGATTTGATACGAATACGGCTTCGGCGACCTTTTCCGGAAGCGCAATCACCACGGCCGGTAACGCGAATTTTGACATTACCGTGGGGAACAAACTCACGATTCTTGCGGGTGGAAACTCAACAATCGGCACCTCGGTTGGCGCGCTGGATCTAAGTTCCGCCTCAACGATGAATATCAGTGCGAGCGGATTGATGACGTTGTACACGACGGCAGGCAACATCTCGCTTGATCCGGTGAACGGGGGATCGGGCGTCATCACTTTGGGAGATGCCGCGGACTTCATTACGTTTGGAGGCCAGGTAAATTCAAGCATCACGCCATCAGCAGATGATCTGTTCAGCCTTGGCTCAGCCTCCCTGCGTTGGGACGGGTATTTCTCGGACGTCACAAGCACGAACGCCACCACGACGAACTTATTCGTCTCCAATTTGCTCGGATTCAATACTGCGAGCGGGTCCAGAGTGAATTTGGCAGTGCCGCAGACGATTACGAGCGCCTCGATTTCCTCCGGAAGCTCCGGCAACTCTCCGATGGACGCGCAAGGGGACACCGTCGTTCGTTCATACTACTCTACGGGTTTCGACGTTATTGATATCTCAGATCGCACCGCGCCGGAGGTCATGTCTTCCGTGTCGCTAAGTTCGTCATGGACGCCCTTGGTCAATGGCCGATATATCTACGTGTTCGCCTTCGGCGGAGGATTGAATATCTATGATATTTCGAATAAGCGTAAACCCATCCTCCTCAGCACCTTGAACGGCTTCTCTGGCAGCGGTACGGATGGATTAACCATCCAGGGTTCCACGCTCTTTGCGGCGGATGCGGCAGGATTACATGCCATAGACGTAAGCGATCCGCGCAATCCCCGTTTCCTCGATTCGTTGTCGCTTTCCGGATCGCGTAAGTATGGCGTACTCGTCAAAGGAGGAGCAGCCTACGTGACCGGTGGAAACGTTTTGTATGTGGTTGATGTTACCGATCCGACGCTCATGGTGTTAACAAAAACATTGACGGGGTATTCGAGCTTGGGTCGTTTGGCCGCGAATGAGACGAGCCTGTATATGGTTGATACTGGTCTTGACTCGTTGCTTACCATCGACATTCGGAGCGCGACGAGCCCGACTCCGGTGGCCACGACCACGGCAGGAGTAACGGGAGGCACCGGTTCGACGGGGGTGGTGGTGGCCGGCGACTCGTTGTTTATCGGAAATTCAAGCGATGTCGGTCAATACGACATTTCCGATCCGAGAAGCCCGGTCTTCGTGAAGACCTTTGGATCTTCCGGCGTTTCCAACACCGATCTTGATATCGTTGGTACGAGTTTGATCCAAACGCAGTCCGCGAGCCTTGTAGTGTATGACCTTGGCGGCCTGCGAACGCCGACCTTGCATGCCGGTTCCGCCGATATCGGGGTCTTGAACGTGAATACCGACCTTCATGTCTCACGTAATGGGTTTTTTGGAGGATTGTCCGTGGGTCCGGGAGGCATTCTTTCCCAGGGTCCGTCGAATTTCGGCGCCAGCAGCACCTCGGCGACGGTTTCGATCGTGAATTCGGCGCCGACCTCACTCACCACGTCTTGGGGCGCGTATATCGACAGTGTATTGATCGGTACGACGCCCAGTGCGACCGGAACCGCTGATCATGTGCTCTCTTCATTCGGCGGCGCGTATATGGACAGGCTTTTGCTGGGCGATAAACCGAACCTTGCAAGCCATGATAGCTATGCGTTGGATATATCCATCACGAGCGGTTTGCCGGCAGCGCGCATCATGAATACGTACACGTCTTCGGCCTCGCCGTTCACCGCTTGGGGCGTGTGGACCGATTCCATTCTCGTTTCAGATGACGCCTCGCCAAACGCAAACCGCGACCGTTGGACCATGATTCTTGAATACGCCTCGGGTACGAGTAAGGGTGGCTTGTGTGTTGACGATGAAAGCACGGCGGGAACGTGTGGTGCGGGCGCCGCGGGACGCAGTATTGTCGCGGACGGAACGATTACCGCCGGGTTCTTCGACCTTGCGGAACGCTACGTCATTTCGGGTGCATTTGAACCAGGGGATTTGTTGGTGACGGATCCGGCGGTTTCCTCGACGGTCATGAAGAGCACGGGAGTTCCGTATGACCCGACCCTTATCGGTATCGTCTCCACGCAGCCTGGACTTGAGCTCGGTACGCCGAACCCGTCTTCGACCGAAGTCGCGGTCGCCCTTGCCGGCCGCGTCCCGACCAAGCTTTCGATGGAAAATGGTCCGGTCCGCATCGGTGACCGCCTGACCTCCGCGCGCATCCCAGGGTATGCGATGAAAGCCACGAAACCGGGCATGATCGTGGGATATGCGTTGGATAATGCCGATACGACGAGTACGATCGAAGCCTTTGTGAATGTCGGCTACTACGCGGGCGCGACGCTCCAGACCGACGGCACGCTCGCCATCTTAACGGACCATCTCCTTGTGGAAGCGACTTCCACGGCCTCTTCCACGTCCGTGACGGCAGACTCATGGGGTCTGACCTTCCGCGGCAGCGCATGGGATTCGGTTTCTTCCACAGCGGTCCACCGCGACTTCACGTTGTTGAATGACATGGTTTCGGCCACGAACTCGCTCTTTGCCATCCGTTCGTCATCCGGCACGAACCTGTTCACGGTTGGCCAAGACGGCATGGTCCAGGTTACGGGCGATTTGTCCGTGGTCGGCCGCTTGTATCCGTCGGCGCGCGGCGTGGCGCAGAATCAGTACTACGTATTCGTCGATAATTCTTCGAGCACGAGCCAGTACATTTCCACCAATGCCGACGGTTGGCAGGCGCAAACCAGTTACGATTTGGCGGAACGGTATTTCTCGGAGCATGAACTTGAAGCCGGCGACTTGGTGATGCCGAGCGCGGACGGTTTGTATGGCGTCGCCAAGGCGGTGAAGGGTTCGGCGCCGGTGATGGGTATCGTCTCGACCAAGCCGGGCTTCCTCTTGGGCCGCAATGCGACGGATACGTATCCGATCGCTTTGTCCGGCCGCGTACCGACCAAGGTGATGGGTTCGGTGCATATCGGTGACTTGCTCGTCGTGTCTGACACGGCCGGCGTGGCGACGAAAGCGACGGAAAATGGGTATGTGATCGGTATCGCACTCGAATCCTATGATGGCGCAGACATCGGCATGGTCGAAACGTTCGTGGCGCCTCATTGGAACGGCTCGTTTGGCGCGACGCAGACGATCTCCGCGCCGACGGGCGGCACGGATACGCGCACGGAGAAGCTCGGTTTTGCCGATATCGCGAGCGGTTCGAAGAAGGTGCATGTCGCCTTCCCGTCCTTGGGCGCTTATCCGAACGTGAAAGCGGTTCCCTATGGCGATGCGGGCACTTGGTGGATAGAGAATGTCACGGATACGGGCTTCGATATCGTGATGCGCGACACATTTGCGCGCGACCTCCGCTTTGCCTGGTCTGCGCAGCCGACACAAACAGGGGATATCCTCCATAATTCGGACGGAACCTTTGGCCCGGTTGATCCGACGACCGGTGTCGGTCCGGCGATGGGCGGCGTGGTTACGGGGAGCAGCACCGAACCGGACGTTACGACCGAGCCCGTAACGGAAACGCCCCCGGCCGACACGGGAACCGGTACGACGGAACCTGCGCCGACAACCGAACCCGTAGCAGAGCCAGTACCTGAACCATTGCCAATAGTAGATACGTCGGCAGACGGAGGATTCATTGATCTTGGAAGCGGGGGAGAAAGCATCTAACTTTTACACAATGAGATACGCGGTGAACGTGTTATACTTCGGAAAAATATATGCAGCCCACCATGTCTTCTCCCGCCTTGCACCCTGATACGCCAAAGGTGCATCCGCAGCTCGCCAAGATCATGGAGATCGTCATGGACGTTTGTCTCCACGCCGCGGTTTTCCTTGTCCCGTTGTTTTTCACGAGCGCGAGCATAGACGCTATTGAATTGCCCAAGCAGACGTTGTTGTTTTTTCTGGCCGGCATCGGCTTGGTGGCTTGGATCGGGCGCGCTGTTGCCTTGAAATCCTTCAGTTTACAGCGTGGGTGGTTCCATATCGTGACGACCGTGGTCGTGCTTGGGTATGGCGTCCTCTCCCTGTTCTCGGTGGATCGGTACTTGTCCTTGGTTGGCGTGCTCGGACAAATGCCCTGGGCTTTTTCGACCTTGCTCGCCCTGTATGCGCTCTATGTCATTGCCGTGAACCGCGTGCGTACGATCGGGCAGGTATATGATTTGTTGCTGAGCTTCCTCGCCTCTTCGTTCTTGATCGGTTTGTATGGACTGTTCCAGTTGATGGGGTGGCATATTTTACCCGCTTCCATCACCAAAACACGCACGTTTTCAACGATAGGCAGCATTTTCAGCTTATCCGTATATATGGTGGCGCCTTTGGTGGTTGCGGCCGGCTTGGCGTTCCATGGCTGCCGCCACAATGCCTGTGTGCTTGGGTCGGCAAAGCCATTGGGAATCGCGGCGCGTATCTTGGTTTGGGCGACGGGAATCGTGGCCTTGTTGGTATTGCTTTTGACCGATTACTGGGTGGCCTGGGCCGCTTTGATCTTCGGTACTTCGCTTACGGTTTTGATTGGCTTAAAACGCGGCCTCAAAGTTGGCCATCCCGCGAAGTACGGCATTCCGGCCATTCTTGTCCTCGTTTCCGTCCTTCTCCTTATTTATCCGACACCCTTGAAGGTGGAATTGCCCGCCGAAGTCGCCCCGTCTGCCGTGGCTTCATGGGTGATTGCGAAGCAAGCGTTGCGTGACATGCCTTTGCTTGGATCCGGTCCCGGTACGTGGATTTACGACTATGCCAAGTATCGCGATCCGCTGGTAAACGCTTCGCCGTTTTGGAATGTCCGGTTTGACCGGGGGTTCTCCCAATTCCTGACCTTGCTCGCCACGACCGGTATTCTGGGCATCGCCTTGTGGTTGGTCTGGTTGGTGTCCGTTCTCGTGAAGTCGGCCAGCCATCTTCTCCGTGAAAAGAATGATGATGCCTGGTATGCCTACGTCGCGATTTTCGTGGCCTGGGCAACGTTTACCTTCACGACGTTCTTCTATAATTTCAACGTGAGCCATTTGACGGCCTGGTTCCTGCTTTTGGGATTGATGGGGGCCATGACAAGCGGGCCGGCCTGGGTCATGGATGAAAAGCGCAGCAAATACACCTTTGAAGTGTTGGTGACCTTATTGGTGGTCGTGAGCATCGCAGGCATTTCAGGCTTCTGGTTGGCCGGTCAGCGGCTTACGTCCGACGTGATTTTTAGCCAGGGCGTAAATGCCTTCCGCCAAGGCCGTCCGGTGGATGAAGTCATCGCGTCGCTCCAGCGTGCGCGCCGTTTGAATCCGTATATCGACATGTATGCGCGTAATTTGTCCCAGGCACATTTGATCAAAGCCGCCCAACTCATCCAAAAGCAACCGACGCAAGAGGAGGCGGCCACGATTCAAAACGAAATCAAGAATGCCGTGGACGTGGCCTTGGTGGCCTCGAGCACCAATCCGGGAAATGCCGACAACTTCTCCAACTTGGCCGTGATTTATCAGAGCATCGCCTCATTCACGCGGGGCGCGGATGAATTCGCCATCGCGAATTATAGCGAGGCCTTGAAGCGCGAGCCGAACAACCCGGTTTTCCTTGGTGAAATCGGCAAATTATACCTTTTGCGTTCCGATGCCTTCCGTACGCAACTGAATAACGAAGATAAGGCGGTGCGTGATGCGGCCAAGGCCGACATGGAATCCAATCTGGCGATGGCCGAAGAGGTCTTAAAGCGTACGCGTGATGCGAAGGCGGATTATTTGCCGGCGCGTTATTACCTCGGCATCGTGTATGAACGCCAGAATAAGTTGAAAGACGCCATCGTTGAATTGGCGAATGTATACCGTTTGAACCAGCAGGATATCGGCGTGGCGTTTGAGCTCTCGATCTTGCTTTATCGCGATAATCAAAAAGACCTGTCGCTGAACGTGATGGAGGAAGTCGTGCGCCGCGATGCGGGCAATGTGAATGCCAAGTGGTATTTGGCGGCGATGTACGAAGAGCGTAACCGTTTGGATGAAGCTCTGGCTTTGTTGAATGATTTGGCCTCGCGTTTCCCGGATAACCAGGCCGTCCAACAGCGGCTGCAAATCGTCCAGGCGGCCAAGGCCGAAGGGGAGAAGCCGGCCGGCGGATTACCGGAGCCGGTGGCTGAACCGATTCGTACCCCGACCGACACGAACCCGGTATCCCGTTAATGTGTCAAAGCGATCCGCCGTCCCTGACTCGCGCTCGCATCTGTTGAAGATGCGCAGGCTCTTGCGTGCCGAGGCGGCGGCTTTGCTTAAACAACAGCTCACTCATCAAAAAAACTTGAAAGCACGCTTGGAGCGCGTTTTAAAGCGTTTGGAGGATGATTCAGACACGGTTCTCTTGTCCGAATTGGCCTTGGTGCGAGATGAGCTGGCTTCTGCGCGCCGCGGGCTTGCCCGACTTACCATTTCCGAACAACCAACGCTGAAGTTGAAGAATGAATGGCATGATTGGCTGCGGCATGCTCATCACTCGGAAGGCGAAGACCATGAATTGAGGAATGAGCGGCTTGAGATGCTGGCTTCCGAGCTGCGGTTGCGTGGCGTCGAGGTGCCGCAGGTGGAAATGCCGGCCCCACGTTCCGCGAGTCGCCCGGCGACGGTTGAGGTACAGATCGAGCCGTCAGCCGAGGAGTCCGTTATTTCGGATGTGATGGACGATGAGGACGGAGAACAAGAGGTGGCGACGCGTTGGGACGAAGCCGGGGAGTATTGGGAGCGCCTAATCGCGGGATTGCATCCGGAGCATACGGATCCAGCCCAATTAGCCCGACTTTTGCACGCGTTTCGCCAGATTCAAGGGGAGCGCAAGCGTTTTGACCGCTTCGCCGGCGTGCGCCGTTACCGACTCGCCGCTTTTGAGGCCTGGAACTAAATCAAAACCCCGCCATTCGGCGGGGTTTTCTTAAATAGTACGGCATTGACGAAAATCAGGGTATTTGGCATCATTCTCCTGCTTTTGAGGGCCCTCCGTTGCTACGCAACTGAGTACCCTCGTCACTCGGCATCGGACAAGCAGCTTGTCCGTGCTCTCATTCCTCGGGCCCTTAGCTCAGCTGGTAGAGCGCTTCCATGGCATGGAAGAGGTCAACGGTTCGATCCCGTTAGGGTCCACCATAAAGAAAAACCGCCGAAGAGGCGGTTTTTTGTTGAGTGTGACGGTTTCTAATAACGATTCAACGCCTCGCGAGTAGCCGGTCCGACATGTCCAGCCGGACTGATCCCATTGGCGGCCTGGAATTTCTTGACCGCATCTTTTGTGGCTGAGCCGAAGAATCCCGATGCCGTTATGTCCGAGGGGAAGAAGCCCAAGCACTGCAGAAGGTTTTGTAGGGGACGTACTTGAGCGTCGGCGCTCCCCGTCGTTAAGAAGCGTGTGAAGGTGGCGCCGCGTGTGCAGGAAGGCGAAGGGTTTGACGATGCGATAGGAGCCGTAGAGGGATGGGGAGCTATTTCGGGAATAGCGTCGGGCGGGGTAATGACGGGCCCGATCCTATAATTCGCGAACAATGACTCGGAGATATCGCGCACCTCTGTGCTCCAGTTCTGTCCATAGAGTCTCTCAGCCGTTATCTCGCCGACGACCCAGCGCAGAACGCCTCCTTTTGCCACGGCATACACTTTCGAGTCAGACGGGGTTTTGATCAGGTGGCTCCCTGGGCGGTAGGTTACGTTGCCGCCAATCGGAATAGCTTCGAGTTCCGCGGCGTTCAAAGTCACAATTCCTGAAAAGTTTGGGTACCAACTGTAATAGGTTGCTTCATCCGGAAAAACGTACCGTTTTCCATTCTCACCGCAATAATACACGGGGTTGCTGGTATGAGTCACCGCCTCTTCATCCGCTAGCCGTATGCGCGTTCCCGGGGCGCATTTGGCGCGAGCTCGGTCGGCTGGAGGCAGGAGTCCCTTGTCGGCGGTGATATTGGGCGAGTTGGCGAGCGCATCAGCCGTGCCGTAGGGCTCGATGGCTTCCGGTAGGGGCGTATCAGCAACCAGGACCAGAGCGATCGTCGGATCAAGCGCGACGTGGCCATTGGCCACACCGGTCGCGACCGCCGTACTCAAGGTCGTTTTGGAAATGGTGGCGCTACAGATGTACGTCCATGTTTCATTTGGTTCGAGTATAGAATTTTGATTCAGGTCGCCGCCGGTATATTTCACGGCGGTGCACTCGTCGCTTACGACGGCCACATTCTTCAGCGGTTCTGTTCCGGGATTGCTTACGTAGTTGATATAGGTCACCCTCCCGCCTCCGAAGGGAAGGCTTGGCGGCTCGGGAGTTCTTGTGAGATGGATATGTGGCGGGATGATGGGTTTGCCAACCACCACCTCGGTAATCACGGTATCGAAAGCTTCCATGCCGTTCCCGGTCGCATGCGCTCTGGCAAAACTTAAAGAACTTTGCGAAATCGTGCCGTCGCAGACATAAGTCCAGATTTCGTTCGTTTCTATCAATTCGTTGTTATTTTCGTCGCCGGATACGAAACGTATGTTGTCGCATTGGTCATCGGTAAGCGTCACATCGCTCATCGCGATCCTGCCGGGGTTTGTAAGGGTATAGTTAAAAGTGATGGGGCCTGGGCCAGTCGGCAAGCTCGGCGGAGTGACGATTTTTTTTATATTGACGAGCGGTGGGACATTGGAGGGGACTTCTGCGGAAATGCTAATGGTCGGTGAAGATCCGATCGTGGCCAGACCTCCTGCGGAGGAGCTGCGGGTTTTCGTAGTAAAGACGCTGTTTCCATAAACCGAAGGAGCGGTGGAGGCACTCGAGCCGCCGCCGGAGCCGTAGAGAACGGTTACCTGTTGGCCACTCGTTAGTTGCATAAGGCGCATACGCACATCCCCGTTTCCAGGAAAGTATGGAAGGCCGGGACCGATGAGGAAGTCGTCAACGTAGATGTCCACGTTATCAAGCGCGATTGAGCTGTTTCGATAAATAAATCCAAAACTTTGTACGGCATCTCTTGCGCCCACGGCTCCCGCGAGAGTCATGGTGACGTGTTTCCAGGTATTCGCGACCAGAGGGCCGACGGTGTTGTCGGCCGGGCTGGCAAACGTTGCCGATTCGTCATGACCGAAGAATACACGGTTGTTCGCAATATCGGCGCTGGCGCGGATCCAAAATGAGACCGTGGTATACGTACTCCAGTTGGAAGCCGGTATGGCTTTGTAAAATCGATCGCCTCCGACTTCGTCGCTATTTGCGCATTTGATGGAGAGGTTTCCTTCAAATTTCGTGGAGCCATCCGTTGTCAGCCCGTTTGAACAGGCGCTGCCGCCAAACCAGGCCGTCGTATTTTCGGCCGCATCCAGCTCCGTGCCCAGTAGCCCGCCATCGCTCACAGCCGTCACGTATCCGGCCGTGCCCGCCACACCCTGGGGAGCGCTCCAATCAGGAGGCACCGTGATGGAGATTTCTCCGCTTGCCATGGATTCGCTCGCCGTAAAGGTGAATGTGAAGGAATTACTGATTGAACTGATGCCGGCGATGGCTGGAGAGACTGTATTCGTGCCGGTGCCATCCGCCGCATGGGCGGGGAGGCTCATGAAGAGCCATGGGGCCGCGAAGGAAATGGAGGCGGTAATGGCAGCGCCAAACAGACGCTTCCTTACGGAGAAACGAGGTTTGGTCGGCGAGGAGTGGTACATTTTTTTATAGAGAGCGCACAGATTCATGGAACCTCATAGAATCATATCATATTTTATTCTTTTATACTCCATCTCGAACTCGAAGAGTCTGCGTGTTTCAATTACGCAAAACCCCGCCGAATGGCGGGGTTTTGATTTACTTGGCGTAAGCCAATGGGTTCACGCGTTTGTTGTTGATATAGACCTCGTAGTGCAAGTGCGTACCGGTGGAGCGTCCCGTGGTGCCGACCATGGCGATCGTTTCACCGCGCTTCACTGCGTCGCCGGCCTTCACGTACAGCTTCGAGGCGTGGGCGTAACGGGTTTTCATGCCGCCGCCGTGGTTGATCACGATTTGGAGACCGTAGCCGCCGCTATTCCAGCCGGCCGTTTCGACCGTACCATCTTCCGAGGCGTAAATCGGGTCCACGTAGTCGCCTTCGATGTCCACGCCCGTGTGCTTCCAACCATAGTATTGGTTGATGAGGCGTTGGCGCGTGGGCCATAGCAATTTTGCTTTCGGCTTCTCGGCATCTTCGACCACGTCTTCCGGTTTGGCGCGCGAGTCGGCTTTCCCGGTCAATTCCTGGTAGATGTCCGTCGCCTTGTTGGCGATACGGGCAATCGGTACGTCAGGACGGGTGGCCACGGGGCTGCGCGTCGGCGTGGGCGCCGCGGCGGGCGGCGTGCCGCCCGGGATGATCAGCTCGTCGCCGATACGGAGCGAGCCTGCATCCGCCAAGCGGTTGGAGATTAAGATGTCCTCCTGGTCCGCATCATACGTATTCGCGATTTTTCCGAGCGTATCGTTCTTCTTTACGACGTGGAGAACGCCCGAGACCGGCAAGATTTTGAGCGTGCTGCCCGGACGGATCAGGGAGCGCTCCGTGAGGCCATTGGCCCACAAGACCGTGCCGATGTTCACGCCGAACTGTTGGGCGATGGTGCTGATGGTATCGCCCGGTTGGACCGTGTACGTTTCGATGGTCGTGCGCGGGGCGCGCGTCGCGGGTTGGCCGGGTTGACCCGGATCTTCCGCGCCAGGAAGCAGGGCGATCGTTCCCGGAACCGCAAGGTCGGCCGGAAGCTCTTCACCGTAGTCGTAGTCGAAGTCGATATCCGGAACCGGTTCGATGGTCGCGGCACCCAGGTAGTGGGTGTCCTTCTGCATGAGTTCAGGACGAACGGTTTCTTCCACCAAGGACTCGCGGCCGTCGGTTACCAAGGAATAGAGCAGGCTGCGCTGGCCGGCATCCAAAGCCGTGGCGCTGCGGGTTTGGAGCTGGGTCGCGATGGTGGCGAGACACAGGGCCGCAACCACGCCATGGAAGACGTAGCGGTTGGCGAAAATGAGGAAAAAGAGTCCGCGGGCCGAAAGCATGATGCGGCCGACGCGCAAACGAAGCATTAGGAAGATCCGATAGGTGGGAAGCAAGATCCAGCGGGCCAAAAAACGGCCAAATCCAGAAACGGCCGGAACCATGGGCATGGCGATCCGGACTAAGGCCCGTTTAAGGGCGCCGAGAGCACGCATGCCGGCAAAGGCGATGCGTCCCGCGTATTTACGTAAAATAGACATTATTTTGCTAACCTTGGCCAAGTTCTAATATACCCAGAGTGGGGAAACGTTAGCATAAAAGGGGGATGTAGTCAATTCCGTCAACCCCATCATTCGACGGGACTAAGTCGGCGTTTGGTCATGCCGGTAGAGGAGCGCTTCGGCCACTTCCTCGGTCGAAATTTGGTCCCGACCTGCGAGGTCGGCGATGGTCTGGGAGACTTTGAGCAATCGGAAGTAAGCGCGAGCCGAAAGATGGTATCGATCGACCGCGTGCCGGAGTAAAACCTTGGCTCCGTCCTCGATCCGGAGGAGTTTTCGGACGCTCTCGCTCGAGAGTTCCGCATTGCATGCCGTGCCCAGGGATTTGAAACGTTCGGTTTGCCGGTCGCGGGCCCGTTGGACGCGTTCGCGGATCACTTGGCTGGTTTCACCTGGAGTCGCGTCGGTTAATTCCTGGGTCGGGACTTTCGGGACTTCGATAAAGAGATCGATTCGGTCGAGAAGCGGGCCGCTCAAGCGTTTTCGATACTTGGCGATTTGAATAGGCGTACATAAACAGGCTTGGTCGCTTTCATTCAAGAATCCGCATGGGCAGGGGTTCATGGCGCCAAGCAAGGTGAAGCGCGCCGGGAAGGTGCTGCTCCCTTGGGCGCGGCTCACGGTGACGGTTCCATCCTCCAAAGGTTGGCGGAGGCTTTCCAATACGAACCGGGGAAATTCGAGGAATTCATCAAGGAATAAAACGCCGCGATGGGCAAGGGAGATTTCGCCGGGTTTGGGAGTAGCACCTCCGCCGACGAGCGAAACGCCGCTCGCGCTGTGATGCGGCGCGCGGAATGGCCGGCAGCGGACCACGCCGTCGGGCGGGAGGATTCCGGCCACGGAATGGATGCGCGTCGCTTCCAGGGCTTCTTCGGTCGTGAGCATGGGCAGGATGGAAGGAAAAGCGCGGGCGAGCATGGTTTTTCCCGAACCGGGCGGTCCTTGCATCAGCACGTTATGTCCACCGGCGGCGGCAATCTCGAGAGCCCGGCGCGCCTGATTTTGCCCGCGAACGGAAGAGAAGTCGGCGAGCGCGGGTGGCATTTCTCCCGCGAGAATGGGCCGATGCGCCCTGGGTTGGAGCGGTTCTTCACCGCGGAAATGTCGGATAACCTCCAACAAATGGCGGGCGGGCAAAATTTCAATGCCTTCGACCAAACAGGCCTCGTCGGCATTCTTCTCGGGCAATATCAAGCGTTGGATACCAAGACGTTTCGCGAGCAAAGCAAAAGATAATGCTCCGTGGATGGGCCGGAGCGATGCGTCCAATCCCAATTCACCGGCCAGCATGGTTTGATCCGTGTTTCCATCGGGGAGGAAGCCCGCGGCGAGCATGACGCCGACGGCGACCGGCAAATCAAACGGCGTACCGGATTTTTTTAAATCAGCCGGAGCAAGGTTTACCGTGACTCTGGTGCGCGGAAAGACCGCTTCGGTGTGACGCATCGCGCTTTTGACGCGGTCGCGCGCTTCTTGGACGGCCGCATCAGGCAGCCCGACAATCACAAAAGCGCCTAATCCGGATGAAATATCGGTTTCAACATCCACTGGATGCGCTTCAAGTCCGAGAACCGAGGCGGTGAGTACATGGGAGGCCATGTACCACCACGTTCCTTAGAGCGCTTCGTCTGTCAAACCTTTTTGTTTTGCGGGGAGGATCAGCCACATGAGCAAGCTTCCCGCGATGAGCAGATCAGCCACATTAATCGCCGAGCGTCCGCCCAAAAGCAGCCAATCACGGACAAAGCCCAAGGTGATGCGGTCAAATACATTGCCAATGACCCCGCCGATAAAGACGCCAAGCACGATACAGGCCGCCAAATACCCGCGCCTTGATCGTTCAATTAGCATGGCGATGGCCCAACCAAGAGCCAGACCGGTAATCAAAAGGGTGGCCCAGGTCGGTAGGGGGATATTGAAGCTGATTCCGTAATTATGATGGAGGGTGGACCTCACGAATCCGTTTAGATAGGAAAAGGCCGCTCCTTCTTCAGTGATGGCATCGAACAAGACGGCCTTGGTCCAGGCATCGGCCAAGAAAGCAGCCGCCCCGGCAAGCAGGGCGGCTGAAAATCCGCGTAAAATCTTCCCCGACATGCTTACAGCTCTTGGGTCAGCGCCTTTTTGGCTTCGATCGAGGTGAGCGAAGTCGGACGGGCTTCAAGACGGCGGATATCAATATCCTTTCCGGTGTACTTACAGATACCGTAGGTCCCGTTTTCGATGGCTTTTAAGGCCTTTCCTATGTCGCGAAGGTCGCCTTGGAGGCGTTCAACAATGGCTTCATTGTCCACGAATTCGGTCATTTCCACGGCATCATCATCCGTAGAATTCCCGCCGGATTCCGTATAATTGGCTTCAAAATTACCCTCCTTGTCCGTGTGACCCAAGGTGGCCAATTCTTCCGTCAATCTAGCCTTTTCCTTCAAGAGACGGTCTTGGAAGTACGCGATCTGTTCTTTGGAAAGCGGCATATCTTTCAATTAGTCTAGCAAGGATCAGTCATTTTAACAACTGGGTTGAAGACCTGATCAGGAATTCAAATTCACGAATCGTATCGTTTATCACGGTTATCCACATCATGTGGATAGAAAAATATTTTGCTAATCTTAAAAAAGATTTCGTATTATACACATGGTCTTTTGTGGTGGTTGTGGAAGCGTGATACTATGGATGTAGGTCCTGTCCGGGACCGACCCTTTACACCCATAGGGGGTTCTCCGCACCTTGTTCGCATCGCACCTTCTGGCGCAAGCCACCCTTTTCACTTCGGAGACGCGAAATGCGTCTGACTAGCCCAGCGGTTTTTCGCTCGGCACCTCGCTCCTTTCACCTGCTATAAGATCGGCTCCCATCCGCGGCTATTATTGTCGCATTGTCCTTCGGGACCTTTCGTGATGGAAGTCGGTTCATTCCTCCACTCGGTCCATTCGTCCTTCGGGACACATGGAAACCAAAAATAAAAATAAAGTTCGCCTTGGGCAGACTCAACGTTGATCCGCATTGTCGGATTCCTGAGACCCTGCCGGGACCAGGTAGAGGAAGCAGTCCTAAAGACCAGGATTCACGTGTGTCGGATTTGTTTGGTGGCTTGAGCCATGCTCGCCCCTCACGATGACGATCGCGACCCTTGGCCTAAAGCCCGCTCGGCAATTGCTTCATGCATAAGGCCGCTACGCGGGCTTTAAAATATCTAAAAACGCCCACATTTGCCGTATTTCATTGTCATGACTTCCGCTTCTCGCTCTGCGTAGCGCTGCTACGCGTCGCTCCGATGCTCAGTCATTCCTCGAACTACGACAAATCTGGACGTTTTTTTTGTTCACGCCCTGACAATTATTCAAAACAAATTGCCATTTTCCCTTTGTCAGAAACGATTTGGATTGGATGAACCAGTTCTGAGTTCACGTTGAGCCCAAAGCGTCGCGCGAGGGCGGCCACGGTTTTGGAGGAGAGGCGCATCCAGGCTCCGGAGTTGGCGCAATTGGTTGCCGGAACGATTTCCGGAGTCGTGCTGGCGCTTAGCAAGGTAAAGATATGATTGGAAATATTCGCGGAACGGCCTTTTTCATCGCGGCGCGGCCCGAGGAGCGAGGTTCCGCTCGTGGCGACGGGTTCGATACGCTCAAAGGAGACGGTTCCATCCGGCAACGTGATGGGGCGACGCAGCGTGAAGCCATAAGAACCAAGAAGAACACCGGCCTGTGATTCATCCAAGGGCGCTTTGAACGTGAGCTTTGTCCAAGACGCAATGCCAGGCTCTCCGAATTGAAGATCTACCTGGGAAAGCTCGGGTAAACGGACCAAGCGGTCAGGCGCAGGCAAAAACGCCAATGATTCAAAGCCCTGCAAGGCAGACTCTTTTCCGGGCGGAAGCCGGAAGGACAAATCAGCGTCGCTCAACGGTTCGGTTGGCGCGGCCGGCAGGGGGAAATTACTGCGAACCAGGCCGGACTTGTATGAGAATGTCAGCCAGCTTGGCTCATGTCCGTTCACGGCTCCCAACGCTTCGGCCGGATCAACGCCAATGACCGGCGAGCCGGACCACCATCGTTCAAACACGTAAGACCAATAGGAGCGCGTCTTGCGTTCGGGGAGCTTTGTGTCGGCCGCGAGCATGGCGAAGCCGCGCCTGGCCTGGTGGATCTTTTCGGTTTTTGGGACATGCCAAAGCGGGGAGATGACAAATCCGAATATGGATTCGCCTTCGCGGTACAGTCCGAAGACGAATGGCCATGAGGAGCGTTCATTCGCGTAGATTTGCCAGTCCGGAGGCAGCGCTTGTTTGATTTCGGGGGAAAGGGCTTGGACTTCGGCCGGAGTGGCGATGGCATAGAACAGCGTGCCTTCCGGAAGGGGAAGCCCGCGGTTCAGCATCAGGACGAACAGACCAAACAAGACCAGGAGGCCGAGCAAGATGCCGACGACGATGATTTTCCAGGAGTTCCAAAACCGCGGCCGATGCCCTTCGGCCAAGATGATATTGCTGCTTGAATTTAAGATGATGCCCGAACCCATGTTGGCGGGATTATCGGCGCGGACCCTTGGAGGTGCGCAGCGGTTTATTGTCTCGATCGCTCGGGACATAGCCCGGGTCGAGGCGCTTCATCGACAGGTTGATTCGGCCCTGGCCGTCGATTTCCGTGACCACGACTTTCACCATGTCGCCGATATTCACTACGTCCTCCACCTTTTCAACGCGGTTCAAAGCCATTTCTGAGATGTGCACGAGGCCATCCACCTTGGGGAGGATTTGCACGAAGGCGCCGAATGCCATGATGCGCACGACCGGACCTTCGAACACTTCGCCGACCTGAACTTCGCGTGTGAGCTGTTTGATCCATTCGACGGCCTTTTGCATGGATTCCTGGTTGACCGAAGTCACCATCACCAAGCCATCGTCTTCGATATCGATTTCGACTTTGTGGGTATTGATGATTTCGTTGATCATCTTGCCGCCCGGGCCGATGACGTCGCGAATCTTTTCCGGATTGATGCGGAAGGACACGATGCGCGGCGCGTACTTGGACAGGTCGGAACGAACCTCCGGAATGCAGTCCGTGATGGACTTCAAAACGGTGAGGCGCGCCTCGCGGGCCTGCAGGATGGCTTCTTTCACAACGTTCCACGGCAGACCGCTCGTTTTGGTGTCCATCTGGATGGCGGTGATGCCAGTTTTCGTGCCCGCGATCTTGAAGTCCATGCCTCCGGCGCCATCTTCCAAATCCTGAAGGTCGGTAATGACCTGGTAGCGGCCGGTCTTTTCATCCGAAGCCACGCCCATCGCAATACCAGCTACCGGTTCGAGGATCGGCACGCCGGCATCCATTAGCGCGAGAGTCGAGCCACAGGTCGCGCCCATGGAAGACGAGCCGTTTGCGCCCAACACTTCCGACACGACGCGCACGGTATAGGGGAACTCTTCCCGATTCGGGAGGACCGGCATGAGGGCGCGTTCGGCGAGCGCGCCATGGCCGATTTCACGGCGGCCCGGACCGCGGTTGCCCTTGGTTTCACCGACGGAATAGCTTGGGAAATTGTAGTGGTGGAAGAAGCGCTTGGTCGTCTGGAATTCCATGGTATCGAGCGTCTGTTCCATGCCCGGGGAGCCGAGCGTCACGCTCGAAAGCACCTGGGTCGAACCGCGCTGGAAGAGGCCCGAACCGTGGGTACGCGGCATGACCGCGACCATGGCTCCCAGTTCACGCACCTGGTTCAGCGCGCGGCCGTCGGCGCGGCGCTTTTCATCCAAAATCATGTTGGTGGTTTCGGAATCCACGTATTCATCCAAAACAGAGAACGCCTTTTTCAATTGCTCCTTTGCGATACCCGCTTCGGCGAGGTGATCTTCCATCTCTTTCTTGAGACGGGCGATGGCGGCCTTACGGTCGGCCTTGGTCGCAAGCGGTTCGGCAAATAAAACGCCGCGCTTGGTCTTGAAGAATTCCAATGCCTTGGCGCGGATGGCCTGTTCTTCGGCATCCACCTTGGGTTCCATCTTGGTTTTGCCGACGGCTTTCGTCACCTTATTAATGAGGTCGATGACCGGACCGAGATGCTTCAACGCGAATTCCATGGCTTCGAGCGCATCGGCTTCGGAAACGCGGTCCAAACCGGCTTCGACCATCAACGTTTTTTCCGACGTGCCGGCGACCACCAAATCCAAACCGCCTTCGACGGTTTCCTGGTAGGTCGGCATGGCGACGAGCTTGCCGTCTTTGCGGCCGACGCGGATCGCGGCGATCGGGCCGTTCCACGGGATGTCGGAGATGGCGAGCGCGCAGGCGGCGCCAATCAAGCCGGGGATATCGGCGTCATTTTCCTGGTCATGCGAAAAGACGGTCGAAACCACGGCGACTTCGTTGCGGAAGTGGTCCGGGAACAGGGGACGGATGGCGCGATCAATCAAGCGGCCGGACAAGATGGCCTCGTCGGTCGGGCGGCCTTCGCGTTTAATGAAGCGCGAGCCCTTGATGCGGCCTGCGGCATACATACGCTCTTCGAAGTCCACGAGGAGCGGGAAATAGTCCATGCCTTCTTTTGCTTCGCCGAGGGTGGCGGTGGCCAAGACGACGGTGTCGCCGAAGCGCACGGTGCACGAACCATTAGCCTGTTGAGCCAATTGGCCGACGCCGATGGTGAGCTTGCGCCCGGCCCAATCTATCGAAAACTCTTGAGATGGTTTGATCATAGGTACTTCAAATGAGTGAAAGCACGATGATGGAACTGGTTAATCCCTCTTGAGGGATGCTGCTGTCCCACCATCACGGCATCAGGTGTACCAAAAAGCGCCTGATTTCTCAAGCGCTTGGGGGTATTTCCTCCTATTAATAGGTAATACGGATATTGCGGGGCAGGTCCTTGTCCGGAGCGGACGAACCTTTGCTCTTGCTGGCCACGGCCTTGCGCTTGGTGCCCGGGCGGCCGTCGGGGATGAGGAATTGGTCGGATTCGAGGGACATGTCGAGGAAGGAGTCGGCGACTTCGCGGAGTTTGGCATTGGTGGACTCTTTGAAGGCGACGACTTCGCAAATCACGCCATGGCCCTTGAGGTATTCAACGAGCGGGACGAAGTCCCCGTCGCCGGTAGCGAGCACGATCACGTCCACCTTGGGGGAGAGGGCAATGGCGTCCACGGCCATACCGACGTCCCAGTCGGCTTTTTTGGCGCCGCTCGAAAACTCCTGGACGTCTTTGATTTTTAATTCGATGCCTTGTTGCTGGAGCGCGTCGAAGAATCCTTGTTCGGCATTGTCTTTGGATTTGGCGACATAGGCGATGGCTCGCGTGAGGATGCGCGGGCCGACGGCGGCTTCGACGAGATTCGCGAAGCTGACTTTGCGATTGAAGATGTGTTTGGCCGAGTGATACATGTTTTGGGTATCAATAAACACGGCAACACGCTGGTCTGGACGTTGGGTCAACATAAAAATGTAGGAATGAAGCGCCAAAACACGGGTGGCGGCGCTTCGGAAAAAGATTGAGTACATCTAGTGTATCAAAATATTCAGGCGTTGTCCAACGCATTGACAATCTGCGTAAGATTGGCTATTTTCTGCGCACTCTCAACCAGAGGAGGTGTCGGATGAAGTCGTTCTTGAAGAAGTTGGCGTTCGTGGTGTGTGGTGTGATGGCGGCGATGCTGCTCATGATGTGCGGCCCGCCCAGCATGGGCATGATGGGCGACGCGATGGTGGACGTCGGCATGACGCTCCGCGACGGCTCGGACACGTCGATGCCCGACGCGATGGCGCAGGACTGCGCGACCGACTGCACGGGCGGCGGCGTGCTGCGCGTGATGACGGCGGACAGCGATCCGGAGCGTCACGTGGGCGGCTTCGGACGTCTCGGGGCTGCGTCCATCGGGGATACTCCCTCGGTCGATGCGGGCAACGGCCCGTTGGTCCTTACGGATCTGGTCAGCCATGGATACAACGCAACCGATGGAATTTTCAACGTCGTCGCTTACAGTCTCCCGTTGGGCACTCCCTGTATGTCGTTTTTCGATGACCTGAACAGGATGGAGGGAGATGTCGAGATTCTCGCGTCTTCGATGGCCTCTACGCACACGACTCCCGAAGTCTTCCAGCAGGTTCACGGCGCGTCGGCTCTCGTGCCTTCCGACAGGCATCTATGCATCGGGAGCCGGTACGGAGGGCTTGAGCTTTACCACTGGTCGGGCTATCGCCCCTACGACTGACACGACCGCAAGGTCGTTTTTTCTTACTCGAAATAAAAAATCCCGCGAGGCGGGAAGTCACTTGATGTTCATGCGCACGACGCGGAAGCTGAACTGATCGTGCAGCTGATGGACGGCGTGCCAGTACGGTTTCACCCAGGTCGCCTTCTCGTAGTGGGCGAGGATGGCGGCCATGTCCTTCTGCTTGTACGCGGCGACCAGCTCGTCGTGGAACTTTGGATCGACGAGCTCGGTGCGCAGGGCGGCGTGCAGGTTCTTCATTTCCTGCTCGAGCCGGAGGAAGTAGCCGACCACGCCCTTCGAGCGATAGAGCACGAGGTGGTGGACGGGGAGATGGGTGAGCTCCGGGTCGGTGGACCTCCAGTGCGCCTCGAAGTCGCGCACGTCGAGCATGCGGTCGTGGTGGTCGGCGATCCAGGCGGCCGCCTCCTTGGCGACGCTGCGTCCGAGATCGACGGCCTCGAGCGTCAGCAGGGAATGCGAGAACGCATCCGCAGGATGCATCTCTTTCAGCTCGAGATCGTCGACTGAGCCCTGGAGCTCGTGAACCAGCTGCATCAGTGTCTGCTGGCTGAGCGCGTGGTTCATCTCCGCGTGATGCAACAGCAGGTTGAAGCGATTCACGAAGTAGAGCAGGTTCTTCTGGGTCACGGGATACCTCGGGATTGGAGCGTGGGATGTGCTGGTTGAACCGTAACATGAACGGAAGCAGAGTCAACAAAACCGCTCGTTTAGAGCGGTTTATGTTACGAGCTTCGTGCTGCGTGACTTACGCCATCTTGGCCATCAAGTCGTCGTAGGCTTTGGCGTCTTCGCGCTTGAGGTACTTCATCAAACGGCGGCGTTCGGAAACCTTTTTGATCAAACCGCGGCGGGAGGAGAAGTCCTTCTTGTGGGTCTTCAAGTGCTCGGTGAGCTCTTTCACTTCCTCGGTCAAAATGGCGATCTGGACCTGCGGGGAACCGGTGTCGGTCGAGTGAGTTTTGAACTTCTCGATAATCCGCTTCTTCTTCTCGGGATTCAACATAGCTTGCCGGTATCTTTCGGCCCCAAGTGATCCTTACGAATCGACTTCGGACCGGAAGGGCCGGATTCACGTCTTCGCCAGCCGGAGCCGACGGGACGCATAAGTTAGTGACGAAAAACTAACAGAAACCGGCATTCCCGTCAACGGGCGTATTGCCCTTATCCCTAAATACCTTTAATTTACGCATGTCTTATGGCCAAACGTCCCGTGCACGATATCGAAGCCAAGTGGCAGGCCCAATGGGAAAAAGACGGCCTCTATCAGGCCGCCGATCCGGGCCAGTCCAACGCCGAAAAATTCTACGGCTTGATTGAGTTTCCTTTTCCATCCGGTGAAGGTTTGCACGTGGGCCATCCGCGTTCATATACCGCCATTGATGCGATGACGCGCAAGCGCCGCATGGAAGGCGCGAATGTCCTGTATCCCATCGGATGGGATGCCTTCGGCCTGCCCACGGAGAACTACGCGATCAAGATGAAGGTCACGCCGCAAGAGGCGACCAAGAAAAACGTCGGCAACTTCACGCGTCAGTTGAAGATGCTCGGCCTGGGTTTCGATTGGACGCGCGAAGTGGATACGACCGACCCGAAGTATTTCAAGTGGACGCAGTGGCAATTCATCCGTTTCTACAATAGTTATTACAATGAAGTTGAGGGTCGCGCGCGTCCGATTTCTGAATTGCCTCCGACCTTTAATAAGGATGAGTATCGGATGGCGTATAAAGCTGCCTCGACCATCAACTGGTGCCCGCGCTGCAAGATTGGCTTGGCGAATGAAGAGGCGCAGGGCGGCGTGTGCGAACGCTGTGGCAATCCGGTGGAGAAGCGTGAGAAGGCCCAGTGGATGATCCGCATCACGAAATACGCGGAACGCTTGTTGAAAGATTTGGAAGGCGTGGATTATCTCGACAAGATCAAAGCTCAGCAAATCAATTGGATTGGAAAGAGCGAAGGCGCCTATGTTGATTTTGCCATCGTAGGGGCGCAGCATGCTGCGCCCCTACAGGACAAGATCACCGCGTTCACCACGCGTCCGGATACGTTGTTTGGCGCGACCTATCTCGTGCTTGCGCCGGAACATCCGTTGGTGGAGACGTGGATCAAAGAAGGGAATGTGAAAAACGCGACGGCCATTCAGGAGTATCAGCGGGCATCGGCGGCGAAGACGGAGATTGAGCGCACGAATGAGTCGAAAGAGAAGACGGGCGTCCAGCTCGAAGGCGTGATGGCGACGAATCCGGCGAACCAGGAACAAATCCCGGTTTGGATTTCGGATTATGTCCTCGCGAATTATGGAACCGGCGCCATTATGGCCGTGCCGGCGCATGATGAACGTGACCAGGCTTTCGCGGAGGTGTTTAAACTGCCGATCATTGAGGTTATTTCCGAAGAGGCGATGGTGAATTCGGATTTTCTGAACGGCGTACCGGTTTGGAAGGCGAAAGATGAAATGATTTCCTGGTTGGAAGAGAAAGAATTCGGTGAGCGAGCGACGACGTATAAACTTCGTGACTGGGTGTTCTCGCGCCAGCGATATTGGGGCGAGCCGATTCCGATTATTCACTGCGCCAAGTGCGGCGCGGTGGCGGTTCCTGATGACCAGCTCCCAGTCATGCTTCCGGAAGTCGAAGCCTATGAGCCGAGCGACTCGGGTGAATCGCCGCTCGCGAGCATTCGCGAATGGGTCGAAGTGAAATGTCCGCAGTGCGGCGGCGATGCCGAGCGCGAAACCGACACCATGCCCAACTGGGCTGGTTCGAGCTGGTACTTTTTGCGCTATTGCGATCCGAATAATGACCAGGAACTGGCATCGCATGAGAAGTTGAAATACTGGATGCCGGTCAACCTGTATAACGGCGGCATGGAGCACACCACGCTGCACCTGTTGTATTCCCGTTTCTGGTACAAGTTCTTGTGGGATTTGGGCATTGTGCCGGAAGAATGCGGATCGGAACCGTATGCCAAGCGCCGCTCGCATGGCCTCATCCTCGCGCAGGGCGGGGAAAAGATGTCGAAGTCGAAGGGGAATGTCGTGAACCCGGATGACGTAGTGAAAGAATACGGCGCGGATGTCTTCCGCATGTACGAGATGTTCATGGGACCGTTTGACCAGGCCGTGCCGTGGGATACGAACGGCATCGAGGGCGTGCGCAAATTTTTGGATCGCGTGTGGAATCTGTTTGATGGCGAAGCGGCGAATCCGTTCAGCGATCTTGAGACCGTCTATCACCAAAGCGTGAAGAAAGTTTCGGATGGCATCGAGTTCATGCACTTCAATACGTGCGTGTCTCAGCTCATGATCCTCTCGAATGCGTTCACGGATGCCGGCGGCGTGCCGTCCGATATGCGCCGTGGGTTTATCCAATTGCTCGCGCCGTTCGCTCCGCATCTCGCCGAAGAGTTGTGGGAGAAGATCGGGGAGAAGGGGAGCGTGCACAAGAGCGGCTGGCCGGCCTTCGACAAGGACAAGCTCCACGCCGCGACATTCGACCTCGTGGTCCAGGTGAATGGGAAGGTGCGCGCCAAGGTCAACGTGGATTCCGATATCAGCGAAGAGGATGCCAAGGCAAAAGCCATCGAGGCGGCGGCCAAGTGGCTCGAGGGTAAGGAACCGAAGCAGGTCATCTACGTGAAAGGGAAATTGGTCAGCATCGTGGCATAAGCGAATCACCCAGGATTGACCGTGCACCACATGGCGCACGGTTGACTTCCTGGGTGATTTTTGTTTCCCTTTGCCTACACCAAGGAGGTGTTAGATGGCACATCGACATAGTCTGTTCGTGACGACGACGGATGCCGGCGGCACGGAGGCCGTGTTGCCGGTGCTGCGGGCCTTTCAGAGCAAGGGCAATTGGGACATCGTGCCCTTCGCCCTGCCGGGAACGCCCGCCGAGCGGATCTACCGCGCGCACGGGTTCACCCCGGGCCACTTCGAGAGCTACGGCTACAAGCGGCCCGACATCCAGGCCATGCGGGTGATCCTCGCCGAGGAGAATCCGAGCCTGGTGCTCACCGGCATTGCCGGCCGGGACGACTCGACCGATCGCCTCGCGCTCGATGCCGCACAGCGGGAGAATATCCCGAACGCGGCGTTGTGCGAGACCTGGCCGAACATGTGGCTCTCCCGCAAGGGGGAACGCGACGCGCCGCTCTACCGCAAGGCGACGGCGCTCATCGTGGGCGACCAGCTCAGCTTCGAGACGGCCGTCGCCTACGACTTCGATCCGAAGCGCGTGCTCGTCTGCGGCAACCCGCTCGACGACGAGCTCGTGGCGCACAAGCCGCGGATGGCCCATCTGCGCACGCAGACGCGCCAGATGCTCGGCATCCCCGAGGAAGCGGTCGTGATCGCCTGGTTCGGCACCTTCGATCTCGACAACCCCGAGCATCGCGGGCCGGCCCACGAAGGGCGCTTCGGTTTCGGCGAAGCCGAGGCCTACCGTGAGTACCTCGAGGCGATGCGGGCAGCGATCCCGCGCGCCCGGCAGTTCGGGCACATCCTGAGCGGCCTCTTCCGCCAGAAGCCGGACTACGGACACGTGGGCCTGCTCCGGCTCGAGCGCGAGCTCGACTTCCATGTCCCGCGCGACACGCGCGCAGCCGGAGGGAGCATCCCGACCATCGCGGCGTGCGACGTGATCTGCAGCCTCATCGGCGGCACTTCGCTGCGTACCGCGGCTAAGCTCGGGGTTCCCGGCATCTCGTACCAGCCGGGAGCGACGCCTGACACCGACGACGAGCCGAGCAACCGGCTCGGCATCACGCAGGCGATGTACGAGCCCGGCGAGCTCGCGCACTTCATCCGTGGCGTGAGCGACAGCCCCTGGCGCATCCTCAAGTTGCGGCGCAGCCTGAAGTCCGTCGAGATCGAGCCCGGCGCGACCGCCCGCGTGGTGCGCGAGATCGAGCGCCTTTCCGCCTGAGTCCTTCACAGGACTCTTTTTTTGTTATACTAAGCGCCTATGAAGGTCCGCAAAGTCGTGATTCCCGTCGCCGGATTCGGCACGCGTTTCCTGCCCGCTACCAAGGCCATGCCGAAGGAGATGCTGCCGATTATCGACAAGCCGGTCATCCAATACATTGTCGAAGAGGCGGTCGCGTCCGGGATCGAAGACGTGATTCTCGTAACGAGCCACACCAAGCGCCCGGTGGAGGATCACTTTGATGACGCGCCGGTATTGGAGGCGTGGTTGAAAGCCCAAGGCAAAAAGAAGGCGTTGGACGATATCAAGGATATTTCGAAGCTCGCGAATTTCGTGTATGTCCGCCAAAAAGGGCCGTATGGGAATGCGACGCCCATCATGAATGCGAAGCACGTGATCGGCGACGAGCCGTTCGCCGTACTTTTCGGCGATGACGTATTCGACGCCAAGCGCCCGCGTTTGCGCCAAATGCTCGACGTCTATGAGAAATACGGCGATCCGGTACTGACAGCCGTGAAAACCGATGCCGAAGGTACGAAAAAGTACGGCATCATACATCCGGGCGCCAAAGTCGCGCCGCGGACGTATGAAGTGAAGGGCGTCGTGGAAAAACCGGGACCGGAAAAGGCGCCGTCCCGTCTCGCCTCGGTGGGCGGCTATGTACTGACGCCGGATATCTTCGATGCCATCGGCAAACTGAAACCGAAAGCGGGCGGAGAATACGTTTTATTGGATGCGATTGCGCATTTGATGAAGCAGCGGGCGGTGTATGCCTGCGAGATCGAGGGGGATTATCATGACACGGGGAGCAAGGTCGGATGGCTCCGGGCCAACCTCGCGTACGCCCTCAAGCGGGAGGACATGAGCCAAGAAACGCGCCGCATGATAAAATCGCTGCGATAATATGCAGCGATTTTTTAAACGCCTTCTTGGCGTGGTCGTCCTTCTCTCTTTGGCCGGCCAAGGTTGTACCCGCGCGCTCTCGCCCGAAACCCAGGCGGCAGCCCGTCCGGTCACGCTCCGCCTATGGGCGGTGATCGATGATTTCGACATTTACCAGCAGGCCGTCACCGCCTTCCGCCGCGACCATCCGAATGTCAGCATCGATTATCGCCGGCTACGGATCGAAGAATATGAAAGCGAGTTGTTGAATGCGCTCGCGGAAGATCGCGGACCGGACATCTTCCTCATCCACAATACGTGGACAAATAAATACTCGACCAAAATCGTGCCCATGCCGCGCACGACGCGCACGGCGTATCGCGTAACCACCCAGGGGCTCAAACAGGAAACGACCTGGGAATTGCGCAGCGAACCGACCATTTCGCTCAAGGAATTCCGGGACTCATTCGCCGATTCCGTGTCCTATGATCTGTTGCGCAACGTGAATATCGCGCCCGAAGGCCAGCCGGGGGATTTCCAAGACCGTCCCATGGGCGTGCCGATCGGCTTGGATACGCTTGCTCTCTATTACAATAAGGATATTTTGAATGCGGCGAATATCCCGACGCCGCCGGAGAATTGGACCCAGTTCGCCGACCAGGTCCGCAAGATCACCCGGTTGGATTCGCAAGGAAATATCCTGCAGTCGGCTGCGGCCATTGGGACCGCGTATAACGTGGAACGCTCGATCGATATCCTGACGGCGCTCATGCTGCAGAATGGGACGGAAATGGCCACGGCCGATGGCGCGCCCTCGTTCCACCGCATGCCGGTCGCGCTCCAGGCTTCGCGCGAGGAGCCGCCTTCCTACCAAGCCACCACCTTCTATACGGATTTCGCGAATCCCACGAAAGACGTCTATACCTGGAATGCCAACCAGCCGGCTTCGCTCGACGCCTTTATCCAGGGCCGCACCGCGTTTTTCTTCGGCTATTCGTACCATTACGACACCATCCGTTCTCGTGCGCCGAGATTGAACCTTGGTTTGAGCCAGTTGCCGCAAATCGAAGGCAATCCGGCCAAGAACGTGGCGAATTACTGGTATTGGGCGGTGTCCAAAAAATCCAGGAACCAGGATGTCGCCTGGCGTTTCCTCAATTCGCTCACCAATGCCGAAACCGCCAAGACGATTTTAACCAACGCTCATCGTCCGGCCGCCCGCAAATCGTTATTGAGCGCGCAATTGGAGGATGAACGCATCGGCGTCTTTGCTTCGCAGGTATTGACCGCCGTGAGTTGGTATAAAGGAAAAGATCCGCAAGCGATGGAATCGGCCATGGAGCAATTGATCGACGACGTCGTGACGGGACTTCGGGAGGTGGACCGGGCGGTGATCTTTGCCGCCAACCAAGTCGGACAAACGTATTAAACCAGCAGGCGACCCGTCGGGTCGCCTGTGTGTTATCATAAGGCCGTTATGCATCCCCTGATGCGCCGCGCCTTTGTCGCCGGATCCGCCCTGTTTCTTTTATCGTCCGCCCTGCCCGCATTCGCCCAAGTCGGCGCCTGTGGCATATTCGATGATTTAACCGATGCGAATAAGACCGTGGCCGCCAATGTGGCGCGGTCTTCGGGCGCGGATTTCGGTTCATTCAGCTGTCAAAACGTGAGCAGCGTCAGCGCGACCCAGCGCTCGCAGCGTTGCGTTTCCGGATTGTGCGCCGGCGGAGATAATATCGTCTGCTGTGCGCCGGGTACGGGTGGCCGTGAAGGTGCAACGGGTGATGCGGGCACGGCTGGCGGTGGAGGAGCGGGCGGCGGGGGATTCCTACGGCTTCAATTGCCGGAGTGTATCGACGATGGCGATTGCGGTTTGGATGATATCGTCCAGACGGGCGTAAACTTTGCGAACTTTTTGTTTGGGATTTCCGGCGCCATCCTGCTCGCGACTTTTGTGTATGGCGGCGTGCTCTATCTCACGGCCGGGTCAGGCGGAAACGTGAGCAAGGCAAAAGACATGATCAAAAACGCGTTGATCGGCATGGTGCTCGTATTTGGCGCTGGGCTCCTGGTTTCGACCATTTATGACACGTTCCGTTCGGATACGGCGGGCGGTGGCGATACCTGCAGCGTGCGGAAACCGGGTTTTAGCTGCCAATACCTGCGTGCGCCAGCTACGGATGCCGCGGCCATCCAGGCGGAGATGGACAGCCGTGGCTGCGTTCCCGACTTGTGCGCCGGCGATGAAACCCGCCGGTGTTGTCCCGAGACCGCCGAATAACATATGAAACGCTTTTTTCTCGTCTTGGTTGCCTTGGTCCTGCTTTTGCCGGCGTCTCCCGCTTTGGCCGACGGTTCCTATTGCGTATGCCGCACGACGGCATTTACCTGCACCAACCATCGCGCAAATGACGTGGTTCCGGGCGGCACGGTCGGTGGAAATATCACCACGGCCCAATGTGACGCTTTTTGTGCGGGTCGCGGCACGGGGACGACGAACGTGCATTTGGGCGATGCGTATTCCGGCGTGGTGAGCACGTGTTCGAGCCAGTGCGTCGATGGAGGAAGCTGTACGGCTGCTTCTGGCGCTCCCGGGATCCCGGCGCTGAATACCTGTATTGCCGGAGGAGCGATCTATCGTGATGTCGAAACGTTGGAACGTTGCTGCCAGTACCTGCGCAGCGGGGGAGAGTCGGCCGGCGGGACGGTGGGGTATAGCGGGACTACCCAAAGCTGTGGGGCCGATACCGTTCCGGGCGAGGCCGTTTCTTCCACGGCCGCTATCCGTTTATTCAACCCATTGGGGCGGGATACGGATATCCCGGCTTTTATCGGACGCGGCATCCGTGGCGTGCTGGGTATTATCGGGGCGATTGCCTTGCTCATGTTCGTTTATGGCGGTGTGACTTGGATGACGGCCGGCGATTCAAAGCGCGTGGAGGATGCGAAGAATATCATCAAGAATTCGGTGATCGGCCTCTTGCTGATTTTCTTCTCCTATAACTTGATCGGGATTTTCTTCGATTTTTTCTCGCCGTAATATGACACGCTTCTCTCGGTACGCCTCCCATTTCCTTTTCATCGGCCTCGCTTTTTTGTTCGTGATGGCCCTGTCTCCGACGGAAGTCGCCGAAGCGGCAAAGACGTGTAAATTCGCGTGTCTGGGTCCGGATGGCGGCTTGTATGATCCTCCGGATGTCGGGTTAAGCGGTCTGACTTGCGATGATGATAGCGATTGCTTGGTCCGATGTACGGCTTCCTGCGGTGAACCGGCGGCGGCTCGCCGGGTGTGCGCGACCAGTCCGGCCCCGACCTGTGAAGAGAATGCCGAACCCGCGGCTGAAGCCGAGCCGGAAGTTCCGCCACCGCCCACGCGTACCCCGGGGGAGTTCGGGTATCAAAACCCGCTGGGCAGCGTCAGCGTGAACCAGCTCCTCGGACGCATTATTCGCACGGTATTAGGTTTTGTCGGTGCCCTGTTCCTCCTGATGTTCGTCTATGGCGGCGCCACGTGGATGTTGGCCGGGGGAGACTCGAAAAAGGTGCAAAGCGGCCAGCGGATCTTCCTGAATGCCATTATCGGCATGGTCATCGTCGCTATCTCGTACTCAATTATCAGTCTGTTATTTGAGACGGCTAGCGTGATCCGTGGAGGTTAATCCCGAGGGTGTGCTATGATATGCAGCGTCGTTCAGCTTAAGCTGGCGATCCATCCCAACATGAGAAAGGAGGTGACATGCGCATGAATCTACGCATGAAAAAGTTCGTCGGTTTCGCGGCTACTGCAGCTCTTGCTGCGGCGACCATTTTGCCGACGGCAACCTTCGCCCAAAGCGGAGACTTGAACGGTAGCGACCTTGGTCTGGACCAGATCGGAGGAGCCGTGAAGCTCGGCGGCGGCGACGTCCGTGAAACGGCGGCTCGTATTATCAACGTGGCCCTCGGCTTCCTCGGCATCATCGCTGTCGTGATCGTTTTGATCGGCGGCTTCAAATATATGGTGTCCGGCGGTAACGAAGAAAAGACCTCCGAAGCAAAGAACATGATCGTGGCCGGTATCATCGGTCTCGCCATCATCCTCTCAGCTTGGGCGATCACCACCTTCGTCATCAGCTCGTTGCTCTCGGCAACGCAGGAACCTACCACGTAAGTAAGTTGGATCGTCGGCTTCTCACTCTATGAACCGCCTCCGCACTTCCATCGCATCCTTTTTTCTTGCGGCGAGCTTGCTCGTCGCGCCGTCCTTCGCGTTCGCCCAAATCACGCCGGGCAATTCCGGCTTGCAGGCGGCGGCCCAGGGATCCGGTTTGGATTCGGGATGCTCAAGCGCGGGGTGTATCAATGACGTGATCGGCCGTGTCATCAACGTCTTGCTTGGATTCCTTGGCATCGTGCTCTTGTGTTTGTTCTTGTATGCCGGCTTCGTATGGATGACGGCAGGCGGGGATGAGGACAAGGTAAAGACCGCCAAGCGCTTGATTCTCAACGCGGTGGTCGGTTACTTCATCATCGGCGGGGCCTATACGCTCACGAGCTACGTGCTGTCGAACTTGGCGGCCGTTACGGCTCCGAGCGAATCGGCCGCTCCGGCGGAACCCGAATCGCCACCCGCAACGTAAGACGTTTGACTCATCGGTTAATTCATCACCGGTTGTATGAAACATCTTTTTAAAAAAGCCATCCTCACGGGTATGACCACGGGTCTCATGGCCTTGCCGCTCCTCGCGGGCGCACAGGCTCCGAACCTGAACGAAAACCCGTTCGTGCGCGGCCAGAAGGACGCGAACACGATCGCGACCAAGGCGCAGATCGGCGGAGGTGAAACGGATCTCTACGTCATCGTAGGCCGTATCATCAACGTGGTTCTCGGATTCCTTGGCATCGTGCTCCTGTTCTACTTCCTCTACGGCGGCTTCAAGTGGATGACGTCCGGCGGCGATGAGGACGGCGTGAGCGAGGCGAAAACCATGATCCGCAATGCGGTGATCGGTCTCGTCATCGTCATGGCCTCCTACGCGCTCTCCGACTTCGTCTTGCGCCAGCTCGTGGCAGTCACCAGTTAAGCGTTCGCTGCGCAGCGAAACAAACCCTGCACCATATGGTGCAGGGTTTGTTTCGTACAACTTTAAACGCCCACCCGAAGTTTCATCTTCGTGTGGGCGTAGCAGGATCGGTTTTGTTTAGGCTCGTCATGATCTGGACGAGGGCGTGTTCAGCTGCGGCCGCAGATGACGTCGAGCTCGAGGCGCCCGCCGGTCGCCGTAGGCGACGAGAAGCGCGAGGTGTGCGAGAACGAGGTCATCAGAGCTCCGTTCACCAGGCACTGAACGGTGACCTGGTAGTCGAAGCCGTCGAGCACCGCGACCGGCATCTGGCCGCTCATGGAAGTGAGCGTCAGCGTTCCGGGCGCCGTGGGGGCGACGCGACCGTTTCCGGCCGCCGGGACGCTGATGATGCTCACCACCGCGGTGACGCTCGGGCTCATGAACCGCGTGTCGAGAACGATGTTCTCGGACGCGACCGGCGTCGAACCGCCGGCGGTGCCGAGGCCGAGGCCCAGGCTTCCGCCGCCGAGACCACCGAAGTAGCTCGTGCCCGCCATCGCTCCGACCGGAGCGAAGAGGGCGAAGCCGGATGCGGGCATGCCCCCCGAGAGGAGGACCGTGCTCGCCTCGCGATCCTGGCAGTAGCGCTGCGCATCGGCCATGAAGAGGCCGAAGTACAGGCGCGCCTGCGCGATCGGGAGGACCATGTCCTCCACGCGGCGATCGACGCCCAGGCGCTCGGTCGAGGTGACCGTGCCCGTCGCGTCGGCGGGAATGCCGTCGTCCGCGAGCCAGCGCTCGCAGACGTCGGCGGGAACCTCCCGCTCCTCGCCGCGGCGCGCCTCCTGCTCGCAGAGCAGGCGGGCGGCGTCGCGGTAGTTGACCGTGGTGTCGTGCGCGCTGGGGATGAGCCCGACGCGCTCGAGAAGGCTGAAGGCCTCCTCGGTCGTCTCGTCGTCCTGGGCGTCGCGGACGTCCATGCACGTGTAGGTCTCCGCCGACGAGCTGTGCTCGCGGTGGAAGGGGCTGGACGATCCGTGGCCCGTCGACGTGCCGTACACCCCGATGGGGGCGCAGCCGCTGACGAGCGCGAGGGCGAAGCTGATCGAGATGTAGAGAGCGCTGCTGTTCTTCATGACTGACCTCCGGAACTGTTTTGGGTGATTTCTCACCCGTGACTCGTAGCTGTGACTGCTTTCCGCAGCCCTAGGCTAACATAATAATATAGCATATTTTGATACAAAAGTCAAGCAAGCCTTTCTTTCAAAGTTAGCCAAATTTTCAAAAGGGAAAAGGCCAAGATTAGCCTAAAAAATTTGGCTAAAAATGACCTCCGCCATCTAAGCCAAAATGTGTCATGGGATCGTTGACAAAAGGGCTTTTTTGTGTTATATTTGCTTGTTCATCCTGAGGACCTTGATTGGTTTCTTGGGCTCTGAAACGAGGTATGGTTGAGAGAGCTTTCGGGCTCATTCGACAATCCGAGTTCGATAAACATCCCTTCGGGGAAAACTTCCCGAAAGGGAGGAGGATAGGAACATGACGAGCTCCAGCAAGCGCAGGATCAATCTCTCCCAGGCGTTCTGGGAGGAAGCGCGCGAGATGATCGCGGGGGCGGCTGCCGAGAAGGCGGTCCAGCTCATGCCGGCCGATTTGGTCGAGACGATCGCGTCGCGGATTCCCGGGAAGCTCCTCTTCGATGGCGACACCCGCCTCAAGTGGGCGTCGGGCATCGGTCTCGCCTTCGCCGGCCTCGGTCTCGAGACCGGCTGGCGACAGGCGGCAGAGAACTTCCTGGTCCAGGGCGTGGAGGAGGTCGGCAAGATCTCCGCCACGCTCGATGCGAACAACCCCGAGGAGAGCCGCAAGGCCATCCGCGGGGCGCTCGAGAAGAAGCGTTCCCTGCTCGAGCCGCTCAAGTCCAAGCAGGACCAGGGCGACAAGGTGCAGAAGAAGGCCAGTCCGGACTACTTCAGCGCCAAGGCGGCGATCAAGGACGACGCGTTCAAGAAGACGTTGTCCGAGATCGAGCAGGCCTTGAAGGCTGCGGACAAGGACGCATACGAGCGCTTCATGCGCGCGGGTGCATACCGCATCCAGACCACCCCGGAAGAGCTCATCGACATCGCCAAGGCGTCGAAGGAGCCCGACCACACGTATGGCGTCGAGAGGCTGAAGAGCCTCATGAGCGGTCAGCGTGGCGAGGGCGGCGTCGGCGGCAAGCTGAAGAGCTTCACCGAGGATCTCGTCGAAGACGTGTTCCACGGCGGAGGTCTCGATCAGGCGGCAACGACCTTCGACAAGAAGGTCGAGGACAGCCGCAAGATCGTGCAGGACGCGACGGCCAAGCGCCGACGCTTCCAGTGACAAGGCTCTGCCACGAGCCCGAGGCCTCTGGCCCGAAATCGTGGTTGATACACGCGACATTCGGTCGGGGGCATGGTGCCCCTGACTGTTCGTCGCTTCCGCTTCTGTGAGGTCGTCATGAATCCGAACATCAGCAACCTTCTCGCGGACGCCGGCGGTGCAGCCGGCTTCTGGCTCGTCGTCATGCGCTTCTGGACGCAGTTCCAGAACCTCGTCGGCCTGCTCAAGGACGTGGCCGAGTGGACCAAGGCGGAGATCGAGGTCTTCGCCAGCCGGACGGTCGTGATCGCGACGCGGCAGATCTGGTGGGTCATCCTGCCGGTGATGCTCGCGCTCGCGATCGCGAGCACGATCAGCGCGTGGCACGTCGATGGCCACTGGGAGTGGTGGAGCCTGAACCTCGCGTTCAAGATCTCCGCCCTCTCGGTTGCGGTCATGACCGCGCGGATGGTCTTCCGGGTGCAGCACATCCCGGAGAACCCCACGCAGACCAGCCAGGACGAGATCAACAAGGCGTATGGGGAGCCCTGGCTCTTCATGCCGATGGTGCGCAACGCGTTGCTCAACCTCGTCGTCCTGACGGGGGCGCTGCTCAGCGACACCTTCCTCCTGGCGGATCGGGTGGGCTTCTACCACTCGATGTTCAGCGCCATCCTGTTCGTGATCGCGATGCTGTTCACGCTGAGCTTCGCCCTGGCGATGCTCGTCGGCGTGTACGCGCTCGTGGCCTCGGGCATCGAGGTGGGCGGCGGTGCGTGGGGCGGTTTCATCGTCCCGCTTGCCACCGTCTCCATCCCTGGGCTGACCGGCCTCAACAACCGTGTCATTCAGATCAGCGCGGAGCAGCGTTCCAAGCTGCGCTCGCAGATGTGGGAAGTGCTCGTGGACAACAAGTTCGCAGGCGGCGCGATGGCGGCGTGGGTGGTGCTGTTCATCAGCTTCCACAGCCCGCTGGCTTGGCTCATCGAGCTGGCTACGCTCATCGTGCTAGTCGGCGTGCTCATCGCCTACGTATGGATCACCGGCAAGGTGCTCCTGCGGATGGCGGAGAACGTCGTGATCATCATCTGCGCGACGGGCATCATCAGCTTCTTCTGGAGGCTGATCGACGCCGGCGTCGGACCTCAAGAAGGCGAGTCGCACCTGCCCGTGCTGTTCTACGATCGACTCTGGCGTTTGCTGCTCTGGATCGGAGGCGGGTTCGGTGACGGATCTGCCATCCACGATCCGATCGGCTTCGCGGATGCGGTGACCCCGACCTTCGTCTTCGCCCTTCTGGTGATGGCGGCGCTCGCGTTCTACTTCTCCACGAAGATCCAGGGTACTCCGTCGACCGCGCTCGCCACCATCGCCATTATCATGGCGGTGGCCGGATGCGGCATGATCCTGGTACGTACGGCCTTCGCGGAAGACCCGGCTCCGGCCGTGGCTTCCGAGGAGGCGGACGACAACGGCCTCGGGGATCTGATTCCCCGGCACACCGTCAACGCCGGTTCGCACGACAACTCGCCGGCTCACGCCTGCAGCATGTCGGATCCGAGCCGGCCCTGCCCGTAACACGGCAGCCCTGAACTCCCCCGGTCACTCCGGGGTAGACGTTCCGCCCGTCCCTGTACTCAGGGGCGGGCGTTTTTCTTTTTCTGTACACTAGGGCGGTGCGCATATTCCGTAATCCCTGGGTCCAGGGTCTCCTGGTTTTCTTGGCTTCCCTCGCGTGGTTTTCCTGGCTCCAATCCTGGGGAGCTTTTGCCGATCCGGACGGGTTCTATCACGCCAAGATTGCAGAGCTTATCGCCAAACAAGGCCCGGTCATGAGTTTTCCGTGGCTGGACCTCACCACGCTCGGACGCTCATTCGTGGATCAAAACTATTTGTATCATCTTCTTTTAATCCCTTTCGAACGGGTCTTCGGAATGCTGCCGGGTACGCAAATTGCGACGGTGCTTTTCGCCGCCTTCACGATCACCGCGTTTTACGCCGTCGCCCGTTGGTTGCGCGTGCCTTTACCTTGGCTCTGGGCCCTATTGTTCATGCTCATGCCGGTCATGGGGAGGCGCCTTTCCTGGGCGAAGTCCGGGGCCTTGGTTCAGATCTTATTTTTGTTCGGGATGTCCGCGCTTGCGAAGCGGAAAGCCTGGCTTATCTTTCTCATTTCTACGCTCTATGCCCTGACCCATGGGGGATGGATCCTGTTCCTTGCCTGCCAAACCGCGTATGTGATCGGGGAGTGGGCCGTGGCCCGTTTTTCATTCCAAGAGCGCTCGTGGAAAGACGCCCGGTCGGCCATTTGGGCAGTCGCGGCGAGCGTGGCCGGCATTTTTCTTGGTTCGTTGCTTCATCCCAATCGTGAAGCGCTGTGGCATTTCTTTGTGACCACCGTTATTTCCATCGGTTTGGTAAATCCGGTGGGGCAAGTGCCTTTGGGCGGGGAGTGGTATGCGCCGGAGGGGATTGATCTCTTTACGTTTTTCTTCCTGCCGACGCTCGCCGGCGTGGTTGTCTTGTTCGGCGCATTCGTCACGCGCCATGTCCGCGACCGCGAAGCCGCGAAACGCGCCGTCGGATACCTGTGCGCCTTCGCGATCCCGTTCGCTTGGTCCCTGCGCAGCATTCGTTTCCAAGAATACGCCGCTCCGCTTTTGGTGATGGCGATTGCGCTCCTCGCGATCCAGGTTGACCGTCCGCGCGCGCGCGAAAAACTCCTTGAACTGTTCCCGCGTTGGATCGCTCCGCTTTTCCTCACCGGCATCGCGGTCGTGGCTGCCCATCAGGCTTGGGATGTCCATCAGATGATCCGCTCTTATGCCAAACCGTTTGGCCGTTTCGCGCCGGCGATGGCCGTCGTCCGGACATTCGTCGCTCCGGGGGAGCGGGTGGCACATTCGGCGTGGGATATCTTCCCGGAGCTGTTCGCGGAGGATGACCGATATCGGTATGTTTCCGGGTTGGATCCAACCTTTCTTCTTGATGAACACCCGCAGGTCTCAAAGGCCTACACGGAGTTGTTTCTTGGTACAACCAGCACGGGGGCGTACGAATTGATTCGTCATGCTTTGGATGCGCGCGTCGTGGTGGTGGACCGGCATGACCGTGCGTTTGAATCCGTCCTCCTTTCCGACCATCGGTTCGAGGTGATGTATGCCGATGACGCGGCCACGGTTTTCCGAACGTTTCCTTAGTTATCCACTAGGGGGATTTGACTCATCCCGCCAGCATGGTAAGACTTGATGCAGCAAATTTGATTCGTCCCCTGGCTCGCGTGAGAAACCCTTCACTGAGTTTGTCACGCGAGCGAGAGGAGGAAAGTGCCCTTTCGCCGGCTCCATGCTTGCCGGTGAGAATGAAACACCCCACGTTCGTGGGGTGTTTCATTTATGAGGCCTGGGGATTCTGTTTTACATCCTCATCCCATTCTTTGATCAGGTCTTCGAGGCGCGGTTCGCCCCAAAGATTGAACTCGCGCAGGGATTTATCAATCCAATCTTCGGCTTCATCAATATCCATCATCTCGTCCAGGATGAGGCGGTTGATCATTTCCGCGCGCACTTCGGCCTTGGGGCGTACGGCCCCGCTCGGCGTATAGCACATGGCGCGCAAGTCCTCTTTGGTGACCATATGCGGCCAAGTATCAAGTAACGAGTAGCAAATAGCAAGCCGATGATACTTGTTACTTGATACTTGAACCCGTAGGCTATTCCCATGTTCCAGCGATTCCGGAAAATCCTGCGCAGCCATTTGTGGTGGGGGTTGGCGTTTTTGCCGATTCTTGTCCCGGCCTATCTTGTCCGTTTCAAACTTGGACCTTTGCCGACCACGGCACTCGAAATTATCCTGGGCATTTTCTTTGTCCTGTTCACGGCGGCCCATGGTCGCGCCGGTTGGGCCGAAGGCGCGCGCCGGTTGGGCGCGTTCCGCATTCCAGTTTTGGTTTGGTGTCTTGCGAGTTTCGCGGCCGCGCTCTGGGCGCCGGATGCGATCCAGGGGTTGGGATTGTGGCGCGCCTATGTGCTCGAACCCGTTTTGTTGCTCGTGGTTCTCACGCATGAGTTCCAAGATCCGCATCGTCGTGGATTTCTCCGTCTCTCCACGTATGCGCTTGTGTGGGCGATGGCGGCTTGGGGGTTGTTCCAATACCTGACGGGCATCGGCATTCCCGCGCCGTGGAATGTCGCGCTCGGAGCAGGACGCCGCGCCACCGGGCCGTTTCCTTTTCCGAATGCGCTCGCCCTCCTCACCGCGCCGATTGGCGCGTATGCCTTTGCGCGTTTCGTGAAGGCGCCGGGGAATGCGCTCTCTTTACTCACCTTTGGCGCGGCGCTTTTGTCCGCGCTGGTCGCTCGCAGCGATGGAGCTGCGTTGGCCTTGGTCGCGGTCGCGACTTTGTTGCTTCTGCTTGAACGCCGCTTCCGTTTGATCGGTGTCGGCTTGATCTTGGTCGGGGTGATTTCCTTGGCCGCTTTGCCCGCCATCCGCGGCGAAGTGTGGCAGGAGGTGAGCTTTCAATCCTGGTCGGGCCGGGTACGCGTTTGGATGTGGGATGAGACGTTGCAGATGTTGCGCGACCGTCCGCTTACCGGTGCAGGCCTGGGCGGATATCCGACCGTCGTCGCCCCGTATCATGGCCATGACTTTATTGAGATCTTCCAGTACCCGCATAGTTTGATTTTGAATTTTTGGAGCGAGACGGGTTTGTTGGGCCTGATCGCTTTCGTGTGGATCCTGGTTACCTGGCTCCGAGAGGGAAAGCGGTTGGGCGGGGAAGCGTGGACGGGCGCCTTGGCTGTCACGGGCGTTCTCTTTATCCACGGCCTGGTGGACGTCCCATATTTCAAAAATGATTTGGCCGTGATGTTTTTTGTCTTGCTCATTTTGACGGTCATTCGCCTTGACCAAGAGCCCAAACGGGGCTAGGATTGGCCCGCGTTTGGAGAGGTGGCAGAGTGGTCGAACGCGCCGGACTCGAAATCCGGTATAGCTTCACGGCTATCGAGGGTTCGAATCCCTCCCTCTCCGCCATCGAAACATCCCGCGAAAGCGGGATGTTTCATTTTCCTTTATACTTGGGCGGTATGGGACTTCTCGTATTAGTACGGCATGGCGAATCGCGCTGGAACCTCGCCAACCGTTTTCAAGGATGGGTGGATGTTTCCCTGAGTGAAAATGGCCTCCGTGAAGCTGATTTGTGCGCCAAGCATTGTCGTTCATATCGGTTTGATTGTGCATTTACTTCCCGACTGGAACGGGCCCACCAGACGCTGCATATCATTCTTTCGAAGCAGGGAAGAACGAGCATTATTCAGCACACCGGGAGGAGTTCCCATCGCCCGGCCTGGGTAAAACGCTCCAATTTGTTACGTAATGATGACCTGCCCGTCTACATGGATGACACGCTCAATGAACGGTATTACGGGGATCTTCAGGGCATGAACAAAAAAGAGGCAGAGGAGAAGTATGGATTTGAACAGGTCCTGCGATGGCGACGCGGATATAAAGACCGTCCGCCGAAGGGGGAGAGCCTCAAGCAGGTATTTGAACGGACGATCCCTTATTTCAGCAAGGTGATTGTTCCGCGCGTGAAACGCGGCGAACAGGTGCTTCTTGCCGCCCACGGAAATAGTTTGCGCACCATCATCAAACATATCGAAGGCATTAATGATGAAATGATCGCCAATATCGACCTTCCGCAGGCGAAGCCGATCGTGTACCGCTATGCCAAGGGCGTCTGGAAGCATGAGTTGGGTGACTTGAAGCCCGGACGGCCGTTGCGCTAAGGGGGTTGCTTATACCTAGGGGGGAGGTATAACATGCACGTATGCCCGCCTCCACTCCGTTATCTCTCGCGCGCAAAGCGCGATCCCATCTCGATAAAGTCATCGATATGCTTGAGCGTGGTGAATATTGCATGAGCGTATTGCAGCAAGCGCTGGCGGTTCAGGGGTTGTTGAAGCGCATGATCCTGGATGTCCTCACCAACCATTTACGCACCTGTTTCGCCGGCGGCATGCGGACGGCCTCGGCTCGAGAGCAGGAAAAGCTGTTGGATGAGGTCGAGCAAGTATTAAAACTCTCCCAACGATCCTAACCATATGACCCAACCCCTTCCGGCTTGTTGCGTGGTGCCCACGCGCTCACTACGAACGCGTCTTTGGCAGGCGCTGCTCGCCCTGCTCTCGGTCGGATTGATCGCGGCGGTGATTTGGCCGATGGTGGCGACGTTTATCCCGCAGGCGCAATCAGGCGCTTCGCTCGCGGCGATGTTCGGGCTTGGCGTCGTCGCCTCGCTTTCCACATGTCTCGCCACGACCGGAGCTTTTCTCCTTGCCCATGGCAGCCGCGCCAAATCATTTAACGACGTGCTCTCCATCCATATCGGCCGCCTGATTGCCTTCGTGGCCGGTGGCGCCTTATTGGGACTGCTTGGCGGGTCGCTCGGGGGATCGCCGCTTCTGTATGGGATGATCGGCTTGGTCCTGGGTATTGGTTTTCTCGCCATCGGGTTTCAGTTGCTTGAAATCACGCCCTCTTCGTTTTCATTCCTCAAACTCCCATCCGGCGTATACGGATCGGTAAATCGTTTTGCCGAGCGACTCGGTCCCACGGTTCCCGGATTATTGGGCGTCGTGACGTTTTTTCTGCCTTGCGGTTTCACGCAAACCGCCCAAGCGCTAGCTTTGGCCTCCGGGTCGCCCTGGTCAGGCGCGCTTATGCTCGGCGCATTCGCTCTCGGGACCGCGCCGGTACTCGTCGGCCTTTCTTGGTATGGCCAGCGCTGGTCCGGACGCAGCCGCATCCTGCAACTGGCCACGGGCGCGGCCTTGGTGTTGTTCGCCGTCGGCCAGCTCGACGGGGGACTGACCGTACTTGGTTCGCCGGTCACGTTTTCAGGTCTCTTGAATCGCGCCTTTATCGCCGCCGTTCCGATCCCGGTTGCCCAGGCGGAAGAACAGGTCGTACAAATGACGGTGGAGTATGGGGCGTTTTCCCCAAACCGGTTTGTCATTCGGAAAGATGTCCCCGTGCTTTGGGCGGTTGAAGGCAAAGACGTGAGCGGATGCGCTTCGACCTTGATTTCCCCGCGTTTGGGGATTAGCCGCCAGCTCTCGCTCGGGACGACGATTATCAAATTCACGCCTAAGCAAGCCGGAGAAGTCCCGTTTTCCTGCGGGATGGGTATGATCCGCGGGTCATTCCAAGTCGTTGAATAATATGCCTAAGACCCAGCTCAAGATTGTCGGGATGCACTGCGCCTCGTGCGCCGTCACCACGGAGAAAGCGCTCAAAAAGGTGCCGGGCGTCTCGGACGCCAACGTGAATTTTGCGACCGAACGCGCGACCGTCATGCATGAAGATCATGTCTCGCATGAACAGTTGGTGAAGGCCGTACGGGATAATGGATATAACGTGGCTGAGCCTCAAACGGGAAACAAGAAACAGGAAACAGGACATGGAGAGCATGCCAATCATGAGATGCCGCAAGGGGAGAGTCACCTGATGCATATCGGATACATCACGACGCGCGGCCTTTTCTTGGCCGGCTTTTTTGTATTGCCGCTTTTGCTCACCATGGTCATTGAGCCGAATATCGGATTGGTTTTGGGGCGAAGCGCCTGGATGGTGTTTATTGCCATCGTGACGTGGTATCTCGTCGTGAGACTTGGTTGGAAATTCCATGTCGGCACCTGGAATGAATTGCGCCATGGACGCGCCGGGATGGATACCCTGGTCACGGTCGGCACCGGATCGGCTTTGCTTTGGAGCACGTACGCCTTAGCGACCGGGAGTGGGAGCGTCTATTTCGAAGTGGCGGGCATCATTATCTTCTTCCTTTTACTTGGGAAATGGTTGGAAGCGCGCCAGCGTTCCAAGGCGGGCGCGGCCATCGAGGCCTTGCTTTCTTTACATGCGAAACTCGCGCATCGCGTGAAGCCGGACGGCACGACCGAAGACGTGGATCCTGAAATCCTGAAACCAGGCGACCTGTGTCTGGTGAAAAGCGGCGAGCGCATTCCCATGGATGGCGAAGTGATCGATGGCGCATCGTCCGTGGATGAATCCATGCTGACCGGCGAACCGATCCCGGTTGAGAAGCGCACGGGGGATAACGTGTTTGGTGCGACCATCAATAAGACCGGCTCGTTTACGATGCGCGTTACCGTTGAGCCGGGCGCATCGGCGTTGGATGCGATCGTGGAAACCGTGAGCCATGCGCTTGCGACCAAATCACCGGTCGAGAAGTTGGTGGACCGCATCTCGTCCGTTTTTGTGCCGATAGTCATCGGGCTCGCCGTGCTTACGCTTCTTGGTTGGCTTTTGGCCGGCGTGGGCATCGGGGAGGCGATCCGCCATGCCGTGGCGGTGCTCATCGTCGCGTGTCCTTGCGCCATGGGTCTCGCGACGCCGGCGGCCATCATGGTCGGGACGGGCGCGGGCGCGAAACGCGGAATCTTGGTGAAAGATGGTTCGGCGCTCGAAGCCGCGCGTTCCATCGACTTGGTCGTCTTCGATAAAACCGGAACGTTGACCGAGGGGAAACCGACGGTGACGGATATTCTCGCGGCGGAGGGGACCGACGAAGCGTCCGTCCTTTCGATCGCCTCGGGTTTGGAGGCGACTTCCGAACACCCGCTGGCCGGCGCCATCCTGGCGGCGGCTGCCGATCGTTCCGTCGCATTGGGCGACATCGGAGACTATGAGGCGGTTCCGGGCAAAGGCCTTGAAGGCAAGTTCAAAGGAGAACGCGTCTTGCTTGGCACCGAAGCTTTTTTGCGCGAGGAAGTCATTCCGATTCCGGATGACGAGTCGAAGCGCATCGCGCAGTTACGGTCGGAAGCGAAAACCGTGATTTTGCTGGCCAAGGGCGGTTCCTATCTTGGCGCGATCGCCGCACGCGACCGCGTGAAGCCGGATGCCGGCGCGGCCGTGAAGAGTTTGTTGAAGCGGGGTATTGGGCTGGCGCTGATTACGGGCGATCACCAGGCAACGGCCGAAGCCGTGGCGTCCGAGCTTGGCATTGAGCGCGTATTGGCCGGCATTTCGCCTACCGGGAAGGCGGAAGAAGTGAAGCGGTTGCAAGGCGAGGGAAAGAAAGTCGCGTTTGTGGGTGATGGGTTGAACGATGCGCCCGCCTTGGCCCAGTCCGACCTCGGGATTGCCGTCGGTACGGGCACGGACGTCGCCATCGCGACCGGGCAGATCGTGCTCATGGGCGGATCGCCGACCAAGGCGGCAGACGCCTTAGTGCTTGCGCGCCGCACCTTCTCCGCCATCCGCCAAAACCTGTTTTGGGCGTTCGCGTATAATATCGTTTTGATCCCGTTGGCGATGTTCGGCATCGTGAATCCGATTTTGGCCGGGTTTGCCATGGCTTTTTCCAGCGTGAGCGTCCTTGCGAATAGCTTGCGTATTTCACGGAGTTTGCGGAAGATGGCCTGATCTATGCCGAAGCTCAAACCCTATCTTCTTCCACTCGCGTTCCTGCAGGCCGTGGTCGCCATGGCCGGCTCATTATTCTTTAGCGAAGTCTGGCATTTGGTGCCGTGCGTCCTGTGTTGGTACCAGCGCATCACCATGTATCCGCTGGTCGTGCTGACCTTGGTCGCGATGTGGCGCAAGGATGACAAGGTGTATCAATACATCCTGCCCCTGTCGGTGATTGGATTCTGTATTTCTCTCTATCATAATATTCTCTACTACGCGGTGAACTGGGGCATCCGTCCGGACTGGACGGGTCCGTGCCAAGCGGGGATTTCCTGCACCACGCGCTATCTCGAGTGGGGAGGATTTATTACGATTCCGCTCCTGTCGCTTACGGCCCATTTGGTGATCACCGCGTTGATGTTCCTGCTCTGGAAGTCTGAGAAGAAAACGACTTAGTTGACGGAAACGGGGGACAGGTTTAAATTCCCAGCCACAAGCTGGGAATTTATGAATTCACTCTTTCGCGTCTCAGAACGCAACCATTTCGGCCTGATCTTCATGACGCAGCTTGCGAAGCTGCCTGAAGGGTCGTTTTTGAGCGTTAAAGAGGCTTCAGAGGACATGAAGATGCCCCTCGGATACTTGGAAGAGATTGCGGGCCTATTGAAAACGGCTGAGCTCATCCAGGGGCGCCAGGGTCCGGGAGGCGGCTATAAGCTCGCCAAGCCGGCTGAGGTCGTGACGGCGCAAGAAATCGTCGAAGCGTTGGAAGGCCCGGTTGCCATGGTCGCCTGTATGGATGGCGGCTGTCCGGTGGAAGGAAAGTGTCACAGCAAAAAATTGTGGGGATTTCTCCAGAAAAATATTTTACAGACCTTGAAGGACACTCGCTTAAGCGAGATTACCGTATGAAACGTCTCATCTATTTAGACCATGCCGCCACCACGCCGCTCGATAGCCGCGTGCTTGAGACGATGCGTCCGTATTTTTCGGACGTATTTGGCAACCCCTCGTCTTTCCACACGCTTGGCATGCGCGCGAAAGAAGCGGTGACGGAAGCGCGTGGCCGCATCGCCAAACTTTTGGGCGGACACGAAGACGAAATCCTGTTCACGTCCGGCGGAACCGAGTCTGACAATATGGCCGTACTCGGCGTGCCGCGGTATTTCATGAATGAGTTGAAGAAGGTGCATGGTCCTGAAGTCGTACCGCATGTGATTGTGAGTGCGGTGGAGCACCATGCCGTGATCGAGCCCCTGATTTGGCTCCAGCGTCGCAAGGAAATCGAGCTTACGACCGTGGGCGTTGATCGGTATGGCCAGGTGAATCCAAAAGATATTGTCGCCGCCTTGAAACCGACCACGGTTTTGGTGACCGTGATGATGGCGAACAACGAAATCGGCACCATCCAGCCGATTGCCGATATCGGCCGAGAACTTTTGAAGTGGCGCAAGGAACAAAAGACCGCGCTTCCGTATCTCCATACCGATGCGTGCCAGGCTACGGGCTTTCTGGAGATCGATGTCGAAAAGTTGCACGCCGATTTGCTGACCTTGAACGGGTCAAAGATCTACGGCCCCAAGGGCGTGGGCGCATTGTATGTGCGCCGCGGCGTGAAGTTCCAGCCGCTGATCATCGGCGGGGGACAGGAGCGTAACTTGCGTTCGGGAACCGAGAACGTGCCGGGCATTATTGGCCTCGCGAAAGCGCTCGAACTCGCGCAGGCTGATCGTGAAGTTGAGTCGGCGCGTTTGCTCGCGCTCCGTGAGAAGCTTGCGGCTGGTTTGCTCGCCATTCCGAAGACCATTTTGAATGGTCATCCGACCGAGCGTCTGCCGAATAGCGTGAATGTTTCGTTCATCGACATCGAAGGTGAGGCGGCCGTGCTGTATCTCGATGCCGAAGGCGTCATGGCTTCGACCGGTTCGGCTTGTGCTTCAACTTCGCTTGATCCTTCGCACGTGATTCTCGCGACCGGCCTCTCGTATGAGGCGGCGCATGGTTCTATCCGCTTCACACTTGGTCACGCGACCACGGAGGAAGACGTGGATTACGTCATCAAGATCATGCCGGCTATTGTTGAGCGTTTGCGCATGATGAGCCCGGTTAATCTCGACATGAAATACTTCGAAACCCACACCAACTAATATGTCTGACACGCAACCGATCGCTGCCGCCACCAATGAAGCCCGCAAAGGCGACGTGGTCGCGCCCACGAAAGAAAAAGGCTGGTTCTATACCGACACGGTGAAGGACCACTTTTTCCATCCCAAGAATTTTCTGGAAGACGAAGCCGATTACAAGGACGCCTATATGGGCATGGTCGGCTCGCCGGCCTGCGGCGATGCCATGAAGGTCTGGCTCAAAATCGAGGACAATAAGATCAAAGATTTTAAATGGAAGACGTTCGGATGCGCTTCGGCGATCGCTTCGACGTCCATGCTGTCGGTGATGGTGACGGAGAACGGCGGAATGCCGGTCGAAGAGGCGCTCAAGCTCCGTCCGCAGGACATCATGGCTCGCTTGGGCGGATTGCCGGCGCGTAAAGTTCATTGCTCGGTGCTTGGCGATAAAGCCTTGCGCAGCGCGGTGAACGATTATTACCGCAAGAGCGGACAGATCGAAAAAATCGAAGTGGAAGCGGGCCGCATCATCGATAAAGTCTTGAAGATTACCGACCACGACATCGAAGAAGCGGTGCTCGAGGGCGCGGATACCCTCGAGAAGGTGCAACAGCGCACCAAGGTCGGGACGGGTGATCCGTCCTGCATCCCGGAAGTCGAACAGCTTATCCGGTTTTACAAAGAGAAGTATTTCGGAGCATAATCACGCGAGCTATGAATGCCAACGAAGCTCTGGAGCAGACCCTCGCCGATTTGAAGCCGATGCTCGACGCTGCCGGCCGCTCAATCCGCGTCCTCGAATCCGACGAAGCCAGCTGTAAGATCGAACTCGCCGGTTTTTGCGGCGATTGCGCCTGTACCGCCTCGTACGCGGAGGGCATCCAGGAAATCCTGGCCGAGAAAGCGCCGGAAATTAAGACCGTCCGTTTCGTCCAAGTATGAGCAAACCCCTCAAAATTTCCAAAGTCGAAGTGGACCGCGACGCCTGTATCGGGGCCGCGCCTTGTGTGACGGTCGCGCCGGGAGTGTTCCAGCTCGACGAAGAAAACAAGGCCTATATCGTGGACCAGAACGGCGCCGATGCGGAGACGATCTTGCTCGCGGCCCAGGCGTGCCCGGTCCAGGCCATCAAAGTGTTTGATGAAGACGGCAATCAGATCTATCCGTAAATAAAAAAACCGACCATCAGCCGCTGTCAGGCGGCTTTTTGGTCGGATCAGGTCCGGGAGGGAGCCAGGAGACGCCCTGTTCGACCTCGCTCTCGGTGAGTTCTGTCCAGCTGTTGGACATCGCTTCCTGGAACGAGGCTTCGAGCTCCGCATACTTCCGGTTGAGCTCCGCGTTCTTCTCGGCGAGCGTGGCGTTTTCGGCCTCGAGCCCGTCGATGCGGAGTTGGAGCTCCCCGTTCTGCCGCTCGAGCCGGTGGGCGCGCTGGTTGGCTTGCACCATCTCCCTCACGGCTTCGTCGCGCTTGCCGCGCTCCGCGTCGATGGCCGCGTCGAACTGCTCTTCGTCGAGCCGGTGGCAGCGGCGGAGCTGCTCGTGCTTCTCGAGCGCGCGGGCCAGGGCGTCGAAGACGAAGTCTGTCCGTTCCTGGCGCTGGATCGGGTGGACTTTGTCGTCCGCCAGATCGTAGGGCGAGACGAGCACGGCCGTGACCTGGGTGCGCGCGACGACGCGCACCTCGGAGATGCCGCCGTTCGCCACGCCGTCGTGGGTGAAGAGCTCGGCATTGACGAAGTCGCCCTCGGCCAGCTCCTGGATCGGCTGCTTGCGAACGGTTTCGACCTCACGGCCGGCCTCGTCCTTTTCGGTTACGTGGATGTAGACATCCGCATGGCCGATCATGATGACGAGTCCGGTTTCCATGTCCTCGTCGAAGTCGACGAGGACTTCGTTCGGCTCGAAGACGGACGTGGGAAGCTTGGCGCCTCCCAAACGGCGCTGTCGGCGTGCCTCGATGTAGCGCGCCGAGTGGGCGCGCGGATCGAGCTTCTTGCGCTCGGGGTTGCCCATGGCACTGCTCCTGGTTTTGACGGTTCGAACCCGTAATTTACGGCGTCCCGGGAGAATCCGCAGGACATTCGACCGTAGCGTAATTCGGCCGAATTGTCAATAAAATACCATTTTTTTCGCCGGGCGTTTCTTGGAAAGAAAAAAAAGCCCGAACACGTCGTTCCGCCGTAGCGGGTTACGTGTCCGGGCCAGGGTCAGAGCCGGGGTCCGCCGGAATGGCGGCGATGCCGGCTTCGATTTCGTCCTCGCTTAGCGACGGATCGCCTCCGGGGAGGTTGACGCCGAGCTCGCTCAGCTCCCCCAGTCCAAGGACGCCGAGGCTTTGGAGCTTCGGATGCTTGAGCTGGTAGAGGTTGAGGAAGATGCGGCGGAGCTCTTCGATCAGGCGGTCACGATCCGTGCTCTCGAGTCCGAGCAGGTCACGCAGCCGTTCGTATTCCATCACTTCTTCCGTGACGGATTCGACGTACTGCATCTGCGACTTGGAGGTCGCCTCGAGCTCGGTGTTTTTCTTCACGAGCTTGCGGTTGTGCTCCTTGAGCTCGCGGTTCTCCCGATCGAGCTCGTTCAGTCGCAGGCGCACGGCTTTCTGGACGGCGCCGACCGTGAGCTCGCGGTTCACCTTGTTCAGGGCCGCGTTCTCGCGTTCGAGCTGTCCGAACCGGCTGAGCAGTTCGACGAACTTGCGGTTCTGCTCGTCCTGCTTCTCGCGTTCCGCATCGAGGGCGCTGTTGAAATCCCGCTCGAGCGCGCGGATGGTTCCGCGCTCGCCCTCGAGCTTGTCGATGCGTTCGACGAGGATTTCCAGCATGTACCGGACGCGGGCCCGGCGCTCGATCGCCCCGACCGTCGGTCCGATGAGATCGGCGACGGTGACGAGAAGCGTGCGGACCTTGGTCCGCGCGACGATGCGGACGGGGGAGTCGAGCATGTGCTCGCCGTCCCTGCCCAGCAGTTCGCGGTTGATGAGATTGCCCCGCGAAAGCTCGTAGCTCGGCTGGTCCATGGGATCGCCGTGCTCGTCGATCTCGTAGACGCTTGCGGCGCCTTCGAGGATGACGTGTACGACGTCGAGCGCGCGCTCGAAGTCCATGATCGTCTTTCCCGCCTCGAACGTTTCCACCGGAAGATTCATGAGGTTGTGCGCCCCATGCTCTTCCGGGATCGTCTTGTGCAGGTCGGTCGGGCGCTCGTCGTCCAGGAGCACGCCCACGATGATTTCCGTGCTGCCGCTTTCGGGCTTGCGCTCCGTTTCGAACGATACGGTTTCGTCACGTCGGGGTCTCTTCTGGATCGGAATCACCGAAGCGACCGGGACACGCTTGGGAACCGGAGGGGTGTTGGCCATGACTGCTTACTCCGAGTTTGTACCCCGACTACGTCGGGGGAAAGTCCTGTTGTTCCGCAGAATTGCGAGAACAGCCGACCATAGCTAAAAACGGTGCGGCTGTCAATAAATTACAATATTTTTTGGCTGATGTTACGCCTTTTCCAGCACGATCACGCGGCGTACCACGCGTTGGTCGGCCCGGCCGTATTTGAGGTCAGAACGCAGAACGCGAAAGCCGGCCCGTTTGGCGGCGGCGGACGCATCCGTGGAAACGACTTCCTTACCCACGACGAATTCCGGCCATACGCAGACCAGGCGTCCGCCTTTGTTCAAAAGATTGGCGAGGACGGGCAAGGCATCTTCCCAAACGCCCTCCACGTTTTCTTGGTTCTTCATCAAAAACGGCCGCGGTTCATGTCCGCGCAACGGCTCGCCGAGATAGCCCTCGGTGACGATGGCATCAAAGGTTTGTTGGATTTCGCGCCCGAGATTTTGTACCGGAGCCACGATCAGTTTCGGTTCGGATGAAAGCGCCACCAGGCCTTCCTGATTGAGCCAGACGAAGTTTTGCTTGGACCCGCCCACCTGGATCGGATCAATGTCAGAGCCAACCAAGACCGCATCCGGAAACAGCATGGCGGCTTCCATTAAAACGGTTCCGCCGCCGCAAAACGGATCAAGTAAAGAGGTTGGTTCTTGGCCGTCATGCGTGGCGAGGTTGATCATCAAACGCGCGAGTTTAGGCGGCAGCATGCCCGTTTTCGCGTCGCGGAAAGGACGGCCATAATCACGCAAGCTCCACGCGTCGGCGTTTTGCACATGGGTCGTGAGTCCGATCACGGCTTTTTTGCCCGAGACGCCGATGACGAAGTCATACCCTTCGGTGGTGAGCTTGAGCTTCGCGACGGCGGCGGGGGAGATTTCGCCGCGGTCACCCGTTACCCAGCGCACGGACCGGTCGCGGTCCTGGAGCGTGCGTTTGAGCTCGATGGGCAACTTCTTGAGCGGAGCGATGTCATTCGACGAACCAATGACGGTGAGTCCGAACAAGACGCGTTCGCCGCGTGGGCGGACGTCGATTTGGTCGGCGAGCTGTTCGGCCAAGGCCTTCAGTTCCAAATCTTTGAGATCAGCCTCAAACAGGACATCCCCGAGTTTTACCACCCCGGCGAGGCGTTCCTGGAGGGCGGCCCCGTCAAAGCCGGCTTGGTCCACGAACAGCATCGGACCCATTCTTTGTTCAATCTTTATAGATAAAACAGCCTCGGCTTCGGCGAGGGTGAGTTCCGGGTGGATGCCGGCCAGCAAAAAGTGCTTCATTTAGCCCAGACCATAGCGAAAAAGCCCCCCGGGTGCAACCTTGACAATCCTAATAATGTATGATGATCTTGGTCGTCGCCTGTTTTCGACCAACGATGACGGCGATGGCGCAAGCCATTCGCCCTTTCCAGTTTAACAGTACGTAACTCAACCAAGTTTCGGTTTGGAAGGAAGAGAGGAAGCCATGAAGTTCTGCAACCTGTTCCTGACGGCCCTTCTGGCCTGGTTCGTGCCGACGTTCGCGTCGGCACAGGACTCGCTCCGCGAGTCGCTCGAGGATCGCGCGCGCTCCGTCGAGATCGACGGGCACGCGTTCTACCGCCTGCGGGCGCAGGGCCGCGAGCCCTATGCCCACCTGGTGGCGCTTGCCGCGCCCGGGACGACCGAGGACCAGATCGATGCGCTCAATCCGCATCACGTGAACTACCGCTGCATCGAGAACGGCCGCGGTCGCGTGCCTCCGACCCGCAACGGGATCGAGCACGACGACGGGTCGATCACCGACCGCATCGACTACGCCACGTTCGCTTCGACGAGATGCGCCGACGGATCCGTCCGCCGCGAGCTCGTGGAAGGGATGATGTACCTCATCCCGCGCGAGATCATCCGTTCGCCGGGCGAAGAGCTCGACGACATCACGCACCGCATCACCATCGCTTCGGCGACCGAGGTGAGGGACGTCGCTCGTGAGACGAACGACCCGGCCCAGGCGCTCATCGCCCGGGGCGCGCCGCCGTCTTCGGTCGGCGCCTACGCGTCCGCGCTCAGCGCGGCCGTGGACCGTGTCTCCGCGACCGCGGAGACCCCCGGTTCGGACATGACGTTCGAGGTTCCCGAGGAACCGGCCGTGGACACGGCGTCCGCGGAGCGCGTCGCGCAGCTCGAGACCGAGCTCGCGGCAGCACGCGCGACCGACGAGAACCGGGTAAACCGGATCTGGTTCATGGGCATCCTGTGCTTGCTGCTGGTCGCCGCTCTTTTCTGGGCGCTCGTCACGCGCAAGGTCGGCATCATCGACATGCGCGAGTCGGAGAAGATCCAGCTCCGCCAGCAGCTCAACGGCGAGTGGCAGCGCAAGCTCGACGACGCCGTGCGCGTCGCCGACACCACCACGAGCCTGCAGCTCGTCGAGGTGCTGACGGTCTTCAACGAGGAGACCAAGCAGAAGGTCACGGTCGAGAACCTGGCCAAGACGCTCAGGGAGTACCTGAAGAAGGCCGAGAAGGCGCTTCTGGGGGTCGCCCAGACGTCCCTCGCGGTTTCCGTTCCGACGCCGCCTCCGGCAAAGAACCCGTTCGAAGCCACGGAGAACAACTACCGTGAGATCTTCCGGGCCGTCGATGACGGTGCCCTGAAGAACGAGAAGGGTCTCGACGGACTGCTTCTCAAGCTCGGACGCATGGTGGACCAGTCCGCCAAGGCGACGCTGGCCTTCCTGCTCACCTCCACCCACCGGCACCTGCAGTTGCAGACCGCGTGGGCCGGATCGTTCGGCGACGCGGTCGCCTTCGACGAGGAACGCATCGATCAGCTCGCTCGCGGGGTCCATCCGGGTCTCGAGCGCGCCGTCACCGACGCCGTGCAGGCCCGGGACCGCGCCCACGCCGACGAGCTGAACCGGTTCGGAGAGAACTTCGACGAAGAACGTCGGGCTCTCAACGACCGCATCGAAACGCTCGTTCCCTTCGAGACCGAGGTGGGCGTGCTTCGCCGGGAGCTCGAGGAAGCCAAGCAGGCCAAGCCGTCGGACGACGGCACCCTGCTCGCGCAGATCTCCGTGATCCGCGAGAAGCTCTTCGCCATCTGGCGCGGAGAGTTCGGCTCCATCCTCGCCTTCCACCAGGGCGAGCGCCGACGCGTCGTCGACGGAGAGAAGATCATGGAGAAGTTCTCGCTGAAGCGAGTCTTCCAGAACCCCGCGAAGGGCAAGAAGGGCGAGAAGATGACGATCCACGAGCTGCGTGGACCGACGCTGAACGACTTCCTGCGCATCATCCACGAAGAGGGCTTCGGCAAGGCGCTGGAGGCCATGGACCGGCTCCTCGGGCTCGCGCCCGAGTTGCACGACCAGACGCCCGCGCCGGGTACGCATACCGTCCCCGACGGCGAGCAGCCTTCGTTGGAGACCCTGACGGCGGGACATGCGCCGCTTCCGGCGGCCGTTCCTGCGATCGAGACCCCGGTCGGCTTGGGCACCGAGCCCCTGGCCGATCAGGACGAGGGCGAGACCACGGAACGCCCGGTGGACCTCGGAAGCGCAATCGCGGCCGCGGCCGCCGAGCGCGCGGCCGAGGATGCGTCGGGGGACGGTGAGGACGAGCTGGCTTCGGAGCCGACGCGCTTCATGGTAAACCCGTTGCTCACGCCTCCGGCTTCCCTGAAGCCCGAGCCCACCAAGCCCTATGCCAAGGGGCTCGATGCGGACGCGGACGCGGACGTGCCCGACAGCGACCGGGAGCCGACCGTGATCCGGTCCCTCCCGCTCGCTCCGAGCGGCCATGGCAATGGCAACGGCCGTGACGCCGACGCCACGACGCGCGTGCGTCGTGACACGGTGCGCGGCATGCCCGCCGCGCTCCCGGATGCTCCGCAGCCGCCGATCGCTCTTCCCGAGCCTCCGGCCGAGGGAGAGTCCAACCACTGAGACCGACGCCCATCCCTGGGCGAAGGTCTCTCTTTTTTTATGCATTTCCCCTTGACGTTCGGGTCTTAATATGACCACGATTAGCCCAGCCCTTCGGGGCGTGGATTTCCGTACATTGACCCATTCAAGAAAGTGAAAGGAGGCCATCATGGCCATCATCCGCTCGATCGTGTTTGCCGCGTTCGTTGCCTGTCTGTTCCTCGTCCTGCCCGGCTTCGCGTCGGCGCAGAACGTCCACGAGGTGCGCCCGGCCGGCGCGGACTACGTCCGTATCGGCGTGGACGGCCCGACCTCGATGGAGGCGGTCGTCGCGCTGGCGCGGCGCATCACCGGTGACGAGACGCTCACCGCCGACGATGTGCTCGCCAACTTGCCGCATGCACGGCGCTACGTGTGCCGCGTGGGCGGACGCCAGGTGTACTTCGGTCCCGACCCCGAGTACGGGGGACGCTGTCCCGAAGACGCCACCAGGAGCTTCGGCTTGCTGCGTGGCGCAACCTACCGGGTTCCGCGCACGCACGGAGCCGTGCTGCCGCCGATCGTTCGGCGTACGAGCCGTCCGGTTCCCGCCGGAGCGCCCGATGCGCGGGTCGCCGAGCTCGAATCGCGTCTCCGTGACGTGACCGCCGAGCGCGACGATTTTCGCCAGCGCTACGAAGAGTCGGAGACGGTCGTGCATCGTGCGAACGATGAGCGCGACGAGGCGCTCGAACAGCTCGAGGCTGCCAACACGGCCCTTGAGACTGTGCGAGCTGAGCTCGCGGAAGCCCTGAGCGCTCTGGCCGCCCGGCCGGAGCCGCGCACCGTCACGGTGACCGCCCCGGCGGCCGTGAGCCTGAACTCCCCCTTCTACGGTCGTCCGTTGTGGGCGGCGTTCGTCCTGCTCGCCGTGATCATGATCGCCCTGCTGCTGATCGCACTGTGGCCGATCCGGTACTTCATGCTCAGGCCGCACCTCGCGTATCGAGGAGTGCTTGAGCAGGCGAAGACGAAGCTCGAAGGCGGTCTCATGGAGACCAGATCCTACCTTCGTACCGCCGAGGAAGACCTCAAGAAGGAGGTCGCGAAGACGAAGTCTCTCACCAAGCGGCGTAAGCGCCTGGTCAGGGCCGTCGTCTATTATCGCGTCCTGCGCGACCGCATGGAGCGCGTCATGGCTGATGCGCTCGAGAAGCTCAAGGAGCTGAAAGCGTTCCAGGACCGCAAGGACCGGATCGCCGCGGCGCAGGAGGAGCTCGCGAAGCTGCGCTTCGCGGAAGAGGTATTCCTCCATGCGGAAACGCAGGTGGAGGAGACGATGAGCGACCTGGAGGAGGCGAACAACGCCAATCCCCGGGACGAGAAGCTGATCGCCGATCTCCAGGGCGTCCTGAAGGTCTACGAGGAGAACCTCGAGACCCTGGGCGACTCGAGCGACTTGCGCGCGAAGATCGCCGGCCTCGTGGGCACGCTCGAGCGTGACATGAAGCTGCAGTGCGGCCTCGCCTTCGACACGAGCGCCACCGACCAACGGTTGGCGGACTGGATCCACAAGCGCGCCGAAGCGCTGCGAAAGCTCCAGGCCAAGGCCAGCACCTACGAAGCGCTGACCATCGAGATCATGCGGGCCGAGAGGACTCGCGCCGAAGAGCATGCGGCCGCCGTGGCCGCGCTCACGCGCCGAGAGCTCGAGGAGGCCTTCCTCGCCGTTCCGTCTCAGGGGGAGGCTCCTGCCAACGGATCGTCCTCCGCGCCACCCGGCCGTCAGCCGCGGCCGCGCAGGATCACCGAGGACTTCGAGCGGCAGCAGGCCACGCCGGCCCTGCACGGGTTCATCACCCGTCTCCTCGACGAGGCGGAAACGCGGCCCGGAGCGGCTCCCGTCCTCCTGTGCGACGAGTACGAAGCGAGTGGTCTCGCCGTGTTCCTGCACAACACGAACGTGGTGTGCCCGCAGCTCCAGGACCCCATCCGGCTGAGGGACTTTCCCAGCGCCATCGAAGCGCTGGACCCCGCCATGCTCACCGAGCGCCGGATCCGTCCGCCCCACGGACCGGAGGCTCCGGCCAACACCTCGCCCTGAACCGTTCGCGGTTCGGGGCTTTTTTATTTAAGCCAAGCCGAACTCTTGCCAAAGTCAGGGGTTTCGGCTAAGGTCTCGGCACTAAATATTGACCGTGACTGGCCAACCTGAGGCATGCGCCAAGGGGCCCCGAACAGGGGACATGTCACCTCATATGTCGGATCAGAACGCTCGTCGCTACGAGCTCCTCTACATCATCCCGACGACCTTCACCGACGACGAAGCCGGTGAGATCGAAACGCGGGTGTCAGGTCTTATTTCCAAGGTAGGCGCTTCGGTGGAATCCACCACGCGCCTCGGCAAGCTCCGTTTCGCCTATCCGATCAAGGATCAGCGCCACGGCTACTATGTCCAGGTGATGCTCTCAGCCGAGCCGTCCGCCGTCGCCAAGCTCGACATGCAGCTCCGCATCACGCCGGAAGTCCTGCGCCACATGATCCTCTCGGCTGAAGAAGCCGGCTCCGAAGCCAAGTACGAGCTCGTGCAGTTCGCCGAAGTGGACGTGAACTTGAAGGAAGACCGCCCGCGCCGCCGCGTTTCCGCGGAAGCCAAGGACGGCGAAGTAAAGGAAGGCGAAGCCAAGCCGGAAGGCGAGGTGAAAGAAGGTGAGGCGAAGCCGGAAGGCGAAGCCAAGCCCGCCGAGGGTGAAGCGAAGCCGGAAGCTTCCAAGCCTGAGGAAACCGTGTAAAGATCAAATCGTATGGATCTCAATCGAGCCATGATTATCGGGAATGTCACGCGGGACCCGGAAGTCCGGACCACCCCGACGGGGCAAACTGTCTGTTCGTTCGGCATCGCCACGAATCAACAGTGGACCGATGCCCAGGGACAGAAGCAGCAACGCACCGAGTTCCACAATGTCGTGGCTTGGGGCAAGCTCGCCGAGATTTGCGGACAGTATCTCGGTAAAGGCCGTAAGACCTATATCGAAGGACGCCTGCAAACCCGCGAATGGGAGGCTCCGGATGGCCAAAAGCGCAACCGGACCGAAATCGTGGCCGATAATATGATCATGCTGGACCGTAAGGAGCCCGGCGCCGCCCCGCGTCCCGTGGGAACGCCGAGCGCCCCGTCCATGCCCGCCGCCGACCCATCCGCCCAGGCGCAAGCCAACGCGATTGATCGCGGCGTCGGCGATCAGGAGATCCGTCTCGAAGATATTCCCTTCTAAATTCATTTCATCCCGCGCGGTTCCGAATGCTTAAGCACTCCGCGCCCCACCTATGAAACCCACCTCCCGCAAACCGAAGACCTGTCATTTCTGCCAGGTCAACGCCCAAGACATCAACTACAAGGACACGAAGACGCTCCAGCGTTACCTCTCGTCCTTCGGCAAGATCGTGCCGCGCAAGCGCTCCGGCGTCTGCGCCTGGCACCAGCGCAAGCTCGCGAACGCGATCAAGCGCGCGCGCTTCATGGCCTTGCTGCCGTACTTGGTCCGCTAAGCTCAAAACTCCCCGCCACAACTTTCTAGATGTCGGCGGGGAGTTTTGCTATGGTGGGATTATCTATGAATGAATCCTTCAAGGCCGAACAAGGGGGTATCTTCCATATCGAGGATATCCAGGCCGAACAGCTTGCGGAACGGTTCCAGGAGTTGCTGCAGCACGAGCCGGATGCCGATCGTCTGATGGAAGATGCGGCCTTGGCCGTCGATGACTTCAAGCAGGGGCGTGACCCGGATTTTTCCTGGGTACCGGATCATTTGCGCGTGCAAGTCATGTCCGAATGGACGGAAGCGCGGCAACGTCTCGACGCGTTTAAGGAATCCCAGGCCGAGTCCCAGCGCGAGCTCGCTTCCGGCCTTCGCGAAGAAGTTTTGAGCCAAGAGCTCCAGGAAACGGCCGAACGCTCGGCCAAGCTTTCCGAGTTGGAAGAGAAATTCGGCGCGATTCCGGAAGAAGGCAAGGTTTCTCAACGCCAAATCAAGACCGAGATCATTAAGCCGCAACCGAAGTCGCGTCTGCAAAAGTTTTTTGACAGTTTGGCCGGAAAACCGTAAGCATCCGCCGGATGAATCTAGAGCAGATCCGTGCCCGTTCCAGGGTTGTGCAGCTTGTGCGTCGTTATTTCGACGAACAAGGATTTTTAGAATTGCAGACGCCGCGTCTGGTTGGATTGCCGGGCCAGGAGCCGTATCTCGAACCGATGTGGAGCAAGGTCGAAGAGGCTGATGGAACCCCGCATCGCGGTGCGCTTATTACCTCGCCGGAGTACGCGATGAAGCGTATGCTCGCGGCGGGTTTTGAGAAGATTTATGATTTGGGCCCGTGTTTTCGAAATGACGAGCCGTGGGATGGGACGCATGATCCGGAATTCTTGATGGTCGAATGGTATGAGAAGGGGATCGGTTTGTCTGAATTGATGGAGAGAACCGAAGCCATGGTGAAATGGGTGGCGGGACAATACGGAAAACCTTTTTCTGAGACGGCGTTCCGTCGCCTTTCCGTCCGCGATGCCATGAAACAGTATGCAAACGTGGAATTAGATTCATTGATTGGCGATCGGGAGGCCGTGGCGGAGGCGTGCCGGGAACATCATCAAACCGTGAACGAGGCCGATACGTGGGATGATTTATTTTTCAAAATCTTTTTGTCCGAAGTCGAGCCGAAGCTGGGCGAGGTCCCGACCTTCCTGCACACCTATCCCGTTTCGATGGCCGCGCTTGCGAAGAAAGATCCAAGCGACCCGCGGTATGCGTTGCGCACCGAGTTGTATATCGGCTCGCTCGAGCTTGCGAACGGTTTTGTTGAGCTCACGGATGCAACGGAACAGCGCAAGCGCTTTGAAGAAGAGCAGGAGTTGCGCCGTTCACTTGGAAAGGAGACCTGGCCCATTGATGAGCGTTTTCTGGAAGCCTTGCCCAAAATGGGGGAGGCCTCCGGCATTGCTTTTGGCGTGGACCGGCTGGCGATGCTGCTTACCGGCGCGAAATCTCTCAGCGAGCTTATGCCGATTCCGGTTCGCGAGCGGTTCTAGGGGGAATCATTGACGAAAGAAGGGCAAATTGGCATAGTTGCGGCCGACTAACGAACGATATTCCCGTTATGGCATCCCCAAACGACATCAAGAAAGGCGTAGTGATCAAGGACTCGGCCGGCCTCTGGCTTGTGGTCGAATTCCAGCACATCAACCCGGGCAAGGGCGCGGCGTTCGTGCGCACGCGCATCCGCAACCTGGAAAGCGGCAAAACGCTTGAAGCCACCTACAAGACTTCCGAAACCATCGAATTGGTGGAAGTCGAGCACCGCCGCATGCAGTATTTGTTCCATGATGCTTCCGGCTACACCTTCATGGACCAGGAATCCTTCGATCAGGTCAGCATGGCGGATGATGCGGTCGGGGAGCAGGGAAAGTATCTCCGTGACGGCATGGAAATCAACATGACCACCCACGAGGGCCGCCCCTTGTCGATCGAATTGCCACGCAAGATGACGTTCAAGGTCATCGAATCCATGGACGCGACGGGTGGAAACACGGTGTCCGGCGGGAACATGACGAAAGAAGTGACCGTCGAAGGCGGGATCAAGGTGAAGGCGCCGCTCTTCATCAAGCAAGGCGAGAACATCATCGTGAATACGGAGACGGGCGAATACGTGGAACGCGCCTAAAGAAAGAACGTAAAACAAAACCCCCGCCGAGAGGCGGGGGTTTTGTTTCTCGTGATCTTACCAAGTCGTCGTCATGGTGACGCGCGGGGTTTCGAGCCACTGCGAAACGTTGTAACGGTTCGAGAGGCGGGCGTACACGCGGGTCGTCATCGGGGAGCTGCCCGTCGGGTAATAGACCGAACAGGTGTAGCTGCCGTAGCACGTCGCGACCGGGGTCGAGAGGTGTTCGGCGTAGATTTCGACCTTGGCGTCCGACATCACGAGGTTGCTGTCCGTGAAGGTCGACGTCAGGTAGATATTGCGGTTCACGCGGAGATCGCTCGCCGGCGCATAGGAGGTGACTCCGGAGCCGGAGATCGTGCCGGTGCCCGGATTCGAGCCCGTGCCGCTGATGTAGATCACCGCGGAGTATTGGCTCATGGCCAAGACGCCATTGCGATCATAGATGCGGGTCTGGTACTGGGCCGTCATGTCCGTCGCGGTTCCTTGCGGATACACGTCGAGCGTACACGTCGAAACGTCGTAGCAGGTGCGCAAGAGCTGGTTCGTTTTCACGCTCCAGATCTCAATGCGGTTGCCCGTATAGCTCCAGGTGCCGGCATTGAACGCGTTCGCGGTGAGGCGGACGAGTTCGCCGGAATTGATGGAGGTGCGGTCGGCGTTCAAGACCAAGCCGTTGATGTAGTTCACGCCGTCGCTGGAACCGCCCGTGGTACCGGTGAAGGTGATCACTGGCGAGTACTGCGTGCCGGCGAAGATCGTTCCGTTGCTGTTCACGACCTGGACATAATACTGGGTCGTGTTGATGCCCGTCGTCTGATACGGGTACACCGTAATGTTGCAGGTATTGCTGTAGCAAGTGCCTACGACTTCATTCGTGCGGTCACGCTTGATTTCCATGCGTCCGCCGCTCGGCAAGGTGCCGTTGAAGTAGGCCGTGAGGTAGACGGACTGGCCGCTCGTGATCGACGTGCGATCAGCGGTAAGCGTAAGCGTTCCGGTCTGGCTGCCCGTGCTGTTCACGTAGACCGTGACATAGGCGGTGGCCAAGATGGCGCCGTTCCAGTCGCGGGCTTCCGCGCGGTAGCGGATGGTTTCGCCATTGTAACCGGTCACCGTCACCGTCTGGGTGCAGTTGGTCACGCTGTAGCAGTTGGCGATGGTTGTGCCGTTCTGTTCGTTCACGAGCACGATGCGGCTCGTATTCCACGCGCTTCCGCCCGTGGCGGAAAGCGTGATGGTTTCACCGCTCATGACCGTGGAGCGGCTGGCGCTTAAGGCGAGCGTGCCATTCGACGCGCCGCTCACCGTGATGCGGCTGGAGTAGGCGGCCGGGATCTGCTCGTTCGCGTCGTTCTTTACGATCACGTAATAGCGGACCGCGTTCGAACCGTCATTCGTCACCGTCACGTTAAACGTGCAGGTGGCGTGGTCATAGCAGGTGTCCACGAGCGAGCTGTTGCTCTCGCGGTACAACTCCATGCGGATATTGCTTTCGTTGGTGTTCAAGTTCCAGGCGCGGGCCGTGAGAATCACCGTTTCGCCGACATTGGCCGACGTGCGGCTGGATTCCAGGCTCGAGGAGCCGGACGAGAACTGGGTGCCGTTCGTCGTACCGAAGTACACGACCGGTGAGTACCCGCTCTTGATGGTGGTCGAAGAGCTGTCGCGCAAGGCGGCATAGTACTGTACCGAGTTTTCATTCGCGTTGCGCTGCGGATAGACCGTCATGTCGCAGGTCGAAACCGGAAGGTTGCACGTACGGATCAAGCCGTTGGTGCGCACGTCGTAAATTTCGATGCGGTAGCCGGAACCGTAGTTCAAGGTGTTGGACACGGAGAGGACCACGGCTTCGCCCGGGTTGATATTGGTGCGCGAGGCATTCAATACGATTTCACCCGTGGAACCGTTTCCCGTCATGCCGCGCAAGGAATCCGAAGGCGTGGAAACGCCGTTGTATTCGTTGCTGACATTGAAATCCGATTCGCTGTAAATCGGCGCGCCAACGGTGTAGTTGGTGAAGTAGACGTCGGCGATGTCATGGACATCGGAGCGCCAGTCAAAACCGTACAAGCGTTCGGCCAGGTATTCGCTGGTCACGTGGCGCAAAACGCCGCCGCGGGCCACCGCATAGACCTTCGGATCCGTGTTTACTTTGACGAGCTTCGCGGCCGGGCGATAGGTGACGTTGCCACCGATCGTGATCGTGAAGAGTTCGGCGTCCGGGATCATGCGGACATTGTCGAAGGTCGGGAACCACGTGTAGTAGGTCGCGGCATTCGGGAAGACATAACGCTTACCGTCATTCGCGTACCAGTAGACCGTGGTCATGCTAGTGCCACGAATGGCAGTGTTCAAAGGCACGCTGGCGGCCTTGGCCGTGTTCACGCCAAAGGCGGACAACGGGGAAAGGGCCGTAAGGGCCAAGATGAGGCTCAACAGAAGCTTTTTCATAGGTGTAGATCGCGAGAAGCGATAGCATTTTGATATCATAATTTGGCTAAAATGTCAATAGATTGGCCAAAAAAATACGTTTTAGGTAAGATCGCGCGAGGCCGAGGTGGTGAAATGGTAGACACACCAGCCTTAGGAGCTGGCCCTCGAAAGAGGATGAGAGTTCAAGTCTCTCCCTCGGCACCATAGAAAAACCCCCGCATCGCGGGGGTTTTTTCGTTTTATTGGCCGCACTTGTTGAAGCACTCTTCGTAGGTCGTCTTACAGGCCAGATAGGCGGAATCGGATTTAACGGTCTTCGCACAGCTGTTGAAGTCGTCTTCACAGGACTGGCGGCACTTGGTGACATCGCTCAATTCCTCTTTGACTTCCGGGGCGGCCGTAGTTTCCCGGTTCGTATTGTCCGAGGTGGTGGGCGGGGTGGTCGTCTGTGTCGCGGCGGGAGCCGGGGCGGCGAGACGGTCGATCTTGGCTTCGACGCGGGTCAATTGAACCTTGAGCTCATTGATGCCGCGCAACAGAACGGACGGTGTGATTGACGTGCTCTGGGCGGAGGCCGAGAGGGTCATAGTCGAGGCGGAAAGCACGATGGCAATGGCCGCGAGCCAGCCGACGCTGTGCCAGTGGGCGCCATATCCGTCTTTTTGGACTTTGGCGGGCTTGTTCATTTTGGCCGGAGCCTTGGAAGGAGACTTCATACCGAGAAAGGACTTTTTGTTTCAAAATTATTTAGTGATGAAAAGAGTATATCACACCCATGAGGGGATTGACGAAATGAGAAAAATGTGTAAGGTTCCTAGCGTAGGAGGCACATTCCCATGAACATTTCTCAAGCACGTCGCTTCTTGGGGATGTGTGACCGCATCCTCGTGATTACCGGAGCCGGCATCTCATCGGAGAGCGGCATCCCGACCTTCCGCGGAGCGGGGGAACGCTGGCGCGACCGTCACGTTTCCGAGCTCGCGACCCCGGCCGCGTTCGAGGAAGATCCCAGGCTGATCTGGGATTGGTACTCGTACCGCCGCGAGATCGTGGCGCGTTCCGAACCCAATGCCGCGCATATCGCGCTCGCAAACTGGGCAAAGGGCCGCACCGGCGTCACCCTCGTGACCCAGAACGTGGACGGCCTGCATGAGCGCGCCGGGCATCCGGAGGTCGCGCATATCCACGGCTCGCTTTGGCACAACCGCTGCACGGAATGCGACAAGGAGCGCGAGGACCTCGCGCTCCTCTATCCGGAGCTGCCGCGGTCGCCGTGCTGCGGCGCGCTCGAACGCCCTGCGATCGTGTGGTTCGGCGAGCGGCTCCCGGCCAAGACCCGGGAACAGGCCCTCGCGGCCGCGATGGACGCGGAAGCCATCGTCACCATCGGCACGAGCGGCAAGGTGGCGACCGCCGCCTCTCTTGTCCGGATCGGAAAGCTGCGGCACGCCGAGATCTTCGACGTGAATCCGGAGCACTCGTGCATCGAGGCCAACTCGCGTTTCGCGGGTTTGGCCGGAGAGATCATCCCGCAACTGCTGGCCGCCTAGAGCCTCCCACCCGGAGGTCTTTTTATTTCCGCCACAAACGCTTCCAGTTCTTTTAGACGTTGTTCCTCCGTTTCCGGCGTCATGTCCATGAAGGTTTCATGGAATGCTTTGTCGCCGATATCTTTTCCGGTTTTATCAATCAAACGCCCCTCCATGGCCGGCGGATTAATTTTCTTGAAAGGATTTTCCGTCATAGCTAGGAGATGCGTTTTTGGAGAAGCGCGAGGTTTTTACCGCTCTGTTTGCCATTGGCCGTGAGTTCGACCGTGCCATGCCAGCGATGGTCTTTGCCGAGCATGCCGTATTTGCCTGCATGTACCGCGGTGGGGAATTCCTCAGAGGCTTCACGTTCTTCCAGGGCGAACTGCCGTTCAGTGTACCAGTTGCGTGATGCGTCCTGCCGGAATTGGGGGCCATTCTTTCCAATAAGCGCGAGCTCCTGCGGAGTGATGTCCGGATTTTCGAGGGCCTGATCATAGGCCGAGAGCAGGTCGGTTATGGCGCGCTCTTCTTCCTCGATCAATCCAAGATCACGCACGTGCGACACGATGGTTTCGACGCGTTCTTTTGTCGATTGGATATACTCTTTGATCGTTTCGGACGTCATCGACTCCTTGTCCCACCCAAAACCATAGCTCGCCCAGGCGTAGCCGCCGACATCGATGTTCGCTTCAAGCTTGATGTCGGCGATGGGTTTGTCCGGGTGCCGCTCGTTTTGCTGCAAATACCATTCCAAGGAATCGTGGAGCACGCGTTTGGCCAAGCCGCGATTGTGATGCTCAGGACTGATGTTAAAGACATCATGTTTCACCGAACGGACGGCGGACATCGTACCGTCTTGCTCGACAGGTTTGTGAGTGAAGCCACGGACGATGTGACTCCCGTCGTCATACCAATTTGCGAGCGTGATATCCGCATCGAGTTCGCCGGATTCAAATTTCGCTCCCGCGAGTTGGATGACCGGCTGGTTATTTTGGTACGTGAGTTCAGGTAATTCTCGCTTGAGATCCAACGCTTTTACGATCCGGGCAATGTCTTCGGGGGTGCCGAGCGTTTCATGGACCGCGATCAGGTTTTCCGTCGTGAGATCGTATGCGTCAAACAGCTTGAGATCTTCCATGTCATCGATGCCATTCTCCAAAAAGGTTTGAAGGCGCTCCAGTTCCCGGGCGTATTCCGGATTGAGGAGTTTTTCGGTGTAACGAGAGCCGAGTTTGTTTTCGAACGCTTCTTTCATCACGCGCGCTTTTTCGCTGTGGCCAATCGCTTCTACGCGCAGGGTTTCGAGGTCGCTGAAATTGACCGGGGAAGCGGAGAGGGCGTCCATCACGCGGCCGTACTGTTCGCCTTCGTCGAATGGTTCGGCATCGGCTCCGGCTTCTTGTTCTGCACCCGCCTCTGCGAGCGCCGCTTCAAGCTCTTGGTGCGCCGCTTCCGCTTCCTGTTTTAACGCGTCCAATTCCGGATGGGCTGTGACGCCGGAAGAGGCGAGTTCGGCTTCGCTTTTTGCAAACAACTCGCGCAATGAGCGCATCTCGTCCGCCGCTCGTTTACTGAGCTGCGAAGGCGTCGCTTGCTCGCTCGCTGACGACTCCCGGCGACGAGGCGCTTCTTGGCTTTGGGATTCGACGTTCATACGGAGGTGGTTTTGCGATGCTTGGCCATCAAGCGTTCCGTCCGCTTTCGGACCGAGGCGATCCGTTTTTCAAAACGCTTCCAATGTTTCTTCATACCTATTTATGATACTCCTTCCCGCGGCTGATCGTCTCGGCGCGAAATAGCTGTTCGAGGAGGAGCAGCCGCGCGACGGCATGCGGCCAGGTCATTTTTCCAAGCGAGAGTTTCGCATGCGCGTTCTTCACGAGGGATTCATCCAAGCCCCAGGATCCGCCGATCAAAAAGACGAGGGGCCGGCCGCCTTCGGACCAGGTCTCCAGCTGCTTGGCGAAGGCGGGGGAGTCGTACTCTTTGCCGCCTTCATCCAGGGCGATGACGAATGCATCCGTCTTGTACCCTTTGGCGAGCGATTCGGCTTCCGCCTTCCGGGTCCGCGCCATATCCGGTTTGGCCGCGCCCTTGTGGCCCTCGGAAAGCTCGACGATATCCAGCTGGGCATAGGGCTTGAGGCGGGTTTGGAGGGCGGCCGCGGCCTCGCGTTGCCAGGCTTCGGGGAGCGCGCCGATGGCACGGATGTGGATACGTTTCATAGCCCTGATTTTCCGCTGAATATGGGCGCTTGACAAGGGGTGAGGCTTCGTATAAAGTTTCGGCACTTCAAAACCCATGTCCCTGTGAATAACCGGCGGCGCAAGCCTCGGTGACAAGGACCTCTGGAGATTCCTACATGAGTATTCCCACCCATTTTGTCCGCCACGGCGGATCCCACGGCTAAGAACTCAGGAACCTCCACAAGGGTTTCATGAGCTCCGCCGTCGGCGGAGCTCATTTTTGTCTCAACAGGTCAGAGAGGTGGACACAGATCGGATTTGAACTCACTCAAGTCCGATCCGTGTCCGGCTCGGTCCCGACCGCGAAGCGCGTCGGGGAGTCCCGGATCGAATCTTCAAAACTGAAGATCTTGTAATGTATAACATGATCCAATTGTTATACGTGCAAGGCATGTACACAAAACTTGCAAAGTCCATGTACCGCAAGGTGCATGGCGCAACGCGGAGTCAATAATATTGATGACGCACCTGAACACAAACACTCCGTCCGGTTCCGATTCCTTATACTCATTTAGGGAATCGGCACTCCGGATGGCGGAAGCACGTAAGGGCGTATGGTGGATGACTTGGCAACGAGGAGCCGATGAAAGACGTGGCAGCCTGCGATAAGCTTCGGGGAGGTGGCAAGCAACCTTTGATCCGGAGATGTCTGAATGGGGAAACCCCATCGTGTGAAGCACGATGACCCGATCTACTGAATACATAGGTAGCGGGAGGGAACCTGGGGAAGTGAAACATCTCAGTACCCAGTGGAGTAGAAACAAATTGAAACGCAGATTCTGTTGTCACCCAAGATCAGCAATGGTCCTGGCGTGACAACAGAGTCTGCTCGATTCCCTTAGTAGTGGCGAGCGAAACGGGACGAGCCCAAACACACATGTTTAACTTTTGCACCGAGTCTTACGCAAGTAATACCGCGGGCAGGAGGGCGAGCGGAGGCTATCTTCATGTGTGGGTTGCAGGGACTAGACACGCGTTTCCTCTGAGACGCAAAAAGGCACGGGACTGTAGCTGAAGTCCGCTGGAAAGCGGGACCAAAGACGGTGATAGTCCGGTAGGCGAAACGGCACCCATCCCTTTTGACTAGATCCAAAGTACTACGAGGCCCGAGAAACCTCGTAGGAAGCAGGCACGACGATGTGCCAAGGCTAAATACTCCTCTTGACCGATAGTGAACCAGTACAGTGATGGAACGTTGAAAAGCAGCCCGGGAGGGCGATGAAATAGTATCTGAAACCATACGCTTACAAGGAGGTGGAGCGGGCGCAAGTCCGTCACACCGTTCCTATTGAAGAATGAGCCGACGAGTTTGCGATATGTCGCTTTGGTTAAGTCCCTGAGGGGACGAAGCCGTAGTGAAAGCGAGCCTGAATAGGGCGAAAATTCCGTGGCATATCCAAGACCCGAAACCCGGCGAGCTAGCCATGACCAGGATGAAGTCCCGAGAAATCGGGATGGAGGTCCGAACTCACGAGCCGTGCAACACTCGGAGATGAGTTGTGGCTAGGGGTGAAATTCCAATCGAGCTGGGTGATAGCTGGTTCTCCCTGAAATAGATTTTGGTCTAGCGCTGATGTATAGCCTGCTGGAGGTAGAGCACTGAATGGGAACTGGGGCGCAAGCTTACAGTTTCCAACCAAACTCCGAATGCCAGCAGGTGTTCCCGGCAGTCAGTCCGTGGGGGCTAAGCTCCACTGGACAAGAGGGAAACAGCCCAGATCGCAGACTAAGGTCCCTAAATTTGTACTCAGTGTGAAAGGTGGTCGGACGGCTTATACAACCAGGAGGTTGGCTTAGAAGCAGCCATCCTTTAAAGAAAGCGTAACAGCTCACTGGTCAAGCTGTCCGGCGCCGAAAACTTACCGGGGCTCAAGTACAATACCGAAGTCGCGAACTGCAGAGGTCTCCGGATCTCTGCATTGGTAAGGGAGCATTCCGATCTGCGCCGAAGCGGAAGCCGTGAGGCACCGTGGAGCGTTCGGAAGAGAGAATGTCGGCATAAGTAGCACAAAGACGGGTGAAAATCCCGTCCACCGTAAACCCAAGGTTTCCAGGGCAACGCGAATCGTCCCTGGGTTAGTCGGTCCTAAGGCGAGGCCGAACGGCGTAGCTGATGGACAGCAGGTTAATATTCCTGCACTTCTGTTTGATTCCAATGGAGGGACGCATCGTTCAACTGATCGAGATTCCTGGAATGAATCTTCGGGCACTTAGGGGTGACTGGTAGGCAAATCCGCCAGTCATAAGCCTCGAGGTGAGCGCGAGTTCTGCGAAAGCAGAGCGAGGATCGGGACTGCGGTGCCGAGAAAAGCTTCTAGGGCTAATCAAATAGAAACCGTACCGCAAACCGACACAGGTGGGTAGGCATAAGTGTGCTCAGGTGTACGAGAGAACCCATGTTTAGGAACTCGGCAATACAACGGCCGTAACCTAGGGATAAGGCCTGGCCGTCGCAAGACGGCCCGCAGCAAAAGACGCTTTCCGACTGTTTACCAAAAACACAGCTTCCTGCTAAACCGCAAGGTGACGTATAGGAAGTGATGCCTGGCCAGTGTCAGAACGTTAAGGGGAGAGGTCATGACCGCAAGGTCGGCAGCCTTGAGCCGAAGCGCTGATGAACGCCGGCGATAACTATAATCGTCCTAAGGTAGCGAAATTCCTTGACGGGTGAGTTCCGTCCCGCACGAATGGCATAACGAGAGAGCGACTGTCTCAACTTGGTACTCGGCGAAATTGCAAGTGGGGTGAAGATGCCCTGTACGCGCAGTCAGACGAAAAGACCCCGTGAAGCTTTACTACAATTTGCTATTGGGTATCGATCTTTCATGTTCAGTGTAGGTGGGAGCCTTCGGGCGCCGATGAGACACCACCCTTGGACTATCGATATTCTTACTATGATCCGTATAACCGGATTGTGGAACAGTAGCTGATGGGTAGTTTAACTGGGGCGGTTGCCTCCCAAATGGTAACGGAGGCGTTCACAAAGGTAAGCTAGGCGCGGATGGAAATCGCGCTGGTTCCGCAATGGGATAAGCTTGCTTAACTGCAAGACCAACAAGTCGAGCAGATACGAAAGTAGGACATAGTGATCCGACCGTACGAAATCGGACGGCGGAAGCTCAACGGATAAAAGCTACTCCGGGGATAACAGGCTGATCTGGTCCAAGAGTCCACATCGACGACCAGGTTTGGCACCTCGATGTCGGCCCATCGCATCCTGGGGCTGGAGAAGGTCCCAAGGGTTAGGCTGTTCGCCTATTAAAGCGGTACGCGAGCTGGGTTCAGAACGTCGTGAGACAGTTCGGTCTCCTGTCTACTGCGCGCGCGGAAGGTTGAGGGAACTGTTCTTTAGTACGAGAGGACCGAGAACAACGAACCTCTAGTGCACCAGCTGTCCTACCAAGGGCACCGCTGGGTAGCTACGTTCGGCACGGATAAACGCTGAAAGCATCTAAGCGTGAAGCCGTTCCCAAGATTAACCTTCGTCATAGAGCCCTCCGAGAACAGGAGGTTGATAGGTGGTAGATGTACGGGTCGCGAGACCTTTAGTCGAGCCATACTAATCGCTCAATGCTTCAGCCATCCGGGATGAAACGCTTCGGCGTTTTCTACCGGAAGGTTTGTCGCGATCAAGTGCGTCAACAATGACGCTGCTGCGTACGTAAGTTTCTGCGGCATGCCTTGCACATATAACAACTGGATCTGGTCTTGAGACATCGATATCTCTGAGGCAGCTTTGTGCTGTTTCTGAGGTACCGGTGGCTCAAGCAGTGAGGTCACACCCGTTCCCATCTCGAACACGGTAGTTAAGCTCACTAGCAGCGATGGTACTTGGACCCAACCCGGTCCTGGAAGAGTAGCCCGCTGCCGGATCTGTAAAACACGCGCCTAAAGCGCGTGTTTTGCGTTCCGTATGCCTTATTTTTGGGAAATCCCTGCAATAATCGCGACGACAACCATGACGATGAGTATGATGCCGATGGCTATAAAAATCATAGAATATAAATTCCGTATCGAGTCATCTTTGTTATCGAGGCACTATACCACCGACGGTGTTTTTGCGTTGCATGCTTTCCCGTGGTGATATGGCGTCATGTCGCGCATTGTTTTGATCCATGGATTTGCCACGGGCATCGGGTTTTCCATTTTTCGTCCTGCGTATGGCGCTGATGCCGGGTTTTCCGCGTTCAAATCAGACATCGAATCCGGTGAGGCGAAAGCGTTTCGATGGGATATCAAAGGCAAAGCCTCATTTTTTCAGTCATTGAATCCGTTTTATACGTGGGACATCTATCGCCGTGAACGGGTGATCGCCGAAGACCCGAAAACCTACCAAACGCTGGCCGAGTTTCTCGCGCATGAACAACCGGAAACCGTGATCTGCCATTCCATGGGTTGTTTTCTTTTCTTGGAATATCTCAAACATCAGTCTTTGCCGTCGTCAGTCAACAACGTTGTATTTAATCAAGCTGATCTCCCTTCATCAGGAGTAGCGTTTCCATCCACTATAGAAGAGCGAATCCGTTCCCATCGGCTTACGGTCACGAATACCTATTGCGTGTGGGACGTAACGTTGTGGTGCGCGGTTTTGATCGGCGGCACGCTTCGCGCCGGCCTTGTCGGCCTGCGGAATCCATTCGTCCGGAATGCATTTTTCCCGCTCGTGAGGCCCATTAATTTGCATACGGCCGGCATCCGAAGCCCCCGTTTCCGGGCCATTATCGAACGTTTGAAAACCGCGGAGTAGGGGCTTTTCAAGTCGTCAAATCCCTGGTACGGTCGCCGAGATTTCATAAGGAGGTTCCGATGAATCTATTGAATCAGCCTTTGGAAGAGTTCCTTCAGCGTCTCACTGCTCAGCTGGCCGAGGCGCGTATGGACGTCTCACGATACGAGATGGACCATGTGTGCTATCGCGTGGCTTCGCTGACCCGGTACGAGATGCTTGCGCATGCCTGGCGGCTCTATGCCTCGGACACGCACGAGAGCCTCGTGAATGGGCGTCCGATCAGCGTCTTCGTTCTCGAGCGTCCGCTCTATCGGTTGGACCGTTCGATCGCGGTCCTCGAGCTCCCGGCTCCCAAGGAGGGGAGCCCGTATCCCGAAGGTTGGGAGCATGCGGAGTTCGTCATCGACGAGCCGTTCAAGGCTTTCAAGGAGCGTCATCCGAGCCTTGTGTTCGACGAGAAGTCGGTCGACAAGGAGATCAATCCCGAGCTCGGCCTCAAGTTAGGGGATGGCTTACAGGTGAAGTTCCATCACCAGCCGCTCGTCCGGGTCATCCAGATCGAGCGGGAACAGGGCCTGGCCCTGCCCAATCGCTCCGCCCTTGATTAAGGGCGGTTTTTTGTGTGAGATGCCCCCGCGCCCTTTTGTTTTGGAGGTACCAGTGAAGAAGCCCATCAAGATCACGGTTTTGGGCGGTGGCACGGGGAATTACACCCTGCTTACCGGCCTGAAGAAGCTCGAGAATGTCGAGCTCTCGGCCATCGTTTCCATCGCCGACAATGGCGGTTCGAGCGGCACCCTGCGCGACGAGCTCGGCGTATTGCCGCCGGGCGATATCCGTCAGTGCTTCGCGGCCCTCGCCGATGAAGGGGAGGAGGGGGATGAGCCGCAGCTCCTGCGGCGACTTCTCACTCACCGTATCGACGGCGAGGGCCGTTTGGCCGGGCATCCGCTCGGCAATATCCTGCTCGCGGGTCTCCAGAACATGTTCGGAGATTCGCTCAAGGCCATCCGCGCGGCGCACCAAGTGCTGCGCGTGAAGGGCCGGGTCATCCCGGTCTCGTCCGTCTCCGGCAACCTGTATGCCGAACTCGAAGACGGGAACGTCGTCGAGGGCGAGCATGCGATCGAGGAAGCGGGCGTGGGCCGTTCGGCTATCGCGCGTTGCGAACTCAGGCCGGGGATCGAAGCGAATGCCGAAGCCATCGAGGCCATCCTCGAAGCCGACGCGCTCGTCTTCGCTCCCGGCGATCTCTATACGAGCCTGGTGCCCGTCCTGCTCGTACAGGGCGTGGCCAGCGCCATCCGCGACTCGCCCGCGCGCCGTATCTATGTCGTGAACCTGGTCACCAAGCGTGGCCAGACCGATGGGTACGGCGCTACGCGCTTCGTGGACACGGTGTCGCGTTATCTTCCGGAGACGCGGCTCCAGCACATCCTTCTGAATGACGGGGCCATCCCCGCCGAGCTGCTTGCCCGGTACGAAGCCGAAGGCGAGCATCCGGTTTTCGACGATTTGCCCAAGGACGACCTCCGGGTCGTCCGCAGCGATTTCGTCAGCCGGACGCCGGTTCCGACCGTTTCGGGCGACGCGCTCAAGCGCAGCCTGATCCGCCACGATCCCGGCCGCCTGGCCGTCGCCATTTCCCACCTCATCACCCAGGAGGCTCTGCATGAATGATGGAATACCGGTTTTGGGCGATCTCCTTCGGGAGCTGCCGCCCGTGCTGCGCTGGTTCCTGCGTCCGGAGCTGACGCCTTACCAGCGCTGGTTCCCGGCGGATGACCACGGGGAAGTCGATGCGGGCCTGGTCCGCCAGGCCTTCGCCGAAGCCTCGCGGAACGAGGAGCTGAGCGCGCTCATGCCGCTCATGGCCCACACGGAGAAGCGGGACGGAACTCCGCCGCATCCCGCGACGGGAAGCTCCGGCGCGGCCTACCTCTTCGGAGGCGAGGGCCGCAGCCTGAATCCCGGCGCCGACATCATCGGCCCGCTCTGGATGGGAAAGAACGTGCGCGTGCGCATGTCCACGTTGATCGTGGGACCCGTGCTCATCGGCGACGATGCGCGCATTTCCTCCAACGCGAGCGCGGTGCGTTGCATCATCGGACCGCGTACGCGGATCGATGACGGCGCAAGCCTCAAGTACTCGATCGTGGGCGCGGATTGCTTCGTAGCGGGCAAACTCCTCTCCGAGGAGGCATCCCGCACCAACGGCGATCCGATCACGTTCGAGTGCTGGTTCAAGTCTCCCGGCTGGCTCATCCCGCGCCGCCTGCGCGTCACGGTTCCGCGTCCCAAGATGGGCTGCGTGATCGGCGACGGCTGCCGCGTCGGCAAGGGCGTCCTGCTCATGCCGGGCACGGTGCTCATGCCGGGCGTCATCGTCCGCGAAGACGCCGGAACCATCCCGGTCGGAATCTACTCGCAGGAGGACCTCAACCGCCTGCTCTCTGGACGCTAAACAGCGTCCTTTTTTGTTACCAATTTTTCGGTCCGAGTTCGGTCGGCGTTTCACTCCGGAGCTTCAAGACATCGCGCAAGACCGCTTTTGAAACGCCGCCGAATAAAATCACGCAGGCAATATAGGTTCCGGCGCCGAGCAGGATACGGGCGAGGACGGGGAGAGCGCCGGACACGACCACCACGGCCGCCATCGCAAGACAGGCTCCGATCGCGGCGAGCGTGGCTTTGGGTTTAAAGACGATGGGGACGTATCGTTTTGAAACGAAAAGCGAGCCAATACCCACGATGATTTCGGAAATAACCGTCAGCCAGGCGGCCGCCCACATGCCATAGGTCGGGATGAGCAGGAGATACAGAAGAACGGTGCCGAGGCCGACCACGGCATAGATCGGAAGCATCTTCCGTTGCGCGTCCAAGGCCACCACGATATGCGAAAAAACGGTATTGAGATAAATCACGGCTACGGCGAGCACAAGGATGCGCAAAATGTATCCTGAATCGACGAATTCAGGCCCGCCAACCAATTCCATGAGTTGCGGACCGAGGAGCCACGTCCCCACCACCATGGGCAGGGCCATGATCACCATGACATCGAGTGAGCCGCTGACCAGCTTCTGGAAACGGTCTTTGTCCCGTTTGACGTAGGAATGCGAAAGCAGGGGCAAAAGCACGCCGGCATACATAAAAGGCACGGTAATCAGGACTTCCAAAACGCGATAGGCGGCCCCGTAAATACCGACTTCCGCCTGGCTACGCACCAAGGAAAGGATCAAGGTATCCGCTTTGAAATACGCGAGGCCAAAGGCGATGGAGACGCCCACTGGCCAGGAGCGCTTGAGGGCCATGAGCCAGAATTCCGGGTCCCAATTCCAGCCGAGCGGGGCATAACGGCGGGCAAAGAGAAAATTGATGAAGAAGTTTACGAATCCGGCAACCGAAATCACCCACATGAGGGGGACAAGGCCCCAGCCAAGCGTCGGCGCGAATAAGAGGCCGAGGAGGGCGATCAATCGTCCGACATTCTCCGAAACAGCGGCCATGTGCATGCGCAGATGGCGCTGTTGGGCGCCGATCACCACTTGGTTCAGGCTTGGAAAGATAAATGAAGCGGTGAGTGCAAAGATGGCGAGTTTTAGTTCCCATGGATACGGAAAGGCGAGCGCCACGAGCGGAGCCGCGAAACCGAGAATGATAACGGCTAACACGATGCGGAGCGTGAAGAGCGCGGACAAGCAGCGTTTTTCGTAGGCTTTATCGTCCGCATGTTCGCCAAGGAGCGCAATCAACGTTACGTTCAGGCCAAGATCGAGCAACAATGCGAACATTTGCAAAAACGCATTGGCCGTTGAATACATGCCAAAGCCTTCTTGTCCGAGCTGGCGTGTCAGGAGCGCGACCAAGGCGACGCCCAAGCCCGTGGAAACGACTTTGCCCGCAACCTGCACGCCCGTATTCAGGGCTAAATCTCGAGTCAGCGACATGTGGGCATTTTACACGTTGCCTGCGTTCACCGATACTATTTTGTCCGAGTACATTCGGTATGCGAGTTGGATGAAATGTGGACAAGTCTCGGTTTCATCCACAGCTTAGTAACCTTCTCGTGAAGCGTTTGTAGTCTTAGATACGCTGTTTTTGACCGAGAGGCGAAAAATTGCTAATATATTAGTAAGTTTAGGTGAAAATCAAATGGACTTTTCGAAAGATATGACGGGCTTTACACACACGCTTCTCGCGACACGCTACACGCGTCGTATGAAAGCGGGCGCTCTCGCCTGTCTGGTTTCGATGTGTTCAATGTTGATTTCACCGGTTTCCCTCCAGGCCGCAACGCCCGCTTATGAGGCGTCCATCATTGCGGTGCATGCGCCGGCCCGACTCGCGCCCGGTCAAACCTCTACGGTATCCGTCACGGTAAAAAATATCGGTTCTGCCACCTGGAGCAAGACGAGTAAAAATTATGTTTCGATTTATTCATACGACAATGCGCGCCGTACCGAAGTAAATTCCGTACTTGCGTCACCGGGTTGGGAAAATGCGATGCGTCCCGCGCGGCTTCCGGTCGCGACGCTCGCTCCCGGCGGTATTACGACGTTCACCTTCCCGTTGAAAGCCCCGTCCAAGGTCGGAACATATAAGAGCGACTTTTTATTGGTGGCGGAAAATTTGCGCCGCATGGGAAATGGACGCTTTACCTTGAACTTGGATGTCCAGACGCAAGGTGCGGTTTCGACTGTGTCAGCCCCGGCGCCCACGGTTCCCGCTTCGGATTTACCCACGGGCTCCACGAAGTGGCGTGCGGAAGTTTCGAGCTTGAGCGGCAGTGAGTGGCAGATCAACGTGGAGGAAAATATTTTCGTGACCGTGGCCATGAAAAATGCCGGAACCGAGACCTGGAAAAAAGAAGGAGGTCCCTATGTCTCGTTGTATGCCGTGCAGGGAGAAAAGGAGCGTGTGAGCGCCTTTCGCGATAAAAGTTGGAATGGCTCCCAAGCCGCTCGGATGATCGAAAAAGAGGTAAAACCAGGCCAAATTGGGCGTTTTAAGGTGGAATTACGCGGTCCGCGCGCTCCCGGCGCCTACCGTGAGGAGTTTATGCTGGCAGCCGAAGACGCGGCATGGATTTCGGGCAGCCGCATCATTTTGCCCATCGTCGTACCTTTGACGGGGGAGTTCATCTCACAGGCTGCTCCGGGCCAAAGCGCGGCGGAGATTTTGAGCCAGACATCGTCCGCGCGCGGCGGTACGTATGCCACGACGTTGTTATTGCGTTCGCTGCAATCCATTTCTTTGGCCGGAACGACGCGCCAAGAGGTCACGGTTGGGTTTAAAAATACCGGTACGGCTCCCTGGAATATCCGTGGATTGAAAGTGCGCGGCGTGACGCCGGCGCTGACAGGGAAGCTTAGCTCGGTTCGCGATGATTCCTGGCGTGATCTTTCCACGCCGGTCCAAGTCATGGGTGTGACGAATCCGGGGGAAGTTGGATTTCTCACCTTTTATGTAAAGACGCCGCCCAAGAAAGGGACCTATCAGGCCAGTTTCCAATTATATGCGGATAATCAGCCGGTGGATGGCGGCGTGATCGATATTCCGATCACGGTAACCGCGGACGGATATATCGAACCCGAGCCGGCGCCGAAGCCCGTTCAAACCGCGCCCACGCCTTCGACGCCGAGCCAGCCTGCGCCGAATGCGATTCCGGCCCTGAATCCGATTCCTTTGTCGGGTGACATCTCAAGCTTGCCCAACGAACCGATCATCCGCGCCGGAATCTTCGCCACGACGGACGATAAGATGGTGGTGAAAGCGCGTTTCAGTCCGCTCGAAGTCCGTTCGGGAGGATCATCCGGAGCCGTTGTGTGTACGCTTGCCGTCGGCCAATACGTCACCGTTAAATATGACCGCGGATCGCGATTGTATTCGATGACGGGGGATTGCGCGGGCCAATCCAGCGCCTGGTATGTCGTGCATGCGCAAGATGGCATTTCGCCGATGGAAATGAGCGACTTCAGCCGTCCGGTGGGATGGTTGCCGGGCGCCAATGACAATACGTTCCGCGCGAACTTGGAATTGCGCTATGCCCCGCAAGTGGACCAGGTCTGGGTCATTAACGAATTGCCGATCGAATATTATTTACGCGGCATCGCTGAGACGTCGAATGTGAGTCCGATGCAATATCAGCGCACGTTGCTTACGGCCGCCCGTACGTATGCCATGTATCACGTCCAGCGCGGCACCAAGCACGCGGCGCGCAACTTCACCGTGGACGCCACTTATGACCAGGTGTATCGCGGTTATGGCGCCGAGGCGCGCAGCCCGACCATTGTGGCAGCCGTAGAGGCTACGCGCGGCCAAATCGTGACGTATGACGGTAAGTTGGCCATTACGCCCTATTTCTCCCGCTCAGACGGCCGTACGCGCGACTGGACCGAGGTTTGGGGTGGGGCCGCTGTCCCATGGCTTAAGTCGGTCCAGGTTCCACATGATATCGGGAAGACGCTTTGGGGCCATGGCGTAGGTATGTCGGCCACCGGCGCGCTCCAAATGGATGCCAAGGACGGTGCGACGTATGACCAGATCCTGAGGCACTTCTATACCGGAACGGAATTGCGTCGAGCGTATAAATAAAAACATCCCCCGCGCCGTATGGTGCGGGGGATGTTTTCTATTTGATGATTTTGTCTACCAAGCCGTACTTGAGAGCATCTTCCGCTTCCATGAAGTTGTCGCGCTCGGTGTCGTCTTCAATCTTTTTGAGCGGCTGGCCGGTGTGCTTGGCCAAGATCTTGTTCAGATTGGATTTCGTCGCGAGAATGCGCTCGGCATGGATCTTGATGTCCGTCGCCTGGCCCTGGAATCCGCCCAAGACCTGGTGGATCATCACTTCGGAGTTGGGGAGGGCAAAGCGCTTGCCCTTCGCGCCGCCGGCGAGGAGAACCGCGCCCATCGAGGCGGCCATCCCGATACAAATCGTCGAGACATTCGGCTTGATGAGTTGCATGGTGTCGTAGATGGCGAGGCCGGCCGTCACCGAACCGCCGGGGGAGTTGATGTAGAGCTTGATGTCCTTTTCTTTATCTTCGCTTTCGAGGAACAAAAGCTGGGCCACGATCACGTTCGCGACTTCATCATCAATCGGCGTGCCGAGCATGATGATGCGGTCTTTCAAGAGACGCGAGTAAATATCATACGCGCGTTCGCCCATGTGGGTTTTTTCAATAACCGTCGGAATCAGCCAGTTTTTGGGGTCCATGTTGGTGATAGCGTAGGGGTTCATAACGTGATCTAAGGTTACCCCCGACCGATTTAGCAGTCAAATTACGAGACTGCTAGACGGCCACGATGCGCGCGCGGCCACCTTTTTCTTCAATGCGGCCTTTGATCATGAAGCCCGCGGCCTTTTTGTGACCGCCGCCGCCAAGAGCCTGGGCGAGCTTGGAGATATCGCGCGAGATGCTGCGGATCGAGCCTTTGACCGTGCCTTCCGACGTTTCGCGTAATACCATGAAGGCATCGGAATCGGCACCCACGGCATTCAGGAAGTTGGAAATACCTTGGACGGATTCGTCGGCGCCCGGGATGCCTTCCAAATCCGATGCTTTGAAATACGTCATCGTCATGTCGAATTCCGGATCGAATTGCAGACGCGCCAACGCCAGTCCCCACAAGCGCAGGGACGCGACGCTCTTATTTTTTACGAGATGCTTCAGGATGTCGGTATGGCGCGCGCCTGCGGCGGCGCAGGCTCCGGCGGCCGCCATAGCTTTGGGATTGGTGGCCGGATTGGAGAAGTGGGAAGTGTCGGTGAGCAAGCCCGTCATGATCGAGGTGGCCATGCGGTCATCAAGCGGGATGCGGTTCGTCTCAAAAAAGCGATAGACGATTTCGCACGTCGATGAGGCGTCGGTGATGACGATGTTCAAATGGCCGAATTTGGTATTGGTGACATGGTGGTCCACGTTCACGAAGAGGTGGCCGGACTTCAAACAGGGCATCAAATCCTTAAAACCGCCGGCGCCGGTATCGCTCGCGTCGAGGGAAACGACCACGTCATAGTTTTCATCGAAGACGGCGGGGTCGATGGTGAAATCGCGCACGCCATCCAGAAAGAGAAAATTCTTGGGGGTAGCTACCGACATGAACAGCGCGGCGTTTTTGCCCTCGCGCTTCAGCCAATTGTAGAGCGCGGTCGAGGCGCCCATGGAGTCGCCGTCCGGTTTGCCATCGCCAATCACAAGCACGCGTTTGGCGGCCAAAAGCGCGTCGTGCATCTGGGTTAATTGGGCCTTATAGGGATCCATAGGGAACAGGGCACCTTAGGCCAAAAAGGCGCCCGCGTCAAGCCTAGAGCTCGCCCTTCTTTTTCATCTCGTTTAAGGCGTGTTCGATTTTGGCAGCTTCGGCTTCGATACCGTTGAACATGTAATGGATGCGCGGCATGCGGCGCAGGCGCAAACGTTCGGCCAGCGCATTTTTGATGTCGCGTTCGGCATACCCGAGGATCTTTACGACCTCGTCTTGGGCGGTTTCCGGGAAGACGGAAAGCTCGATACGGGCATGGGCGGTATTGGCGGTGAGCTTGGCGCCGAGCACGGTCACCAAAACCCCCTTCGGAAATTCAACGATTTCACGGATGATTTCCGCCATTGCTTCGCGCAGGTGTTCAAATCCGGCTTCCATGCGGTAATTGGCCATATGGCACGTAGCATGTAACACGTAGCACATAGCGTCAAACCACGAGAAAAATGGGCCTTTGGCTGCGCTAGCCAGGAGTCCCGGGAGTCGCTACCATGTCGGACGACGTATGTATTTGAAGCGCCTGGAAATCCAAGGCTTTAAAACCTTTGCCCAAAAGACCGTGGTCGAGTTCCGTCCGGATGCTTCCGGCCGCCGCGGCGTGACTGGGATTGTGGGCCCGAACGGGTCGGGGAAGTCCAATATTGCCGACGCCCTGCGATGGGTCATGGGCGAACAAAGTCTCAAACTTTTGCGTGGCAAAAAGTCCGAAGACGTGATTTTTTCCGGATCGGAAAAGCGTTCTCGCTCCGGCTTCGCGGAGGTCACCATGATTTTGGAGAACGATGGCAAGATCGAAGGCGTAGACATGGGCGAGATCGCGATTACGCGCCGCTTGTATCGCGACGGCCAGTCGGAATATGAAGTGAACAAGCAAGCCGCGCGTTTGTCGGACGTCGTGCTATTGCTTGCCCAGTGCGGCATCGGTCAGCGCACCTATTCGGTGATCGGCCAGGGCATGGTGGACGCGGTGCTGGTCGCGACGCCGGCCGAGCGCAAGGAGTTTTTCGACGAAGCCTTCGGACTCCGCCCGTTCCAGCTCAAGCGTACGAGCGCTATCAATAAGATCGATGAGTCACGTAAGAACCTTTTGCAGACGGAACAAATCCTTTCAGAGATCGGACCGCGGTTGAACTCGCTCGAACGGCACGTCAAACGCTTGGCGGAGCGCGAAACCATCGAGGCCGAGCTTCGGACGCTTGAACGTTCGTATTATGGACGCGAATGGTCCCAGGTTTCCTCGGGTTTGTCCGTTGCCCAGAATAAGGTGAATGAAGCGCGCACGGCGGAAGCCGCGCTTGAGGCCGAAGCGAAAGCCCTGGAAGCCGAGCTCGCCAAAATGGAACAGGCGATCCCGCAAGGGGAGGGGTTTGCCCAGCTTCGCCAGGCGATTGATGCGGTCGCGGCCGAGCGCGCTGCTTTGCGTGAACGTGAATTGAAATTGGAAACCAAGAAAGCCGTTGCCGCCGTCCGCGCGGAAAAACCGTGGTCGCCTTTGCCGTTGTCGAAGATTATCGAATCGGTTGAAGGGTTGCGCGACAAGCACGATGAGTTGCATGCCGAATTGGAAAAGAAAGAACCGAATCTCGATAAGGTGAAGAAGCTGGCCGCGCAATTGCGCGACACGAGCCAGGATTTGGCGACCAAACTCCAGCGTCCGGCACCGGAAGCGGAAAAGGAAGTGGCCACCGATCCGGAAATCGAAAAGGAATTAGCCGGCATCGCCAAGGAAGCCGAGAACCTGATCAAGAAGGCTAAGGAAGCCGAGGCAGCTTTGGAGGCTTGGAATAAAGGGGAAGAACAAAAGCGCTCCCATATTTTCGAGACGCAACACAAGCTCATGCAAAAACGCGCCGAAGCGCAGACCGTGGAGCGGCGCGCCGGGGAAGCATCCATCGAATTGGCCCGTTTGGAGACGCGTCGCGACGCCATCCTCACCGAAATCCGCCTACATGCACCGACCATTGAGGCTGAGCTGGATCAAGCATCCAAGGAAGCGGGTGACGTGGCTCCGGAAGCGCAGGCCCGCCTGCAAAAATTGCGTTCGCAGCTCGAATGGATTGGCGGCATTGATCCGGAAACCATCAAAGAGCACGGTGAGACCAAGGAGCGCTACGACTTCTTGTCCAAGCAGGTGGAAGATTTGCGTACGGGCATTGTCGGGTTGGAAACCGTGGTCGAAGAACTGGACGATACCATCCGCCAGCGCAGCGCTACGGCCTTCCGCAAGCTCGATAAAGAATTCAGCGCGTATTTCAAAAAGTTGTTTGGCGGCGGCGAAGCGTCTTTAATCGAGGTCCAGCCGGAACCTGAGGTGGACGAAGAGGGGAATATTCTCGTGCCGGTTAAAGAAGGCGAAGTCGCCGGAATCGACATCCAGGCGACGCCGCCGGGGAAGCGCGCCAAATCCATCGCGCTTTTGTCCGGTGGCGAACGCGCCCTGACATCCATCGCGCTTATCTGTGCCATCATGGCCACCAATCCGTCGCCATTCGTGGTGCTCGACGAAGTGGACGCCGCGCTCGACGAAAGCAACTCCCGTAAGTTCGCCGAGATCATCGGTACGCTCGCCGACAAGACGCAGTTCGTGGTCGTCACGCATAACCGCGCCACCATGACGCAGGCGAACATCCTCTACGGCGTGACTATGGGTGATGACGGCGTTTCCCAGCTGCTCTCCGTGAATTTCGACCAACTCAAGCCTACGGCCTAAAACAAAAACACCTCCGCATTGCGGGGGTGTTTTTTATTTGACGAGGCTTAGGCCGCGGCCTGTTCCTTCGCGAGCTTTTCCTTGCGGCGGGTCGAAAGGCCTTCGTGCTTACGCTTTTCGCCTTTCACGATACCTTGATCAATGAAGAGGTTCCAGACGGTGTCCGAGCACTGGGCGCCCTTGGAGATCCAGTAGGTGACGCGCTCCTTGTCCACGGTGAGGACGGCCGGTTGGCGGAGCGGTTCGTAATTGCCGAGGATTTCGAGAGCCTTGCCCCACGGGTCACGGGCCTTTTCCGAAACGATGAAACGATATTGCGGCTGCTTCTTCTTGCCGATACGGGTCAAACGGATGGTCAACATGGTGATGGATGGTTGATGGGTGAATTGATGAGGGTAACCGGAGTTACCGAGTGGGCCTCCCCGCCAGAGGAATACCCATAGAGCATGGGCAAAAGGCTACAGATTTTGGCGGAATATGTCAAGAGTTTGGGAGAAGAAAAAACCGACCGGTACGGTCGGAGTAAAGCGCTAGGTCAGCGGGACCTTGAGCCGCTCGAGCTGGCCCAGGATGTCGGCCTTGGGCGTGGTGAACCCCATGAGCCCCATCGTCTTCTGGCGGACCTTCTCCGCGTCTTCGAGGGCGACCTGGACGGTGGGGTGCTGGGCGATCTCGTGGCGGGTACCGAGCGTGAGCGACGTGAGGATGTACATCGAGACGCCCACCGCCTTGGGGCTCCCTTTCGGGACCACCATGTGCATGCTTCGGTGGTAGCTGAGCATGGTCATGCGGTTGGCGGCCATGTAGCCGCCGATCTCCATGGTTGGCCGTTCCAGATCCCGCCCGAGGATGGTGATGCCCGTGAGCGGTCCGTACATCTGATGGGCCAGGCGAGCCTTTTCCATCGAGAGCTGGACCTCGGCCAGGGATACGGCCCCGTGCCAATAGTTCACGACCACGTTTCCGAACGGATGATGCTTGAAACCCATGCAAAACCTCCTCTGTGCCCAGAGATTCAAGCTCAAAATGCCGGAATTGTCAATAAACAAGCCTTTTGCTAAGCTCTCCCTAGCCCCCGGCCATGCACCGTATAGTGACATGGCACAGGCGATTTCACACTTAGCGACTTCCGTCTCAAACCGACGGAAACCGTTCGTGCCGATATGGCAGACATGCACAAAGACCAGGAATTTCTCGAATACGTAGTGAAGTCCCTCGTCAACCACCCCGGTGACGTGAAGACCACCCGCGAAATCGACGACCGTGGCGTGAAAATCACGCTTCATGTGAATCCCGAAGACATGGGATACATCATCGGCCGCCAGGGCCAGACGGCCCGCGCGCTCCGCATCTTGCTCAAGATCGTCGGCGCCAAGGACGACGCCCGCGTGAGCATGGTGATCTTCGAGCCGGAAGAACTCCGCCGCCAGCACCAGGAAAAGAAGGCCACCATGGCCCCTTCGATGGGTGGGGAGGAATCCCGCCCGACCGTGAAGGTCCACGGCGATTCAGGTCTCGTCTCCGATGACGACCTGAGCGACCTCGGAATCTAGTCAGACAATTAAAACCCTCGATGACCTCGGGGGTTTTAATTTATTCAGTTGATGTGCCATCCTTACTGCCATTATGAAAGCCAAGAAATTACGCGTCGATATCATCACCATCTTTCCGGAGATGGTGGAGCCGTATATGAGCGGTTCTATTTTGGGACGCGGACAAAAGGCCAAAGCCCTGGATTTGCGGGTGCACCAGCTGCGCAAATGGACGCATGACAACCACAAAACCGTGGATGATAAGCCGTTTGGCGGCGGTCCCGGTATGGTGATGAAGATCGCGCCTTTTCATGAAGCCCTGGTTTCATTGAAGCTGCGCACGAAAGACGGGAAGAAGACGGCGGCGGCGAAAAAGACGCGCGTCATCGTGACCAGCGCCAAAGGCAAGCCGTTTACGCAGCAAGAAGCGGTACGCCTCGCGAAGTATGATCAGTTGGTTTTCTTGTGCGGACGCTATGAAGGGATTGATGAACGCGTGACGGAATATCTGGCGGATGAAGAGTTCTCGATTGGGCCGTATGTGCTAACCGGGGGAGAGCTGCCGGCCATGGTCATGGCCGATGCGGTCGCGCGTTTGATTCCGGGAGTGCTCGGTAAGGCGGAGTCACTCGCCCGTGAATCACATACCGTCGCCGGAGAGTTGGAGCACGCCCAATATACGCGCCCGGAGTTCTATCCCCTAAAGGGCAAAAAAGGTTGGAAAGTGCCGGATATCCTGCTGTCGGGGAATCACAAAAAAATCGAAGAGTGGCGTAAATCAAAACCCCGCTAAGCGGGGTTTTTCATTCCATATTCTTGAAAATCCGTTTGGCAATTTCGACCGCGGTCACGTTTGCGAGGCCGAAGCCGATGACACCGAGGACCCAGGGCCATTCGAGCGGCTTCGTTCCGAGGATGTCATTCAACCAGGGGAGATAGATGGCGGCGATCATGAGACCGAGGCCGATCAGGACGCCGATCGCGAGCGGCTTGTTGCCGAATAAACCGTAGCTCCAGAGAGGCTTGCGGAGCGAGCGCAGCGAAAGCGAAACGAAAAGGGTATACGTGCCGAAGGCGGCGAAGACGAAGGAGTGCACGAGGCGTTGTTCGATGCCGAGCGAGAGAAGGTAGAGGTAGATCCCGAAGAGGGAAAGGCTTGAGAGCGTACCGATTACGAAGATGATGAAACGTGAACGGCGGTCCAGGAGGTGTCCGGCGTGGCGGGGCTGTTTTTTATCCGAGTCGGTTATTTGTTCAAAGGCATAGGCCACGGCCGGGAAGCTGTCGGAAAAGAAATTTACGTACAAGATTTGAATGGCCGTAAGCGGGATTGGCAGGCCAAAAATAATGGATCCGCCAATGAGTACAAGCTCGGCAAAGGCATTCGAGAGGAGATAGCTCAGGGCTTTGCGGATATTGTCCAAGATGCGGCGGCCCTCTTCGACCGCGTGGACAATGGTCCCGTAGTCATCATCTAGAATAACGAGGTCGGAGGCAGCTTTGGCCACGTCAGTTCCTGATCCGACCGCGACGCCGACATCAGCCGCTTTCAACGCGGGCGCATCGTTCACGCCATCTCCGGTGACAGCCACGACTTCGCCCAAGGCTTGCGACAATCGCACGAGGCGCAGTTTTTGTTCCGGCGTGGTTCGAGCGAAGACGCGCGTATCCGGCAGACGCTTCAAGAGCGCGACATCATCCAAATGGTCAATTTCCGTCCCGGTCATGACCTGGCCCTTGCCGTTGATCAAGCCGAGCGAGCGCGCGATCCAGGTAGCCGTACCCGGGTGGTCGCCCGTGACCATGGATGTTTTTACGCCGCTTTCGGCAATGCGGCGGATGGCATCGGCCACGCTCGGACGCAACGGATCACGGAAGGCGAGCCAACCTTCAAAGGTAAATCCATTCGTATCTTTCAATTGGTCGGGCGGGGCATCTTTGGTAACCACGCCGAGCAGGCGTTCGCCCGTATTCGTGCGCTCTTCGATGGCGGCGAGGAGTTCTTTCCGTTCTTGTTCGGAGAGCGTGCAGAACTTGATGAGGATATCCGGCGCGCCCAGCAAAGTGATGCGCGGGCCATCCTGGGATTTCACGACCGTTCCGCCATACTTTTGTTCCGAATTGAAGGGGAGGCGCTCGATGAGCGGATATTTGGCCTGGAGCTCCAAAAGCGATTGGCCGCGCATCAGGGCATCGCGCGCCAAAGACGCTTCCATGGATTTTCCCAGGAGCTTCCATTGTTCCGGCCGGTCTTTTGGGTTTTCGACGGTGACGTCGGTCGCGAGCAAGGCATGGCGCAAGACGCGCTCAGAGGCCCCGTCTTCTTGTTTGACGGGATGGACGTCGGTGAGCGACATTTTTGCCTGGGTCAACGTACCGGTTTTATCCGTAAGGATGAGACTGGTGGAGCCGAGCGTTTCCGCGGCAAGCAATTTACGGACCACTCCGCGCCGGCGCGCCAAGCGTTCGACGCCGCTCGCGAGGATGACGGTCAATGCGATGGGCAGGCCCTCGGGGACAGCGGACACCGCGACGGCGACGGTGATAAAGAACATTTCTCGCGGGTCACGACCAGAATTCAGTCCGATGACGAACAAGACCGCGCACAAGAGCAGGAGGCCGATGGTCGCCTGCTTCGCGAAGACGGCGACCGAGCGCTGGAGAGGAGTTGTTTCACGCTCTTCTGTGGCGGCGAGCGCGGCGATGCGGCCGAACTCAGTATGGCCGCTCGTCGCGGTGATGACGGCCGTGGCCAAGCCCTGCACGACCAACGTCCCGCCAAACACCATATTGGTGCGTTCGGCGACATGCGTATCTTCGGCGATGGGTTCGGTCGCCTTGTAGATCGGCAAGGATTCACCCGTCAGCATGGACTCGTCTATTTGGAGGCCGGTGGCTTCGATCAAGCGGGCGTCTGCCGGAACGCGCGACCCATTGGAGAGACGAATGACATCTCCCACGACCAATTCGTCCGCGTCTACGTCATGCTCCGCTCCGTCCCGATGCACGCGCGCCCGAGTTTTGGTGTAATTCTTGAGCGCGGCCAGCACGGTTTCGGCTTTGTTCTCCTGCCAGAATCCAAGGGCCACATTCACGAAAACCGTCGCAAGTAAGACGCCGGTATTTACGTATTCGAAGAGGGCGAAGCTGATCGCCGCCGCCACCAATAAGATGGCGATAAGCGGGCTTTTGATTTGCTTCAAAATGAGCTCGACGGCCGTTGCGCGCCCGCGTTCGGGGAGGCGGTTGGGGCCGTCTTTTTTGAACCGAGTTTTCGCCTCTTTCGTTGAAAGGCCGTCCGTTTGGCTTCCGAGTTCTTTTAAGACATCGGCCGAAGCATGCGACCATGGAGTAGAGATGGGGTTCATACCTCGTGGTGTCCGATCAGGCGCGCGAACATAGGCGCTTCCAAAAGGAGAAAGACGACATAGGTCGCGATGAGGGCAAGGCCTTCGTTCCGCGTAAGTTTTTTCCCCGTTTGATAGAAACGTAGCACAAGGCCAAAGAGGGCAAGCGTCGCCCCGATGAGCAGGATATACGAAAGGTTCACCGAAACCGGCAAGGGACGGATCATGGCAAATGCGCCGAGCATGCCCGGGTTGGTCACGGCGGAACCCAGGATATTGCTAAAAGAGAGGTCGCGGACGTGCTTTCGCCAGGCGCGGACGCTCACGATCAATTCAGGTAAATTGGTTCCAAGCGAGTAGGCAACCAAACCGACGATGAAGCCGGGGACATCGAAGAATTCAAGGATGGGCAAGGTCAATCGGACGATGAGGTTGGAAAGTACGACCACGCCGACCAAGCCAAAGAGCGCGATCACGAGTTCTTTTATGATGCCGCGCCTGGGCGCCCCGTTGGCGAGCTGTCCTTTTTTATGTTCATGCGTAAGGTACAGGTACAGCATGATGCCCGGATACAAGAGGAAGAGGGCGAGACCGGCGAATGCGTCGAGAGAACCGCTGAGCCCGAAAAGCAGCGGCAGGAGGAGATAGCCGAACACGGGCCAGAGGGTTTCCGTTTTTCCATCGGTTTTGACTCCGCGATTCAATACGATACCGATTCCGAGCACAATGCCGAAAAGCACGAGGGTTCCGCCGAGCAAGTTCCCCACCGAAATCGACGGCGTGTCCTGGATGAGCGAGTTTACACCGATGCCGAATTCCGGCAGCGAAGTAAGGATGCCGAGCATGAGCCCAAGCGCGAAGACGGGAATGCCAAGCTTCCGGCCGATGCTGCGGACATTAGTAATAACAAGATCGGCGGAAAGTCCGAGAAGGTAAAAGAAGGCGACAATGGCCAGAATCGAGAGCGCGGTCAACATGGACAAAGTGTAACACGGGGCTTGACGTGATCTGCTTTTTCGCCTAAGATCAGCACGCAATTTCCGTTACGGCTCCTTCGTCTAACGGTTAGGACAGCGGCTTTTCAAGCCGTTAACAGGGGTTCGATTCCCCTAGGAGCTACCACGCAAAACCCGCGCCTCGAGCGCGGGTTTTGGTTTAGATAACAAAGAGCGCACCCGAACGGCGTGAGCGAGGATCGCTCTTTGCCGCGCGGATGCGCGATCAGTCGGAGTGCCCACGCACCTTTTCGAGGTGCTGGTGGTGGAACAGGCTCATGACGTAGCCCGCTCCGGCGAAGACCATGCCCATCTTGTGATGGATGGAGATCTCCGGTTGGAAGGTGAGAAAGCACAAGGCGCTCACGGCCACCGTCGCTTGTACGAGGTAGTACACCGCGTGCCAGTAGCCCGCGATGGTCGTCCGTGCCCCCGGACCGCTCCAGTGCCAGCCCCAGGTACGGAGCTTGCCTTCGCGTTCCGCTTTCGGAACGCTGCGGAGCCACTGCGTGGTGCCGATCACCGAGAGGATGGCAGGGGCCGAAGCCCAGACGATCCGCATCGGCGTCCAGTCGAGCTGGAGGCAGGCGGTCGCGTACAGCGCCATGAGGAGAGAGAGGAAGAACGGGTCGGCGACGAAGAGCGTCGTCTCCTCACGCCAGTGGACGAAGGGCCGTCCGTACCAGGTCTTCGCGCCGGACGGGGGCACTTGCCGGAGCCGGACGCCGAGGGCGTTCAGCGCGGCGAAGGCCGGGGAACTCGCCAGGAACGCGACGCAGAACACGATGTAGAAGACGGTCCAATTCACGGCACACCTCTTGGTTTGTGAAGCCTTGTTGCGACCCAATGGGTCTTGGAAGGAACATAATACTATAGCACAAAATAGGCGTTTTGTCAACGAAATAGCTTTTGTTTCACGGCTTAGATCAAACAAAAAACCGCGTGGTTTCACGCGGTTTTTTCCGAAGCGCTATTTCACGACGATCATGCCAGTCATGAATGGATGCGGCGTGCAGTGATATGGGTAATTGCCCGGAGTGAGATTAGACGTATCCAGCGTGAAGCTTTGGCCGGCGGCCACGGCTCCATCAAACTTTCCGGAATCCGAGGTCACGGTATGTCCCACGCTGTCACGATTCGTGAAGACGATTTTATCTCCCTTGTTTACGGTCAAGCTTGCGGAAGCGAATGCGAAGTTGGAAATACTCACGCTATGGGTTTTTGGTTGCGGCGCAGGAGCAGGGGTCGGAGCCGGTGTGGGTGTCGGAGTAGGAGCGGGAGTTGGCGTCGGTGTCGGAGTCGGTGTCGGAGTAGGGGACGGCGTGGGGGTCGGGGTTGGTGATGGCGTCGGTGCCGGCACTATGGGCGGCGTTACGGGAGGCGTTTCGCGCGGAGCAGGGGCAAGGCAGCCTTGTCCCATGAGAACGACCAAGACGGAACCGAGAATGAGTTTCTTCATATATATGGAGGTAAGTGCTAGGCTGATAGCCATCCTAACATGCCGAAAGCTTTGAAGGTCTTGGCCATCGAAACCAGCTGTGACGAAACGGCGGTGTGTTTGTTATCTGCCAGCAAAACTAAGGTAAACGTCGAACACGATTTGGTTTCATCGCAGATTCCCATCCACCAAAAATATGGCGGCGTGGTGCCTGAAGTGGCGGCCCGTTCGCATGTGGCCGAAACGGTTTCTTTATTGATGCAGGTTTTGGGGACGAAGGGGTTGAAGGCATTTGATGCGATCGCCGTGACTTCCGGTCCCGGGCTCGCCACGGCTTTACGCGTCGGCATCGAAGCGGGTCGCGTGCTCGCCATGCTTACGGGCAAACCCATCGTGGGCGTGAACCATCTTGAAGGGCATTTGGCTTCGGCTTGGTTGAATACTGAAAATCGCAAGCATTGGAAATTCCCGATGCTCGCGCTTATCGTTTCCGGCGGACATACGGAACTTGTTTTGATGAACGCGCAATGCAAATACCGCATCGTCGGACAGACGCGAGATGATGCGGCTGGTGAAGCGTTTGATAAATCGGCGAAGCTGATGGGGTTGCCGTATCCGGGCGGACCGCATATCGCAAAACTTGCATTGGAAGGGGACGCCAAGGCTTTCGATTTACCGCGCCCCATGATGAATGACGGGAGTTTGGATTTCAGTTTCAGCGGATTAAAGACGGCCGTGCGCCAAACGTGGGAAGGTTGGCCCATCGCGACCGAAGTATTACGAGAAAAAGCCAAACGCGATTTGGCCGCCTCGGTCCAGCAGGCGATCGTGGACGTGCTCGTGGCGAAAACCCTGACCGCAGCCAAGAAATATAAGGTGAAAGGCGTGCTGTTAGTCGGTGGCGTATCGGCCAACGCCTTGCTGCGCGAAACGCTGGGAGCGGCTCTTCAGGAGCAGTTGCCGACGGTTACGTATATGCCTTCGGACAAGGCGTATATCACCGACAATGCCGCCATGATCGCGGCGGCCGGGTATTGGCGTCTCACGAAAGGCGAAAAACATGATTGGAAAAAGATTGAAGCAAAACCCGAATGGAACATATGAAGTATATCGTCGCCAAAGTGGAAGATTGGGACCAGGTCGCGCAGGCCCTCGCCAAAGAATTGCGGCCCGGAATGATTTTGGCCCTCACCGGTCCGCTCGGTGCCGGGAAAACGACCTTCGTGCAGGCGCTTTCACGCGTGCTTGGGGCCAAGGGAAATCCGCGCAGTCCCACGTTTTCATTGGTACGGAGTTATGCGGTGAAGGCGGGCGAGATCAAAACCCTTGTCCATGTTGATGCGTATCGCATCGAGGATGAGCGTGACGTCCTGCCTTTGGGTTTGGACGAGTATCTGTCGGAACCGGGAACCGTGGTCGCGATTGAATGGTCGGAACGAGTGGCGAATTTTATCCGCGCTACCAAGGCTCCTGTTTTATCCGTGACCATTGATCCGGATCCGTCCGGCGTGCGGCGCGTGGACGTCCGGTAAAGGTGTTATACTTTGGCCATATGGCCGTAGATCGTTATTTGGATTTGGAAGACATGACCGCCACATGCGATTTTATCGAATCGGTGTTGCCCTACCTGCCCGAGAAAGACCGAAAGCAGTACGAACTTACGATTACGGCTGCGCGGGATGGGGCGGAGAATGTCAGCAAGGAAACCGTGGCGGAGATGGCTAAAAATATCGCCATCATCACATGGCCGCAGCGCCGGGCCTTGGCGCGTTTCATCGAAACGGTCGGTTCGGAGCTTGAATGGGAAGCGGTCGTGAAAAACGTGCGCCCAAGCACGGCGACGGTTTTGCGAAAGCTCCGCAAGGACGCAAATGCCCCGGATTTGGCGGCCACGCTCGCGCACCCGGACGCTTCGACCGTCTTGAAAGACGACCAGGAAATCGAAGTATCCATGGTAAGGGACGAAGCCCGCGTGGATTTATATGAAGACCACCAGGAAGCCCTCGAACCCTTGGTCGCCGAAGCCTCGGTGGAGTTGGAGGCGATCAAGAAGCGCCTCAAGAAAATCCGTGAACGTGAGTTGGAGGCGGGCGGATCGCAGCAAGAAAGACTCAATGAGAAATTAACGGATCTTGAAGACACGATTTATTTCGGCGGGGAGGTTATTCCACTCGAAGTGCTGGATGCGGAAGTGCAATTTACGGGAGGGGAGACGGTTTTGGAGGGATGAGATCAAGTATCAAGTATCAAGTATCAAACACAAAACACGGCCCGGAGAGCCGTGTTTTGCTACTTGATCTTGGTTACTGCTTTTTCAATCCGTACAAACCGCTCCAGACCTGCTTCCCGCTGCGATCCGTGAGTCGTGCCTGGAATTCGAGACGATCGTTCGCGAGCGCCGGGCTCGTCCATCGGCAGACGTCGGACGGACAGGAGGCGGCGACTTTTCCATCCACCAGGAGCTCAAGGCGGTCCGCGCCATTCGGCGACCAACCGAGGAGAGTGAAGGTAAGCACGTCGCCCGGCTTGTATCCATCCGTTCGGCTCGCCGTGACGTTCACGTAGGCGGACGGCTGGTTTACCGGTTCCCACCACCCGCGCGTCATGAGCAGGGTCTTCGGAGCCGACCAGATGACATTGCCGGAGAAGTCGGTGACGCGGGCGTTCACGGTCACGACGTCGCCATGGTTCCAATCGGACGGGCGCAAGACATAGGCGCATTCGCGCGAGGCCGTGCCGGAGATGAATCCGCACGTTTTGCGGACCGTGCCATTGGCCACGATTTCGACCGACTTCACTCCTTCCGGAGACCAGCTGCCCACGGTATAGGTGGCTTCCTGGTTGTTTTCCAATCCGGCGAGTTCGGGGCTAAGCCAGCTCCACTGGCTAAAGCCTTTGGCATCAGCCGAAGCGGCGGCCGGAGCCGGCGTCCACGTTGAGCCGCGAACGGTCACGGATTCGCTATTGCTCCACGTTTCACGTCCGTCGGCATCAATGGCGCGGGCCATGAAGGACAGGGACGTGTTCTCGGCGAGCGTGGACGTATCGATGGTAAGGGCGCACGTCGTTTCACTCATGGCGACGCCGAACCGGCAGATATTGCGAATCTGTCCGCCATAGGAGATTTCGACGCGTTCCAAACCGACAAGGTTGTTTTGGCTCTTCGCACGGACCGTGAGCGTCGTGCCACGGCGTACGTCTTTCGCGGCCGGCTCAATCGAGAGAAGCGAGGCGAAAATCGGTGAGACGTTGGTCATGACCGGTTGAGCGTCCACGGTTTCATTTGAGACCGAGGCAGCAATGGCCGGGGGAGCCGAGCGGCTGAGCGTCGTGGCCGGAACCCAAAGGCTATTGCCTTTCGTATCCGTCAGGCGCGCATTCATGAAGAGATCGGTGCCCGTCGGGTAATCGGCGGCCGAGAGCGTCGTTTCGCAGCGGAATTCGTTCTTGGTTTGCCCGGCGGCGCAGGTTTTCGTTACGACGCCATTCACCCAAATTTCGATCGAAGCCAAGCCATCCAGCTTGTCCTGTCCGGCGACGAAATAGGTGGCGGTGTTTCCGGCGGGGAGATCCGTACCGGCCGGATCAGTCCAGCTCGCGAAAGCCATTCCCGTCCCGAAATCCTGGGACAGAGCGACCGAAGCCGAGCCCGTCGAAACCGGATTGAGACCCGCCGTCGAATGTTGTTTTACGACCAGAGTAATGATGCGGCTATCGGTGGCAACGCCGAGCTTGTTCCACGCTTTCGCCTGGAACAGGACTTTGCGTTCAGGCTGGCGCATCGCCCAATAGGTCTGGGTGAATTCACAGGCATTTCCAGGGCAAATACGGATACGCGCGCCGTTGACGAATACTTCGATGCGATCAATGCCGGCGATATCTTCGGCGCTGGCGCGGAACGTGAATCCGCGGCCATCACCGATGACCGCATCTGACGGGATGCCGTCCACACGCACATCGGTTCCGGCCAACATGCTCGCGATGGCGGCGGCATTCGCCGTCGGCGTCGTGTCTTTCGATTCATCCGCGACGTTATCGCCAATCGCGAAGAGTGAAGCGAAACCGGTCGCATCCACGCCGGCCAGGGCGAAGCCGTTTCCGCCCGCAAGCGCGGTCACGCTGACGCGCGCCGTGCCTTTCGAACGGAGAGAGACGCCGTCATAACGATAGAGCTTGTTTCCGGAGACGATCATCCAGCTCGTGCCGCCATGGGCGACCTTCATGCCCGAAGCGTCCGCCGGAAGCAGGCCGAGCGCCTTCGCTTGTCCGGAGAGTTCGCGCCAGGAGTATCCGTTGAAGAGCCACAAGCGGTCAGTCATCAGAGGATTCATGGGGGATTCGCTGGTCGCCACCAAAACGCCGGCCTGGGTTTGCCAGACGCCGCTCACGAATTTCGCGGCCGGGACATTCTTCACGCTGACGAACTCGGTGCCGGACAATCGCCAGAGCTTGATGGACGTGCGTCCGGGCGTCGCGCCATTCGCCGAACGAGCTTCGGTCGCACCGCCGATCCAAAACCACATGCCACCGGCATTCACGGCGCGGTTCACGCCCGTACAGAGCGTGGAGCCGGACGTTTCTTTCACGCATCCCGGGGAGAGAGGAGAGGCGTCAATCGGAAGCGCGAGGTCCGCGGGGATCGCGTTCGTACCCGAGAGATAGATCGAGCGCGACGTACCGCGCGACGTGGCGCGCAAGACCCAGACGCCGGCCGAACCGGTGATATCCAGCGTGTCCACCGAAGGCGGCAAAACCTGCGTCAGGTCGGTCCAAATGGAATCATCACGGAGCCACAATTGGCCGCGGCCTTCATCCGCATTCTTGCTCCAGATCATCCATGAGCGGTTGTCCGACGCGATGCGCTTGATGGAGCGCAATCCGCGGTCGCGGGCTTCTTGGGTGAGATCGGAAACCGTATTGCCATCAAAGCGGAGGAGGGAAGCGCCGTCCGAAAGGAGCCACGCACCCTGGCGTGCGGCCATGGCGGTGAAGCGGACGTCCTCGCGGCGGGGGAGTTCCGCGCTTTTCTCGTTCCAAGACCACGCGTCGAGGTCGGCGGACACCGGAGCCACAGACGTCAATGCGGCCAAGGCGATGACCAGGGCCGAACCGACGAAAAACGGCTTAGAGATGGGGTTTTTCATAAATATTTGGATGGATGATTCCGTGGAAGGAATGACGTGGACGTAACAAAATATGGCCAACATGTCAACACGGGCGCCTATAAAAAAACGCCCGTTCGCCGCGCTTCGCGGACGAAGCGGGTTAGGGCAGATGGACCAGGCGCTTCACGAAGATTCCAGGCCGCTCGAATTGGAGCTCGGTCACGCACGGCGGATGACTCGTTTTCGGTTGCACCAGCTCGACGACGGCGCTGCGGTTTCCGTCGGGATCTGGAAGTTGGAAGACCCGGCCGCGTTTCCAGGTATGGTCGGCGACGAAACGCGCGAGCGGCACGAGCATCGGCTCAGGAGACCGTTCGGGCGCATACTCGAGATTGATCTCAAGACAGAATTTCCAGAGGGGCCGGTTCCGACCATCGAACTGTTCCGCGCCCTTGGCGCTGATCGCTCGTTTAAAAGCGATGGCGGAGCCTTGATAGCGGAAGCCGTGCTCGACCAGTTGATTCACGAGGCTCGTCGCCCGCACGCGCTTCAGGCCTTGGCGGCCAAAGCTGAGGATGACGGTTTCGTCCGACTTCGGCACATGGCTCCACTCGCGATGCTGCCGGGGCACCGATTTTTGGTTCAAGCCGAGCAAGCCAACGCAGAGGGCGACTTCGAACGCCGACATGTGCAAAGCAAGCTGCACGTACAGCAAAGAACGATTTTGTCCCACGGCACCCTCCTTTCTTTTTGGTTTGCCCGATTATGCCAGACCCTGTTCTTTTTGTCGTTTGAGCGCGCCGATGACGCCACGGGGGAGTCCTTGCTGGATCGCCGTGAGCACTTCGTCATCGCTGAGTTTGCTGGCGGGGATTCCTTGCGGATTGATCCCGCCGTTTTGCAATGTGTTTGCGGCGTCGTCGTAATACCATTCGTCCAGGCCGGGGAATTTGCCGGGGGCCATCAAATTCGGATCTTTCGGGTTTACCGACAATCCTTTTTTTAACGCTTCCTGGACGCGCAGGCTCGCGATGACCGGCCGCAAATCCAAGCTGCGTTCCTGGCGCGTGACCATACTCAAATGTCCGGTTGCGCGTCGGATAACGACCACGTCGAATTTATGCGCCGCACGGAGATAGCCCGCGAGCGCGGCATTGTCGGTATGCGCGAACGCACATTTCAAATCCGCGGAGCCTTGGCGCGCTTCAAATTCTTTCGCTTTCCCGGACGCCTTCAGGGTTTCCCATTCCTGCGGCAGTTCGATATGGCGGCGGTACTCCTCGCTCACATGTACCCCGATAATAGTGGTGATGATGTTCAGCGTTTTTTCCGGCTCATTCGCGAATTCGCGGTTCAGGTTCATGATGATGCCGGACAAACCAAACGCGCGGTCGAGCGGATCGGCGCTGATCGTCCCTTTTCCCTCCAGATCATCGCGTTTGGCCCAGGCAAGAAGTTTTTTGATGACCGGGCTCTTTTCCATGCCGATCGCGGCAGCGACCAGGGTCGACAGACATTCGCTTCTTGAACCGCTTTCACGATTGGTGACGTGGTGATCAAAGCGCCCGCCTAAGTCCAAGAGAAGGTATCCCTCTTTTTCATATTCCGCCGGGCTTTTATCGCTTGGCGGCGCTGTCCAAAAAATGATTTTTGCTTGGGAAATCCCCGGAAATTGTTTTTCGCCGAAGTTTTTCAGGAGATATACGGCGGTGGCCGTGTCGGCCTGGATTTTTGGAAAGATGGCGATGGTATGGATCGGCTGAGGGGGCATGGGCCCGGCCGGTTTCGGCTCAGCCGATGGAGCGGGTTGATCAAGGGAAACAAAATTCCCCGCGCTTTTATCCCAGGCGAATTTGCGGAATTGCTTGCCGTCATTCCCGACAAAAACAAGGCGGCCTTTGGCGCGGAAGGCGTCCTTTAATTCGTGCTGCATTGGCTTGGCTCCGCCAAACGGATCAGGTCCGCCAATGCTTAAGTGCAACTCGCTCCCCTCCGGGTTCAGACGCGATTTCAAATAGTGCGCTTCGAGCGCGCTCTCCATGTTCGGACTGAAATAAATATAGCGTCCTTCGGGACGCTTGATCTGGCCAAAACCGTCGAACAGGAATTCGGTTTGGGAAATGTCGCCTTCGTATCCTTGGGCGACAGAGGCGAGTTCTTGCGCCAGTTCATCCAAGTTTACGTTCGCAAAATATTTTACCGTGACATGGTGTTCGGGTTGTTTCACCCGTTTTTCCACGCCCATATTGCGGATGGCTTGGACGCTCGGCTGCGCCTCCACCTCCTCGTAAGGGAGGTCATAACCGAGCCAGCTGTTATTGAAATCGTTCATACGCAAAGTGGATGCGGGCATTGTAGTACGTTTTTCCTAATAAAACGAAAAACGCCCCACCCGAGCTCCCAGGAGTGAACCCGGGCGGGTGGAGGCGTCTGGCACGACGTAACCGGTCGTGCCTGCGGTGTGGTCAGACGGCGGGGCTGGCCGTGGCGCCCGCAGTGGGAGCCTCGGGCAGCGGGCCGACGCAGATGCTGGCCTGCTCGACCTTCTGGCCGGCGTGCGGGACGTAGACCGTGTCGAACGCGCTCTCGTCGCGGCAGAACCGCGTGAGGGTCACGATCTTCTTGGCCTTCGCCCCGTCGCGGAGCGGGAAGACGTTGATGTAGAGGTAGTAGTTGATCTTGTCCCCGTCGCTCTCGCGACGCGGCTTGATCTCCCGGACCTTCACCTCGATCATCCCGTGGATCTCGCCCTTCTCGTCCGGCTTCACGCCGTCGCGGAGGTGGATGTCCACGTTCATGTGCTTCACGTGGTCGTAGGCGGGCTTCTCGCCCTCCGCCGGCACGTGCTTGATCTGGCGGCGCACCCCCTCGGCGAGGGTGAGCATGCCGGCGAACCGCTCCTCGCCGTAGAAGGTGCGCTGCGCGAGCTCGCGCTGGCCGCCCCCGTGCTTGGGGGCCTCGAGCCCGCGCGTGCGGTGCGCACGCTTCTTGCTCTCGGCGATCTCCTTCGCGTGGATGCGCTTGGCGGTCTTGGACTGGTTCGTCTTCTCGGTCATGGTCGTCTCCTCGTGATCCATCCTGAGCACCTCGGGGGATATTCCACCCCTTCGTATGATCAGGTTTCTGGAGCGCCACATGTGGACGCTTCCCGGCTTCCAGGCCCCAAAGAGGCGCAAAAGTCGGGAAACATCCATTTGAAAGAACGTATAATCATAGCATAATTTTGGCTTTTTGTCAATTAACTAAAACCGTCTGGATTAGCCAAAAATTGGTGGCTTATCTTAGCAAAATATCAGGTTTTAGCGATATCTTTGAGCCTTTGGGCGATAAGCGAGCCAGCCGGGTTCCAGTCGCAGAGCATGGTCTGGGTTTGGTGTGTTTCACGGTTGTCCAAGGCCTGACAGATGGCCTCAAGCCAATGCTGTGGTTTGGCAGGCGAGGCGAAGCGCGTTCCCTGCGGAGCGATTTCGGGAAGCGAGCTCGCGGTTGAGGCGATGCAGGGCGTGCCAAAGCGCGCGGCCTCGTGGAGCGGCATGCCAAACCCTTCGTACCAGGATGGATAACAAAAGACGGCGGCGTCACGCATGAGGGCGAACAGTTCTTCGTAACTCGGACGTGGATACTCGGGCGTGCCCGTGATAACCAGCTTCACGTCCTTATATTTTTCTTGCGTGATCAGTTCCGCGTGCGCCGCGATCACGCACTCCGTATTCTTCCGATGATTGGCCGCGCCAAGACAGAGAATGTATCTCGTATCACGTAACACGTAGCTCGTGTCATTCGAGGGAGGAGTTTCATCCAAGCCGAGCGGAATGACCGTGATGCGTTCGGCGGGAATATCCAAGAGACGCATCAAGTCTTGTTTTGAAGTGTTGGAAACGGTGAAGAGATGCGCGGCGTTTTGGATGAGTTGGCGCGGCTTCACGAGCAGGTGCCAGAGACGCGATTTCCATCCAAACCAGCGCGGCTCAATCAAAAAAGATAAGTCGTGTACGAGCAGGGCGTAGGGGAGCTGGGGCCGACCGACGAATTCCAAGTTCGGCAAAAATAATGCATCCGCTTTTTGTTCATGGAACAAACGATCAAAAGAGAAGAGGCCAGTCCATGTGAGAAAAGCGACGATTTTATTGGGGATGGGCCTTTGAGTACCAAGTCCGGTCACGACGGTGACCAGTTCATCCGGAGTCAAAGCTTGCTGGATCGCCGGGACGAGTAATGAGGTGAGGCGCGGAACGCCGCCCATCCAGGGACGCAGGAGCGGCCGGCCATCCATCAACACCTTCATACGCGCTGATGTTCGGTCCAGGCACGGTCGAGACGTTCTTTTATTTGCTGCAGGAAGCGTGGCTTGCCAAAGGTCTCGGCATGCTGGCGGATTTTGCGCGGATCAAAGCGCGCCGGATCAAAACGCAAGACCGCATTACCGACGTCTTCCCAGCACTGCACTTCAAAAAACGTGCCGGTGACGCCATTCAAAACCGTTTCCGCCGCGCCGCCCTGGCCAAAGGCGATAATGGGGCGTCCGGCCGCCATGGCCTCGACGGCGGTAATGCCAAAGTCTTCGATTTGCGGATGCAAAAACGCGATGGCGTCACGGAAGAGTTGGATTTTGGCTTCGTCCGTAATGTGGCCAAGGAATTCGGTTTTGGGACCGGCCATTTTTTTCAGCTTTTCCATTTCCGGGCCTTCGCCGAAAATCTTGAGCGGGACATTCAGCTTGGCGAATGCGCGCACGGCCAGATCAAAACGCTTGTACGCGACGAGACGGCCGCCGGTGAGCCAATAGGTCCCGGGCTTGGTGGTGAAGGGGATACGCTCGACGTCCACGGGAGGCGCGATGATTTCCGCATCGCGTTGGTAATAGCGGCGGATGCGCTGCTGCGAGGTGCGGCTATTGGTGATGAGGAGGTCGGGCCGGCGCGCCGCGATCGCATCCCATTGGCGGAGCTGGTGCAAAAATGCCGGGAGGATGCGTTTAACGAGTTTGGGCTGGGGGAGTTCGTTCACGTAGTCATTGCGTTCCTGCCAGAGAAAGCGCGTCGGCGTGTGGCAATAACAGACGTGCAGGGCTTCGGGCGCGGCAATGACGCCTTTGGCAAACGTGGAGGAGGAAGAAACGACCAAGTCAAAGCCGGTCAGGTCGAAGGATTCGATCGCTGAAGCCATGAACGGCAAATACCACTGATAGCGCTTGCGGGCGAACGGGAGTTTGTTCAGATGCGAGGCCCGGATATCGGCATGCTTGAAGCCGGCATGGGTCCGTTCCGGATTATGGAACAACGTGTAGATGGGCGCGCGCGGATAGAGTTCGTGCAGCGCGAGGAGTACGCGCTCGCTTCCGCCGTCTTGCACGAGATAGTCGTGGACGAGCGCGATACGGCGCGGCGAATGTCGCGCCTCGACGCGGATCGGTTCCACAGCCGTTGGCATGCACCCAATCTAGCGAGCGTGCACGCCGTTGTCGCATCCACCCGTCAAGGGTCGGAGAGTGATATACTTGTCCGCGTATGCGCAGGCTCGACCTGACCTTTGCTTTTCTCCTCCTTCCGCTCGATTTTTTGGCGTTGGTCGCAGCGGCCGTGACCGCGTACGCGCTTCGTTACTCGCGTTTCTTCACCGAGATCCGACCGATCCTCACCGAGATTTCATTCGATCGCTGGCTCGCGGCCTCGGTATTCTTCGCCTTGGTCTGGATGGTGCTCTTCGCGCTCGCCGGTTTGTATTCAATGTACCGCCGCCGCGCCTGGAATACGCTGGGACGCGTCGTGCTCGCTTGTACGGCCGGAGCGATGCTCGTGATCGCGACCGTGTTCTTCCGGCTGGAGTGGCAGACCTCCCGTTTTTTAATCCTGGCCGTGTGGGGTCTCGCGATTTTGTACGTGAGTTTTTGTCGTTTGTTTTTGCACCTCGTGCGAAAGCAGTTGTTGCGCGCGCATATCGGCCACCAGCGCATGGCGATTGTCGGCCATTCCGAAACGTCGGATGACTTGGAACGTTTGTATCGTGATGCGCCCTGGATTGGCATCACCATCGAGAAGCACCTGAAGACGTGGAATGAAGCCGCGCGCAAAGAAATGGTTTCGCTTTGCCGTAAAGGGAAGCTCGACGTGATTTTACTCGCCGATCCGGAATTGGACCGGGAGACCGCGCTCGATCTCATCGCATTTGCCGAAGAAAACCATCTGGAGTTCCGTTATCTGGCGGACTTGTTTTCCGCGACTTTCACGCGCGTCGAAATGGATACGACGGGCGGCATCCCGGTGCTCCAAGTGAAGCGCACGCCGTTGGATGGCTGGGGACGCATCTTCAAGCGCCTGTTCGATATCGCCGTTTCCAGCCTGCTGCTTCTCCTTTTGTCGCCGCTCCTCATCGTGACGGCCATCCTGATCAAGATCGATTCGCGCGGTCCCATCTTTTACAAATTGGATGACGATACGCCGCCCAAGCGCGTGGGGGAGCGCGGCATTCCGTTCCGTTATTTCAAGTTCCGTTCGATGCATCCGCATACGCATATGATGCGGTATAAGCAGTTGAAGCATCTGGATGTGCGTCAGGGGCCGCTTATTAAGATCAAGGACGATCCGCGCATTACACGCATGGGAAAATTCATCCGCCGCTGGTCCATTGACGAATTGCCGGAATTGTTTTCCGTGCTGATGGGCAAGATGAGTTTGGTGGGGCCGCGTCCGCATTTGCCGGAGGAAGTGAACAAATATAAGCCGCACCATCGCCGCGTGCTGGCCATCAAGCCGGGCATTACGGGAATGGCGCAGGTGAGCGGCCGTTCGGATTTGGATTTTGAAGATGAAGTACGGCTCGATGCCTGGTATATCGAAAATTGGTCGCCGCAACTCGATCTCTATATTTTGTTGAAGACTCCGTGGGCCGTTTTGAAGAAGCGAAAGACGGAATAAAAAAATGACCCTCGTGGGTCATGGATCGCGGCAGTCGCGTCGGCGGGTTTCGATTCCCAGCTCCGCGGCTTCGATGATGGCGTCAGGGAGATGCCGTCCGCCGGCCGAACGGAAGCGGCCATCTTCCCGGACGCGGATCGAGAAGCGGCAGGCGTCGGTCAGGGACGCGACGCGCGGTGCGACTTCGTAGCCGCCGGAGCGCCGCGTTACGTGCAGCGTAAGATGGTAGCCGCACTGCAGGCCGAAACGCGCGACCAGCTGTCCGACGGCTGACGCGAGCTCGGCGCGCTCGTCTTCGGCAGCGCCGTCGAGGCTGAAGCCGACATATTCTATGACGGTACGCGGCGCGTCTCCGCAGGAAGGCTGTGCCGCGGCCGAAGCCGCGGCTGCCATCGGCAGAAGAAACGCGGACAGGGCCAATAGGCGCATTGCCATGGGAGACCTCCTCTCCATAGGGAGCCATAGCCCCGCGGACAGGTCAAACTTGGAAATAAAAAAAGAGACCCGTAGGTCTCAGAGACGTCCGCCTTGATAGTAGGCTTCGCACAGCTCGTGTTCCTTGAATTGGTCGGCCTTGCCGTTCGCGCCGTAGATACGGACCTTGACCGACGTCTCGCCGATGAAGCGCTGGAAGTCGGGCTCCATGCATCCGTCGTTGAAGTGCAGGTTCACGACAGGCTGCTCCGCGAGACGAGTCTCGCGGAACTTGAAGTTGGTGACGCGACCGAGGCGGAACGCTTGCTTGCGCGCCTCGTCGAAGAAGAAGAGCGCGTCCGTTGGGCTCACGCCGAGTTTCAGGAGCGCTTGTTCGTTCCACCAGGTGTCGACCGACATGCGCCAGAGCGCCTTGGTGCGCTTCTCACCGTACAACACGAAGCGCTGACTCATGTTGAAGTTGTGTCCGAAGCGCGTTTCGATCATGAGCAGGTCCGGATGGGCCTCCTCGTGGTAGGGGAACTGTTTCGAGTCCCGCAGGGTCGATCGTTCTGCCTCCGGCGCCTTCCCGTCCAGGATGGCGAGGAGGGCACGAGCGGCGAATCCCTGAAGGACCAGGTCTGAATAGGTTTGCAAGATGCACCTCCGGGGGCAGCCCATCAGAATATGCGTTATATGTCAACCCTTTTGCGACACTCGGAGCCGGCTGATACCATCTGGCCATGGCCAAGCTGTCTTCCCACCTGCGCACTTTCCTCGAGCATCTTGAAATTGAAAAAGGCCGTTCGGCCCTGACCATCCGTAATTACGAGTTTTATTTGCGGCGATTTATCGAATGGGCGGAAGATCCGGATGCCGCCAGGGTCGATCAGGAAATCATCCATAACTATCGTTTGTATTTGAACCGCCTGGAAAGCCGGGGAGAAGGGACGTTGAAGAAGAGTACGCAGAATTACCATCTCATTGCGTTGCGGGCTTTTTTGAAATTTCTCGCGAAACGCGACGTAAAAACCATGGCGCCGGAAAAGATCGAGCTCGCCAAACAGGGTTCGCGCGACGTTTCGTTTTTAGATGGGACTGATTTGCAGCGCTTGCTTGAAGCGCCTGAGAAATCCGAATTGGCCCCGATCGTGAAGGCGCGCGACAAGGCAATCCTTGAATTGTTTTTTTCGACCGGGATGCGCGTATCCGAGCTTGCCGGATTGAAGCGCGATCAAATCAATCTGGAGCGCGATGAATTTACGGTGCGCGGCAAAGGCGATAAGACGCGCGTGGCTTTTTTATCGAACCAGGCAAGACACGCCCTCAAGAATTATTTGGAGATGCGCAAGGATGAATCACCGCACATGTTCGTGAGACATGACCGGGCGGCTCCGGTGGAAGGATCGAATAAGGAGGTCGGGCCGATCACCCCTCGCTCCATCGAGAGATTGGTGAAGTATTATGCGGTGGCGGCCGGCATTCCGAAAAAAGTTTCGCCGCATACGCTCAGGCATTCATTCGCCACGGACCTGCTCATGAACGGGGCTGATATCAGAAGTGTGCAATCCATGCTCGGGCACTCGTCCATCACTACGACGCAGATTTACACCCACGTCACCAACCAACAGCTGAAGGAGGTGCACAAAGCTTTTCACGGGAAGACGATAGACGAGAAGGAGTAACCCTCGACAAAACCGAATTTTTGGGGTAGTTTTCGCCCCAACATGCCCTGGTCGTCCAATGGATAAGACAGCGGACTTCTAAGCCGCGTATGGGGGTTCGATTCCCTCCCGGGGCACCATATAAAACCCCGCCTGAATGGGCGGGGTTTTGTTAGTTGACGGGGGAGACGGGGCGACCTAGGCTAGGTCCATATGGAAATTCTCTACACTATTTTGTTCTGGGTCGTTGTGATCGCGTTCTTCACGACCATCCGCCAGGTCAACCAATATGAACGCGGCGTGAAATTCATGTTCGGTAAGTTCCATAAGCTTGTGGAGCCGGGCTGGCGCATCGTGATCCCGGTCATTCAGTCCATGACCAAGGTCGACATCCGTATCAAAGCTGTGGATGTGCCGTACCAAGACGCCATCACCAAGGACAACGTGTCGTGTAAGATTAACGCCGTCATTTATTACCGTGTTGTCGATGCCGGTCGCGCCACGTTGGAAGTCGAGAATTTTTGGAATGCCGTTTCGCAGCTCGCGCAGACGACCATGCGCAACGTGATCGGTGAACTTACGCTCGATGAGCTTTTGTCTGATCGCGACCAAGCCTCCGCACGCATCAAGGAATTAGTGGCGAGCCATACGACCAATTGGGGAATCGAAGTGCAGACGGTTGAATTGAAAGACATCCAGCTTCCGGACGACATGGTCCGCACCATCGCGAAGCAGGCGGAAGCGGAACGCGAGCGCCGCGCGGTCATCATTAACTCCGAAGGTGAAATCGCCGCTGCGGAAAACTTGAAGCACGCGGCAGAAATCCTCTCCGCAAGTCCGATCGCGGTTCACTTGCGTACGCTGAATTCCATCAATGACATTTCGAGCGACGCGAGCAATACCATTGTGTTCGCCCTACCGATCGAAATCATGAAAGCGTTCGAGGCCTTGGGAAAGAAGTAGAACCCCTTGCCAAAGGGGAAAAAATGGGGTATAACACTCCCGCCAAAAGCTTCGTGGTGGCTATGGTGAAGAGGTTATCACAGCGGGTTGTGGTCCCGTTATCATGGGTTCGATTCCCATTAGCCACCCCACCAAAACTCGAACTCGTAAGGGTTCGAGTTTTGTTTTAGATGGTTGATGGAGGCGCGCGAACGCTGTAAAGTCGCTCCATGAAGGTTGCATTCATTCACAATGATAAGAAGCTTGGAACAGGAGCGCATTTCATTAATGATCTAATGGCAAGCCGATTGCGCGAATCTGGTGTTCGGGTAAAGAGCTTTTATCCGAAGAATCCGTTGCTTGACGCGCCTCTCCATCTGAAAGGGATTAGCAATGTCTTATTTTTTTATTCGCTTCTCGAGCATAAGGACGAGGTGTTGAAATACGACCTGATCCAAGGGACGACCTATACACCGCTCGCGTTTTTACCTTTCTCAATTCCTGTGGTCAGCCATTTTGGGTCTACCTCATGGGGCTTTCTGAAAGCGGTTCCCCTGGCGAAGGATTTGGAACCTGCTCTCCGTGATATTTGGCTTGATCTGAAAGAGGGCGGCGCGATTCACGAATTGAATGTCCGTACTCGCCGCCCCTTGAAGGATGTGGCAGAAATCGAAAAGCTCGTCGCTTTGCGTGCGGATGCCGTCATTGCCACTTCAGAAATCGTAAAAAAAGATTTATTGGAAGCGGGAGTATCTTCCGAAAAGGTGCATGTTGTCCCAAATGCCATCGAGGATTACTGGTTCAAGCGCCGTTCTGTCGTTTTATCCGAGAAACCTTCATTGGTTTTTTTGGGACGCATCGGCGCCGACGCGTTTACGCTCAAACTCAAGGGATTGGATCGGTTGATTGATTACTATAGGCATTTCCCCTCAGTAGCGAAGCACACGATTGGGATCACGACGAATAAGACGCTGGTGAGCTGGTGTAGTAGTAACTTACGGAACCATCATTTTCATGCAAATCTCAAGAAGGAACGAATTCCTGAATTATTGGCCGATAAAGCGGGTGGCGTTTTGCTTATTACGTCTCGATACGAAGGATTCTCCCTGAGCCTCGTCGAGGGCATGTCACAAGGATTGATTCCTATAACCTACCCGGTTGGTATCGCGCCGGAGATCATCCAAAACGGGAAAAACGGCTTTTTGGTTCACTCACAAAAAGAAGGGAAGAGGGCGATCGAGTACGTCTTGCATCTCCCAAAAGAAGAGCGGCTGCAACTCGTTGAGATGGCTCAAGAGACGGCGCGGAGATTTAATTCAAAAACGATCAGCAAGAGATTGCTTGCCGTATATAAAGCCGTGCTAAAAAAATCGTCATAACAACTATGTGGAACCTATTGAAGGAATATGCCGTTTATTTTCTCGCCGGAGGGATCGTCACGACCGTGATCGTTGCATTTGAAAACAGTAACTCCCGCCTTCTTTCGGGCTTCGCCACGCTCATTCCCGTTTTTACACTCGTCGCTTATTTCTTTATTGGGGAGAGCAGAGGGGGAGCGGCTGTGGCCCAACATGCGTGGCTCGTCTTGATCGGAACAATTGTCTCTTGGATTCCGTATATGATCGCCGTTGCAATACTTGCGCCAAAGATCGGATCGCAAAAAGCGATCTTGGTCGGTCTCATCATCTTCTTTATCCTCGCCACAATCTACTTAAGCCTGGTCGGACGGCTCGGCTTCTTCGGAGCGAAGTAAGGCGACCAAAAAAACACCCCCGCGAAGCAGGGGTGTTTTTCTTATTTCATGGCGAGCTCAATCGGAGCGGCCTGGGTAACCGCAAGCGGCTGATTCCAGAACTGCTTCGCATAGCGCTGCACCTTATTCACGTAGCCATTATTGGCATTACAACCATTGTGACACTGAATGGCGTAGTTCACGTACTTCGGATAGCTATTGCGTTCCAAGTAGTTAATCGTCCAATTGGCAGCACACACGAGGTCTTCCGCACAGGCGGACGTAATCTTGTGGAGCTTATAGTGAATCTGGAAGTAACCGCGGGCCTTACCGTTGTCGCCGATGACGGTCGACTGGTTCGAGGATTCGGTCCAGAGCATACCCAAGAGCGTCTTGGCACAGTCCACGCCGTAGCCGTTGGCTTCACAAACGTTCAACAACACTTCCTGGACCGTCGGTTCAATGACCGGAACGGTTTCGGTTTCGGGTTGGATCGCGGTCATGGTGGTCGGCTCAGCCTGCGTCACCGGAGCGACATAGGCGGCACTCGCCACTTGGGAATTCGTTAAGAGGATGACCAACGTAAGAGCCGCAAGAGCCTTGCGCTGGATTTCCGTAAACGGGGAAATGTTTTTGATGGTGTTCATAGGGTTTGCCCTGATTTGGAGACGATGGGTCTCAAATCATGACCGAGCATTAAACCATATTTTGGGCCTTTTGTCAATCGTAAAGGCCTTATTTTATCGCTATGTTAAGGCAAAATGGCTTAAACAAGGCCATAGAAGAAATGGCCTAGATTAGGGGCTATTTGGGAGTCTCCGTTTCGTACTTGTGGTATGTTGTCTGATATAATTTTTTCCTTTTATGAAAGCCACTGAATTAAAGACAAAGCTCCAAAACAACGAAGTCAAAGTCCTCGACGTGCGCGAACAAGAAGAATTTGATCTAAGCGGAGCGATACCCGGCTCAGAAAACGTGCCGATGGGAAAAGTCTTTGTCGAAGCGAGCAAGGGTTTGCTGCCGAAAGACAAAAAGATCGTTACCGTATGCAAATCCGGAACCCGTTGCGAGATCGTGGCAAGGGAATTGAAGCAAAAGGGGTATGATATCGAATTTCTCGAGGGTGGGCTTGATGCGTGGAATGCGGAAAAAGGGGAGTAGCTGATCGGGTTATTTTTGCTTGAAAAGAATTGCGTTCGGCAAGGACCGGCCAGGGCCGAACGTATACGCGCCCTCGTACCATAGCGCCGCACTTCCGCCGCCGTCGAGGTTGAGGGCCGACGTGGCACCCAGAGCCAGCATCACATAGGCAAGGTCGGTCACATTCGCATTCCGTACAATCACGAGATATACGAAGCGATCGTTAAAGCCTAGACTTCCGCGAATGCTTTTCACGGTTGGATTGGTTTCGGCCAATCGCTCCTCGCTCTCGACGATGATCGTTCCGTTTTCAACCAATGATGGATAGTTGGCCAATGCCCCGCTAAGGGTTGCCGCATGCGCGGTTTCAAAGGCCGAAACGGAATTCCCGAATTCATTCGTTCGATGGAAATAGAAGTAGCGTCCATCCTTCGTTGTGGCGACCATGGGGCCTTGGTGAATGGGTAGGTCATCCGCATTCATGAGCATGCGGGCGGCGTTATTATAGACGGGTCCATGAAAGGTATTCGTCTTGCCCGCGCAGTCGGGATATTCCGTCGGGCAAAAATACGTCCCGTGAATGCCGATGGTGGCCGTATTTTCCGCTACGTATTCTGAAAGTGATTTGACCGTGCAATTATTGGAACAATCACCGGTATCCCCGGTGTCTGTAAGCAGGTCGAAGCGGCTTTTTTGTAGAGTGATAATTTCGGCATCAAAGGTGCCGCGACTTGTGGTGACTCTTTCCGATTTCGAGGTGCTCGGTAAGTTCTGGTCGATGGTCGGCGCGGCCGTGATTTCCGCGTTTTTGTCATAGTCGTCCGTAATGACGATATCCGAGCCGAAGCGGTAATCCGTAAAGAATGTGTCCGGAATATCATCCACTTTCTTGTTCCAGTCGATGCCATACAACGAAGCGGCCGCATTCTCGGTTTTTATCCAGCGCAATGCGCCGCCCAGGGCGACGGCATAGACATTGTTCAGGGTTTGGAATTTCACCATCTTTATTCCGGGGCGATAGGTGACATTCCCGCCAAGCGTTATCGAGGTGAGAAATGAGGCGCTGACGGTCTGCACGGTTGAAAAGTCGGCATACCAAGTGAAGAAGACTTTTTCATTTGGAAACGCGTGACGGCGATTGTCATGCCCATAGAAATATACGGCTTTGCATGGGTGATCGACGGAGGCGTTTGCGGGGCAGGGGATCTTGATCAGGGATCCTGCGGCGGGAGCGGCCAAGGTCATTTTTGAGGGAATAAGCGCTCCTACGAGAGCAAGGCAGGTGATCGCGGAAGAGAGAAGGCGGCGCATAGATAGACTCATGCTATCAAACGCCGGGACTTTGGTTTAATCCAAGGGCATGAGGGACTCATGTGGCCGGTGTTCCTGTGGTATCTTGTTCGCAAGCGTATAAAAAATAAGTGATTACTTCTATGCGATTCAATAGGCGGTATCATCCCGTTCTTCTCTCCGGCCTCGCCATGATGCTCATGGGGCAGGGGTGTTTTACTCCGGCCCCGGGGCCACGGGTTCCTGCGGAACAGGTTCCGGCTGCGCCAACCCAGGAAACGACTTCGACCGCGCCGACTCCGACTCCGACGCCCGCTCCGAAACCGGCTCCCAAGCCCCGTCCCTCCGGAACGACGGTAAAACCCAAGACGGTCACGGTCGAAATCAAAGACAATGCCTTTAGCCCGCAAATCATCGCGATCAATGCCGGGGATACGGTGGTCTGGAAGAATGTCGGCACCGGCAACCACACAACCAGAGGTCTCCGGAATGGTCCTTTGGTTTGGGATTCTGGGACGCTGGCGCCGGGTCAGACGTATAGCCGAACATTCAGCGGAGCCGGACGCTTTGGGTATTCCTGCTCGATCCATGCGAGCATGAGCGGTGAAGTCATCGTTGGTGAGGTCCAACCTTCTCCTTAAAGACAGCAAGCTCATGATGGACGGCACGATTCGCGCAGACATCCACCCCGGGCTAAGGGTGGCCATCGTCACGAAAGAGGACCAGCCCACCGGAAAAGCGACCTATGGAGTCGTGCGGGAGATTTTAACGAGCGCGCCCACGCATCCGAACGGCATCAAAGTGAGGCTTGAGACGGGCTAGGTCGGCCGGGTTCGGTACATCGAAGTATAGGGTTTTTTCAGGTCCGATGATTGACATTTTGGTATTTTCGTGTAAGGTATGGGTGCAACCAATGCGACGGATCTTTATTGCTCATTTGAAGCAAAATCCACGTAGTTATTACGCATTGGCCAGACTATATCTATGAAGGGTACTATCGCCGGCAAGAACGATGAGAAGGGTTTTGGTTTTATCACTCCGGAAGGCATGGCTGATGAAAAGGCCAACAACGTGTTCTTCCACACGACCGCCCTTATCGACGGTTTGACCTTCGCTGAACTCACCAAGGGTTTCGCGGTGGAATTCGACCAGGAAGCCTCGGACAAGGGTCCGCGTGCCGTCAACGTGCGCCGCGCGTAAGCGTTTCGCCCAACACAAAATCCGACCTCGCAAGGGGTCGGATTTTGGTTTATGCTTGAATGTATTATGAAACGACTTCTTTCCACGTTGGGCGTATCCGTATTGTTGCTTGGTCTTGCACCGGCCGTCACTTTGGCCGGGGATTGCTACGTTGATCCGGTCCATCAGTATTCGGGAACAGGTCGCGTAAAGTCCGGCGTGTTTCTCCGCAATCAAGCCTGCGTAGAAGGGAGCAGCATCTTGGTGACGCTGAGCGCCGGTGCGACGGTGAACGTCATCGGCTTCACGGACGGCTGGTATCGCGTCGAGCATAACGGAGCGCGCGGTTGGGTCGGCCAGCAATTCATCGAAACGGGCGCCCAGCGCACGGGCACGACCTGGTCTTCGTATACGGAATATATGGCCGAGTATCCGAGCCGGGGCCCGTCGCCGGCTCCGGCTCCAACGCCCGCTCCCGCTCCCGCGCCGAGCGGAGAGACGGCCTATGCCGGAGCGATCGATGCGCGCAACTTGATCAAGCTCGTTTGTCCCTCGATCGCGTCAGCCGATCACCCATGCAAGGCCGTCTATTACATTGGTGCGGACGGCAAGCGCCACGCATTCCCAAATAGCCGCGTCTTTTTTACCTGGTATGGCAACTTCGATTCGGTGCGTGCCGTGACGGCGGAACGGTTGGGCCAATACATGCTTGGAATGAATGCCACCTACCGTCCGGGTGCGCGCATGGTGAAGTTCACCACTGATCCGAAAGTGTATGCCGTGGCCCGCGGGGGAGTCTTGCGCTGGGTGAAGACGGAGGAGCTGGCCCGCGCCTATTACGGATCAACGTGGAATATGAAGATCGATGATATCCCGGACGCCTTCTACACCAACTACACCTTTGGGACGGAGATTGATACCGAGGCCGACTTCAATCCGACCGCGGAAATGGAAGCAAACGAAACGATCGATTAGTACGCGCGGAACGACAGTTCAGCCGAGCCAAAGTTACGGAAGAAACGCTTGCACCAGATGCTGACAACATATTCGCCATCAAGCTCCAGACCATCCGGCAAGATATAGGTTTGATTTCCCTGGTTTCCCTTGAGCGCTCCCAAATTCACGAACGCTCCTTTTCCGACCGCGTCTTTCACGGTGAGGTTTTTCGCATCCGAAGCCCGTACAAGATACACGAACAGATCGGGGCCGTTGGAGACGTCAAAGTCGGTCAGCGAAAGCGTGCGTACGCCGTTTTCTTCGGTGATGGTCGCTTTGCCCTTGATGGAATAGGCGCTGTCGCCTTGTTCGAATGTTCCATCCGCGATCACGAGGGGACCCGAATACCCGGCGGGGAGTTTCGCCGACGGAGCGGTGGAGGTGGAAGTCACGATGCCGGGCACGGACTCATCCACGGTTTTGTTGATGAAGAGCGCCTGGATGCCGAAGAAATCAAAGAGGAGCCATACGAGAAAACCGGCGGCCAAAAGGCCGACCAGCACGAAAATCATTTTTTGGGATTTCATTGGACAAGTTTAGCATGGACTAGGATGCCTTGCGTTTTTGGAATAAGATATACCCATTATGAAACGCCTTTCCCTCGCCCTTCTTCCCTTTGCCGGACTTTTGTTTCCTTTGGCCAGTATGGCCGCCCCGACGATTAGCCCGGTTAGTCCGGTCACGGCTACGGTGAATACGCCCGTCATGCTGACTGCCACCGTTTCACCTGCGGCCGGCATTCAGAGCTGTAACTTGTATGTTGATCTTGAAGATGTCGGTGTCATGAACGTCTCAGGCGGTGTCGCGAGCCAGTCATTTACGTTCCCGTATGGCGGGTCGCGCATTGCCTTCGTGTTTTGCCGCGATACGACCGGCGCCGCGGCGGCCGGTCCGAATACGGCCATTTGGGTCGAGGGTCCGCTCCAGAACCAGCCTCCGCTTGGCACGCCGGGTCTGACGCCGACTCCGACCCCGACCCCCACACCAACTCCAACCCCGACTCCGACGCCCGCTCCCGCCGGATCAGCGCGTACGCTCATGAAGCAGGAATGTCCGCAAGGCGTGGGCCCCGATCATCCATGTACCGCCGTGTATTACATCGGCGCGGACGGAAAGCGCCACGCCTTTCCGAATAGCAAAGTCTTTTTTACCTGGTATGCCAATTTCGATAGCGTTCAAACGGTTTCTCTGGCCACGCTCTCGTCCTATCCGTTGGGAAAGAACGTTACCTATCGTCCGGGGATCAAAATGGTGAAATTTTCCACCTTGAACAAAGTGTATGCGGTCTCTGGCGACGGCGAATTACGTTGGGTAAAGACGGAGGACGTCGCGCGCACGCTCTATGGAGCAAACTGGAACCTGCTTATCGACGATATCGCGGACACGTTCTATCTGAATTACGCCTTCGGTCCAGATATCGATACCGCGAGTTCCTATAGCGCGACGGCCGAGACTGCCGCCCACGTCACCTTCGACTAAAAAACTCCCCCGCGCTGCGGGGGAGTTTTTTAGACCAACATGAGGACCGTAGCGAGGGCGACGACGGCCATGGCGTGGGACATGGAAGCGACATGCTGCCAGCGGAAGCGCACGGCGAGCGAGAGGAGCATGAGGCCCGTAATCAGGGCGATGACGTAGAGAGCGAATTCCCGCGAGTAGCTGTCCAGGACACGGGACGAAAGCGGAGAGCTGAGGGAATCATCGGCGTAGTCTGACCCCGGGATGAGCGTTTCCGTCGAGATGGAGGCGACCGGCGCAACTCTCGTGTCGATGGGGCTGCCGAAGAGCTCGACGACGAAGGTGGTTTCTTGGTGTTCAAAATACCCGTTCGCGATCCCGACCCCGATGTCCTTATACCGCGGGTCCAGGATATTGAGGCGGTGGGTCGGGCTGTCCATCCAGCCCTGCTGCACGTCATCCGCCTTCACGAAGTGGACGGCGAGATTCTCAGCGGCGAAGTGGACGGGATACCCGGCCGTACGAATTAGGTCGAGCGCTGTTTTTCCCTGGGGGGATTGGTGAGAGAAATAGCCGCCGGCTGCCATGTCTTCCGCTTTTTTTTGGGCGGCTAGCGTCAGGCGTTTGTCGTCGTTCAGGGGCGGTATGCCGAGGGCGACCCGGACCGTATTGGTCCGTTCAATGATCGCGGTTTTCGTGATGGGCTCGGCGGGAATGGTATCGGCATACGAGGCGCCGGGAACCATGAGCGGAATGAGGAAGGCGAACGCTTTCACGGCAATTAGTGCCGCGCTTACGCCAATCAAACTTCGATGCCGCAGGAGATGCGGGTGGTGATTATTCCCTTTGTGGGGAACGAAATGGTCTTTTGCGCGCTTGTGGAAGCGCTTGACCGAGGAACGCATGCGTTTATTTTCCCCCGATTTGCACGGCTTGTCCACTTGCCGCGCGTTTTTCCATCCAGCGGGACGCATTCAAGAGGGGGAAACGCAGCACGAGCAAGGCAAAGATCGCGGCCGGGAGCGGAGCGAGGACCTTGAGGAAAACCAAGCTGATCCCCAGGACGTTTGCCGCCAGCCAGTAGAGGATGAGGTATTTCCACGTCCGTTTTGTCCTCCGTGCAAGCAGGATGAGCTCCGGCATGCGCGTGAGGTCATCCGTCATTAGGACGAGCCCTGCCGATTCGGTATGGAGTCCGCGACCGGCCTGGCTCAGGACGATGCCTAGATCGGCGCGTACGAGCGCCGGCGCGTGCTGCTGACTGTCACCAAGCAATGCCACGGTTCCGTGTTGGGCCAGCCGCCCGATTTCATGCCAGGTGTCCTCGGCATTCATGGACGGACGGTACTCGCTGATGCCGATGGCTTGGGCAAAGGATCCGGCAACGCGCACCGTGTCATTCGTGAAGAGGATTTGGGTTTGGAGGCCGAGTTCGCGCAGGCGCTGAAGGCTTTCGCGGATATCGTTGCGCGGACGGTCCTGGAGGCGGACGCGGGCAATACAGGAGCCATCCAGCGCGACAAAGACATCACTTCCGGTCCCTTCAATCGGGGAAGTGGATCCGGCGAGCCACGGTTGGTCGAAGGAAATTTCGCGGGCGCGTAAGAGCTCGGCCGTTCCGACCATGACTTCATGGCCGGCGAGGATGGCGCGCACGCCTTTGCTTGGAAAGACTTGGAATTCGTCCGGATCGGGCATGGAGCCGACATGTTTCGCGGCCATCCGGAAGAGCGCGCGTCCCGCCGGATGCTCCGAGTACTTTTCGGCCACGGCCACGCATTCCCAGACGAAGGCGTCGCTTATGCCCGGGTCGTGTTCAAGGCGGCCGACATGCAAATCGGCGTGCGTCATAAGCCCGGTTTTTTCCAGGGTGATGGCATTCAACTCGGCCAAAGGCTCGATCCAGCGGCCGTGTTTGATGACCGCGCCGCGCCGCGCGCTTTTAGCGAGCGTGGTTGCGATCAATAGCCTGACCGTTTGCGCAAGCGCGTCTCCGCCCGCGATCAAGAAACACGCGGCCATCAGGTTTGCATCCCGGAGAAGAAGCCATGCGGCCAATCCCGCCAAACCCATCCCGACAAGAACCAATCCTGACAACCGTTCCGCCGCACGTTCCACCGGCGCCGGATGACGGCCCGCGTCTTGCAGTAAAAAGAGGATGCGTTCGATCGCGGAACCTTGGAGCGTCCGCGTGACCCGGAGCTTGATGTGCCCGGCTTTCACGATGCTTGAAGCCAGGACCCCGTCTCCCACGAGTTTTTCTACGGGTTTTATCTCACCGCTTAGTGTGGATTGGTCGACATGGGCCGTCCCTTGGATGATGACGCCATCAACGGGAATGCGCTGGCCCTGCTGCACGATCAAGATATCCCCGATCGAGAGCCCTTCAGTTTTTACTTCTTCCGTTTGCTTGTGACGTTCGCGCGTCGCGGTGAGGGGTTGGGCTTCGGCGAAGGCGCGTGCGTCGTGTCCCGCACGCGTTACGGCTTCCCGTTCGAGCAAGGCTCCCAGATGGGCGATCGCGACGATACAGGCGGCCGTGACCCATTGGCCCGTGGCCAGACAGGTAATCACGGCGGCCACGTTAAATACGTCGCCGACCAGCCTGCGGTCCAGGAAGCCGCGCAGGACATTCAAGAGCAAGGGAAGGGTGGCGATGCCGGTTGCGACGGCCAGAAAGGGCCACAGATCCGATAGGCGTTCCAGCATGCGGCGAATGTATCACGTGATACGCGACCTGTGATAAGCTCGCGCCATGACCCGACACCGATTCATCCCGAATCTGCCAGGCATCTGGGCCTATCTGCGGGATTCCAAGACGAATTGGAAGCCTAAGGCCTTGGCCGTCCTTTCGCTCGTTTACCTGCTTTGGCCGGTTGATCTCGTGCCCGACCTTGCCCCCGTCCTCGGCTGGCTCGACGATATCGGTTTCGTTGGCATCGCGGCCTGGTATCTGGGCCATGCGACCAACCAGTACCTCAACGCCAAAGAAAAAGGCCCGCCTCGATTGGAGTGAGCGGGCCGTTTTTTTTTACCCTTTGAAATTCGTGACCGCCATCATCCACCGTTCGGTTTTTTCGCCCGCGTGGGTGTCGTGCCACATCTCTTCGAAGTCGGCGATCGGGAGGATGCGGATGCCGGATTCGGTTTCCGGATCCATCATGAAGACCTTGAGCTTGCCGATTTCGTATACGACGCCGTAGTGGTCGCCGAGCTGGTTTTTCCATCCGACCATGACCGGAATTCCGTCTTCGACGTATTTGCGCAGGTCATCGATGGTTCCGCCGGTCTTGGTTTCGACCGTGCCGCCCACGGCTTTGGCGCCTTCGATGATTTTGTCGTGGCTCGTGGCCGTATCCGGCGTCACTTTGCAGAGTTTGGCGAGTTCATCTTCCGAATATTCTTTGTCATGGTGCTGGAGCAGGATTTTGAGCGTGGCCGGGCCGCAGAGGCCGGGCGTTTGGCGGACGGGGAACAGGGGTTTCATAGGTTAATGTTTGGCCGGAGCCGGCATATTTGGATGATCGGGCATGCCGAATTGTTCGACGGCTTCATCGAGGTGTTCTTTGCGATCGAGCTCGGCGTATTCGAGCACCGATTTGCTGACGCGCGTCGGGTGCGGGATTTGTTCAAAAATGAAACGCGTCTTTTCGCCGGCGGTCTGAATTTCCATGTCGCCGAAATCCAGGATGGTATGGATAAAGCCGTTCACGGTGGAGGTCACGTCCTGGATGCGGTAGAGGCGCAGTTCGGAAACGGTGCGCGCAAAGAGGCCGGTTTGTTCGATATTCAGCACGCGTTTGGTCGTTACGATCCAGATATCCAGGTAGTAGTCCATGAAGTTCTGGAAGAGGAAGAGCCAGGCGAACAAGAAAAAGGCCGAGCCGCCCATGATAATGAGGGCGGTCGTGTATTGGCTTTCCAGGAGCTCCGGTTGCGCGTAGGAGATTAGTCCCCACACGGCAAACGGACCGACGAGGAGGAACAGAACGCCCAAAAACCAAACGAAGAGCGTGATGGGATGGCGACGCAAAACATGGATAACCTTTTCATCCCGGACCGGATTTGGCAGGCGATGGAGGTCGATCATAATTCGTAGACAGCCTCTGACGAGGGGACGATGTCCGCTTCTTGCGACCAGTCCACCGTGGCGAGATACCCGCCGGTCGCGAAGAGGACGGCGCAAACCACGATGAGGAATATCGCGGTGCTTACGTAGGTCATCAATCCGGAGAGTCCATAGCGGACATTCATGATGACGGTGACGAAAGCCATGAGCGCAAAAATCGCGACCAGGACAAGCCAAGCAATGAGGAAATACCCAAGCGGAATCATGTCCCTAGTGTACCCTGGCGCTCCGGAGGCGTGAAGCCGAGATGTTTATAGGCGAATTCCGTGGCCATGCGGCCGCGCGGGGTGCGGGCAATGAGTCCGAGCTGCAATAAAAAGGGTTCGATCACGTCTTCCAGCGTTTCGACTTCTTCGGCCGTGGCGGCGGCAAGCGTGGTCAAGCCCACGGGTCCGCCGTTGAATTTCTCAATGAGCGACAAAAGGGTTCGACGGTCCGCCTCATCCAGGCCCAATGAGTCAATTTCGAGCGCATTCAGGGCTTTATCGACAACGCCGTCATCCATCGCGCCGCCGGCCATGACTTGGGCATAGTCACGGACGCGCTTCAAAAGGCGGTTCCCGATGCGCGGCGTGCGGCGCGAGCGCCCGGCGATGGTCGTGAGAGGCGCGTCTTCCATGGAAAGTTCGAGGAGGCGCGAGGAGCGGCGCAGAATTTCGCGCATTTCGTCGGGGCCGTAAAAATCCAAATGGAAATGCGCGCCGAAGCGGTCACGCAGGGGAGCGGACAAAAGCGAGAGACGCGTCGTCGCGCCGATCAAGGTAAAACGCTTCAAATCCAAACGTAACGTGCGCGCGGTCGGTCCTTTGCCGATCACGATGTCGAGCGCGAAGTCTTCCATGGCCGGATAGAGCACTTCCTCGATCGAACGGTTCATGCGGTGGATTTCATCCACGAACAAAATATCGCCGTCTTCCAGATTTGTGAGGATGGCGGCCAAATCTCCCACGCGCTCCAGGGCCGGGCCGCTGGTGACGCGGATATTCGCCCCCATTTCATTCGCGATGACGTGAGCAAGCGTGGTTTTTCCAAGTCCCGGCGGTCCATAGAGGAGGACGTGGTCACAGGCTTCGTTCCGGCCTTTGGCCGCTTCAAGAAAGATACGCAGGTTTTCTTTAGCGACGGGCTGGCCGATGAATTCCCCCAAGGTTTTTGGGCGCAAAGCCGCATCAAAGCCGCGCTCGGCGGCCTGTTCCTCGGCGGCGACGAGTCTTTGTTCCTCGGTTGGAAGGGAAGAAAGTTCCTGTTCCATAATTGTTCGATACGATCCTAACATGCCGGCCCTGGCCCTGCGAAGCGGCTGTGATAGGATGGCTCGCATGTTCCAAATCATCTCGTTTTTCATCCATCTGGACCGGCATTTGTCGCAAATCGTCGCTTCGGCCGGGATGTGGTCGTACGGTATCCTCCTTGCCATTATTTTTTGTGAAACCGGACTGATCGTCACGCCTTTTTTGCCGGGGGACTCGCTTTTGTTCGCGGCCGGTTCGATTGCGGCCCTGGGCGCGCTCAATCTTCCGACCTTGCTTATCGTATTGCTGGTCGCCGCCATCGCCGGTGACGCATTTAATTACTGGATCGCGCGCGAGATGGGATTGAAGCTCCTCGAAGGCCCGCTCTCCGGATATGTGAATCAGAAGCATTTGGAGAAGACGACCCGGTTTTACGAGAAGTACGGAGCCAAAGCGATCGTGCTCGCGCGCTTCGTACCGATCATGCGCACCATCGCCCCGTTTACGGCCGGCATCGCACGCATGGATTACCGGCGTTTCGCTCTCTATAACGTCGTAGGCGCCGTTTTGTGGGTATCAATCTTTACGCTCGGAGGATATGTGTTCGGGAATATTCCGGTCGTCAAAAAGAATTTCAGTTTGGTGATTCTGGGCATTATCATCGTCTCACTTTTGCCGGCTTTGGTTGAGTGGTGGCGTGCGCGCAAAGCATCGGCTAAGGTCGTGGAAACTCCATGAAGATCGGTATTTTGATTTCGAGCGAACCGCGCGGCGAAGTCGCCACCGGAGCGCAGCGTTTGGAAGAGGCCATCCAAAAACGCGGCCATGAGAGCGCGCGTTTGTATGCGCCGGATTTTTCTTTCCAGCATGTTTCCGACCGCATCGAGGTGAAGTATTTGGGAAAGCCGTTTGCCGGGTTTGATGCGCTCATTTATCGCCCGAACTTTATCGAAGAGCCGAGCCTGCATGCGCATGTTCCTTTATTGTTAATCCAGAGTGGCTGCCGCGTCTTGAATGGGGGAGCGGATATCGCGGGTACCAAGAACAAGCTCGCGCAGCATGTTCTTTTGTCGCAGCTTGGTTTGCCCATGCCGCGTTGGGCCATTGCCAAGCGCAAACAGGACGCGCTCGAGGCGGCGCAGACGCTTCAATTTCCCGTGATCGTGAAAACGCCATTTGGGACGCATGGCATCGGCGTCTTTTATGCGGAGAATGCCGAGACGCTCCAGCCCATCGTGGATTACCTCGGCGTATCGGATGGAAATCCAGCCATCATCGAAGCTTTTGTGGCTGAAGCCGGTCGCAAAGACGTGCGCGTATTCGTCTTGCACGGGGAGGCCTTGGCCGCGATGGAGCGAAGCGCGCCCGTGGGAGATGTCCGCGCCAATGCGGCGCTTGGCGGCGTCGGGACGGCCACGGTTTTATCCGATGCCGAGCGTGAGTTGGCCTTGTCCGTCACAAAGGTCTTTGCGTGTGAAGTTGCGGGCGTGGATTTGCTGCGAACTGCCAATGGTCCTTTGGTGATTGAAGTAAATGCCAATCCGGGGTTTGCCGAATTGGAACGTGCGACAGGGATGGATATCGCCGGCGCTATCGTTGACGCGGCGCTCAAAAATCGTTAACAATACGCCCGCGCCCCGATGGCGGAATGGTATACGCGGGGGACTTAAAATCCCTAACCCGAAAGGGTGTACAGGTTCGAGTCCTGTTCGGGGCACCATCACCAGAAAGCTCCCGCAATGCGGGGGCTTTTGTGTTAAAGTGGACGAGAGTATGAAGCAACCAGACGCGAAGACATTGCAGCGGGTCTATGCCTATCGTTTTGCGAGTATCTATCCGATGTATATCGCCAAGGCCGAGAAAAAAGATCGCACAAAATCGGAAGTCGATGAAACGATTCGCTGGTTGACGGGGTATAGTCAGAAGCAGTTGGAATCGCAGATAAAGAAGGAGGTAGACCTTGAAACATTTTTTGCGGAAGCGCCAAAAATGAATCCAGCCCGGTCTTTGATCACGGGGGTGGTTTGCGGTGTCCGGGTGGAAGACATCAAAGAACCAACGATGCGGGAAATCCGTTACATGGATAAGCTCATCGACGAACTGGCAAAGGGAAAGGTCATGGAGAAGATTTTACGAAAATAACCATATGCCAAAGACCGCACAAAAAATTGCCACAGGCGTAGTGCACACGGTGCCAGCGGATTTACGGAAAGCATTAACTTCCGATCCCAAGGCGCTCGCAAAATGGAATGACCTTACGCCGCTCGCGCGCAATGAGTGGATCTGTTGGGTTACCTACGTGAAGTTGCCGAAAACGCGACGCGAACACGTCGAGCGAACCCTCTCTCAGCTCAAAGAGGGAGACCGCCGACCTTGTTGCTGGCCCGGGTGTCCTCATCGCAACGCGAATGCGAAAAAATGGTTCGGACGTCTGAAGATGAAGGTGAAGTAAGAAAAAAGGACCCGAGGGGGTCCTATCAGGGGGAGGGAGCAGCGCAGAAGCCGATGCCGGTGGGAGTCCCTGTGCTCCCCACGTACCTGATGCAGGTCTGTCCGGAAGGACAGGTGCTTGCATCACCGTCGCAACAGAATTCGCGACAGAGGTTCTCGAACGGATTACAGTCGTACCCGTATCGGCAGTCGAGAATGCTCGTGCACGGACTTCCGTCCGTACCCGTTCCCGCACCGATGGGGCGGCACTCGACGCCTAGACCGGTTCCGACGTTCGTAACGTAGCATGCCTGTCCGGCGGGACAGCCGCCCGTGAACAGATCGCACTCACTCGACGTGCAGTCGCGGGCCGTGCGGCACATTCCGCTGAGGCAGACGCCGCCCGGATCGCATGCGGAGCCGGCGCAACACGGCTCTCCGACGGCTCCGCAGATGGTTCCGATGCAGGTGTTGGAGCCGTCGCAGGTCACACCCCGCTCGCAGATGCTGCGTTCGCAGCACGGCTGCCCGGGCCTTCCGCAGGCGCGGCACATTCCACCGAGACAGGTCGTGAACTCGCCGAGACAGTCGAAGCTGGTCCACGGGTCGCCATCGCAGCAGACTTCACCGACTTCTCCGCAGGCCGTACAGGTTCCACTCAGGCAGACTTCGGTCACGCCCCGAATGTCGAATTCGCAGGCGTTACCGCAGCTCCCGCAGTTGGCCTCATCGGCTGCGGTGTTTGCGCAGGAAGTGCCTCCGCTGGAGGACGGGCACACGGTACCTCCTCCCGGGCATCCGCAAGTTCCTGCATTGCAGGTCTGACCCGTGGGACACGCGTTACCGCAGCTCCCGCAATTGAACAGATTCGTCGAAGTGTCCACGCAGGCCGACCCGCAATAGGTCTGGCCGCCGGGACAGACGCACATGCCGGCCGCGCAGGCACCGGGGCAGGCGTGCCCGCAGGTTCCGCAGTCCGTCGGCGTCGTATCCGTGTCGACGCAATACGGCGCGCTCGAGCTTCCGCAGCGCGTAAGCGATGCGTCGTCGCACTGACACAGCCCCGCAGAGCAGCTGAGGCCGTCCCGGCAGACCATGCCGCAGCGGCCGCAGTTCGCGTCGTCGGTCATGAGGTCGAAGCCGTCATCGATGACGCCGTCGCAGTTGTCGTCGAGACTGTTACATGCCTCGTCCGCGCCGGAGTTGGCCCCGGGGCGGCTGTCGTCGCAGTCTCCGCCGCCGCAGACGCGGGGCGGATCGCCATCCCCGTCGCCGTCGAGCGGGACGAAGGTGCAGACGCGCGCCGCGGGATCGCAGCGCTCCATCGTCGTGCAGGCGTCCGTGTCGTCGCAGTCCGCGTCGGTCGCGCAAGCGCGGCCCATCTCGCAGCCCGTCGCCGGGTTGCAGGACTCGCCGGCCGCGCAGAGCGCGGGCGTCACGACGTGGCGGCAGTTGCCGGTCGCGACGGTGCAGCTGTCCACGGTGCAGTCCACCAGGTCGTCACACTGCGCGTCGGCCGTGCACCCGGGCGGACCCGTGTCCGGCATCGGCACGAACCCGTCCGTCGGCGGGACGAAGGCGTCCATCGGGACGCCCGTGTCCTCGCGCGGACCGCCGTCGGTGTTGCCGGTGTTCGGCGGGCTGCCGCAGGCACAGGCGAGCGCGAGAACCGCGACCGCCATCCATCTCCTGTTGTCCATCTTTCCTCGTTTTCTGACGCAAGAAAAAGCGTCGCTCGCATCCTACTCAAAAATAACGAAATGTCAACGGGCTTCAAACTCATCCTTCCCCAAGCGTTTTTCCGGCGGGGGCGTCTTTAAGCCAAGGACGCGGTAGATATCGTCTTCGGTCGGGGCGGGAACGAGCTTCCCACCTTTGAACAGTCCGTATTCATTCAGCTTATATCCCTGTTTGATGGCGCGTTCACGCAATAAAATGTTGTGGCGGCGATCGCCGGTGAAGTATTGCAACGTGGATCCAAAGACTTTGTCCGGCACGACGCGCAGGTCGGCATCGATGCCCATGTTCAAACGGACGGACGAGCGAGTTTTTCCGACTTCATGCACCGTTTCGACTTCGGGCATGGATACGAATGCCTCCATCACCGATTTTGGATCGGAAGACGTAGCGATCAAATCAATGTCGCCTACGTCTTTTCTTTTGCGGCGGAGGGATCCCGCATAGACGCAATGCTTCACGCCTTCTATTTTTTTGAGATGCGCGACGATTTTGTCGGCGAGCGGCAGGATTTTTTTCAGGGGATGGCGTCCGGTGGAGCTGCGTAGCAGGGCGATTCCGCGGGCAAGCTTTTCTTCGGATTTCGCCCCCCAGCCTTTCAGCTTCGCGAGCTTGTGGTGTTCGATCGCGAACTCCAAATCGTCCATGTTCGCGATCTTGAGCTCCTTCCAGAGTTGGCCGATATGTTTCGGGCCCAGCCCCTCGATGCGGGACAATCCCCAAATATCCACCGGGAATTTGCGTTTGAGCTGGTCGTATTCTTTTACGCGGCCCGTACGGAAATACTCATCGAGCTTGAGCGCGATATGCGCCCCGATGCCCGGAATGCCGTCCAGGGCTTTTACGCCGCCCGCCTTCCATTTCTTTTGTATATCACCGCCGAGACCCATCACGGCTTCGCTGGCGAGTTCATACGCTTGCGGCTTGAACGGCGTCCCCTGGATGGCATGCCAATACGAAAACTCGAAGAGCATGCGGGATAAGAATTCGTGGGGTTTCATATTAGGTCGCCATCACCGGCATGGAAGCTACTTTTACTTTGGAGAATTTTTTGAGCGCGGCTTTTGCTTTTGCGCGCGTGAGCAGGCCTTTTTGCGGACCGATGTATTGCACTACGCTCCAGCCTTGGGCCGTGCCGACGCGCATCGCTTCCGGAATGCTCAATCCCATGAACAGCGCACAGACGAAGCCGGTGGCATAGGAGTCGCCGGCTCCGGTGCGTTCCACGACGGGTCCTGCAAAAATGCCCAGGCTCCAGATCGTTTGTCCGTCCGTGGCGTGCGATCCTTTTGGTCCGTCGGTAATGACCACGATGCCGGGGCAAAGGTGTTTGAGACTGACGAGCAGCGCCTGGATCGGGCGTTCCCCGTCGCCAAGCAGGAGCTCCGCTTCCTGTTTATTTACGATAAAAACATCCGAGCGCGCGATGACCGGCTTGATGGAGCGTAAGCCGCGGCGGAGTTGTTTGGTTCCCGGATTGAAGCACAGCTTTTGCGCAGGATGTTTCTTCAGATGCGCAAGCATCTGGCGTTCAAGCGGTTCGTGGCCGGGGCCAAGCGAGGTGTAATAAATCCATTTCGCGCCATCGAGCTTGGGCAGGCGGTATTGGCGACGTTCCCCGTGGACCAAAATGGTGCGTTCGCCTTTATAATTGAGTACCGTCGAATAATTCGTGCCGCGCTTTGGATCCCATGTGACATAGCGCGTATCCACCTTTTCGCGTTTCCAGCCCTCGACGATCTCTTTTCCAATCTCGTCTTTTCCAAGGATGGAGACGATGGCGGCATGGAGTCCGAGGCGGGAGGCGCCCACGGCCGCATTCGACGCATTCCCGGCGCCGGGGATTTGAACGACCGACTCCACCGGGATTTTTTCCGCGTATTGGAGACAGAGTAGGCACTGTTCCTTATTGATTTGGCAGGAAAGGGAGGCTTCGCTGATCTGGAGGAAGACGTCGAGGGTGGAGTCGCCGATGGCGATGAAGTCGAGCATATGCCCTCGATCCTACCAGTCGGAAAAGACGTTTGCCATGCGGACGACCGCTTCGTATAATCAAAACATCATTCACTTAACAATTTGAATATGGCTTTCGCGAAAAAGAAGTCTGCCGCCGGTGCGGTGGGTGCGGGAATTGCGGCTGGCGCAATCCTCGGTTTGGCCGCAGGATTGTTCCTCCAGTCGAAGAAGGGCAAGGAATTGACCAAAGACGCCCGGAAAAAGGCCATGGTCCTGCAAAAGCAGGTCATGAAGCGCCTTGATGCCGCCGGTGAAATGAGCAAGGAAGTGTATGAAGAGATCGTGGACGACGTCGTGAAGTACTACGGCAAGTCCAAGGATCTCGCGGCCAAGGAAATTCCGGAAGTGCGTGAATTCCTGATGAGTAAGTGGAAGGAGATCGAGCGCGCCATGAAGGGCTAATGTGAAAGTCCATCGATTTTTTTCCCAATTGAAACGAGACCGCGATGCGGTCTCGTTTGCTGATCCCGATGTCGTGCATCAAGTCCTGCGCGTGTTGAAGTTGCGGGTCGGCGAAGTGGTGACCGTGCTCGACGGCCAGGGGATGGAGCGCGATGTCGAATTGGTGCAGGTCGACAAAAAGGAGGTGGCGGGCATGGTGATCGCCGAACGCAAGAATGAAGCCGAGCCTGAACGCGAAGTGGTGTTGTATGCCGCAATTTTAAAGCGCGAGAATTTTGAATGGGCCGTCCAGAAGGCGGTCGAATGCGGCGCTTCCAACATCATTCCCATGGTGACCCAGCGCACCATCAAGAAAGACGTGAAGCGCGAGCGTCTCCAGGAAATCGCCAAAGAGGCAGCTGAACTTGCGGGCCGCGGACGAATTCCTGAAGTCTCGGAACCGATTGATTTTGATGAAGCGCTGAACATGGCCAAGGGCGAGAAGTATTTTTTAGACGCGGGTGGTTCAACGTTTGATACAAAGCGCGCGGCGTCATCCGTTTCTTTGTTCATTGGCCCCGAAGGCGGTTGGACGGATGAGGAGCGCGCGAATGCAAAACGCGCCGGCCTCACGACCATGTCGCTTGGTCCGCGCGTTTTGCGGGGAGAGACGGCCTGCGCCATCGCGGTTTATTTGATGACGATTTGATCCTTTGAGGCATCTACCTTCACTTGATCGCCTTCTTTGATTTTCCCTTCGACGATTTCGAGCGCGAGTTCGTCCAAGACCAGATCCTGAATCGCGCGCTTCAACGGTCGCGCGCCGAAGCTCGGGTCATAGCCTTTTTCCGCGATCAAAGCCTTGGCCTTGTCGGTGAACGTGAGCTCGATCTTTTTGCCATGCAAGCGCTGCGCGACTTCGGCGAGCTGGAGCTCGACGATCTTCGATAAATCTTCCTTCGCCAGCGCCTGGAACATCACGATTTCATCCACGCGGTTTAAGAATTCCGGGCGGAAATGATCGCGCAACATGCCGAGGACGCGTCCCTTCACGCCCTCCGGCGTAGCGCCTTCTTTTTCATCACCATTCTTGAATCCGATTTCGCCGCGCGTCTTCCCGAAGTCGAGAATGACGTCGGAACCGATATTCGAGGTCATGATAATGACCGTATTCTTGAAGTTGACGGTACGGCCTTTGCCATCGGTGAGGCGTCCGTCATCCAAAACCTGCAACAAGGTGTGGAAGACATCCGGGTGGGCTTTTTCGACTTCGTCGAGCAAGACCACGGCATACGGACGGCGGCGGATTTTTTCAGAGAGCTGGCCGCCTTCGTCGTGGCCGATATAGCCCGGGGGCGAGCCGATCATGCGCGAGATGGCATGCTTTTCCTGGTATTCCGACATGTCGATGCGTACGAGCGCTTCTTCATCATCAAACATCGAAGCGGCAAGCGCTTTGGCGAGTTCGGTTTTGCCGACACCCGTCGGGCCGAGGAATAGGAACGAACCGATCGGACGCTTTTCCTCGCTGATGCCGGCGCGCGAACGGCGCAAGGCGTTCGCTACGGCTTTTACAGCCTCATCTTGGCCAATGACTCGCTTATGCAATTCATCTTCCAAATGCGCGAGCTTGGCGGCTTCGGATTCGAGCATGCGGTTGACCGGAACGCCGGTCCAGCGTCCGACCACGGCCGCGATTTCCTCGTCCGTGATCGCATCTTTCAGAAGGCCGCGCTTCCCTTGGAGCGACTTCAATTTCTGTTCCGCGTCTTTGCGCTTTTGTTCCGCCGCCGGCAATTGGCCGTAACGGATTTCAGAAGCCTTTTCGAGGTCGCCACGACGTTCGGCGATTTCGGCTTCGCTCTTGAGAGACTCGGCGGCTTTCTTCGCGGCCGAGATGGCGGTGATCAGTTCTTTCTCCGCTTTCCATGAGAGCTCAAGGCCTTCCGACTTTTCGCGCACTTCGGCGAGATGACGTTCTACTTCATCCAAGCGTTCTTTGGATTCCTTATCCTCTTCCTTGGAGAGCGCGCGCTTTTCGATATCGAGCCGCATTTGTTCCCGTTTCAGCCTATCGAGTTCTTCCGGAAGCGAATCGATTTGCATGCGCAAAGCGGCGGCGGCCTCATCAATCAAGTCCACGGCCTTATCCGGCAGGAAACGGTCGGTGATATAGCGCGTCGAAAGCTTTACGGCCGCGACAATGGCGTTATCCGTAATGCGGACGCCGCTGTGCAATTCGTATTTGTCCTTGATGCCGCGCAAGATCGCGATGGCATCGTCCTCGCTCGGTTCGTCCACGAAGACCGGCTGGAAGCGACGGGTCAGGGCCGCGTCCTTTTCAATGTATTTCTGGTATTCACCCAAGGTCGTTGCGCCCACGCAGCGCAACTGGCCGCGAGCCAAGGCCGGCTTTAACATGTTTGAAGCATCCAAAGAGCCGCCTTCGCCGGACGCGCCCGCGCCGACCAGAGTATGCAATTCATCAATGAACAAAATCACCTTGCCGGCGGATTGTTCAACCTCGCGCATCACGGCTTTCAGGCGTTCTTCAAATTCGCCGCGGAACTTGGTTCCGGCGACCAATGAACCAACATCAAGCGCGAGGACTTCCTTGTCCTTCAACGATTCCGGAACGTCGCCCGCGACGATGCGCTGGGCGAGCCCTTCAACGATGGCGGTTTTTCCCGTGCCCGCCTCGCCGATCAGTACCGGATTATTTTTCGTGCGGCGCAGCAAGATTTGCATGACGCGGCGGATTTCCTCATCGCGTCCGATGACCGGGTCGAGTTTTTCCTGGCGCGCGAGCTCGGTCAGGTTCTTGGAATATTTTTCCAAGGCCTGATAGGAGCTTTCCGGTTCGGGCGAATCCACTTTGACGGAACCGCGCACGTCTTTGAGCGCTTTCAAAATGTCATCCACGGTGATGCCGCTCTTCTTCAAGATGTTGGCGATTTCCTGATGCGCATCCACCAGGGCGAGCAGCAAGTGTTCGGTCGAAATGTACTGGTCCTTAAATTGGGCCGCGACGCGCTCGGCGCCCTGGAGGGCCTTCGCCATGGCGGGGGAGAGGAAGAGCTGGCCCGCGCCGCCCATGCCGACCGCGACTTTCGGAAGATCATTCAAAATATCGTCGGCCTCGGCTTTCAGGTCGTCGACATCCACGGAGAGTTTTTTAAAGACAGCTGGAACCACGCCGTCCGCCTGTTCGAGCAACGCGGCGAAAAGGTGGATGGGTTCAAGGGCTTGCTGGCCGTTCGAAAGCGCGAGGTGCTGGGCCAGGTTCAGGGCTTCTTGGCTTTTGGTGGTGAAATTCTGGGGAATCATGTTTAGCAGTCTATACAAACGACTGCTAATCGTCAATCCGGTCTATTAGACGGGTTTCTTCACTTCCACGTTCCCATTCACGTCGCGGTAGCGGACTTCGATTTGGCCGAACGGGCCTTCAATCGTGAGATAGACCGGCAGGTCGCGGGCGACGCAGAGCGTGAAGTGCTGCTCGCTCCCTGTGTTCAGGGTTTGGGTAAACGCATGGCGGGTGCAGTTGGCGCTCGTATCTTCATCCTTGGAGACGAGCTTGGCATTGTCCGCGACGGTGGACTGGTACTGGCCCTGATATCCGAAGGCGTTCTGGAAGATGTTTTTGAAGCTTTGGCCTTCTTCGGTATTTGAAAGGTTTTGCCAGGTCGACGTGCCTTCACGGAACCAGATTTCGGTGTCATTGGCGAAGAGCTCGGCGGTTTGCGGGCCGGCGTCCGTCGGGAGCGTGACGCGGCCGATCAATCCGTTCACGCGGTTGTAGTCAAGGACGGTATTGATGATGCCACCGGCCGAAGGGACGACCATGGAAGCGCGGAATGCCGTTGCCTGGCTCAGGTTGCGGAGCACTTGGCGCGCATACAGGACGTCGCGGCTGATACCGGGTTCGACGGGGGTAGCGGTGCCCGGCGTTTGGGTCACCCCATTAATCGGCGCCACGGCGTTCGGCACCTGAGGCTGAGTCGGTTCGGGCTTGCGGCAGCCGAATCCAAAAAGAGAAAGGCCGATAAACGAGGCAAGAAGGATGGATTTTTTCATAGTCAGGGCGGTTGCAGGCATGATAGCCGAAATGCCGACGCTCTGCTAAGGAAGACGCGGTCCTTTCCAGGCCTTCACAAGGAGTTACGAATGAAGCCCAAGAAACTTGCGAAGAAGGGTCCGAGCTCGGAAGAGCTTGAGCGCCTGGATCGCGAGATTCAGGCCGCGCTCCCGCGTACGAATATCGGACAGAATCGACGGTTCTCGCTGACGACTGAGCAGCATCTCGATCTCTTCCGCCTTTTGCGGCGATGCCTGGTCTTGGAGGAGACGAAGAAGAACCCCAAGTGGCGCCTCGTCGAAGATCCGGTCGCAAAAGTCATTTTTGACCTGCTCTGGAAGCAGAACACCGGTCTCGCGGTCATGGGGGCCAAGCAGTACAGTCGGTATTCGCGTACTGGGGACTCGATCCAGGACGCCCATCTCGGTCTTCGAGAGGGGCTGCTCCGTTTCGACCCCGAACGCGGGACCCGGCCTTCCACCTATATCATGTGGTGGATTCGGCACGCGGTGATGCGTAACCGGCGGCATAGTGAGAATGGGGCCATCCCGCTTTCGAGTAATGCCTTGACCCAGATCAAGAACGGTCGAGTCGAGAAGCCGAAGGTCCTGAGCTACGACGCGATCGCGCATCATCACGGCTTGGATGACATCGGGAACGCGAGCTTCATGCGGGATCAGCAATCGGTTTCGCAAGACAGCGCGGTCGAGAGTAGGCGGGCGTTCCGGATCTGGAAGGCCAAGCTCCGGGAAGCAGCCGAGCATCTTGAGCGGGAGTGCCAGGTCGAGTACCTGCTGTTCTCGCTGGAGACCGGATACGGCCGCTATCCCAAGGGTCCCGTGAGGATGAAGGTGCTCAAGCGCCTGACGGGCTTGAAGGAGAGAGACCTCCATCGGAAGGTCGACAAGGTCGTTGAGCGTATTGGGAGGCGCTGCGGCTTCAAGGGTCTCGCCCAGGCCCGGCATTTCATTGATGCCATGGTCGAATACTCCCTGCATCTCGGGATTCCGCTTTAGGCGGGGTCCCTTTTTCTTTTCCGTAAATACTGCTAAAACTGCGGCATGTCCGGCTTGCTTTCGATCGTGGCTACGCCCATCGGAAACCTCGAAGATATCACCGCCCGTGCCGTGCGGGTGCTTGGCGAATCTGACGCCATCGCATGTGAAGATACGCGGGTGACATCCAAGCTCCTCAGCCACCTCGCGCTTTCCAAGCCGTTGCTTAGCGTCCACGAGCATACGAATCCAAAAGCCGTCGCGTCTATCGTTGACCGCATCAAGAAAGGGGAGAGGATCGCTTATGTGTGCGATGCCGGCACTCCGGGCATGAATGATCCGGGCGGCAAGGTCGTGGCGGCCGTTATGGAAGCCGGCCTCAAGGTTGAAACCATTCCCGGCCCATCCGCATTAACGGCAGCGATCTCGGTGTGCGGGTTTCCCATGGATGAATTCACCTATATCGGTTTTATCCCGCATAAAAAGGGCCGCGAGACGTTATTTAAGGAGATCGCCGAGCGCGAAACCCCGACGGTCTTCCTCGAATCCACCCATCGCATCATGAAAACCCTCGAAGCCCTCTCGAAGCACCTCGACCCGGAACGAATGGTCTTCATTGGCCGGGAGCTCACCAAGTTGCACGAGACCTTGTATCGCGGGATGATCACGGATGTGATTCATCAATTGGAGGCCACCAGCACCAAAGGGGAGTTCATCGTCATCATCGGAAAAGCCTAGTATGAACAAGTACTACCTCACCACACCCATCTATTACGTGAACGACCGTCCGCATATCGGACATGCGTACACGACGGTCGTTGCCGATGCGCTTGCGCGCTATCACCGCTTGCGTCATGACACGACGTATTTCGTGACGGGCACGGATGAAAACTCGCAAAAAAACGTTCAAGCGATGGAGAAGGCGGGGGAGAATGACCTCGCCGCGTATCTCGAGCGCATGGCGATCGCCTGGTATGACACCTGGCGCGAGCTTGGGATTTCATTTGATAACTTCATCCGCACGACCGAGGCGCGCCACTTGGCCGGCGTCGCTCGTTTTTGGAAGGCCGTGCAGGCGAGTGGCGACATCTACGAAGGGACTTATGAAGGTTTGTATTGCACCGGTTGCGAAGCGTTCAAAACCGAAACCGAATTGATCGGCGACAAATGCCCGTTGCATCCGAACAAGGACCTCGAACACATCAAAGAGAAGAATTATTTTTTCCGGCTTTCGGCCTATCGCGAGGAATTGCTCAAGCTGTATGCGAAGGGGAATAATTTTGTCATGCCGGAGTCGCGCCGCCATGAAATTCATAATTACGTGGAGGACCATTTGGCGGACGTTTCCATCAGCCGCGAGGCGAAATCCGTACCGGTCGGCATCTCGGTTCCCGGGGACCTGGACCAGCGTATTTATGTCTGGTTCGACGCCCTCCTGAACTATATGACGGCCGTCGGTTACGGCACCGACGAGGCTCAGTTCAGCACATTTTGGCCTGCGGACCTGCATTTGGTCGGGAAAGACATCATCAAATTCCATTGCGCGCTTTGGCCTGCCATGATCATGAGCGCGGCCAAAAACGATCCCTTGCTCCGGAATGCGGACGGGTCGGCCAAAATTCCGAAACAGGTCCACGCCCACGGCTTCTTCACCATGGATGGCGTGAAGATTTCCAAGTCGCTTGGGAATGCCGTGGACCCTCGCGAGTTCATTCCCAATTACGGGTTCGATGCCGTACGGTATTTCCTGTTGCGCGAAATTCCGTTCGGCGAAGATGGGGACTTCTCTCGCGAGCGTTTGGCTTCGCGTTATGCATCCGATCTTGGAAACACGTTCGGCAATTTGGTAAACCGCGCGATCGCGATGTCGAAGAAATATTTCGACGGCAAGGTTCCGCCGGCCGATATCACCGAATCTTCCTTGCCCGTGAACGAGCAAAGCGTATGGGACGGCAAAGGGGGATTGGATGCCATCAAGTCGGCGGTGGAATCCGCGTATGCGGGCAATCGTTGCGACGTGGTGCTCGCTTCCATTTGGGATGGCGTCGGCGATACGCGCCGCTCAGGTCTTTTTCAGGCGAATAAATTGATTGAAGAAACCCAGCCATTCAAATTAGTGAAGGAAGATCCCGAAGCGGTCGGGGAAATCTTGTACGCGCTTCTTGAATCGTTGCGTTGGTATGCGTGGCTCATGCATCCGGTCATGCCGAACATTTCGGTGAAGATTTTTGAACAATTGGGTCTGGATGCCCGTGCCGAGCTGAGTAAAGGATGGGTTCAGGGTTTGAAGTGGGGAGGACTCACGCCGGGAGCCGTTTTGGGCGATCCGTCGCCCCTGTTCCCGCGACCCGAGTCGGAAGGGGTATAATCCCTTCATCCTATGATCGTCGAACTCATCCTCGTCATTATATTGCTAGCGCTCGCTGGCCGCGGCTGGCGAAACGGCCTCGTTGAGGCTTTGGGCGAGTTGGTTGGAGCCGTGATCGCTTTTCTGGTGGCCCGCGCAGCCTCACCGTTATTCGGGACGGGGATGGGGCGGCTCATTGCATTCGTCATCATCGCGTTGCTCGTCGCGAGACTGGTCGGTTGGCTGTTCACATTGGCGGACAAAGTCCTGCGCATCGTGACGCGCTTGCCGCTCATCAACATGGCGCAAAAATTCATCGGCGCCATTCTCGGATTTTTGTCCGGCATCATTTTGGTCGGCTCGATCACCTATATCACGTTGTTCTACCGTCTTGATCCGCGTCTTATGGGTTGGCTTGGCGGTTCCATGGTCGCGCGCTGGTGCGAATGGGCGTTTTCAAACGTGCTCAGATTTTTGCTGTGAAGCCTTTTCTCGTCGACACCCATTGCCACGTCCACTTCCCGCCGTATCACGATGACCGTACGGAGGTCTTGGCGCGCATGCGCGAGAAGCGGATTTGGGGCATTACGATCGGTACCGGCTTAGTGAATAGCGCAGCCGGATTACGCTTCGCCGAAGCCACGGATGGGATTTGGGCCACGGTCGGCCTCCATCCGGAACATGTAACGAGCGATTATCACGATGAAAATGAAGGGGAAAAACCGGAGCATGACGTCACGCAGGAAGCCTTGGTCGAAGTCGCGGAGACGTCTAAAAAATGCGTGGCCATCGGCGAAACGGGTCTGGATTGGTATCGCATAGACCAGAACCGCGACATCGAAAAAGCCAAAGCCGACCAAGAAAAGGTTTTACATGAACACTTGCGCGCTTCCTACGCTTTGGATGTGCCGCTCGTATTCCATTGCCGTGAAGCGTTAACGCGTTTGGCGGAGATTTTACAGGAAGAATGGAATGCGGGTCGCAAGCCGCGCGGCGTCATTCATTCGTTTACCGGTACCTGGGACGAAGCGAAGCCGCTTTTGGACCTTGGCTTACATATCGGGGTGAACGGGATTGCGACCTTTTCGCTCAGGAAAGGCCAGAGTCCCAGCCAGGCGATTGATCGCACGATTGAGAGCATCCCTTTGGAACGTTTATTGCTTGAAACCGACGCGCCGTATCTTGCGCCGAATCCCTATCGCGGCAAACGGAATGAACCGGCATATGTTGAAGAGGTGGCCAAGCATGTGGCCTCGGTTCGCCGCGCGAGTTTGGAAGAAATCGCAAGCAAAACCACGGACAATGCGATCGCGCTTTTCCGGCTGATATAAAAAAGACCCGACGGGTGTCAGGTCAGTGGACGGTCAGGTGCCCCTGGATCTCGGTGATGATGCGGGCGATGCGCTCCATGAGCGACCGGCCCATCATGCTGTCGATTTCGGTGCACCCGTCTTGGATGAAGCGCGCCTGCGTCTTTTTGTCGTAGGCGCAGCCGAGGATGTGAAGCTCCGGCCGCAGGTCACGGAGTTCCGTGAGCTCGGACAGGATGACTCCGAACGGCTCTTCGAGGATGACCAGGTCGAGCCACTCGCTATGGCATTCGATCACTTCGCGCGCTTCGTAGATGACCACCGCCGGCAATACGATGGCTCCCAGGCGGTCGAGCCGCCGGAAGATCTCGTCGTGCCAGACGTGGTCGGCCGAAGCGACCAAGGTTACGGGCTGTCGAACGGTACGTACCTGTCTGTTCATGCTGCCACCCCCATGGCCGCTTTTCTCTATACCGAAATTCGTTTTTTGTCAATCCGGCGGATGAGACCGTCTCTTTCCAGGCGCAGGATCATTCGATCCAGCCAAGCCGAGTCTTGTTGCGGATCAAAGCTTTGGTCAATTTTTGGTCCGAGCGCTGAAATCAACGGGTGTTTTGCGGCTCGCGCTTCCGCCAAAATCCGTCCGCGGTAAATCCGGTCCGGGTAGGGCTTGTTTCGGTGGCGCGTTTCATTGGCGGTCTTGATGGTACGTTTGGGAATCCGGACGCGGCCGCTCAGGAATTTTTTGGAAGCGGGGCATTGGTCGCGCAAAGGGCATGCGGCGCAATCCGGATCCTTTTTGCAGATCGCTACGGCCAAATCAAAAAGCGCTTGCGGGACTTCCGGGGCATGCGCCCCCTTGGGCCAGGTTTTCCATGCCAGGCGCTCGATGCGCCCGTCATCTTTCAGGAGGGGAAAGGGTTTACCGAGGAAGATCCGTCCAAGCACGCGGCGGATATTGGTATCGATGGGAATCGCGGGTTCACGCAGGCTGAACGCGGTGAGCGCGGCCGAGGTATAGGGACCAACGCCTTTGAGCGCGAGCCATTCTTCGCGCGATTTTGGCAGGCCCTTGGTGACGACTTGTTTCGCGATGTCGCGCAGCATGAGTCCGCGGCGGTTATAGCCCAAACCCGCCCAAGCATGGATCACTTCCGCGTTCGAGGCGCGGGCGAGCGCGTGCCAGGTCGGGAATTTCTTTAACCACGTTTTATAAAAAACCAAGACGCGCGAGACTTGGGTTTGCTGCAGCATGACTTCGGACACGAGAATGCGGTACGCGTCATGCGTTTTGCGCCAAGGCAGGTTACGGCCCTCGCGGGCGTACCAGCGCAGGAGGGGAGACCAGTTCATTGGTCGCGGAACGTGAGGGTCGAGAGCGCGTCCAGGATGGTTCTTTCGGTCACGCGCGGATTCGGATAGACATAGACGACATGGGTGATGTTGGCATTCGATTGAACGCGGAACATCCAAGAGGTTTCGGTTTTGCTGCCGATTAATAGATGCCCTTTTACAAGATAGGCCGTATCCGTGGAAATATTCTCGTCCTTATATGGTTTGATCACGAGCCAGCCCGCATCCAAATTAGCATCAGCGATTTTTACATCCGTGACCGTGGGCGGAAGTTTGACCGTGACGCCAAGCGTGAAATTGATCCATTCTTTCCAGGTCGTAGCGATGCGCGAGGTGGTCAGCGTCGTGGCCTTTGCGAGCCAGGTGCGCTCTTCTTCCAGCGCCCGGATGCGGGCTTGGGCCTTGGCGATTTCCTGCGAGGCGGCGTCCAGTTTGCGATTCGCTTCATCCGTGACCGTGCGGCCGGAACGCGCGGCTTCATCGGCAATCAAACGCGCCTCTTCTGCTTTGGCAATGAGGGCAAGACGATCCGTATTTGCCTGATACAAGAAAAACGCTGCCCCGCCGCCAGCCGCGAGCGCTCCCAGGAGAATCAAACCGATGGCGTTTACCGCGCGTGGCATATCAAGCAAGAAACGCATCGAGTTTAGCACGCTGTTCGGGATCGTAATGCATGGCGAGCACGGCCAGCATCACGGACTCCTGGCGCAGCTCCATCCGCAAGCAGCGCTGGATGAGTTCATCCCAGGATGTCGGGAAGAGCTCGATTTTTTCACCATCCTCTTCGTGGTTCAGGGACGGAAGTTCCTCCAGGTTTTTCGCGACATACAATGCCTGCTCATAGCGGATGAGTCCGGTATGCACCTTCTTTTTCCATAGCATCAAATGCCCTGCGGCGTAGTCGGTTTCTTCCCGGAATTCACGGACCACGGCTTCGTCCAGGGTTTCGCCCGGATCAACGCGGCCGCCGGGAAAGTCCCAAAAAGTTTGGCGCGCCGGTTGTTCTTGCTTGGTGAGGAGGACGGTATTCCGATCGAGAAACGGAATGACCGTTACCGTATCGGGACGGACATAGCATTCGAAGGTTCGCTCCGATCCATCAAACATTTTTTGCGGCCACTGGTATGCCTTGGCGAGGGTGCCGTCAAAGACGAGCGTGGCTTCGGAAGGGGGAGGGACGGGCATAGAATAAGCGGAGTGTAGCGTCCGTCCGATTTTTCTGCTACCCTCCCTCGGATGGCTCCACCCCGACCCGTTCGACGCAAGGAAACGGCGCATTTGCTCGACAAGATCCGCGTACGCATCGCCCCGCACGTGGCCGGCGGTTTTGAGTTGCTCGCCTACGCCGATTACGGTCCGTGCGTCGTCCCGCTTTTGGGCGAGGATGTCGAGATCGAGAAAGACGGTCGCTTCCATATTCCGGAGCGCGATCTTGATGTGGAGGGGGAGGCGCGGACCTTTTTGTCGAATGCGTACCCGTTGATTCCGGGAGATGAGCCGCATCGTTATCGCGTCTACGCGGAAGATGCCTACGCCTTCGCGAAAGAAATCCTGCCGGAAATCGAATACCGCTATACCGTGGACGCGCCGAAAGAGGTGTTGGAAACGCTGACGGTACGTTCGCTCACCATTTCGCCGGACATGAAGGTGAAGGCGGGCCGCGGCGGTTGGTTTGATTTTTCGATTGCCTGGCATGCCGAACAGGCGAATGTAAAAACGGATGCGCTGATCGAAGCCGTGCAATCCGGGAAGCCGTACGTCAAAACGGATGACGGGCAGTTGGTTGAATTGTCGAACGCGTCCGAACTGGAGCAAATGGTCGAACTGCTCGCCCATGCCAAGCAAAATGAAGATGGCAGCTTTACCGCGCAAATGCTTTTTGCGCCGGAATTCGTTTCCATGCTTGAGCGCGCCAAGACCGCGCGCATCGAAGCCATGGATCGCGGATTCGAGACATTTTTGAAAGAGGTGAAGTCCGGCAAACCGGTTGAACCGATCGCATTCCCGGCTGAATTGGGTACGGTGTTGCGTCCGTACCAAAAAGACGGCGTCGCGTGGATCATGTTCCTCCGAAAATATGGCTTTGGCGGCATTCTCGCGGATGAAATGGGTTTGGGAAAAACGCTCGAAGTGCTTTCTTTTATCGCGGTCACGCGCAAAGAGGGGGATATGCCGGATTTGGTCATTTGTCCGAAGACGCTCGCGCTTACATGGGAAGAAGAGGCGCGCCGGTATGTGCCGTGGTTGAAGGTGTTGGTGGTGGACGGTCTCGCGGAAGAGCGTGAGGCGCTGATCAAGACCGTTTCTAAATACGATTTGGTGATCACGACCTATCCGTCTTTGCAGCGCGATATCCGCTTGTACTTGGCGCAGCCGAAACCGTTCCGGACCTGCATGCTGGATGAAGCGCAATACATCAAGAACTCCGCTACGGCCACGGCAAAGGCATGCAAACTCGTGCCGTCGGATTTCCGGCTCGCGCTTACGGGTACGCCGCTCGAAAATGGCGTGCATGAACTCTGGTCCATCTTTGATTATCTGATGCCGGACTTTTTGGGTTCGGCGAAGGACTTCCGCGTGCGTTTTGAACGCCCGATCCGCGACCGCCAGGATATGCAGGTGTTGGAGCGCTTGCGTTTGAAGGTGCGTCCCTTTATGTTGCGCCGCACCAAGGCGAATTTGTTGTCTGATTTGCCGCCCAAGGTGGAGCAGGTGAGTCACGCCGCGCTCACGGCTGAACAGCTCGTCGTGTACGCGCGCACGCTTGAAGAGGTGCGTGCCGAAGTTGAGAAGGCCGTCGCGGAAAAGGGATTCAAGCGGGCCCGTATCGAGATCCTGACCGCGCTCATGAAGCTGCGTCGCATCTGTGATCACCCGGCTTTGGCGGACCAGCGTCTGCCGCGCACGGAGGAATTGTCCGGCAAGATGGGGCTCGCGCTCGAATTGGTGCGCCAGGCGAGCGAAGGCGGAAAAAAGGTGCTGCTTTTCAGCCAGTTTACGGGCATGCTCGATATCCTGCGCGAGGCCCTGGACGTGAACGGCATCGGCCACGTGACCATCGAAGGAAAAACAAAAGACCGCCAGGCGCAGGTGAAACGCTTCGCGACCGATCCCAAAGTCGCGGTATTCCTTTTGTCGCTCCGCGCCGGGGGCACGGGTCTTACGCTTACCGAAGCCGACACCGTGATCCTGTTCGACCCGTGGTGGAATCCGATGGTGGAAGCTCAGGCCATGGACCGCGCGCATCGCATCGGCCAAACGCAGACCGTGAACGTCTATAAACTCGTGACCAAGGGAACCGTGGAAGAAAAAGTGATGGATTTGCAGGACCGCAAGCGCAAGCTCTTCGACGCGCTTGTCCAAGAAACCACTGAAGCCATGGAAGACCTGACTTGGGAGGACGTGCAGGGATTGTTTGTGTAGCGTTGACTCTTCCCCCCGATTTTTGTAGCGTAAAGCCCTATGAAAGGCATCAACCTGTACCACGAAGTGCCGTGCGGCACGCCGGACGAATTCAACGTCGTGATCGACCTCCCGAAGGGCTCCGCCAATAAGGTGGAATACGACGAGGAAGGCGGTTACTTCAAGCTCGACCGCGTTTTGCACCAGCCGACCTTCTATCCGTTCGACTATGGTTTTATCCCGCAGACGCATGCCGGCGACGGTGATGCGACGGACGTCTGCCTTTTGCTCACACATCCGACGTTCACCGGTTGTGTGGTGAAAGCGCGCGCCATCGGCATGATCAAGACAGCCGATCAAGACGGCGATGACGCCAAAATCATCGCGGTGCCGGTATCCAAGGTTGATCCGCGTTTCGATGAGATGACGTCCATCGACGATCTTCCGAAGCACGTGCAGGAAGAGTTCCTGCTCTACTTCAAGGAATACAAGAAGCTCGAAAAGAAGAAGTACGACCAAATCCAAATCAATGGCTTTGGAACCCTCGACGAGGCCAAGGCCGAGATCGCGGGCGCCATGGAAGCCTATAAGGGGAAGCACTAGCTTCCTCTTTTCCTTATGGCCGAGAATCCCGTCTTGAAGATCCGACCGTTCCGCGTGGCCGAGCTCACGTGGGAAACGGCTGATACGTATACGTTGCATCTGGAGCCGCAGGATCCGGCCGACATGATCACGTTTAAGGCCGGACAGTGGGTGTATCTCCATTTGATGAATGGGGATGGCACGGTCTGGGCGCGCGCGGCCTACTCCATCGCCTCGGCGCCCGAGGAATCCGGAGTGCGTGTACGGTTGGGAATCAAACTGGCGGGGGACTTTACCAAGAAGGCGTCCAAGCTCATGCCGGATGATGTTGTCGGCATCCAGGGTCCGTTCGGCGTATTCGTCTTGCCGCCCGGCGAAGGTCCGATCGCGATCTTCGCGGCCGGGATCGGGATCACGCCTTTTCGCAGCATGATTCGCTCGCTCGAAGCGACCGGACAAACGCGGGGAGTCGTCTTGTTTTATACGAATAAGACTGTTGAAGATACGGCCTACCTTGAAGAATTCGACGCCCTCGCCAAACGGGCGCCATGGTTCAAGCCGGTTTTTACCCTTACGCAAGATAGGCCAAGTATTTGGCCGGGTGAATCGGGTCGCATCAATGGCGAGATGCTGGATAGACACATTCCCAATTTGGACGGATATACGTTCATGACCTGCGGGCCGAAATCATTCATGGAGGCCATCAAGTTTATGCTCGAAGAGCGTGGCGTGGACACCCGCGCGCGCCTGAAGCAGGAATTGTTTGGCTAAGCCTTATTCGGGGAGTATCCTCACTTTATGAAAACTTCCACCCTTCTCGCCGTCGGCTTCAGTCTCGCGCTTCTGGGCGCCGGTTGTGGCTCCGCTCCCACGGAAACCACCCCGGCCGCCAAAGCGCCGACCAAACCCCCGGCGCGCGGCGTCCAATTGAATGAAGTCGCGGTTCCGAGTGATTTTCCGACGGATGTGCCGCGCTATGCCGGCGCAAAGGTCATTAACGCGGTGTCGGATATTGGTGATGGCAGCTCCTTGCTCAGCCTGACATCAGATGATGAGGCTGCCATTGTTCTTTCCTGGCATGACAGCGAATTCGTGCGTGCCGGTTTTTCTAAGACCCAGGACCAAAAGCGGGGAACGGTGACTTCGCGTGAATACTCGAAAGACGGTTTGAAAATGATCCTGACGGTTGATGACCAAGCTGGCACGACGAACGCGGCCAGCCTGATCTCGATCCGTCGTTCGCCGGATTTGAACTAATCTTTTCCTATGAACACCACGAAAATTCTTGGGACATCGCTCATCGCGCTCAGCTTGCTCGGTATCGGCTGCAACCCATTCGCCGACGCGCAGAAGAAAATCGAAAACAAGATCGGCCAAAGCATCGGCGAGAAGATTCTCGAAGGCGCTTCGGGCGGCAAGGGCGATTTCGAAATCACCGACGAGGGGATTACGATCAAAGACAAGGACACGGGCGAATCCGTGGGGTTTGGCGCGGGCGTAAAGATCCCGGCTGGGTTCCCGACGGACATCCCTCGCTACAAAGACAGCATGGTGAGCATCGTGTCGCTTTCGCAAGATGGCAAGCGTGCCGTATTGGCGGTCACCGTCATCGGAGACGAGCCTTCCACCATCTCCGAATGGTATGACGCGGAATTGAAGAAGAACGGGTATGAGCGCAAGACGGAAACCAATGTCACCGAATCGTTGTTCGGCGAATACCGTAAGGACGGCGTAAAATTGATCATTGCCGTGGTCGGCCAACGCTCGGATGACGGGAAATACGGCACGAACATCCAGATTACGCGTGAAGAGGTCGCGAAATAAGGGTCCTACCGCTGAAAACCAAAACCCCGCCGAGTGGCGGGGTTTTGCGTGGTGGGCGTGCCAAGAGTCGAACTTGGGACCTCCACATTATCAGTGTGGCGCTCTAACCAACTGAGCTACACGCCCATATGGACCTTTGTAAGCGGCGTTACGATACCGAAAAGCCGACGGGATTGCAAGACGCCAGCCTATCCCCGTCAAAATCCAGCTTCCAGACCGAAGGACGGGGCATTTTGAGCAAAGGGATGTTCCGCCAATCCGTATCGCCACGGAGCTTTAAAATGGTGCTGACGAGGGGCTCTCGGTGGCCGACAACCATTCCGAACCCTCCTTCGGGCAGGCGGGCCAGCTCCTCATAGAGGACGCTCGAAACGCGCTGGGCCATGGAGGCATAGCTCTCCACATCCTCCAGCTTGAGCTCGAACGGAGGATGGTCGTTATAGCCGGCCGCTTGGCGGAATTCAGCCAGGGGTTTTCCAAACCAATCGCCGACCTGCCACTCGATGAGGCGGTCATCGGTTACGGTGTCACAGCCCAATTCTTGGCAGAGGAGTTCGGCCGTTTCGCGGGCACGGACATAGGGGGAGGTGAGGATGCGCTTGGGGCGGATTCCTTGCGCGGCCAATTCAACGGCCAGCTCATGAGCCTGCCGGACGCCTTCTTTGGAGAGGGGGTATTCCCCGTTATAGAAGACGTGATGGGGATTTTCCACTTCCGCATGGCGGACGAGATACATCGTTTTCATGACGGGATCCTAGCATAAAATAAAAAAGACCAACCTTGCGGTCGGTCAGAGCTTTTGGCACAGGCCGCAGTGGATGCGTCCCGTGAAAACGAATTCGCTGCCAGGGTCCGGCCGACCACGGGCCAGCGCGACTCCGCCGAGCGCCTTTTGCCAATGTTCGTAGCGCGCGTGCATGGAATCGTACGTGGGCAGGAACCGGTTCATCGGCTGCGTGGGGAGGCGCTTCGCGAAGTCGCCTTCGTCCAACCAAACCGCGAATCCGTTCCAGCCGCCCGGTTCGGTCAGATGTTGCGCGCGTTTGATGATCAGGTTCCCGATCGGCATCGGGACCTCGTGCAGGAACAATGAGAGGATGATGACATCCCACCGGTCTTCCTGGCGCAGGAAGCCGGCCACATCCTTGTGCACCAACGTGATGCGCGATTCGACGTCTTCGATGTGCGCCGCTTCTTCGAGCCGGTCGAGCGCCCCGGCGTCGTGATCCACGGCCGTCACTTTGAATCCGTGTTTCGCAAAGTGGATCGCGTGGCGCCCGTCGCCGCAGCCCAGGTCGAGCAGTCGCCCTCCCTGCTTCAGCTGGGCGAGTGACGCGATCACCGGGATGGGCTGGGTATCGCTGAAATTGGTCATGGCCTGTCTCCTTCCAGTGGGGCAACGACGTGATGACCGTGTCAAAGATTGTCCCGGATGTCAATCCGTCTGTATGATCAGGATATGTCCCTGCCCGCCATCCGGAACGCGCTGAAAACCGCCGCTGATCCAAAGAAAGCGGCGTTTTTGCCGAGTTTTTTCAAAACGGGCAAAGGCGAATATGGAGAAGGCGACCGATTCATCGGCGTCACGGTTCCAAAGTTACGCGCCCTTGCCCGCAAACACCCCACGCTCCCGCTGAAAGATATCGAGACTTTGCTCAAGAGCCCTATCCACGAGGAGCGGCTGTTGTCCTTGATCATCCTCGCGCATCAATACGACAAAGCGGATGAACAAGGGAAAGAGAAGATATACCGTTTCTATCTGAAGAATGCCAAGCGCGTGAACAATTGGGACCTGGTGGATTCCAGCGCGCATAAAATCGTCGGGCCCCATGTTGATGGGAAAGACGACCAAATTTTGGACAAGCTCGCGAGGTCGAAGAATCTTTGGGAAAAACGCATCGCGATTATTTCCACGTTTCATTTCATCTATAAAGGGGATTGTTCAAAGACCTACCGTATCGCAGACAGGCTCATGAAAGACGAGCATGATCTCATCCACAAAGCCGTAGGATGGATGCTCCGCGAAACGGGCAAGCGCTGCAGCGAGGTCGGCTTGGAGCGTTATCTCGAGCCGCGCGCCGCCCGGATGCCGCGCACCATGCTCCGCTATGCCATTGAAAAGATGCCGCCGGCGAAACGTGCGCATTATCTTGCTTTGAAACGCGTGTCATAGGTCTTTCATCCACCCGTTTTCCCGCATATGACTTCTTCCGAATGGCTGGCGTATTTCCAATCAAACGTACAAAAGCCCCAGGACATGCCTTGGGATTTGCATGCGATGCTGACGCCCGAGCAGCGAAAGGTTTTGGTGCCGTCGCTCCAGGCGTTTCAGCGCGGCGAGGGTTCGGAGGGAACCAATCTCACGATGAATGCGAAACGTTATGGCGAAGCGACGGGAGACGTGGACTACGCAAACTGCATCGCGCTTTTCATCCGTGAGGAACAAAAACATGCGGCGTTTCTCGCGCTGTATCTGCGCGATTTGGGCGAGCCCTGTCTGACTTCGACATGGACCGACCGCGTGTTCCGGCGCTTGCGCAAAGGCGTCCCGTTGGAGCCTTCGCTTACGGTTTTGCTGACGGCGGAAATTATGGCCATGACGTATTATCCGGCGGTTTCGCGCGCCGTGGAGTGTCCGCTTCTCAAGCGAATTTGTGCGCGGATCGAGGCGGATGAAAGCAAGCATCTGCAATTCCAGTCGGAATGGATCGGAAAGTTACGTCGGGAATATTCCGCTCCGCGTCGTTGGCTTTGGAAAATGGGCCATCGCTTCCTGTATGCCGGTACGGCCACGGTCGTTTGGTTCTCTTACGGCGCGGCTTTCCGGGCGGGGGGACATTCCTTCGGAAGCTATTGGAAAGCCTGCTGGAGGGCGTTTTTGCCCTGTGAAGCCCGCATGACGGCCTAAGGCTGGGGGGACTTGTCAGCTTAGGCGAGAGTTGTTAACGTATGGCCCGCAAAGCCAACAGCCGTGCGGGTATCGTATAGCGGCTATTATGCCACCTTGCCAAGGTGGAGATGAGGGTTCGACTCCCTCTACCCGCTCCATAGAAAACGTCCCCCATTAGGGGGACGTTTTCGTTTCGCGAAGCGCCTCGTTTAATGCCTGCGTTTCGCGATGGAGATCGCGGGTTAAATCCTGAAGTTCCCAGACGGCGACAATCAAATCTTGGATAATGGATTGCGCGTGGGAATCGGCGGGTCGGAGGGCGAGCATATCAGGAAGAATTGGAGAGTGAAGCGGCGAGTACGCGTTCGCGGTGTTCGTGGCGGACGCGCTTGAAGCGACGATACCCTTCGGAGACGGCGATGGTCATGCCGGCCGCGCCGAACGGGAGCCAGTCAGGCAGGCTGCGTTTGGGTTCGACGGGTTTGGCGAGTTCGGCGTGGGAGATGATGGCTATGTCCTCCGTCATGCGGACGAGGAGCCAGGGCTCATCCCCACGATCGTCGAGCAAGCCGCGTACTCGCAGCACGTCGCCTTCCTTAAAACGTGAGGCGCGATAGCCGGAGGCGCTTTTGATTTTGACTTCGAGCATGGCATCGCCCAAGTCGAGCGTTACTCCGCCGGAAGCGACTTCGCGTACCGTGCCGGTCACTTCGATCAAGCTCCACCCGTCCTCCATATCAGGAGCATTGAGATCGACGGGTCGTGGGGTGGGAAACGCGACCGGTTCGATCTGTTCCCATTTGTCCTTCGTGCCGACGCCGAGTGATAAACCGTCATCATTCAACGTGAGTGTACCAGTGACGCGTACGGTTTCTCCAAGTTTGGGCGTGGGTTGTTTGCTGCTCCCGCGCACAAGTACGCCATGGCCGTCGGGGGAGAGAAGCACGTAATAATTTTTGTTGACGATGCCGGGCTTGGTAGCCACGGTTCCTTTGATGGAGATGCGAATATTAGGATCTATTTTTGTAAGCATAGCGTGAGTGACTTCGAGAGCGGCGTCAGGAGCCTTAGCTGCGGTCTTTTTGGTGGTTTTGGTTTTTGGTTTTGCGACGGGTCCTGCCGCCTTTTCGCCTCGGGGTCCTGCCAGCTCGTCACCCTCCGCAACGTCGCTTCCGCTCTCGTTGCGGATGGAACCCGACTCGCTGTCACCCCTCGGCTCATGATCCAGAGTGGGCAGTTCAATCGTATCCGGCGGTGGAGTCGTGATAACCGCTTGCTCAATTTCTGTTTCCACCTCGCCATCCAAGACCCAAGCCATTTCTTCCGAGTTTTTCATCCAACTTTGAGCTGAGGGGGTTTGGCCATAGGTCATGCGTTCAACCACGCTACCGTCGGGGCGATGTAATTCAACCGTATCGCCGCCATTATTGAGTTTTGCGCTGGTCAGTTGGATGCGAACGGTTTGTCCGATTTGGGAAATGAGGGTCATGTCAGCCGGTGGGAAGAGGGCGATGCGCCCGGTGGCGTCATACAGCGCATAGCCGTTCAACGCATCAAGCTGTAACCCATCAGGCAAGACCAGTTCCACCCATTCTTTTTGTCCGGATGGAGGCGCGGGGTGGATGCGTTGCAGCCGAAATTTCGGATAGTCCACCACGACGGTGACGGTTTGTACGTTCTGCTGAACGCTGGGCGTCGAAGTCACGGTCGGGATCATCAACATCGGAGGAGGGGTGTCGATGACGGTCGTGATGACGGTCGTTGTCGCAACTTCTGCCGTTGTAGTGGTTGGGATGACCTCGGATACAGGTTCTACGTCCGGAATGATTTCCTGGGTCGAAGTCGGCGTTATGACGGGTTCGGTCGAGGTCGGCGTTGGTTCGACCCATGTACAGCCATCGCAGATGCCGGGCGTGCCGAAATCGGCGATGCCTTCATCAAAACGATCTCGCGTGTCGGCCGTAAACCAAGAGCCGTCTTGCTTGCGGATCATGGAAGCCCTGGTCGGCGTGCTTGAGCCTGCAAGCGCCGATCCGTCACCGGTTTCATCAATCATCAGGCCCGCATCATCAAGAAGTTGGATATGGAGCCCGTCATTCGGCAGGGATACGGCGCTGGTGATGAATGGCGGATCAATGGCCAAGGCGCTTTTGGTATCGCTCGCCGAATAATTTGCGATCAGAAGGGCGGATTGTGGAGGGATAACTTGTCCCGTAAGCGCAATGCCATCCGCTCCGCCCGCGCCCAGGAGTTTGTAGCCCGTGAGATCGAGCGGCACTTCGCCCAGGTTCCAGAGCTCAAGCCACTCGTCCGCGGTGGATTTGGCTGATCCGGCCCAGGCGACTTCGCCGATCAGCAAGGGACCGGCAGGGCGTTCGGCGAATGCCGTCGGAATGAATAGGAAGAACCCATAGGCGCCAAACAACGGGACAGCCAAAAGCCAGGCCGCCAGGCGTGCAATCATAGGCGGAGCAAGGGCGCGCAGTCCGCGACGCTATCCGTAGCCGGATCTTTCGCCGCGTTCCTGTCGCTTACTTACACCACGTTCCGAAAAACGCCTCCCGTGTCAAGGAGGCGTTCTTACTTCTTCGTGATCTGGCTTGTATTGATCGTGATTCCCGTTCCAGCCAAAAATTCATTCACCACTGGAAGCGAAATGATGTAGCCGATATTGCCGACGCCGCCGCGCACGAGAGTCGGCACGCCGATATATTCGTTCGCCATGTTGAAGGCCGCGCCGCCGGAACTGCCCGGATTCAGTTTCGCATCGGTTTTGATGAGCCAGGGCATGAAATCTTCTTCCGTTTCTTTGCGTTCAAAACCGCTCACCACCCCGAGCGTATAGGTGATGCTCCGGCCTCCGGCTAAGGGATAACCGAGGATTTGCATCTGTTCCCCGAGACTGATGTTTTCTTCGGTGGCCGTGCGATCAAAGCGCACGTGATTCACCGTGAATCCTTTTTCTTTGATAAACGTATCAAAATCCGTCCAGCCTTGGGTGCCTTTGACCATCACGCTTTTTATTTTCAATAAAGCCAAATCTTTTTCTTCATCATAGGCCGCGATGTTGATCACGGTCGGGATGCATTGCGGCGGTTTGCGCGCGTCGAGCGTCAGGCAGAGCAGGGGAACGCTTTTTTCTTCTTCCAGCGCCGGTTGGACGACATGGTAATTGGTCAAAAGATATCCATCGGGGGAGATAAAGGTCGCGGAACCATCGCTCACCGTCTTTTTTACCGGATCAATCACGCGCAATTGCGCGACGGCCAACACTTCATTATCGCTCACGGCCGCCACGGTGCCGTAAAAAGCCACGCCAAGCGTTAAACATAAGCACGCAACGCCGGCGAACATCAGGCGTTTCTTTTGATGGAAACCGGATACGGAAATCATGTTTGAAAGGATTGTAGCATGGTCGTTGTGGATAAATATCGAAATATCAATAAAAACAGGCGTTTGACTTTTGTTCGCTCCCGTTCTATTTTTGTTCTGTAAGCCCCTTATCCCTATGCCGCCGCTCACACCAAAACAAAAAGAAGTCCTCGATTTCATCGTGAACTTCATCAATGACCGCGGATTCCCGCCGTCGTATCGCGAAATCGCGAGTGGATTGGAGCTCGCTTCTCCCTCCACGGTGCATGCTCATGTGCAAGCCCTGCGTGGTCGTGGATTTTTACGTGAGGGTGATGGCGGAGGGGGTCGTGAGCTCGAACCGACCGACAAGGCGGTTCGTTGGGGACGGAGCGTCGTCCTCCCGCTCAAGGGTTTGATCACGGCCGGACAGCCGATCGAGGCTTTGGAAGAACGCGAAACCTTTGCGGTGCCGGTGGATCTTGTGCCGAACTCGGCGAATTCGTATGTTTTGCGCGTGAAAGGCGAATCCATGATCGACGAAGGCATCCACGATGGCGATTACGTAATCGTGGAACACAACCCTTCGCCGAAAAACGGCGATGTCGTGGTCGCTTTGCTCGAAAACGCCTACGCCACGCTCAAGAAGTTCTATCGCGAGAAGGATCGGATCCGTCTGCAGCCGGCCAATAAGACGATGAAGCCCATCTATTGTTATGACCCGCTCATTCAGGGAGTCGTTAAAGCGGTAATCCGCGCCTACCGTTAACAGTATGTCCTACGAATCCGTACGCGAGCCCGTGGAGGTGCTCGTGGCCTTTAAGAACGCCCGGCCCGAACCCATGATGTTCAAGTGGGGAACGCAATACCACCAAATCCGTAAAGTGACCTTGGTGCATGCGGAACGCGTCGGACGCGAAAAAGTTTATTATTTTTCCGTGACGGATGACGCGAATTCTTACCGCCTCGCTTTTCACACCGAATCGCTGAACTGGAGGCTGGAGGAAATGTGTGTGCTGTAATTATTCCGCCTCCTTTGTTTCCGCTTCGGTTTTTACGTCTCCGGTTGCCGTCTCGGTTTCAAAATTGGTGGAATCCACGTTCGCGACGGCGAGCACCTCGTCCACGCTGGTCAGGCCATCGAGCGCTTTCAACAAGCCGTCTTGGGCCATGGTAATCATACCGTTCTTCACGGCGACATCCTGGATTTTATATTCGGACACGTCTTTTTCGGACAGCAGCAAATCTTCAATTTCCGGCGTCATGGTGAAGATTTCGTAAATACCGACACGGCCCTTGTAGCCGTCATCGGCGGGCGTCACTTTTTTGGGATCCGGTTCGTAGAAGACGAGTTTATCCAAGTTCACCTTTTCGCCGGATGCGGGGGATAGCGAGCTGAGGATTTCTTTCACCTGTTTCATTTTCGCGGCCGAGAGCTTGGCCGGAATCGCCATGTCCTTTTTCAAGCGTCGCACGAGACGCTGGCCGATGACGGCGTTCAAAGCCGGGGCAAGCAAGAACGGCTTTACGCCCATGGAGAGAAAACGGGGGATGGCGCCGGCCGCGCTATTCGTGTGGATGGTCGAAACGACCAAGTGGCCGGTCAATGCAGCCTGGATCGCAATATCGGCCGTTTCCACGTCGCGGATTTCACCGACCATCACGATATCCGGGTCTTGGCGCAAAATCGAACGCAAACCCTTTGCGAAGTCATAACCCTTGGAGTGTTCTACCTGGCTCTGGTTGATGCCCTGCAGCTTATATTCAATCGGATCTTCCAGCGTGATGATCTTTTCCGTCGGCGTATTCAAGCGTTTCAAGATGGCGTAGAGCGTGGTCGTCTTACCTGAGCCGGTCGGACCGGTGGTGATGATCATGCCGTTCGGTTTTTCGATTTCGGCCTGGAGCGATTCCAGGGCCTTGCCGCGGATGCCGAGATCATCAAATTCAAGCGCGACCGCCTTCGGGCGCAAGATACGCATGACCACCGATTCGCCAAACGCCGTCGGTAAAAAGCTGACGCGGATGTCGATCTTCTCGTTCGTCAGATAAATAGTGATGCGGCCGTCCTGGGGGACGTCTTCAATGTTGATTTTGACGCCGGCCAAGAGCTTGAGGCGGCCGATCATCTGTTTCCATGCGGTTTTTGGGAGGGATGCGGCATCGCGCAATCGCCCATCCAAACGGAAGCGGATTTTGACGTCTTCCTCTTCGGCTTCGACGTGGATGTCCGATGCGCCGATTTTCAAACCCGCGCCGAACATCAAAGTGATGAGGTCGGTGGTGCTGACTTCGCCGATCTTTTTTTGTAAATCTTCCAAATTCCCGATTTCTTTTTCGTATTTTGCGAGGTCCTCCTCTTCGATGCGATAGCCGTAGATGACTTCTTTCGGCGTCGGCAGCTTGTCGTAAAGCTTGAGCGCGTATTGCAGGCTGTCTTCCGAAATCAAATACGTCGAAACGTTGGCATGCCGCTCTTTCGCCACGCGCTCGGCCATGCGCTGGACCTCCTTGGTTGGATTGGTGGTCCCGATACGGATCTCATCGCCCACGAGAAAGAAGATGACGGCATTCAAGGTCGTCGCGACATCCCGCGTAAGCAAAGAAAGGGCTTCCGGCGCAATAGGGAAGCCGCGCAATTGGATATAGGGCAGTCCGGTGGAGGCCGCCTTTTCCGCCGTTTCGCGTTCTTTTTCGCCCAAGCGCACATTCCCCATGGTTTCCTGCAACTTGGCCTGGGTGGGCGCGATGGCCGGGCCGGCGGCTTTGGCCTGTTTCGAAGACGACGCCTGCTTGGTCGGATCGGCAGGCGGTTGTTTGGCCGCATTGGCGGCGCGGGCTTTCTTTAGGAGGTCCTCGATGGACGTCGTGTTATTGGCCATAGCCCGGACGGATTAGGGCTGGATGCCCAGCATGGAACGCAGGATGCGGTGGATTTTCGCGACCGCCCCGCCTTCGCCCAAGCGCACGTATAGCAGATTCCAGGCGCGGTATTGGAAGGAGACGTTGAACGCGCCGGCTGAAAGCATGACGACGAAGAACAGGATGGTGCCGATGAAGTTCGCGAAGATGAACAGGCCGCTCATATTGAGGAGCGCCGCGCCGAGCTGAAGGAGGAAAATCGGAACCCACATCGCGAGGAAGAGGAGCAACCCGACGCCCATGGTCAACAAACCCACGAAGAAGAGAATGATCGCGATCTCGATGATGGTGAGCCAGGACGAGCGAAGCATCAGGGCCGCGCGCTCCAAGGCCGGAGTGACATGCGCGTCATTCAAGACGATGGCGTTCAAGGCGAAGAAATGGATGGCGGTCAGCGAGAGCACGGCCAGGATATAGACGATGGAAATGCCGACCGAAGCGACGGCCAAACCGGCGGATGGCTGCTGGCTGAACACGGCAAGCGGTACGAGCATGAGGAAACGTGCGAGCCACGTAAGTCCGAGCGTGACCAAGTTCAATGCAAAGATGCGTCCCAGGGCTTTCGCGCCTGCGTGCAGGCTTTCTTTGAAATTCGGCATGCGTCCACGGATCGAACCGCCAATGCCATACGCGAGAGCTCCTTGGCAGATGAACGCGAGGCCGAGGGTCGCGACGACCACGGTCAGGCCCACGATAAAGTTTTGCGCTTCCAAAATCTTCGCGATCAAGTCCGGAGCGCCGATGATGCGGCTCCAGATCGCGCCAATGGATTCGCCCCAAGAAGCGTCAAACAAGGTCACCGATTCAAGCCGGATACGGCGCAGGGAAAGCAACACGGCATCAATGATGCCGCCGGTCTGGATCAGGCCAGCCAAAAGCGCGATCGGCCAGAGCCAGCGATGGCGCCACGCGCCTTTAATCGAGGCGGGGACAATTTCGCGGTACAAGGGGCGGTGTATCTTTTTGTTTTTGCGGATCATACAGCAAAAAGTATATCACGGAGGCTAAAAAAAGACCCTTTGCATGGTCATGAGGTATCCTGTGAAGAACCTATGAAGCGTTTCCGACTCGTTCTCGCGTGCGTACATGCCACAAACGCCATCCCGTCTGCCTACGCCAAATTGTTTTCGAGCCAAGCTTCCAAGAAGCTTCTCAAAACGCATTGGGGATTTGATCCGGGTGCCTTGGACGTCGCAAAAGAGCTGAAACGTCGCTTGAATGCGCCGCTGCACGTGTTCCCGGTTTCGCGCCTCTTGATTGAACCGGATAACTACAAGCCAAAAAATCGCTGGGGCGAACTCACGAAGTCACTCTCTCGCCAGGAGAAGTCGAGCCTATTGGATCGTTACTGGCATCCATTCATGCGTGCGGTTGAAAAAGATATTCGGAAACAAGTTCCGGCTTTGCTCGTGATCTCTCATTCCTTCACGCCGGTATGGAAGGGGAAGGTGCGGAATTGTGACGTCGGCATTCTCTTTGATCCCAAACGTTCGCAGGAAAAGACGGTGGCGTTCGCCTTGCAAAAGGCGTTGCGAAAGCGTTTGCCGGGCATGGTGATTCGCCGGAACTACCCTTATACGGGCGTTTGGGAAGGGACGGCCGGATATTTTCGCGAACAGTTTCCGGATAAGCGATATGCCGGATTGGAAATCGAAGTAAATTACAAACATGTTCGTCGGAAAACGAAAAACGGCGAGGCGATCAAACGCGCCCTCGCCGTTTCGTTGGCTGAGTTGGCCGGTTAGGCCTGTTCTTCTTTCTTGAGGATATTCTTCGCGTTCGCCGGGGGCAGGCCCACGATATCGGCGAATTGTTCGCGTTCGATGGTTTCGTGGGTCGTCAGGTAGTTCGCGATGCGATCCATGGCCGGACGGTTGGAGCTGATAAGCTTTTCGGCCGTTTCGAGTCCTTGCTTGATGAGCAGGTCGATTTCCTTGTCGATGATTTCCGCCTTGGACTCGGAATAGTCGCGCTCTTCGTGGATTTCGCGGCCAAGGAAGATCATGTCTTCGCGGCGGCCGTAGGAGCGGGGACCGAGGAGGTTCGACATGCCCCATTGCGTGACCATGCTGCGGGCCGTGGCCGTGGCCTGGCGCATGTCGTTGGAAGCGCCCGTGGTGATGTCGCCGAAGATGATCCGTTCCGCGGCGTATCCGCCCATGGTCATGGCGATATCTTCCACGTATTCCTCGCGCGTCTTCATGGTGCGGTCTTCCAGCGGCAACTTGATGGTGTATCCGGCCGCGCGTCCGCGCGAGATGATCGAAACCTTCTGAACCGGATCGGTGTGGGGGAGGAGGTGGGCGACGAGGGCGTGCCCGGCTTCGTGGTAGGCCGTGACCTTGCGTTCGTCTTCCTTCATCAAGTGGCTCTTGCGTTCCGGACCGAGCATGACCTTTTCGATGGACTCGAGCAACTCGTTCATGCCGACTTCGGTGCGGTTGCGCCGTGCGGCCAGGATGGCGGCCTCGTTCATGAGGTTCATGAGATCGGCGCCCGAGAAGCCCGGCGTGCGTTCGGCAAGCTTTTTCAAGCTCACGTCCTTGGAGAGCGGCTTGTTTTTGGCGTGGATGGTCAGGATTTCCTCGCGGTCGCGGATATCCGGCGGATCCAACACGACGCGGCGGTCAAAGCGGCCGGGACGCAACAAGGCCGGGTCGAGGACGTCCGGGCGGTTGGTCGCGGCGACCACGATCACGCCCAGGTTCGGTTCAAAGCCATCCATCTCGACGAGGATTTGGTTCAAGGTCTGTTCGCGTTCATCATGCGAACCGCCAAGGCCGGAACCGCGTTGGCGTCCGACGGCGTCGATTTCATCAATGAAGACGATACATGGAGCCGTCTTCTTCGCTTTGGTGAACAAGTCGCGTACGCGCGAAGCGCCGACGCCGACAAACATCTCCACGAATTCGGAACCGCTGATGTGCAAGAACGGCACGTCGGCTTCACCGGCCACGGCGCGGGCGAGCAATGTTTTCCCGGTACCCGGGGAACCCATGAGCAAAACGCCCTTGGGGATTTTGGCGCCGAGTTTGGCGAATTTTTCCGGCTGCTTCAAAAATTCCACGACTTCCATCAATTCTTGTTTGGCTTCGCGGACGCCGGCGACATCGGCAAACGTGACTTTTTCCTGGCCCTTGGGCGTTTCACGCGCCGTGCTCTGGCCGAAGTTCATCGCGCGATTGTTTTGTCCTTGCACCTGGCGGAAGAAGAACATCATGAGCGCGAAGATGAGGATGAGCGGCAAGAGCGTCTGCAGGGCGATGCTTCCCCAAAAGGCGACGCCGGACGGTTCTTTCACCGTCGTTTTGATGCCTCGCGAGGTTTCTTCGTCGATGCCGTAGTTCTTCAAAAGCTCGGAGACGGAGATGCTTTCCTCCTTGTCCACGAAGAATTTGGTGTTGTCCGTCAGCGTGACTTCCATGCGGTTGCCGCGCAGGACGATTTCCTGCACTTGGCCGTCACGGACCTTGTTCGCGAAGCCGGCCAGGTCGAGTTGGTTTTTGGGTTCGAGATTGACCATGGCGAGTCCGGCGGCGACCAGGACCACGGCCCCGATAATCAGGAGGATATTGCGGAGAGTCGTATTCATAGCGTGTGGCGAGCGTAACGAAAAACCGCCGGTACGTCCAGCGGTTTTTCGGGGCTTGGTTAAGCCTTGGCGGGTTCTTCCTTTTGCTTGCGGAGCGAGAGGCCGAGACGGTGGTTTTCCGGATCAATCGAGATGATGCGGAATTCGAACTCGTCACCGACGCGCGCCACCTCGTTCACGTCCTTGACCGGCTTCTGGCCGAGCTCACTGATGTGGGCCAAACCATGGATATCCTGGTCCAATTCCACGAACAAGCCGAACGGGTTGATCTTGAGCACGCGGCCCTTGACCCACTGGTTCAAGTTGTAGCGCTTGGCGACGGACTTCCACGGGTCTTCGACGAGTTTCTTCATCGACAGGAAGATCTTAGAACCTTCGATGTTGATGATCTCGGCGCCGACATGGTCGCCGACCTTGAGCACGTCACGTGGGTGATCGATACGCTGCCAGGCGATTTCGGAGATGTGGACGAGGCCTTCCAAGTTGGCGTCAAAGCGGACGAAGGCGCCGAAGTCGGTCACAGCCGTGACATCGCCTTCGACATGGTCGCCGACCTTGTACTTCGCGAGGACGGATTCCTGCTTGGTTTCCCAGACAGCCTTTTCGGACACGACCACTTTCTCTTCTTCTTCGTTCACGTCGAGCAGCTTCACGTCGAGCATCTGACCGACGAGCTGCTTCAACTTTTCCTGGATCTTGCTCTTTTCGCCGCCCGCGACGCGCGGGTAGTTGGCGGGGGAGAGCTGCGACACCGGGATGAAGGCCGGAACGCCTTCGACGCGCGTGACGAGACCGCCCTTGTTCGCGTCCAGAACTTTGACCTGGATCGGCAAGTTGGCTGTGAGCAATTCCTTGATCTTCTCCCAGGAGCGGCGGCGGCCGGCGCCCTTGAGCGAGAGTTCGAGTTCGCCGAATTCGTTGTCGAGTTCGATGACGGTCGCTTCCACTTCGTCGCCGATGCGGAGGTCGAGGTGCTTGTCGAGTTCCGGACCGCGGATCAATCCAACGGCGAGGCCGTTGATGTCCACGCGGATTTCGTTGCGGCCGACGGCGATGACGTTGCCCTTCACGACTTCACCGAGATTCGGGAAGGCGGGAGCGGCTCCGGCTTCGATCAGCTTGCCGATTTCCGTTTCCGGAGCGGTTTGCGTTTTGGTAGCCATAGTAAATGAGTTTCAAAAACGGCGGACAAGGACTGACTCCCGGGTATCCGCCGTTTTAGGGGATGATGACCCCGGACCAGTCTTCCGGTCGGGGCTGACTGCCGCGGACAAATGTCCCGGACCAGTCAATGAATTAGGGTGTCAGTCGTTGCGAAGATTAGCGGAAACTCGGAAAAACGTCAAGGGTGTCTATCCGTCGTTTATCCGCAATTAATACAGTCAGAACCGAGAAAGTAGGGTGCGAATGGCCTGAGCCTCAATAGGTTTTCAACCGGAACGGCCAGATTTAATTCCCAATGGGTGCAAGCATTTGCATCCGATGGTACGCAGGAGAATCCGATTTCTTGGAGAGCGCTGCGCAACGCTTCCGGTGCGTCCTCTGTGATGCCCAGGTTTACACCTAAATCATAGATTCCAGTGATTTCTTTTTGGGCGAATCCTTGTTCTGCACAGTCGGCGTGCGTAAACATACCGCCTAAGAACCGGTCGAGTTTTTCATAGCGCTCAAAGACAGGGTAATCGACGGATCCGATAGCTGACCCTGCGGGCGGCGAGATGCATTCCCACGGACCATTAAATGATTTGGCCGGAGGAGTAAATTCCACTAGTTCCAGCAATCGTATGGATGCCTCATTGTATTCACCGAACCAAAATATCACCGTCATGTATCCTTCGTGCGCTCGGGCACGTATACGACCGCCCACGTCGCCATCACCTTCGCACGTCGTCTGATCGCAACGTATGTTGTGGGCGTAACGTCGCTGTAATTCTTTTTCTGGATTTGTTTGCGCAGACCAGGAAATCAAAATAGGACTCCGTTCACATCCTCTTTCATCGCACGGCCAGAGCGACAGGTCGCCCTCCGTTGTCGTTGTGTACTGCAAACCTGTAGGAATCCGCATGTTTGGAGCATATGCGGATCCAAGAGGGATTACCTCGCCTTTCGATGCGAACCGTTTGGTAGTATCTAATGCCGCTTCTGGAAGCTCCTCCACTTCATATTCGCTTGAGGTATTTTCCTTGTTATACGATTCAGATTTGATATCTGTTTCGAAAGTTGCCGTTGGTTTGTTTACCATGACCGGCTGCGAAATATACGTCGCGGCTGCCGTCGCGAGTATTAGAAAGCAGGATATGCCTATCACGATCAGCAGCGGAGGGATTTCGCTCAATTTTTGCCGTTTCATATCCCAAGTATGGCGTTATCGCCCTTCGTTTGTCTATTTGCTACCCTCCCTGCATGGGCCGTATCCGTTCCGCGTGGGGGTTATTCGCTTTTTCCGCCATGTTTGTGGCTTTTTTGGTGTTAACCATCACGAACCACTTTGGCGCCAAGCCGCCCGTCGAGACAAAATCCGGCGACATCCCGATGGAATCCAGGGTGGCGGCCGAAGTCGCCTCCAAATACGCCGTTCCGCCGGGCGTGCCGGTGGTGACGCGCGTGTCCGACGCGGCTATCCTGGCCTCGGTCAATCCTTTCTATAAAGATGTGCGGGATGGCGATTGGCTTTTGCGTTATGACGGGTTATTGATCGCGTATCGCCAGGAAGAGGGAAGAATTCTCATGATTGAACAAGCCACATCCACCCGATAAGTATGCGCGTGATCACGGATTTCCACCTGCACTCGAAGTGGTCGAGGGCCTGCTCTAAAGACCTGACGCTCCGGAATATTGCGGCCGCTTGCGAACGCAAAGGCATCCAATTTGTCGGGACGTCGGATTTTACGCACCCGCGCTGGCGCGAAGAGATCGGCGCGGATTTGGTTGAGGCCGGCGGCCATGCCTTCACATTGAAGGACGGCTCCTCGCCGACGCGTTTTCTGCTTGCGACGGAGCTTTCATGTATTTATAAGAGGGGAGGAAAAGTCCGGCGCGTACACCATCTTGTCTTACTGCCGACGCTGGAAGCCGTGGACACGCTCACCGAAAGGCTGAACGCACGCGGTTCAAACCTGAAAAGCGACGGCCGTCCCATTTTGGGTCTCGATTCCGAAGAGCTGTTAAAAATGGTCCTGGAGGCCCATCCAAAAGGCCTGCTCATTCCCGCGCATGCATGGACGCCGTGGTTTGCGGTCTTCGGTTCCATGTCTGGTTTTGATGCGCTCGAAGAATGTTTTGGCGACATGACCAAACATATCCACGCGGTGGAAACCGGGCTCTCGTCCGATCCGCTCATGAATTGGCGTTTGTCGAAACTCGATAATGTGTTCCTCGTTTCCAATTCCGACGCGCATTCGCTCGACAAGCTGGGCCGCGAAGCGAATGTGTTTGAGATGAAAGAGCCGAGCTATGACGAATTGCACCGCATCCTATCCGAACAAGACGTGAAAAAATTTATCGAGACCATTGAGTTCTTTCCCGAAGAGGGGAAGTATCACACCGATGGACATCGCGCATGCGGATTCTTTTGTGAACCGGCGGAAACAAAACGTCTGAAAGGAATTTGTCCCAAGTGCGGCAAGCCGCTCACGGTCGGTGTCTTGCATCGAGTGGATGATTTGGCAGATCGTGCAAAAGGAGAGCGCCCGCGACTCGCCGTGCCGTACCGTTCCATCGTGCCGCTCGCGGAACTCGTCGGCGACGTATTGGATGTCGGTCCCGCGTCGAAAAAAGTAAAAGCCATGGTCGACAAGCTTGTGGCGGATGGGCGCACGGAATTCGGCGTATTACTTGATGTTTCGGAAGGCGAGCTTGCCCGCGTGGCGCCGCCGGAAATCGTCGAAGCGTTGGTACGTATGCGCCGCGGAGAGGTGGAGGTTCGTCCCGGATATGACGGCGAATACGGCGTAGTCTCGATCAAGGGAAAAACAAAGGAGAAACCAAAAGTGAAACAACAAACATTGGTGTTCTAGCGTGTAAAAAAAAGATCCCGATCGAAATCGGGATCTCTCCTCCGAGAAGGTCGTTGAAGCGGTCGATTACGAGCGCTTCTTCGTTGCCTTACGCTTGGTGGCCTTGCGCTTCGTTGCCTTACGCTTGGTGGCCTTGCGCTTCGGCGCGGCCTTCTTTGCCTTCTTCATTTTCTTTGCCATGTGGGTTTCCTCCTCTCTTCGTTAATCGTCGCGCATAATTGCGAGATCGATGCACGTGAATTTCACGCTTGCACTAAAAGTATAACACAGATTTTGTGAAAAGAGTGTCAAGCATCGCTTGTGGATGATTTTTATTTTACTTTTTTATCTTCAGACGGTGCGCTTTCATTTCCACGCCGCTCACCGCGAGCGGAAATGTTTCGAAAGAAAACGTTTCATCGCTTGCGAGTTTGCGCGCGCTATCCGTCAACAAAATTTCTCCACGTTCAGCGACATCTTCGCCGAGTTTCGACGCGAGATTGAGTTCGTTGCCGTACATGTCTTCGCAGAACAACAAGACGGGACCATGTCCGATGCCGATCGAAACGTGCACGTCGCTTTCGTCCGCAGTCATCAAATTCGCAACCCTTAAGTCATTGTGGATATCTAGAGAGGCGGCGAGCGCATCGTCCGGAGTAGGGAAGACCGCGAAACAGTTATCGGCTTCGAATTTCACCACGATCCCGTTATGGTTTTCGACGACTGGGAGTACGATCCGGCGCATACGGTGCACCATGGCCAGGTAATGGATGATGCCGAAGCGTTGCACGGTACGTGAGAAGCCCGACATATCCAGCACGAAAATCGTGCGTTCCTGCTCGAACTCCTTGATGATCTGGGTATCGATTTCCTTGGTCTGTTCCGGGTGCTCAATACGGACGTCCAGGAGCTTATATAAGTCATGGCAGCTAGGGAGCGGTTTTTGCTTGGCTGCGGCCTTTTTTGGATTCGTCATATGGATGGGAGTGTGCCAAATGGCTTGACATTAGGCAAAATCCATGCCATTCTATCGGTTGGATAGCACGTGCGAAGGTCCGTCCGTTGGTCGGGGATAGTGTCCATGCGCAGACGATATCCAGTTCATTCAATCAGTTTGTCCCGCAAGGGATATTACCCGCATGCCCACGAAGTTGTTTGTTGGAGGCATCCCGTACCGCACGTCGGACGAGGAGCTCAAGCAGCATTTCTCCCAGGCCGGCGAAGTCCTCTCTGTCTATATTCCTATGGACCGTGAGACTGGCCGCCCGCGTGGCTTCGCGTTCGTCGAAATGACCGACGACGCCTCGGCTGATAAAGCAATCTCCATGTTCGATGGTTCGGACATGGGTGGTCGCCGCATCGCTGTGAACAAAGCCCGCCCGATGGAGCCCCGCGCTCCTCAGGCGTAAGAAATCCAAAACTCCCCCTGCACCGTATGGTGACAGGGGGAGTTTTGTTTTTACATTTTTTTTACATTCCGATTTGTTTCTTGATTTCCATCTCCGCCGCTTCGGGATTCGCGCGGCCTTCCGTGGATTTCATCACCACGCCGACAAACCACTTCACCAATTGAACTTTACCCGCTTTGATTTGTTCGACTTGTTCCGGATTCTGTTCGATGAGCTGCGTTACGAGCTTGGAGAGCGCGGCCGGATCATTCATTTGTCCGAGATTGTGTTCTTCCATCAAGTGCGAAGGATCTTTTCCGGTTTCGAGCATGAGCGCGAGGAGTTTTTGCGCGCTGGCGGAGTTGATCGTGCCTTTGTCGATGAGATGGATGAACTCGGCAAAATCTTCGGCGGTGATTTTTACATCGCCAAAAGTTTTGTTTTGCGCGACAAGCAGTCCGGCGAGCTTGCTCGTGAGCCATCCGCCCACGAGTTTGCCGAGTTTTTGTTTCTGCTCGCTTAAAATCACGCCGCCGCTTTCTTTCTTGTCATCGCTCGCTTCCATCCAGCTCGCGAGCTCTCCCATGACCGCTTCCGCGTAGGAGTCCCAGCCGTTCGCGAGGAAGAAGCGTGCGTCTTCAGTGCTGAATCCGTAGTCGGCCATGAGCGCGGCGCGGCGCTCGGCGGGGAGCGGGGGGAGTTTGGCCTTTTCCTCTTCGCGGACGACGGTCAAATCCAATGGCGGCAAATCCGGTTCCGGGAAATAGCGATAGTCGGCGCCGGTTTCCTTCAGGCGTTGTTCCGAAGTCTGGCCTTTGTGTTCATCCCAGCCGCGCGTAGCGGAAACCGGAACGTTATTCGCTTTCAACATCTCGCTTTGGCGTTCGATTTCGTACGCCAAGGCGCGTTCAACGGCGCGGAAGGAGTTCAGGTTTTTGACTTCGGTTTTTGGATTGTATCCGGCATGGAGCGGCTTGTTGTCTTCGCCGACTTCCAACATGGAGATGTTGGCGTCGCAGCGCATATAACCTTTTTCCATGTCCGCATCCGACGCGCCGACGGTGCGCAGGATTTGTTGCAGCTCCTGCAAGAACGCTTTCGCTTCGGCGGGGGAGCGGAAGTCCGGTTCGGTCACGATCTCCAAAAGAGGAACGCCGGCGCGGTTATAGTCAACGAGCGTGGCATTCGTAGAAGCATCGTGGATATTTTTCGCGGCATCTTCTTCCAAGTGTGCGCGGGTAATGCCGACACGGATCACGTCACGCGGGGCTTCCTGGCCGGGAACTTCGATTGTCACCATACCATTTTCAGAAATCGGATGGTCGTATTGGGAGATTTGGTAGCCTTTGGGCAAGTCCGGATAGAAATAGTTTTTACGATCGAAATGCGCGACATCCGGGATGCGGCAACCGAGCGCGAGCGCGGTACGGACGCCCAAGCGGACGGCCTCGGCATTGATGGAGGGGAGGGCGCCCGGTTGCCCGGTCGAAACCGGACAGATGGCGGTATTCGGCGGGGCCATGTCATCCACCACCGGACAATCCGAAAACATCTTCGTCTTGGTCTTGAGACGGACATGGACCTCTAGGCCGATAATCGGAATCAAACGCATAGGCTTGTGGCAACCTACCAGCCTAGCGCGTACGTTTCAATGCGTGGAAAATCTTTACCTGGAGAATGACGGCCAAGGGGATGAACAGGGCCTGAACGATGCCGGAGAGCACGGTTTCGATGCCATCGGCGACCGGATTGCCGCGTGTGGTCCCGCTCAGATAATCCGCGAAGCCAAAGACCTGGTCCATGCCGACAAATAGGCCCACAATGAGCAAGACAATGAAGGTGGTCAGCGATCCGAGTAAACCAACGACGATGCCTGCGACCAAGTTGCGTCCGAAGGTAGCCCACCAGCGCCCTTTTACGAGTTCCGCGGAAGCGGCCAAGGCCTGGATGCCGGTCGTTCCATCTTCTACCAAAACGAGGAGCGAGTAGCCGAGCATGACCGAAAGCCAAATACCTGGAAGGAAGAAGACGAATAAACCTCCGAGCACGGCAAAGCCCTGGAGCAGCATGACCCAGAGAAAAGGCCAGAAATGGGTACGGCCGATTTCCACGCTCGGTTTCGCTTCGCCGGAGGCCGACCGGTCGCGGCGGAGTGAGAGTTCGATCAGGGTGAGAATGGTGTGCAGGTTGATGGCGGCGGCCACGATATTCGCCAAGACGAACATCGCGATGCGGCCATAATCCGGCAGGGTCTGGCTTACGAGGGCGGCGCCAAAGAGAATCGCGGAGCTGATAATGAAGCGGACGGAAAGTTCGAGGTTTGGTTTCCAGTCTCGCTTGAATTGCTCCCATCCCGAAGTGATGAGCGCGCCAACGGGCGGTAAAGGCTGTGGCATACGGGCAAAGTATATCATGCAGCACGTAACACGTATCACATAGCAAAAAAAGCGACCCTTTCGGGCCGCTTTTGTTCCGTGCTACTTGCTTTGCGTTCCGTGTTTGGAATGCTTAAGCGAAAGGTAGAGCTCGGCCGAGACGCTGGTCTGGAAAAGCATCTGCGCCACGGTCGCGACGGCGGTGAACGCGATCATGACGAGTCCAAAGATGACGATCAGGATAGTTCCAAGGAGGCTGAATCCGACATTGGTGGCCCGGAGAGCGTCCGTCCCATCCATGCCGATGGCGGCCGTCCATCCGCCAAATACGGCGATGCCGATGAAGAACGCGACCATATAGATGACCATGAGGATGGTCGAGACGATCATTTGGAACAGGAAGTTGGGGATGACCAGGCGCCAGAGCGTTTTCCACCATCGGTTCAACACCATGGCATAGGACTCTTTGAGCGCGGCGATCCCGCGTCCGACTTCATCAATCACGAGCAGGGACGATTGGGAAACCGCGATTCCGAACCAAATATTGAAGGCGATGACGCCCAGAACGAACAGGGCCGTAAACAAGCCGGCAGCCGTGTCATTACGCAATACGAGGCGCGGAATCACCACGAGAATCCAGGAAAGAAAGAGGGGAATACACGACAGGATGCCGACCCACAGGAGGCTCGGGACATACGAGAGTGCGGATCGTTTCGGAGCGGCATCGGCGTGGCCATGCGCATACGCGAGCATGTATTGCATGATGGAGATGGACGCCCAGAGAAGCACTACGATCAGGGCGATATAGGCGACCAGCATCAGCGTAAAAATAATTGGGCCCACGCTTCCCCTTGCCGAGCCAAGGCTAAAGGCGCCAAACATCATGACCGAGCCGAGCAGTATGGGCGCGAGAAAGAACCATACCGTATATTTCAGCGTCGGCTTCCACGTGTCTTGGATGGCTTTGAACCCTTTGGAGATCAGGTCTCCGATGGAGATGAGATTCGTCATATTTGGATACAATCGTGAATGGTTTTGGCCGGTCCGTCAATCGGAAAAGAAAAACCCGCCGTGGCTTCAGGCGGGAATGAGGGCGTTCAATGCGTGGAGGCAGTCGGCCGAAACGTCCGGGACCGACCGCTCCGCATCGATGTAGACGACGCGGCTGCCCAATCGTTCGAAGGTCCCGATGACCTCCGGCGACCGGTAGCGCAGGGAGACCTTCGCCTGGAACCGCGGATCCGAGAATTTGTCCGTGACCGGCGCATCGGTACGGCCGGCCAGGCGCCGCTGCGCGACCTCGACGCTGCAGACGAGCAGGATGATGAGGTCCGGCGGGCGCGAGAGCTCGAGGCGGTTGCCCGGGATGGCGAGCAAGTCGGCGACGCTGAGCGGCCGGCCCTCCTCTTCGGACTGGATGGTCTGGTAGGTGAGCGAGGACATGAGCCCGCGCCCCTGGAGCACCAACCGGTTGGGCTTGGCGCGTAGGAACGGCAGGACCGTGCGCTCGTAGAGCACGTGCCGGTCGATGGCATACGCCCAGGCTGTCGCCAGCGCGTTGTACGTCGACTCTTTCTTCATGATCTCCTCACGGATGGTGAGGCCGATGCCGCCGTGGGTCGGTTCCGACACGTAAATCGCGTCGTACTTCTCGAAGAACTCGCTATCGCCCAGCGGGAAGTAGGGCGACTTCGCGTTCTTGATGATCGTGTCGAGGTTGCAGACCTTGCGGCCGCGGCCTTCAAGCGCGGAGCAGAGCTCCTTCGCGATCGTGTCCTTGCCGGCGCCGTCTATGGCGTCGATCGCAATGAGACGCCCCTGATCGGGCGCCATCGCGGGATAGTCCAGCGCGTGTCCTTTCATAGGGTGCCTCCTGTGTGGAAAGATCGTGGGTTGCGGGCGTATCCCAGCATGAATTAGGCCAACGGGTCAAACCCCAGGTCATGCAGGGTCTGACGGACCTCCTCTTCGAATTCTTCCTTGGAACCTTCGTTTTTGATGGTCCGCCAGGCGCGGTCCATGACGGCGGGGATGGTGATTTCGGTTGGCGCCTTTTCTTCTTCCAAAAATTGTTCCCACGTCATGTTCGCTTCCGTGGCTTTTTCGCCGCGCTTTTTCATGCGTTCAAAGCGTTGTTCGGCCGCGACGTCGATCGAGATTAGTTTGAATTGGGGGAGCGGTTCCAGGGCGACGATATCGTCCGGACGGCGGATCCCATCCACCACGACAATATCTTCCGGCGCACTCAACGCCGCTTTTTCTACGGCGAAGGACAATACGTCCTGTCCATACATGTTCCGGAGCGCCTCCGAGAGCTTAATAAAATTCTCGCGTGTTTTTTCTATGGAAAGTTGTTCGAGGATTTCGCCGAGGATTCCGCTGAAGCGGATATAGCCCGCGCCATATTCTTTGCGCAGCAAGTCAGTGGCCGTTCCTTTGCCGCAGCCCGCCTGTCCCACAAGCCCGATGATCAGTTTCGGCATATGGGATTGAATCCTAGCAGGCCGAGATGGCTACGGGGAGATGCGTCAAGGGGTTTCATATGATAGGTTGTCGTTCAATATGATGAAGCCCCTTGCCGAGCGGACTCCAGACGCCCAATACCAGCGTCTTTTGCGTGATATTTTGGAAAAAGGCGAACGCACGAACAGCCAGCAGGGCGTGGACGCGCTCACCTTGATGGGGCCGAATCCGTTGCGTTTCCGCTTCGACAACGGCTTCCCGATTATCAATGAGCGCAATATGGCGCCCAAGGAATCCGAAAACCTGCCGGTGACGGTTTGGAAGCAGGCGGTGGGCGAGATCTGCGCCTTTGCGAATGGCGTACGCACCCAAAAAGGTTTGGAAGAGTTCGGATGCTACTGGTGGAAGTCGTGGGTGACGCCGGAGAAGTGCGCCAAGCGCGGTTTGGAAGCGGGCGACCTGGGTCCAGGTTCGTATGGCGCGGCGTTCCACGATTTTCCGACCTCGGAAGGCGGTACCTACAATCAATTCAAGAATATCATCGAACAGATCCGCGAATTCCCGCATTTGCGCACGCATTTTATTTCCCCGTGGATTCCGCAGTACACCATCCGTGGCGAAGGGAAGCAGCAAAAAGTCGTGGTTGCTCCCTGCCATGGCTGGATTCACCTGCGCGTGCTCGATAACAAGCTCACGCTCCACATGTTCCAGCGCTCGGCAGACGTTCCAGTGGGCGTGCCTTCTAACATGGTGCAATACGGAGCGCTTTTGATGATGATTGCGCATGCGACCGGTACGATCCCTTACGAATACATCCATAGCTTCTCCGACGCGCATATTTACGTGGACCAGGTTCCGGCCGTGGAGACCATGCTTTCGCGCGAGCCCAAGCCGCTTGCGACCATGAAGATGGATACGAACGTCAAGGATTTCTTCGACTTCCGCAAAGACCACTTCACGTTGGAGGATTACACCCCGCATCCGGGCATTAAGGGTATTCCGGTGGCGATTTAATATGTTGTCGATGATTGTCGCCGCATCGGAAAACGATGTGATCGGCAAGGCCAATGCCTTGCCGTGGCATTTGCCGCGCGATCTGAAGAACTTTAAGGAAGTGACGACTGGGAATACGGTGGTGATGGGTCGCAAGACTTTTGAATCCATTTTTGCGCGTCTCGGAAAGCCGCTGCCGAATCGCAAGAATGTCATCGTGACCCAGCAGCCGGATTTCCAGGCGCCAGAATGCGTCGTGGTCCATTCGTTGGAAGAGGCGCTTGAGAAAACGAAGGGAGAGAATGTATTCGTGATCGGTGGCGAGGCTGTTTATCGTTTGGCTTTGCCGATGACGGACAGGCTTCATCTCACCCGGGTACATACAAGCGTGGATGGCGATGTGAAGCTGCCGACGATCAATTTTTCCGAATGGAACCTCATCAGCGAAGAACGATGGCCGAAAGACGAGAAGAACGAATTTGACGCGACCTACCAAGTCTATGAACGCAAGCGATAACCGGTTCATTTCCATGTCCGCGGTGCGTCGCGAAGACCAGCGCGAAGTGATGGAAGAGATTAAAGAGCAGGGACACTGCCCATTTTGCGCGGAGAATTTGGAGAAGTACCACAAGAATCCTATTTTGAAAGAAGGAAAGTTTTGGTTTTTGACGGAAAACCAGTGGCCATACGAAAAGATCAAGCACCAATTGCTTGCGATTTATAAAACACACGTTGAGCACATTACCGAGATGGAGCCGGAAGCGGGGAAAGAATTAATTGAAATGTTTGCGGAGGAGGCGAAGAAGCGTAACATTTCCGGCGGGGGCATAGCGATTCGTTTTGGCACATCCGAACACGGAAATTATGGATCGAGCGTGAACCATATCCACGCGCATTTGATTGAGCCGGATCTGGAAGCGCTGGAAGAAACCGAAGCCTGGAAATTCAAATTCGGCCAGCCGAAAAACTACAAGAAGAAATAGAAAGCCGGCCCGATTGACGGGCCGGTTTTATTGTGTTTTAGTTGCGCCGCTCAATTGTGGGCGTTGGAGGTTGAGATGACAGCGAAGATTCCCAAGATCGAGGGGCTCACGGAGCATCAGGTTCTGACGCTCACGCGAGCGCGGAAGTACAACCAGTACCTCTCGATGATCGAGGACTACATCGCGGGCAAGTGCGCGTTCTGCGACCCGCTCGGCCCGAAGAACGTGGTCATCCACGAGATCGACGGCTGGCGTGTCTGGGAGAACCCGTTTCCGGAGGCCAACACGGCGCTACAGCTCGTGCTCGCGTCGGTGCGGCACATCTCGACGGAGCAGCTGCCGGGCGTCGAGGACATCTTGGCCGTCGCCAAGCTCTTCGTCTGGGCCGGCGAGCGCTACGCCGGACAGATGCCGGGCGGCGGCCTGCTGATGCGCTTCGGCTCGCCGGAGTACAACGCCGGCACCATCCTGCACCAGCATGCGCACATCATGGTGCCGAACCTGAAGGGCGAGGTGCGGATGCCGCTCGCGAAGGAGCCGGAGCGCGTCGAGAACGGCATCCGGCGCCTCTGGGTCTTCGAGAAGCTCCGCAACGGCACCCCGATGACCGATCTGAGCGACGAGGAGCGTGTGCACCTCGAGCTGCCCCTGGCCTGACAATGTTAGGCCTTTTTTATTTCACGAAAATAATCTCTACTCCCTGACTTTTCAAAATACGTTCGCCATCCAAAACGCTATAGCCATTTCGATAATACACGCGCTTAATGCCGGAATAGGCGAGTTGTTTGGCGCAGGGCGGGCAGGGGAAGGTGTCGCAATACACGTCCGCGCCTTTGAGCGAGATGCCTTCTTTGGCGGCTTGAGCGACTAATTGTGCTTCGGCATGGATCGCGAGCGACGATTCAAAATGTTTCCCGCCGGTGAAGTTGCTGCGCGGATCGCCTTCATCATACGGAGTTTGATCTGACGGTACGTAAAGATTGTGGGCTTGAAGGATCACGGCTCCGTCTTTTACCGCGAGGGCTCCAATGCGACGCCACCAGTCTTTTGCTTTTGCGCCTTCCTCAAGCGCGACTTCAATCATTTTGCAGTCGAACTCATCTTCGCTGATGGTGATGTCAGAGACCACCGCAGTTGGCTCAATTGATTTTTTGATGCCCCAGCGCAAAAAGATCGTGTCTTTCTCGACTGGATTGCCTGAAAAGTATTTTTCAACCAGTGATTCGGTCAATTCATCATCGGAAACGATGATTGAAGTTTTTTTGTCCTGCAGTTTTTTTATGGTTGTCTCATCAAGCAGGTGTATCGCATCGAACATGCCCCAGCTCTCCACGGCTTTTTTTACGAGTGCCGGATCAAGCTTACGGATGTCTTTCACCAGGTACTCAAAAGACGCGATCACATCAGGACCGAACAAATAAAGCTCTTTGGCGTCCGGATGGCGTTCAAATAAGCGTCGGTATCCCTCGTGCAGGACGGGGATATAGCACACGAGGGCTTTCATACGGTTACTCCTCTTGGGAGCCGAGCGTTTCCTGGATGACTTTTAAGAGCCTTGGCGTGAGCGTTTCTTCCAGTTTTTTCGCGGTCTTGAGTTGCATGAGGCGGATCTTCGCGCTGGTGGACGTCGTGGCTTGGCGCTCCAGAACGACGACAGACCCGCAAAGCGTTTCAAGCTCCTTAATCTCTTCGGGGGTGTACGTATCTTCCACGGCGATCAGGATGTCCGGCCGTACCGTTTTGATCAGGTGCCATTTCGGATCGTCCACTTTTTTCAAGAACACGAAATCCACCGGACGAAGATGCAAGACCATTTCCAAGCGTTCATCTTCTGGCACCACCGGACGATCCGGTCCTTTTCGCGAGCGGATTTTTTCGTCGTTATCAATCCCAACAATCAGGACATCGCCATGCTTTTTCGCCGTTTCGAGGTAGCGGGCATGACCGATGTGGACGAGGTCGTATGATCCCTGGGTCAGCACGATTTTTGAACCCAGGGCCCTGAGGCTTTCCACGACGGTGGTCAGGTCTTCATGATCCTTGATCCGTCTTCCGGTTTTATACATACGGGTGATTGGGAGCTACCTTAGCAGACAGGTTGTTGAAAACAAAACACCCCCGCATGCGGGGGTGTTTTTTGAGCTTACGCGAGCTTGCCGGCGTCCACTTTGACACCCGGACCCATGGTCGAGGTAAGCGTGACGCTGTTCAAGTAGGTGCCCTTGGCCGAGGCCGGTTTCACCTTCTTGACGGCTTCGATGAGGATCATGAAGTTCTCAAGCAATTCCTTTTCTGACATGTCGGACTTTCCGATGTTTTGGTGGATATTGCCGGTCGTGTCGTTCTTGAACGCGACCTTACCCTTCTTCACGTCTTCGATCATTTTCTTCACGTTCGTACCGACCGTGTCCGTCTTCGGGTTCGGCATGAGGCCGGTCGGACCGAGGACTTTCGCCACCTTGGCGAGCTTCGGCATCATGTCCGGCGTGGCGACGGCGACTTCGAAGTCGATTTTGCCGGTCTTGGCGATCTGGTCCAGGATTTCTTCCGTGCCGATGATGTCGGCGCCGGCGTCCTTAGCGTCTTTCTCCTTGTCCGGGGCGACGAAGGCGATGACCTTCTTCGCCTTACCAATGGAGTGGGGGAAGATGATGGTGGAACGAACTTGCTGGTCACCCTTCTTCACGTCGATGCCCAGGTTGATATGGACTTCGACGGAACCGGTGAATTTGGTGTTGGCCGTCTTTTTGACGAGGGCCATGGCTTCCTCAGGGGCGTAAGCCTTCTTCGGATCAACGAGCTTTTTGAGCTCGGTATAACGCTTGGAATGCGCCATACGTGGTACAGGTGACGGGGCTATTTGCCCGGTCTCCCACATAGGATTTAGTGCGCCAAGACTAACGAAAAACGCCCCGGAGGTCAAGCCCTCGCCTGTGGCGAAGCTTGGGCCGGGGCGTTTTTAATGGCTATTTCATCGCTTTGATCTTTTCTTCCGTCATCATGTAGAGACCGCCCAAGGCCGCGAGGAAGGCCGCAATGCCGATAATCCAGCCGAGAATCGGAATGAGGCAGATAAACGAGAGCAGGAAGGTACCGACGACAGCCGCTTTCCAATCCGTGCCTTTCGCCTTGCCTTTGGAGCCGAGCTTCCAGAGCCAGGCGCCGAAGACCACGCCTGCGTAAACCTTCGCCATCATGATGAGGAAGCCATAGCCGAAGCCAAGAATACCGGCGAGCGGCGCGCCCAAAATGGAGATCGCGAGCACGATGGTCGCGACCGGAACCATGATGAGGGTGATCGCACCCGCACCAAAGGCCTTGCCCGGCTTATTGAGCACGCTATCAATCAATTTGGACGAGTAGGTTTTGAAGAATTGCACCATGACGACGGCCGCGATCATGAGCGCGAACATCTTCACCAGGAATACGAGGGCGACAAAGCCCATCAGCGCGCCAAGAACCTTTTCCGGACGCGCGTCGCGGCCGAGGCGCGGCGGCCCGCGGCGTTCTTCCATCTTCGTATAATCAACGCCTCCCGTGATTTTCGAGCCTTCATCCATGGTCGCCATTTTGGGCGAGGTGTATTTCAAGCCCTTGGCGAGACGCGCATCCGAACCTAAGCGCAAGTCTTCGGCATCAACTTCGATGAAGCCGTCAATCTTTCCATTAAGGACCACTTGCCCGCCGCCGATGCGCACGTTGCCCTTTACGGTTCCTTCGATCACGAGCGAACCCGCGCCGACCACGAGATCATGATCGATCACGGAATCTTTGCCGATGATGACATTGCCGCCGCCTAATACCACGTCTCCCTTCACGTTTTTTAAAAGGGTGAGGTTACCGCCGCCCATGCGCAAGTCGTCTCCCACGTCGCCCGCGACCGTGATGTTGCCCCCGGCGGCCGTGAGGTCCTGTTTCACCGGGCCATTCACCACGATGGTGCCGCCGCCGGCAAAGACGTCGCCGTTCACCGTGCCGTTCAAAATGAGGGTGGCGCCGCCGGCATATAAGTCGTCATTGATAGTTTCCTGCTGCGGAAGGAGATAGGAGTCTCCGCCGCGCGGCGTGAAGGCTGCGACCGGCATTGCGCTGGAGGCGAGGAGGGCGAACGCGCCGACCGCGCCGGTTAAACGAACGAGAAGGGTTTTCATATGAAATGGATTATAACAAAAAATCCCCCTGAACCGTATGGCTCAGGGGGATGTTGTTTATTGGACCATGGAAGTGGTAACCGGCGCGATCGTGACGAACGGACTGTACACGCGTTGCAGGACCTCGGCTTTCTCATTGCTTACCAGGGCGTAATAGCGCTCGGCGGCGGCCTTGGTTACGTCTTTGTAGTCGATTTCGTAGTGGCAACGATCGATGCCGCGGCAGGCTTTTTGCCAGGCGCCATTGTCGCGGAAGATGTCGGTGCGCAGATTGCTGATAGCCGTATTCGGTTTGGTGATCGTCACCGTGTACGCCACCGCGGTCGGGGCTTCTGGCGGATGGACGACGGTCGGTGTCACCGTGAATTTCACTTCGGCCTTGAGCGGGGCGGTGCTGCGCGGCAGCAATCCGTTTTCGCGCTTCATGCGCAGATCCGTTTCCGGCGTCGCGGCAAAGCCGACTTCGGTCATCCGGTCGAAGTCGGAGACCTTTTCAATCGGCATCCCGACTTTATAGTTCGGATAGAGCGCGATCGAGAGTACGTCCACGTTTTGCATCCATCCGGCGCCGTAGTACGCGGTGGCGTATTCCGGAGCGACGGCACGCAGGGCCGCGCCGCGCGTCACCGCGTACACGGTTTCATCCGAGACGAACTTTACGAGACGCGTGCCCGGACGCATGGTCATGGGACCGCCAACCGGGAATGGTTCGAGTTCGCCGTCGGTCGCGTCTTTCAGCATGCCCGGCGTTCCGCCGAGCCAGCTTTGCAAAGTCGCGCCATCCGGGAACACGTAGCGGCGTTCGTCTTCCGAAAGCCAATACACCGTACCATCAGTAGCGCGGACGAATTGTCCGGGTTCGAGTTCTGCAGCCGAGGCTACAAAAGGGGAGAGGAGGGCCGCGCCACCGAGCATGGCGATAGCCGAAAGCAATAGTTTATTCATATCGTCGGCCACCTTACCGACCCGTCCATAAAACGCAAATCCCCCTAATCCCGCTTGCCGACGAGGGGCAAATGGCCGGGTTGGTAATCTGCCAAGGCAATATACATTTCCGGTTCAAGATCTTTTCCTTCCGCGGCCGCGAGCACCACCGAGGTGCTACGATGCATGCCCTCAATGATCACGACGCCGTCATCATTTTGGACGCCGGTGACCGTGGTGGGGGAGGGGAAGTTCGCGATGAAATCCTGGAAAGCAAAAACGGTTTTGATGTTTGGATGTTTGATGATCTCGCGAAATTCAGGTGCAGCTACGCCGTCGTAATAGCGCTCCGTCCAGCCGCGAAACGGTCCGCCGTGAAAATTCGCGATCGTTTTTCCTGGTGTTTCAATGCGATAGAGCTTCCACGTGCGCGATTCCAAATCCATCGGAGCAATCAAGTTCCTGCGCCATACTTCCCAGGTTTCAAATCCACGCTTTTTATAAAGCTCTTTCCATTTCTCAAGATGTTCTTCGTTTCCACGCCAAATTTTGAAGACTTCCGGCCATGTGAGGTCGCGGACAAATGTGAGGCCTTCCATAATGATTCGAGGATAGCAAAATCCCCCTGAACCGTCTGGTTCAGGGGGATTTTGATTATTTCTGCACGACAGCTTGCCAGTAATGGGGGCCACCGAGTTTTGAAGAGATTTGATAGCGCACCGTGTATTTCGTGGCCGTCTCGTTGAAGATGCGTACACCGCTCACATACACAGGATTGCTTTCCGTGCTCGTATAACCATGCACGAGGGCTTTTTCCGTAACGGGTTCGTTATAGGCATACGGACCAAAGCTGTTGCTTTTTCCGATTACTAGACCATGGGCGTCAAGTTTCTGCGCCCTGATGGTCGGTTGATTCGCCAACTGTTCGGACGCTTCGGTCCACGTCGCATTGCTTACAATCTTGCTGTAATTCATTTCTCCGTCATGAATGCGATAGACGTTGATCTTCGGTTGCACGGTCGACTCGACGAAGATGCCTTGGGCGGAATCGAGCACATTCCGGCCAACTACTTCAATCACCAGATAACCATCGGACAGACGATAGAAGGTGGCATTCAGGTATGCGCCAGAGAAATTTCCCAGATCGATGGAGGGGTCCAAGAGGTCGCGATAATGCGGGGGAGTCATTTTCTGCATCTTCCCATCCTTAAAAACGAGAACCGCACTCGAGCCCCATGGCTGCTTATTCGAGCACACGTCTGCGATGCAATCGTTTCCCATGTAAAGGAAGCCGGGTTGCTGAACGATATCGTCCATCTGCTTGAGAGCTTGATACGACTCGGCATTTTTCACCGAGCTCCAGGAAGAAGGGTTTTCCAGAATCTGGATACTTGCCTCAACCATTCCCGTCATGTGGTCGGCGATGATCACATGATTACCGTTACAACCAAGGAAGGTCGGGATGCCGCTTCCGGTGTTTCCGACAAGCGTCGCCCATTTCGAGACCCCGTTGCGGACGGCTTGATAGACGATTCCCACGTTATGGGCCGAACCCTGGCGCGGCGCATACACGAAAGGTGTTTTTAGATTCTTCTCCACCACCCACAAACGGTAGGTCGTATCGCCGCAGGGGAGCTCTTCTTGAAACGAGACGCTGAAAGGCTTGCTGGAAATGGCAGCCTTGTCCGGGTAGATCAGTTTATAGAATCGGTTCAAGATCGTTTTGTTGACCACCGGGGTTTTAAGCTCGGTTTTACTAACAATGCTCGGCGCGGCAAGCGCGGGCATGGCAAAACCCATCGTGGAAACGAGAGCGAGGACGACAAAGAGGTGTTTTTGCATAACGCGTCAACCTAGCAAAGTATTATTACTTTGTCAATAGTATATAGCAAAATCCCCCTGAACCGGTTAGTTCAGGGGGATTTGTTTTACGGCTGGCCGATACCGACGGAGCAATCTTCGTCTTGATTCTCGATCAATGTATAGCTCACGACTTGGGTATCCGTGCGGAACGCAATGCTCGGATAGGCCGGGTTGGCTTGATACTGGGCCGGGGTTTGAATGGCGACCGCGCCGAGATCCGAGTCTTCCAACGTAATGGGATGATAGAGGTCATAGCTCTTGCCTCCGAAGAGGGTCGACTCAACCGGAGCGCCGACACGGTACTCGCCCGCACATTCTCCATATCCGTAGATGGCGAACGTATTATCAGCGCTACGTGCCAGGATGTGGCTCGCGAGCCTGGTACCGCCGGCAGGGTTTTCGGCGTTTTCTATCGGCGCGTCAGGGTTTTGTGCATAGAGGTAGTCCACCTTGGCTTCGAGACGAGTCATCTGTTTGATAAGGAAGGCGGATGAAAAGAGTCCGGCGAGCGCGGTGAGAAACGTCAGGAGCGTTATGGAAATAAGGATGATGTATTTTTTGTCCATAAAATAGTATTTGTATCCATACTAACACAAACCCCGCCGAGTGGCGGGGTTTTTTTTGCGTTTAGCCAATGACTTCGATGCCCATGTTCTTGGCCGTGCCTTCGACCTGGCGCATCGCTGCTTCCACGTCGTGGCAGTTCAAGTCCGGCATCTTGATCTCGGCGATTTCACGGACCTGGGCCTTGTTCACCTTGCCGACCTTTTCGACGTTCGGCTTGGCGGCGCCCTTCTCGATTTTCGCGGCCTTCATGAGAAGCGCGGAAACCGGAGCGGTCTTGAGGATGAAATCGTAGGTGCGGTCTTCGTACAGCGAGATGATCGCCGGGACGACTTCACCCATGCGGTCCTGCGTCGCGGCGTTGATGCGCTGGCAGAATTCCGCGATGTTCATACCGTGCTGACCAAGCATCGGACCAAGCGGCGGCGCGGGGGTCGCGCGACCACCGATCACCTGGACTTTGATCAGTGTCTTTACTTTCTTAGCCATATATATCGGGTTGTTAATGGCGGGGAAGCATCCGCCCAAACCGCGTAACAGTGGCCTGTTTATAGCAGAACCCTCGACGTTTGGCAAGGGGTTTGCTAGCCTCGGCCCGCCCTGTTTAGAACCAGGGGGAGGTGCCATGAAAAAGACCGAGTCGGTGGAATTACGTTACAACGCCTTAGGCAGCGACTACGATCGCATCACCGGTCCGCTGGAATGGCTGACGGCGAAGATGCGGCAGCGGACGCTGGCCCAGGCGACCGGGGAGGTGCTCGAAGTGGGAGTGGGGAGCGGCAAGAATCTGGCGCACTACCGTCCGGATTGCCGCGTCGTCGGGATCGACATGTCCCGTGCTCAGCTTGAGCTCGCTGAAAAGCGAGCCATGAAGCAACAGAGGATGTTCACGCCGCAGCTTGGGGATGCTACCCGCATGCCCTTCGATGCCGGCCGTTTCGATACCGTGGTCGCGACCCTCGTGGGCTGCGTCGTCGATGATCCGCACGCGCTCTATCGCGAGATGCGTCGCGTGTGTCATCCGGACGGACGCGTGCTCTTCGTCGAGCACATTCGTCCGCCGGGGCCGCTCATGCGCGCATTCTGTCGCGCCGCCGGTCCGGCCGCCAAGCGCGCGCTGCACTGCGACATGAACCGCGACAGCATCCAATACATGGAGGAGGCGGGCCTGCACATCGCCGACCGCCAAAACTCCGTATGGGGGATGTTCGTCCAGCTCGTGATGACGCCCTGACTGAACAGAAAGCCGCTCTGACGTGACGTCGGAGCGGCCTTTTTCTTTCCGTTAGATTTTCTTGACCTGGGTGAAATCGAGTTCAAGCGGGGTTTCGCGGCCGAACATCGAGACCAGGACTTTGACCTTGCCGCGTGAGGCGTCAATTTCATTGACCTTGCCCTCAAAGCCCTTGAACGGACCGTCGCCGATTTTGACGGCCATGCCCGGCTGAAGGTCGATCATGACGGCCGGTTCTTCCGTGGTCACGGCGCGCTTCATGATGGCGTCCACTTCTTCCTGGGCGAGCGGGGAAGGCGTCGTGCCCGTACCGATGAAGCCCGTGACGTTCGGCGTATTACGCACGACGTACCAGGAGTCGTCCGTCACGACCATCTCGACGAGGACGTATCCCGGATAGACTTTTTCTTCGATGACGCGACGCTTGCCGTTTTTGATCTTGATCTTCTTTTCCTTCGGGACCATCACGCTGAAAATGTAGTCCTGCATGTTAAGCGCGGTGATGCGCTGCTTGAGCGAGTCGGCGACCGCTTCCTCATACCCGGAGTAGGTGTGGATGGCGAACCAGCGGCGGCCGTATTCGGCTGTCTGTTTGGCCATAGGGATTACGGGGTAATGGTGATGCCACCCTGGTCATCGCCGTTGACCGGCGTGATGGTGATATCGACCGGGTTACCCTGCGCGTCAAAGCCCTGGACGGCCGGCTGGAGGTTATCCTCTAGTTCCGAAGTCGTCGGGGTCACCGGAGCGACCGGCGGAGCGGTTTGGGTCGTGGCCTGGCGCTTCAACGCGAGTTCGATGCCTTGGCTCAAGCCAAAGTCGAGCGCGGCGAAGAAACCGGCCATGGCGGCGCTCACGCCGACCACGAGCAAGCTATAGCGCAAAGTTTCCTGGCGGGTCGGCCAAGTCACTTTTTCCAACTCGGCGCGGGCGGAGCGGAAGTATTCGATCAACGGGGAGATGGGATTTTTCATAGCTTTTATAAAAGGCCCCTCACGGGCCAATGGGTATAGAATAGCTCATTTTGCCCGTCTTGGCAAGTCCGTCTTTTTCTTATACGCTCGCTCAGCTTCGGGCTATGGCGCAGCTGGCTAGCGCGCTTGCATGGGGTGCAAGAGGTCGAGGGTTCAAATCCCTCTAGCCCGACCACGTAAAAACCACGCATATCGCGTGGTTTTTACATTGCGCAGCCACCGCCCTTGACGTTTTCCTAAGGATTTCTTGCATTCCCGGCGAGGAGTGTTCATAATGCCCCGTAAACCCGATATTTTTCATTCCTAATCCGGGTTCTTTGATCCAAATCATATGGCAAAGATGACCAAGTCCCAGCTCATGTCCGAGCTCGCCGCCAAGACCAACATGAGCAAGAAGGACGCGACGATGTTCGTCGAGACGCTTGTCGCGATGGCTCTCAAGAACGTGAAGTCGAGCGGTGAGTTCGTGATTCCGGGCATGGGCAAGTTGGTGAAGGTCCACCGCGCCGCGCGCATGGGCCGCAACCCGGCTACGGGCGAATCGATCAAGATCGGTGCCAAGACGGTGGTGAAGTTCCGCGTGGCCAAGGCCGCGAAGGACGCCGTCCTCTAAGAGGTATTTACAAAAACCCCGCCCCGCGGGGTTTTTTGTTACCATATCCCTATGAAAGTCCATGCGACTCCTTATTCGGCCGGCGGCATTGTTTTGGCCGGAATTCTGATGGTGATCGCGGCTTTGGCTTGGATCGCATCGCGCGGCCCCGGACACACCTCGACGCAATTTGCCGTCTTTACGTTCCTCTTCTTTTCCGTCGCTTTGTATTACGCCGACGCGATGAGCGAGTCGCTCTCGCTAAAAAACGGAATCGTGATCTTTAACTCCCTCCTTCGTCCGAAGCGGCGGATCAACGCCTGCGCCATGTCCGAAGTTGCCGTGATCCATGAAGGGTTCAATCAAGAGCCGGGGATCGTGACGGCGGTTTTTCATGGGGCGGATGGCAAGATCACGCGCTTGCCGCTAGGGCCGATGTGGCGCCAGACGGAATTGAGCGCATTTTTTTCCGGACTGGAAGAAGCGACCGGCGAGTGCCGATTGGTGGAGGACGCCCGGTGAGTTACAATGCGTGCATGCCCAACGCAAAACGTCCCGCAAAGCCGAAGGCGGTGAAGCCAAAGTCATCGTCCGAGCGCGCGCCCAGCGCGGCTCCCAGTGATGCGGGCATTTTTCATCCGGATACCAAGACGCGGTTTTTGCCTACGCCGAGTTGGACGGGCCCCGGGGCCGGATCCGGTTCGCCGGCCGCCAACCGATTCCGTCATTGGATCTGCAGCGATGACAATACCTGCCAGCCGTACGTGGACGATGCGTTCACCGAAAACATCAACTGGCGCATCTTCCGCATCATGGCGGAATTCGTGGAAGGGTTTGAATTCCTCTCGCGTTTGAAGAGGGAAGTTTCGTTTTTCGGTTCGGCGCGCGCCATGCCGGAAAACAAGTACTACAAAACGGCTCGCGAGCTTGGCCATAAGTTAGGGAAGGCCGGTTTCACCATGGTGACCGGCGGCGGCCCCGGCATCATGGAAGCCGGAAACCGCGGAGCCTTCGAAGCCGGCGGAGAATCGGTCGGGCTCGATATCCAGCTGCCCATGGAGCAGCGCCGCAATAAATACGTGAAGCAATCCAAAGGCTTCCACTATTTCTTCACGCGCAAGGTGATGTTGTCCGCTTCGGCCCAGGCGTACGTATTCTTTCCGGGCGGGTTCGGGACATTGGATGAGCTGTTTGAAGTCGTGACCTTGATCCAAACGGGAAAAATGTCGGACCAAGTCCCGGTGATTCTCTTCGGGAAAGATTATTGGGAGGGGATGCTCGTCTGGATGAAGCAGATGATGATGGAGACCAACCACTTCATCGAGCCTTTCGAGCTCGATATCATGCGCGTGGTGGATAGCGTGGACGAGGCGTATAAGATCATCGAACAAACCCACGAACGAAAATTGTAAAAAAAACACTCCGACGTATGGTCGGAGTGTTTTTTTCTTCCTTCTTATTTCTTCGCGGCGGCCATCTCAGCCTTTTTTGCGGCCTTCTTTTGCATCTTGGTCGGCATCTCACCATGGGCGATGGCCGTCAGCTTGCGCAAGGTGCGCATGGTGCTGGTGGCGATGCGAACACGGCGGCCGTTGATACGGACGGTCTGGAGGTTCACGTTCTGGCGGCGCTTGGTCGCGATATTCGAGTGGCTACGCGAATTCACGGTCTTGGCGCTTTTTCCGGTGAGGGCGTCGATGCGGGACATAATGGTTTTGCGGAATGGGCCCTAGATTAACCCAAGATTGAAAGTTTGGCAAGGGTTGGCCTTTTGTATGTTAGAGTAGGTCCTAATGGGCCTGATCTCGCTTCTCTCCCAAGAACCCGTTGTTTTCGTGGTATTGGTTGCCGCCCTTGTTTTCACGCTCTCTATTCATGAAGCCGCCCATGCCTGGGTGGGCTATCTTTTGGGGGATTCCACGGCGAAGCGCATGGGCCGATTGACCATCAATCCCTTAGCCCACCTTGATCCCGTCGGTTTTCTCATGATCCTGTTCGCGGGCTTCGGTTATGCCAAGCCCGTGCCGTTCAATCCTTATAATTTACGTGACCAGCGATGGGGACCGGCCTTGATTGCCGCGGCAGGTCCGGGTTCAAACCTGATATTCGGCATTCTTTGCGCCGTCGCCTATGGACTCGTCGCATCCCGGTTGGGGAGTGAGAACCTTCTTTCGCTTACGTTATGGTTTTTGGGGCATATCAATTTCGCTTTGATGGCCTTTAACCTGATCCCGCTCCCGCCTTTGGATGGTTCAAAAGCGCTTCTCGCCGTGCTCGCTGCGCCAAAATTCGAACAAACTCGCCGTTTCCTTGAAACCCAGGGCCCGAGCTTGCTTCTCTTGCTCATCATTTTGGACATTGTGCTTAACATAGGTGTTTTTTCTTGGATTTTCTGGATCTCGAACGGACTTTTCTCGCTCTTTGGCTAAGCCCTTGACGTATTGGCCCTTCCGTTGCTAGATTACGGTCACTTTTTCCCGCTAAGCGGGATCATTTTTTCCGCCACATGCCTACGATCAACCAACTCGTCCGTCGCGCTCGCAAGCCGATTCGGGCGAAGTCCAAGAGCCCCGCGCTCCAGTACGCGATGGACACCCTCCACCGCAAGCGCACCGACCTCCGTCGCGGAGCCGCCTTTAAGCGTGGCGTCTGCACCAAGGTCACGACCATGACCCCGAAAAAGCCGAACTCGGCCATTCGTAAGATCGCCCGTGTGCGTCTCTCGAACGGTACCGAAGTGACCGCCTACATTCCGGGGGAAGGCCACAACCTGCAGGAACACTCGATCGTGATGATCCGTGGCGGACGCGTGAAGGACCTTCCGGGTGTGCGCTACCACATCGTGCGTGGCGTGTACGACACCCAGGGCGTGGCTGACCGCCGCAAGGGCCGTTCGTTGTACGGCGCCCGCCGTCCGAAGGCCGGTGGCGATAAGAAATAACCTGAACTAGCTGAACCAGAACTATGCGCGGAAAGAAAGCCCCCCATCGGAAGTCATTCACCGACTCCAAATACAACTCGCCTTTGATCGCCAAGCTCATCAACTACGTGATGAAGGACGGCAAGAAGACGACGGCCCAGAGCATCGTCTACCAGGCGATGGATCAGATTGAGAAGAAAATGGAGAAGCCGGCCATGGAAATCTTCGACGAAGCGATGAAGAACATCTCTCCGTTGCTTGAAGTCAAAGCCAAGCGCGTCGGCGGCGCCAACTACCAGGTGCCGATGCAGGTGCGCGCCGAACGCCGCACGCAGCTCGCTTACCGCTGGTTGCTCCTGGCCGCCCGCTCCCGCAAGGGCAAGCCGATGGCCGAGAAGCTCGCGTTCGAAATCATGGAAGCTGCCCAGAACCAGGGCGACGCCGTGAAGAAGAAACTCGAAGTGCAGCGCATGGCCGAAGCCAACCGCGCGTTCGCTCACTTCGCCAAGTAGGACTTGTTTATCAAGTCCTTTTGGATTTCCCTTTTGAATAAACAAACCTATGCCCCGCGAATACTCTCTCCTCGATACCCGTAACTTCGGGATCATCGCGCACATCGACGCCGGTAAGACCACGGTCTCCGAGCGCGTGCTTTATTACACCGGCAAGAAGCACAAGATCGGCGAAGTGCACGAAGGCGAAGCCACCATGGACTGGATGGAACAGGAGCGTGAACGCGGCATTACGATCACGGCCGCTGCCACCACGTGTTTTTGGAAAGGCAAGCGCCTCAACTTGATCGACACGCCTGGACACATCGACTTCACCATCGAGGTGCAGCGTTCGTTGCGCGTGCTCGACGGCGCCGTGACCGTATTCGACGGCGTGGCCGGCGTGGAACCGCAGTCCGAAACCGTGTGGCGCCAGGCGGACAAGCACAATGTGCCGCGTATCTGCTTCGTGAACAAGCTCGACCGCATGGGCGCCGACTTCTACAAGGACGTCGCTTCCATCCACGAGAAACTCACCAAGAAGGCGTATCCGTTGCAGCTCCCGATCGGAGCCGAAGCGAATTTTTCCGGCATCATCGACCTGTTGAACATGAAGGCCGAAGTCTATCTGGATGAAATGGGCCAGAAATTCGAACAGCGCGACGTGCCGGCAGACATGCTCGACAAGGCGAAGGAATACCGCGCGAAGCTCGTCGAAGCTATCTCCGAAACCGATGAAACCTTGATGAACAAGTACCTCGGCGGCGAAGAAATTTCCGTCGATGAGCTGAAGGCCGCCTTGCGCAAGGCCGTCATCACCAACCAGATGTATCCGATTTTGTGCGGTTCGGCTTTGAAGAACAAGGGCGTGCAGTTTTTGCTCGACGCCGTCGTGGACTTCCTTCCGAGCCCGCTCGATATTCCGGCCACCCACGCGCATGATATCGACGACAAGGACAAGGTGATCGACATCCACGCGTCCGATGACGAGCCGTTTGCCGCCTTGGCCTTCAAGGTCATGACCGACCCGTTCGTGGGTAAGCTCGTGTTCTTCCGCGTGTACTCGGGCCATCTCGCTTCCGGTTCGTATGTCGTGAACGCGAAGAGCGGCGAACGCGAACGCATTTCGCGCATCGTGCGCATGCACTCCAACGAGCGTGAAGAAGTGAGCGACGTGTATTCGGGCGAAATCGCCGCCGCCGTGGGTCTTAAGTCCACGTTCACGGGCGACACCTTGTATGCGGAAGAGCGTCCGCTCGTGCTCGAATCCATCACGATTCCGGAACCGGTGATCTCGATCGCCATCGAACCGAAGACCAAGGGTGACCAGGAAAAGATGGGTGTCGCGTTGCAGAAGCTCGGGGAAGAAGACCCGTCCTTCCGCGTTCGCACCGACGAAGAAACTCTCCAGACCATTATTTCGGGCATGGGCGAACTCCACTTGGAAATCATCGTGGATCGCATGAAGCGCGAATTCAAAGTGGATGCGACGGTGGGCAAGCCGCAGGTGTCGTACCGCGAAGCCATTCGCGGCAAGGCTGAGGAAGTCGAAGGGAAGTTCGTCCGCCAGTCGGGTGGTCGCGGTCAGTACGGCCACGCGGTCATCAACATCGAACCGAACGAACGCGGCAAGGGCTACGAATTCATCGACTCGATCAAGGGTGGCGTCATTCCGCGCGAATTCATCCAGCCGATCAACAAGGGTATTGCCGAAGCCGTCCAGCGCGGCGTGCTCGCCGGTTACCCGGTGCTCGATGTAAAGGTGGAGCTCGTCGATGGTTCGTTCCACGACGTGGACTCGTCCGAAGCGGCGTTTAAAATCGCCGGTTCGATGGCCTTCCAGGAAGCCTGCCGCAAGGCCGGTCTCTACCTCCTTGAGCCGATCATGAAGGTCGAAGTCGTGACTCCGGAACAGTTCATGGGTGACGTCATCGGCGACTTGAACGCCAAGCGCGGTCAGATCCAGGACATGACGGAGCGCTCCGGCGCCCGCGTCGTGAACGCCTTGGTCCCGCTGTCCGAAATGTTCGGTTACTCCACGGACTTGCGATCGATGTCCCAGGGCCGCGCCAGCTACTCGATGGAATTCGCCCACTACGGCGAAGTCCCGAACAACGTGGCGCAGACCATCATCGAAGGTCGTGGAAAGAAATAAGATTGAACAAAAAACAAAACACCCCCGCATTGTGGGGGTGTTTTTTCGTCAAAACGTTTGAAGTGATGTAATCAGGCGAAATCTGTGAGACTATATCCTGTCGATACCTCGTTTGTTTTTGTGCGTTTGTATTCCGGAAGCATGTACCAGCTGGACGGACGCGAATTCAGTTGTTCAGGTCAAAACCGTTGATTGAACTGTCGCGTAGCACTCGGATGAACTATAGCACAAAATGAGGGTTTTGTCAACCATAATTCATTATATTTTGCTAAGATTAGCTAAAGTCCGTAAGACTTAGGCCAGCGTTTTTTCGGCATATAGAGGGTGCCGAATACCCAGTCGAAAAGCGGACTGTGTACGGAATAGTTTTTATTCCGCGCCTCTGCGTCTTGGGCGTGGTGCCAATGGTGATGGACGGGCGTCGAAATCACATAGCGCAAACGCGGAAACGGCCATTTGATATTCGCATGGATAAAGGTCGCGTGAACGGCGATCCAGGCGAGATAAAGATAGAGAACTTCAGACGGAAAGCCGAGAATGTATAAGGGGATGAAGCCCGCGATGCGCGTAACGATAATATCCACCAGGTGTAAGCGCGAGCCGGCGAGCCAATCCATACTCGTCGCGCTGTGGTGCACGGCGTGGAATGGCCAAAGCCATCTCCATTCGTGGAAAAAGCGATGCGACCAATACGTAGTGAAGTCGGCCGCGAAAAAAGCGATGAGGAATTGAATGAACAAGGGTAGGCCAAGCAACCAACCGTGAAACGCATTTTCTTGCCAGGAAACGAATACGATTCGTATCGGGAAAATGACCAAAAAGGTGAGCGCTTGAATGAGAATAGTATTGCGGAAAAAGTAACCCATGTCTTTCCAAAACTCCGGCCTGAGAACTTTTTGTTCCGCGCGGATCGGCCACAGGCGTTCGAGCGGCGTGAAGATGGCCGTATAGAAGAGCACGTTTAGGAGAAATAGATCGAGACTGATGGTGAACGGCGCATTCACTTCGGCGGTGAGCGGGATGCGTGAGCCGCCAAGCAGAGTCGCGATTCCGACGAGGGCCAAGCCAAGCAGGGCTGGAAATACGCGTCGCCGCCGCAAGACGCTCCAAATTCCAGCACAGAATCCTGACACCAAGACGAGATGGAGCAAAAGACGCCACCAAAAAGGATCGATCACGCGGAGTGCGGGAGTCGAGAAGAGGTTGGGGAATGTGAAAGCCAGAACGCCGCCCATGCCGAGCAAGCCGAAAAAGACGGACAAGATCCCGCTTACCAGCCCCGTCCCAATCGGCAACGCAATGCGACGCATGGGTTTAGGCTAGCAAATCGAGCGAGTTTGATATACTGCGCAGGATGGTCAAAGAAAAAAAGAAAAAGAAAAAAGGCGAAGAAGCTGAATTCGGATTGCGCACCGTCGGTTTTCGCGAACGTTTTGCCGCGTATCGTTCGTTTATCGTATTGATGTGGCGGGCAAATCCCTGGTTGGCGACGTTTCGCGCGGTTTTGCTTTTGGCGTCGGCCGTCCTGCAACCGTTGCAGGTTTACATCTTTTCGCTATTGATTACCGCGATCGGTTCGGGCCAAGCCGAGCGCGCGCCGCTGCTGATCACGCTTACTATCATTACCTTTGCCGCGAGCCGTCTGACTCAGGACGTTCTCAATTCTTATCTTGAATCCTGGTATAGCCGCTCGGTCGGCTTGAAGGCTTCTGATGAATTGTTCGCGCATCTTGCGCGTATTCCGCCGGAAAAATTGGTGGACCCGGAAATCCGGCGTGACTTGGACTTCGCGCGCGAAGATATGTGGCGCATCAATAATTTGCCGCATGCGACCGAGCAACTTATCCGGAGCGCCGTTCAGGTGTTGGGCGCGGTCTCGCTCGGATTCCTTGTTCCTTGGTGGGTGCTCGTGATGGTGCTTGGCATCTCGTTCTTGCAAGCCATGAATTCACAAGCCGAATCCAAGCGTGATTTATGGACGGCGACATGGAACTCGTATGATGGCCGCCGCATCGAATATACGCGGTATCTTTTCATGTTAGGCGAGGATTTCCGTGAAATCCGTCTCTTGGAAGCGGCCGGCAGAATTCTGTCGAATTTTCGTGAAGCGGTTCGTCGCGTGCTTGAACGCTTCCGTAAATCCGCCATTCGGAGCGCGACCTCGCGCGCATCGTTGGCGTTGCTCCAGGGATTTGCATTTGCGGCGATCATCATCAGTTTTGCGCCGCCCGCGTTTCGCGATCCGTCCCAGCTTGCATTGCTCTATATCGCCATCAACCTTTTCACCTTGCTTGGCGATGGCTTGAATAGCATGGCTTCAAGTCTCGGGAATCTTTCCGCGGATTTGGCGATCCTCGCGCGCGTCCGCCATTTGCTAACATTTCCCGTAGAATCAGGCGAAGGGTTGCTGATGCCTAAGAATCGAATCGTCGTCGAGTTCCGTGACGTTTCGTACCGGTATCGCGGAGCTGAGCGCGACGCTTTGTCACATGTGAGCCTTACCTTCGTCGAAGGGGAGCACTTGGCCGTCGTTGGGGAAAATGGAGCGGGGAAATCAACGTTCTTGCGTTTGCTTGCGGGGCTGGATGAGCCCACCGGCGGCGCGATTTACATAAATGGAAAACCTCTGTCCGCCTATAAAAAATCCGAATGGCGGCGTTCCTTCCACCTCATGCTTCAGGATTCGAAGCTCTTTCAAGATTTTTTGGGCGAGAATCTTTTGTACGGACAGGGGAGCGGGAAATGGAAGTCGGCAGGCTTGCCCTTGCGAAAAGGATTGTCCGTCGCCGGCGCTGATATGGTCGTGCGTGAAATTCCCAAGGGATTGAATGCGTTTATCGGGGATTGGGTCGCGCCTCCGGGAGTAGTGCCGGCGAAAGTTTCCGGCGGACAGACACAGCGCCTGGTCATTGCGCGTACCTTGATTCGTGGCGGACGCATCATCGCTTTTGACGAGCCGACCTCCGCCATGGATGCGCTTGCGGAAACGGCGTTCTTCGAACGCTTGCACGAGAGCATGGGCGGCAAGAGCATCATTTATATTTCCCATCGTTTTTCAACGGTCCGTCGCGCTTCGCGCATTCTCGTTTTTGAAAAAGGCAAGTTAAGCGAGGATGGTTCGCATGAAGCGTTGCTCGCCAAGAACGGGAAATACGCGCACCTCTACCAGGAACAAGCGAAGTGGTATTCGTAAAATAAAACGAGCCACCTTGCGGTGACTCAGACGAACAGGTGCGCGTCGTCGGCGCCATCCGCGTTCTTGGCGCGGAGGAGGTCGCCGAGCGTCGACTTCGGGACGGGGAACAGCTTTCCGTCCTGGAACGCGGCGAGAGTCTCGTGGTCGAGGCTCTCGACGGGGGCCGAGGCGTCGTAGCGCGGCTGCGCGCTCGGCGAGGGCGGCGGGGGTGGCTTGGAGCAGCTCCGGCAGCCGGAGGCCTCGTCGGCCACGTTGATGGTGCACTGGCAGTTCTCGCACTGAAGGTTCACGGATCCTCCTTGTTTTCGGGACTGGTAGATATATCAAGTATTGGCTAATCTGTCAACCCTTTTGGCTTGGTTGACGTAGTTTTACGCAAGTTTCACTATGCCTGGCATATGTCTTTCCAGCGCATGCTTGAGATGGCCCGTCGGCAGGGGATGCCGCTTATGGTGACGGACCCTGATGGAAGAGAGCCCATGGTCGTGCTTCCGCTCGAAGTATACGAAGCTTTGGTCGAGGGTGGATCAGCCCCCGCCGCCCGCGCCATGCCAAAACAGGCCCCGGTCGGGGAGCCGATTATGGTTCCGGTCCGTGATGGTTCCAGCCCCCAACCCAAGTCCCAAGTCATGCCCGAACTTTTGGCTGAGTTATCAATGGAGGAGCGTTTCTATATTGAGCCCCTCGACGAATCAAAAAATAGCTAATGTTAGATTAAAAACGCGCATAGAGGGGTATGAAACCCAATGCTCTTGCGCGTTTTTTTGTCCTCTGCTATCCTCTTGGAACTCGCAAACGCGAAAATTGTTTTTAACTAGCCATTCTTAACGCTTCGCTCCTATGGCGGACAAGTTCAATCGTTCCAAACCGCACGTCAACATCGGCACCATCGGCCACGTTGACCACGGCAAGACCACGACCACGGCGGCCATTTTGACCGTCCTTGGCGCGCACGGCATGACGGCCCAGAAAAAGGGCATCGACGACCTCGACAAGGCTCCTGAATCCAAGTCCCGCGGTATTACCATCGCGACGGCTCACACGGAGTACGAGTCCGAAAAGCGCCACTACGCGCACGTGGACTGTCCTGGCCACGCCGACTACATCAAGAACATGATCACGGGTGCTGCCCAGATGGACGGCGCTATCCTTGTGGTCTCCGCGACCGACGGCCCGATGCCGCAGACGCGTGAACACATTCTTTTGGCCCGCCAGGTCGGTGTGCCGTCGATTGTGGTCTTCTTGAACAAGTGCGACATGGTGGAAGACGCCGAATTGATCGACCTTGTCGAACAGGAAATCCGCGACCTTCTCACCAAGTACGAATTCGACGGTGAAAAGACCCCCATCATCCGCGGTTCGGCTTTGAAGGCCCTCCAGAACCCGAACGATGAAGCCGCCGCCAAGCCGATCCTCGACTTGATCAAGGCGTGTGACGAATGGATTCCGGAACCGGTCCGCGAAACCGACAAGCCGTTCCTCATGCCGGTGGAAGACGTGTTCTCGATCGAAGGTCGTGGCACCGTCGTGACCGGCCGTATTGAGCGCGGCATGATCAAGATCAACGAAGAAATCGAAATCGTCGGTCTTGGTGAAACCCGCAAGACGGTGGTCACCGGTATCGAAATGTTCAACAAGCAGCTCGACGAAGGTATGGCCGGCGACAACGCTGGTTTGCTCCTCCGTGGTACGAAGAAGGACGAAATTGAACGCGGTATGGTTCTTGCCAAGACGGGTTCAATTCAGCCGCACTCCGAATTCGAAGGCCAGATTTACGCCTTGACGAAGGAAGAAGGTGGTCGCCACAAGCCGTTCGTCACGGGTTACAAGCCGCAGTTCTACATCCGCACGACCGACGTGACGGGTGAGGTGACCCTTGCCGCCGATGTCGCCATGGTCCAGCCGGGCGATGAAGTGAAGATTACGGTGAAGTTGATCACCCCGGTCGCCATCGAAGACAAGATGCGCTTCGCCATCCGCGAAGGTGGCAAGACGGTCGGCGCCGGCGTCGTTACCAAAATTATCAAGTAACTCTTAGGAGAGGGGGTTTCCTCCTCTCCTTCGGTTTCCGGACGACGTCCGTAGCCCGAAGGAGAGTGGGAATGCCATGGCCTCCTCACTTACATCCATGTCCGACACCAAGAAGGCCTCCGTAAAGGAAGCCGCACCCAGCCATCGCGTGCGCATCAAGATCCGGGCCTATGATCACAAGATCATCGACCAGGCGACGCGCACCATCATCGAAACCGCGGAACGCACGGGCGCCAAAGTGGTAGGCCCGGTCCCGCTGCCGACGGAAAAGAAGAAGTGGACGGTCAACCGCTCCACCTTCGTCCACAAGAACGCGCGCGAGCAGTTCGAAATGCGCATCCACAAGCGCATCGTGGACATCCTCGACCCGAATGCGAAGACGATCGACGCTCTGACGTCGCTCAACCTTCCGGCCGGTGTCGATGTCGAGATTAAGATGTAATTCCGTAACCGTTACACAACCTATTCGATCCCAAGGAGAAAGTTCTTCCGACATTCGTCGGAACGATAACCTCCCTGCAGTGCATCGAAATCGATTATCACGTCAGGATTTTAAGCCTGGAATGTGTAGGCGATTTCCGATCGCCTGCGGATTCCAGGCTTTATGAAATTCATTCTCGCCAAAAAGCTCGAAATGACCCAGGTGTACCGCCCCGATGGAGCGGTGGTTCCGGTTACCCTCGTGCAGGCGGGCCCGTGCGTCGTCACCCAGGTGAAGACCGCTGAAAAGGATGGCGTGAACGCCGTTCAGATCGGGTTCCGTACTGTGAAAAAGCTCACCAAGCCCGAGGCTGGCCACTTGAAAGATCTTCCGTTGATGTCCGAATTGCGCGATTTTCGCGTGGAGACGGCGTCCGAATTGAAGCGCGGTGATGCCGTTGAGGCCGCCGTGTTCCAGCCGGGCGACATGGTAAACGTGACGGGCGTGTCGAAGGGTAAGGGGTTCCAGGGTGTTGTGAAGCGCCATGGATTCCATGGCCATCCGACGTCCCACGGTCACAAGGACCAGGAACGTATGCCGGGTTCGATCGGTGCCGGTGGTCCTCAGCACGTGTTCAAGGGCCGCCGCATGGCCGGCCGCATGGGCAACGAGCAGGTCACGGTCCAGAAACTGGAAGTCGTCGAAGTCCGCGACGGCGGCATCCTTGCCATCAAGGGCGCGGTTCCGGGTGCCCGTAACTCCGTGCTCGAAATCGTTTCCGCGTAATCATATGCCTAACGTTTCTATTTATACCCAGGACGGCAAGACCGCCGGCGAAATGAACCTCAACGAGGCTCACTTCGGCGTGAAGGGAAAGCTCTCGCTGGTCCACGAAGTGTTGCTCGCGCAGCAGGCGAACCGCCGCAAGGCCATCGCCAATACCAAAACCAAGGGCGAAGTCCGTGGTGGTGGTAAGAAGCCGTGGAAGCAGAAGGGAACCGGCCGCGCCCGCCAGGGTTCGATCCGTAACCCGCAGTGGATCGGCGGTGGTATTGCTTTTGGTCCGACTTCTGAACGTAATTTTACGCAGAAGGTCAACCGCAAAGCCAAACAGAAAGCCTTGTTCATCGCCTTGTCCAGCAAGGTGGATGACAAGAGCTTGATCGTCATCGACTCGATCACGACCGAACCGGCCAAGACCAAGATTCTCGCGGGCATGGTCCACAAGCTTCCGGTCGGCCGCAATGTCTTGTTGGTTGCTCCGGCCTCCAACCCGACCTTGATGCGCATGGCGCGCAACTTGCCGAACGTGACCGTGGTCACGGCCCAGTCGGTCAACCTCGAAGACGTTTTGAAGCACCGCTCGGTGGCCTTCCTCAAGGACGCCGTCGAAGCGTTTGAGAAGATCTACGCATAATATGGCTATTCTCGACCGTTTCAAGAAGAAGTCCGACGCTGAAACCGCGGACAAGAAGCCGGTGGCCAAGAAGCCGGCTGCCAAAAAGGCCCCGGCCAAGAAAGCCGTGAAGAAGGAAGAGGCTGCCAAGACGGAAACGTCGCAGGCCTCAGCCGGAAACGCGCTTTCCAACACGCTCTTGCGCATGCCGCATGTGAGCGAAAAGGCGGCGCGCCTCGCTGACCGCGGCACGTATGTGTTCCGCGTCGCGTTGGATGCCGAAAAAGTTTCCATCAAGAAAGCCGTTGAAGCCTTGTACGGCGTGAAAGTGGAGAAGGTCCGCATCGTGAAGATCGGCGGCAAGCCGGTCCGCCGCGGCAAGCGTCTCTCGTTCCGCCAGGACATGAAAAAGGCGCTCGTCACCCTGAAGAAGGGCCAGACCATCGCCATGTACGAAGGCGTCTAATCCTATGCCTATCAAGAAAATCCGCCCGGTGACTACCGGGCAGCGCAACATCTCACGCCAGTCTTTCAAGGACATCACCACGATGGTTCCTGAAAAGTCTCTCGTGTCGATGAAGAAGCAGCACGCCGGTCGCACGAACGGCAAAATTACCGTACGCCACCAGGGCGGCGGCCATAAGCGCTACTTGCGCGAAGTGGACTTCATCCGCAGCCGTTACGACATCCCGGCCACCGTGAAGACGATCGAGTACGATCCGAACCGCGGCGCCCGTGTCTCGCTCATCACTTATAAGGACGGCGTGAAGAGCTACATCCTCCAGCCGGATGGACTCAAGGTGGGGGACGTGATCGTCTCCTCCAAGAACGAAGCGGAAATCCAGGTGGGAAACCGCCTCCCGCTCGAAAAGATCCCGGTCGGTACGCCCATTCACTCCGTTGAACTCGTCCCGGACAAGGGCGGTCAGCTTGGCCACGGCGCCGGCTCCCGCATCGAGTTCATGGCGGTGGAAGGATCGTGGGCCGTGATCAAGCTTCCGTCGGGTGAAACGCGCCGCGTTCCGAAGTCGTGCATGGCCACGATCGGCACGGTGTCCAACCCGGACTGGCATCTCGTTCGTTGGGGCAAGGCCGGCCGCATGCGCAACCGAGGCATCAAGCCGACGGTCCGCGGTAAGGTCATGAACCCGGTCGACCACCCGCACGGTGGTGGTGAAGGTAAGCATCCGATCGGTATGAAGTACGCGAAGACCAAGTGGGGCAAGCACGCGCTTGGCGTGAAGACCCGCCGCGCGCACCTCTCGTCCAACAAGCTCATCATCACGCGTCGCAAGGGCAAGAAGATCTAACCTATGTCTCGCAGTCTCAAAAAGGGTCCTTACTTGGACCTCAAACTCATGGAGAAGGTCCGCAAGGCGGGCCCGAATTCGAAGCAGGTCATCAAGACCTGGGCTCGCTCGTCGACCATCACGCCTGAAATGGTGGGGATGACGTTCGGCGTGCACAACGGCAAGCAGCACATCAACGTGTTCGTCGTTGAGAACATGGTCGGTCACAAGCTCGGCGAATTTTCGCCGACGCGTAAGTTTACGCGCCACGGAGGCAAGTTGGCGAAGGATGCGGCCGCCCCGGCTGCCGCTCCGGCTCCGGCTGCCGCTCCGGCCGCGAAGAAATAATCTATGGACGTCCACGCTAACCTGCGCCATCTCCGCATGTCGCCCCGCAAAGTCCGCCTCGTGGTCAACACGATCCGCGGTCTTTCGGTGTCCGCTGCCGAGACGCGTTTGAGCTTCCTTCCGAAGCTCGCCGCCCAGCCGGTGCTCAAGCTCCTCCGCTCCGCGGTGGCCAATGCCGAGCACAATTTCAAGCTGGATAAGAGCAATTTGTACGTCCGCCACATCGTGGCTGACGGCGGTCCGACCTTGAAGCGTTTCCGTCCGCGCGCCTTCGGCCGTGCGGCCCCGATCCGCAAGCGCACCACGCACATCTCCTTGATCCTCGCGGAAAAAGGCGACGTGAAGCCGGTCGCGAAGGCGGAAGCGAAGACGGAAGCCAAGCCGGTCAAGACGGCCAAAAAGCCCGCTGCCAAGAAGGCCGCGGCCACCAAGTAATATGGGTCACAAAGTCCATCCCACCATTTTCCGCATTAGCACGACCACCACGTGGCCGTCGCGCTGGTTTGCGCGTGAAGACGCCTACCGCGCCCAGTTGCGCCAGGATCTTTCGATCCGTGAATTCCTCATGAAGGAATTGAAGGACGCCGCCGTGAACCGCGTCGATATCGAACGCTCGCGCGGCCAGATCACCATTACGGTGCACACGGCCAAGCCGGGTCTCGTCATCGGCCGTTCCGGTGATGGCATCGACGCCTTGAAGAAGAAGCTCATGAAGCGCTTCTTCCCGATGGCCGCCAAGAAGGTCCAGGTCAATTTGACCGTTCTCGAAGTCGGTCGCCCGTCGCTTGAAGCCGCCTTGGTCGTCCAGGGCGTGATCTCCGAGCTCGAGCGCCGCATGCCGTTTCGTCGCGTATTGAAGATGGCTATCGAGCGCGTGAAGAAGGGCGGAGCCCTCGGCGTGAAGATCGCCGTCTCCGGCCGCTTGAACGGCGCCGAAATCGCGCGCCGCGAATGGTTGGCCTGGGGCAAGATCCCGCTCACCAACTTGCGCGCCGACATCGACTACGCGAACGCCGCCGCCCACACCATGGCCGGCGCCGTCGGCGTGAAGGTCTGGATTTACCGCGGCGACGTGTTCGCCCAGGACCGTTTGAATCAATACCAGCCGACGACCCCGTCGCGCCGCGAAGGCCGCTTCGGCGACCGCCGCGGTCCGCGCCGTGACGATCGCGCCCCGGCTCCCGCCGCCGCTCCGGCTCCGGAAGCCCCGGCCGCCTAAGCCCCACGCCTATGTTGATTCCCAAGAAAGTGAAACACCGCAAGTGGCACAAGGGCCGCGCGCGCAACATCCGCAAGGCGACGGACAAGATCGAACTCGCCTTCGGCAGCTACGGTCTCAAGGCCACGACGCCGACCTGGCTCTCAAGCCAGCAAATCGAAGCCGGCCGCCGCGTCCTCACCCGTTACATCAAGAAGGGCGGCAAGATCTGGATCCGCGTCTTCCCGGACAAGCCGATCACGAAGAAAGGAAGCGAAGTGCCGATGGGTGCCGGTAAAGGCGCCGTCGACCACTACGTCGCCGTGGTAAAGCCGGGCACGATCATCTACGAGATGGACGGGCTCCCGGCCGACCAGGCGAAGATCGCGCTTCAGAGCGCGGCGTACAAGATCGGTTCGGTCTGTAAGTTCATCAGCAAATAATATGGAAGCCAAGGAACTCAAATCCAAATCCCAGGCCGAGCTCACCCGCATGGGGGACGAGCTCCGCGCGGAACTCCGCGCGATCCGCTTCAAGGTAGCGACCCGCCAGCATGGCAAGGTCCGCGACCTCCGCCGCCTGCGCCGTGACCTGGCCCGCATCGAAGCGGCCCGCACCAACGCCACCACCTAACCTATGACTGCTACTCTCACTACTCCCTCGACGAGCCGGCGCCTCCAAGGCGTCGTGGTTTCGACGAAGATGCAAAAGACGGCCGTCGTAAAGGTGGACCGCCGCGTCGCGCACGCGAAGTACGGCAAGTACTTCACGATCTCGAAGAAATTCAAGATCCACGACCCGGAAAGCGCAGCCAAAGTCGGCGACACCGTCGAATTCGCTGAGTGCCGTCCGATCTCGCGCGACAAGCGCTGGGTCTACGTCTCTACCGTTATCGCCGCCAAATAATATGGTTCAACATCGTGCCATGCTGTCCGTCGCGGATAACTCCGGAGCCAAGTTGCTCCAGGTCATCCACGTCCAGGGCGGCTATAAAAAGCGCTACGGCATGCTTGCCGACGTGGTCACCTGCGTCGTGAAGGAAGCCGCGCCGCGCGGTCTCGTCAAAAAGTCGGACGTCGTGCACGTCGTGTTGGTGCGTACCCACAAGGAAACGCGCCGTCCGGACGGCACCTATGTCCGCTTCGACGACAATGCCGGCGTGATCATCGATCCGAAGTCCAAGGAGCCGAAGGGCACCCGCATCTTCGGACCGGTCGCGCGCGAACTCCGCAACCGCGGTTTCGCGAAGATCATTTCTCTTGCCCCTGAAGTTGTCTAATCATATGAAGATGAAATTCAACCTCAAGGCCGGAGACGAAGTCCTCGTCATCGCCGGAAAAGACAAGGGCAAGAAGGGGAAGGTCATCCAGGCCTTTCCCCAATTGAACCGTGTCGTGGTCGAAGGCGTGCGCGTCACCAAGCGCCACCTCCGCACCCGCAAAGCCGGGGAGAAGGGTCAAATCATCGAAGTCTCGATGCCCATTCACGCCTCCAACGTGATGCCGCTTTCGGGCGGTAAAGCCGTGCGCCACACCAAGGCGCGCGCCGCGAAGTAACCTATGACGCTCAAAGAACGCTATCAGGCCGAGATTCTCCCGAACCTCATGAAGGAACTGGGAATCGACAACACTATGGCCGCCCCGAAGGTCACCAAAGTCACGGTGTCCGTGGGTTTGTCGCAGTCGATCAAGGATCCGAAGATGCTCGAAACCATCGAGCAGAACTTGCGCCGCATTACGGGCCAGGCTCCGGTGAAGACGAAGGCGAAGAAGTCCATCGCGAGCTTCAAGATTCGCGAGGGCCAGATCGTCGGCATCATGGTCACCCTCCGCGGCGACCGTATGTGGGACTTCCTGACCCGCCTTACGCAATTCACCTTCCCGCGCATCCGCGACTTCCGCGGCATCTCGGACAAGACGGTGGATGCGAAGGGCAACTTGTCCATCGGTTTCCGCGAGAACCTCGCGTTCCCGGAAGTCCGTAGTGACGAAGTCGAACGCCTCCACGGGTTGCAGATCACCGTTTCGACGACGGCCGGCACCCGCAAGAACGGCCTCGCGCTGTTCAAGGCTCTCGGTTTCCCATTTACCGCGTAATCCTATGGCCACTCAAGCTCAAATCGCCAAATCCCTGCGCAAGCCGAAGTACTCCACGCGTGAAGTGCGCCGTTGCTGGCGCTGCGGCCGTAAGCACGGCTATATGCGTGACTTCGGCATCTGCCGTATCTGTTTCCGCGAGTTGGCCAACCGCGGCGAATTGCCCGGCGTGACCAAATCCAGCTGGTAATCCTATGTACACCGATCCCATCAGCGACTTCCTTACCCGCTTGCGCAACGCGCAGGCCGCCGGCCACGAGACCACCACGGTCCCGGGGTCGAAGTTGAAGCTCGCCATTGCCAAGATTCTTGAACGCGAAGGCTTCGTCGGTTCCGTAAAGGAATCGAACGTTGGTCCGAAAAAGACCATCGAAGTCGGTTTGAAATATAACGAGAAGGAGCCGGCGATCCGCGCGGTCAAGCGCGTATCGACCCCGGGCCGCCGCGTCTACCGTGGCGCCGACGAGCTCCCGAACGTGCTTTCCGGCCAGGGTATTGCGATCATCTCCACGTCTGCGGGCGTGATGACGAACCGTGAAGCCCGCCGCCGCCGTCTCGGAGGCGAAATCCTCTGCGAAGTTTACTAAATTATTGAATTATTATGTCCCGTATCGGAAAGAAGCCGATCATCCTGCCCTCGGGTTTCGACGCCAGCGTCGATGCTGGGAAGGTGGTCGTGAAAAGCCCGAAAGGCACGCTGACCGTCGAGATCCCGCCGAACGCGGTGGTCTCGCTTGGGGGCGACCCGAAGGAATTCACGGTCACGGTTGAGGACCCGGAAAACGTCAAACAACGTGCTCTCTGGGGCCTGACCCGCCAGCTCATCGCGAATGCCGTGACTGGGCTTCAGACGCCGTTTTCCAAATCGTTGGAATTCGTCGGCGTCGGATACAAGGTGGCCATTGAAGGCAAGAACATCGCGATGGACGTGGGGTTCTCCCACCGCGTGATGTTCCCGATCCCGGAAGGTCTCCAAGCCGCCGTGGATAAGCAAATTCTTACGTTGACGTCCTCGGACAAGTATCTTCTTGGGGAAACGGCGGCCCAAATCCGCCGCGTCCGTCCGCCTGAGCCGTACAAGGGCAAGGGTATTAAGTATGTCGACGAGGTCATCCGCCGCAAGGCCGGTAAGACCGCGAAGTCCGCCTAAACCCCTATGTCGAATAATCTCAAGCGCAACACCGCCAAAGAACGCCGCATCGCGCGCGTCCGTGCCGTCGTGCACGGAACGTCCGAGCGCCCGCGTTTGGCCGTCGCCCGCAGCCTGAAGCACATCAGCGCGCAGGTGATCGACGACGTGACCGGCAAGACCCTCGCGGCTGCCGCGGATCGTGACGTCGAAGCGAAGGGCAAGAAGAAGTCCGAAGTCGCGGTGCTCGTCGGCAAGTTGATTGCCGAACGCGCCAAGGCGAAGGGCGTCACAACGGTCGTCTTCGACCGCCGCGATAAGCGGTATCATGGCCGCGTAAAAGCCGTCGCTGACGGCGCGCGCGAAGCCGGTTTGATTTTCTAATATGAACGAAGAGAACACGAACAACCAGCCCGCTCCCGAAGCTCCGGTTACCCCGGCAGCTCCGGCAGCTCCGGCTCCTGCGGCAACCCCGGCTCCGGCTGCGGCTGCTGCTCCCGCCTCCAACCGCCCGGCTCCGACCGGACGTCCGGCTTATGGTCCGCGCGCAGGCGCTGGCGGCCGTGGCGGATTCGGCGGTCGCGGTGGCGCTGGCGGCCGTGGCGGCGCCGGTGGTCGTGGACGCGGCGGCGATCGCCGCGGTCCGCGCGCCGATGTCCCGGCGGAAGCGGATTACGAGGAAAAGAACCTCGAAATCGCGCGCGTCACGCGTGTGACTAAGGGCGGTAAGCGCATGCGCTTCCGCGCCCTGACCGTCATCGGCAACCGCAAGGGCCGCGTCGGCTTCGGCCTCGCCAAGGGCGTGGACGTCGCCGCTTCGACTTCGAAGGCGATCACGCAGGCCCGCAAGGCCCTGCTCACCGTCCCGCTGGTGGACGACACGATTCCGCACATGGTCACCGCCAAGTTCGGCGCCGCCGTGGTGCTGCTCAAGCCGGCCCCGAAAGGTGCTGGTATCAAAGCGGGCGGCGCGGTACGCTCGGTGCTTGAATTGGCCGGCGTCCCGAACGTCGTCTCAAAGATCCTCGGTTCCGGAAATAAGATCAATAACGTGAAGGCCACCTTCGCGGCGCTCAAAAAGCTCCGCATGCCCGTCAAAAAGGACGCGGTGACGAAGGAAGAAAAGGCCGCGTAATCCACCCGTATGTCTCTTACACTCAACTCCATCAAGCCGGCCCACGGCTCGCGCGTCAAAGGGTTCCGCATCGGTCGCGGTGCCGGTTCCGGACGCGGCAAGACGGCGGGTAAAGGTACCAAGGGTCAAAAGGCCCGTACCGGCGGCGGCAAGAAGCTTCAGCTCAAGGGTTTGAAGCAGATGCTGCTCGGATTCCCGAAGACGCGCGGCTTTAAGAGCCGCGTCCCGAAAGCGCGCGCGATTTCGCTCGCTTCGTTGGAAACCCTTCCGGCCGGTTCCACCATTTCGGTGGAAACGCTCCGCGCCAAGGGTTTGATGATGCGCCGTGACGTATCTGCCAAAATCGTCGGGAGTGGTAAGCTCTCCAAAGCGTTAAAGGTGTCCGGCGTGCAGGTCAGCGCTACGGCGAAAGCGGCCATTGAGGCTGCCGGCGGTTCCGTCTCCTAACCAAACCAAACCTTATGTGGGACAAGTTGATCCAAGCGTGGAAAGTAAAGGAAGTCCGAAACGGCCTCCTGTTCGTCTTGGCGATGATGATCGTGTTCCGCATCACGGCGAATATCCCTCTTCCGGGCATTGACCTCGTGGCGTTGAAGCGTCTCTTCGATACCAACCAGGCTCTCGGCCTTTTGAACCTGTTCTCGGGCGGCACGATCCGTTCATTCAGCGTGGTCGCGCTCGGCGTCGCGCCGTATATCACGGCTTCGATTATCTTCCAGTTGCTCGGGATGATGTTCCCGGCCATTGAGGAAATCCAGAAGGACGGCGAAGCCGGCCAGCGCCGCATCAACCAGTGGACGCGCATGCTTACGATCCCGCTCGCGGTGATCCAGGCATTCGGCCTCTTGCAGATCCTGAAGCAGTCCGCGGTCCCGGTGCTGACCACCTCAAGCACGCTCCACATCGCCATGATCGTCTGTGCGATGACGGCCGGCAGCATGTTCTTGCTCTGGATCGGTGAATTGATTTCCGAAAAGAAAGTCGGCAACGGCATTTCGTTGCTCATCTTCGCGGGTATCATCGCCGACTTGCCGAACCTCTTGTCCCAGGCGTTCACGGTGTTCGACTCCTCGCAGTACTTCACTCTCGCGGTGTACGCGGTGGTGTTCCTCGCGACGATTGCCGGCGTGGTATTCGTCTCCGAAGGCCAGCGCAACGTCCCGGTGCAGTATGCCCGCCAGTCGCACGGCATGAGCGGGTCGGTGGGCGGCGTGGCTTCGTCTTTGCCGCTGCGCGTCAACATGACCGGCGTGATCCCGATCATTTTCGCGGTCTCGTTGCTCTTGTTCCCGACCGTGATCGCGCAGTTCTTCACGCAGGCGCGCTCGGCGTGGCTCGCACAAGCGGCCAACTGGGTGCTCATCACGTTCCAGAACCAGTGGGTGTACGGCACGTTGTATTTCGCCTTGGTCGTCCTCTTCACGTATTTCTACACCACGATCGTGTTCCAGCCGGAACGCATCGCGGAGAATTTGCAGAAGCAGGGCGGGTTCGTCCCGGGCATCCGTCCGGGCCGTCCGACGGCGGAATACCTCATGAGCGTGATCAACCGCATTACCTTGGGCGGAGCCTTGTTCTTGGGCGCCATCGCCATTCTGCCGATCGCGGCCCAGGCGTTGACCGGCTCTTCGACACTCGCCATCGGCGGCACGTCGCTCCTCATCGTGGTGTCGGTCGTGATCGAATCCATCAAACAAATCCAGTCGCAACTCACGATGCGCGAGTACGACGTGTACTAGCCGACTATGCGGAGGAAGCGTCTTCGGGCCGTATTGTTTGGTCCGCAGGGCGCAGGCAAAAGCCTGCAGGCTTCCTTGATCGCGGAACGCTTCGGCGTACCCCTGGTCTCATCGGGTGAGGCGTTTCGAGAAGAGATCGCCGAGCGTTCCGCGCTTGGCGATCTTGCATCTGAGTACGTGGACGCCGGCATGTTCGCGCCGGATGAACTCGCGAACGCCACGCTCGGCCGCAAATTGAAAGCGTTGGATCAGGAGCAAGGCTTTGTGTTGGATGGGTATCCGCGCAATGTCGAACAGGCCGAAACGCTTGATCGCGTATCGCGCGTGACGCTCGCCATCCAAATCAAGATTCCGGACAGCGTGGCGGTCAAGCGTTTGGCGGGGCGTTTGGTCTGTACGGATTGCCGCACGGTTTTGCATCGTGATGGAATGGGTTCGTCCTCCGGCATCCGGCCGTGTCCGATCTGCGGAGGCAAGCTCGCCCCGCGTCCCAAGGATGAAGAGGAAACGGTGCGCCGCCGTTTGGCCGCCTACCATTTCATGACCGAGCCCTTGGCCGGGTATTACCGCCAGCGAGGAGTCTTGCTTGCCGTGAACGGGGAGCAGACCGTGACCGACCTGTTTGAAGAATTGAACCGCAAACTCGCCAAGTTGGGATTCGTGGCATAATGTTTTCACCATGTCTTTGATCAAAACGCCGGATGAAATCGCAAAGCTCCACGAAGGCGGAGTGATTTTGTCGCGCGTGTTACGCGAGATCCGCGAGGCCTGCGTGCCGGGCGCTTCCACCAAGGCGCTGGATCAAATCGCGCGCGACCGGTTTAAGGAAGCGGGAGCGGAGCCGAGTTTTCTTGGATACCGGATCGCGGACGAGGGCATCCCATATCCGGGAGCCGTTTGTATTTCCATCAATGAAGAAGTCGTCCATGGCTTGCCGATCCCGGACCGGATCATCGAAAAAGGCGACGTGGTCGGTTTAGATATCGGTTGCTGGTACAAAGGCTTGTGTACCGACATGGCCACGACGGTGATCGCGGGCGGGGGCACCGAAGAAACGGAAGCCTTGGTTCGTGACACGCGCGCGTGTTTGGTGACCGGCCTTTCGCAAATCAAGGCGGGCAAATTCATCCACGATATCGGAAACGCGATCGAGGATTACATCAAGCCGAAAGGCTATGGCATTGTGCGTGATTTGGTCGGCCATGGCGTCGGACATAAAGTTCACGAAGAACCGCAGGTGCCGAATTACCGCGAACGGAATGCGCCGCGCATCAAATTGCAGGAGGGGATGGTGCTCGCCATCGAACCGATGATTACCCTCGGCGGCTGGCGCGTGTACATGAAGGATGACCAGTGGACCATCGCGACCCAGGACGGCAGTATTGCCGCCCATTTCGAGGTCACCGTGGTGGTCACGAAGACAGGTTACGATTTGATTACGCCCTGGCCCGACGCTTGATTTTTTCCACAATCTAGAGTACCTTCGCCCCACGGATTTCAACGGAAAGAAAGGGGTTCTTTATCATGCAGGGAAATGCGCGGCTTCTTCACAAGACCAACATCTTCTCGGTCCAGACCAAGCACGACAAGAAGCGCATCGAGGCGGCCTCCGTCTCGGGGCACCGGGTGCTGGTCGGGCTTCGCGAGGAGCGCTTCTACGACATCGTGAAGGGGAAGGAGATCGAGATCACCTACCCCGCCGGAACCGGCTACCTGTGGAACGGGAAGCAGGGCCTCTACCAGGTCTTCCTCGACGGCATGTACACCATGCTGCGCTCGAAGGCGCACACGGCGCGCGGGGAGCGCTTCGACTCGCAGGACATGCGGGGGATGAAGCAGCTCACCTTCGACTTCCTCTGCCGGCTGCGCACCTGGACGCAGATCGGCGACGAGGGGCAGGTCTTTACGGACAACAGCCTGCGAGAGCTCGCGGACTGGCTCGATCATCCGAAGCGCGACGAGCACAAGCTCACGGCTTCGGAGCGCTTCCGCAAGGCATCCGAGCTGCGCACCCAGGCGAACCAGAAGCGCATGCCGATGCCGGCGGCCTTCACCGCCGCGGCCGGCGCGCAGCAGCTCGAGCTTCGGCGCGCCGTCGTGGAGGAGATCCTTCGCTGGGTCGATCCCGAGCGTCGGCACGCGTTCGCCCTCGTCGAGGGCGTGCATGCGCGTCTCGATGATGCGTGGCGCGTCTTCAGTCCGGAAGCGCTCGACCAGCCGGGCCACACGGTCGTGCTGGCGAGCCGCAAGCCGACGGAGCAGTCGATCAAGGTCATGCGCGACTACCTGCGTCCCGTCTACCGCGGTCTGCGGGAGATCAAGGTGCGGCCGCTGAACGGCCTCGCCGACGAGGCGGCTGTGTCGCTCGCGACGCTGCGCGACAAGATCATGAACGCCTCGGGACCCGCGGATATCACCGCGGAGATCGCGGCCATCCGCGAGCCGCTCACCGTCATGCGGGTGGTGCGCGAGCTCGAGATGGGCGTCATCACGCCGCTCTCAATGGTGCTCAATCGCTGGAAGCGGCTCGAGACGCGGAAGCACCCTCTCGCGCGTGAGCGCGCGGCGGATGCCTGCCTGCACTTCGGGACCGACGTGCAGTTCCACCTCGGCTACCTGCAGCCCAAGCAGGGCGCCTCCATCATGGAGCACGTCCGGGACGCTTCGCTCATCGCGGCCAAGGCCGACGAGGATCCGCGCAAGCAGCTCCTGCAGGTGAAGAAGGTGCTCAAGCGCCTTTCCGCCACCCTCACCTAGACCCTCCGGGGTCTATTTTTTTTTAAAAAAAAGCTCATCCGAAGATGAGCAGCCAGATGATCCTTCCCAGGAGGCCGACGATGATGGCCACGACCACCCCGTTGTTGATGTACGTGAAGATGTTGGGCTTCCTGTCAGGTTCTTTCATGCCGTTTTCCTCGCGCTGACGAAATCACGACACAATTTGCGGTACGTGGACGTGCGTCTCTCCTCGGTTTCAAGGAGATAGACCGCCTCGGCGCCTCGGCGTCGGGCTCCCTTGAGCTTGGCAACCATGTCGCGCGCCGCCGGCAGAATTTCTTCCGGCAGCATGTCCATCTTCTCCGTCCAGCTTCCGTCGAGGATCCGGCGGATGATGTACGGATACGACAGCTTGTCCGCCACCATCCGGCCGATGTAGGTCTGGTATTTGAACTTGACCCGCAGGCCGGAGCGCTCGTACCAAAGCACGAAGCCCTCGCGGTTCTCGACGTTCTCGGTCATGTGGTGGCCGATTTCGGCGAGCGATCCGAACGTGACGACGGACGCGACCGGCAGGTTGAGCTGTTGGCCCAGGGCCAGCAGGTCGGCGTAGCCGTACTCACGCAGCGAGGCGTTGTCGAACGCCCCGATGAGCACGAGGCCGGGTTCGTCGTAGCGGCGGATGACATGCGTCTCCGCATGGATGATCTCGACGAGGACGGTCAGGCCCTCGGGGACATGCTTGTTCCAGCGGGCGCGGGCGGAGCTCTTCGCGATCATGGATCGCGCGATCTTCGCCGTCTTGTAGGTGAAGGTACCGCGCGTGGTGACGTGCAGCTGCCCTTCGTACCGGAACACGATGCCGAGATGGCCGTCGTGCTTCTCCATGGCGAGGAAGGGCTCGTCCGGAAGGTTGCGCGTTTCCGGATGTTCGCCCTGGTTGAAGAACTTGGTGAAGGGCTTGGCCACAAGGTTGCCCCGGTGGTCCATCACCAAGCCGCGGCATTGGCGCAGCGGATCGGTCCATCCCTCGGGGAACCGGTACAGGGTATTGTGCGCGACCTGCGAGTAGTTCCACCCGATGAGGGGCAGACTCGGATGGAAGAACGGTTTCACCAGCGAAGCGGCGGTGGGCATACTGCGCTTGCGGACGTAGTCGAGGTGTTCGGCGAGGATTTCCTCGCCGTCCTGATCATCCAGCCAGAAGCTGAAATCTTCGCGGTCCGTCACATGGGCCTTAACCAGTCGCCTGGTCAGGAGGCTGATGCGCCGTATGGCTTCTCGTATGGGCAAGGTGCCTCCAAAATGTTGAAACCCGGGAGGATTCCCGGGTCTCGAATGTCGCTTAATTTACGCCCGATGTCAACCCTTCTTCTGCTGTTGGGCGAGCGTGCGGATGGCGTTCAAAAGTTCGCCTCGGCCATCGCCGGATTCGGCCGAGTGGGGGAGGACTTGGGTGTTCGGATACGCGGCGCCGATCGAGCGCATGCGTTCGGTGCGTTCGGAACGTGAGAGCTTATCAATTTTGTTCGCCACGATAATTACTGGGATATCGGCACGCGCGAGCGCATCCAGCATGTCGCGGTCGAGATCCGTTGGCCCGAGGCGCGCGTCGGTAATCACCACGGCACCGGCCAGGGGACCGGCTTCCTCCAAATATCCGACAATCATGTCTTTCAGGATATCGCGTTTGCTCGAGGCGAGCTTGGCATATCCGTATCCCGGCAAATCCACCAAGACAAAATCCTTACCAAAGGCGAAGAGGTTGATGAGTTGGGTGCGGCCGGGCGTGGCGCTGGTTTTGGCGAGTTTTTTGTCGCGGGCCAGGGAATTAATCAAAGAGGATTTACCTACGTTCGAACGGCCCAAAACAGCCACCTGCGGTGGTCCGTCATGCGGAACGAGCTTAGGATCGGAATAGCTCTTGAGGAAGGTGGCTTCGGACATGGCTGCAGTAAACACGAAAACCGGAAAAATAGCTAGGGTAAGGGCTATTCCACGTAGTTGGCTGGTTCATAGACATTCCGGGCGTTCCAGAGCATCCAGCCGGAAGCGCCGGCATCGCGCGCGGCTTTGATCTGGGCTTCGATGCGGGCGGCGGTATACACGGCTCCGATATCGAAGTCTTGGAGCCACGGCCGGAACTGCGGCCGGCTTACCGTTGAGGATGCTATGCCGGCGTCTTCCAATAACTTTGCGCCTTTATCGAGCGTGTCCTTCACCACCGCGTATGGATAGAGCGCCGGGTTCTGGTAGCCGAGGTGACCCGGCCAGTAATGGGAAGGGTAGGTCATGGGTGAAATGAAATCAGCATGCGGATAGAGGTCTATGAGGTGTTGGCCGACGCCGACTTCATTATCTGAAAGGAAGGCGACGCCAAACACATCGAACGAAACGGGAATGCCCTCACGCTTGAGCGTTCCACCGACTTTTTCAAAAAAAACGCGCATGATCTCCTGCTTGCTCTGCGTTCTCTCCGCTTCGGTTTTGGCGATCGCGGACAAGGATCCGTCTGACGCGAAGCGCACATAGTCGAATTGAATTTCGTCAAAGCCGAGATCGTATGCCTGGCGCGCGAGGGCAAGGTTGAATGTCACGACGGCTTCTTTTGAAGGGTCAAGCCAGATGGCGCCGGTCTTATCGCGCCACGCCGCCCCCGACGTATTTTTTATTGCATCTTCGAAGTGTTCAAGGGCATACGTCGAATCCCGCATCACGGGAATGCGTGCGATGCGGTAGATCGCTTTCGCTGCGAGCGTATCCATCAACTCAGCGGACGGAAGGGCGATCTGGCCATTGTCCATTTTGAGGTCGATTACGACCGTATTCAATTTTGTCTTTGTGATGTACTCGATTAATGCATCCGCACGTGAGCTGCGGGCTGTCTCAGCCGTCCAATATAGGCCGCGGACCTCTTCGGGGAGTGGAACACGTGTCGGCTGCGGAGCGGGTTCCGGCGGCGTGGAAGTCGCTTCGGCGACGGGCGTTGTCGTCTCCGGTGGGAGTATCGGCTGAGCGACGGCCGACGGCTTGGTCGTTTGCGCGTACAGCCCATATCCCGCCACGGCGACAAGACAAAGGAGTAATAGAATCGGCACGAGCACTCGTGCATGCGTCCATGGTTTCTTTGTCTGCTCCATAATGAAAGAGAGCATAGCACTTCGGTTTTCAAACAAAAAATGCTATACTTGCGACAAATCAATATGAAAAAAGAACGGTCGTATGAAATCGGGATGACGGCCTGGGTGATCGGGATCGTCGCCATCATCGTCTTTATTTTATTGCTCGCCTTCGTCCCCAGGAATTTGATCGCTCCGGAAAATGGCTTGCGCTCATTCGTCCCGGCCGCCGAAGACCAGGCGACATCCGGAACCATGCGGTTCGTGGGTATGCTGCCTTGTGATGACTGCGAAGGTATCCGTACCGAACTGGAACTTCGTCCGAACGGAACATTTACGATTGAAGAAACCTCCATTGGGAAGATCGCGACGCAGCCGCATTTCCAGATCGGGAACTGGACGACGTTGCGCGGCACGGCCCGCGATTTGAAAGCCGTGATCTATCAAATCAATCATGACCGCTTGGAAGGTTCGAGATATTTTTTGTTGCTGGCAGATGGGAATATCCGGCTTTTAGATGACCATCAAAATGACATCGTGTCATCCCTGAACTATACGCTTGAGCGGCAAAAATAGTATGAACATGTTCAAGCCGACCAAGGCGCAAACGCGTGCGGAATACATCGCTTCCATCCCGGAACCGCGCAAAACGGATATCAAGAAATTGGATGCGTTTATCAAGAAAACGCTTCCGAGCATGAAACCGTTTTTTCTGTACAACATGCTTGCGTATGGGCCGTTTCATTATAAGTCGAAAAGCGGACGCGAAGGGGAGTGGGCGTATATCGGCCTCGCGAGCCAAAAGAATTACATCTCGCTTTATGTATGCGTCGTGGATGTAAAAACCTATCTGGCAGAGGAGTACAAGAAAGAACTGCCAAAGGCGAACATCGGCAAGAGCTGTATTCGTTTCAAAAAATTGGAGGACGTGGATATAAAAGTGCTCGGAAAGATTCTCAAAAAAGCGAATACGTTGATTAAGACGGGGAAGAATAAGTTTGGGGTATAAAAAAGATCCGTCGGGGCGGATCAGTCGCAGTTGGCGGTGCAGGCGCGGAAGGCGTCCTGGCAGGCCTGGTGGCAGGCGTCGCCTCCCGGCTCGCCGAAGCCGGGGCAGCTGTGGTGGCAGGATCGCTCCTGCCAGCCGCAGGCGCCGCGGCAGTCCGTCTGTGCCTGGACCGGCTCGTTCTGCAGGTTGGTGGCGGCATCGGCGACGCACAGGGTGCCGAGAATGATGGCGAACAAACCGATCTTCTTCATGTCACAGACCTCCATGTCTCTCTGGGATTCAGAGTCCGCAGAGGATAGCAGGATAATTGAATTTGTCAATAAACCAATATAAAAAAAGATCCCTGATGGGATCAGTGGCCGAAGAAGCCGCGGGCCTCGGCGTCCGGAAGCTGGTAGAGCCTCACGCCGGTCTTGTCGCAGACCTCGCGGACCTTCGCGTCGCGGATCGAGCCGCTGGTGGCGAAGATCGCGCGGATGCCCGCATCGATCAGCGCCTGCGGACCGTCCTCGAACGGGAAGAAGCTGTCGCTGTAGGCGACGGCCCCCTTCGGATCGTGGCCGGCGTCACGGGCCCGCTTGAGGGCGAGCTCGCAGCAGCCGACGCGGTCCTGCTGGCCGACGCCGTTGCCGATCAGCATCCCGTCCTTCACGAGCGTGACGGTGTTCGAGTTGCTGGTCGAACCGACGGCCCAGGCGAGCATGACGTCGACCCGGTCGGTTCCGGTGATGCCGGTCTGCGACCAGTCGGGCGCGAACGTGTAGTTCGGCTGCTTGAGGAAGCCGCCGCGCACGTAGCGGAAGCGGTCGCGTCGATCGAGCGAACCGTGGCCGAGATCGGCGAGCGCGCTGTTCACGAGGAACCGGCACTTGTCACCCTTGCGCTTCAGCTGCTCGATCGCGCCCGGCGTGAACGATGGAGCGATGACGCCGTCGAGCAGACGGCGTCCTTCCTTCATGCCGTGCGTGAGCAGGATGTCGGCGAGCTCCTCGTCGAGCTCGAACGTTGCGAGCACGAGACCGCCGAAGATGGCGCGGCGATCGCCGTCCACCATCCGCTCGATGACGTCCCGGGGGTGGCCATGCCAGGCCGTACCGCACGGGTTCCCGTGCTTCACCGCGACCGCCATCGGGCCGGTCATGCCGGTCGCCGCCATGTGCGTGATCGTCTGCAGCAGGCGCTCGAGATCGCACAGGTTGTTGTAGCTCGGCGGCTGGCCGGCCACGACCTGGAAGCGGTGGAGCGCAAGCGGATCGTCGTCGTGGACCTTGTGCAGGCCAGCCGGCGTCTGATATGCGTTCTCGCCGTACTTGCAGGCGAGCGACTTCGTTCCGACGAAGCCGTCGATATCACCGCCCGAGTGCTCCCGCGCGGCCGCGAGGCAGTAGTCGGCGATGACGCCTTCGACCTTCGCGCAGAGCGCGTTGATGAAGTTGTCCTCGTCCGGCCTGCCCTCCTTGAGCCAGCCGATCACCTTCATGCGATCCGCCGGATCGCAGATCGTGATGCGCCGGCCCTTGGCGGCGGAGCGCAGCATGGTCGGCCCGCCGATGTCGGTCTTCTCGATGACCGACTCGCGCGTGTGGCCCGGCTTCGCGATCTCCGCCTGCAGCGGGTACAGGTCCACGCAGCAAAGGTCGATCCACTTCGCGCCGATCTTCGCGAGCTCGGCGTGATGCTCGGGCTTGTTGAGCGCGAGCAGGCCGCCGTGCACCTGCGGCACCAGCGTGACGACACGGTGGTCGAGGATCGCGGGCAGGCCCGAGATCTCGGCGACGTCGGTCACGGCGATGCCGGCCTCCATCAGCGCCTTGGCAGTGCCGCCGGAGGACAGCAGGTCGAAGCCGAGCGCGACCAGCTCGCGCGCGAACTCGACGATGCCCTTCTTGTCGAAGACCGACAGCAGGGCCACGGGCTTACGAATTTCGTTCATCTCTCACCTCGCTCTCATTGTCAGGGTCCATGGCCAAACGGCGGCCAGACCGATACAAAAGCGTACCGGGTCGCGCGATTCTTACCGAACCGGGACCAAAAAAGCAAATAATAAAAAAGCCCCCTAGTCGGGGGTATGCCGCATCAGCTCCTTGAAGAAGACGCGTTTTCGCCAGGCATCGATTTCCCGGTTTTTCCGCTTCCACTCGGCCTCGAGCCAGCCTTCGGCGCCGGCCTCGTATGTCGGCACGATACGTGCCGCGAGGAACAGGCGTTTGCCGAACAGATCCGCCCCGTCGAAGAGGGTGCGGCCGCCGGCATCCTTCGACACCGGATGCCAGGCGATGGTGACCGCCAGGATGGGGTAGTCGGGGAGCGCTTCCCGCATCCGTTTGAAGCCGCCGTGTTTCGGTGGCCCCAGATGGTAGGGGTGGCGCGTCCCTTCCGGGAAGATGAGGATGCTCGAGTCATCCTCTTCCGCGAGATCGGCGCAGGCCGTGACCGCGTCCTTGTCGGACGGATCCCCGTTGCGCCGCACGAACGCGGTCCCGCTCCACTTGGCCATCTGGCCGATGACGGGGGCGCGGGCCATGTCTTTCTTCACGACCCAACGCAAGTCCGGGCGGCCATACTCGGCGATGATCCAGAGCACGGTCAGCACGTCGAACATGCCGGTGTGATTCGAGACGAGGATGAACGGGCCATCGTGCTTCCGCAGGCCGTACAGCTCGTGTTCGAGCTCGATGCGGAGAAGCTTGCGGATCCTCTGGAAGAGCCAGGCGCTCCAATTGACCTGGAGCGCCGTGATCGTGCGCCGTGTTTGGCGTGCGTCGCGAAGCCCGAGCGCCTGCCTGAGCTTCTGCCATGCCATCGCCGGGAAGGCGATGAAGGCCGCGACGAAACAGAACAGTCCGAGCGAAGAAATGAAAGAACCGATACGGATCAGTTTGTCCAAGGCAGCCTCCTTTCCGTACCGGTTCTTTAGCAGGTTCTTCGGTTTTGATCAATCCTTAGGCTTCGCGCGTGATCCAGAGGAGACCGAGGCCTAACAGGAAAAATACGAACTGCACGGCGCGACGCTTGAAAGATTCTTCTTCTTTTATTTCCGATAATAAATTCGTACATGCCATGTAGATGAAGCCGCCGGCCGCAAAGGGGAGGGTGTAGGCGGTAATGCCCACGACATATTCTTGCGCGATGAATACGCCAAGGATGCCGACCAGGACCGTCAGGGCGACCAGGCCATTCAGCAGGAGGGCTTTGCGGCGATTGAAACCGGAATGGATCAAGATTCCGAAGTCGCCGATTTCCTGCGGGACTTCGTGCAGGGCGACGGCCAAGGTCGTCGTCCAGCCGAGCGCCGGATTCACGATAAAGGCGGAGGCGATCACGATGCCGTCGGTGAGATTATGTAACGCATCTCCCGCGAGGTTTAGCCAACCGACCGGCTTTTCCGGCGGACAGGAGGCGTGGTGATGCTTGTGTTCATCATGCAAGCGGTGGCCGCCATGGCAGTGATAGACCCACAGGAGGGAATCAAGCACGAAAAACGTGATGAGACCGATCAGGGCATAGGTGAGCGCCTGCTCGTTCATCTCCAAACTTTCAGGCAGCAAATGGAAAAAAGCTCCTCCGAGCAAACCGCCGGCCGCAAAGGCGACAATGCCGAGCAGTAAACGTTCCAACAGGTTTTTGGCGATGAGGAGGCTGCCGAATCCGACAAAAGCGATCCCGGCGACCAAAAGGCCGGCGAGAACGGAAGAGATAAGAGGCGTCATAGGCTTACGTGTAGCAGACGTCCGACCAAAATGCCAACCGCGATGGCGCCGCCTCCGAGGAGGAGCATGCGCAAGCCGGTTTTAAGCCCATTGGCTCCAAAGTATCGCGATCCAACGAATCCAAGGAGGAAAAGCGCGACACATGAGGCGGTGATGGAGGTGGTGAAGGCGTATTCACGTCCAAGCAGGGCATAGGGCAAAAGCGGAATGAAGCCGGCCAACGCATAGGAAATGAACATGATGACGGCTCCGGCGAGCGAACGGCCATCGGTGCCGGTGGACCGTTCCACGTATTCTTCCGCGAATGATTCCGACAGGAGCGAGCCGACACCCATGGACAAGGCTTCCACGGCGATGAGAACGCCTCCGGTGAGCAGGATAGTTTGGCGTTCAACGTCGGCGGCCGCGACGCCGGCCAATAGTCCGACGGTTGATACGAGGCTGTCTTCCACGCCGAAAACGAAATTACGGATGAAGATTGATTTTGCCTGTTTGGACATCTTCCTGCTCATAATCCGCTAAAGTGTAGCATATCCTTCGTTTTGTCTTGATTGTTTTTCGGAGATTGGTATGGTGGAGGGATATGATTTCCAGCCAGCCGCCGGTTCAGGCCAAGCCGAATAGTTTGAACCAATACGATAAGGATACGCAAAAGAAAATCGCCATTGGCGTCATCGCCATCGCCTTGCTTGGCGTGCTCCTGCCGCTGTTCATTTTCTTTTACCCCGAATACCAGCGTGACCAGCTCATAAAGAACGGTCTTCCGGCGGGCGGGGAAATTGTCTCCATCAAGCCGACGGGAAATACGTACAACGATCAACCGCAGGCGAGTATCGTCGTGAAGGTCACATTGGAAAACGGTGAAACGTTCGAAGCGGAAACGAAGATGATCATCAATGCCATTTATGCCCCGCAATTCCAACCCGGCAAACGCGTAAAGGTCCGATATGACGCGAATGACCGGACCAACATCGCCATCGAAGAAACCGAAAGCGGTCAGCGATAAAAAATACTCCGACGTAACGTCGGAGTATTTTCTTTTTTTTATTTTTTTGCCACGAACTCGAACAGGAGTTTTACGTCTTGATCCACATTGGCGAGGAAGGGGAGATTCGGCACGGCCAGGTTGAAGTCCCCGTAATGCACCATGGTTTCCAGCGCGCCCTTGATTTCCGTATCCGATACGAACTGGCCCTTGCCTTCAAACGTCGTGGATTTCGTCACGCCGGAAATGGTGAGATCGCCGGTGACTATGAAGGCGAATTCTTCGCCGGCTTTGGTCGATGTCGGAACGCCCACGATCTGGGTCGGCGTGAATTCGATGAATTCATTGGCGTCGTCTTCGGACTTGAAGATCATGCGCACGATGGCGCGATTACGCTGTTCCGAGTCCGTCTTGAAGGTGCGTGCATTGATGCGAATGGTACCGATGCGCGCTTGGTCCGTGTGCTCGGGATCCACGGCGATTTCTCCGCTCACGTTATTCGTCGTCCCGACGACGGTTTTGGGTTCGCCACGCAGAACCTCGTTCAGGGTGAACTCTGCCTTGGACGCCTGCGCGTCAATCCGGAAAATGCTTTCGGTTCCCGTCGCCATCATCGGAACGGGGATATTCTCGGAAGCTTCGGGCAAGGCCGGCGGCGGGTTTTGGCCATTCGGCGCCGCAACGGGTTGGCTCGGCGCTTTGGTTGGCGTGCCGACGAGATAAAAGGCATAGGCGCCTCCGGCGACGGCCAGGACGATGACGACAGCGAGGGCGATTTTGAGGTTTCGGTTCATACGCGGACAAAGATCAGGAAAGAGTCAGAAACGAACGGGCCGAATCTTACGGGGTCGGCATGCGTTCAGGCAAGTTGGGACGGATTTGTACCTGGGTCGCGGTGATGCTGCCGTCCTGATTCGGCGTTCCCATCACGCTGACATTGGTTCCGGCCGTGACATCTTCCAGCGTGCCATCGGTCATTTTCCCAACCGTCGTTGAAGCGGAAAAGAACACGATTTTGGACCCGCCATCCATTAATTTTAACGTAAGGCTTTTTTCATCTTTGGAAATGACTTCGCCGAGAGCGCCGCCGCCCATCAGGCGAAGTTGTCCTTGTCCGCCCGCACCGGCTTTAAAGTTTCCGCCCTGGAATTGGATGACGTTCCCGCCCGGTCCGCCCTGGAGACGCATGCCGCGCGCGCCGCCGGATGTCTTGGCATACTGCATTCCGCCATAGAATGAACCGCCGGCAACGGCGAGGAACGCGACGATGAGAGGAAAGATGTATTTGGTAGGCATAAACGTGAGATGAAGAATGAAACAGGAAATAGGAAACAAGCGCCATCAAGATGAATTATTCATATTTGAGGGCTTGGATGGGATTGAGTTTGGCGGCACGGCGGGCCGGGTAGTATCCGAAGACCAGGCCGATCACCGCGGATACGCCGAAGGCGAGGCCGACCGATGACCAGGCGACTTGGGTTTTGGTTCCCATGAACGCTTGCAGTCCCCAGGCGATGCCATAGCCGAGTCCGATACCGATCAATCCGCCCAGCACGGTAAGTAGGATCGCTTCGCCCAGGAATTGACCGACAATTTCTTCTTTTTCCGCGCCGATGGCTTGCCGTAAGCCGATTTCGCGCGTGCGCTCGGTGACGGTCGTGAGCATCATGTTCATGATGCCGATGCCGCCGACCAACAATGAGATGCCGGCGATCGAGGCGAGCAGGAGCGTAAACGTCTGCGTGGCGCTTGAGGCGGCCGAGGCGATGTCTGATTGGTTCAAGACGCTGAAGTCCGCTTGTTGAGGATCGGCGATGCCATGTCGTTGCAGGAGAAGCGCGGTGATGGAGGCCTGGACTTCGCTCATACGTTCCTGGTTGGCGGCTTTGACGGCGATGCTACCGACCATGTCGTTGCCGGTGAAATACGTCGACATGACGCTGATCGGGATGAAGACCGTGTCATCTTGGTTCGTGAAGCCGGAGCCGCCTTTGGCCGCCGTCACGCCGATGACCGTGAATTCCATATTCTTGATGCGGATTTTTTGACCCACGGCGTCTCCGCCTTCGCCGAACAGGTCGTCGCGCGTGGTCGGTCCGATGACGGCGACTTTTCCGCGCGAAGCGATTTGCGCGTCGGTGAAGAACGACCCTTCGGCGATATTCAGGTTGCGTGTTTCAAGATAGGCGGGCGTCGTACCGACGATGGAGGTGTTCGTATTCTGCCCTTTCGCCACGATTTGTTGCCGGCTCGTGGTTTCCGGCGATACGGCTGACACGCCGGAGATGGAAGCGAGCGCGGTCGCGTCTTCGCGCGTCAGGCTTTGGGCCGAGCCGCGTCCGGCGCTGACGGAGATGCCTGCTCCGCGTTGGAAGCCGGGTTGGACCAATAATAAATTCGAGCCGATGGATTGGATATTCGCTTCGATTTGTGCCTTGGAGCCTTGGCCTACGGCCAACATGGCGATGACTGAGGCGATGCCAATCACGATGCCGAGCATGGTCAAGCCGGAGCGCGTCTTATTTGAAGACACGCCTAACCAGATTTCTTCACATAAGTCGGTTATCTTCATATGGCGTCCGTTTGCATTCGGCGATGTGCGTTCTTTTTATCTTCCACCAATTCGCCATCACGAATGACCAGGATGCGTTCCGCATGTTCGGCCACGTATGGTTCGTGCGTGATGAGGATGACCGTACGTCCTTGGGCGTGCAGGCGCTGGAAGGTCCCCAGCACCAAGTCGCCGGTTTTTGAATCGAGGTTTCCGGTTGGTTCGTCGGCCAGGACGATGGCCGGGTCATTCACCAGCGCGCGGGCAATGGCCACGCGCTGCATTTGTCCGCCCGAAAGTTGGCTCGTGAGATGTAGGTGGCGTTCCTCTTCCAATCCGGCGGCGAGGAGCGCCTCTTTCGCGCGTCCTTCGCGGTCCGCGCGGTCCATCCCGGCATACAACAAGGGGAGGGCGACATTGCGCAAGACCGTCGCGCGGGGCAGGAGGTGGAAGGCCTGGAAGACGAAACCGATTTTCGCTTTCCGGATGCGCGCGAGTTCATCTTCCGGCAAGGCGGAAATATCTTTTCCATCGAGCGAGTATGTTCCGTCGGTTGGCGTATCGAGCGCTCCTAAAATATGCATGAGCGTGGATTTGCCCGAGCCGGACGGTCCCATGATCGCGATGAACTCTCCTTTTTGAACCTGAAAGCTCACGCCTTTCAAAATGCGCGCGACGTCGTTTCCGTTCGTATAGTCCTTCGTGACGTTTTTCACCTCGATCATATTAGCCTCCGATGCGGATGACCTGTGCTCCCGCAGGTACGGCCCCGCCGCCTCCCTGCATGCGGAAGGAGCCGCCCCCCGTGGCTGGCAAGAACGTGTTTCCGCCCGCATTCCGGTTCGTGGTTGCCGCGGAGGCGCTCGGCGTCACGGTGCGTACGATAATCCACGCGCCTTCGTTCAGGCCCGAAACGACTTCCGTGCTTTGGTCACTCGCTAATCCGGTTTCGATGGCGACCGATTCGGGCGGCGTGGAAGACGGGATGCCGCTGGTCTGAGCTTCGGCTGACGGTTCCTGTTCATTCGGCAAGATCTGTACGCTGCCGTTGCGGATGGCTGCATTCGGTACCATGAGCACATTGGTACGCACGTCGGTCGCGATGGAGACGCTCGCGCTCATCCCGGGTTTGATCTGTTCGTCATCCGTGTCAAAGGCAACTTTCACGTCATAGGTCACGACGCCCTGGCTGGCCTTTCCAAGCGGATCCACTTCGACCACGGTGCCGGCGATCGTGAGATCAGGAAGCGCGTCAAATGTGACGGTCGCTTTTTGGCCTACTTTGATCTTGGCGATGTCAACTTCGTTCAGCGGAAGCGTCACCATCTTTTCTTGCGTGATGATGGTCGCAAGTTTGGTTGAGGGCGATGCGTGCGTGGCGATCTTGCCTTCGATTCCCACGATGACGCCGTCAAACGGCGCGCGCACGGTATAATCGTTCAGCGTTTCGCGCGCATCCGCTAAACGGTCCAGGGCGGATTGCAGGCTGGAACGGCGTTGGGCCACGCTATTTTGTTGCACGGCGATATCGATCGAAGCCGGACCTTTCCGCAGGTCATCATAAGCAGCCTTGGCTTCTGCGAGCTTTTCTTCCGCTAAATCAATATCAATTTGGTCGGCGCCGCGCGTGAGTTTTTCAAGCGTGTCGCGGGCTTTTTCCACCGCGCGTTCCGCGCTCGCGTAGGTCGTTTCCGCCTGTTCGATGGAGTTACGCCAGTTTTTTACGGCCGTCAGCTGCGAGGAGACCTTCGAATAATCCGATTGGATACGGCTCCGCATCGAATCCAGGCTGCTTTGGGGAAAGCTGGCCGAGGTGAGCGTGGCGAGCAGGACTTCATAGGTTTGTTGCAGCATCGGTTCGGCGGCACGCAAGGCTATTTCGGCGGATTCCAACGCGACTTCGATGTTTACCGGTTCTTCATTTATCGGATCCAAATCATCGGCGAGCGTTTTGAACGCATTGATTTTCGGTTTGGCATTCGCATAGCTCGCTTCCGCGGCGGGAAGGCGGTTGGAATCCAATACGGACAAGAAACTTTCGAACGTATCGTTTTGGCCGACATCATCCATACCAAGTACGTCGTCGGCGTCGGAGAGGGCTTCGCGCAAATCGCGCGAAAGGGACTTCAATTCCGGGACGAGATCATCGTAGGCCTCGCGCACGAGCGTGGACGTTTTTCCGTCCGCAGACAGTTCCGCGTTTTCGAGCGCGGCTTCCACATCGGCTTGGGCTTGCTTGATATCGAGCGGGTCCGAACCTGCTCTCAAGTCATCCAAGGAGCGTTGCGCTTGGTTCACGGCATTCTTTGCCTTCACGACGGCGAGCGCTTCCGCCGGCGCGACGAAATCCTGATAGGCGAGTTCGGACGATTGGAGCGATAGCTGCGCGTCACGTACGGATTGCTCAGCATCACGTACCGCTTTTACCGCTTCTTTGTGATCGACTTCAAAGAGCGGCGTGCCTTCGGTCACGGTTTCGCCGGTCTTCACAAGGACGCGCGTGATGGCGCCCGATGCTTCGGAGGTAATATCCACCTGGTTTTGTCCGGAGACTTGGCCGCTGCCCGAAATGGACGTGACGATCGTGCCGCGCGTCACTTGGCCGAGGACATAGCGGGTCGGCTCAGCCGCCTGGTTCAACTGGGTGCTGAAAATCGTGCCGGTGACGGCGATCGCTGAAAACGCGCCAATCACGGATTTCTTCTTCGCCAGCCGTTTTACGTGTTTGATCATAAATATCGTGTATATCTACCTATTACGCATGGTTAAGCGATTTTCTTTCATTTCGCTGGACGTTTGTCCTAAATCACGTTGGGATGCGTATTACTAATCGGCCCGGCATGAACGCCTTTACGGACGAGCGAGCAACAGACGAAGAAATCGTCGCCCTTGCCTTGCAGAAAAAGGAGGCGTTTGCCGTTCTCGTCCGTCGATATGAAGCGCGCCTGACGCGCTATATGCGGCGACTAGGCGTATTCCGAACGGAAGATATTGAGGACTTGCTCCAGAACGTCTTTCTGAAGGCGTACCGGAATTTGAACGCGTTTGATCAAGCCCTTCGATTCTCTTCGTGGATTTACCGCATTGCGCATAATGAAACGATGAGTTTTTTTCGCTCGCGTTCGGTACGCCCCGAAGGATCCATGGTGCCGGATGGGGAAGAAGTGCTGGTTGAAATTCCAGATCTCATCGATATCCAGGGCGAAACCGACAAGCGTCTGAGCGGCGAACGGCTTGGCAAAGCGCTGTACCAATTGGACGCTAAATACCGCGAAATTATTATTCTCAGGTATTTTGAAGAGCGTGAATATTCGGAAATCTCCGACATTCTGCAGATTCCTGTCAGTTCGGTCGGTACCTTGCTCAGTCGCGCGAAGAAAAAGTTACGCACGCATTATCCCACCCCACCAACCGTATGACGCCTCAAGAACATATCCAGCCTTCCGGACAAGAGCCATTGGCTGACAAAATCATCGACCGCATCGAGCAAGAAGGTGTGGTGCCGAAGCCGCGCTGGCAGTTTTCTGCGACGAACCAATTCTTCTGGGTCATTTGGGCCTTGTCTTTGGTATTTGCCGCCGCCGCAGCCGCAGCCATGATTTTTGCCTTGGCGAATGCCGGCTGGGAATTTCGCTCCGTTACCCACGACGGTTTTTTCTCCTACCTTGTCGATGTGCTCCCGGTGTTCTGGATCGCGGCCATGCTCGTCTTCGTTCTGCTAGCGTATGAGAATTTGAAACGCACCAAGCTTGGGTATCGCTATCCCGTCCGCCTCATCGTCGGCGTCGGGGTAATCGGCTCATTGGTGGGCGGAGCCGCCTTGTTCGCGGGTGGTTTGGGCGAAAACGTCGAAGAAAATGTCGGGCGGCATATCCCCATGTATCGTCCTGCGGTTGAAGCCCAGCGCCGGTTTTGGGTGAACCCCTCCAAAGGATTGTTGGGCGGGGAGATCACGCAGGCTGATCCGGAATACGCCACCTTTACCGTTCGGACCTTTGACGGCGGTATGTGGGTCGTGAACGGGGATGAGCTCGGCAATCGTGACCGTGATTACCTTTCAGACAAGCGCATCATTCGCATAGTCGGCGTCCCCGCTATCGCGGCAACGAATACCGCCGAACCCCCGGTTTTCCATGCTTGCATGGTTTTCCCGTGGGAGGTCCGCGGCCATGCGGCATTTGCGCCTGGTGCAGCACCGACGTTTTCAGTTTTTTCTCCTTCGGCGGGAAACCAGGCTGTCAGAATTCCCTTCGAACAACGTAGTACTCTTTGTAAGGGCGTACGACCTTACGATACCCTCATCCGTATGAGGGTTGATGACGGCCGTTAGGCCGGGCCAACTCGCGTCTTCTTCAGCATGGCGGAGGGCGCGGGTCATCGGGCCGGTGGTTTCATAAAGGGTTCCATCGGTCCGGTTTTTCTTCGTGCAAGGCGCTCCATTCGGGGCGCCTTGCGTTTTTTCCAGGAAAGACTAGCTTGGAGGTATGAATTCGAATGCTTTTACGAAAGATATTGGGTCGAAGATCCGTTGGCTTTCGCGTTTGGGTTTCTTGGGCCTATTTCTCTTCGAGCTCGCGAACTATTTCGGCATCCTGAAATATAGCCTGGACTATACGTGGTTCGGACTGCTCATTACCGCGTTCGGCGCCTTGGTCGGCATCGAGGGCGCGGCATATCTCCTGCGCCGCAAAACCGGTGTGGAGATGCCTTGGATCATTTGGCTGTTGGGCTTTGGTGGCGTGTTGTTCGATGTGGTCGGGGATACCTTCCATTTATACGAGCGCATCGTTTGGTTTGACCAACTCGCCCATTTTCTCGGAACGTTCTTGGTGACGATATTCTTCCAGATTTTTTTCCGCACGATGCAGCGCGTGAAGGGCTGGAACTATCCTCCGTTCGTGAATTGGTTGCTCGCGCTCGGCATGGGAATGACCTTGGGCGTCCTGTATGAGATTGAAGAATATCTTGAAGACATGATCGGCACGGCGAATCGTTTAGGAGATGGGGAAGACACCGCGAATGACCTGCTTCTGAACTTTCTTGGCGCGACTTCGGTGATCGGCATCGCTTGGGTGAAGCGAACGTTTTTTCGAAAGCGCTCCTAAACCGATTCCGGTGAACAGGTGAGCCCAAGTCGCGAGTGACGCGGGCAGCCAGAAAAAATATAAGTCATATCGGTACATCATTGGCCAATGCAAAAGGTAGAGCTCGTAGGAGTACCGTCCAAACAGGCGGAAGAACAATACGTCAAACGGTTTTAATAAAAAGACGCCGATGACGCAGAGCATCAGCACCAGGCTGTTTTTTTGTTCGATCCAGACGCCTTGGCCGACGCCGGCGTTGAGCGAAAGCCAGGCGATGAATAGACATACGACGGAAGCAGATAGAAGTCGGAATGTCGCAAGCGATACTGTATGTTTGAGTTTGAGTTGATACGGTCGCTGAATGGCAGCGGCGAGCAGCATCCCAAGCGGGAAGGCCCAGATATGCAGTCGATAGAGAATGAGTACGTCAGGATCCAGCACGCTCGGATTCAGAGGGAGGATTTGTTCGGCGGCGATATATCCGAGGACCCCAATGATTAGGGCTGAAGCTAACGGAAGCTTTTTTATGTATACCAAGGGGAATACGAGGTAATAGGCGAGGATGAGTGTGAAGTACCAGAGGGGAGCGTTCACGTTTTCCGCCAGGTCAGCTCTGGGGAAGTAGCCCAGAAAACTTTGAACCACGGTTTCCCAGGGATAATGTATGCCCAAGAAGGTATCTCCCATGAAGAGCACGCTGAGAACGATCCAGAGCGGAACAAAAAGTTTCGGCGCGTGGTCCCGGTAGAAAGACCAGATCGTGAAAGGCCGCGCTTTCGCGGAACGCGTGAGGCCGAAGCCTGAAAGAAAGAGAAAAAGGTTTACTCCAACCCCTGCAAAGATGGAAAGAGGAAATAGGAACCGGTCGTCCTGAGAAAGGAAAAAGCCTATATGGCCGAAGACGACGGCAAGAATGGCAAAGCCTTTTAGTTCCAGGGTGGTATTTTTCGAGAGGACGATTTCCTTATTCGGTCGGATGGTGATGAGGATGGCGAGGATGAGTATCAGAATGAACCACCAGGTTTGCTGCGAGGGATCTGAGATCGCAAAACGTGCCGGACCCATGCGCTTTGTTTACTGCATGATAGTTCCTGTGTCCACCGCTTCGAACGCGCTGCCGGGAATATCTTTCAGTTGGTTGAGCTCGTCGTCATTCCAGCGTGGGTCGGTGGCGCCTTGGAAGTACCAGTTGGATCCATTGTCGGCGAGCATGAAGCCATATTTTTTCAGAGCTTTGGCGATAACGAGCGCCTGTCCGCTCAAGCCTGAAATGTCATAGTCGGCCTTGAGACGCACGCGCAAACCCATGGGTGGGTAGCTCGTATTGTTTGTTCCGGCGTGATGTGTCGCGGGGAGGATGTACCCATTCTGCGTGCGCGAAGCCGTGAACCGGATGGCGTGTTTGATTTCGCCGGCGGCTACTTCGTCGTACCGCACGAGGCCGGGGAGGATTGGAAGCCCGGCGGCATCGGCGCTCGTCCATCCATACGGACGTAAATCGTTCGAATCCAAATGCCAGATCGCGCCTGAATCGGCATACCAGCCGCTATTGTTGGGGTTCTTCCGGGCATTAAAGAGTTCGTACAAGGTGCAAGTTTCGTTTTCCAGTACGAGTACGTGACGATCGCTGCCGCCTTCGATTTTCGCGTCCGTCGGGATTGGGTACGGACCCGGATCGCTTTCATCGCCATAGGCGGTGAACGTGATTTCTCCCTTGGGTTGAGTCACCGGGACGACATTGAAGGGGATGCCGTAGTCCTGGTTTTCGCCGAAGTCAGGATGGAGGGTTCGCGCCGTACCTATCGTATTAATATAGTCGGCGGATTTCGGATGGACCGGCAGCTGGGAGATGTCGCGGCTCCATGCATTGTCGGCGGGAAAGACCTGGCAACCGGAGATATTCGCGATTCCGTTGGTGGGGGGAATGGGCGACGGTACGGTCGCGCCGCGGATATTTTGCGCGATCACGGTCGCCGCAAGTTCATAATATAAATCATAATCGGAAGAGGAGCTGATCGCGGTTCCAAGCTCGTAATTGGTAAAGAACGCATCCGGCACGTCATGGACTTTCGCATTCCAATTCGTTCCATAGAGCGCCGAAGCTAGTTGTTCGGACGTGACCCAATGCAAGACGCCGTAACGCGATACCGCATAGACTTTCGGATCGGTTTGGATTTTGACCAGCCATTTGCCCGGGCGATAGGTCGCATTCCCCGCGAGGGTATAGCCCGCGAGTTCGGTCGCGGAAACGGTGATCACGCCGTTGAAATTCGCATACCAGCTAAAAAAGACTTTTTCATTTGGAAAGGCATATCGTTTTCCATCTACGAGATAGTACACGGCGGAATCGGATGCGCTCTTGATGAGCGAGCCGTTAGGGGCGGCGTGCAGCGGCAGGCCGGGGAATAGCAGCGCGAGGGCAAGGAAGCACGGAAGGAGTCGTTTCATGTATCTACTATAACAAAAAATCCCCGCGGCTTAGCCTTCGGGGAATAGGGTCGTCTCCAGGATCCGGTGGAACTCGCGATAGGCATTCGCGAGGCCATCGGGTGATCCGTGGTCGTTGAGGATCTCGTGGTCCACCCGGATCGCGACGTGCCTGCGCTTGGCGTCGTCCGCCGCGCGCTCGTCGTCGCGGGCGGTCCGGGTCTTGTTGACCGGCGTGATCTTGATGCATACGAGCGGGAATTCTTCGGGCCGCGCCTGCAGCGCGAGCACGCCGCTCTCGGTCATGTCCGCGAGCTTGAGCGCGTGGTGGCCCAGCTTGTGGAAGTCCTCGAACCGGCGTCCGTAGAGATTCCCGCCGAATTCGTCGTGCTCGACGAAGCGTCCGGCTTCCACCTGCGCGAGGAACTCCTCGCGCGTGAGGAAGTGGTAGGCGTCCTCTGGCTCGCCTTCGCGCCTGGTCCGCGTGGTGCAGGAGCGGACGCGCTGGAGGCCGGGGATCGCCTGCAGGATCCTCCGGGACAACTCGGTCTTCCCGGCGCCCGTGGTGCCGACGAGTACGAACAGCTGACCTCGTGCCATGTCGGCACCTCCTTCTTTCTTTTCAGGTTTTCCCCTTGCGGGTTGGACGGAGACTAGACAGCTTCTGGGAAAAAGTCAATGGGATGATATACTTCCGGCTCCCGAACTTTTCTATGACTGACCTGAAAGAAATCCATACCCGGATGCGCGTGAAAAAAGACGAAAAGAAGAAATTGTCCGGAATCTTCCGCGATGTCTTCGATCAATCGAAGCCGTATCAGGAGGTTTTGGAAAAATTGAAAGAGTTGAAAGCCAAAAAGATCCAGCTGGAGCATGAAATCCGTTCGGATCTGAAGAGCGAGATGGAGCAGATGGATCGTTTGAAGCTCGATCTTCAATCCGATGCGGTGTTGTTGAGCGATGCTGCCCTTACCAAGCTGATGAAAGGGGAGACGGTGGAAATCACCGACGAAAACGACGTGAAGTACGAGCCGGTATTCAAGGTGACGTTTAAGAAGGCTCAGTAAATTTCGCGGCAAGCGCTCCCAGGTCGAGCGTCTCATCAAATTTGATTTGGCTGACGAATTCCGGGGAGTGGCTGACAAGAATCAAGCCGCCTTTGTAGGCTTCGATCGCTTTGGCGATCACGGGAAAATGGCGGAAATTGATATGGTTGGTCGGTTCGTCGAGGATCAAGAGCGCCGGCGCCTGTAAAACGAAACGCGCGAAGCACAACAACCCCTTTTGGCCTTCGGAAAGCGATCCGACTTTGTTCTTCAGCAAATCCGACGTGAGCAAGAACTCCGACGCGACGGCGCGGAGTTTTTCGTTTGACTCGCTGACCATGACTTCGGCGAGCGAGTCGTAGACGGTCGAGTCAAAATCCAAACCGGAAAAGTCCTGGCGGTAATATCCGACCGAAACATCTTTACCAAGGACGGCGCCAGGATCGAGGTTGTCCGCGATGGTTTTCAGAAGCGTGCTCTTTCCGATGCCGTTCGGTCCGCTGATGATCAAGCGGTGACGCTTGCGGATGGTGATATCCACCGGCACGCGGATCGGATCGCCGTTTTTGAGAAGCGAGATTTCCGTCAACGTCACGAGCGCGCCCAAAATATCCTGGTTCGGGATTTCAAAATCGCGGATGGTACGGTCTTCGCGGCGCACCTCGACCATATTTTCTTCCGCATCTTCCACCTGGTCGCGTAATTTGCTCGCAAGCTTACGCATCTTGCCTCCCTTGTTCGCGAAGAAGTTGATCTTGTCTTTGCGGTCCTGGATTTCCTTCAACATGCGTGCGTTTTGCATGCGTTCGCGTTCCAAGCGCGCGGCGATCTCTTCGACCACGTCGAAGTAGTTGCCCACATATTGTTCCATCTTGCGGGTAAAGACATCCAAGTGCAGCACGCCTTCGGTAAACAGGTTCAGGAAATCCGCGTCGTGCGAAATCACCAGCACGGTTTTCGGATACATGATCAAAAACGACGTGAGATGTTCGATACCTTCTTTATCCAGGTTGTTCGTCGGCTCATCAAGCAGCAAAATATCCGGCTCTTGGATCAAGGCGAATGCGAGAAGCAGGCGCGCCTGTTGGCCGCCGGAATGTTCTTTCACTTTTTTGTCCAACGACGTTTTCAGGTTTACCGTTTCCAAAACCGTGCGGATGCGTCCGTCGAGATCATACAGTTTTTCCGGAAATGCCTGCGCGAAATATTCGCGTACCGTATGTTCCATGTATTCGCGCGCCATGACCTGCTTCGCGATGGCGATGGTCGCGTCCTTTTGGATATGGACCTCACCCTCTTGCGGCTTGAGGAGGCCGGTCAGCATCTTGAAAATCGTGCTCTTTCCGGCGCCGTTTTGGCCCATCAAGGTGATCTTGGCGCCTTCACGTACGGAAAAATCCACCTCGTCCAAGAGGGGCTTTTCCTCGTCATAGCCGAAGGTGACGCCGCTGAAGCGGATAATGACGTTGCCGTGATCCATAAAAGAGCTGCATTAAAACAAAAATCAGGCCTTTTGGCAAGGCCTGAGATCATGGTTGTCGCTTATGGCCGCGCTTCGCCGAACGCCTCGTCTTCCGTATCGGCATCCGCATCAGCCTTGGTGCGGTGGATGCGGCCGTCGATATGGTTCGGCGGGGCATAGACGGTCGCGACCTTCAGGGGTTCATTGCCCGTATTTTTGAAATTATGTTTCGTTCCCGGCGTCACGACAAAGACGTCGCCTGGCGCGATCGGATAGGTTTTGCCGTCCAGCGTCGCTTCGCCTGTTCCGCTTTGGAAATAGAGCGTTTGTTCGACGTGGTCATGGACCTCTTCGCCGATTTCGCCGCCGGGCGGGATGCGCATGACGACGAGCTGTGAAAGCTTTCCGGTGAATAATACGTGACGAAAATCGTCATTCGCCGAAACTTCTGTGACCATGTTTGTGCGGTAGGACATATAAAAAAATGATACACTACAAGCAAACCATGGCACAGCGTTCCGCAAAAGCTTTACCGAGAAACGTGATCATCGTCGCGTTTGTCGCGCTCGCTTCCGGGTTCGGGCAAGATCTTGTCGCTCCGGCTTTGCCCGGCTTTTTACTTGCCCTCGGAGCCGCGCGGGCGGATATCGGTTTGGTTGACGGGCTTTTGAATGGCGCGACGGCATTGTTTCGCCTCGTATCCGGCATTGCATCCGATCGTTTCCGGAATCGGAAGGGGATGGTCTTCCTTGGATATGCGATTTCATCCGTCGCGCGACCTTTGCTTGCTTTCGCGAATACGTTTCCTTTTGTCGCCGTGTTGCGCATCGCGGATGGAGTCGGGAAAGGAACGAAAGACGCGCCGCGTGACGCGCTCGTCGCCGATTCGGCTACGGGCATTCGCGGGAAGGCATTTGGATTCCACCGTTTGGTTGATACGGCCGGTTCGGTATTCGGGCCCTTGGCCGCCTCCGCCATCCTTTTGTCGTTTGCGCCGGGCCTGGAGGCTTATCGTGTTATATTCGCCTTGTCGGCGGTCCCGGGCATCATCGCCTTACTTCTTATTGCGATTGGAGTGCGAGAGCCGCAGCGTGTCCGGTCTGCATCCACGAAAAAACGCCATTCTTTTTCGCCCGCGTTTTGGATTTTCTTGTTTGGATCAACGATCGCCATGCTGACGCGCGCGAATGACGCCTTGGTGTTGGTGCGCGCGGCTGATGCCGGCATCCCGCAGGTTTGGATTCCGGCCTTATTTGGCGCGTTCACGCTTTTGTACGCGTTGGTTTCGTATCCCATCGGCATTTTGAGCGACCGCGTCGGTCGTTTGCCATTCCTTGTCATCGGTTGGTTCACGTTAGCCTTGGCTGAAGCGGGGTTTGCGTTTGCCGGATCGGTCTCGTCCGTCCTAACCGTCTTTGTTTTGTACGGATTGTTTTACGCGTTGACCGAAGGATCTGGCCGCGCCTTCATCGCCGACCTTATTCCTACGGAATCGCGCGGAACCGCGTATGCGTTATTCCACGCAATTACCGGAGGCGCACTGATTTTGGGCGGGTTCGGCATCGGCCGCATTTGGGACGCAGTTTCGCTCCAGTCGGCCTTTTCGGTCGCCGCCATCGGTTCCGCGCTCGGCGCCCTGATTTTGTCCACGCTTTTCATCAAATCCTTGAGACCCGTCTTGGTTTCACAAAACTCGGAATAGTTTTACGTTCGCTTCGGTTTCTTCCATTCAATCACCTTGCCCGCTTCGATTTCCGTCGGATGGGCTTTTCTGAGCGTGGAGATTTGCGAACGGGTTAGCAGGGGATAATGGGCGACTTCGCACAGATATTGCGCGACCATCCAATTGTCTTTTTCGTTCGTTATCCAGTTTTGTTTGTCGAAACGCGAAAGGTTTACCGGACCGGAATAATAGCGGAGGGTTTTAAACCCTTTCGCGTCAAAATATTCGTGAAAATAGGACAAGACCAATTCGCGTAACGTTTTATAGACTGGTTCGCGATAGCGCAGGACGGCGTGATTCGTTTTTGAAACCGCACCCCAGCAGCCATGCTGTTTGAAAAGCGCGACGACATGATCAAGATCGTGCTTGCTGCTTTCAAGATCAAGTACCAGCGGCTTATGTCCGTTCACGCGGAAGGCGAGCGCGGCCAACATCGCGCCTTCGATACAATGCGCGCGTTTTTCACGCATCACACGGCGCGGGGAGAGGCAGGTATCGCCCTCGGGCTCGAAATTCAATGTAAGTGTATCTAAATAATCCTGAACTTTGCGCGGCGTATTCAAACGGCGCAGCAAGCGCAACTCCTGGGTCGTGAGGCCGAACATATTGGCCGAGTGTAGCTCTTTTCGCGCATTGAAAGCGAGCTGTTGATAACTTTGTATTAGATTATCAACTCTTTTTTCCTCAGCTATGCTATGATTATTTCCATAATCCATTTTACTAATCAAAGTTTCCCCACGCATCCTTGGGGTAAAACAAAAAGAAAATGTATGAGTATAAAAATGTTCTTTAAGCTGCGATACCTTCCGGTGATCGCTTTGGCCCTCATGGTCGCGCCGGTTACGCATGCGGCGACGACGCCATCGCTTGGCGCGGCGGACACATACGCGATTCTTGCCGGTACCTACACCAACACGACGGCAGGAACAACCCTCAACGGGGATCTTGGATATACCACTGGGCCCGCGACGGTTCCTACGGTAAACGGAACGATCTACGGATCAGGCGCGCCTACGCCTCAGGCTAGAATTGATGCCACTGCCGCCTTAGCTCTCTTGGATGCGAACCCGTGCACGGAGAACTTGGGAGTGATTGTGAACCTCTCTACCGTTGGTAGCCATCCCACGGGCGTGTATACCCCGGGTGTGTATTGCAGCACGGGAGCGATGAGTATTGGCACAGCCGGGATCACTCTGGATGGAGCAGGAACATATATTTTTCGATCTGATGGCGCTCTCACCTCGGTGGATAACTCTTTAGTCAGATTGGTAAACGGCGCATCCTCTTGTGACGTATTCTGGACTCCGACTGCCGCGACTACGCTTGGTGCGGACACCACATTTCGAGGCACGATCATTGATAACGCGAATGCCATCACCATCGGTTCGAATACCCAAATGGACGGGAGAGCGTTGTCGTTGGGTGCCGGAACAGTGACGACTAATGAAAACACCATTACTCGAACCTGTTTGGTTTCCGATGCGGCTCCGGGTGGATCGACTAACGCACCGCCGCTCATCAACGTCCGTAAAGTCCCGAATCCGTTGGCCTTGCCGGCCGGTCCGGGTCCGGTCACCTATAGCTATACGCTTACGAATCCGGGCACGATCACGATGACGGATATCACCTTAGTGGACGATAAGTGTACGAATACGGCGTATGTCTCCGGTGATACGAACCTCAATGGTTGGATGGAGACGAGCGAAACCTGGATGTACACCTGTACCACCATGCTCGATACGACCACGGTCAACTATGCTACGGCTCGCGGCCTAGGGAACGGCATGGCTGCGGTGGATACGGCGATCGCTCAAGTTATCGTCGGGATTCCGGTTGTGCCGCCGTTGATTAACATCGTGAAAACTCCTGCCCCGCTTACGTTGCCTTTTAGCGGCGGTTCCGTGGTTTACAGCTACGTGGTTACGAACCCGGGCACGGTCGCGCTCAGCAATGTAACGGTTACCGATAACCGCTGCAGCAACGTGACTCGCGTATCCGGCGATGTGAATAACGACTCGTTGCTCCAGGTGAGTGAAACGTGGCGGTATACCTGTACCAGCAATATTCCGGCAACGACGGTTAATACGGCTATCGCGACCGGCCAGGCGAATGGTTTGACCGCGGTTGATACGGCCCTTGCGACCGTCGTCGTCGCCGGCCTGCCGCTGCCACCGCTGATTCACATCGTAAAAATGCCCGCGCCGGTGCTTTTGCCGGTGGGAGGCGGTTCGGTCACTTACACGTATGCAGTCACGAATCCGGGCACGGTCGCGTTGAGTAATGTGGGCGTCACGGATGATCGTTGTGGTCCGGTGAATGTGGTTTCCGGCGACGGTAATGGCAATGGCCTGATGGAGACCTATGAAACCTGGCTCTATTCCTGCGTACAAAACCTGACCGCCGCCACCACGAACACGGCCACGGCGAGCGGCCAAGCGAATGGCATCACAGTGACGGACGTGGCAGTGGCGAGCGTGGCGATTTCGCCGGCCATCTTCACGCCCCCGGTCCCGACCGCTCCATCGCCTAAATTGCCAAGCACGGGATTTAATCCTCAGGGTGGTCCGGTCATGTGGATGTTTGCCACGATGGGGCTTCTGCTTGCCATGAGCCTGTTATTCGCCTTAACCAAATGGAAGAAGTTCTTCTAGAACCATCCGTTCAGGGAACAGAAATCAAAACAAAGAGCCGGACGAGGAATCGTTCGGCTCTTCGCAGTAAACGGAAACGTTTTTTAAAAAAACACGCCACCCCGCATACTGCTTTCAAAATAGGGTATGGCCTGGCGGCCCTGCTTTTATTTCAATTCACGTTTCTTCAATTCGCGCTTGGTCTGTATGAGCCTCCGACAGTTCGAGCCGCCGCCAGTCACGCCATCGTTCAAAACAGGGTCTGGGCGGAGGTGGAGCCTGAAGTCGGCCTTCCGACGCGGCTCATGATCCCAAGCGTACGGGTGAATGCCATGGTTCGTTATGTGGGTCTCACGCCGGATGGATATATGGGCGTCCCGAAACTTCCACGCGACGCCGCCTGGTATATGTTGGGTCCAAAACCTGGAGAGCGTGGAAGCGCCGTTATCGCCGGGCATGTGAATTGGTGGTATGGGGCCACGGGCGTATTCCAGCATCTGAAGAAATTAAAAGCGGGGGATACCATTGTCGTGCAAGATAGCTTAGGCGAAGATATTTCTTTCGTCGTGCGCAAGACGCGAGAGTATCACCCAGAGGATGATGCGACCGACGTCTTTTATTCTTTCGATGGCAAAGCGCATTTGAATCTCGTTACCTGCGCTGGAGTTTGGGACAGGCTCACCGGAGCCTATTCAAAGCGTCTTGTGGTATTTGCGGATAAGATGGAGTAAGTGTGATACGGTTCCCGCATGCCGAATACATCCAGCGATCCGCTCCACGGCAAAACGCTCAAAGCGATTCTTGAATCGCTGGTAGAGCGCCATGGATGGGAAGAGCTCGGGAAGCGTATCAAGATCAAATCGTTTACGAGCAGCCCGAGCGTCGCTTCAAGTTTGAAGTTTTTGAGAAAAACGCCGTGGGCAAGGGAAAAAGTAGAGGAGCTATATTTGAAATCAATAAACCGAAGCACGGCAAGCAAGAATGATAAGAAGTTTGCAGATCTTCAGTTGTAAGCCGTTACGCGAGATAGCTTGGCATGCTGCGTACGAAGTGACAGGTATAGCCTCCCGGATTGTTTTGGAGATAGTCCTGATGCTCCGGTTCGGCCGCGGTGAATTCCGAAAGAGGTTCAAGCGTCGTGATGACGGGATCGGGCCAGCGTTTGCTTTTGTTCACGAGATCAATAAATGCTTGCGCTTCTTTTTTCTGTTCATCATCCGCGTAGAAAATGGCGGAACGATAGGAAGTGCCGACATCATTCCCTTGGCGGTTCAGTGTGGTGGGATCGTGGATTTGAAAAAAGAAATCCAACAAATTTTTGAAATTCGTTTTGGATGGATCGTAGGTGATTTTCAGCGCCTCGGCGTGTCCCGGATGATTTTGATAGGTGGGATTCTCATTCTTGCCGCCGGTGTATCCAGTCTCCGTGTCAATCACGCCCGGAAGTTTGCGGAACAAGTCTTCCATTCCCCAGAAGCATCCGCCGGCAAGGACGGCTGTTTTCGCTGCTGAATTCATATGGACGACAGCATAACATGAATGCAAAAACCACCGCGTTGTGCGGTGGTTTTTTGGTGGCAGGGGCGGGGGGATCCTGCTCCTTCGCTCGTCGGCTGATCAGCCAGAACCTCCTCGCTCACCCGCAGCCGGGGTTCCTCGCAAGTGAAATCGTTCACTTGCTCGGATACCCTTCGATTCCCCCTTTATCCCACAGCACGAATAAAGACCGGCATTTAGCCGGTCTTTATTCGTGGCAGGGGCGGGGGGAATCGAACCCACGCTAACGGTTTTGGAGACCGTTGTACTACCATTATACGACGCCCCTACGTGTTTTATTGCGCGGGGAGCATAGCAGATTGCGGCTCCTTTTTCAAGTGCCAGGATGAGGACGGGTTTTGTGCTATGGTGCAGTTGTATGAACCGTTTATTTTCATTTTTGATCGCATTGGCCTTAATAGGCGGCGGATGCGCGGCGACGCAGGAGCTGTCGTCCGGCAAAGCGCTCGACTTGAGCAATCAGGGGCTTACGACGATCCCGATGGATGTCTTTTCAAAAACCGAACTTGAAACCCTTGATCTGTCCGATAACAAATTGACCGGAGCGCCCCAGGCAGAGATCCGCCATCTGCAAAAGTTGAAGGTTCTCGATTTGAGCGGGAACGCGCTGACCGGATTGCCTGCCGAGCTCGGTCAGCTCAAGAATCTAGAGACGCTGGACGTGTCCGATAATAAGCTCACCGGGCTTCCCATGGAGCTTGGGAATCTCACTCAGCTGCGCCTTTTGGATATCACGGGAAATGCCTATTCCAAACAGGATTTAGATCAGATCGCGACGAAGCTTCCACAGACGGAAATCCGGAGGTAGGGAGCGTTGACTTTTTGATTCTTCGCCCCTAGGCTTAGCCCGGTTCTCTCAACCTGAAACTTCGCAAGAAGAAGGAGGGCTGCCATGCCCGTACACGTCGTGGTTGGCGCCCAGTGGGGCGACGAAGGCAAGGGGAAGATCGTCCACGCGCTCGCCGAGGAGAATGATCTGATCGTCCGCTTCAACGGCGGCGCGAATGCGGGTCATACCCTCATGGTGGAGGGCGAGAAGGTGGTCCTGCACTTGCTGCCGGTCGGCATCGTGACGCGCTTCAAGCGCAACCTGGTCGGACCGTACACGGTCTGCGATCCGGAGGTGCTGGTGAAGGAGCTCGCCATCGCCGACGCGTACAAGAGCGAGGTCTTCCTCGATCCGCGCGCGGGCGTCGTGCTGCCGATCCACAAGCTGCTCGACGGCGGGCGCGAGAACGCGTCCGGCGGCGGCGCGATCGGCACGACCAAGAAGGGGATCGGTCCCTGCTACGAAGACTATGTCTCGCGGCGCGGACTCCGTCTCGGCAACCTTACGGATGCCGACGCCATCCGCGCCGAGCTTGCGCGCGGCCGCTCCTACGAGGAGCGCGCGGCCGTGGCGCAGTTCCACGGCCTCGCGCCGCCTTCGCTCGACGAGACGGTGGCGTGGGCGGCGTCCTTCATCAAGGCCGTGCAGCCCAGGCTCGCCGACACCGTGGAGATGGCTCGCCAGGCTGTGGCGGCCGGCAAGCGCGTCCTCTTCGAGGGCGCACAGGGTGTGAACCTCGACCTCGTCGCGGGCACGCGCCCGTACCAGACCTCGTCGTTTTGCGGCGCGGGTGGCGTATCGGCGAGCTTCGGCATCACCCGGTTCGATCGGGTGACCGGCGTCGCCAAGGCGTACGCTACGCGCGTCGGCGGCGGGCCGTTTCCCTCCGAGATGGGCGAGGCAGACGATGAGACGCTGCGCCAGGCGGGGAGCGAGTTCGGTGCGACGACCGGGCGCAGCCGCCGTTGCGGCTGGCTTGACCTGCCGCTCTTGCGCGCTTCGTGTGATGCCGGCGGCATCACCGAGCTCGTCATCAACAAGGTGGACGTGCTCGGCAAGGCCTTTGCCGAGTTCCAGGTCTGCGTCCGGGATGGGAAGTACGTGAAGTTGCCCGGCTGGGGCGACGACGTCCACTTCCGGAACCTGCGACTCTACGGGCACCTGCCGGTCGGGGCGCAGATCCTCTTCGACCTGATCGAGAAGTACACGGATCGACCCGTGGTGGGCGTCGGGACCGGCCCGGCCTCCCATGACATCATCTGGAAGCGCAATTAGCGCTTCTTTTTTATTTTTCCCTTGTTATGCACCGCATTGCTTCCAATCGTGTAAGCAGAAAAAACGTGATAGAATGAGAGAGAGTTTATTTTTATCGACATCATATTTTATGTTTGGAATGATGAATGGCTATGGGGCGGGCGGAGGCGTGTTCGCCTTCCATGCGTTCGTGAGTTTGCTTTGGCTCCTGATTTGGACCGTGAATTCGGTTCTTCTTGGATGGTTGCTGTGGGTGTTGATTAAGAAGAATTCCAAAAAATAAGGATCCAAACCTATGCGTCGTCCGTGGTTTTCGCTCATCGTCCTGCTCCTCGTGTTCGGAGGGGTTTGGAAGATTTTGCCGACCCATGCCGGGACGACGTTTGCTACGGCGGTGGATTACGCGGCTGGAAATGGTGCTCGATCGGTTTTTGCCGCGGATTTCGACGGTGACGGGGATCTTGATCTTGTGGTCGCCAATGGAAATGTGAGCACCATTTCGGTTTTTATCAATAAAGGCGGCGGGACGTATGCGGCAGGAGTGCTTTATACCGTGGGGAATAGCCCCCGCGGTGTTATGGCCGCGGATTTCGACGGTGACGGGGATCAAGACCTTGCTGTGGCGAACTATGGATCGGTCAACATCTCGGTTCTCAAGAACAATGGCGATGGCACGTTCGCGGCTGCCGTGAATTACCCGGGCGGCGGAACCCCCACCACTTCGCTCTTTGTCGGTGATTTTGACGGGGATAATGACAGCGACATTGCCGGGACGAGTTATTTTAATAACCGGCTTTTCATCCTGAAGAACAATGGCAATGCCACGTTCGCGGCTGCGGTAAACTATACGCCCGGGGCAGGTCCCCAGGCGGTGTATGGAGCTGATCTGGATGGCGACTCGGATATCGATCTCGCGGTGGCGAATTACACGTCGGATAACGTTTCTATTTTTAAAAATAATGGGACAGGTGTCTTTGCGGCGGCTGTAAACTACACAGTGGGGGATGCGCCCACCTCCATACATGCCGTTGATTTGGACGGCGATGGAGATGCCGATGTCGTGACGGCGAACACCTCAGGCGCCAACGCCTCGATCCTCAAGAATAATGGCGACGGCACGTTCTCAACCGTAGTGAATTATTCGGTGGGGCCGGGCCCTAATGCGGTGTACGCCGCCGATCTCGATGGGGACGGCGATCGTGATTTGGCCGTAGCCGTTGGAAATAGCGTCAGCGCATATGTCCTTGATAATAACGGCGACGGTACGTTTGACGCGCCGGTCCAGTATCGCACGGGGACGACTCCCTCAGGCGTGTACGCCGCCGATCTCGATGGGGATAGTGACCTCGACTTGGCGGTGGCGAATTCCGCGTCCGCGAACGTTTCCGTCCTTATCAACACCGGACCCCCGCCGTCCGGCGAGCGCCAACCGGCCGATATTTTTCCGAGCGAGCTCGAAGTTTCGATTTTGCCTGACCGCTGTACCACGGATCGGAAGGTGCAGCTGTTGTTGCATGCCCACGACACGGCTTTTGTGCGTATTAGCAATCTGCCGGACCTTTCCGACGGTGAATGGCGGCCCTTTGAGCCGGGGACAGACCGTACGCAGACATTTGATTGGACCCTTTCGGAAGGAGATGGTGAAAAGACGGTCTATATCGTGTTCAAGGGTCCGTATTTCGACCTCGTCTCACCGATCCAAACGGCGACGATCAGTTTAGACCAAGCGACTTTGTGCCATACGCCTCAAGAGCATGCCCATATCGTGGACCTTGAGGGGCATGTCATGTCGGCACAAACGAATCCGCTTTGCATGTCCGATTATGCGCACGCGACCATCGAGCCGTACATCGTCACTTCCGATGGTTCGACGCGCGGCTGGAGGGATTTCTTCGTGCGAACGAGTTCGACTTCCGACCTTGTCACGACCTATGGTTTTGAGGCCGGGAACGATTTTTCTTATAACGACGTGATGGTCCGCGTTGAGCGTCAAGGCCGCACAGCCAGTATCCACCTTGATCCGATCACGGATTCGAACGTGAGTGAGGTGAAATTACGCGTGGATGCCGCGGACCGTGGAATGCTCGAAGAACGACTTTTATGGAGCAGGGGCTTCGAACCATTGCCCGAACCCGAGACGGTTGATCTTGGAAAATACCAGGAGCTCTGCGAAGCGGATTTCATTCCGCATCCGCATGCGGGGAACCTGTTTAAGATCCCGTCTTCAGGCGTGTATTACATGGGGAGTGATCGGAAGCGGCACGCGTTCCCGAACCAGGACATCTTCCGTAGCTGGTATTCCGTGGAGACGCCGGTTCTGACGATTGCGTCGTACCAGCTTGCTGCAATTCCGCTCGGGGAAAACGTGACATTGAAGCCCGGCTCTTTGGCGAGGATTGTCGGCGAAACCGGGATCTATGTCGTGGATGTCGGCGCCGTCTTACGTGCGATTCTTTGGGACTCGCTTCTCTCTATCTTACGGACGCCGCCTTTGTCGGAGTTGGTCCACAGTCTGAATGCCGCCTTGTTTGAGAACTATTCGCTTGGAATACCTATTGCATCGCTTTCGGAGCCAATTCCGTCAACCGAAGGAATCGCGACGACGATTGATGACTTGTGGTTGGGTGGAGAAGGGGATGAGCATGTCGAATCTGCATATCCCCTGAGCGTATTCGATGGACGGGTTGAGTTCGAAGGGACGCCCTATCCTACGGGCGATGTCCCGATCCGTTTCCGGATTTACGACAAAAACGGCCGCGCATTGACGGCGGAAGACTTGAACGTTGCCCACGACAAGCGGATGCACCTCATCATCGTGCGTGACGATTTGAGCGATTTCCAGCATATCCACCCGGAAGAGCGTGACGGCGTATGGACCGTGAATGCGCAGTTTCCTCAGAGCGGCCACTATGCCGTGTATATCGATATCGCTCCGACGGGGGGCTTGCATTTAGTCCTACGGGCATCGCTCGCCGTCGGTGAGGATCCTCAGCACGGGATAGGGTTCCCCGAACCGGATTCGACTCGCGCGTTCTTTGAGAATCCATTCCGGCTTGAACTCATGACGCAGCGAATCGTCGCTGGTGAAGATTTGGAGCTGACCTTCCAGCTTACGAAGGATGGGAAGCCGTTCGAGGGCATCGAGCAGTATTTGAACGCCTATGGCCATTTGGTAGTCCTTAATCAGCAAAATGCCAATGTGTACTTGCACTCGCATCCAGATCAGGTTCCCGTAAATGGCGAGATCACGTTTACCGCACGTTTCCCATATCCGGGTCGTTATACGCTCTTCACGCAGCTCAATGCTGAAGGCGCCATCCACAAATTTCCCATCACGTTGGATGTAATGGGGCCGTAGGTAGCGTTTTTACGCCAAAATGGTATCTTTCCCCCATATGAACAAGAAACTCCTCGTGTTGCTGCCGGTTTTAGCTCTGCTTGGGCAAGGATGCGAGTTGCCAGGTCCGATGACGGATACTAATCAGCCTACGCCAACCGCACCCGTGGCAGCCCAGCCTTCGCCGAAGGTTGGCCCGAAGCCGACGGAAAAGGCGGTATGCGCCACGGAGACGCCGCAAGTGTATTACGTGACCAAGACCTTGTTCAGCGCGGCTGAACTCAGCCAGATTGAGCGTGACATCGTGGCTCCGATCAAGGCGCATTACGACGACGAAACCTATGGCCGCGCCGCGTCCATCATGTTGAAAAAGGAAGGAACGGATTTGATCGTCGAAATCATCGTTGACCAAACGTGGACCACCGATGCGGGGTACGAAGGCGTACTCTTGCGCCGCATGAAGGACGGTTCGTACGAAGGTTGGACGCCGACCGATCCGGGTCCGGGATACGAAGGGTAAGAAAAATCCCCCGCGATGCGGGGGATTTTTTTATTTCTTCTTTTTCTTGGGCTCCGTGTTTTTGAGCGTGTGCAGGCGGACTTTTTCCACGAGCTCCTTGATCGGGTGTTGGGATTTTACGAAATAATCGATGGCGCCAAGCCGGAGGCCTTTTTTGATATCTTCGTCCTGGTCGAGGCTCGACGAAATGATCACGGGAATATTCTTCAGTTTTGCATCACCCTTCAGGCCCTCGAGGATTTCAAATCCGCCTTTATGCGGCAGAAGCAGGTCGAGCAGGATGATGTCCGGATGGAATTCGCGGGCCTTTCCAACGGCCTTGGCGCCGTCCATAACCACCTCTACGTTGTAATTAAGTTCTTCAAACTGGAGGCGTAGGACTTCGGCTAAGGCTTTTTCGTCTTCTATAATGAGGATTTTCATAGTCAGGAAGATGGTAGCACGAAATTATTTGCTGATGTCATCCATGCCTCGCAAGAGGTAGTCCTCGGCTTTTTTGACGCGCTTCTTCAGTCTGAGGAGGAGTTCTTTGACTTCGAATGCATCATGCTTGCTGATCGAATCATCCTTATATTTCTTCAATATGATCTCGGTCTCTTTCAAGACATAGCCTAGCGTACTTACCACATCGCGTTCAGAGACGATGGTGCGGCTTACGCGACGCTTGCGCTGGATGGAGCGGGTAATCCAGCCGAAGGCAAAACCGACCAGCAATAGGAAGATGATCGTGCCGAAGAACAGGGCCTGCGTGATTTCGACGCCGGCCAGTATCAGGAACGGGCGTTCTCGCACCACGATCGAGCGGCTGCGCGCCACGTAGCTGGTCGCGCCGCGTTCATCGCGGGTGAAGGCTTCCACGAAATAGGTTCCTTTTACAAAAGGGAAGTCGAATACGACGCGCCAATTGCCTTGCTCATCTGTATATGTTTCCTGGGAAGCGATGAGCTGGCCGGATGCGTTTTTCACGCCCAGCAGGATTGTCGAACTGGCGGGGCCCGATCCATCCACCTCGAGCCCGCCTTCCCCGATATACACTTCATTATCCACGTCTGCGAATAGCGGGGAGGGGAGGGCGAGAATTTCTACCCGCTCTATATCCTCCGTGGCATTCCCGGCTTGGTCATAGGCTTCTACGCGGATGACACGCACCCCCGGGGATTGTATCGGCAGCTGTACGCGTTCCGCCGTGGTTTCGATTGGTTCTTGCGCATCGACGCGGATGACGTAGCGGGAGATCGCGGAAATTGCATCGGTGCTTCGGTAGGTGACGGTCGGGGTGGGTGAGTCCGTGATAGATCCCTCTTCGATGATCGCCGTGAAGCTTGAAGGCGGCGTGGTATCGACGGCGATTCGATGGTGCAGGGTTGGACCCCAGCCGACATTATTACGGAAACGGACATGTAGGTACGAGATTCCGTCTTCCGGAGCCTTCAGGATTTTATTGTCGAATAATCCTTCCGACTTGCTCGGGACCGTGGAGGGGTTCTGGTCATAGGCGGTCGCGACCGCGCTGATGTCCGGCGGAAGTTCCCAGCGGACGAGGAAGTTCTCTTGCGCGTTGTACCATTCCTGCGGATTCGGATAGAGCGGCACCTCGACCTGCGGCAGACGCGGCGTATTGTCCGCGGGTACGGGCGTACGCCGGATCTGTACCGGTGGACCGGAAAACAAGACCGACGTGGTCGGAAGGGTGGAGGTCGGGACCAATGCCGGCTGCGCTTCATAGGTGCCGGTCTTTGGGACGCTGGCCAAAAATGCGCTTCGGACTTCGATGAGGACATTCGTCCCGTTGCCATCATTCGCGGTCACCGCGCTATCTGTCAGGCGCAATTCAATCGGTCCCGATCCTTTGACCTTAAACGTGGCTTTCCAGACGACAAGCGACTTACCCTTGTATCCGTTCGAAGAGCCTCCGATGAAAGAAAACTTACCGCTCGAATCAGATTTTGGCGGGTGTTCAAGCCAAAAACTGAATACGGAATCATCCACGCTGATTTCGGTCGCCTCGACCAGATCCTTTGGATAAAGGAGGGTTGCCTGTGCGGCATTGATGCTGTCTTGTTCGCTTTCGATGCGCAGGATGGCCTGAAACGTATCTCCGATCGCGGCCGTGTTCCGGTCGAGGGTCAGGGAGAGCGTGGCGGCGGATGCGCGGTTCGCGAATGCGCCCAGGAAGAGGAGGCAGGCGAACAAAGGGAGAAGGAGCCGTTTCATATTTGTTTATATTTATATATGGATATTACGAACAAAAATGCTGAAATCCTCAATATCGGTCTTGCCGTCCTTGTTTACATCGGCTTCCAGCCGTTCGTCGTTGTCTTCTGACTGCCATTTTGCCAGGAAAGCGCTCCAATCGGAAATGTCGACTCGGCCGTCGCCATTTAAATCCCCATCGAGACTCGCCAGTGTCGTGACGGAGAAGCTTCTTTGGAGCGAGTAATCACTTGCGATTCCGTCATCGAATTTTTGCAGGACCTTCGCCGAATGCCCGCCCAGGGCAAGCGAGGTCGTGTCCAGCGAGAACGCGTAGGAGCTGTCGGGGTTAGGGAAGGTCGTGCGTACGACTTTATTATCGATGCTTAATTCGATGCGCGTATGCAGGCTCGCATATCCGCTCACCTCCAGAGGTTGGCCCTTGGCTACGCGAATGCTGTCGAGTTTGACCGTCGGAACGACGGGAATAATCTTCTCCGCCAGGATGCCGCCTTGGTAGATAGGGCTGAAATAGCGTGTGGGCGTCGTTTCGCCGTTGCGATCGATCACGGTGACGCCGATGGTTTGCGAACCGGTAAAATTGCCGTTTACAACGAAAGAAAACGTCCCATCCGATGCATTGGCCTTGCGTTCGATGAGTGGCTGCTCGCGGCCTCCGTCGCGTAAGGAGGCCTTAATGGTGGCGCCGAGATAGGCGATGCCGGATATACGGACGCCTACCGGAACCTGGGCTACCGGAATACCTGCTCCGGACCCGCCTCCGCGCGGCTCAGACGCGGAGGTCCCCGAGGGTGGGGCGATGGAGAAGGTGACGTGCTGGATGGAAGAGACGTCTAATCCGGTGCCCTGCGTATCTTGCAGTGAGAGTTCGACGTTTTGCGCGACCAAATCCGTGATCGTGCGCGTACCGACGCCATTGATGATGTTTACGAGCCCCGTGCCGCTCGCCGAACCATCCAACGCCAAGAATACGTCGTTTTGATACGTGGTATCCACATTGCCGTTATTATCCTGCGCCTGAACCGTCACGATCACGGGAGTTCCGACTTGAGCATCATCCGGGTTGAGGATAACGAAGCGCGTGGCGACGATCGGAATATCTTGAACGATGACCAGGTCCTCATCGTCATCAACGCCGAGCGTGCCATCCGGGGCGGAGACATTATCGGAGACCGTAATAGCCCAGGTCCCGGTTGCCGAATCCTGGTACCAGAAGTTGAGGTCAGAGATGCCAGCTGTAAAGGTACGGTTCGTAATCATCGAGCCATTTGAGGCCGCATCATAAAAGGCGGTGCTTGTGCCGACGGAATTCGTAAAGAGAAATACGTCTTGCGTGCCATCCGTGACGGGGTTGGCGAATGCGTCTTTGCGCGTCACGACATACCCGGCGCGCGTACCGACCAGCATGTCGCCCGCATCCGAGAGCGCGAACAAGGCCGTAGGTCCTGGAGCGACCGTCAGGCCGGCCGCGGAGTCGTTCAGGCCCGATGCCCCATCCGGGGACATCGCGTTATCGGAAGCAGTGATCGTCCAGTTTCCGGCCTTTTCATCGTAATACCAAGCTTGGGCGGTTGAAGTACCGTTCGGAATGACCAGCGAGACGATTTGCGCCCCCGCGCTCGGTGCGTCGAGAAAACGAGCGGCCCCGATCGAGTTGGTATAGAGATACACATCCGTATTGGTCGAGGTCACCGGATTTCCGTATTGGTCCGATCGGCTGACGGTGAGCCTGTTCGTTTCTCCGGCCGCGAGAAATCCATCGCTCGTGAGACCGAGTTGAGCCACGGCTCCCGGAGCGAAAAACACATCTTGCGTCGAGCTTGTATTTAAACCGGTCGTTTCCGTGTCTTGCAGCGAGAGCGTCACGATTTCCGCGACCGCGTCGCTGATCGGTCGCGTACCCACGCCATCCACGATATCCACTAACCCCTCGCCGGTCGCCGCGCCTGAGGCGGCCAGGGTCACGTCTTGTTGATAGTCCGGCTGGACGTCGCCGTTTTCGTCCACGGCTTTCACCGTGACCGAGATCGGCGCATCGACGCTTCCGTTTATCGGATGTTCGATCACGAAGCGCGTGGCGACGATCGGCGCGGGCGTCACGAGTACGTTTTCCGAAGCGTCATCGATGCCGGCCGCTCCATCCGGGGTGAACGAATTGTCAGAGGCGGTGATCGTCCAGGTTCCCGGCGCATTATCGAAATACCAGAAGAGGGCGGAGGATGAGAATGGAAGGATATTGATGAGCGTAAAGGGGATACCGCCGGTGGAAGTCCCATAGAACGAGGCGCTTCCCATGTTCGAGTTGCTGGAGAGATACACCGAATCAAGGCCAGAAGTCACGGGATTTCCGTATGCGTCTTCGCGGGACACCGTGTAGCCGATGCGCGAGTTCGCGACCATGTCGCCAGGATCATTCAAGATGAAACGCGATGTCGTTGATGCGCTCACCACGATGCCGTCTACGCCGTCGCTCAGACCGATTGCTCCGTCCGGCGCGCTCGCGTTATCAGAAGCGGTAATGGTCCAGTTTTCCGCTTTTTCATCGTAATACCAGGCCTGAGCGATTGAGGTGCCGTTCGCGATCGTGATCGAGCTGATCGGCGATCCGCCGCTCGGCCCGGTGAAGAAGGCCGCGTTTGGGCTGGTCGAGCTCGTATAGAGATAGACCGTCGTATTGCTTGAGCTCGCCGCATTCCCAAACCGGTCTTGGCGCGTGATCTCATATTGCACACGGGTGCCGGCCGTCATATTCCCAGGGTCCGACAGGAAGAGCTGTGCGGGAGCCGCGGGCTGGACGCGAATCGGGTCGGCCGCGTCGTCTATGCCCACGGCGCCATCGGGTGCCGTCGCGTTATCGGAGGCGGTGACCGTCCAATCACCCGCACGCTCATCTTGGTACCAGAAGGAGCCGGTTGAGGTTCCGCTTGAAATGACGAATGAAGTGATGACCCCGCCATTCGTCGGGGCGTCGTAGAACGCGTGTCCGCCCGTGGAGTTGCTCGAAAGAAAGACGGTGGTCGCTCCGGTCGTTACCAGGTTCCCGTGTTGGTCGCGGCGTACGACGTGATACGCGGCGCGCTCGCCGGCCACGAGATCGCCCGGGTCATTCAATGAAAAGCTCGCAACGCCTCCCGGACTGAACACGACATCTTGTGTCGAGGTGACGCTGAGTCCCGTGCCTTGCGTATCGGAGAGCGTGAGTACGACCGTTTCGGCGATCGTGTCCGAAAGCTGTGCGGTCCCAATGCCGTTCACGATGTTGACCAACCCCTCGCCGGTCGCCGCGCCGGAGGCTGCGAGCGTCACGTCATTTTGATAGGCGGTATCGAGACCCCCAAACGCATTCAAGGCGCGAACCGTGACGGGGATCGGAGCGTCCACCGTGCCGTCCACGGGATCGTCGATGACGAAGCGCGTCGCGGGCGCGGCGATCGTCACGGTTGGGGAGGTTCCGATGTTGGTTGAGATTCCCGCGTCGGAACTACGCGTTTTTGTCAGAAACGTATACACCCCAGGGATGATTGGTATCGTGACGCCGCTCGTCCCGCCTCCGGCGCCATAGGTGATCGTGGCCGTTTGTCCGGCATTCAGTTGTAGGATGCGGAAACGGACATCACCTCCACCCGGGAAGGTGGGGGAGCCGGGACCGATAAGCAGATCGTCCATCCGAACCGTGACGTTATCGAGGGCAAATGGGCTGCGGATGACGAATCCAAAGCTCGCGACCGACGCGCGCGCCGAAGCCGTGGTCGTAAAGTTCAGTACGACATAGGTCCAGGTATTGGCCGGGATGGTGGACCCGAACGAAATCTGCTCATGCGGGGTCGTGATATTCGCGCTGTTATCATATGCAAAACGGAGGTTGCCATTGCTTATGGCTGCGGTGGAGTGGATCCAGAAACCAACGCGGGTGTAGCCGGACCAGTTTTGCGTAGCAATATTTTTATACCACCGATCATTATTGGATTCGTTGCCATTTGCACAGCGAATGGATGCGGTACCTTCGTGTTTGGTGGCCGTGTCGGCTGTCACGCCGTTTGCGCAGGCGCTTCCAGCAGACCATCCGCTCGTTGAATCTCCGGCATCGAGCACGTTACCGATCGTTCCCAGAGTGGAGTTTACGGTCGTGTAGCCGGCGACACCGCTCGTACCCTGCGGCGCGGTCCAAGGAGCGGGAGCCGTAATCGCTACTTCGCCGCTGCCCATGGATTCGGCGGCCGTAAACGTAAACGTAAATGTTCTTCCGGTCTGTCCGGCTTGTGCGGTGGTTGGCGTGACGACGTTCGTCCCTGATCCATCCGCGGCGCGAATCGAATATTGATAAAGAAAAACCAAAAAGAATACGACAACGGGCAATACCCCGCATGAGATCAGCACATGCTTTACGCGCACGCTCATTTGATTAGATTATAACACATTCGCGCCAGCACCTGTCGCGGCGTGCTATCCTAATGGAGAGGAACGTGCATTTAACTTACGCACCACTATGTTCAAATATGGACTCTATGAGCTACGTTCGTGATTTGGTGAATGCCGCCATCGGCATCTCGGCCATCCTTTACATACTCCGCATCGCTTACGTGATGCGAGGCGGGGCGTTGGCACGTGTCTGGTTTCTGCTCGCGCTCGGGCTGCTCGTCTTGATGGGTCAGGACCTATTCGTCGTCTTCAGTACGTATGGCGATATGCAGGTCAGGCACGAGATCGCGAGTTATTTTATTTCTTTTGGCTTGATTCTATACGTTGCAGCGTTCCATTTCGCCTATCGAACACTGAAACCGCGCGCCTGACGACGCGGCCTTGGCGTTCGTGGTACCGTGCTCTCAGGGAATTGATTATTCACCCATTTCATATTATGCAGGATGTCGAAAGGTCAAAAATGATCTTGACCAGCCTTATTCAAAAACAGATGACGATTCTCGGCCCGAATGTCGCCATCGGTCGCGCGCGTCGAGTGAGCGGTTTGACTCTGGGCGATGACGGAGTGGTGACGGCTATCCAGGGCGATGCTTCGGAGATTTCCCAGGCGGTAGTGAACGAGTACATTACTTTGACGGGGGACGTGACCAAGACTCTTTTTGAAGCCCTTCTAAAAGGCGCCTCCTGATTATATGGATCTTTTTCTTTTTGAAGCTGCGAATCACATTTTAGCCTTTTTCGTGGTGCTGATTTCGATACGCCAAGCCCATTTGCTTCGGGGAGGCGTACTCGCCAAAGCTATTATATTCATCGTGTTTGCGGTGATTTTTATCGAGGCAGGCGCCATAATCGATGATGTGAGTTTCTCCGATGAAACCCAACAAGAGATCATTGTGGATACCATGATGATCTTTGCCATGCTGAGCTTGATTTACTCGGGGTTTATTGTTCGGCGTGCCCTGGTGCCGTCGAAGAAGTCCTAACGCGACCTTCCCAATCCCATGCCAGACGATTCCTTTATTTAAATAAATTATAGCGCATGTCTGCAGGAATGGAGGTGGTATGCTATTATTAGGTGCAGCCGAGAGCCTAACTAATCCAGAATACTTATGGCCATTTCCGACAAGTCAAAAACCGTTCTGACGGCCCTCATTCAAAAACAGATGACGATTCTCGGCCCGAATGTCGCCATCGGTCGCGCGCGTCGAGTGAAGGGTTTGACTCTGGGCGATGACGGCGTGGTGACGGCTATCCAGGGCGATGCTGCTACGGTTTCTCAAGCGTTAGTGAATGAATTCATTATGCTAACGGGAGACGTCACGAGAACACTGTTCGAATCGCTTATTAAGAACACGACCTAATATGGATATCTATTTCTTTCTTGAGGGCGTTGCGTACCTCATCGCGATCGTGGCTATTCTTCTGTTCGCACGGAGTGCTTACCGCATGCGCGGAGGCATCATGGCCAAGGGCGGCGTGATGATTTTGACCGCGCTCATTTTTTTCGCGCTAGCCGCACTTAATGATGACATTGGAACATATGCGGATGCGGAAAACGTTCATGCCGTTTCCGATGGCCTGACTGATGTCGCCTTTCTTTTAATGGCGGCCACGGCCTATGTCGTAGATCGGAAGATGTTTCCCCCGAAAAAGTAAGCGCATACTGCCAAATGCTAGATGAACAGCTCGTCCTGATCCTCGCTGTCGCCCTGACCGTCATTGCGGTCATCGCCGGTTTTTCCTTGTGGTACATTCATCGTTTGCGTGGCGCTGCCGAACATGAACGGCTTGAGCTAAGGCGCCAAGTGACGAAGGCTTCCATTTTGGCACAATTGGCACGCAGAATCGGTTATACATTCGACGCGGAGGAGATTATCGAAGTCATTTCTTCGTCATTGAATGAGCTTTTGTCGTTTCGTACCATTTCCTATCTGGTCTATGAGCAGGAAAAACATCAGTTGAAGGGGAAGATCGTCGCCCATGAACCAACGGACCCGAGCTACATCGAGCACGTTCGTAAGACCATGCTTGAGGCTTTTAAGGCAATGCGTCCCGAATGCGCGGATGCTGAAGTGAAGGATTTGGTTTTAGGTCCGGTTAGTTCGGATATGGCTCCCGGCGGGATCGGATCGTTTTTCAACCTGCCCATCGTATTCGACACGGCTCCGGTCGGTATCATTACGGTCACTTCTCCCAAGCCCGGCCTTTATACCGACGAACAAACCGAGATTCTATATACGATCACCCAGTTGGCCGCGAGCGCCGTCACCCAGCTCAGGAAAGTCATCCAGAATGAGCAGATGAGGATGGATGCCATGGTTTCGTCCATGGTCACAGGTCTGTTCATGTTGGATTCCGATGAGCGCTTGTTGGTGTTGAATGCCCCGATGCGACGCATCTTGGGCATGGCATCGGATGTTCCGGTTTCGGTTCTTGATGTCTTGGAGAAAGCCAAGGATATGACCGGCCTTGCGGCCGCGATCAAGGGCGCCAAGACCGCGAAAGGCACGGTCGCGCTCGATCCGGTCCATTTGAACGATCAATATTATCAGATTTCCGTTTCGCCCGTGCACGATCCAAAAGGCGAGTGGCTTGGGACGGTCGTCATTTTTGAAGACATCACCACGCAAAAATCACTTGAGCGTTTGCGCGAACAGTTCACGGCCATGATGGTGCACGAATTGCGCGGGCCGCTTACGGCGATCCGTTGGAACTTGGAGATTTTGCGCGATAAACCGAAGCTGGTGAAGGCGGACGTAAAAACGGCTTCATCGAGCATGATGAATACGACGACCGAGTTATTGCAGCTCGTGACCGACATGTTGGATGCCGAGAAAATCGAAGAAGGTAGGTTTGAAGTGAAAAAGACCGAACAAGATTTCGTTCCTTTGGCTGTCGAGGTCGTTCAGTCTTTTGAGGCGATGGCAAAGGGGAAAGGAATTGACTTGAGCATGGAGGCCACGAAGCCGCGCGTATTCTCGTTTGACCCGGGGCGCATGAAGCAGGTGCTGACGAACCTGGTTTCTAATGCGGTAAAGTACACCGAAGCCGGTTCAATCTCCGTGCATCTTTCGGAGGCGAGCGCCGACCGTCTGCGCGTGGAGATCATTGATACGGGCATGGGCGTTCAAGCGGACGAACGGGAGAAGCTGTTTAAGCGATACGGCCAAACGCACACGGCGGATAAAAAAGGCGGAACCGGTTTAGGGCTTCTGATCTCAAAAGGTATTGTGGAGGCGCATGGCGGCACGATCGGATTTACGCCACACGAGCCTCGCGGAAGCATCTTCTGGTTCGAAATTCCAAAGAAATAACCTACAAGTTGGGATACAACGGGTGCGCGTCCGCGAGGTCGCGCACTTTTTGTTTGACTTCGACCGCGACGGCCGGATCATTTTTTGACTTGAGGAGTTTGGCGATGAGGAGTGCGACTTCCTTGGAAGCGGTTTCATCAAATCCGCGCGTGGTGATGGCCGGCGTTCCCAGACGTACGCCGGACGGATCAGCGGGCTTGCGTTCATCAAACGGCACCATATTTTTGTTCGCGCTGATGCCGACGGCTTCGAGCCATTGTTCCGCTTCTTTGCCGCCGACGCCCCAGGGCGTGACATCCAGCAACATCAAATGGTTATCGGTTCCGCCGGAAACGATACGTCCGCCTTCTGTTATAAAAGCTTCAGCCATGGCCTGCGCATTTTTCAAGACTTGTTTTTGATAGTCGGCGAAGCCGGGTTGGAGCGCCTCGTGAAAAGCGACGGCCTTTGCGGCGATAATATGCTCGAGCGGACCGCCTTGCGCGCCGGGAAAAACGGCTGAGTCAATTTTCTGCGCGAGATTTTTTTTGCCGCCAGGGTCCAAACGGTCTTCTTTCTTGCACAAAATCATGGCGCCGCGCGGACCGCGAAGCGTTTTGTGCGTGGTCGTGGTTACGACGTCGGCGTGGGGGATAGGATCGGGATACAGTTTGGCCGCGACCAATCCGGCCACATGCGCCATATCTACAAATAAGTACGCACCGACTTCTTTGGCGATTTCGGCGAACTTCGCGAAGTCGAGCTTGCGCGGATAGGCGCTAAAGCCCGCGATAATCATTTTTGGCTTGTGTTCGCGCGCGAGACGGGCCACTTCTTCCATATCAACCAGCTCATCCGTTTTGGAAACGCCATACGGAATGATCTTGAACCACTTGCCGCTGAAGTTTACCGGCGAGCCATGGGTGAGATGGCCGCCATGCGCGAGGTCCATCGCCAACACCGTATCGCCCGGATTCAACAAGGCGAGATACACCGCGAAATTCGCTTGCGCTCCGGCATGCGATTGCACGTTGGCGTGTTCCGCTCCAAAGAGTTGCTTGGCGCGTTCGATGGCAAGGGTTTCGATTTTATCAATCGTTTCGTTGCCGCCGTAATAGCGTTTGCCCGGATAGCCTTCGCTATATTTATTCGTAAGAGGCGTTCCCATGGCTTCCAGCACGGCTTGGGAAACGTAGTTTTCCGAGGCGATCAACTCGAGCCCGGTACGTTGGCGGGCAATCTCTTCTTCGATCAGGCCGGCGATTTCCGCATCGGCTTGGGGCAAGGCTTTAAACATGGGCAGACTATAGACAAAACGCGCGTTTCCTGCTAGGTTCGAGACTCTGAGGGAGGATGTTTCATGTCGGAAAACGGTTCGAATGGCCATCGGTTCGGCACGTCTGCCGAGCGTCAGGCCGCTGCTCGGGCCGTGCTCGAGCCGTTGGTCAACATGATGGTCCCGGATGTCCGTTCCGCGTTGACCATCACCCGTTCTTTGATCACCACGTACTACAACCTGGACTACATCGGCGATGACGTTCGACTTCTGGATGCGCTCGCCGGGTTGAAGGTCCAGGGGGTTCTTCATCGCGAAGCGCTCGGTGCGCTCCGCGAGATCTGTCGCGCGATGGATTTGCGTCCGGAAGCTCCGGTCGATCCGCATCACGCGTTCCTGCGGCAACTGAACATCATGCAGGAAATCCTGCCTGACCATCTCCACGGACCGGACGGCAAGATCGTCTGGACGGCAGATAGGCCGCCCAAATGGCCTCCGCCCGTCCAGCCGGTCGCTCAACCGTCCGTTTCCGTCGAGCAACCCGTTCCTGCTGACCCGCCTTCGCTCGCCGCGAAGTGACGGGTCTTTTTTAATTTGAAAGGCAGTCCGTGCAGTTTGTTCTGGACGAAAAGCCTTTTTTTCATTAGTTTATTGCCATGGAACAAGTGCCGAAGCATGTGCATTTGGTGGGAATCGGCGGCATTAACATGTCGGCCGTCGCCAAGCTCCTCAAGCGGGCCGGGATTGGCGTGTCCGGATCGGACACAAAAGCCTCCGAACTTACGGATGAGCTGGAAGCCATGGGCGTTCCAGTGAAGATTGGCCAGGATAAGGCGAATGTTCCGAGCGCCTGCGATTTGCTTGTCTATTCATCCGCCGTGCCGGCCAGTAATCCGGAACGGCTTGAGGCGACCCGCCGCGGCCTCGATCAGCTCAATAATTTTCAATTCCTCGGCCGGTGGTTTGCCGGACGCCGCATCCTGCTCGTGACCGGTACCCATGGCAAAAGCACGACCACGGCCATGCTGGGGAATTTGCTTGAAGAAACGCATCAGGACCCGACCGTGATCGTAGGAAGCCGCGTGCCGACCTACCCGCTCGGCAATATCCGTTTCGGCGAAGGGGAGCTCGTCGTCATCGAAGGCGATGAATACGCCAAGCACTTTCTTGAATTCGAACCGTACGGGCTTATCATCAATAATATTGAATTGGATCACACGGATATTTTTCCGGATATGGACGCGCTCCTTGAAACCTTCCGCGAGCTCCTGACGCACGTGCGCGGCGGGGGAGTCGTGATCGCGAACGCGGATGACGCGCGCGTTTCGACCCTGATTGGTCGCGAGCGCGCCGAATTGGAAGAACGTGGCATTCGCATCCGCACGTTCGGGTTTGGCTCGCATGCCGATTGCCGCGTGGAAGACCTGCAGGTCAAGGAAGAAAAACAAACGTTCACGTATCGCGATGGTTCGCCGCGTGCCATCCGCGCAGAATTGCCGATTCCCGGCCGCATGAACGCCTTGAACGCCACGGGTGCGCTGACTCTAGTCGGATCTATCGGGATCCCGGTGCAAGACGCGGTTCCGGCGCTCAGTAAGTTCCAGGGAATTTGGCGCCGGTTTGAAGTGGTGTCAGACAAGAAGGACGTGATCGTTGTTTCCGATTACGCGCACCATCCGACGGCCGTCGCGATGACGATCGATGCTGCGCGCACGTTTTATCCTGGTCGTCGCGTCGTCGTGTGCTTCCAGCCGCACCACCGACGCCGCACGAAAGATTTATTCCTCGATTTCGTTCCGGCCTTCGACCGCGCGGACCAGCTCGTCTTGTCCGAGATTTACGACGTGGCCGGACGCGAAGACGGGGAAGAGATTTCCTCGCGTGATTTGCAGGACGCGATTTTACGCCACGATGCCGACCGCGGCATGCAGCGCAGCGTGGAATACGCGCCGGATCCGGAAGAAGCATTGACCGTCCTCAAGCGCTGGAAGCGCGAAGGTGACATTATATTGGTGATGGGCGCGGGTGATATCTATTCGATCGCAAAAAATGTCTAACATGAAACCCCTCACGACCGAACAAATAGCGGCGTATCGCCAGAGCATCCCGGCCGCCAAAGAAGGCGAGCCGATGGATAAGCATACCAGCTTCCGCGTAGGGGGCGCGGCGCGTTTGTATGTGGTCGCGAATACGCCGGATGAGATTATGAATGCGGTCCACGCGGCCGTGAATGTGAGCATCCCGTGGTATGTCTATGGCGGCGGTTCAAATTTACTTGTGAATGATGATGGCTATGAAGGCGTGATCATCCAGGCCGCCAACCGTGAAATCAAGATCGATGGCGAAACGGTGATGGCTGAGGCCGGGGCAATTACCGGGCTTGTGGCGCGTCAGACCGTGGCGGCGGGCTTGGGAGGGTTTGAATGGGCCGTGGGCGTCCCTGGGACCATCGGCGGTGCCATTTACGGCGATGCCGGTTGCTATGGCGGCGAAATGCGCGACGTGGTCGTCTCGGTGGACGCGTACCGCATCCGTGACCGCCAACGCGTCACGTTGACCAATGAACAGTGCAAGTTCGGATATCGCTCAAGCATGTTCAAATATGAGCCGCATTTGATTTTTGGCTGCACGCTCAAGCTCAAGCCGTCTGCGGACGTAGAAGCTTCGAAAAAGCGCATGGATGAAATTATGCAGATGCGCAAAGAGAAGCAGCCGCTTGAATCGTCGAGCGCAGGATGTGTTTTTAAGAACGTCGAGTTTGATGAAGAAAAGGATTTGGAGATTCTGAAGCGCAGCATTGAAGTGCCGCAAGGCATGATTGATAAGAAACAGATTTCCGTCGGCTGGCTCATCGAGCAGGCCGGGTTGATGGGACAATGCGTCGGCGAAGTCGAGGTGAGTAAAAAACACGGCAACTTTTTCATCAATAAAGGCAAAGCTCGTGCGCAGGATATCTTGGCGTTGATTTCGATCATCAAGATGAAAGTGCGTGACGATCTCGGCATTGAGCTGCAAGAAGAAGTGCAATACGTAGGGTTTTAGACTTGACATTTAATATGAATTTGCTTATATCCAGTAAGCAATTTTGGAGGTGATTCGTGTCAAACAATACGAGAGTCGTGGTCGTCACCTTGTCCTTCAGTGTTCCCATGTCTTTCGTCGAGCCGCTTCGTGATGCGCTCGGGAAAGCGTTGGTCACCATCACGGTCGATGGTAGATCCGTGAGTACTGCCGAGGACCTGTCCCTGCTCGAATTTCGAAACCTGCTCGCACTACGTGACTTGAGTACTAGGCTTCGGCACATGTTCGATGCGCTCAGGTGGCGGGACGGGAATCAGGTCAATCTGTCGCTGGTTTCACTTGCGGATTTTCTGGAGGCGTTCGATACGGAGTCCCTTCCGCCTCCAAAGAACTTCGGCAAGAAATCCATGAAGGAGCTCAGAGAAATTCTGTTCGACTTCGGGCTTCGGCTTGGGATGAGCAGGGAGGAGTATCGGTCGGTCGTTGCCAGCGGCAACCATCCTGAACTTAAGCGTTAGAGGCTCTGAGCCATCCGGCTCTTTTTCTTTTAAAAACACTCCCGATCGGGAGTGTTTTTTGAGAGCCGAAGCTCTTACATCTTACGCATCTCCACTTTGCACATCTTGCAGTTGTCCTTGAACAACATGGCGACGGCACTCACGCCGACCAAGATGTAGACGACCCACTCGACCTGCGGCCAGGAGCCGAGAAGCAAATTCACGACGTTCCAGTTTGCCTTCATGAACATGCCGATACCCACCAACCCCCAGTTCAATGCGCCGACCATGACCAAGACCCATGTGATCTTATGAATGGAACAGCAGCTCTTCATATCGCCCATCATACGAATGAAAGAAAAAGAATAATAAGTGATTACATAGTATCTTATTCCCACGGTTCGCGCCTGTGGACGATATTTTTCTGGAATATTTGGCTGACTTGTCGCTTGTTTGCGCGAGTATTAGCCTGGAAGCGTATGACCATCAACATCCATGCTCGGGGAATTGAACTCACGCCCGCCATCAAGCAGTACACGGAGGAGAAAATGCAATCGGTTGAAAAATACCTCGAATCCATCCAACACATGGACGTGGAGGTTGGCCGCGCGGACGGCCACAAGCACAAAGGCGACGTGTATGAATGCAAGGTCGTGGTGCAAATCGGCGGGGAAGTCATGAAAATCGAGCGTGATGCGGAGGACCTCTATAAAGCCATTGATAAGGTGCGGGACCATTTGCGCGTGGAATTGTCCGATTGGAAAAAGCGCATGGACGAACGTTCCAAGGCCGGCAGCGGTGAAGAATAGGGTTGAAAAAAGAGCAGGGGAAACCCGCTCTTTTTTGTCTTGTCCTGCGGTCCATTTTCCGCTACGATCAGCCAACTATGTCCTGGATGACCAAGCTGTTTGGAGACCCGAATGCCCGCGAAGTCGCTAAACTTCGCGCTATTGTGGACCGTATTTCGGGCATGGAGCCTGCGGTTTCCGCCCTGTCGGACGAGGCTTTGAAGGCCAAAACCGCCGAGTTCCGCGAACGCTTGGCCAAAGGCGGGGCGTTGGACGATGTTTTGGAAGAGGCCTTTGCCGTCACGCGCGAAGCTTCGAAGCGCGTGCTCAAGCAGCGCCAATACGACGTCCAGTTGATCGGCGGCCTGGCTTTGCATACCGGCACGATCGCGGAAATGCGCACCGGTGAAGGAAAGACGCTGACCGCCACGGCGCCGGTGTATCTGAACGCGCTGACCGGCAAGGGCGTGCATGTCATCACGGTCAACGATTACCTCGCGCGACGCGACGCGATTTGGATGGGCCAGGTGTATCACTCGCTCGGTTTGAGCGTCGGTTGTATCCAGCACGCCGGCAGTTTTATCTACGATCCGGATTTCAAGGGCGAGCCGCAGCACGATGAAGCGCGCGACACGGTCGGCGCGTTCAAGGTGGACATGGACTATTTGCGTCCGGTCTCGCGCCGCGCCGCGTATGCGGCCGATATCACGTACGGCACCAACAACGAATTCGGGTTCGATTATCTGCGCGACAACATGGTCACGCGCCCGGAAGAGATGGTGCAGCGCGAATTGTCCTACGCGGTGGTGGACGAAGTGGACTCGATCTTGATCGACGAAGCGCGCACGCCGCTCATCATCAGTGCGCCGGCAGCCGAAGCCACGGACGCGTATTACAAGTACGCCGACGTGGTGAAGCAGCTCTCCAAAGACGAGGATTATAAAGTGGATGAAAAGCAGCGCGTCGCCACGCTGACGGAAGCCGGCATCGCCAAGCTTGAAAAAGCCTTGGGGATCGAGAACTTGTACATCCAGGGCGGCGTCAAAGCCGTCCATCACATCGAGCAGGCCTTGCGCGCGCAGGCCTTGTTCAACAAGGACCGCGAATATGTCGTGCGTGACGGCGAGGTGATCATCGTGGACGAATTTACGGGCCGCTTGATGCAGGGCCGCCGCTATTCCGAGGGCTTGCACCAGGCGATCGAGGCGAAAGAGCGCGTGGAAATCCAGCGCGAATCGGTCACGCTTGCCACGGTGACCTTCCAAAACTATTTCCGTTTGTATGGAAAGCTCGCCGGCATGACGGGTACGGCCGCCACCGAAGCCGAAGAATTCCACAAAATTTATAAGTTGGAAGTATTGTCGATCCCGACGCACCGCGAGAACCGCCGCGCCGACTTGCCGGACCGCGTCTATCAAAACCAGATCGGGAAATTCAAAGCCGTGGTGCGCGAAATCAAGGAACGCCATGAAAAAGGCCAGCCGGTGTTGGTGGGTACGGTTTCGATTGAAAAGAACGAGCTCTTGTCCGAGTTGCTTCGCCAAGCCGGCGTGCCGCATGAGGTCTTGAACGCCAAGAACCACGAGCGTGAAGCCGAAATCATCGCCCAAGCCGGCCGTCGCGGCGCGGTGACGGTGGCGACCAATATGGCCGGCCGCGGCGTGGACATCATCCTCGGCGGAAACCCGCCCTCGGTTGAAGAGGCGGAGTTCGTGCGTTCGGTCGGCGGTTTGCATGTGCTCGGCACCGAACGCCATGAGTCACGCCGCATTGATAACCAGCTGCGCGGACGCTCCGGCCGCCAAGGCGATCCGGGTACGACGCAATTTTATCTTTCGATGGAGGACGATTTGATGCGCATTTTCGGCAAGTCCACCCAGCGCGTGAAGAATTTGATGGCGAGCCTGAAGGTTCCGGAAGACGAGCCGATCGAAAACAAGATGCTCACGAGCCAGCTCGCGGCCGCGCAGAAGAAAGTCGAAGGGCATAACTTCGATATCCGTAAGCACTTGCTTGAATACGACGACGTCCTGAACAAGCACCGCACGGTGATCTATAAGAAGCGCCGTGAGATTTTGCGCGCCGCGATGGAAGCGACGAAGGAAGGGAAAAGCCCGCTCCAACCGATTGTCGTCGAGATGATCGAAAGCGAAATCGAACAGCTCGTGTCTTTCCACACGTCGGCGGAAGACGAAGGCGCGTGGGATTACGAAAAAATTGAAGACGGCGCGCGCGCGATTTTGCCGGCCGGGATGGACATCAAGGGCGCCATCGAAAAAGCCCAGGGCGTGGCGTCTTCCAAAGAAGATGCGATCGCGTTGCGGACGAATATCATCGAGGCCCTGATGGAATTGGTGCAAAAGGCGTATGCGGAGCTCGACAAGACTCTTGGGGATGCGGCGTTGCAGATGGAAATCGAAAAAGTCGTGACGTTGCGCGCCTTGGATGATTTGTGGATCAGCCACTTGGAAGCGATCGATTATCTCCGCCACGGCGTGGGGTTGCAGGGTTATGGTCAGCGCGATCCGCTCGTCGAATACAAGCGCGAGGCGTATCGCTTGTTCCAGCAATTGCTGACGACGTTGAACCAGCGCGTCTCGCACATGATTTTCAAGGTGCAAATCAGCAAGCAGGATGCGGAACAGGAATTGCGCCGCATGCAACCGCTCGCGCAACCGGTGCAATTGTCCGCCCCGGCCAAGACGTCCGATGAATTGTCCGGCGCTCCCAAAACGGCCGCTGCCGACGCGAAATTCAAGGATGTGGGTCGCAATGATCCGTGTCCGTGCGGCTCCGGCAAGAAGTTCAAGAGGTGCCACGGGGCGAATGTGTAAAATTTAGACAAACGATATACAATCGCGAGGTATGAAAACCTCGCGATTTTTGATCGTTATTGCTGCCATCACCTTATTCGGCGCCGGTTGCGCCCCTGCGCCGACCCCGACTCCGGCCCCTGCGCCGACCCCGACTTCCCCTTCGGGTGAAAGACCCTCCGTTCCGGCGGGCCATCCGCCGGCGGTGGTGATGACGGTAGGTGAAGAAATCTATCCCGGAGTGGAAGGAAGTTATTGCTATGGCGGAACCTGCGTGGACAAAGTCGGGCCGTCCGAACTCGTCATGAGCGAAGGGCTGATGTTCAAGAACGTAAATCCCGGCCGTGATACGACCTTTGCGGTCGGCGGCGAAATATTTGAATTCGGCGTGACCGCGGCAAATGCGTCCGGCACCGATCTCGGGATCCGTATTCCGGTTAGTTTTCGGGATGGGAAATACGCGATCAGGATTCCGGCGGTCACCGGCCGCACGTTGATCATGGCGAATGTGCGGTTCGGCCAATCCGGCGGCGAAGACGTAACGTACGTGTTCCCGGTGAACGTGCGGTAAGCCAAGGTCTTGCGTTTCCCGTGAGGGCGACGTAAGACTTTTTTAGTTCCTTGCCGACGGTCGGCGGGGCCATGCTCCGTCCGGTGCATGGCGGGGCAAAGTTTCCAGCCGGAGGTACGGCGATGAAGTACGGAAAACTGGTACGCGACGGGATCATACGGATCATCCAGGAAAAAGGAGAACCGTGTTCCTATCACGTCGCAGACACGATGGAGGAACGGCAAGACAAACTCGTCTTCAAGCTCATGGAGGAGTGCGCCGAGTTCGCGACCGAGGAGTCGCCCGACGAGGCCGTGGACATTGCCGAAGTCGTGAAGACGATGATCGGCTTCTACGCCTTCGACGAGACCGCGCTCCAGGCGGCGCGCGGGTCACCTACGGTGTTCGATGCGGGCGAGGTCCTCGAGGAGGATCGACGGCTGGAGATCCAGCTCGCTCTGGTCGAAGCGGCCGAGGACTTCGCGGTACAGCCGGTTCTCGAACGCATGGCAGTCTTCCTGGCGCTGTTCGATCGGGCGGTGAGCTTCTACGGCTTCGACCGCGAGATGCTCGAAGCGATGCGCATCGCCAAACGCCGCGAGCGCGGCGGTTTCGACGGGTGGATCGTCCTCGACGAGTCCTAAGGGACCGTCTTTTTTTATGCTAGGCTCTTTTTGATATGAGGGTTTTAACGCTGATTTTTCTCCGCCGCGGCGAAGAAGTCCTGCTGGGCTATAAAAAGCGCGGGTTCGGCATGGGCCAATGGAATGGCGTAGGCGGTAAGGTTGAAGAGGGGGAGAGCATCGAAGACGGCGCGCGACGCGAAACTTTGGAAGAAGTCGGGATGAAGATCGGAGCGTTGAATCGTTTTGGCATCATTCAATGCGACTATCGTAATGTCGAAAAACCGGGCGTGATTGAAATCCATCTGTTTGATACGCATGATTTTTCCGGCGACCCCATCGAAACCGAAGAAATAAAGCCTGCCTGGTATGAGGTTTCAGAATTCCCGTTTGATCACGCATGGCCTGACGATCGTCATTGGGTGCCGTGGTATTTGGCGGGCAAGAAATTCCGCGGATATTTTTTGTTTGATGGGTACGACACCATCACCGAGCATGAATTGCGGGAAGCTGCCGATGTCTAAATTGACCCCCTAAGCCGCCCTTGTTACGTTGAAGTTAGTATCTTTCACTTACGTCAGGTTTTCCACACAAGGAGGTAGGTCATGACGCACGGCCGGCAGTTTGGTTCTGGCGTCATCTGGTGGATCAAGGGCGTGTACCGTCGTCTGGTACGTTCCGTGATCCTGTTGACGATCACCGCGGCTTTCCTCGCCGGATACGCGTATTCGCGTGATTGGCTCGAGGTGGAGCTGCATGTCACCGGCTCCCTTGAGGAGGCGGCCATGGCGGCGGATGTGCCCCGGTCCGGTACGGGCTTGGGCGTTACGGGCCGCGGACGGGCCTATGGGATCTTCGTCACCGTGTCCGATTTTCCCGGCGAAGACCGCAATTTGCCCGGTCATAGCGGGCTTGCGCGACGCGTCGCCGACGCGTTCATCCGCGCCCGGATCATGGAGCGGGAGCACGCCATCATCCTGATGGATGAACAGGCGACGCCCGACGCCTTCCGCGAGGCGGTGGCGCGGCAGAGGCTGCGCCTGACGCGCGAGGACCTGGTCATCGTGTATTTCGCCACCCACGGTGGCGAGAACTCGCTCGAGCTCTACGGAGGCACGTCGATCAACGAGTCGGAGATCCAGACGGAACTCGCGTTCCTCCACGCCGGACAAGGGCTCTTCATCGCCGATGCCTGCCACTCGGGCAGCCTCGACTGGGCCATGCCCGGGCGCGGTGAGGCCGGAACCCTGTGGCACGGGCTCTACTCGACCGGAGCGGCGAGCATCTCGTATGCCGAGTATTTCTCCAACGCGATCGTCGAACTCGCTCCCTTGCTCGGGCGTGACGACGGCGACGTCACGATGGAAGAGCTGCTCGCCGGCGTCCAAGCGCGCACGCGATCGCGCCTCTCGAGCGGCATGCGGCTCGAGATGGAGTCCAATGCCCTGGGCGAAGGCGATGCCGTGCTGTGGCGCGTGAGCCGCCCGGCCGTCGCCTCCCGTGAGTAACTGCCCCCGCGGTGCGGGGGATTTTCTTCCCATGTTTTCCATATTTAACTCGGTTTCGAATGTCCGTTATGGCTTCTCCACGCGCCATGACGGGAATTTGCGCATCCCATCTTCCGAATCCGATACGGAAGCCAATCGCAAGCGATATATCGAATCTCTTGGTTTAGATCCGATGCGTTTCGTCGCTGCCAACTTAGTGCATGGCACGCATGTCCATATCGCACGCGAAGAAGAAGCCGGATCCATCATCCCTGAGTGCGATGGATTGGTGACGCGCGTTCCAAATCTTATTTTATCCGTAACGGGAGCCGATTGTTTTCCCGTGTACGCCATCGATCCCGTGGAACGGGTGATTGGCATGGCTCACGCGGGCTGGCGCGGAATTACGAGCGGAATCATTCCCGAACTTATTGTTCAGATGAACGGATTAGGTTCTGAGCCGGCGGATATTTTGGTGGGGATAGGTCCCGGCATCCGCGCTTGCCATTTTGAAATCCACGAAGACATCTTTTCGCATTTCGAAGGCCACGGCGAAGCCGTGATCGAACGTGAAAAGGGGATGTTCGTGGATTTGCCGGCGATCATCAAAACACAATTGAAAGAAGGTGGAATTACGCCCGAGCACATCAGCGATAGCGAAGAATGCACGTACCATCTGGAAGACAAATATTTTTCACGCCGCCGCGATCAGGCCGGGCCTTTGCAGGCGATGATGGCGTATATTCTTTTGGAGAAATAAAAAAAACTGCTGATCCCTAGCGGGTCTCAGCAGAGAGGGTCGTACAGGATCTCGTCGATCTTGCCCCACTCGCCCATGCGGGCGAGGACGACGCGACCGGCCGAACCGATGTGAGGGTCCTTGAACGGCTTGAACTTCGGGAAGCCGTCCGGGTCCGCGGCGAGCGTGATGTGCGGCATGAACTCGTCGTGCACGAGGCCGTAGCCGAAGAGGTGCTCGTTGTGGTTGAGCGCCCGCGCGAGCGACATCTCCTTCTCGGGCAGGCCGTGGATGCGCCGTTCGAGTGCGTGCTTGTCCTCGGCCTGGGATTTGTCTACCCAGCCGCAGACGGCGACGCTCATCGCATGCGCGAACGCGAGCTCCGGGGAGCGGAGTGCCTGCCAGAACAGGAACCGCCGGTTGCCGACGTAGGGCTCGATCGTCTCGAAGTGGAGTCCGACTGAACCGGACGGCGAGGTGACGAGGAAGTCGTTCAGCCCGTCCACGACCGTGCGGGCGACGCTGACCGGCAGCTGCTTGAAGTTGCGGGCCTGGAAGAGCGTGATGTGCGCGCCTTTCGGCGGCACGCGGAAGGCCGCCTGTTTCAGGTGGCGGCTCAGGTTGCGGTGCGTGAGCGTGTGCTCGAGGATGCGGACCGTATTCGGGTCCGGCATCACCAGCAGGCCCAAGAAGCCGCTCACCGTCCGTTTTGTCATGTGAAATCCTCCTTGCTCCCAAGAACGGAAGCGGGTTTTGGGTATCACAAAACCGACGTTTTGTCAACGCTGGTTGGTCTACATTTTTCTTGCCCTAATCGCCAAAAAGAGGGGAATTTCTTTGCGTGCGACGTTTTCGGCTTTGGCTTTCGGTCCCGAGTCGCTCACTTTGTTTGAAACCCATTCCTCCAGCGCATCAATCACAAAACCATGCTTTGCCAGCGCGGTGACAAAAGCGGATAAAGGTCGGTGATACGAGTAGGTTTTGACGCTCGGCGCCGAACCGGGATGCGCGAGAATTGGCATTTCATACGGCTCCAAATATTTATCGACGCGGCGGTACTGGAGTTTGCGTTCCTCGTCCCAGCCCCATCCGCTTTGACGCGGTTGGCGGAAAGCGGGGTGATTCATGGTCAGGACAAGAACTCCGCCCGGCTTCAACACGCGGGACGCATCGGCGAAGACCGGTTCCATCGGATCAATGTTTTGGATGGCGAGATTGCACGCGGCTCCGTCAAACGAAGACGGGGGATAGTGGCTGGCGAAACCGGTCGCATCGGCCACGCGGAAATGCGCATTCTTCGGCGCATCTTTTTTCGCCTCGGCGATCAAACTTGGGGAAATATCAAACCCATGGATCACGCGCGAGCCGTCTTTCGCCAACCGTTTCGCAAACGCGCCTTGGCCGCAGGCGATATCCAAATAGGTCCCTCCTTTTTTCAATTGGAGAAGACGCTCGGCGCCCGGAAACACGATGTCGCGCTGGAAGGCGCCGCCCTCCTTGCCCATGTAGCCGACATACCAGTCAGCGACAGGTTCCCAGCCCTTTTTTACCCGCCTGAATTTCTTCATGCGCATATGCTACACTGGTCCCGGACAATACCAAATATGGGCTCAACCATCCTTCGTGTGCTCCTGGGGGCTGCCATTGTTGGCGGCGGAGTCGCGTTCGTCATCAAGACGCGCGACATTTCCGATTTTTTCGGACCGGTTCCCTTTGCCGAGAAATATTTGGGCGGGGGAGGGACGACGCTTTTTTACAAGCTTTTGGGCGTAGTGTTCTGTTTGCTTGGGTTCATCGTCATGTTCAATCTGTGGAATGCGTTTTTGCAGGCCACGCTCGGATCGTTATTGCCGCGCACTGAATAGGTATGCGCCATAGCGGCAACGAGCTGATCAATCCGTTCAAGACGCTCGAGCGCGCCGGTATTCGGGAAGGGGATACGGTGGCGGATCTCGGTTGCGGAGCGCTTGGGCATTTTGTATTTCCCGCCGCGCAATTAGTCGGGGGAAACGGCCGCGTGTATGCCGTGGATATCGACAAGAATGCTTTGAAGGCGATTGATCGCGCCGCCAAGCATGACCAGTATTTCAATATCACGCCGGTTTGGTCGGATATCGAGGTCGTGCGCGCGGCCCGCATCCGGGACGGTTCGTGTCAATTGGTGATCGTGGCGGGCAACCTTTACCTTTCACGCAATCGCGCGGGATTGGTGGCCGAAGCGATGCGGTTGCTTGCTCCGGGCGGCGCGATTTTGATGATCGAGTGGCAGGCCTGCGTCACCGACGTGGGCCCGGCTCCTGAGAACCGCATGCCGCCCCATGAAGCGAAGCGTTATTTTGCGGATCCCGAGCTTGAATTGACGGATGAATACGATGCCGGCGACTGCCATTACGCCTTGGTCTACCGAAAACGCATCCCGGAGGGCGTGCGCGAGGAAATCGTAAACCACGCGGATGATCTTGCGCGTAGGTAGCGGATTTGGTAGATATCCAGCCGACTATGTTTAACTGGATTTTGCCCCTCTTCAAGCCGTCGTTCTGGTTTAATGCCATGGCGGTGCCATTTATGCCGTGGTTGGAACGGGCTTTGCCCATCGTATTGGCGTTCATCGGGCTCGCCGGCGTCGTGGCCCTCGTCTATGCCAAATTCGGCAAAGGCGTGGAAAAGGATGCGCGCAAGCTGTGGCGCGAAATCGGGACGGCGTCGCTTTTGGCCGGATTGGCCGGCGGCCTGTTGTACTTCTTCCACTGGCAGCGCGTCCCGTACCTCTCCATGCGCTTGTTCTGGCTTCTCTGGCTTGCCGGGTTCGGATACTGGGCGTATGTGATTTGGAAGACGCATTTCAAACAGCTCCCGGCGGTACGCGCCCAGGAGCGCGAACGCGCGGCCTACGAAAAGTGGTTGCCCAAGCCCAAGAAGTAGACCCCCTGTTGGCAAGGAGGGGGAGAGTGAATAATATAATACAAATAATTAAATACAAATAATAAAATATGAATCCTGCGCCCGACCCGCGCAAGGTCGATGGACGGTTTGGCGAGGATTTGGCGGCCGCGTTTTTTGAAGCGAAAGGGTTTCGCGTTTTGGACCGGAATTGGACCCACCGGCTGGGCGAAATCGACCTGATCGTCGAACGCTCCGGTGAGGTGCGTTTTATCGAGGTGAAATTCCGCCATACCCTCATGTTCGGACACCCGGAGGAAGCCATCACGGGCAAGAAATTGAGGCATTTGGAGCGGGCCATCTTTTGCTGGCTGGAAGAACAAGAAAGGCCGCCAAAAACCTATCAGGCGGATGCTTTGGCCATTACCGCCTTGCCCGGGAAGGACATTGAGTACTATTGGATTGAGAACTTGTATCAATAATTGGCTAATATAAGCAAATATATGCGGTTAGGGGATTGACAAAATCCTTATTTTTTGATATCAAAAGTCCTTAATCTTCACGACTTCCTATGGTTATCGCCATGATCGGTCAGAAGGGATTGCCGGCTCGTTCCGGCGGCATCGAGCGCCACGTGGAAACGTTGGCGACCGGTTTGGTTTCCCGTGGCCATAAGGTGATCGTGTTTGGCCGCGCCTGGTATGTGGCCGGCAGCAAAGCCCCGGCCGGGATCGAGCAGGTGATTACCCCCGGTATCCGTACCAAGCATTTGGATGCCATCACGCACAGTTTTACGGCGTTGTGGGCGGCTCGCCAGATGCGTCCGGATGTCGTGCATTTGCATGGCAGCGGTATCGCCTTGCTTACGCCAGCGGCTCGTTTGATGCACCCGCGCGCCAAGGTCGTCGTGACGTTTCATTCGATTGACCGCGTATTGTCCAAGTGGGGTTGGTTCGCGCGTTTGTCGTTTAAGATTGGGGAGTGGATGGCTTGCCATGTTCCGCACCGCACGGTGACGATTTCCCAGGTGTTGGCCACGTATTGCCAGAAGACGTATGGCGTCCAAACCGCGTATGTGACCCACCCGATCCCGACCCCTGAGGTTCCCGCTGATGTGGATAACTATCTGAAACCGCATGGTTTGGTTGTGGATAACTTCTATTTGTTCGTTGGCCGCTTGATTCCGGATAAGATGGCCCATGTCTTGATCGAGGCCTATGCAAAAGCTCGCGCCGAACGTCCTGAATTGTTTGAACTTCGCCCGATGGTGATTGTCGGCGGCGCCGCTTGGACCGACGCGTACGCTTCCTGGCTTTGTAGTCTCGCGAATCGCACGCCCGGCGTGCTCATGCTTGGCCAGCGTTTCGGCAAGGAGCTCGCGGCTTTGCAGGCTGGCGCGCTCGCGCACGTCTTTCCTACGGCCAGCGAAGGTTTGTCCTTGTCGCTCGTGGAAGCGTGTCAGCTGAATCGCCTGGTGATCGCGACGGATATCGACGCGAACGTCGAAGCCACGGCCGGATCGATGCTGCGCATCCGTCCGCGCGACGTGGATAGCTTGGCCAATGCCCTGATCCAGGCCGCCGAGATGGATCCCACGGATCGCGCCCGTTTGGCCGAGCCGGCCAACCGCCACGCGATGGCTTCCCATGACCTGAATGATCGTATTGATGATATGGAACGGATCTATCTCGAAACCATGGGACGTCCGACCGTTTTGACCTCGCAAATCGTCCCCCAGGTCTAAAAAACCAGCGAAAAGCCGCCTTTCCACAGGCGGCTTTTGCTAATCTAAGCCAAAAAATATATATCTTTCTTGAAGAAAAGCCTAGATTCAGCTAAAGTCTGCGCTACGACGGTTTGGCGTTTCCGGAGGGTTTGGACGCATGAATCAACTCGTGGATCGTTTTTATGTCTATCGAATCCGCACCCACAGGGATGCGGAAGCTTTTGGCAGATTGTATGACCGGTATGTCACGCACATTTTCCGCTTTGTTTACCTAAAACTCCCATCCCGCGAAACGGCCGAAGACGTCACTTCCGAGACGTTTCTTCGTTTTTGGCAATACGCCCTTCAAAATCAAGACATTCGAAATGTCCGCGCATTGCTGTATCGCTTGGCCCGTAACCTGGTCGTTGATCATTACCGGAAGCGTGAGATGACCGTTCCCCTGCCGGTTGTAACAGAATTCGGTTCCGGAACGTCTTCTAGTGATGAGACCGCCTTGTCCGATAACAGTCGGCAACAGGCGATCATCGAAGCCAGGGCTGACCTTAGCCTTATCCTCGATAAGATTGGCCGCTTGAAAGAAGACTTTCGCGACGTCCTGACGCTCCGCCTGGTAGATGGGCTGGGCTACAACGACATTGCGCTTGTCCTCGACAAGGCTCCTGGCCACGTGCGCGTCATTTACCACCGGGCCATGAAGGCGCTCGACGCCCTGGACCGACCTCCTACTCCATGAGCAAACGCGATCTCTTGCGCAAGCTGCGCTCGGTCCATTCGGCCGAGCGTGGGATCGTGCCTGACCAGGCATGGGTTTTGCGCACGCGTGGCGAATTGATGCAGAAAATCCGTACCGCCGATGCGCTGGCCCCGTTGCCGGCGTCTTTGCGTTGGCGTGAAGCCGCGCGCACCTTTGCGCCGGCCAAGCTCATGTCATTGATGCGCGCCCCTGCCTTGGCGGCTCTGTCCGTGATCGGCGCGGTCATGGGCGGTTCGCTCATGGGCGTCAACGCTTCGGAACGTTCGTTGCCGGGAGACTTCCTCTATCCTATTAAACTTGCCAGCGAACAGACGCGTCTCGCCCTCACGTCCGACAAGGCTGACCGCGTGCGTTTGAAAACGGAATTCGTGGACCGCCGCGTCGAGGAAATCAAAACCATCGTAAAAGCTCCGGAAAAAAACTCCGGTCGCGTGCGTGAGGCTGCCATGGTACTGAAGCGCGATCTCGATACGGTCAAAAATCAATTGAAGGAAGTGAAGCAAGAAGCTTCGGCTCCGAAAGCCGCCGAACTCGCCAAACTCGTCGATCAAAAGTCGGTGCAAGTCACGGCCGAGCTCGACGCGGTCAAGGACGAGGTCGCTTTGGACGCTAAATCGGCCGTCGCCGAAGCCCAGGCCCAGGCCGTGCAAACCGGCGTCGCGGCCGTGGCCGTGTTGATCGAAGCAAATGAACAGGATGCCGGCGAACACGTTACTTCGGATGAAGAAGTCGCCCAGGTTTTGCAGAATAAAGTAGATGGGTTGCGCGCTTCGATCGAAGATTCTGCCGAGCGCGTGCGTTTGAGCACCTCGGGAACGCTGGAACAGAGCGCTTCCGGAACCACGCCACAAATCGCCACCGCGAGCTCCACCCTAGGCGAAGTGAAAGTGTTGCTGGATGAAAACAAGCTTGGCCTTGCGACGGATAAGCTCGCCGAAGCCGCAAAGGCTACGGTACAAGCCGAAGTCTCCGCCGATCTATTGATCGCGAGCTCGACGGCCGCAATTATTTCCGGCGCGGAGCCTCTTCCGACCACGACTTCATCCACCACTTCAACGACGGCGCTTCCAACTACTTCATCCACCACGCCAACCGCTTCCTCCACGCCAACCACACCGCCGCCAAAATAATCAAATAGCATTCTCCCCCAACCAGGGCGACCCTGCATCGCAGAGGCGTCCTGACGAGCGGGAGAATGCTCCGTGAAAGCGGAGGTCCGCTTTCGCTCGTGCCCGAATCCCCACACAACGGCGCCGGTCCAAAGGTCGATTCCGACTTGAAAAATGTCGGAAGCCGCCGCCATCTACTCATAATTGGCAGAACCGCTTTCTCGGATTCACTCGGATCCGTTAAAGCACACAAGCCCGCAAGGGCTACCCTATGGGAAATATCCTTAAGAAAATTTTCTCCAGCTTCGTTGCTTTGACGACGATCGCTTGGTCGGTCGGTTTTGGCGCCCTCGCCATGCCGACGGCAGCTTCCGCTGCGGTGGCCGGTGATTTGATCAAGGCCTCCGGCCCGGCGGTGTATTACTTCGCCGCGGACGGTAAGCGCTATGTGTTCCCGAACGAGAAGACCTACTTCTCGTGGTTCATGGACTTCTCCTCGGTCCGCACGATTTCCGACACGGAACTCGCGTCGATTTTGATCGGTGGAAACGTCACGATCCGCCCGGGCACCAAACTTGTTAAGATTCAAACGGATCCGAAAGTGTACGCAGTCACCCTTGGTGGCATGCTTCACTGGGTCGAATCCGAAGCGCTCGCTACGACGCTCTACGGCTCAGCTTGGGCCACGCGCGTCGTCGACGTTCCGGACTCGTTCTTCGTGAACTACACGATTGGTTCTTCCGTCTCGACGCCGGTTCACCCGGATGGCTCGGTCGTCTCCTACTCTGGAGACTCGATGCGCTACGTCGTGTGGGGTGGCATGAAGCGCAAGATCGTTTCCGATTCTGTCTTCGCCGCCAACGGTTTCAACCCGGCTTACACCTTGATGACCACCATTGCGTACAGCAACGGTACGGACATCACGAGCCGCGAATGTCCGCTTGCGGATGTGATCGCGATTTGTGGCACGACCCCGGTCGTGACGGGTGGCGTTACGGTCTCTCTCGCCTCGGACACTCCGGCGGCGCAGACGGTTCCGAAGAACGCGGCCAGCGTCATGCTCGCGAAGTACAACTTCACGGCTGGCTCGGCTGAAGCTCTCATCGACGGTTTGCAGATCCGCCGCATTGGCGTCGGCGCTGCTTCCGACCTTGCGAACGTGTACCTCTATGATGGCAACGGCAACCGTATGACCACGGGCCGCACCATCAACTCCACGACCAACGTCACGGAGTTCAACGGCTTGAACTTCTCGGTTCCGGCCGGTCAGACCAAGTCCATCGTCATCGTTGGTGACTTCTCGAGCCCGGCCACCGCTGGTGGTCAGCACTCGTTCGAAATCACGAACGGCGGTTCCGTCGTCATCGTCGGTTCCGGTACGGTCGGTGGTAACTTCCCGGTGCGCGGCAACGTGTTCACCGTTGGTACGACCTCGGCTGGTCGCCTCGATGTCCAAAAGGGCACGACCCCGGCCAACCCGAACATCGGCGCCCAAAACGCCGAAATCTCCAACTTCAAGTTGACGGCTAACACCAACGACATCGAAGTTCGCCGCGTGACGCTCATCCAGACCGGTGGCATTTCCAACTCGGACCTCACCAACTTCAACCTCTACCAGGGTTCGACGTTGGTCGCTTCGACGGCTGCCATGGTCGGTGACAAGATTGTCTTGACCTTCAACCCGCCGTACGTGATCACGAACGGCACGACCAAGACCTTCGCCCTTCAGGCCAAGGTTGCCGGTCGCGCGGGTCGCGACATTAAGACCTACGTCGAGTACACGACTGACGTGTACGCGATCGACCGTCTCTACAACTCCGGTGCCGCGATCTGTATCGCTGACACCGCAGTGGGTGGCTGTACGAGCGCAGGTCAGGGTTCGTTCGATGGTGATGCGAATGGCGCCGGCACGGCCGACGACAACGCGATCCTCGTGACGACGCAGGGTGGTCAGCTCACCGTGTCCTTCAATGGACCGGTTACTGGCAACGTTGCGAAGGGCAACCAGGATGTGGTCTTGTACCGCTTCTCGTTGACCTCCCCGGACAACCAGCTTGAAATCCGCAATGTGGACTTCCACATTCAGGGCAACACGGCTTCCGACCTCGTCAAGGGTTCGTCTGGCACGGAATACTTCCGTGACATTAAGATCAAGGACTTGGACACGGGTTTGACCTGGATGGGTCCGACCAACCTGCCTTCAGGTTGTACGGGCTCGGGTTCCTCGACGGCGTGTTTGATCACGCTTTCGGACGCCCGCAACATCAACGCCGGTCAGACCTTGAACCTCGCCATTACGGCCGACCTCTACAACGGTACGGATGACATCTCCGGTGAATTCTCCGCAGATGGCAACAACCAGTACCGCGTGGTGCACGGCGACAACTCCAGCGTGCTCTTCGGCTCGTCCGACGTCCGCGTTGTGACCACTGGCGAATTCCTCGCCACGGATAAGATCGTTCCGAACACCGCCATTAGCGGCAACTTGCAGACCGTCAAGGCTTCGAACCTTTCGATCGCCCTTGCCGCCTCTCCGAGCGCCGGTACGGCTGTGAAGAAGCAGGAAATGATCCCGACGGCCGGCTTCGTCTTTACGGCGGGCGACCAGAGCGACATCTCTATCAAGACGGTGAAGCTCACGGGTGCCGGTTCGTTTGATGGTTCGTTCTACGCCGCCACGACGGTCAAGGATATCGTCACGGCTTGTGCTTTGTTCGATGGTGACACCCAGGTCGGCCTCTCACAGGCTCCTGACACCACGGCCGGCACGTTCAACATCACCAACATGAACGTCACGGTTCCGCGCGGCGGTTCGAAGACGCTTGTGGCCAAGTGTACCGCCGACTCCCAAGTCGAAGGTGTCGCTGACTACATCGCCCTCGGTATCGACCTCGACGCTGATGTGACGGCCGAAGATCAGGAAGCGAACACGGTTGTCCCGTCTCGCTCCACGCAGGTTGACGCCAACGTCAACGGCACGGTCCTCGTCCAGACCATCCGCAACAGCGGTACGCTGACGATTGCCACGGACAACCTCCGCCAGTCGACGATTCTCGTCGGCGACAACGGTGCTGTCTGGCAGAACTTCGCCCAGTTCAAGGCGACGGCTCAGTACGAAGATGTGAATCTTGACAAGGTCACGGTCACCTCCACGGGTGTTGCCGCCAACTTCTTGGAAGTTGCGGTCGCTCAGGACGGCGCTGTGAAGGGTCAGGGCACGCTTCCGTCTGGTTCGTACTCCTTCAAGGACATCGACCTCTCGGGTTCCCCGGTTATCGTGCCGAAGGATGGCTCCGCCACCTTCCAGATCTGGGGTAAGCTCGCGGACGTTGTCGCTTCGGGTACGGTGTCTGGTTCCACCAACGCCGCCCGCTCCGGTAACTTGATGCAGCTCGGCGTTGCCGGCGACATCCAGACCGGCGACTGGGACACCAACTACGACAACCAGCTCAACATCCGCGCCAACGGTTCCGCTTCCGGCGACCGCTTGTACGCGACGACGACGGCTGGCTCGACCAATGGTTCGGTGGGTAACCAGTTCGTCCTCCGCAAGACCAAACCGGTCGTGACGCGTCAGGCCTTGTCCTCGACGACGCTTACCTCCGGTCTTGACACGGATCTCTACAAGTTCCAGGTCGCCGCTGACAGCGCCGGCTCGGTTGGCTTGAAGAAGGTCGTGTTCAACTGGTCGAAGGGTGACTCGAACTCCAGCTTCAACTTCCAGAACCTGCGCCTCCGCAAGGGCTCCTCGGATGTTGCTGATGGCGACATCGACATCACCTCCGCGACGGGCGTGAACTTCTACACGAGCGGTCCGGCCGTGGGTGAAACCTCCGGTCAGATCGTGATCGTCTTCACCAACGAAGAAACGATCTCAGGCTCGGGCAGCGTTTACACGTTGCACGGTACGATCAACGGTACGGTGGATTCGGGTGACTCCTTGTCGCTCAACTTCCGCCGCAACTCGGGCGCTGTTGTTACGACGGGTTATCTCACGGACGCCGTCTTCGGCGGTATCCGCGGCCCGAACATCAACACGTCATCGAGCCCGGATGTCTCGCCTGACGCTGAAGGTACGTTCGTCTGGTCCGACAACTCGGAAGTGCCGCACTCCTACGCTTCGGGCACCGCTGGTGGCTCGCGCGACTGGACCAACGACACTTACGTTGAGGACTTGACCCAGCAGTCCACGTTGAGCCGTTAATCGGTTCAACTCCTGAAGGCCTCACAGCCTGAAGGGACGCAAAACCCCCGCAGCAATGCGGGGGTTTTGTATTGGATAGGCCCGTGCTACGCTCTACACATTTAGCGCTTTCATAATTTGAGCAACGGAATTTGTCATAAGCTAGTCTCGATATGCTACTCAAACAATTACCGTTCATTACCATACCGATTGTTATTTTTACGGTTATAGGAGTGTTATTTGTATTCGTCGTGCCTAGCGGAGAGGATTTAATCTCACCAGTAGGAGATTATTATCTCGGACAGGTCTTGGTGCGTTTATTTTTTGTTTGTCTGGTATTTGATGCAGTGCGTTTATTGAAGAGGGTGAGTAAAAAGAAGTAGCAGGGGGCACTATTCAAACCCCCGCCTTTAGCGAGGGTTTGTGTCAAAGCTCGTTTGATGTAGCATCTGCAACAAGTTACCTCTATACTCCTGACCCGCACCATCGCCACATACATATGATGGATAAAAAACAAGATAATCCGGTAGGCGTGATACCTGGAGTTCCTAGTGAGCGCAGGTTGCTTGGAACCCTTCTTATCTATTTCCCAATTTACATTTTATTGGATGTCATCTCGATCATTTCCCTGATAAAGAGCGCCGACATATTCGTGAACAACGAGGCCATCCCTGAGCCGACATTCCTGAGCGGAATTTTTGTGTACCTAGTTTGGACAGGCGTAATTTGTGGAGTTATTTTCGGCATCTATTTCTTGGTAAAGAAGGTGCCAATGAAAAAGAACGAGTATGATTCTGGTTCGGGCGAGGGAGAAGAGTCAAGAAAGTTAGCCAAGTACCGGAAATGGAATTGGGGCGCGTTTTTCATGCCCATCGCTTGGGGGCTCATGCACCACCGATGGATCGCGTTACTTGCCTTTCTTCCGCCGCTCGGACTCATTTTTAGCGTCTATTTCGCGGTCGATGGTTACAGGATTGCATGGAAATCAATCAAGTGGAGAACCGAAGCTGAGTATCTATCGTTTCAAAGAGGCTGGAGCATTTTTTCGAGTTTGTTTTTTATCGCTACCGTTGCATCCACGATCGCCATGATCGTTATTTTTCAGAATGTCAGAATGGAAAATTACGTGAGGGAAAAATTGGTGACGCCTGCCTTCTCAGATCTCAAAGATCACTCCCGATATGATCGGGAGAATCCAGATGTGAGTTGGAAAGAGTATGGTTCACCGAACGGGCACTTTCGATTTGCATTCCCTGTCCGACCTAGCTTCAGTGACACAATCAATATTGACGATGACGGATATCAATTCCAGCAGATTACCTTCTTTGATCCGGATTGGTTTTATTTTCTGATGGGCATGTCATCTTACCATCCTGAAGACGTTCGGTTTAACGTGATGATGCCCGCAGAGAGGCGTCTGGCCGCAGCCCTGGATAGGTATTTTATGGAAGAAGAAGGGGTTACGACCACCCATCGTTATCGACAAATGACGACACATTATGGATATCCCGCCATGGATTACGTCGTTGATCGGGGACCTTCGACCGTTTACGGGAGAGTTATAGTTTGGGGAAGCTGGATTTATATCCTTGGTATAAATTCTGAGTTGGGCGGAGAGAAGGATCCAAACTTGGATAGATTTATAGATGGTTTCAAACCTTTTCCGCTCATCCCTACCGAGCAATTGAGGGAAGAACTAACCGTAAAATGATTTTTATGGACGTGATCAGCCAAATAGTCAGCCTATACAGAGAAAATGATTTTAAAGTTAGGAAGAAAGCGAAGAGTTGTTATATAGACTTGACTGAAGATATAATCTTTGTGGTTAATCTTCAGGGTTCTCAATGGTCAAAGTGTCACTACGTGAATCTGGGCTTTTTCCTCCTTACCGATGAAAATAATAATAGATACCCTCCTCATTACCATTGTCAGGCGCGAAGACGCCTGGATGTGAGCGAGGGTGAAGACAAGTGCTATGATCTATCCAAGGAAAGCGGATTGATCGTGCAATTGGTTGATGAGAGATACGTTCAAAATCTAAAGCCGATTCACGACATAGATTCCTTAAAAAGAACTATCCGAGGAATGGGTTTCTACCTCTCCAGGAAGGGTGGGGTAATATTCGAAACTGAGATAGAAAAGTATTGATCAGAGGTCTATGCATCAAGGCGATGTCCAGAGATACAAAAAGATTTTCGAATACGCAGATCAATGGTCCGTACTAAAGGGTAAGCTGGATGGAAAGCCGATCATTACGCGCTTTAAGGAAGCTTTGGTTGATGCGATCGGTCACCCCGACTATCCTTTTCAGATAGGTGTAGCGGTTCCGTTATTAGCTCCGACCCTCAACGGACTTCCTTTACCAAATGAGGGGGAGTGTCTACTCACCGTTGAGGATGCATTGGTTGACGCGTTGGAGAAAAATCAAGCAGCGGTTCATGTGATGACTATCACATTCAATAACATGCGAGAATTTGTGTTTTATGCCCATGGAGGCAAGCCGGAGTCTTATGAACAAGAGGTGAAACGAGTTGAAGAAAAGATTTCAACTAAGCACCAATTGCAATTTATGATACAACTCGATAAAGACTGGGAAGTCTTTAAAAAGTACGCAGGGCAAGAAAAATAACCCTTCTGACAATGAACCAAAACCCCCGCAGCAATGCGGGGGTTTTGTATTGGATAGGCCCGTGCTACCCTTACGTTCGACTCTATCTATATATGAATCGCGCCAACGCCATCCGCCTGTTTAAGGCCCTGACCTATCTCGGTATTTACGGCGGTCTCCTGTTGCCGCTTATCTTCATCCCGACGGTCATCTTCCCATTCGTTTTCTCGAAGTTGATCGCGTTCCAAGTCCTTATCGGCCTGACGTTTCCGGCCTATGTGGCTTTGGCTTGGATGGACCCCGAATACCGCCCGCGCAAGCACATGCTGTATTTGGCGATTTTGGCTTACTTTGGCGCTTTGACGTTGTCGGTGATCTTCGCTATCGATCCGTTGCGCGCATGGTGGGGGAACCAGGAACGCATGAACGGCCTGTTTACGCTTCTGCACTTCCTGGCTTGGCTCACCATGGCCGTCGGCACGCTCAAGACTTGGGACCAATGGAAAAAATTGCTCAACTACCAGGTGGCATTGTCGTGCATCATGGCCATCGTCGCCATCATGCAGAAATTCAACCCGAACTTGTTGATGTTCCCGGCCGGTCCGCGCGTGGGCGGGTTGCTCGACAACCCGATTTACATGGCGTCGTACCAGATTTTCAATTTCTTCTTCCTCGCCTTGTTGTTTTGGCGCAACAAATCCACCGCTTGGCGCATTGGGTACGCGGTGATCGCCGTATTCGACATCATCGCCTTCGTATTAGCCCAATCGCGTGGCGCGTTGGTCGGTTTGGGCGTGGGGATTGTCGCTTTCGCGTTCTACGTGGGTCTTTTTCACCCCAGCAAAAAGACAAAGGCGGCCGTTTTCGGTGGCTTGCTTGCGTTGATGCTTGCGTATGGCGGTTTGTTCGCCATGCGCGATTTGCCCATCATCAAGAATTCGCCGCTTGAACGTCTGACGAACTTCCAGACCACGGTCACCACGCGCATTATCGCTTGGGAAATCGCCTGGCAGGGCTTCTTGGAACGTCCGATTACCGGCTGGGGTTTGGATAACTTCCACATCGTCTTCAATAATCATTTCAATCCGGAGTCGCTGCGATATGGCGCGTATGAAACCTGGTTCGACCGCGCGCATAACACGGTGATGGACGTGCTGTCGATGACGGGTATCATCGGTTTCATCACATTCTTCGCGATTTACGTGGCGATTTTCCTCTCCACCTGGCAGGCGTATAAGAAGAAGTGGATTGATTTGCCGATCGCGGCCATCTTATTCTCGTTGCCGATCGCATACTTCGTGCAAAACCTGTTCGTATTCGATCACCCGGCCGGTTTCTCGATGAGCTATTTGTTGTTCGCATTGATCATCGCCGCGACCAAGGGCGAATTCATCGGCGAGCGCGATCCGGCCGCCGTGAAAGAGAAAAAGGATGAAGGTCGCCGCGACGCGCCGTGGATCATGTTTGCCGTGCTCCAAATCGCCGCCATTCTCGTCGTATATCGCACCTCGATATTACCGTTCCGCGCGTCGGTTATCGCTCTTCGGGCGAACGGGATCATCAACTATAATCCTGCCCAGGGATATGAGCTGGCGAAACAAGCTTCTGAAATTCCGACGATGTACAAGGATGAGCAATCCTTTCTTTTGTCGCGTAACTTGATCGGGATTATCGGCGGCGGAAATTTCCCCAAAGTGCCAAAAGGAAATGAGATGTACGATTTGGCGAAAGCATTGTCTCAAGAAGAAATCTCCCGCCATCCGCATAATACGCACCCCCTTTATATCTATGCGCGTCTCGCGCAGGAAATGATGTCCCAACGTCCCACGGAAGCCGCCGTCGCGCTCGAGAGCTATCAAAAGGCCATCGCGACCAGCCCGAAACGCCAGCAATTGCATTATGGATTGGCGCGCCTGTACCTCCAGCTCGGCCGTTTGGATGATGCGATCGCCGTGTTCAAAACCGTCCGCGATTTCGACTTGGAAAATGGCATCGGATATTGGAACTACGGCGTGACCATGCTGTATGACAAGGGAAGCACCGACGAGGCGGCCCGTCAGATCGGGGCCGAGGAAGTGCGCAAAGCCATGCAGGCGAAATGGGCGTATGTCATCCAGGATAGCCGCGAACTTTTCCCGCTTTTCGACGCGTACATCATCCTGCGTGACGCCGAAAACCTCCAAAAGACCATTGAAAACCTCCAGGGCTATCCATTGGCCACGGCCAATATCTATGCCCAGTTGGCCATGAAGATGCAGGTTCTGGGACTCACCGAGTTACGCGACCAAATTTTGACCAAGGCGGAAACGCTCGCCCCGGGAACCAAGGATGAATATGATCGCATGCTTGATCCGCAGGATTCGGACACAGTTACACTGACGCCCGCCCCTGAGCCGACAAATACGGTAGCGACCAGCGCCGGTTCCGGTCCGCGCCGCTAGACCTCCCTCTCCCTCTCCATCTCCCTCCTTCGTAAGGAGGGAGATTTGTTTCATCCGAGGAGCGCTTTTAGATTTCCACGATACGTTTCGAGCAGCGGGAAGCGTGTTTCAATTTGATGGCGTGCGTTTTGAGCAAGCTTGGCGCGGAGCTCCGGTTCGCGCATGACGCGCAGCATGGCTTCAGCTAAAGCTTTAGGGTCCATTTTGGGAACGACGAGACCTGCGTCAGCCAACATCCATTTAGCGGCGCCAACATCGGTGGCGATGCAGGGGAGCCTGGCGGCCATCGCTTCCAGCAATGAGAAAGACATGCCTTCTTTGGAACTGGGCAAGACGAATGCATCGAAACCCGCAAGCAAGGCGCCCGCATCGTTACGGGCTCCCGGAAGCCAAACGATTTCGTCCAAACCAAGTTCGTGACGTTTTGTTTCGATCTCTTTGCGCTGCAGCCCGTCGCCGAGAACCAAGAAGCGCGCATTCGGTTCCGCGTCATGCACGAGTTTGCAAGCTTCCATATAACGGGGCAAATCTTTCGGCGGAAAGAAGTTGGCCGTCGTTCCAAACACGAAGCCTGAAGCCTGAAGCATGTCGCGCGACACGTCACGTGGTTTTAGCACCGTGTCAAAGCGTGGCAGGTCAATTCCATTCGGGACGGCGATAACGGCTTCGCGCGCCTTGATGCCGACTTCATTCGCCAAACGCACATCGTCCGGATTCACGCAGATGATGACGTCCTTCAGTTTGCCGGTGACGCGTTCGGCGTTGCGATAGATCCACAGCTTGTGAGCCGGAAGGACTTCGCGGAAGGTCCAGCCGCCGATGCGGTACACGACGCGCGGCACGCCGGCCAAACGCGCGGCGATGGAGCCGACGATGCTCATCTTTGCGCTATTCAATTCAACGGCATCCGGCTTCAGGTCTTTCAAGACACGCCGAAGCTCGAGAATCGCGGAGGGATCCCGGAGCGGATCGATCTCGCGGCCCATCTTTTTGAGATGGATAAAGGGGATATGATTTGCTACGCAGCGCTCCTTTAGCCATTCTCCGTCTCCGGCAAGGACGGTCACGTCATGGCCCTGGTTTTTGAGCCAAACGGAAAACCCGGCCAAAAACTGTTGGACGCCTCCGCTTTCGGCCAAAGTGACTGCCAGGGCAATCTTCATTTTTGCGCTTTCCATAGCGATAAGATAGGCTTCAGGGGACGAAAAGGTCAATAGATATGTGCGGTATTGCCGGCCTGGTTTCTCGCGACGGGCGGCCCGTGGACCGGGACCGCTTGGTTGGCATGGTCGGGGCTATCCGGCGCCGCGGACCTGATGGGGAAGGGATTTGGACCGAGGGCGCGGCCGGATTGGGCCATCGCCGCCTCGCGATCGTGGATTTGAGCGATGGGGGAAAGCAGCCCATGCGTTCCGCTGACGGCCGTTTTTCCATCACGTTCAACGGCGAGATTTATAACTATCAGGAGTTGAGAAAGCAGTTGGCGGATAACGGTGAGCCGTTTCATTCGACGAGTGATACGGAGGTATTGCTCAAGTTGTATGAACGCAACGGCGAGGCGATGCTCGAGAAGTTGCGCGGAATGTTCGCCTTCGCGATTTGGGACAAACAAAAGAACGAATTATTTTTTGCGCGCGACCGCGTCGGCAAGAAGCCGTTTTTCTGGATGAACGATGCGGCCGGTTTCGCGTTCGCATCCGAAGTTACGGCACTCACGTCCAATCGCAAGATCGAGATTGATGAAGAAGCGTTGCGTCTATTCATCGGTTTGCAATACGTTCCCGCGCCGCGCACGGGTTTTCGCGGGATCAACTCGTTGCCGCCGGCGCATTGCGGAACATGGAAAGACAGCACCGTGAGCATCCGTCGGTACGATTCATTTGAAGCGTTGCCGGCTTTTTCCGGCCGTTTTGAGGAGGCGGTCCGCGAAACGCGCCGGTTATTGGAGGACGCCGTGCGTTATCGCCTGATCGCGGACGTCGAGGTTGGTTGTTTTCTTTCCGGCGGCATGGACTCGACCGCGGTCGCGGCCTTGATGGCGAAGATGTCGGCTTCCCCCATCAAAACGTTTACGATGGGCTTCCCGAATTGGGCGGCTGATGAACGTTCCGAGGCCGAGTCATTCGCAAAACGGATTGGCGCGCAGCATATTTCGTTTGAAGCCAATCCAAAAGACGGTTTGGCCTTGGTGGATGATTTGATTGAGCTGTATGGCGTGCCGTACGCGGACTCGTCATCTCTGCCGACGTATCTGCTCGCACGCGAGACGCGCAAACACGTCAAAGCGGTGATGAATGGCGATGGCGGTGACGAAGCGTTTGGCGGGTATCGCCGTTACGGGTATTTCAAAAAGGCCGAACGGCTTCACCGTATGGGTTTGGGCTCGGTCGTGGCCGGGCTGTCCCGGATGTTGAAGAGCCCGCGGTACGGGCGTTTTGCCGATACGTTGGATGGCTTGCGGGCCTCCGTCGCGGATGGATACGCGGAATTATTCACCGGGTCCTATTTCAATCGCGAGGCCGCTTCGAAGCTTCTGCAGCCGGAGTTCGCGTCAAAAACGGCCGGCGATTCGGCGGAATCATTTATTCGTTCGCATTTTGATCCTCGTCTCCGCATCGGCGGCGCTCTCGATTTCGACCGACGCTCTTACTTGCCAGATGATTTGTGCGTGAAGATGGATCGCGCGACCATGGCGCACGGCTTGGAAGCGCGTTCACCCTTCCTCGACCAGGAGCTGATGCGCTTCACCGCGCATTTGCCGTTTGATTTTCATTTCCGTGGAGGCAAGCAAAAAGCCGTGCTTCAGGCAGCGATAGCGGATCTTGTTCCGGCCGAAGTCTTATCGCGTCCAAAGCGCGGATTCCAGGTTCCGTTGGCGGCTTGGTTCCGCAGTGATTTGCGTTCTGCTTTTGTCGAACGGTGCCTTTCATCTGACGCCAAACTGCTTGAGATTTGTCGCAAAGAAGAGGTTGAACGCTATCTCCATGAAAATGACCGCGGGTTAGATCATGGCAACCGCCTGTGGATGCTCCTGTCGCTCGCGACCTGGCTTGAGAAGTATGGCTAAACGAGTGCTGGTGACCGGGGGTGCCGGGTTTATCGGCTCGCATTTGTGCGAGGCGCTGGTTCGCGATGCTTCAAACGAAGTGTATTCGCTGGACAATTACTCCACGGGCTCGGAATCGAATCACATCCAAGGCGTGACTTATCTGCGCGGCGATACGCGCGACATTGAACGAATGGTCGAGTTTACTCCGGACATGATTTTCCATCTTGGGGAGTACTCGCGCACGTCGCAAAGTTTTTTGGAACCGGAAAAAACGTGGCGGCAGAACGCGGAGGGCACGTTTTGCGTGCTTGAGTTTTGCCGTAAGAAAAAAGTCGGAAAATTACTGTACGCGGGATCGAGCACGAAACAAGCGGACGGCGGAGACGGTCGCAACCAATCGCCGTATGCCTGGACCAAGGCGGCGAATACCGAGCTCATCCAGCGTTATCATGAGTGGTATGGTTTGCCGTTCGTGACCGTCTATTTCTACAACGTGTATGGCGGCCGGGAAATCCAGGAAGGCCCGTATGCGACGTTGATCGGTATCTTTAAAAGACTTCGTCGCGAAGGAAAACCATTGCCCGTCGTTTCGCCCGGCACGCAATATCGCAGTTTTACGCATGTGGATGATATCGTCCGGGGGATTTTACTTGCCGCGGAAAAGGGCCAGGGTGATGGCTACTGCCTCGGGCCGAAAGAGATGCATACCATCCGCGAAGTCGCCGAAATGTTCGGCGGCGAGATCGCTATGTTGCCGGAAAAGCCCGGCGATCGGAAAAACGTGTCCATCGACCTCTCAAAAACCGAGGAGGAACTCGGATGGCGCGCTCAGATTCGTCTGCAGGACCACATTCGTGATTTCTTGAAAACGCTCGTATGAAGAAACGCGTCTTGGTTTTTTCCACTGCATATCTTCCGCTCATGGGTGGCGCTGAGGTTGCGGTTCGCGAAATTACGGATCGCGCCACCGATTTTGAATTCGATGTAGTTTGTGCGCGTCTGCGCCCAGGGTTGGCTTCGGTGGAAAAGATGGGGAATGTCACCGTGCATCGCATCGGATTTGGAACCACATTCGACAAATATCTTTTACCGGTCGTTGGCGCGCTCTATGGGCTGCGATTCAAGCCGGATTTGCTGTGGTCCATGCAGGCAAGTTATGGCGGTTTTGCTTCGCTCTTTTATTCTTGGATGCGTCCGAAGACGCGTTTTTTGCTGACCCTGCAGGAAGGCGATCCATTCGAGCGTTATGCCAAGCGCGCCGGGCCGTTCAATTTTCTGCACAAGAAAATTTTTCAACGCGCCGATCAAATCCAGGCCATCAGTCATTTCTTAGGTCAGTGGGCCATAAAGATGGGTTTTGAAGGCAAGCCGGTATTGATTCCGAATGGCGTCGATCTTTCTCGTTTTACCTATCACGCTCCTCGGGTTTTGTCTGATGAGGTACGTATTATTTCCGTTTCGCGTTTATCGCATAAGAACGGTTTGGATTTGTTGATCCGCGCGCTTCCGTCACTGCCCGAGCATGTGAAGGTTTGGTTGGTCGGTGACGGCGAAGACCGCGACATGCTGGAAAAACTCGCGCAGGAATTGGGCGTGGATAAGCGCGTGCGTTTTTTGGGAAGCAAAACGCACGATGAAGTCGCGAAGCTTTTTCAAGAATGTGATATGTTCTGCCGTCCGTCACGTACGGAGGGTTTAGGAAATTCGTTTCTTGAGGCCATGGCCGCAGGTTTGCCGACCATTGGGACACCGGTTGGGGGCATTCCTGATTTTTTGAACGTGGAAACGGGTTGGCTTTGCGCGCCGGAGAATCCGGAATCCATTACGGAGACCGTCAACCGTATTTTGGCTACGCCGCATGAAGAGCGTTCGCGCATCACGCAAAGTGCTTCGCGATTAGTCCGTGAGCGTTATGATTGGGACAAGATCGCAAGGGACATGGGCGATACGTTCACGCGAGTCGAGGCTTCACGCCGGATTCTGATTGCGACCGGCATTTATCCTCCGGATATCGGCGGACCCGCGACGTATGTGCCGTTATTGTCGCGCGGATTGGTTGAGGCGGGCGATCGTGTCCGCGTCGTTACATTTGGAAATGAAAAAACGAAAAAAGGCGATGGGTGGAAGGTCTCGGTGGTTTCAACGTCCGGGTCGGCGCCGATCCGGTATGCGCGGATGTTCGGCCGCGTGCTTCATCTCGCAAAGCGGATGGATGTGGTGTATGCGATGACGCCGTCTTCGGATGGATTCCCGGCAAGCCTGGCGGCGAAATTGCGACGTAAACCATTCATGCTGAAGGTGGTCGGGGATTATGCATGGGAAGCGTACCGCAATGGGCTTCCGGCCACCGCCGAAGGGGAGTTGTTGGATGATTTTTTAGCGAAACGACATGGCGGTTCGATCGGAATCTTGGAAAAAATGGAACGTTTTGTCGCGGAACAGGCACGACTCGTGATCGTTCCGAGCGCGTATTTGGGATCCGTCGTCGGGCGTTGGGGCGTGGCTTCATCGCGCATCCGCCGCATCTACAATGCCGTGGCCACACACAAGGCGACGCGCGAACGCGATATTTTGCGCAAAGCGTTTGGGATTGAATCCAAGCGCGTCTTGTTTACCGTCGTGCGTTGCGTGCCATGGAAGGGCGTGGACTTCTTGATCGAGCTTTTGCCCAAGCTTCCGCCCGACACGATCCTGGTCGTCGCGGGTGATGGTCCGATGAAAGTCGCCTGGGAAAAGCTCGCGGCTTTGCGCGGCGTTTCCGGACGCGTGCGTTTCTTGGGATCGGTCACGCCCGTTATTATCGCGGATTGGAATGCGGCTTCAGACGCCTTCGTGCTCGCGAGCGCCTATGAAGGCTATCCGCATGTGGTGGTGGAGGCATTGGCCGCTGGCCGTCCCTGTTTTGTGACGGATAAGGCCGGAAATAAGGAGATGGGCGCGCTCGCGCCCTCGGGCGTCACCGTTTTGCCGTATCATGATGAGCGTGCCTGGGTCGAAGCCCTTTCCCGTCCGTTTGTGCCGTTCGATCCCTCTCATCTCAAATTACAGACCGTTGAAGCCATGGTGGCCGAAACCCGGTCCGTTTTACACGATGTATGCGCATCCTCTCATTAAGCCTCGACCGCTCAATTCTCGATCCAGCCTCAACGGCCGCGAAGCGCCAGGCTTTAGCCTATGCGGGACATGAGGCCGTAATTCTTGTCGTGGCGAGCGGCGAGCAAAAGGAATTCGATCTCGCTCCCGGGATTCGCGTGCGCACGTTTGGGGGCGCATCGAAGTTCGGTGCATTTATGCAGGCGCGGTCCCATTTGAGGATGGCTGAGCGTCCGGACGTGGTGACGGCGCAGGAACCGATCTATACCGGATATCTTGCCGCGCGATTGGCGAAACGTTTTGGCTGCGGATTGCATCTACAAGATCATTCCGGCATATTCGCGCGCGGTTCGGCGAATCTGCGCGAGCGCGTGTTGCGCGCGTATGCGGAATCCCTTTTGCTTCGCGCGGATCGCGTGCGCACGGTAAGCCAGCGCGGCAAAAAAGGATTGATGACGATCGGCGTACAGGAGCAAAAGATCGATGTGATCCCGATCGCCACTGACATCGCGGCATTTTCCCAAGTGGATCGTTCATTGGCCTTGGCCGATGAAATCCTCACGGTCACGCGTCTTGAGTCGGAGAAAGGCGTGGATATTTTGTTGAATGCGTTTGTCGAAGTCCAAAAAGTTCGTTCGCAAGCTTCGCTGGTCGTGGTGGGCGGCGGATCGTTGCGCCAAGCCTATGAGCGCATGGCGCGCCATTTGCGAATCGGGACCGCGGTTTTGTTTGTCGGAAAAGAGGATGACGTGAAACCGTTTTTGGCGCGCGCCGGCGTGTACGTGCAGCCTTCGCGTTTTGAAGGCTGGGGTTTGGCGGTGATCGAGGCCGCGGCGGCCGGGATGCCGATCGTGATGAGCGATGTCGGTTGCGCGGGAGAAGTTATCAAAGACGGAGAAAGCGGTTTGGTGGTTCCGCCGGGAAATCCGAAGGCTCTCGCCGCTTCTTTGTTGAAGGTGTTGTCGGATGCGTCGCTGGCCAAGAGGCTGGGAAGCGCGGCCAAGCTCGCTGTGGCGAATTTGCCCGATGCGCAGGCAACGGCGGCCCTGATCCGGGCCTCCCTGGAAGCCGCCGCCAAGACGGGCTAAGGTCTCTGTATGTGCGGTTTTGTCGGTTTCGTAGGTCCAGAAAACCCCGATTTGCTGCGGAGGATGGGGGAGGCTGTCCAACACCGTGGTCCTGATCAGGACGGCGAATTCGTGAGCGGCGGTTGCTCGATGTCTCATAAACGACTCTCCATCATTGATTTGTCCGAGGCCGGCCGCCAGCCCATGCAAAGTGAGGATGGCCGTTTCACGGTTTCATATAATGGCGAGATCTATAACTATAAGGAGTTGCGAGCCCGTTATGAACAGGCCGGGTGGAAATTCCGCACGCAAACCGATACCGAATGCCTGATCGCTTCCATGGCCTTGCGCGGGTTGAGCGACTTGGGCGATTTTCACGGCATGTTCGCTTTTGCGTTGTGGGATCGTGAAACGCAATCTTGCGTGCTTGCGCGTGACCGTATGGGCATCAAGCCGCTATTTGTCGCCGAAGCGGACGGACGTTTTGGGTTTGCGAGCGAAGTCGGCGGGCTTTTGCCGATGCGCGCAAAATGGAAGGAAGACGTCGGAAGCCGTTCGATGTATCTCGCGGTCGGGTATGTTCCGGGACCGCGCACCATGTTTGAAGGCATGCAGAATCTTGAACCTGGACGTTTCTATACCATCAAGAATGGAACGTTAATTGAAGGCGCGCGTTTCGATGTTTGGGAAAAGCCGGAAACGCCAAAATCGCGTCACGAGGCCGAAGAATTATTGCGCGTGATCGTGGATGATGCGGTCACGGCGCAAACCGTATCCGATCGTCCCGTGGGCGTGTTCCTGTCCGGTGGTTTGGATTCGAGCGTGGTTTTGTCGGCGATGCGCATCCACCAACCACAAGGCGTGATCAAAACGTTTACCACGCGGTTCAAACACCATGTGGACGATACGAAATTTAATATAGATGCCGATCTCGCGCGGAAAACCGCTGAACGGTATGGCTGCGAGCATCATGAAATCGAAGTCGGCGCCGAAGACGTGATGGCGAATGCCGAAGGCATGGCCAAACACCTCGGACAACCTCATAACAACAGCGCCACGGTGGCCGTGGATGCGGCGGCGAGAATGGCCTCGGCCCATGTTCCCGTGGTTTTAACCGGAGACGGGGGAGATGAATTATTCGGAGGGTATCAGCGTTATCAGCTTTGGTCTTGGGGCTCGCGGGTTTTGTCGGGTGACACGACGCGATCTATCGCCAAACAATTATCACGCTTTCACTCCAAATCAGCCGATTGGAAAGACTTACTTTCCGCTGAAAGCGAAGCCGCGCGCCTGCTTACCTTCCACGCGCTTCCGCTAGAGCGTCGCCGCGCTTTATTCGGCGATGCGGCCCATGATCGCGACGTTCTCGCGCGTTGGAATGAGCTTTTGTCAGATGTGAACTTCGCTGATCCGGTCTTGCGTTTCATGGCTTTGGATCGCGCGACATGGCTGCGTGATGACGCATTCGTCCGTTCGGATCGCCTGTCCATGCGTCACGGCTTGGAAGCCCGCGTGCCTTTGCTGGATGATTCATTGATTTCGTTCGCGACGAGCTTGCCGCGCTCGTGGTCGGTGACGGCCCGCCACAGCAAATCCTTGTGGCGCTCAGCCTTCCGCGATCGTTGCTTGCCGGAAATCACCCTGGGTGCAAAACGCGGATGGATTACGCCGGCCGCGAAGTGGATGCGCAAAGGCCTGACCGAATGGATGCGTGCATTATTGGAAGAGGCTATCTCCACTCATGCTTGGATGGACGGCCTTGCCATCCGCCAAGCCTTTGAAGATCACTTGGCGCAGCGTTCGTATCGTTTGATCGATATTTGGACCGTTATCCAATACCACTTGTGGTGGAAGGCGTATCACTCCTATCTATCCTGATATGCGCATCGCTTATATCCAAAATGCGCGTATCCCGACGGAAAAAGCGCATGGCTACCAGCTCATGAAGACCTGCGAGGCCTTGGTCGAGGCCGGCGCCCAGGTCCAGCTTTTTGTCGCTGAACGACGCAATACGATCGAGGATGGGGCATTTGAATACTACGCGATGCCAAAGGCGTTTGACCTCTTCCGCTTGCCGGTGGTGGATGCGATGGACGTTCTCAAGCCGTTGAATGCGTTGGCGTATGCGTGGGAGCGCGCGAGCTTCATCCGTTCGGTGAAGCGTTCGCGCCTTGCGCTCTTGGCGAGCGATATTTGGTATACGCGCGATCCATTGGTCGCCCAAGCCTTGGTTGAGATGACGAATGCACGTCCCGTATTCGTTGAATTGCATGACGCTGATCCGTGTTTGGATGAAATCATCGGCCGCGTGACCGGATGGGTGGTGATTTCCGAAGGGCTGAAGAAGCTCCTAACGGAAAAAGGCGTTCCGTCCGACAGGATCACGGTCGCGCATGATGGATTTGATCCGTCCGCATTCGAGGCGCTGCCGTCAAAGGCCATCGCACGCGAAAAATTGGGGTTGAAGCCGGACGAATTCCTGCTGCTGTATTCCGGGCATTTGTATCCTTGGAAAGGGATGGACTCGCTCGCCCCGTCTTTCAAGGATATTCCGGAAGGCGTGCGTTTATTGATCGTCGGCGGATATCCGGAAGATATCGAACGCATCAAAACGGCTGCCGGAGAGTCGCCGCGCGTTTCATTCATGGGCCAAAAACCGCGTGAAGAAGTTTCGGCTTGGCTGGCGGCAGCGGATGCCGCGCTATTACCGACTTCAGCCAAGTTTGAAATTGGAAAATCGTATACGTCCCCGCTGAAGCTCTTTGAATACCTCGCCGCAGGCTTGCCGGTTTTAACGAGCGATGTGCCGAGCTCGCGTGAAATCCTGGATGAATCCGTGGCCAGCTTTTTCAAAGCAGATAATGGGGAAGATTTCTTGAAGAAATTGGATGAGTTGCGTGGACGTTCGTGGTCCGCGGAAACGTCAAAGGAAAAAGTGAAGCCGTATTCGTGGAAAGAGCGAGGACGTCACATTGGTGAGTTTGTCGTTGCGAGCATAGCGAAGCAATCTCATCCGATGGGATTGCTTCGTCACTCCGTTCCTCGCAACGACGCAGGTATTCTGATTGTCACCCAGGCGGTGGATGAGCAGGATACGAATCTCGCATTTTTCTTGCATTGGATCGCGGAATTGGCGACGCATGTTCCGGTCGTGCATGTCGCGGCGTGGAGCGTCGGCACGCACCGGCTTCCGGCGAACGTGCATGTTTATCAAATGCCGAAAGGCAGGTGGAAGCGTATCTTTGCGCTCATGCGCCTGAGTATTTCTATTCGCAAAGATGTTGAAGCCGTATTCGTGCACATGCTCGCGCCGGTCGCAGCCGTGCTCGGCTGGTATTGGCGTGTGCTCGCCTTGCGCGTCGTGCTTTGGTATACGCACGGTTCGGTCCCGAGAAGTTTGCGCGTGGCGAATCTCTGGGTTGATGCGATTTGTACTGCGACCGATGAAAGTTTGCGTTTGAAGACCATCAAGAAAATCGTGACCGGGCATGGGATTGAAACGGGACGGTTCCGCCCAGGCTCCGAACCACGCTTACCGGAATTGATTACGGTGGGCCGCATCTCGGCGCGTAAGCGTCTCGAGTCCTTGTTGGATTTGGTCGAGGCCATCCGTCGTGTGCACCCCTCTTTGCCATTCCGCTTGCGAATCATCGGTGAAGCGTATCTTGATCTGGACAAAGCATATGCGGACGGTTTGAGTATCTCGATTCAAGCCCGCGGCTTGCAGGACGTCATCTCGCTTGATGGCGCGAAACTTGGCGATGAATTATTGACCGCATATCAACGCGCGGCCGTCTTTGTCACGGCGAGCGAAACGGGGAGCCTGGATAAAGCGGTGCTCGAGGCGCTGTCCTGCGGGACTCCGGTTCTGGCCTCTTCACCAGTATTCGCCGGGTTTAAAGGCGTTCATATCGCCGAGCGCGGTTGGGATGAAGAAGCGGTCGCATTTGTCGCCTCTCGCCTGGCCCGCCCGATGACGGATGAGAGCGCCCGTGAAGACGTGGGCGCCAAGGCTTCGCTGAAGGCGCTGATTTCCCGCCTGGTCTCGATACTGCTAGATTGATGCCGATTATGCCGCAACCAGCCTGGGAAACATTTTTTGAAAAAGCCGTCCGCGATTCGCTGAAACCGGAAACGCGCGTTTTGGATATCGGGGCCGGATTGCGCGCGGATGATACGCGCGGCAACCGCGTCGATAAAAAACGCGCCTGGATCAAGCCCTTGCTTACGCAGGTGAGGTACGACGTATTGGATCCGGTTGATACTTATAAGCCGGATATTGTCGGTGATTTGCAAGCCATGCCGATCGACGAGGCGTTTTATGATTCGGTGATTTGTTTGGCGGTGTTGGAGCACGTTCCGCGTCCGTGGGATGGCGTGCGTGAAATGCTGCGCGTGCTCAGGCCGGGAGGATTCTTGTTCTTGTACGTGCCGTTTCTTGCGCCCTACCATGCGGAGCCGGGATATTATTCCGATTTTTGGCGCTTCACCGATGAGGGCATCAAGGCGCTGTTGTATGAGTTCGATGACGTGCAGCTTGTGCCGGTGCGCGGTCCGGTAGAGACCTTGGCGCATTTATTGCCGCGCCCTATCCATAATAAGTTCTTTTTGTGGCTTGGCCGCCGTCTGGATGGTTTCCGCAAGGCTTCGGGCAAGCAGGCTTCCGGTTTTTACGTCACGGCACGTAAACCCGCCTAAAGTATGTGCGGCATCGCGGGATTTGCGGGACCGGGCGGCTCATCCGATGCATTGCGCAGGATGGCGGGCGCGATTCGGCGTCGTGGTCCGGATGATGAGGGGTTTTATGAAGCTTCGGGCATGGGATTTGCATTCCGCCGGCTTTCCATCATCGACGTCGCCGGAGGCCATCAGCCATTATCAAATGAAGATGGCAGTGTTTGGGTGATGTTGAATGGCGAAATTTACGGGTTCGCTGAACTCCGCGAAGCATTGGAAAAAGCGGGCCATCACTTTACGACCAAATCCGATACGGAGATCATCGCGCACGGATATGAGGAGTGGGGCGATTCGGTATTTGAAAAATTGAATGGCATGTTCGCGATCGCGATTTGGGATGCGAAGCGTTCGCGTTTGGTATTGGCGCGCGATCGTTTGGGGAAAAAGCCCCTCTACTGGACCATGAAGGATGGAGCCTTGTGGTTCGCGTCCGAACTGAAAGCGTTGCTGGAAAGCGGCTCCGTCACAAAAGAGTTGGATTTGGTTTCTCTGGGCGAGTATTTCCGTTCGGATGCCGTACCGACTCCGCGTACCATCTTTCAAGACGTTCAAAAGCTTGAACCGGCCTCAGCCATGTCGTTAGAAGATGGAGTTTTAAAAACCTGGTCATTCTGGAAGCCTGAACCGGTCGCGATCCCGTCTGATCCAAAGGAGATCGTCGCGGGCTTGCGTGAGCGCGTGGATACGGCCGTGAAGGAGCGGTTGGTTTCGGATGTTCCGCTGGGGATGTTTTTATCCGGCGGCATTGATTCGAGCGTGATCGCGGAATCGGCGGCGCGGCAGTCTTCATCCAAATTAAAAGCGTTCACCATTGGCTTCGATGATGCGTCACATGACGAGCGACCGGCTGCGCGCGAAGTTGCCAAGGCATTGAATATCGAATTGCATGAGGAAACGCTAACGCCTGAGGCGGCATTGGGCATGATGGAAGAAGCGGTCGCGCTTTTGGACGAGCCTTTGGCTGATCCTGCCATTTTGCCTCAGCTTTTGCTCGCGCGATTTACCCGGAAGCATGTCACGGTCGCGCTCACCGGAGACGGGGGAGATGAATTACTCTTGGGATATCAACACATACCTGCGCATGTGTGGATGAATCCCGTTCCGGGTTTCTTGCAGCGCGCGGCCCGCATCGTCGAAAAGATTCCGGCGGGAACGGGTTATTTCAGCCTCGGGTTTAAATTACAGCGCCTTGCACGCGGACTTGGTGAAATGAATCCTTGGTCGCGGGATTTGGCGTGGCGCGGTTCATGGACGCGTTCGGACCTGTCTCTCTTGCTTCTTCCGGAAATTCGCAAGCAGGTCCATCCGGAATTCGCGGAAAAACAATTCGCGGATCGTGCGAATGAGGTCGGCGATGTCTCATTTTGGAAAAAATGGTCTTGGGGATATTTGCGCACATACTTGATGGACGACGTTTTGGTAAAAGTCGATCGCGCGACCATGTGGTTCTCGCTTGAAGCGCGCTCGCCCCTGCTTGATCCGCGCGTGGTGTCGTATCTTTGGTCGGTTCCGGATCAATTCAAGCTTGGAGCGTGGAAGAAAAAGCGTCTTTTGAAGGAGCTGGTCCGTGGCCGCATTCCGGATGAGATTTTGGATCGTCCCAAGCATGGATTCGCGGTCCCCATCGCCGAATGGCTAAGGGGTCCCTTGGCCGCCAAGCTTGCCGAAGTCGCTGATGCCGCCTATCTTCAAAAGCAGGGCTTATTTGAGCCATCTTTTATCCAAAAAGTGATAGAAGAGCACCGATCAGGCCGCAAGGACCGCCGCAAGGAATTATGGGCTTTCCTGATGTTCCAATTGTGGTACGGTACGTGGCATTAAGGCCTATGACTGAGTCCATTCGCTCGATTTCCGTGGTGATCCCTGTCCTGAATGAGGAGGGGAGTTTGCCGACTTTATTGGAGGAGTTGAAGGCGGTTGCGGGCCGTTTATCCCACTTGTCTTTTGAATGGCTGTTCATTGATGATGGCTCCACGGACAACAGTCCGGAGCTGATCCGTTCATTCGCCAAAGCGGACCAGCGCGTGAAGGGAATCATCTTTCGCAGGAATTATGGACAGACGGCGGCCATGAGCTGCGGGATCCAGGCAGCGACGGGGGACATTATTATTCCCATGGACGCGGACTTGCAGAACGACCCGGCCGATATCCCGATGTTTATCGAGAAGATCAATGAGGGGTATTCGTGTGTTTCCGGGTGGCGCAAACAGAGACAGGATGGATTCGTTTTGCGTTTGCTCCCTTCTTGGTCGGCGAATTGGATTATTTCCGTGATGACGGGCGTGAAATTGCATGATTACGGCTGCAGCATGAAAGCTTATCGCCGCTCAATCATCCAAGATGTGGAATTGTACGGGGAGATGCACCGGTTTATCCCGGCGTATGCGGCCTGGTCCGGCGCAAAGGTGACTGAGATCGTCGTAAATCACCGCGCCCGCAAATTTGGCGTATCCAAATACGGCATTTCGCGCGTGTTCAAGGTCATTCTTGATTTGATCGTCGTGAAATTCCTGACGAATTACTTTAATAAACCGATTCACTTTTTTGGGGCGGTGGGTTTGGCCTCATTGGCGATCGGAAGCGTCGCGTTGTTGGGGGCGCTGACTTACAAAATTCTCGGCGTCGCTTTCGTTTCTACGCCGCTTCCCACGGTTGGGGCCATGTTTGTGATCGTGGGCGTGCAGTTTATTCTTTTTGGCCTCTTATCCGAGGTATTGATGCGTACGTATTACGGATCCCGCAATACGCGGCCGTACTCGATTCGGGAAGCCGTTAATATCGTGATCTAACCTTTCCCATGAAACGTTCTTTGCTTGAGTGGCTCCAGCCGCCGGAGGGTTCGGGCGCTTTTGAGCTCATTGTGGAAAAGGAAGAAGGGATTGAAGTGATGGAGGGCTGGTTGGTAGCGGGTGAAAAGCGATATCCCATCAAAAATGGCGTGCCACGTTTGCTTCCGGCCTCGATTGACCAGGCGAATTGGGAAACGGCCACGCGTTTTGGCGAAGAATGGACGCAGTTCGACATGATTACGGATGAATACGAAAAACAATTTTTAAGCTGGATTGAACCGGTAAAGCCCGAGCATTTTGCCGGGAAAAGCGTTTTGGATTTGGGGTGTGGGAAGGGCCGCCATATCCTCCAATCAAAAAAGTTCGGCGCGAAAGAGGTGATCGGCGTGGACATGTCGCATGCGGTGGACGCCGCATTCGCGAATGTCGGCAAGATGGATGGAGTCCATATCGTCCAAGGTGATATTTTTCATTTGCCATTGAAGCGCGAATCATTTGATTACGGATATTCGATCGGCGTATTGCACCACACGCCGAATCCTAGGCAAGCGTTCCAACATCTTGCCGAGATGATCAAGCCCGGTGGCAGCGTCTCCGCTTGGGTGTATGGCCGCGAAGGGAATGGCTGGATCATTTATGTTTTGAATCCGTTCCGTTGGATCACATCCAAGTTGCCCTTGCCCGTCACCAAAGCGGTTGCCTTTGCGTTTGCGGTGATCATGCAGGCGGCGCTGATGCTGCTTTATCGCCCGGCGGTCCGTTTGCCATGGCTCAAGCGAATGCTTCCGTACAGCTCCTATCTTTGCTCGATTTCCGGCTATTCGTTCCGCGAGAATTTTTCCATCGTTTTCGACCACCTATTGCCGGAAATCGCTTTCTATATTCGCGAGGATGAGTTCCGCGGTTGGTTTGCGGATGCGAAGTTACCGCATCCGATCATCACGCGACGTTACAATAATAGTTGGCGCGGGTTTGCGAAAAAGCCTTTGGTATGAAATTCGCGCCGCGCACGAAGTCGGCTTTGATCGCGTTCGCGTGCCTCGGGATATGGTGCGCGCTTCACGTTCCGGCCATCGGTTTGTTTGCGCATGTGCCGTTCGTGTCGGCCGTGGTTGGGGACGAGCCTTCTCCGCTGTACGGCGCGCTGGCCATCATGAGAGACAAGAGCCCGCTTGGCTTGCGAAATTTGCCTCAGCTCTATTACGGACCGCTTTTTGGCGCACTCGCCGTCCCCGCGGTTCTTTTTGATGCCGGAACGCAGTTTGTCGCGGGGAATATCCAGGATGCGGAAAGTTATCGTGCCCTTATTACGCGCGATATGAGCGGAATGCTGGTCGCGAGCCGCTGGCTGGCGGTTTTGGCCGGCTTTTTTGCCCTTTTGGGCGTGTATCGGCTTTTTCAGTCGAAGCGCATCAATCCGGAAGGTAAAACATGGTGGATATGGCTTGCCGTATTCGGAATCGCGTTAGATCCGTTCTTCTTTAAGTATTCGCATTTTTTCAGGCACTGGATTTTCATTGTCACCGTTTTGATTTGGAATATCGTGTTCACGCTTCGCATCGTCGAAAAACCGGAGGACAAAAAAGCGTGGATCGGCCTTTGGGCGACGAGCGCGTTCGGATTTGGCATCAGTTTTATTTCGCTCTTTTACCAAGCCGCGTTATTCCCCGCGCTCTGGTCCTGGATAAAAGCGAAACGGATGGCCGCGCTGAAGCTTTTCTTTGTCTATGCGGCGGCGCTCGCCGGAGCCATGGCGTTATTGGTGGCTTGGAATCCGTTTCCGTATCTTCGGTTGGTCCGCATGGGTACGCAGTCGGGGACAGGGCATACGCTTCGCATCGGACTTCCGTCGCTTTTATCCTACGCCTCGTATCTTTGGAACAATTACGCGCTGGTCGGCGCGCTCGCGCTCGGTTTGTCGGTGCTTGCCTGGGCGGTGGCCCGTGATCGTGTTCGAAGCTGGTGGTGGATCGTTGTTTGGCCGGGAGTCGCGCATCTCGCGTTCTTTGTCGCTTCGGAAACAAATCCTCCGCGGTATTTATTGCCTGTCTATATCTTATTGTGGATCGTGCTCGTGGGATGCTTGTCCGCCGTTGGGCCATGGCTTGCAAAACGCCGTCTCGCGAAGCCGGCCGCTCTCCTCGTATTGCTCACGCTCACGCTTTCCGGAGCGAATGCGCTGCGTTGGTCCTGGCTCGCAAGCCAAACGCAGCCTGAGGAGCGCTTGATTGAAGTTCTACGGGGAACATCGGCGAGTTCGAGCGTATTGTATGTCGGTCGATTATTGCCCGCTTGGCATGGGCCTTCGTCATACAAGAATTACTCCGAAGCGTGTCTCGACTATGAGTCTGATGTGTTTCCGTACATGGTTTCGCTCCCGCCGTTGAGTGGCGTGACGCCGATTCATGTCGAGTATTGGTGTTTTGAGGGCGAGATTTCCGATGATGTTCGTGGATATGCGACGGATATCATTGAACCGCAGGGAGAATCGCTTGAATCAAACGTATATGAGGCGAATTGGTGGCGCCATTGGGATACGGAAAAGTGGGGTTTGCGTTTCCGTGCCATCAAAGGCAATCTTTCGCTATGAAGATTCTTGTCGTGACGCCGGCCTGTCACTTTTCCCGTCCCGGCGGGGCGCAGGAAGACATGTACGCCACCATTGCCTTGATGCAGTCGTTGGGCCATCAGGTGGGCTTATATACCTTGCATGGTCCAAATCAGAGCGAGGACAGGCTGGAGACCATCCGAAAAACGTATGGCGTTCCGGTATTCACGTATGTTCCGGACCTATCCGACCACGGCAAATGGCTCAAGGCGGTCCTGAAAGAGCCGTCGCTGTTTGATCGGGCCGCGTATCCGTTCGAATTGATGGCTCGCGCTCCGGGATTCCGCGCGGAGCTGGCGAACTGGGATGTCGTGTTCCCATTTTGCTCGTATGCATGGCCGGTATTGCGTGCGGGAAAAGAAGTCGGCATCAAAACCGTGTTCCGTTCACACAATTACGAGCCGACCTTTTTCTGGGAAGCGCTTGAGACTTCGCAAAAGCTCAATCCATTGAATTGGATGCGTCGTCTTGCCAAACGCCGTGCGGAACGGTTGTCCGTGAAGTATGGCGACGTAACGGCGAGCACTCGTTTGCGGGAGATGGCTTGGTATGAGGAGCTTAAACCCAAAACAATTTTTGAATTGACGCTGACCTATCTTCCGCCGCTGGTTCGTGGACCGCGTCCGCAAAAAACCGAAGGGCCTTTGGACATCTTTTATCTTGGGGCGAGCTATAACGTTTCGTTTCACCGCCGCGGCGTGGAAGTTTTGTTGGAGGAGGTCGTTCCAAAATTGAAGCAAGTGGCGCCGGGCGCATTCCGTGTGCATATCTGCGGTGGAAAGCTTCCGGAGCGATTGAAAGCCCTTTGTGACGGAACGAATGCCATTTGCGAGGATTATGTTCCGGATTTGGAAGCGTTTTTAGACAAGATGGACTTAGGTGTATTTCCGGTGTTAACCGGTCGGAGTATCAAAGGAAAGGTGTTTGGTTCGATTTGCCGGGCCTTTCCTACCGTTATCCCGCGCATTGGCGCGAGCGGTTATCCGCTGGAAGATGGAAAAGACGTTCTGTACGCCGAGACTGGGGATGAATACGTGGACGCGCTTCTCAGGTTGCGTGATCCGGCGCTTCGGGCCACACTGTCGGCCGGAGCGGCAGCCGTGGCCGAGCGCGAATTCAGCCATACAGCCGTGCGAGCCCAGATGGAACGGATTTTGAACGCCTTGAATTGATATGCCGATTTCCCTGAATGAAGAACAGCGATTCAAGAAGAAGCTCAATCTCGGTTGTGGCGATTTTCCCATCGCTGGCGCTTTGAATGTAGATATCCGTTCAGACGCAAAGGCGGACGTCATCTTGGACTTGAACAGCCCTCAAGCGCTTCTTGAGCTTCCACATGGTCACTACGAGCATATCGTCATGGATCATTGCCTTGAGCATTTAGATGATCCTTTTGGGACGCTGCGTTCTTGTTTTGAGCTCATGTCACCGGGAGGGACGATAGAAATCCGTACCCCCCATGCGTCGCGCGGATTCACCCACGCCGAGCACAAGCACGGCTTCGACGTCGGGCTCCCGTATTACCTCAATCCGAAGTATCCGGCCTTCTATTATGGGCCTTCATTTGAGTTGGTTTCTCTCCGATTAGATTGGATTGCGAGGTTCGATATTTACGACATGGTGGTGCCAAAATGGCAGGTGGTTATTTTACGCGTCATGAATGCCATCATTACCCCTCTCGCGAACGCTTCGCCGGGACTCTGTTCGCGTCTTTGGTGCTATTGGGTCGGCGGGTTTGAACAAATCGAATACGTGTTCCGTAAGCCGAAGGCATAGATATGGAGCGCGAACGCTTGTTAGCGCTTTTCTCGGAGACTCCTTCGCGCAAATCGGGTGACGTCTTTGATTTTCTTACGCCGGACGAGCATGAACGGGCGCGGATGGCAGTGGCAAGTGATCGCGAGAACGTCTTGAAAAACTTTTTTAAGAAGTGGCCACGGTTTTACGAACGGCTGTCTCTCATTGTTTCGCCGATTATTTTTACCGGGCTCACGGCGCGGGCTTTCGTAAAACGAGCCGCGATGGAAGAAGCCATCCTGAATATCGGATCTGGTCCGACGAATCTCGGGCCGAATTGCGTCAACGTGGATTTGTACCCATTTCCCAATGTCCATGCACTTGCCCAAGCAGATAGGCTCCCGTTTAAAGACGGCTGTTTTGATGCGGTTGTATGTGACCAAATGCTGGAACACGTTGCTGATCCGTTCGGTGTTTCTCGGGAGCTGGTGCGCGTCTTGAAGCCGGGCGGTCTCGTGTACGCGGGCGTCCCGTTTATTTTTCCGCTCCACCCGTCTCCAAAAGACTACGCGCGATGGTCCGCGGAAGGCCTTGGAACCCTGTTTCCGGGTTGTGCGGTTCTTGAGTCCGGCGTATCCATCGGGCCTACGTCCGCATTATTAACGGTCATGGCCGATTGGCTGGCACTGGTGTTCAGCTTTGGGATTCCGCCGCTACGAACGGGCCTGCGCTACTTCTTCATGTTGGTGCTGTTCCCATTTAAATATCTGGATATACTTATTGCGCGGATTCCAGGAGCCGAAGTCATCGCCGCCGCCGTCTATGTCGTTGCGAAGAAATCTTAGTCTCTCCGGTTTTCGACGTCATGTCTTGGCATGCCTCTTTGCATTGATCGCGGGCATGCTTTCGTTTGCGCCGTCTCTGGTCGCAGAAGTCTCCATCGGTGACGCCTACCGGGGAGTACCGTTTTTTTATCAGAATGATGAAGAAACCTACTTGGCGCGCATGCGTGAAGTATCGGAAGGGCATGGATTCGCCTCGTCGCCTTTTTATCATGAGTATAAAACGGCGACCTCAATCATGTGGCCTCTCGGCGAGTATCCATATGTCGTCGTTTCATTTTTGACGCGCCTCCCTTTGGAAACGGTTGTCGTCTGGTCGAAGTTTTTCCTCCCGGCCGTCCTATTTTTCATGGTGTATGTTTTGGTATTGCGTCTTTTGCGCGGCCAGGAAGGGGATGGGCGTTGGCCGGCTTTAGCGGGAGCTTCTCTTATCGTTTTGGCCTATGATCCGATTTTTCGACTAGGCGGTCTGGAGCTCTCCATTTGGACGCGGCCGGTAAACCCAATCATGGGCGCGCTCGCTTTATTCGGCGTTCTATTGTCGTTAGAGCGTTTGCTTACGACGAAAAAATTAGGATGGGCGGCACCCATTGTTCTTTTAGCGGGGCTCATGGTTTGGTATCCCTTTTCGTGGGCTATTACGCTTTCGATCATTGGAGGCTTGTGGCTTGCGAGTTTTTTCAAACAACGCCGCGATACATTGAAGATCCTCTCTTTCGTCTTGCCGATGTCCGTGCTCGCGAGCCTGCCGTACGCGCTCTATCTCATTGCCACCACGGATGCAGAAGCGGTTGGGGGATCGGCTGCGGTAAAATTCGGTGCCTCATTTACCCATCTACCCATCATGAATAAGACATTGCTGCTCGCGACGATTGTGTTCGCGATCGGGATTGTCTGGATGCGAGCAAGAAAGATTCTGTGGAGCGAGATCGTCAAAACAAATTGGCTGGTTTGGAGTGGCGTTTTCTTGTTTGCGGGATGGTTGGTTTTCAATCAGCAAATCATCACAGGGCGGACGGTATGGCCATCGCACTTCGTCCAATATACAAAACCGCTCGTTTATCTTGTCGTCGTTTTGTTGGCTTGGGCGCTGCTCCATACGTGGACGCGTGCTCGAAAAGCGCTTATGGGCGTATTGATCGGCGCGTCTTTCGTGAACGGCATCCTTTGGTCGGCGTCCGTACCTTCTATACTGGAAGATTATCGAAACGCGCAGAGATATGAAGCGCCGATTACCTGGCTGCGCAAACATGCAGCCTCGCCTTGCGTCGTTCTTGTTTCGGAGCGCGTGGAATATTTGACGGAGCGCATTCCCGCATACACCTCCTGTGACGTGTATGCGATTTCTTGGGTGTTTTCCGGAGTGCCAGAAGAACGCGTCCAACATAATTTTTTCACACGCATGCGCTTGCTCGGCGTTTTGCCCGAGCATGCGCGTTCGTGGATGGAGGAGCATCCGCATGAGGTGCGCGCTTTATTTTTCCGAGATTGGGATGATTTGTTCGCGAAAGGGACGGCGGATGCTTGGTTTATTGAGACGGCTGACCGGCTCAATAAACAGTATGCGGAGTTTTATGCGAAAGACTTCCGGATGGAGGTCACGAAATATCGCTTAGATTACGTTATTTCGGACGGTGAAATCCCGTATTACGTGGTGGATGCGCTCGGAATCAGGTCCGAAGATCAGGCGGGCCAATTCCGCATCTACCGCTTTCAGCCATGATCTGGTAGAACGCTGCCTATGAAGATCGCGATCATTACCCCTTTTGGAGCCGAAAAACGGCTGGATGCCTTTGCGGAGTTTTTGATCGCCCAACATCTGATTCAGGACGGTCAGGACGCCCGGTTGTTTACGTATGACATGGCGAATAATCCTGAATATGCGGAAAAGCGCCTCACATATAAAACCGTTCCGACCGTGCGTTGCCGCCAACGTTATGGATTTTCGCCACGCCTCATTATCGAGATTTTGAAATTCCGTCCCAAGTTGGTGATGTTGTGCCATATCCGCAGCTGGCTGAGTTTGTCCGGATATATCGGCGCACGTCTGGTCGGGGCGAAGGTCGTGTTTAAGGTCGTCGGGTTTTTGCATGATCCGTGCATTGTCGCGGACCGTGACAACCCGCTTGAAACGGTTCATCAGAACATTACGCTGCTTACCTCAATCGGGAAGCTGGTCAAGAACCTCTTTGGCGAAAAACCGGCCGGGTGCGGCCGTTGGGAAAATTTCGCCACGCATTATCCGCTCGCGAATGCCGATCGCATCATCACGATTACGGAATTTGAGCGTGAGTGGGTAAAGAAGGTGATGGATTTGGATTCGAAGCTGGTTCCCTGGGGCGTAAAACTTGAGGCTGACCAAGCGCAGGAAGTAGAACCGAAATTGCCCGAAGGGTGTCCGAAAAGTGGATTTTTGTTCTTCATTGGGCAGGTGAAGCGTCGCAAGGGCTGGGATACGGTCATTGAAGCGCTCGGACTCCTAAAGCAAAAGGGCATCCGCAAGGATTTGGTGTTTGTGACGAGTTCAAGCCCGGATGAATACAAGGAAGCCCATGAGTTGGTGAAGAAGCATGATATCCAAGATCGTGTGCATTTCCTGTATCGCGTCTCGAATGAAGAGAAGGCTTGGCTGTATCGCCGCTCCACGGGTTTGCTCGCGCCGAGCCGGTATGAGGGTTTTGGGCTTACGCCGTTCGAGGCGTTTGATTTCGGCGTGCCTGTTTTTGGGACAGATATCCCCGTGTACAGTGATTTCTTAAAAGATGGGTATAACTCGTTGATTTCGAAGAAAGGGGATCCGGTGACGCTTGCGGATAACATGTTACGTTTGGATCAGCCGGGGGTGAGTGCGACGCTGATCAAAGGCGGAAAAGAAACCGTGGCAAAATATACCGATAAGCAGATTTACGAAGCCTACCAAAAAGCGGTTGAGGGCCTCGTATAAAAACACCCCGCATTGCGGGGTGTTTTTTTACTTGGCTTCTTGTTTCGCGAACTCATCCTGCAGCGGAACTTCGAGGCGATAGGTATCTTTTTCGTAATCCTCTCCGCCGCGCAAGCCGTCGGCGAAGGCGAGGAACACCGTATCTTCGTCCGCGACGAGGGCGTGGGCTTCGTTGTGGCCATGGGTCATCAGATCACCTTCGCGCATGATGACTTTTTCCACCTTGGCGTTCGGATCATTCAAGTCCTTGTGGTACATCGAGAGTTGGCCGCTCACGATATAGGTGTATTGCGTCGACTCCTTGTGGTAGTGGTTTCCGCGCACCGCGCCCTTTTTCGAGGTGATAATGGTGCAGGTGTCCTTGGGTTCGCGCGGAAAGATATCGCGGATGGTACCGCGAGCATCTTCGAAATTGACGGGCTTGTGTTCGAGTTTCATAGGTTAGGCTTGGCCGTCCATGTGCGGGACGATGAATTCAAGATTGAGGTGCTTAAGCTTGTCTTTGAGGAAGTTCCCGATATTCCACGGCAGGATCAGGGCATGCGTCGCGTCTTTCGGGATATCCGCGTCCGGGATAATCGGAAGATGCGAGCCGGGCGTGTATTTCCCGATCTTGAGCGGGGACGAGTCCGTGACGCATTCAAGCAATCCGTTATCGATTCCGCAATAGTTGAGCAAGGTGTTGCCCTTGGTCGCGGCTCCGATGCCTACGATCTTTCCGCCTTTTGCCTTGATTTCATAGAGCTGGCTCATGAGGTCAGAGCGGAATTTGCGGACTTTGGTCATGAATTCTTCGTAGGTTTTCGCTTCATAGAGGCCAGCCGCTTCTTCAAGCGCGATGAAATCTTGAGCGGCGGTTGAAGCTGCGGGAGTCGTCTTTACGTACACGCGGAACGAGCCACCCATGTAATCCGAGGCCTCAATGCGGTGAACGTGCAGGCCAAGCGTGGAGAAGAATTTTACCAGAGGCTTTATTCCGAAGAAGGAAACATGTTCGAGATAGATCGTGTCAAAGGCCAAGCGTTTCACGAGTTCATAGAGCGACGGCGCTTCGAAGACGAAGACCCCATCCGGGGTAAGCGCGTCTTTCACATCTTTCATGAAGGCAGGAAGATCGTTGATGTGATTGAACACGTTCGTGCCGGTAATCGCTTTGGCGCCGCCCATCCCTTTTATGTTCGCCGCCGCTTTCGCATCAAAGAAGCCATGCAGGGTTTCGATCCCATTCTCCTGCGAGATTTTGGCGATATTTCCGGCGGGTTCCACATTCAATACGTTGCATCCGCTTTGATCTTTGAACGCTTTGAGCAAGGTCCCGTCATTTCCGCCGATGTCCACCACGAGATCTCCCGCGCCCAGCTTTTGGTCCGCGATGATTTCCGCCGCCATTTCGCCGAAGTGTTTGACCGATACAGGGGAGTTGCCTGCCGTGTAGCTATAATCGACTTTTTGGTAACGTTCTCCTTCCGGAACCACATACTGCAAGAATGCGTGGCCGCAGTCTTCGCATTGGAGGACGCGCAATGGATACCGCGTCTCGGACTCGTTTAAGGCTTCTTTGGGCAAGAACGTATCGCCGAGCGGATGATAATTCAAATCGATGATCAGGCGGAGCTTGGAAGAGGCGCACAGCCGGCAGGAGGTGGAAATCATATTAGGCTTGTTTTGCGGCCACGAATTTTTCAAAGCATTCGCGGAAACCGGTTGACGGCTTCCATCCTAACAGTGTTTCCGCTTTTTCCAATGATGGAACGCGGCGTTGGGCCTCGACGCCGAAGAATTGGCCGCCCGTTTTCACGGGCGGATCGTATTCCGGGGCGAGCAGGCCTTTTTCTTTTCCGATCGCGAGAAACAGCTCGCGTAATTGCAAAAGGGTGCTAGGCTCGTTCCCACCGAGGTTGATCGTCTGCTTGCTCGTTTTTTCATCCATCAAATAGCTTGCGACCGCATCCGTGATGTCTTCCACCCAGGTGAAGCAACGCTCTTGGTTTCCGTTGCCGAAGATGGGGAGTTCCGGAACCTTTTCAACAAAAAGCTGTCGATAAAAATCCACGTACACATGGGCGCCCGGTTTGTCATGCGGTTCGCGCGGCGAAACGGCATTGAACAAGCGCCAAATCGTGAAATCAATTCCGTGCTGCTGCGCGGCCCAGGCAAGCCCGCGTTCGCCGGCAAGCTTCGCGAGTCCGGTCGGTGAAGACGGGGGAGCGGAATCATTCGTTTGTTCTTCGCGAAACGGAACGTCTTTCACGCCTTCGTACACCGTGGCCGAAGAGAGGTAGACGATTTTTTTCGTTCCCGCGTCAATGCAGCCGTCGATCACGTTCATGATCATGGCGACGTCTTCCGTGAAGACGTCGTAGGGTTGTTTTTTATAGATCTCAGCGTTGTAGGTTTTTGCCGCGGTATGGATCACGTATTCGGGCTTGATCCGTTTCAGGTATTCGCGCGTCGCCTGGTTGTCGATCAAATCAACGTCCTGCCTTGTCGTGCCGATGATTTCCGCCTCCGGGTGGAAACGCTTTAGTGATTCCACGATATACCAACCGATATTGCCTTGGGCTCCGGTGACGAGGATCTTCATACCTATTTCTTTTCGGGCTTCGGATTGGCGATGTACCATTCGTACGTCTGCTTCAGGCCGCGCATAAGATCCGTCTCTGGTTCCCAGCCGATATGCTCACGGATTTTGGAGATTTCCGCCAAGCGGCGTTTCACCGAGCCGGCGGGCGAGGGGTTGATCGTCATGCTGGACGGTTTCCAGCCCGCGACGTCGAACATTTTTTCCGCTAATTCACGCATGGTGAGTTCTTCACGGTCGCCGATATGGTAGGTGTGGACCTCTTCGCCGGACGTCTTGTCGTGGTCCATGATCATTTGCATGGCGCGTACCGCATCTTCGATATAGCAAAACGTGCGCGTGTCGTCCGCGCCATTGATGACGAACGGATCCACGTGGTTCATGATGCGTTCGGAAAATTCCGGGATCACGTGGTCATAGCCGGCGCGCGGTCCGTAAAAGTTGTGCGGACGCACGATGACGGCGGGAAACTTGTGCTGCTTCGCGCCCCAAATCATGAACTGTTCGCCGATCAACTTTGTTCCGGCATAGGTCCAGCGCGGGTTGTACACGTCCTCGATCACGAGCGGAACTTTTTCCGGCGTCGGGATCGGGAGTTGTCCGAAGGCGTTCAATCCGCCGGCATAGGCTTCATTTGAAGATGTGAACATCACCTTCGGTTTTTTGGATTGGCGGCCGGCCCATTCGATCCCCCAGATCAAGACCAACGTATTGATATACAAGACGGGGTAAGGTTGATCGTAGAAGTTTTTCGTGCCGTTAATCGCGGCGAGATGGTAGAGCTGGTCAAAATCCTGGTGATCGAATTGTTCCCAGACGTCCACGTCTGTGAGGTCGGCCTGGATGAATTTCACCCGGTCCTTATTCGTCTCCAAAAAGGCGGTAAGCTCCGCATCCATGCGTCCGCGCTGGAGGTTGTCCGTTAAGACCAAGGTGTTTTCCGGGTTTTTGAGGAGGTGCTTGGCCAAGTGAAGGCCAATAAAGCCTGCGCCACCGGTAATCAGGATCTTTCGCATATGGTCGGAACGTTAGGCTAAACCCCTGTTTTTTGCAAGAAAAAACCGCTTGTTCAGCGGTTGAAGTGGCCGTGGAGCTGGGCCAGCAGGAAAGCGGTGACGCTTTCGGTGGAGCGGAACTCACCGCGGATGATCATGGCCGCGACTTCGGCGGTGCTCGCGACCAGGACCTGGATCGCATCTTCGTCCTCCTCGAGATCCTGCTCCTTGATGAGCTGGCAGCCGAGGGCGATGAAGAGGTGATAGCCCGAGGGGGACTTGCGCGGCGCAAGCTCGATCATGCGCTCGGTGAGGCGCAGGACCCTGGTCGGCCGGCAACCGGTCTCTTCGAGGAGCTCGGTCGTGGCGTGTGTGGTGGTCGCCTCGTCGGCCTTCATGAGGCCGGCCGGGAACTCGTAGACGAAGTCGTCCACGGCCTGCTTGTACTGGCGCACGATGATGAGCTCGCCGTCCGTCGTCACCGGCACGATGGTGAAGCCGGGGCTCTTGGTGAACTGCGTGTACTCCTCGACCTTGCCGGTCTTGGGATGCACGAAGTTCTGGGCGACGAGGGACAGGCCGTGCTGCTTTGCCAGCATGCGCGGCTCGCCCTGCTTCGCCCACTTGGTCAGGTCGGGGTCGATGATGGTTCTCAAATGAAGGTGCTTCGCTTTCTCCGACGGGATGTCGGTGCCTGGAGCCAACATGAAATTCATCATTTTGTCAACCCCTTGAGGGAATAAAAAAAATCCCGCAGGGCGGGATAGGATCAGCCGTTGTTCTCGAAGGGCTTCGGGAGGAGGTAGCCTTCCCGAACGAGCGGATCGTAGAGAACGGTCAAGGGTCTCGGGGACGACATGAACGCCATGCCGTCGACCGCGTCCGCCATGTCAATCTTGCTCGTGAAGGTGACGCGGTAGATGCCGGCTTCGTCCGTCGCCTCCATCTTCAGTCCCTCGGCGTCGAGGACCTGATCGCGTTGGTACGGAAGCCCGGGCAGGGTGAAGTAGTACGTCTCCCGCGCTTCCTTCAGCATCTCCATGGACGGTCCGTTGTAGACGATGTACCCGTCGTCGTCCCGGTTCACGAGTGAGAGCAGGCGGCTGTGAAGCTGCCGGTTGCTCACGAGGACGTCAGGGCAGAAGACGTTCCAGGGGCTACCGTCGAGGCGCGTGATGCGCCCGCCGGCCGCGAGAACGAACGCCGCCGAAGCCGCGATGTCCCAGGGCTGGAAGCAGGTGTGGATGTAGGCGTCGAGCTGGCTATCGGCGACGCGCCAGGAGTCGGCCACGGCTGAGCCCATGCAGCGCGCGCCGGAAGCGCCGCCCATCAGCAGCTTCGAGTAGATCTCGATGCCACGCTTGCGCGCGTCGGCCTTCTTGGGGAAGTCCATGCTGACGAGCGCCTGCGAGAGCTCGCGCGTCCGGCTGACGACGTGCTTCTCGCCGCGTAGCGAGGTGACCTCGCACTTCCCGTCCGCGAACGCGATGGCGCCGAGCACGGGCCGGCCCTTGCTCACGAACGCGATGCCGCACGCGTAGTTCGGGATGCCGTGGCTGAAGTTCTTGGTCCCGTCGAGCGGGTCCACGATCCAGACGGCCTCGTGGTCGCGGTAGCGGTCGAAGTTCCCGTCCGACGTCTCCTCGGTGAGGACCAGGTCGTTCGGGAAGATCTCGCCCAGGTGCTTGCGCACGAGCTCGTCGACCGCGTGGTCGGCTTCGGTGACGGGATCGTTCCCGTCCTTCATCTCGATCCGCAGATCGCGCTTGCGGAAGAAGCTCTGCAGGATCTTGTTCGCGGCGAAGATGAGCTCGTTGGCGGTCGCGAGCCGCGCCTGCATCTCGGTGTGATGATCGGTCAAAGTCCGTTTCCTCCTTGAGAACCGAAAAGGCCCCCGTGCCGGGAGCCTTGCGTAAAATGCCTGTTTTGTCAACCGTTAGGACGGGCGCATGCCATTGAAGATCGTCATTTTGAATTTCTTGTTTTCATTCACGATGGCGTCAAACAAGGCGAGGTCATGTCCCATGGCGCGCGTATAGGCGGCAAAGGCGGTCGTGTCTTTCGGAAGGCAGACGCCGCCGAAGCCGCGGAAGTTCTCGTTGCAATCGAGATAGGCGTCCTCAATATTGTTTCGCAAAACCATCGCGCGCTTGATGCGGGAATAATCGGCGCCGGCCTTGGTGGCGACATCGAAAAAGGAGTTCGCAAAGATAATGCGCATCGCGTTATACACGTTGGAAAAGTATTTGGAGAATTCGGCTTCAATCGGACGTACGTTGGCAAACGCCTTCGGCAAATTCCCGTGCGCTTCCTTTACGAGCTCGTAGTCTTCGTCGTTGTACGCGCCAATCACGCACACGTCGTGGTTTTCAACGAAGTCGGTATACGCGGCGCGTTCGCGCAAAAACTCCGGGCAGAATGCGAAGCGCAAGGAACGATGGCGCTCGGAGAGCATGTCGGTCGTCCCGGGCGTGACCGTCGATTTTACGACGATGAGGCCTTGGTAGCCCGCCGCTTCGATTTCTTGCACGACTTTTTCCACGATGGCCGTGTCGCAAAGGCCGGTTTCCGGACTGCAGGGCGTCGGCAACGACAAGAACATCAGCTGGGTGTCCATGAGCTGGCCCAGGCTGGTATGAGGATGTTTGATGTCGTAGCCGCGGACCGTGTGGCCGATGCGCTCAAGACCGTGCTTGACCGCTTCGCCCACGACGCCGAGACCGACGATGCCGATCTTCATAGTGGGGAGACCTTACACGAGCTTTAACTTCCTTGCCAAGAGGTCGGCGATGGGCTGCAATTCGGCTTTTCTTTGGTCTTGATCGCTGGTTTCCGTCCAACTCTTGTAGAGGTCCACGGTGGCGGATTCTTCGAAGATAGACGCAATCATGGCCAGGAGCTCTTGTTCATCGTACGTAAAGTCTTCGAGTTGTCGTTTTATCAATTCCGGCAAGCGCTCGATTTCCGCGCAATATTTCACAAAGGACAGCGCATTATAGAACCAATGCCCGAAACTAATGACGGGCTTGCCCAGCAGGGCGGCATCCCAGGCCGTGGATCCGGTGATGGTGAGGACGAGCTTCGAGAGTCGGGTGAGTTCAAAGCCTTTGATCGTGGGACGGATGAGCTTAACGTTCGGGATCTTCTTCAGGGCGCGATAAAACGAGCGCGGACGGTACTCGACCATCAGCGGATGTTCTTTCACGTAAAGCTTATAGGTGACGGGGAGGGATTTTGCGATTTGTTTGATCAACTGCAATTGATCGGTGTGGTAGGGCGCGAGCAGCAGCAAGGAGACTTCCGGTTCGTAGTGCAAAGGAAAAAACGCGAAGTTTTCCTTTGGGTCAACCACGTCATACAAGCCTTCGATGCCGATCAGATTACGAGTCTTACGTTTCACGAGATCGCGCAGATAATTCCAGGGGCCGATATACGAATAATCATTGCGGTCATTCCCCGTGAAGTATTCACGTACGCTTTTTAACCAGACGCCGAGCGAGCGCATGGCGATGCGCGGATTCAGGAACTTCAATTGACGGCGGCGCGTGACGGGTTGGTTGTCCGGGGTCGAGGATTGGAAATAGGGGATGGGCTCTTGGCGGAAGGCTTCGAGGTACGCCACGGCTTCCGGCCAGACCGGGGATGCCTTCAGACGCTCCCGATCTTCGCGCATGCATGTTTCAACGCCGGTGAAACGATCAAAAGCCTCACTTAACAGCCAACGGTCGCGGATGCAGGCGTTGTGAATCACGAAAACCTTGATCCCGCGTTTTTGACAGATATGGTAAAGCAACGAGCTGCCTACGCCGCCAATCACCGAACAAAGGAGAAAATCGGGACGCTCCTTATCGAGCATGGCGATGATGGCTTTTGCATGTGCCTGGAGAATCCGCAGCATTTCCTCATGGCTGAACATCGGTTGATCATGCGGATATTCACGCACCAATTGCGAGGACATCAAGACCCGATCCAGGGCGAGGTGGGACCATAAGGACGGAAGTCCGTACTCCTTTTCAAGCCAGGCGAGGTATTCGTGATCGACCGTTTCCCGCTTGTAGCCCTCGTGGACGTTTTCATCCAATAATAATGTGGAGTAGTTGATATCTTTTTGATTTTGCAGAAAATCGTAACTGGAGCGGAGATAGACGTATCCGCAGAAATCCGAAACCCCGTACCGCTCTTTGAGCGTACGGGCGACCGCATGGCCAACATAGGCGAAACGGCGTTGGAGCAGGAGACAGCCTTTCATAAACGCGTAAAACGGGTTACGCTCGACCAACCATAGGCAAAAACGTCCCATGACGCAAACGGCAGTCAATACAGCGGAAGAAACGTCCCTGCCCGAGGACCGGGGGGTTTATCATAAATCGGTTCAGAGCGGGAAGTGGTTTTTGATAGGGGTCGCGGCTACCAAGGTTATTAACTTGGCCACGTTTTTTATCTTGGCGCGTATTTTGGTTCCGGCGGATTACGGGGTCATGGCCGTGACCATGTTCATGGTCGGCTTGCTCGATAAGGTCACGGAGCCTGGTTTTGGAGACGCGCTCGTTCAGCGCAAAGAGTCGGTAGAGAAATATCTCGATGCGGTTTGGACCTTTGATTTAATCCGGTATGGCATTCTGTCAGGTCTATTGATGTTTGGGGGCGGTTGGATCGCAAGTTTCTTTCACCTTGATGCGTCGCAGGCCATGATTGTCCGCGCGGGAGGAATCTTGCTCATCCTGGGCGCGCTTTCCAATATCCGTATGGTGAATTTCGCCCGCGGATTGGAATATAAAAAGATTCTTATTCGTGACATTGCCTCTCAGATTGCGTTGGGAGGCATCGCGATTGTCGTCGCGCTTACCGTAAGCGCGTCTCCGTGGGCTTTGTTCGCGGGTCAGCTCGGTTTATATATCGTCGGGTTAACGTTCAGCTATTTACTCATGCCCGTTCGACCGCGTATTGATTTCAACTTTGGGAAGCTGCGCGACCTATTCGGTTTCGGAAAATGGGTCTATGTCCAGAACTTGTTGGACTATGTCTTTCAATATTTCGACAAGTTGTTTATCGGCCGCATGTTGGATCCGAACACGCTCGGTCTCTATTCGAGGGGGAAAGATTTGGGCGGATTGGTCACGGGCATTATCCAGTCCCTGATTGGCAAGATCGCGTTTCCCGCCCTGTCCCGCGTCCAGGGGGAAATCCACAAAGTGCAGCAAGGTTTTCTTAAGAGCATAGACGTATTGATTATCCTCGCGGTCCCGGCCGGTTTGCTTTTATCTTTGCAGGGCGGCGTGATCGTGTCATTTTTGCTGGGAGATAAGTGGATCGCACTTACGCTTATTCTCAAAATCTTCGCCATCGGCAATCTCATCGTCGCGGTGAATGCGATTTTCCAAACGGTGTTCGCTTCGCTCGGCCGTCCGGAGGTGAACGTGGGCCTGCATTTGCTCCAATTCGCCCTTACCATCCCGGCCGCCTGGCTCGGGTTTCAGATTTATCACGCGCCCGGTTTGGCCATGGGCGTCATCGCGACGTGGGTGGTTACGCTCGGCGCTTCGTGGTTTATGGCCGGCCGCGTCTTCCGAATCGGAATGCCGTCGCTTCGGCCGGCGTTTTGGTCGGTGCTTTCGGCTTCCCTTGCCGTCTTCCTGCTTGACCTGTTGGCGCGAAATGCCGTACTCGCCACCGGGAATACGTGGATTGGTATGGGTTGGGTCGCGTGTCTCGGCGCCGTCTATCTTTTTGTGATGTTTGGCGTCAGCCGCGTTCAAGGCGCCGGACCGTGGTATACGGCCATATCTGTCGCGAAGGAGTTGGGGATTTTGCCAAAAATACTTCGCTCGAAGATTTAGCGTGTTTGCGACTTTGGATAAAATAAAAGAACGCCTTCAGAAATGAAGACGTTCTTTTTATTGTTTAGGGCGCTAAGTGATTAAGACATGTGTCTCCATTAACATCGCTATCGCTTCCATCCGGACAACGTGAGTCATCCCATACAGTTCCGCTGATTGAACTCGTAGTGAGTCCGGTGGAGCCTGTGAGATCGGCATTGGATAGATCCGCATTTACGAATGTCGCCCCCGTCATATCTATATTTTGCAAACCAGTTCCATTCAGCTTCGCATTTGTAAAATTCGCATTGGAAAAGTCAGAACCCCCGAACGATGAGCCTGCGAGGTATGCATTAACAAGTGTGCTACTGCTGAAATCGGTGTTGAAAAACTCGACGCTATGCAGGTAAGCGTTTGTTAAATCCCGGTTTTGGAGCCATGTAGCCCCTGAAAGGACGCATGATTTGCATGTAAGTGGGAATTCAGTTCCATTTTCGGGTCCTACTCGCCATGAAACAGCCTCCTCGATTACAGGCGTACAGTCTTCTGGGTCATCAACCATTCGCAGAATAGACATCGAGAGTACCTTGCATGCGTGGATTTCTTCGGTGCCATCGCCAGTAGCACTTGCTCCAAAAAGTTGTCCGTTAAAGACAAGCGAACAAATCATCGCTGCAATTCCCAGGCCTACTATTCTATTATTTTTCATACAATAATGATTACGATTTAGTTATTAGATATTACTAAATTGATCGTGTCTTGTACTGTGGATAATTATAATTAAATCTGCCTCGCGTAGATCGTTCGAGGGTATGAGCTCACCGTCATTCTTTATCTCGAGATCCTCCTTTAAGGAGAAAGACTCGATCAAGCCCGACGACTGGATGTGGATCGCGCTCGCCTTCATCGGCACGGCCACTCTCCTCCTGAGTTACTGATGGCTTGTTTTCCGGAAACGGAAGCAGGTTTTTTTCTTGCCTAAATCATCAAAAACAGGTGTGATGTGGCCATGTTTCCAGGCCATCCCCAAAAAATCATCGCCACCATTGAAGCTCGGATGGCGTCTTCACGTTTGCCGGGAAAGGTTTTGTCGCCCTTGGCCGGCAAGCCTGCGCTTGAGCGCCTGACCGAACGATTGAAGCGTTCAAAATATTTGGATGGCATCGTGGTCGCTACCACGGACAAGTCGGGCGACGACGCGATCGAAGCGCTGGCGAAACAGCTCGGCGTCGGATGTTTCCGCGGCAGCGAAGATGATGTACTCGGCCGCGTGCTCGGAGCGGCCCAATCTGCGAATGCGGATTTGATTTGTGAAATCACCGGCGACTGTCCTTTATTAGATTGGCGCGTAGTGGATCGCGGGATCGAAGAGTTTTTTGCCGCGCCACTTGATTATGCCGCCAACTGCCTGAGCCAATCCTATCCGTTGGGATTTGAAACCCAGGTTTTTCCTACAAAGGTATTAGCTGAAGTGGATCGGCTCACTCAAGACCCCGTCGATCGGACGCATGTGTCCTATTATATTTACATGCATCCGGAGAAATACCGCGTGAAGAACTGGGTCGCGAACCCGGAAGCCCATGCGCCCGAGATGCGTCTCACCCTTGACGAAACCGACGATTTAACGCTCATTGATCAGGTATTCAGCCAACTTCTGCCGTCTAAGCCTGATTTTTCGGCTGAAGATGTCGTCGCCTTTCTCAAGCAAAAGCCTGAACTACTCGCGATCAATGAACATGTCCGCCAAAAAAATGCCCAAGAAGGTTAAACGCTATACCGCCGTGGTCATTGGCGCCGGACGCATCGGCGTGGGGTTTGATACGCCCAAGTCGAAAGAGGTGCTGACCCATGCGCATGCGTATACGCGTCATCCCGAGGTTGAGCTGGCGGGAATTTGCGATCGGAATCCAGCCAGAGCTTCCAAGGCTGCCAAGAAATGGCATACGCAGGCTTTTGATTCCGTGCAAACGCTCATGGAAGAAGTGAAGCCGGATCTAGTTAGTATTTGCGTGCCTGATGCGCAGCACATTTCGGTCTTGCGCGAAGTAGCTGCATATAAACCGAAGCTGGTGATTTGCGAGAAGCCGCTTTCGACGAACGTATCCGATGCGCGCGCGATCGTTCGTTTATATAAAAAACTCAAAATCCCGTTGGTGGTGAACCTGAGCCGCCGCTTTGACCCGCGTATCCAAGAAACGCGCACGGCTTTTCTCAAGGGGAAATATGGAAAGGCGCTGGCGGCTACGGCGACCTATGCGAATGGCATCATCCATAATGGAACGCATATGGTGGACCTTCTGCATTTCTTTTTTGGAAAGCGAGTTCGCCAGGCGGCTTTGGTGCGCATGCCGGGATTGAGCTCCCAGGATCCGGGAGTCGGTGCGTTCTTGGCTTTTGAAAAATGTAAGCAGGCGTATCTGATCGCGGGTGATGCGAAAAAATACAGCATTGTTGAGCTGGACTTATATTTTGAAAAACACCGGGTACGTTTTTGTGATTTTGGATTTCCGATGATGGAGCAGTCAGCGGAAGAGAGTAAGCAGTTTCCCGGTTACCGTACCTTGGGCGAGCCGCGTCTCAAGAGCGGCGGCTGGGCGATGGCCGCATACCACCTGGTGGATAATTGCGTCGCGCATTTACGCCGGGGGACTCCGTTGATCTGCACCGGGGAGGATGCTATACAAACGCAAGAGTCTTGCACCGCTTTACGCGGAAAATAATATGCCTATCCTCGCCATCAACGGCGGCACGCCCGTCCGTACAAAAAACTTTCCCGCCTATCGGACCATGGGGGAAGAAGAAAAAGCAGCCACCGCCCGCGTCATCGATTCGGGTGTGATTTCGCGTTATCTGGGTTGTTGGCATGAAGATTTTTACGGCGGCCCGGAAGTGAAGGCATTTGAGAAGGAATGGGCCGAATGGTGCGGAGCCAAACACGCGATTGCGGTGAATTCGAACACGTCGGGCGTGATTTGTGCGCTCGGCGCGGCCGGAATTGGTCCGGGGGATGAGGTGATTGTGTCGCCGTATTCGATGATTATCTCCGCGACCATGCCGTTATGGTACGGAGCTATTCCGGTATTCGCAGATATCGAGCCGGACTATTTCTGTCTTGATCCGGAATCAGTCCGTTCCAAAATCACGCCGCGCACCAAGGCGATTATCGTCGTGGATATTTTCGGACAGGCTTACAATGCCGAGGCAATCAATGCCATTGCGAAAGAACATAACCTGATCGTAATTGAAGACGCGGCCCAGGCTCCGGGCGCGACGTATAAAGGTAAGCACGTTGGAACGCTCGGCCACATGGGCGTCTATTCGCTGAATTATCACAAGCATATCCACACCGGCGAAGGCGGCGTGATCGTCACGGATGATGACGAGCTCGCGAATAAGCTCCAGCTCATCCGTAACCATGCTGAAGCCGTGGTGGGTGATAAGGGCGAGACGAATTTGGTGAACATGCTCGGACACAATTTCCGCCTGACGGAATTGCAGGCCGCCATCGGACGCGAACAATTGAAGAAGCTTGAAAAGTTGAATGCCCAGCGCGTCGCGAATTGTGAATTCCTGGCCGAAGAGCTTTCCAAAATCCCGGGCATCCATGCGCCGAAAGTTCGTGAGGACGGAACTCACGTGTATTACGTGCAGCCATTTACCTTTATCGAGGCCGAAGCGGGGATTGATCGTAATACCTTCATCGACGCGGTACGCGCCGAATTGCCAGCGACGGAATTGCGCGAGCTCGAAGGCCAGCAGTTAAGTTATGGTTTCGCGAAGCCGATCTATCTTCAGCCGATTTTCCAGAAGCGCATCGCCATCGGCAAAGATGGTTGGCCATGGAAGAATAACCCGCTCTGGACCGGCGAAGTGAGCTACGAAAAGGGAATTTGCCCCGTTACCGAACGCATGTTCGAAAAAGAATTATTCCTACATGAGTTCATGCGCCCGCCGGCCACGAGGGAGGATTTGCAGGACGTGGTGAATGCCTTCAAGAAAGTTTATGAACATAAGGATGAGCTGAAGAAATAATATGAAGGACGCATTTTTGGTCGGGGAGAATATCTACCTTCGCCTTATCCAAGAGGAAGACGTAACGGACGAATATCGTTCTTGGTTTAACGATCCGGAAGTCTGCCAATTCAACGAGCACCACCGCTTTCCCATGGATCGCGAGCGCATGCGCGAATATTTTGAGAACGTGATCAAGCCACGCCATGATTTGGTGCTCGCCATCTGCGACAAGGTTACCGATGCGCATATCGGGAATGTGGCCTTGCAGTCCATTGATAAGACGAGCCGACATGCCGAATACGCGATTATCATCGGCAATAAGGATTTCTGGGGAAAAGGGATTGCGAAAGAAGCCTCGAAGCTGATTATCAAGCACGGCTTCGGCGAATTGAACCTGCACCGCATCTATTGCGGAACCTCCTCGGCGAATATCGGGATGCAAAAAGTCGCGGAGTCGCTCGGTTTCGTGAAAGAAGGTGTTTCGCGCGAAGTGTTGTGGAAGGAGGGGAAATATAATGATGCCATCCAGTACGGATTGCTCGCGCATGAATTCAATGGCTAAGACCCTCACCATTGCCCACGACGCCGGCGGCGCGGAAATGATTGCTGCCTGGTGCAAAGCGCATCCCGAAGAAGGGCCGTTTTTCCATATCGCATCCGGTCCGGCAGTGCGTGCGTTTGAAAAGCGCGGCTTGGACGTCCAGGCGCCGAGCCCGGACATGGAAAGCTGGTTGCAGGATGTCGCGCGCGTGATCGCGGGCCCCGGATGGAATTCGCCGTTGGAATTTGAATGCATCAAGACGGCGAAACGGATGAATATTCCGACCGTGGTATATCTCGACCATTGGATGAATTATCGTTTGCGCTTCGGCTATCCACGCGAAGGGTGGAAAGAAAACCTGCCGGACGAAATTTGGGTCGGCGATGAGGCGGCAATCCGCATCGCACAGGAGGAGTTCCCGGGAATGTCTATCTCGCTCGTCCCGAACGAGCATATGCATGAAATCCGCGAGTCGTTTTCCGCCATCCAATCGAAGACAAAAGAAGAGTCGGATCTTATTTTGTTCTTGAGTGAGCCGATGAGTGAGCCGACGACGATCTTTGGAGACCATCAAGAAGTCTCTTTTGATGAGTTCAGTGTTTTGCAGGATTTGATTTCGCGTGTAAAAGGCTCAACGTATCGGTTGGTCGTGCGCATGCATCCTTCGGAATCGAAGGAGAAGTATCAATCATTTGGAGTGGAAATTTCCGATGAGCCCGAGCTTTTAGTGGACTTGGCCCGGGCCCGGGTGATTGTCGGCATGTCCACCATGGCGCTGGCGCATGCCGCCGCCTGCGGAAAGGCCGTTTGGAGCATTTGGCCGGACCTCGGAAAGACGAATCCGCCGCTTCCCGTACCTGGGATACGGACCGTCAGCCGGGCGGTGGAAATAGCCTTGCCTTAGCCAACGGAGGCGTGTAAGGTCTCAGCCGTCTATGAATTTGGATTTTCTCGCTGGAAAGCGGATATTAGTGACCGGCGGAACCGGGTCTTTTGGGCAAAATTGCGTCCGCACGCTTTTGGATTTCTCCCAAGCCGCCCGCGTGATCGTCTTTAGCCGTGACGAGCTCAAGCAGTCCCAGATGATGGCATCGTTTACAGGCTACGATAACCGTCTGGCGTTCTTTTTGGGCGACGTGCGTGATGCGGCGCGTCTCGACCGCGCATTCGAGGGCGTTGATGTCGTGATTCATGCCGCCGCGCTTAAGCACGTGCCATTGCTTGAATACTCGCCGTTTGAAGCCGTGCAAACGAATATCATCGGTACCCAAAACGTGATCAATGCCGCCATCGACAACGGAGTGGAAAAGGTGATGTTTTTGTCCACCGACAAAGCCGCTAGCCCGGCGAACTTATACGGTGCGACCAAGCTGTGCGCTGAAAAGATTTGTATCAACGCGAATTCCTATAGCGCCGGCAAAACAAAAATCGCCTGCGTGCGTTATGGGAATGTCCTTGGGAGCCGTGGTTCCATCCTTCATATCATTGAAGCGCAGCGCAAAAACGGCGTAGTGAATTTGACGCATGAAGAGATGACGCGTTTTTGGATCACGCTTGACCAGGGCGTTTCGCTCGTTTTGAACGGATTGCGCGAAATGCAGGGCGGGGAAATCTTCATCCCGAAAATTCCGAGCATGCGCGTGGCGGATTTAATAAAGTTGGTCGCGCCGGAATGCGAAATGAAAATTATCGGCATCCGTCCGGGGGAGAAGCTGCATGAGACTCTGGTGACGGTTGAAGAGATGCGCCACACCGTCGAATTCGACGACGTGTACGTCGTGCATCCGCAGACCGCCAAGCCGGATCCGTGGATCCAGATGGGCGCGCGCGCCGTGGATCCGAATTTTGTGTATTCGAGCGACCGCAATTCGTCTTGGCTTGATGAAAACAGTTTACGCGAATTGCTTGCCCAAGCTCGCCTCTAAGGTATTATAAGGGCTTGCGTATGGACCAGTTGACCTTGAAACAATTCCCATTTGAAGCTGGCTTTGCCCAAGCGCCTGATCCCGCTTTGCCCGAGCGTTTGGATTTTACGTTGGAAATCGATCCCGTCTCCGGAGTGATCGTGGAAAAGATGAACCCGGAAATCCAGGCCGCGCTCAAGCATTATTACGAAGTCGGGGGCTATGGTTCGACGCCGCTGGGTGAAAGTGAATTCGCCACGCGTCAGGGTCAGGAGATCGTGGATGAGCTTGCCGGATGCTTGCGTGCCGTTGGGAAGCGGATCGAAGATTCGGATTTTTTGGAGATCGGATCTTCCTACGGTTTCCTGCTGCATTTGCTGAAAGGCCTTGGTGCGAAGTCCGTCATTGGCGTGGAACCGGGAGATGAGGGGAATGTCGGGAGTAAGAAATACGGGATTCCCTTGGTCCAGGATTTTTTTCCGACGGACAAGTTGACCGGGACGTTTGATGTCATCTTTAGCCATGCGGTCATGGAGCATATCGAGAACCCGTCAGTGATCATCAGCGCCATGGCGAAGCGTCTCAATCCCGGCGGTGTCGTATTTTTAGCCGTGCCTGAATGTGAAAAGAAGTTGCGCGTCGGGGACGTGTCCATCCTCTCGCACCAACACGTGAACTATTTTACGGGCCAGACGCTCGGCGGCGTATTGGAGGCTGCCGGTCTGCGCGATGTCGTGGTCCGTTCTTCTCCGTTGCGCTCGATTTTGTACGCCTGGGGAGTCCTGCGCGCGGATGAACGGTCCGTATCGGGGACGCCCGTTTCGGATGCTCCGCTCTTGCAGGCATTTTCCGATGCCTATGAGAAAAACCTGGCGGCTATGCAGGCCATCATCGATGAAGCGGAAGCCCAGGGCCAACGCATTGGATTATACGGAGCCAGTATCGTACTGAAAGGCGTCCTGCGTTTTGCGAATGAGCCGCGTTTGTTTGATTCTGATATCGGAAAACATGGGAAGCGTATGGCCGGCATGGGGAGCCCGATTGAATCTCCACAAGCGTTGCTGACGAACCCGGTGGACGTGTTATTGATTTGCCCCATTGATTACGACCGTGAAATCCGCGCGGCGCTCGAAACGATGGGATTGCCTAAAGGGACGCGCATGGTTTCGCTGAAAGAGTTGTTTGAAGCGAATGGCGGCGTTCATTACGACGTGGGCAGCAAATAATATGATCCCTTACGCACGTCAGACGCTTGAGGAAGACGATATCCAAGCCGTAGTGAATGTACTGCGTTCGGATTTGGTTACCCAGGGACCGAAGGTCGAAGAGTTTGAACGGGCCTTGGCAAAGCGCGCGGGTACCAAACATGCCGTCGCGTTTTCCCATGGCACGGCTGCGCTCATGGGTTCGTTTTTCGCGATGGGTATCAAGCCCGGGGATGAATTCATCACGACGCCGCTTACGTTCTGTGCCACGTCGAATGCCGGTTTGTGGTTCGGTGCCAAGCCCGTTTTTGTTGATATTGAAGAAGATACGGGCACGATCGATCCTTCCGCCGTCGAAGCGGCGATCACGTCCAAAACAAAGGCGATCGTGGCGGTAGATTACGGCGGACATCCGGCTGACTTGACTCGTCTACGTGAAATTGCGAAAAAACATAATCTCGTTTTGATTGACGATGCGATGCATGCGCTCGGCGCGACCTTGGACGGCAAGCCGGTCGGTTCCTTGGCGGACATGACTACCTTCAGTTTTCATCCGGTGAAACCGATTTGCGCGGGCGAAGGCGGAGCGGTGACCACGGATAATGACGAGTATGCCCGACGACTACGCGCTTTCCGTTTGCACGGGATCGTGAAAGAAGATTTTGTGAATCCGTCACCGGGTGCTTGGTATTATGAAATGCAGGAGTTGGGTTTGAATGCGAAGCTTACCGATATCCAAAGTGCCCTGGGTTTGTCCCAGCTCGGCAAGCTCGATCGTTTTTTGGAAGCGCGTGAACGCCTTGCGATGCGTTATCATGGAGCTTTGGCCGGTTTGCCAGTGCATTTGCCGGTAACGCGTCCCGGCGTCCGCCACGGTTTGCATTTGTTCGCAGTCCGTTTGACGGGTGAATGGGCGAGCAAACGCGACGAGCTTTTTACGAAATTGCGCGAAGCGGGGATCGGAGTGCAGGTCCACTATATTCCGGTACACCATCATCCGTATTACCAGAAGCTGGGTTATATGAAGGGCGAATGCCCAAAGGCCGAAGCGTTTTTTGCCAGTGAAATTTCCCTGCCTTTGTTCCCGTCGCTGTCCGACGCGGATCAGGATAAAGTGATCAATGAATTCACCAAACTCTTTTCCTAAACCGTATGAACAAAGTCGTCTGCGTGATCCAGGCCCGCATGGGTTCGACCCGTTTGCCGGGAAAAACGTTAATGCTGCTGGGCGGCAAGCCCTTGCTTTGGCATGTGGTAGACCGTTGCCGCCGCGCCAAAAAGATTGACGAGGTCGTGGTGGCGACGACCACCGCTCAAGCTGACGACGCCGTCGCGGCGTTTTGCGCCCAAGAAGGGTTCGCCTGTTTTCGCGGATCGGAGGATAACGTGCTTGCCCGCTACCACGGCGCCGCAAAAGAGCATGGCGCAACGACGGTGATCCGCGTGACCGGGGATTGTCCGCTCATCGACCCGGAAACGCTGGATGCCTGCGTGGAAGCATTTTCGGGCGGGGCGTTTGATTATCTGAGCAATGCTTTGCCCGGTGATCGTACGTATCCAAGGGGGCTTGACGTCGAGGTGTTTTCTTTCGCAGCCCTGGATAAGGCGTTCCAAAATGCCACGGAAACATACGAAAAAGAACATGTGGCTCCGTATATCTGGGAAAACAAGAAGGGCGAATTCAGGATTGCGCCGATCGTGCAGGCGCCGGCGGAATTTACGCGCCCGTTCCGTCTCACCGTGGATTATCCGGAAGACTTTGAAGTCATGACGAAGATTTACGATGCGTTGTCGCCTGAGGGCGCGTATGTCGATACCCGCGCGGCCTTCGCGTTTTTAGACCAGCACCCGGATATCGCCCAGTTGAATGCGCATTGCGAAGAGGTTTGGAAGCAGCGCGTCGCACGCAAGGCGTAGGTCCGTATGATCGCGATTTTGGATTATGGCATGGGAAACCGCGCATCCGTACAGAATGCGCTGGCTTTTCTTGGCCATGAATCCGTCGTGACTCAGGATCCAGCCGTGATCGCGGCTGCGACTCATTTGATCCTTCCGGGCGTGGGCGCGTTCGGCGATGGGATGAAGGCCATTCATGAACGCGGCTTGGATCGCGTGATGGCCGATGAGATCGCTAAAGGGAAACCCTTATTGGGAATTTGTTTGGGGATGCAGCTCCTCGCCACCAAGGGAGAAGAAGGCGGCTTGCATGACGGTTTGGGTTTTATTCCGGGAACCGTGAAGCGTTTGTCAGCCGGAGAGGTGCGCATCCCGCATGTCGGTTGGAATGACGTTACGCCGAAAACCGGGGAGGCGCTGTTTCTCGGAACCGAACCGAATGTTTTCTATTTCGTGCACAGCTTTGCTTTGATGGCGGATGATACGGGCGATATCATCGCGACTTGCGACTACGGTATGCCTTTTGCTGCTGCGGTGCGTCGTGGAAAAATCATGGGCGTACAATTCCATCCGGAAAAAAGCCAGGCTTCCGGTTTGCGCGTGCTCAAGAATTTTTTGAGCATCACTTGATATGTTGAAAGTCCGCGTGATGCCCTGTCTGACCATCAAGAATAAACGCCTTGTGAAGAGCGTGCAGTTTGATGAGCATCGTAATATCGGGAGCTATGTCGCGGCCGCGCGCGTCTTCAATGGCCGCGACGTGGATGAAATGGTGGTGCTTGATCTTGATGCACGCGAGCAGGGGATTGATCCGCTTATTCTCCAAGAAATCACGAAGGAGTGTTTTATGCCGTTGGCCGTCGGCGGTGGCGTGAAAACGTTGGAAGATGTCCAGCGCTTACTCGATCTTGGCGCGGACAAAGTCGTGGTGAACTCCGGCGCGCTTGCACGGCCCGAGTTGATTCAAGAAGCTTCGGCGCGTTTTGGCGCGCAGTGCGTCGTCGTCTCCATTGATGCGAAGCGTATCGGCGAAACCTGGGAAGTATTTGCCGAAGGTGGTCAGCGAGCCACCGGTCTTGAGGCTGTCGTTTGGGCCAAACAAGCCGAAGGATTGGGTGCGGGTGAGATTTTTCTTACGTCCATTGATCAGGATGGAATGATGGAGGGGTATGATACGGGATTGATTGAAGCGATTTCCCAAGCGGTCCGCATTCCGGTGATTGCCTCGGGCGGAGCCGGGAAGCCCGAACATGCGTTCGCGGCGGTCCGGGCAGGCGCTTCGGCGGTATGCGCGGCAAGCGTTTTCCAGTATACCCAGGTCACGCCGGCCAATTTCAAAGAGTTTTTAGCCAAAAATGGCGTTGACATGCGTGCCTCAAACTGATGGAATGCATCCATTCTTATGGACGCCTCATCCCTGCCCAAACAAGCCGCCGCGTGGAGTTCCGATTTCGGGAATGCCTACGTGACGCGCAATCCACAGTCGATCGAAGAGATCGAGCAATTGTACGCGAAGGACTACGCCGTTTCGCGCCGTTCAATGAATGAGGCTTTTCTTGGCTCGCTCGACCGTTCCATTCGCATCCTGGAAGTCGGAGCGAATATCGGAAGCCAGCTCGAGCTCCTGCGCCAAATGGGTTTTACGAATTCGATCGGCGTGGACGTGAATGCGTTTGCGGTGCAGGAATCGAAGCGCCTCTATCCTGAAGTCAAAGTGATCGAGGGATCTGCGTTCGCGCTGCCGTTCGCCGACGGGGAGTTCGATTTGACTTACATGTCCGGCGTCCTCATCCACATTTCCCCCGATGATATGGGACGTGCCATGGATGAATTGCACCGTACGACCAAAAAATATATTTGGGGATTCGAATACTATGCGCCGGAATTGGTCACGCTCGAATACCGCGGCAACCAGGATTTATTGTGGAAGCGCGACTTCTGCCAGGAATATCTCAAGCGTTTTCCGGACCTGAAGCTTGTCAAAGAACAAAAATATCCGATGACAGACGGAAAAAACGTCAGCCAAATGTTCTTACTCGAAAAGGCGTAAGCCTTTTTTGGACTATGTTCGCCTATTGCCGCCATTGCGTGATGCCGAGCACCAAACCCGACCTGAGTTTTGATGCTGAGGGCGTTTGTGATGCCTGCCGCTCGGCCGAGCTCAAGAATCAAATCGATTGGGACAGCCGCCGAAAGGAATTCGAAGAATTGGTCGCGCAATACCGCGGGAAGAATCCGAATAATTACGACTGCATCGTTCCCGTTTCGGGCGGCAAGGACAGCACGTACCAAGTGTATGTGCTGAAGGAGATTTATAAGATGAATCCGTTGCTCGTGTGTTTCGAGGCGACCAACCGCACTCCGCTGGGCGTGAAGAACCTGAACAATATCAAACAGATGCTGGGAGGTTCGGATTTGATTGAGTTCCGTAAGAATCCGGAAGCCTATAAGAAAATGTGCCTCGAAGGGTTCCGACGTGTGGGCGATGGCGAATGGCCGAATCATGTCGGTATTTTTACCGTCCCGGTACGGCTTGCGGTCGCGCTCAAGATCCCGCTGATCATTTGGGGGGAGAATTCGCAGCTGGAATACGGCGGTCCGAAGGCGGCGCGCATGAAGAACGTCCTCAACCGCCGGTGGCTCGAAGAATTCGGCGGATTGCTTGGCCATCGCGTGGAAGACATGCTGAAAGTGGAGGGAATCTCTCAAAAAGATCTCATTTCCTATATCTATCCTTCGGATGAAGAATTGGATGCCGTCGGTATCCAGGGCGCGTTCTTGGGTTACTACTTTAAGTGGGATGCCCGCGCCCAACTCGAACCGATCATCAAGAACGGTTTTTCGGTAAAGGAAGACGGTCCGGTGGAAGGTACCTATACCAATTACGAAAACCTCGATGACAACCTGGTGGCCGTGCATGACTATCTTAAGTTCACGAAATTCGGTTTCGGGCGCACGACGGACCATGTCAGCATTGATATCCGCAATGGACGCATGACGCGCGAAGAAGGCGTGAAGCTCGTTCAACAGTACGATGGGAAATATCCCAAGAAGGGCGCGGCCGAATTTATCGAATTTTTCGGCATCACCAAGGAAGAGTTTGACCGCGTCATTGATTCATTTACGGACAAGTCTTTGTTCGAATTGGAAGCTGACGGTTCTCTGAAACGGGATGCGGACGGCAACTTGATCAAGAAGTATCAGAATTACGCCGTTTAATACCTATGCCCGCAATCAAAATCGGCAATCGTATGGTCGGGGAAGGGTATCCATGTTTTATCGTGGCTGAAGTTTCTTCTAACCATCAGCAGAATTACGATCTCGCGGTGGAGATTATCAAATCGGCGGCTGCGGCCGGTGCGGACGCGGTAAAGATGCAGACCTATACGCCCGACACCATCACCATTGATTCGCATAAGCCGTGGTTCTTGGTCGGCGGCAAAGACAATCCGGAATCATGGAAAGGCGGAAAATCATTTTACGATCTCTATCAAACGACGTATTGCCCCTGGGAATGGCAGCCGAAGCTGAAAAAGCTTGCGGAAGAGTTGGGGATGATGTTTTTTTCGACGCCTTTCGACGATACCGCGGTGGATTTTTTAGAGTCGATGGACGTCCCGTGCTACAAGATCGCTTCATACGAAGCCACGGACATTCCTTTGCTGAAGCGCGTCGCGAAAACGGGTAAGCCCATCATCATGTCAGTCGGTTTTGCTTCGCCGGAAGAAATTGATTATTCCGTTTCCATCTTGCGCGAGCATGGGGCCAAGGATATCGCCTTGCTGCATTGCGTGAGCATGTATGCGGAGAATCCTCCGATTGAGGAAATAAATTTGCGAACCATAAAAGATTTGGGAGAGAAGTACGGGGTCGTCAGCGGTTTTTCAGATAATAATTTTGGGACTGAGATTCCGATCCTAGCGGTGGCGGCTGGCGCGTCGATTATTGAGAAGCATGTGACGGCACGCCGTGCGGATGCGAGTCCGGATGCGCGTTTTTCCATCGAATCGGATGATTGGCGCAAAATGGTGGATGGCATCCGCCGTGTGGAAACCGCTTTAGGCAAGGTGCATTACGGCCCGGCAAACGAAGCCGAAGCCTATAATCGCGGGTTCCGTCGTTCGCTTTTCGTGTCCAAAGACATGAAAAAGGGAGAAATTTTCTCCATGGAGAACGTGAAGGATATTCGTCCAGCCAACGGTCTTGAAACGCGGTATCTGGATGAAGTGCTGGGCAAGGCGGCCACGCAAGATATCGAACTGGGCACGCCGCTGGCCTGGCCGCTGGTCGAGGGCATGGAGACGCGTGCCAAAACTTGATATGGCGAAAAAGAAGCTGAACGTCCTCATTACCTGCGCGGGCGGCAGCGCGAGCTTGTATTATGCCAAGTATCTGAAAAAACAGTACGGAATTTTTTTGGCGGATGCGAGCGACAAGACTATTGCCCGTTTTCAGGGTTTTCCCTTTGCGCGCATTCCATTTGGAAATGACAAACGTTTTCCTTCAACGCTCCACCGTTTGGTCAAGCGCTGGAAGATCGACGTCATTTTGCCGGGCGCCGACGAAGAATTGGTGCCGGTGAGCCAGTATCGTGCCAAGCACCCGAACGTCACGGCCATTATTCCCCGGGAAGATTTCATCAAGCTGTGCTTGAACAAGACGCGCTTGATGAAGGTTTTGGACCGGGAAGGGATTTCCCATTTGCTTCCGTACACGAAAGCGTCAAATGTCCGGTATCCCGCCATTGTGAAACCGGTTTATGGCCGCGGATCCAAGGGCGTGCATCGCGTCGAGCGCGCATCGGCTTTGCGCGGATATCTTGAATTATATGGCAAGCGTTTTTCGGATGTCCTGGTACAACCGCACATCGAAGGGGTGGAGTGGACGGTTTCGGTTATCGTGAATGATCGGAATCGTTTGATCGGTATCGTGCCGAAGCGTGTTATCGACAAACGCGGAATCACTCGGGTTGCCGTGACGGAACGCAATCGCGTCATCGAAGAATTGTGCAAAAAAATCGTCGAGCGTTTCAAGCCAGCGGGACCGTTCAACGTACAGCTGAAACTTTTTAAAGGCGTGCCATACGTATTTGAGATAAACCCGAGACTTTCCACGTCTTCCGTGCTTACGGATGTGGCCTTTGGGAATGAATTGGATTTATTCGTCAAAACCCGCGGACAAGAAAAGATTGCGCGTATCCCCACAATGAAGTCGGGCGTGTATTTGTACCGTTACGAGGAGAATGTTTTCATCCGGCCATGAAATACGTCATCGGCGATCTGCACGGGAACTTCGCGGCCTTGGACGCCTTGGTTGCCCAGCTCGGATTACAGGCTGCCGACGAATTGATTTTTCTCGGCGATTATTTGGATAAGACTTCGGGCACTCGAGAAACGCTTGCGCGTTTACACCAGCTTCGCGCCAAGCATGCGTGCACCTTTCTTCTCGGCAATCACGAATATGTTTGGGACCAATTCCTTCGGGAAGGCCGTGAAGACCGCCGTGAATTTCTTTTACACTACGGCGGCCTGGAGACGCTCAGGGAATTTGATCCGGAACCGGAACGGTTGCTCGAGCCGGAGCGCAGAAAGCATTTGAAGGATCTGTTGAAAGACTATCTTGATTTGATTTCGGCATGCCGGCCGTACGTGATCGTGAAGGGCTATTTGGCGATCCACGCGGGTCTCAAGCCTGAGCAGCTCAACCAGGAGCCGCTGGTCATCGAGGAGGCGAATTTTTTTCTCCGACCGGAACGGATGGATCTCGAGCAAAAATATCTCGGACGACTGGTTGTGGTGGGCGGACATACCCATCTCGCGACGGAGCCTGCTTTGCATGGCGGCTATTTGAACATTGATCTGGGCGCCGGGTATGGCGGCTATCTTGCTGCTTTACAAATAGAGCAAAACACGGTAATCCGTTCCGATGGAAAGCGGTTCGAATTATAGCCGCCCCTGACCCCATGTCCCAGAAACGCATTCTCGTGGTTGCCGCGCATCCCGATGACGAACTCCTCGGCGCAGGAGCGACTTTGGCTGCCCATGTAAAGAATGGCGACCTGGTCGAAGCCTTGATTTTGGGCGAAGGGATCATGTCGCGCGAGCAGGGCAACCAAGAAGAGCTCAAGGAGCTGCAAACGCAATCCGAAGAAGCGGGGAAGACGATCGGATTCGCGTCGGTGTCTTTCGGATCTTTTCCCGACAATGCGTTTGATACGGTGGCGTTGCTTCTCATCGCGAAAGAAGTCGAGAAGAAGATTGCTGAATTTAAACCGGACACGATCTATACCCATCACGGTAAGGATTTGAATGTGGATCACCGCCGTACCTTTGAAGCGGTCATGACGGCTTGTCGCCCGTGCAATGCGGACGCGCCTGCCGAAATTTTTACGTTCGAAACGCTTTCTTCCACCGAATGGCAGAGCAAGCAGGAAGAGCCATTCCGTCCGAACGTCTATGTGAACGTTGAAAATACCATTGATCAGAAAATCGAAGCTTTCAAAAAGTATAAGAGCGAGATTCGCGACTATCCTCACTCACGTTCGGCCGAAGGTTTGAAGATCCTGGCCCAATACCGTGGATTGGAGGCCGGCTTAAAGTTTGCGGAAGCCTTTCATTTGGAGCGTTCAATCAAAAAAGACTCCGTATGATGGTTCGTCGCGCCGAATCGGGAGACGCGCGTCGCGTATTCGAAATCCGGAACCATCCCCAGTCGCGCGTATTCTTCCATCACCAGGAACCGTTGGTGTGGGAAGATCACTTAGCCTGGTTTGGCCGGCAATATGTTGATAGCAAGGTAAACATGTGTTTGGTCGCAGAAACGGATGGAACCGTAAACGGGTACTGTCGTTTGGATGCGCGCGCCGATGGCGGTTGCTTATTGTCGGTGGCCGTTGATCCGGAAGCGCGGGGGCGCGGAATCGGTTCGGCCTTGGTGCGCGAGGCGCTTCTCCAAATTCCATCGGGTGATAAAGTGTATGCCGAAGTTTTGACGGGTAATGCAGCTTCGCGCGCCTTAATGGAAAAGACGGGTTTTCAATTAGAGCGTGAAACGGAAGCCGTGGCTTATTTTATCCACCGCAACGTATGAAATTAATCGAAGCCGACGGGAAACGTCTCCTCCGCGAGATCGGAGTCGCTGTTCCTGTCGGTTTTTTGTTTGGTGAACCCGCTACGTTCTCTGGCCCGGGATATGTAAAAGCCCAGGTACTGAAGGGCGGGCGAGGCAAAGCGGGTCTTGTCCAGCGTTTTGAGAAACCGGAAGAGATCAGCGGCATCATAGAGAACATCAAATCAAAACTTGGGACGCTTTCGTGCGAAGGATTCTTGGTTGAAGAAGAAGCGCCTCATGTAAAACAATGGTTCATTTCCATTGATTTGGACCGTGCGGCGGGAGATTGGCGCGTGAATATTGGCGAAGGCGGGATGGATGTCGCGACCGCACACAGCCAACTGGTCGCATCTTTTCAAGATGAAAAATTTGGAACGCTCGTCCGCGTATTGATGGATGGAATGCGGACACATCGCCTGCAGAGTTTGGAGATTAATCCGCTCGCGGAAAGAGCGGACGGTTCTTTTGTCGCTCTGGACGCCAAGATCGTGAAAGAAGACGAATCCACGGTTTCATCCGTTGAATTGGACGGAGATATCGCGCTGGTTTTGTCTGGCGGCGGTGCGAGCTTGGTGGCGTTGGACGCTTTGATTGCGGCTGGTGGAAAAGCCGCCAACTTTGTCGAGCTGTCAGGCAATCCCGATCCTGAAGTTATCCGCCAAACGGCATTGCGTGTTTTTTCAAAACCGGACTTGAAAGCCGTTTGGGTGGCAGGTTCTTATGCCAACTTCACGGACATCGCCGCCATGCTATCGGCGATTCGTGCCGCGTATGATGACGCCGGCCTTTCGATTCCCTTTGTCGTGCGCCGTGACGGACCGAACGCGGACCAAGCGCAAACGGAAACGCTGGCTTGGGCTGAGGCGAAGCATATCCCATGCCTTTTCCATCGCGCGGACATTGATCTTGAGGCATCCGCCAAAGCGCTTATTTCCCTCCTATGAGCTTTCCGAACGCACAGGCCCGGATCTTGATCCAGGGCATGACCGGCAAAGAAGGGTCGCGTATGGCGCGTTGGATGATTTCGTCCGGCGCAAACGTAGTAGCAGGAGTTACGCCTGGCAAAGGCGGGCAAGAAGTTGAAGGACGCCCGATCTTCAATTCCGTGAAAGAAGCTCCGCCGGCAGACGTGAGCTGTATTGTTGTTCCGTCTGCCCATGTTTTGTCTGCGGTGAAAGAGGCTTTGGATTCGAATATCCAATTCATCCATGTTCTGACGGAAAATATTGCTTTGCATGATGCGGTTCAGATTCGTCGTCTTGCAAAAGACAAAGGAATTCTTTTGTTCGGTCCGGCTTCGGTTGGCGTCCTGCACTTTCCGGATATGCGCATCGGATACCTTGGCGGGGAGAAGCCTTTTTCCGGGCAGATCAAAGAAGGGGACATTGCGCTGATTTCCACTTCAGGCGGAATGACGAATGAGCTCATGGCCGCGCTGTCGCGTGCTGGACTTGGCATTCGTTTGGCGATGGCGATCGGAGGCGGGCAAGTGGTCGGGACGGGTTTGTCCGAAGCGATCGCCCTCGCCGAAGCCGATCCAGACGTAAAACGCATCGCCGTGTTTGCCGAGCCGGGCCAGCCCTTGCTGCGCGAATTGCGCCGAGGATGGAAGCCGTCCAAACCGTTTATTTTGATGCTCCCGGGGGCGGCGCTGGATTTGTTGCCTCGCGGGTTGCCGTATGGCCATACGGGGACTATCCTCGGGGAGGACGAGCCGACTGTGGTGCAAACGCGCGAGGATATTCGCAAACAGGGGGTTGCCTGTGCCGCGACCGTTGCGGAATTCGTATCCCTCATGAAACAAACCTATGTCTGACCCAACCAAGATCGGCGAAGAACATCCCGATGGATATCTTTTGCGCGGTGAACCGCTCGCTGGTTTTATTGGCGGTTCTTTTGTCGCCGCAACTTTTCTAGCTTGGTTTGGACGTGATGCGAAAGAATCCGAGCTCGCTATTTTTGAAGCCTGCTTAATTGCGAGCCTGGATCATGGAGCCGAACCGCCGAGCGCCCAAGCCGCGCGTTTGGCGGCCGGCGCGGGCAAGCCTTTGGCGCAGTCGGTGGCGGCAGGTATCGGCGTTTTGGATACCAAGCATGGGAATGCCGGCGGCGCCTGCGCGAAGTGGCTGCGCGAGCATTTGGGCCAAGATGCCAAAGAACTCGTCGAAGCGGAATTGAGGGCGGGGAATCGTCTTTTGGGATTTGGGCACCGCATCTACGAGCGCGATCCGCGCACCATCGCATTACATCGCGTCGCGAAAGAACAGGCCATTGATTTGCCGCATTTCGCTTTCGGATTTGAAGTCGCCGAAGCGCTGTCTGTCGCAAAAGGAAAGACCATGCCCATGAACGTGGATGGTGCTATCGGCGCTTTATGCGCGGACGTAGATTGGCCGGATGAAATCGCCGACGCGCTTTTCATCCTCGGTCGCACGGGCGGTTTGATCGCGCATGCGCGTGAAGCCGCGGTCAAAAGCATATGATCCGTTACGGACTGAAGCTGTGGACCGGGAACCGCCACTTATTCGAAGAGGCGGCTCAACGGTATAAAGAAGGCGCGTTCGATTTTATCGAGATGTATTTCCATCCGGAGAAGCCCATGGATGCGGATGGTTTGAAGCTTCTGTCGGGCATTCCTTTTGGTGTGCATGCGCCGCACGAGCTTGATGAGTTTATTTTTGGAGAGGCTGAGCTCACTCTTTGGCGTCGCGCCCAAAAGTCAGCGGATGAATTGAAGGCCAGCACCATTGTCGTGCACCCGGGTTATGAACGCTCCATTCCGGATTTCGCCACATTTGAGCGCGAGCTTTCAAAAATAGATGAACCGCGTTTGCTTATCGAGAATATGCCAGGCCTGGACACGCTTGGCGACCGCCTTTTTGCTCACGATCTTGAAACCCTTAAACGCATCCGAGCATTAAAGCCGATTTGTTTTGATATTGAGAAGGCGGCGAAGGCAGCCGCATTCCATAAAATGGATCATCGTGAATACATCCGAACCGGACTCGCTACTCTTCAGCCCGCTTACTTCCATATTTCCGGCGGGACCGTTTCGGAGATGAGGGCTCAGCATGAGAACTTGTGGGATAGCGATTATGACTTTGCCTTCGTGAAGGCTCAGCTCGAAGCGCTTCCGTACGATGCGCGTCTTGTGTTCGAGACGCCAAAGAAGGGGAATGATTTGCAGAACGATTTGGAGAACATGGCGTACTTCCGCAAGGCGGGTGCTTGATCTACGATGAAGTTATGAGAGTCCGTCCAGCCCAGGCCCGGGATTCCGAAGCGATTCGGGACATCCTGGACCATCCAATTTCGCGCGCCTTTTCACCTGAAAGCGCACACCAGGCTACGGAGAGCGCGATCTGTTATGTTATCGAGTCGGAGGACCGGGTGCTTGGTTTTTGCCGGTTCGATCCTCATGAAGACGGGGGCTACGAGCTGTCTATGCTCGTCCATCCGGAGCATCACAATAAAGGATTCGGAAGCTTTTTATTGGATGGGTCTTTGAAGGAATTATCATCCGGAACCCGCATAAGAGTCGAGGTCGTTCCGAATAACGGCGCGGCATTGGCGTTTTTGATGGGAAGGGGATTTACCCATATCGGTCGAACCGAACATGCGGATGTTCTCGAGATGGTGACTCCTTGACCGGGGATCGATTTTTTGTTATTACTCGAACGCCCTATTTTGGTGGGACATTGAAATTTTGCAGACAGAAGGGAGGGCAGTATGCCCTGGCAAATCCTGGTGCTGTTTCGAGTGCTTGCGGCGCATATCGGGTTTCCGTATGCGGTGAAGAAGCTCTCGGGGCTTCCGGGACGCTCGCGCCGCATCGCACTCCAGTTCGCCTATTGCATTCTGTTCACGCTTGGCTTCGCCGTCTTGTCGGGGGATGCTCTGGTGTTCGACTGGCGCTTCGCAGCCATCTTCGCGTTTGGCATCGTGAACGCGCTCGCGGTCTACTCCCAGTGGCGCGCCATCGAGATCAGCATGGTGAAGAACTCGCTGTTTACCCAGGCTGACGACTTGATCGCTATCGGGCTCGGCATGCTTTTCCTCGGAGAAGCGCATCAGCTCGCCATGCCGGCCGTGGCGACCGCCATCTTGCTGTGCGTATTCGGCACGGTGGCCTACACCTTCAGCACTCGGAAAAAAGACGAGAAGGTGGGGAGCAAGATCTTTCTCTTCATCGCCGTGTACAGCGCGGTGTGGGGCGTAGCCGTATTCTCGCAGCGCGCGTTGGCGATCGAGGGGATGTCGCTCTCGTCCTACGCCCTCGCATGGTATAGCGGAACCTTGCTCGGCAGCTTCGGTCTGGTGGCGACCTTCGGCCGCAAGGAAGAGTCGTTGGCGTTCAGCTGGAGCGTGCTTTGGAAGGTCGGAGCGCTCGCCTTGCTCGTTTGGACGGCTTTCACCTTCGGGTTCCACACCTACCGCGAGGCTCCGGTTTCTATCTCGCAACCGATCTTCCAGGTCACGGAGCTGGTGCTCCCGCTTCTCATCGGCGTCCTGATCTTCAAGGAAATTCCGATGCCTCGTTGGCGTGACCGGGCCTTGTTGGCCGTAGCCGTGTGCGGCGCAACCGTCATGTTGGGTCTCTACCGCGTCGTCCTCTTGTAGGGCGGGGCGGTCTTTTCTTGCCCGAAGGGATTTCTTATGGTGTCCTGTGGATGATTCGTATGTCCACCTATCTTGTCACCGGCGGCGCCGGTTTTATCGGCTCGCACTTGGTCGAAGCCTTGCTCCGTGACGGCCACACGGTGAGAGTCATTGATAACCTGTCCACCGGCAAACGCGAGCGCGTTCCATCCGGAGCCGAATTTATCCAAGCCGATTTCACCAAGTTGGATGAGATCGCGCCGCATTTCGTTGGGGTGGACGGGGTGTTTCACGTCGGGGCATTGCCGCGCATTCCGTTTTCGATCGAGCATCCTATTCCGGCGGCGGAAGCGAACGTGATGGGAACGCTCAACGTATTCGTGGCGGCGCGCGATGCGAAGGTGAAGCGAGTTATCTATAGCGCATCGTCATCGGCGTATGGCGCGCAAGAAACTCTGCCGCTCCGTCCGGATATGCCGGCGAACCCGCTGAACCCGTACGCGTTGCACAAATACATCGGCGAGAAGATCGCGGAACAGTTCAACCGTTTTTACGGGATGGAAACGGCGTCTCTGCGTTATTTCAACGTGTACGGTCCGCGCATGGCGGATGAGGGCGCGTATGTGACCGTCATTTCGCATTTCAAGCGCCAGAAAAAGGAGGGGAAGCCACTCGTCGTGCATGGGGACGGGGAACAGACGCGCGACTTCACCCATGTATTCGACGTCGTACGCGCGAACATGCTCGCCATGCAATCTCCGAATGTCGGCGCGGGCGAGGTGATGAATGTCGGCGCGGGCGAGAATTGGTCCATTAATTACATTGCCGACCAATTTGGCGGCCCGAAAGAATACATGCAGGGCCGTCCCGGTGAAGCGCGTCATACGCAGGCTGACCATTCCCGCACGTTTGAATTGATTGGATGGAAGCCGAGTATCCGTTTCCCGGATGGTCTCGCTATGATTTTGAAAGAAGAGGGTCTGGTATAAGAAAAAGCTCTCCGATGGAATGTCGGAGAGCTTTTCTTTTTATGTTCCCTGGCGTCGCAGGACGACGCCAACGGTTTTGAGGAGAATCAGCGCATCCAGCAAGAGCGAGCGGTTTTTGATGTAGTAGAGATCGTATTGCAGCTTTTTCAAGTTATCGTCGATGGTGGCGTTTGGGGTGAGAAATTTTACTTGCGCCCAGCCCGTCAAACCCGGGCGCGTAAGGTGGCGCAGGCCGTAATAGGGCATGCGCTCCAACAAGGGTTCTACGAATTCCGGACGCTCCGGACGCGGACCCACGAAGGACAAATCGCCTTTGATGACGTTCCAGACCTGCGGCAACTCATCAATGCGTGCCCGGCGCATAAAGCGGCCAAACGGGAAAATACGCGTGTCCGTCTTGGCGTCGGAGGTGAATTGCGGGCCATTCGGTTCGCTCAAGCCTCCCGCGCTTTGGACTTTCATCGTACGGAATTTTACAAGCGTGAATGGCTTACCACCCAATCCTACGCGAGTCTGTTTGATGAAGACCGGCCCGGGTGAAGTGAGTTTGGTGATGATGGCCACGAACGGATACATCACGAGCGTAACGAGGCCGGAGGGGATCGCGATCAAAATATCCACGATGCGCTTTAATGCTTCGAACCAGGCTTTCTCATTTTCCTTCAAGTGATGGAGGAACCACGTCTCGCTCACATACGACAATGGAATGCGTCCCGTAGCAGCCTCTTCAATTTCCGCGCGGTCCAGGATGTCTACCGGCGTGAAGAGCGAGCGATACAATTCTTCTTTCAATTCCGGAATCGTATCGGGTTTCACGCCGAGTACGACGGTGCTGATGTTCTCCTCTTTCAGCGCCTGGGTGAATGAGCGGATGCCGGAAAGCCATTTGATCTCGTGATGCTTATACGTTTCCCCGGACGTCGCGATGGCGGCCACGACTTCGATGCCGAGCGAGCTTTCGCGCACCAATTCATCAACGCGGCGTAATTCTTCCGCCGGACCCACGAAGAGGAGGCGCTGGCGCGAGAATTTAGATTGGATGAAACGGCTGGCCCCAAGGCGCCAGAAATATCCGATCAATAAACTCATCGCGAAGAAGAGGAAGAGGATGGTACGCGGCGCGAGTCCAAAAATCGGGATGAGATAAAAGAAGGCGAGCGCGACGGCCAGGTTCGCGATCATCCCTTCGAGGTATGTCCGGAACAGTTTGAGCGGCTCACGGATCAAACTCAGCTCGTAAAGGCCGGCGACATAAAAACCGACGACCCACGCCAAAGAGACCAGGGTAAATGCCGGCCAATTGACGCGCCAGCGTCCCACGTCAAAACCGCCAAAACGGATGATAATGGTCAGAAATAAGGCGACTTGCAGGGCGATGAGGTCCCCGAGAAGCAGAATCCAGCGCTTGGTTGATTGGCCGCTTTGGATCATAGGTGTGGCAGTCGTTTGAGGCCGAGTGTAGAATGGGCCTGATGCGCTGTCTAGGCATGAGAAATCGCTTGGTTGCGGCCCTTCTGGGCTGCGCTTTGTTTTTCCAGCCCATGGCAGCCTTGGCGCTAACGCCCAATGACCCCCTGTTTCAGCGACAATGGTATTTGCGCCAGATCAAAGCCGACCGCGCGTGGGACATGACGACCGGGTCTTCCTCGGTGGTGGTCGCGGTCTTGGATTCGGGAGTCGATGCCAGCCATCCGGATATCGCCGAGAACATGTGGATCAATGCGGATGAGATCCCGGACAACCAAATTGACGATGACCATAACGGGTATGTTGATGACGTGCGCGGCTGGAATTTTGTGGCGAATAAAGCCGACACAAGCCCGATGGTCGTACGTAACCAGGTGGATGAAGCGCTGGCTCACGGGACCATCGTTTCGTCCATCATCGCGGGAAAGGGGAATGACGGATATGGCGTCGCCGGCGTGAGCTGGCGGACGAAGATCATGCCGCTCGTCGTATTGGATGGAAACGGTTTTGGAAACGTGCCCGATATGGTGAAGGCGATCCGGTATGCGGTGATCAATGGCGCGCACATCATCAATATGAGCTTGGCAGGCTACGAACCTGATCCGGATTTGGCATTCGCGTTGTATCAGGCATCAAAAGCCGGCGTCCTGGTGGTCGTCGCGGCCGGAAATGACGATCGTTCTGACCTTGGCATTGATTTGGAGACATTCCCGTTGTTCCCGGCTTGCAGTTTGCCGGGTTCGTCGGCGATTCTGACGGTGAGCGCGACGGATGCGCTGGATCAAAAGGCGCCGTACTCGAACTATGGCCGGACCTGCGTCGGGATTTCAGCGCCCGGGTTTGAATTCGTGGCCGCGCATCCGCTTCAAGACGGGGACACGGCTTCGAGTACGGCGTTTATCTCCGGGATCACGGGTTCCTCTGCGGCTGCGCCGCTCGTCGCCGGGGCAGCGGCCCTCGTGAAGGGGTTGCGGCCCCAATGGAGGGCGAAAGAGATTTACCAGCGCTTGGTGAGCACGGCGGATCCGATCGAGGAGATCCAGCGCGAGGAGGTCCGCGGCGGCTTGGGACGCGGGCGTTTGAATGTCGAGCGTGCGGTGATGGGGTTGGCGCGCCCGCAAGCGGCCAACGTGAGCCGTTCCGCCGGGCTCCAAAAGCTCTTACGATTCTTCTTCCCGTTATGATCCGGCGAGCGACGGCTTTTGCGAAGCGCGAAGCCAAGACCATCATCAAGTTCGTCGTCGTCGGCGGCACGTCTTTTATCGTGTATATCGGCGCCTATACGCTCCAGTCGCGCTTCCTGTTTCCCGGCGCTCCGGATGAGGCACGCGTCATCATGAACGTCGCGGCCAGCTGTTTGTCCGTCCTGTTTAATTACCTTGCACATCGTTTTTGGACCTATCGCGCCAAGGAGACCAACATCCAGCAGATCGCATGGTATGCGTTTGTGGCCGGAAGCGTGACTTTTTTACAGACCTTCCTGTTTTGGATCGGTCATGTGGTCCTCGGCCTATTTGATTATCTCGTCATCCTGCTCGTGGGGATGATCTGTGCTTGTTACACCTTTCTCATGCACAGGTATTTTACGTTTCGTCCACGTTCCGGCGGCTAAACGTGATATACTTCCCGCATGCCCTCTTCGAAGCCTGTCTTTTCGCGTAAAAATATCCTGGTGACCGGCGGGGCCGGATTTATCGGCTCGCATCTGTGTGACGCGTTGGTCAAAGACCACCATGTCATTTGCGTGGATAATTTTTCCACCAGCTCGGTTTCCAATATCGAGCATCTGCTCCAGAATCCGAATTTTGAATTCATCAACCACGACATCGTCCAGCCGTTTGATTTGAACGATTTTTCCGAGCTCGACCGTTTCAAGGTGAAATTCCAGGGTATCCAGGAAATTTATCACCTCGCATGCCCGATTTCGAAACGTCATTTTGAAGATTTTAAGATCGCGACCGTTCTCACGAACTCTATCGGCATTAAAAACGTTTTGGATATCGCCGTCGCAAACCAGGCGAAGATTCTGTACGCGTCTTCCTCGGCTTTGTACGGTCCGCGCAACCCGGACCGGCCGTTCGTTTCGGAATCCGATCCGTGCGTGCTCGACCATCTCACCAAGCATGGAGCGTATGACGAAGGGAAGCGTTTCAGCGAAGCTATTCTCTACACGTATCAGGATGTGTATGGCGTGGACGTGAAGATTTCACGGTTGTTCCGCACCTATGGCCCGCGCATGAAATTGTTTGACGGCAACCTGGTGCCGGACATGATCAATGCCGCGTTGGAAGGCCGCGATATCGAGCTCACGTATGCCGAGGATGCGCGCCTGGGTTTATGTTTTGTCTCCGATATCGTGGACGGATTGGTCCGCCACATGAATTCGCCAATTGACGTCACGGTCGTGAATCTTGGTTCGGACCAGGAGCACTATCTTTCCTCGCTTGCCGCGCAAATCATCAAGCTTACGGATACGGAATCGCGCGTGCGTTTTGAACCGTCCAAGAACGGGACATCGTATGAAGCCGGGTTGCCGGATATTGGGAAAGCCCGCCAAGTCCTGGGTTGGTTGCCGCTCGTGCGTCTCGAAGACGGACTGCGCCGCATGATTGATTACGCGCGCGCCCAGCGCCAACTCACGCCGTCTTTCGGCCAATAAACGTATGGCAGACACGATGTTCGACAAAAAAATCGTCCTGGTGACCGGCGGAGCCGGATTCATCGGTTCGCACTTGTGCGAAGCGCTGTTGAAGGACGCGCGCGTCATTTGTCTTGATAACTTCTCGACGAGCCAGGAGGCGAATATCGACCATTTGCTCCGCCATCCGGAATTTGAATTCATCCGCCACGACATCAATACGCCGTTTGATCCGGAAGCGTTTCCGGAGCTCGCGCGTTTCAAAGTGAAATTCCAAGGCATCCAGGAAATTTATCACCTCGCGTGTCCGACCAGCCCTAAACAGTTCGAGCAGCATCGCATGGCGACGCTCTATGCCAACTCGCTTGGCATGAAGAACGCGCTTGATTTGGCCGTGCGCTATAAAGCGAAGTTCGTGCACACGTCCACCTCGGTGGTGTATGGCCCGCGTCCGGCAGACGGCCATCTATTCAAGGAAGAAGAAACCGGTTCCACCGACGTGCTGAGCCCGCGCGCCTGTTACGACGAGGGTAAACGCTTCGCGGAAACCTGCTGCGCGACGTATAAGCAAGTCCACAACGTGGACGCGCGCATTGCCCGCATTTTCCGCACCTACGGTCCCCGCATGCCTTTGTTCGACGGACAGATGGTGCCGGACTTCGTGACGAATGCGCTCGACGGCCTGGATCTCGAAATTTTTGGCGATGCCTCTTTCCAAACCTCGCTCGTCTATGTAACCGATGTGGTGGACGGCCTCATCAAGCTCATGAATGCGGCGGTGGATATCGGCCCGGTGAATATCGGCAGCGATGTGGACGTGCCGATCGTGGACGTGGCGAACCGCATCATCGAGATGACGGGCTCATCTTCCAAAATCATCTTCAAAGATAAATTGCTTTTCATGAGCCAGCTTGGATTGCCGGATATTTCAAAGGCGAAAGAAAGCCTTGGCTGGATCCCGCTCGTGACTTTGGACGAGGGTCTCAAAAAAGCGATTGATTACACCATTGCGAATAAGACCTTGTTGACGGGTTTCCGGAGCTTTGGGCAATAACTTGGCGTTTACCTGAAAATTAGGCTAAGGTTAGGCGGATGAAGGTTATCGCCGTCATGCCCGCTTTTCGCGAAGAAACCCGCATTTCCGGGGCGATTTTAGGCATGAAGCCATTGGTGGATGCGATTGTGGTCGTGGATGATGGTTCCGGCGATGCGACGCCTCTGCGCGCGAAGGAAGCGGGCGCCATCGTCCTGCGTCATTCATTGAACCGCGGGCAGGGCGCGGCTTTGCGTACGGGAACGGATGCAGCCCTGAAGCTTGGAGCTGATATCGTTCTGCACGTGGACGCTGACGGCCAGCATGATCCGGAATACGTTCCCGCCTTGCTTGAGCCGGTGAAGCAGGGGAAAGCGGATGTGGTGTTTGGTTCGCGTTTTCTTGGGAATGAGTCGGAGTCCATTCCCTTCGCGCGGCGCTTGGTGCTTGCGGCCGCGAAACGGTTCAATGCGTTCGCGCTCGGCATTCCGCACCGCGTGACGGATCCGCAAAGCGGGCTTCGTGCCATGACGGCCTCGGCGGCGCGTAAAATCGATTTCCGCCAGGACCGTATGGCGCATTGCTCGGAAATCCTGCGCATCGTCACCCGTTCGGATTTGCGCTGGATCGAAGTGCCGGCGCGCGTCCACTACACGGCCGAAACTTTGGCGAAGGGCCAGGGCGGCGTGTCTTCGCCGGTCGCGGCCTTCCGTATCGTCTGGGAACTTTTGGTCGGCGCCTTTTCCTAAACCCTTATGCTCGCTATCCAAATTTTCATCCTCATTGCATTGTTGCTCGCGTTTGCATTGACGTGGCGCCGCGCCCGTCAAGGCGCGGTCCGCCGTCTTGAAGCGCTTGCGTGGTCGGTCGTATGGATTACGGGTGCGATCGTGGTCGCGCGGCCCGAGGTCGCGTCGTGGTTTGCGAATACGGTCGGCATTGGCCGTGGTTCGGACCTCGCCGTGTATCTCGCCATTATTTTGTTGTTGATTCTCGCGTTCAATTTGTACGTACAACATCACCGTTTGCAGCGCGAGATTACCGAGCTTGTGCGTAAAGAGGCGTTGAAGGACTTGGACCGCGTATGAAGATCGCGCATGTGAGCTGCGTGGTTCCGCCGCATGGCGGAATAGGCACCGTCGCCATGCGCGAGGTGACGGGTTTGCGCGCCCGCGGCCATGAAGCGGTTCTCTTTTCCCCGGAAGCGGTTGAGAACCGCTCGTTCGTCAAGCAGGTGCCCACCGCTTGGCGCATCGGAAATGCCTCTTGGCTGAAAGGGATTCGCGAGCACGTGCGCGGGTTTGATGTTTTGCATTTACATTGGCCGTATTTCGGCACGATTGACCGGATGCTGCTCTCCACAGCCGACCTACCGCCCATCGTTATGACCTTCCATATGGATGCGCGGCCGCATGGATTGGTGGAAGCCGTTCCGATCGCGCTCGAACGCGCCTTCGTACAGCCGTTTTTATTTTCACACATCAAGAAAATCCTGGTTTCATCTTTTGATTACGCCGCATCCTCTTCTGTGCGCGGGTTGCTGCGCCGAGAGCCTTCGTTGTTTGTTGAGCTTCCGTTTGGCGTGGATTTGGACGTGTATTCGCCCGGCCCGTCCGCGCGTGCGCGTTTTGCCGTACCCGAAGGCGCGCCGACCGTCTTTTTTCTCGGTGGATTGGATAAAGCGCATGCGTTTAAGGGCGTGGGGAATGTATTGGAAGCCGTCGCGCAGCTTGATAGCGCGACACATCTATTAATCGTTGGTGATGGCGATTTGCGCCCGCAATACGAAGAGCAGGCGCGGCGCTTGGGAATAGACCGCCGCACGCATTTCCTTGGCCGCGTGGATGACCAGACGGCAGTGGACGCGTTCCGCAGCGCCGATGTGTTTGCGTTCCCGTCCACGAATACGGCCGAAGCCTTCGGCTTGGTGGCGCTGGAAGCGCAGGCCTGTGGTACGCCGGTCGTCGCTTCGGATTTGCCCGGCTTGCGCATGGTGGTGCGCCAGAATGAAACGGGCGTTTTGGTAAAGCCGGGATCGGTCCAGGAATTGACCCAGGGGCTGTATCGCGTCCTGTCCGATAAAGCGTTCCGCTCGCGTTTGTCCGAAGCCGCCATCCCGCATGCGCAAAAGTTTTCCTGGGATACGCATATTGATGGCTTGCAAAAGGTTTATCAGGAAATATGCGCATCGCCGTCTTAACCAACGCCTATCCGCCCATGAAGGGCGGCGCGAGCCGCATCGCCGAGCTGCACGTCCAGATGCTGGAAGCGGCAGGGCATGAGGTGCGCGTTTTTCGTCCGGACACGGCTTGGTTTAGATATCCGGCTCCGATCCGCGTATGTTTTCATTTGCTCGATCTGCTTTCCAATCGAACCTTCGTTGATAAGGTTATTGGCTGGCATCCGGAAGTTTTACTGACGCACAATCTCACGGGTTGCGGATTTGGTACGCCATCCGCCATCCAATCCGAACGGACGCGCTGGATTCACGTTTTGCATGATGTGCAATTATTCCAGCCTGATGGCCGTTTGCGCGATCCGCAGCCTATCACTCAATGGCAAAAATTGTGGGGCGGCTTGCGCGCCCGCGTTCTTGGGAAGCCGGATCTCGTGATTTCGCCCACGGGCTGGTTGCTCGAACAACACAAGCGCCGCGGATTCTTTTTGGACACAAGAGCTGAAGTTTTGCCTAACCCAGCTCCGGAAATTTCTTTTGCTTTGCGCGCGCCGAGCCAGCCTTTGAAATTGTTTTTTCTTGGGCATACTCCCGACAAGGGGATTGAGTTGGTAAAGAAGCTGCAAAAACGCATCGCTGATCCCATCCATATTATTACTCAGGCGCCGAATGAAGAGGTGCTAGAAGCGATGCGTGAAGCCGATGTGATGCTCTTCCCATCACAGATTGCCGAAAATCAGCCCGTGGTGTTATTGGAAGCGATGTCTTTGGGTTTGCCGGTGATCGCTTCCGATGTCGGTGGCGTGCGTGAGACGTTGAAAGGCGCCGGACTGCTCGTCCAGCGCGACGATGTCGATGCCTGGGTGCTTGCGATCAACCGTTTGCGCGATCCGGAAGAATACCGCGAACAAACGACCATGATGTACGAACGCGCCAAAGAATATGATGCGGAGAAATACGCCCACCAATTACTCGCCCTTATCGCTTCACCTCAAACCTGAACATTCTCACACGTCCATCGCTGCTGGTTGATTCCTTGTCGGCGATTGTGGAGAGGTCTTCGCCGACGCGTTGGGCATCCCACCAATAATCATTCAGGACGACATAGACGAGATCGCTTTGTCCAAGGCGTGCGGCTTCACGGATGATTTCCAGACTTGGTTCGGCCCCGACGGCTTCCAGATAAGCTTGGTATAAAGGTCCGCCGGTCGGAATCGGGTAATAGAAGACGTCGCCGGCATAGCGCTTGAACCCGTATTCGCGCACGGCCGCCGCGCTGACGCTTTGGTTCGCGAGTACCGTGTACACGCGACCTTGGGCGTCTTGTTCGATCCAGCGCGTCGCTTCAATATCGCTTTGGCCCACGCTCCAGCCACGGCTTACGTTTGCGGCATCATGACGGGGGAGCGCGGCATACGCTTGCGCCCCATGCCAGGCGCTTAATCCAATAAAAATGGTGACGATCGACAAGGCGGGCGCGGTTTCGAGCAAGGCGAGCAAACGCCCGGCGCCTGCGGCTGCGGCCGGGATTAACAAAAACAAAGCGATCAGGAATAAGCGATCGGCGTAATTGCCGCGTTCATAATCGATCAAGAAGGCGAAGTCTCCGGCGGCGCGCAACATAATTCCGGCGACGACACAGGCGATGGCGGAGCCAAGCAGCAGGGCCCAGATTTTGCGGCGTCCTGAATCTTTCCACGTGGCGAGAGAGGCGGAGAGGAGCGCGACCGGGAACGTGAGGAAGAGCACGATCGCGGTCCAATCCGGCCAAAGTGCGACACGGTTGCGTGGAGGGACAAGCGCGGAAAGCGATTGCATCCAGGTGCCGACATCAATCAAGCGAGAGAAATCCCAGGCAATAGTAGTGGAAGCGCCGCGGCTGATTATCAAAAATGAAACGGGGATTGCCAAGCCTGCTGCTGCCACGAATATCCATGAGAAGATGCGGCGCGAGGTGAGAAGCGCGAGCGTGGCACAAGCAAAAGGGAGTCCGGCCAAAGGATGGATGGTGAGCGACCAGGCGGCGAAGCTGAGCGCGATAGCTGGATGCGGCTTGCGTGCGGACGTATCCAGGGCGCTTAAGACGGCCGCCAATCCGCACACATAGGCAAGGGATTGGGGAGTGGTGGCAACGAAAGAAGCGAGCGGGAGGAAAAGGAGGAATGCCGCATCGCGCCAACCGCGTTGTTCGGTTTTGGGCGTGAGGAGAAGCAGGAGCGGCAACAGTGCGGCGGCGACCGGCACGAGGAAACGGTCAACAAGTTCAAGCGGGAGATTGATAAAGCGCGCGAGCCAAGTCACGAAGACATACTGGCCCATGTAATACAGAGGTTTTGGGCTGAGCGTCCCGGTTTCCGCGACGATTTTTTCGCTCGCGACATGCAGGAACCCGTCAAAGCCATACCCGACGGAGTAAAGCAGGGGAGCGATCATCGCGACTCCGGCCACGGCTAAGCCAACGAGGACGGCGACGGTGAGGCGGGACTTCGCTTTCCACGCGGCGAGCCAGGCGCACAAAGGAATGAGGGCAAGGGCCGCGAGAGTTCCGGCGGGCAATAGCGGCCACGGAGTCCGGATCGAATCAACGGTGGCATTCAGCGAGGCGGCGCGCAGGACAAAGCCAAAGGCGATCAGGGCCGGGATGAGCGCGGCGACGATCCAAACATACGCAGGTTTTTCGGCGCTGACATCATCATCTTCGCGCGTTTCTTCCTCTTCTTGAAAAGAGAACAGGCTCTGGCCGAGGATGAGAGTCAAGGAAAGGGACCAGGCATCGGTCCAGGCGCCGAGGCGCAGGCCCGCATAATAAAACGCGACCTGGAATACGCTTTGCGCGGCTAAAATCACGGCCAAGCCGAGCAGGAATGGCGCAGGGCCTTCTTTTCGTTGTAACAGCTTCGCGCCAAACGTCACGGAGTGATAGAGGAGCGCGAACGCAATGGCGGCGCGCGTAAACGCGGGACCGGTGCCAAAGAACGCGTTTCCAAGCATGGCGCCCGACGTCAGGAGCACGACGATCCACGCGGTGATGCGCTGATCCATATCAAGGCTTCCAGCCTAACAAAATGGGCTTGAGTTGGCCATGAATCCACGTCTCACGTATGCTGTAGTGACTTGGTATGTTGATGACGAACGAGAATATCGTACTCGCGCCGTTTGATCGGCTGCTTGGCGCGACCATCGTCCGTTTCGTGCCTTCTTTCATCCGTCCGAACCATTGGACGGTATTGCGCATTGTTTTAATCCCGGTCGTGCTTTGGTTATTTTGGATCCAGAATTGGCCCTGGGCGCTCGGAGTATTTATTTTCGCCGCGCTTACGGATGCGATTGACGGCGCGCAAGCGCGGCTCCGGAAACAGATCACCTTATGGGGCACCATGGCCGATCCGGTCGCAGATAAGCTGTTGATCGGCTCGGCGGTCGCTCTCTTCGTGGCGCGTGAGGTGAGCCTCATGTTCGCGGTCGTGATCGTGTTGATCGAGCTATTGATTGTCGGCGGCGCCTTGTACCGGCGCAGCCAGGGCCGATATTCTTCCGCGAACGGTTATGGCAAAATCAAGATGTTTTTTCAGATTTTGGGCGTCTGCCTGCTTTTGCTCGCAAAAGTCGCGGGTTTGCCCCTGGCCGTGCCGTTCGCGGTCGGTACCTTGTCACTCGCGATCGCCTTTGCCGTTATTTCTCTGTTAACGTATTCGTCGTAGCCACGTAGCTCGTAACACGTATCTCGTAACATATGCTGTCCCAGTTGAAAGCCCTGGTTCCGGAACCGATCGTGAGCGTGTACCATTACATGCTCGCGCGTTTGGCGCAGCTCGTGTACGGGAATCCGTCCAAGGATTTGACCGTGATCGGCGTGACGGGAACGAACGGGAAAACCACGACTACGTATTTCATCGCCAAGGCATTGGAAGCGTCCGGCCATCAAACAGGCTGCACGACCACGGCCATCATGAAGGTTGGGAACAAGGAATGGTTGAACAAGACAAAGATGACCATGCCGGGACGTTTCTTTTTGCAAAAAACTTTGCGCGACATGGTGAAGGCCGGATGCAAATACGCCGTGATCGAGGTGTCCTCCCAGGGGTTGATCCAACACCGTCATATCGGCATCAACTACGACCTGGCGGTATTCACCAACCTCACGCCGGAACACATCGAGGCGCATCGTGGGTTTGAAAATTATAAGCGGGCAAAGCGCCGATTGTTCGAAGCGGTGGATAAAGCGGTCTTGAATGCCGACAGTGATTTCATCGAGTATTACGCGCAGACTCCCGGTCTGAAGAAGATCGAATGGTATTCGGTGCGCGCCCGCAAAGGATTATTTCCGGAATCCATGACCTTGGACGGAAATGGCTCGTCCTTCATGGCGGAAGGGGTATCAGTACGCATCAATCAGCCAGGCGAATACAATGTCGCGAATGCCTTGGCGGCGCTGGCGGTTTGCAAACATTACGGCGTTGATTTGAAAAAGGCGGCGGAGAAACTGGAAGCCATCCATACCGTGCCCGGGCGTTTTGAACGCGTGGAGATCGGCCAGCCATGGACGGTCGTTGTGGATTACGCCCCGGAGCCGGAATCGTTCCAGCGTTTGTATGATGCGTTGGATTTGGTGCCAAAAAAGCGCGTGATCCATATCCTGGGTTCCTGTGGCGGCGGCCGTGACGTGGCGCGGCGTCCCATTCTCGGCAAGCTCGCGGCTGAGCATGCGGATATTGTCGTGGTGACCAATGAAGATCCGTATGATGATGATCCAAGCATGATCATCGACCAGGTGGCGGAAGGCGCGGCAAAGGCCGGAAAGCGCGATGGGCAAAACCTGTTCCGCGTGACGGACCGCCGCGAGGCCATCTTTAAGGCCATGGCCATGGCGCGTGAAGGGGATTTGGTCGTCATGACGGGAAAAGGCTGCGAACCATGGATTTGTCTCAGCAATGGGCGCAAAATGCCTTGGGACGAAGTCGCGGTCGCGAAGGAGGCGATCCAGGCGGCGCGTAACACGTAACACCATGCTGCACCTCGAAGAAATCTTGGCCTTGCAAGAAGGGGAGCGCGTCGTCTCGATTTTACGGCGCAGCTTATTTACCGTCGCGCCGACGCTCCTGCTCGCCGCTTTGTTTTTTGCGACGCCGTTCTTCTTTCTTTTTCCGTTGTTGCGCATGGGGTTCGTGGGAACCGTCATTTTGTGCGCGTGTATCGCTATCGGCGCGTATCTTGGACTGAAGGGCGTGCTGTTGTGGGATGCGAACGTGCTCGTGCTCACGGATCGGCGATTCCTCGTGGTGCGTCAACATGGATTGTGGAGCCGGCGTGTCATTGAGGCGCCGCTCGCGGGTTCGCAAATCACGGTGAAACGCAAGGGCTGGTCGGGCGCGTTGCGAATCGGGGAGCTGACCATCATCGGCCAGGGCCTTTCCGTGCCCGTGATCGTGTCCGGAATGCCGGCGGCTGAGACGGTGGCGCGCAATATCCAGGGGCTCCGGGATGCCCAAAGCGCCGGGTTCAAGGTCAGGACGGTTTGATGCTATACTCGCGCCAATGGCCACGCGTCACGCTTCACGCCTTACGCATCGTCTGAAGATGCGATGGCCTCTTATATTTGCGGCAAGCGGAGCCCTGTTTCTGGTCGCCGGCGCATCTACGGTCCGCGAATCCTACCGAGAATGGAAGGTGGACCAGGAAATTCGCCAGATGCAATCCGAAATCGAGCGTTTGGAAGGAAAAAAACTCACATTAGCCGAACTCATCCAGCGCCTCGATTCGTCGGACGCGGTGGACAAGGAAGCGCGCACCAGGCTTGGATTGCGCAAGCCCGGCGAGCGCGTCATTATCTTACGAGGCATGGACGATCCGGCGTCCTGGCAGGATGACACGGCCTTGGCCATGCAAACTGAAACGCCGGAGGATACGCGTACGAATGCCAGGCGTTGGCTCGATTACTTCTTTCCGAAACCGAATGCCCAATAACCTATGAAGCTTCCCAAATTGAACCGCCGGTCCGTTCTCATTGGCGCCGGATTCCTGACGTTCATCGTCGTGGCCGCGTTTTCCTTGATGGGTTCGGTGTACGTCTTACATTCTGAAGACGCGCTGACGGTTTCGCTCGCGCGCTGGATGAATTTGCCTGTGGCGCGCGTTGGCACGAAATCGGTTTCGTATGATGATTACCTATCGCATCTCGGTTCATTGCGCACATTCATGACCGGTCCGGCCGCGGCGGCCCAGGGTTTGGCCGGCCCCATCGGTCCGAATGAAGAACGTTCGGCGTTGGAACGTGCCATCCGTTTGACGGCCATCGAAGAAATGGCCGAGTCCGCCGGGCTCATTGCCACACCCCTGGATGTGGAGCGCGCGTATGCCGGCCTGATCGCCCAGGGTTCCGCGTCCAGCACGCCGGGGGAGATCCAGGACCTTCTCCGCGACCAATTCGGTTGGGAAGAAGCGGATTTCAAGGAATTCGTTATCCGTCCGGCGTTGATGGAGGATGCGTTGCGCGCCAAACGCGCCCGCGAAACGGGGGACGAAGCCGTCTTTGACAAGGAATTAGAGGAGCGCCTGAAGCGCCCGGATGTGGTCCGTTATTTGCGCTTTCAGAGCCTTGCCAACCAAACCGGGTCTTGATAGAGTCAGCCGCGCTTGGAACCGTCAGTTTCGCGAGGGAAGAAAGCCGCGCGGGTATCGTATAGTGGCTATTATGAATGCTTCCCAAGCATTAGAGACGGGTTCGATTCCCGTTACCCGCTCCAAGCCGATGTAGCTCAGCTGGTAGAGCAGTGCTTTCGTAAAGCAAAGGTCGCCGGTTCAAATCCGGCCATCGGCTCCATGAACACACCTCCCAATCGGGAGGTGTGTTTAGTTGATATTGTTTCGTTCCAGTCGGTCTTCGATACGATCACAGCGCGAACGCAGGGAAACAAGCTCCACATCCAGCGTTTGGTGCAGAACGACGAATCGGTCTATTTCTGTCACAACTCGATTTTCAAGACCGCCTAACCCTTGTTGCAGTTCTTGCTTGGTAGCGAATTTTTGATCCAGTTCGGCGAACCGTTCATCCATATGTGAAGCCAGGCCGTTTACGGCTTCGAGAACATCTCCGATCGTAGGCTTTTTTGCCATAGATTTCTTTTGAAGAATAACATCTCTTCCCACCACGTTCCACGGAGCGAAGGGCGAGTCAAGGGGATAAGTGCCGTCACGCGTCGCGGGAGCTCTCGTTTTCATCAGATATGCAGGAACCGCTCTATAAAGTCGGGGATATCGTACCGGAGAATGGATGGTATCTCTGCGTCCCTTGCGGTTTTGCAGATGAGTTTCTCGCCGGCGATGCGTTTCCGGTATGTAAGGTTTGCTTAGCCGGCACTCCGGATGGCCCCGAGGGGTATGCGGACGAGCATGTGGATTATTGGCAAAAGTTTTCTTGAGAGCAGGGTTGCGCGTGTTCTGTTTTTGTTCTATATCTGTTCTGTATGCATTTTCCGTTGTCGCAGCGGCTCATCGCGCATTTGGACATGAATTCGTTTTTCGCTTCCGTGGAGCAGCAGGCGAATCCGCTTTTGCGCGGCAAACCATTGGGCGTCTGCGCGTATCTGCATGAATACGGTTGCGTGATCGCGGCTTCGGTCGAAGCCAAAAAACTTGGCATGAAAGTCGGTATGACTATGTCCGAGGCCAAGCAAGCCGTCCCAAATGCGGTTTTCGTCCAAAATGATCCGCCGAAGTACCGCGCCGTGACATCGCGCATCTTCACCATTCTTCATGAGTTCACCGATCGCATGGAGCATTATTCCATTGACGAGGCGTTTCTTGATCTCACCGGCTGGTGTCGTGATGCGGCTGAGGCCTCATTCGTATTGTCCACGGCCAAGCGGCGAATTAAGGAAGAAGTCGGCGATTGGCTGCGCTGTTCGGTGGGGATTGCTCCGACGCGTTTTCTTGCCAAGACCGCGTCGGATCTCAAAAAACCGGATGGTCTCACCATCATCACGCATGAAAATATCGATGACGTGCTTTCGCGCCTCGATTTGGAGGATGTGTGCGGGATCGGACCACGCATGCGCCGGCGTCTGGAAAAGCTTGGATATAAAACCTTGCTGCAAGTGAAATACGGCTCCACGGAAAATTTGATCCGCGCGTTTGGCGTGAACGGATTTTTTCTCCAAGCCAAACTTCAGGGCGTGGATACTGAAACCGTGAAAGCCGATGGAATCAAAACGGCCCAGCCAAAATCCGTCGGGCATTCGTATTGCGTACCGGAACGCGTGAACCGCGAAAAGAACGTTGAAGCCACGCTCATGCGCCTGACTGAACGCGCGGGTCGGCGCATGCGCGGGTTGGGTTTGTTGGCGAATGGAATGTCGGTATCGGTTGGATTGAAGACGCCGGATGGCCCGCGCCCCCAGGGTCCGTTCTGGACTCCCGGGACCGATGGCCCCGGCGGCTCGGTGCATACGTGGTTCGCCGAGCCATCGGACGATTCGTTCACTTTGGTCGGTACCGCGCTCGACTTGTTGCGCGAATTGTGGACGGGCCAGTCCGTGAACTTCTTGGCCGTGACCCTGTTTGAGCTTGGTCCTCCCACGCAGCAAACGCGGTTCGGATTGCGGGTGGAGGGTTTGCGCGAAGAGATGGAGCCGGAACGGCGGCAGGCCGTGTCCAAGGCCGTGGATTTGATCCGTGACCGTTACGGTTTGAACGCCGTCATGATGGGCGGCATGGTTGGGTTGGGAGACGAAGCCCCGGATCGCATCGGGTTCCGCAAAACCGAAGGTGTGGATGTGGCGCTTAATTCGTAGCTTCCGATTCGAACAGCATCACGCCAGTGCCGCGTTCCAATGTCCCGCGACGGCGAACGGCTACGCTTTGCGCGAGGCCGATGCATGCATAGACCACCAATAGGTTCGAAGCGGCGGCGGAAAGGAAGGGCATTGGAATGCCGGTGATCGGGAGCAGGCCCAGATTCATGCCGGCATTTACCACGAGGTGAACCAGACACATGGAGCCGAGGCCGATCAATAGATAGGCGGCGAAGTCATCCTCAGATTCATCGCCAAGCCGCAAGAAACGTGAGAGGAGTAAGAAGAACATGACAAAGACAAAGGTGACGCCGACCAAGCCCATTTCTTCACCGACCACGGCAAAAATAAAGTCCGTCGCGGCGGCGGGGAGAAAACGCAAGCGCGCCTGGGAGCCTTCGCCAATGCCTTTACCGAATATTCCACCCGAACCGATGGCAATACGCGCCTGGATGGCGTTATAGCCGCTTCCGCGGGGATCAAGCGTCGGGTCGAGGAAGGATTCGATGCGGTTGCGCTGGTAGTCCTGCAGGCCCACGGTCCAAACCAAAGCACCTGTGGTCAGGAGCAGCATCGGAATTAAATACCAGGCGCGTTTGGGCAGGCCGGCAAAAGCGGAAATGCCGCCCCAGATCAAAATCAGGACCATACCGGAACCAAAGTCCGGCTGCAGGAGCGCGAGCAAGACGTATAGGCCGGTCGCAACGCCACCCATCAAAAAAGTCGTCCAGCTCAGCTTGCCTCGCCCGCGTTTGGCATAGAGCGCGGCCAGGTAAATCGCGAGCGTGACTTTGGCGACCTCAATCGGCTGGAAGGAAAGGGCGCCAAGGCGGAACCAGCCTTGCGTGCCGTTCACTTCCACGCCGAAGAACAGCACGGCGACGAGCAGGAGCGCGCCAAAGAGATAAAGGACGAGGCTGTACGCGCGCAAATGGCGGTAATCGAGCAAGGTTAAAACGAAAATGCCGACGCATCCGAGCAGGGCCGTGACGAATTGTTTTTGAAACAAGAACAGATCAGCCGGTTCTTGGGAGATGCCGATACCGTAAATCGCCACCAAGCCAATGGAGGTTAAGGTCAGCGCAACCGTGAGAAGCATCCAGTCGATGCGCTGAAAGAGTTCGAATATCCGGCCCATATCACGTATCTCGTAACACGTAGCACATAACAGGGGAAGCGCCTTTGCTACGTGCTACGTGTTACGTGGTTTAAATTCCGCTCGTTGGAAGATAGGCTTTCGGATTCAGGATGTTCACGTCCACGCGGATATCGCTCTTGCTTATGCCGGCGATGTTTTCAAACCAATTCACTTTCATGGGGACGCTTTCGCCCGGCCGGATATCGTTACGGGTGATGGTGGTCGCCGCTACCGGGTTGCCGCCGCGGAAGAGCACGACCGTGATTTCAGGATTCCAATAGCCATAGGCGCTTTCATTCACCAACGTAAATTGCGATTGGCCTACGACCTGGGTGCCGATGGTGAGGTCGCGGGTATAGGTGGGCTCATCTATGCGGAATTGGAGGCGGGCGGCTGCGAACGCGGCGTAATCACGACCAACGGCGTTCGGGTCAACGCGGTGCCACTGGATATTCTCAACGATGAGGCGTCCGGTGCGGTTTTGGCTCTTTGATTCGTATCCGAGTTCGGTCAGATAGCGTTTGCTTGAAGGTAAAACATAGCCTTTGCGCACGGGCGTACGTTCGCCGGCATTGTCGAACTGGTAATCGAACTCCGCCCACCACGTGGTATTTGGGTTGATAATTTCCACTAAGAAGTCCAGGCGTTTTTCCGTGGCCTGGAATACCGAGATCTGGCTCGGGGTGATTTGTTTAGGGGCGGAGGCGTTCAATCCATCTACCGTCAGTTGGTTTTGGAGGATGCGGGTCGGGATACGGGCTTCGCGCGGATACGAAATGGCATAGGCATCCAACAGGCTCCAAAACACATAGAGCCAAGAGATGATGCCGATGGCGGCCAAGGTTCCATGGCCGATGCGGCCGAGTAGATAACGGTTTCGGACCCAAAAGGAAGCCATCTGGAGCTCCTGTTCGGTCAGCCCTGAGCCGATCACGTGATTATTGGCCATGGGGGTAGTTTAGCACGCCTTTTCGGGCTTGACGGGATGCTTGGAATTCGCCGCAAATTCTGCTAAGATCTTGCCATCCGTTATGGCGAAAAAAGACGAGAAAAAGAAGGTTTCCGGCGCCTATGGCGCGGAACAAATTTCCGTATTGGAGGGTCTAGAGCCGGTGCGCAAGCGCCCGGGCATGTACATCGGATCTACGGGTCCGGATGGCTTGTTCCATTTGTTGCGTGAGATCGCGGACAACGCGTTTGACGAAGCGATGGCCGGCCATGCCGACGAGATTGCGGTTACGCTCTTGCCGGATGATTACGTGTCCGTATTCGATAATGGCCGCGGCATTCCGGTCGATAAGCATCCAAAAACAAAAGTTTCGGCGCTCGAAACCGTGATGACGGTCTTGCATGCCGGTGGCAAATTCGGCGGTGAAGAATCGGGTTACAAGATTTCCGGTGGGTTGCACGGCGTGGGCGCGTCGGTGGTGAACGCCCTGTCTGAGCATCTGGAAGTGATCGTTGAGCGCGACGGCGGGATGTACAAGCAGGAATACAAAGCCGGCAAGCCGACGGGTGAAGTAAAAAAGATCGGGACCAGCAAGCGCCACGGCACCACGGTCACGTTCAAGCCGGACCGCACGATTTTCACCGAAGGGACCAGCTTCGATTATCAGCGCGTCCTCGATCACTATCGCCAGCAGTGTTATCTCACGAAGGGCATTAAGCTCATCGCGATTGATGAGCGCGTCAAAGGCCAGCACGACGCCTATGCGTTTTATTTCGAAGGCGGCGTGGCTTCGTACGTGCGCCACTTGAACCACAAAAAGCAGCCGAAGCACGAGAACGTTTTTTTCGTGGAGAAGCAGGAAGGCAAGGCGGAAATCGCTATCGCTTTGCAGTACACGGAAGATTTCACGGAAACGTTGTACGCCTTCACGAACAACATCATCAACCCGGAAGGGGGTACGCATGTCCAGGGGTTCCGCGCGGCGGTGACGCGCGTCTTGAATACGTATGCGCGCAATAAAGGATACTTGAAGGAAAAGGATGACAACTTGTCGGGTGAGGACGTGCGCGAAGGCATGACCTGCGTGATTTCGGTTCGCTATCCGGAACCGCAATTCGAAGGGCAGACCAAGGGTAAACTCGGTACGCCGGAAGTGCGTGGCGCGACCGAAGCGGTGATGGGGGACGCGTTCGCGACGTTTTTGGAGGAACATCCGAAAGATGCCGAAGCGATTATCGGGAAGTGCGTGCTCGCGCAGCGCGCCCGCGCCGCTGCCCGCGCCGCCCGTGACACGGTGCTACGCAAAGGCGCGCTCGAAGGTTTGACCTTGCCGGGCAAGCTCGCCGACTGCTCCAACCGCAGTCCGGAAGCCTGTGAACTCTTCATCGTTGAGGGAGACTCGGCCGGCGGTTCCGCCAAAATGGGACGCAACCGCGACATCCAGGCCATCCTGCCGTTGCGCGGCAAGATTTTGAACGTGGAGCGCGCGCGTCTCGACCGCATGTTGGGCAGCGAGCAAATCAAGAACCTGGTTATCGCGCTTGGCACGAATGTCGGTGAAATGTTCGACATGTCGAAGTTGCGTTATCACAAAGTCGTGATCATGACCGACGCCGACGTGGACGGCGCCCACATCCGTACGCTCTTGCTGACCTTGTTCTATCGCTATTTCCCGCAGCTTATCCAGCAAGGCCACGTATATATTGCGCAGCCGCCATTGTTCCGCGTCGCCAAGGGCAAGAACGTGAAGTATGCCTATAGCGATGCCGAGCGCGACAAGCTCGTGGAGGAATTTATCAAAATGAAGGAAGACAAGGCAAAGGCCAAGAAAGGAAAGACGGATGAGGTCGAAGAAGAGGAGCCGATCGACGCCGAAGAAGAGGTCGTGAAGACCGTGGGCGGCGTCGCCATCCAGCGTTATAAGGGTTTGGGTGAAATGAACCCGGAACAGTTGTGGGAAACGACCATGGACCCGTCCGTCCGCATGATGAAAATCGTGACCGTGGAAGATGCGCAGAAAGCCGATGAAGTTTTCGACGTATTGATGGGTTCGGAAGTCGCCCCGCGCAAGAAGTTCATCCAAACCAACGCCAAGCATGTCAAAAACCTCGACGTCTAAGGACGTCGGGTTTTTTATACACATGGCGTTTGTGCGTTCCGGGTTTTCGGGTTTTAATAGAGATGTATGAGCCTGCCCTCTCGATTGATCGTCGAATGCCCGCTCTGTCACGCCTCCTATCAGCAGGAAGCGGTGCGAGCGCTCGGAGAAACGACAGCCGGCAAGCTGTTCCATTGTTCGTGCGGCACCTGCGGCCGCTCGATGATGGCCTTGATGCGTGAAAATACCGGGTATGTGAGCACGATTGGGTTAGTCACGGACCAAACCGTCAACGACGCCATTCGCTTGGCGGACCGGACCCCCATCTCCGCAGATGAATGCATCGGGGCACATGTGCTTTTGGAAGGGGAGAGCCAGGACTTTTTGGAGCTGCTTCAGAAATAGCGAAAATTCGCTAAAATAAGAGTAATTTGACGCTTTTGGGGGAAACATCCCCTTATCTTGACGCCCAGCGACTTTTCACGTAACGTATCAGCACTTTTTCGATTTGTATGAACTACGCCATTACCGCCAAGGCCCGCACCAGCATGGGCAAACGCTCCAAGGATGAGCTCAAAGAGATGCGCGTTCCGGCCGTCATGTACGGCGCGGGCGTGACCTCGCAGCCGATCTCGGTCGGCCGCAGCGAATTCTTGAAGGTGTACAAGTCCGCCGGCCACTCGTCCCTCGTGGATGTGACCGTTGATTCGGCGACCCCGGTAAAGGCGGTCATCAAGGAGCTCCAGTACAACCCGGTTACCATGGAGCCGTTGCACATCGATTTCCACCAGGTGCGCATGGACCAGGAAATGGAAGCTGCCATCCCGTTGGTGTTTATCGGCGAATCCGCAGCCGTGAAGTCCGACGGAGGTACGCTCATCAAGTCGCTCGACGAGATCAAGGTGCGCTGTTTGCCGGCCGACCTTCCGCACGAAATCCAGATCGACTTGTCCGTGTTGAAGACGTTCGAAGATTTGATTAATGTCGGTTCGATCACGCCGCCGAAGGGCGTCGAATTCCTCGATGACGCGACCTTGACCATCGCCACGGTGGCTCGTCCGTTGACGGAAGACGAACTCAAGAAACTCGAAGAGAACCAGGTGGGCGACGTTACGGCGATCAAGACGGAAGCCGACGAGAAGAAAGCCGCCGAAGAAGCCAAGGCCGCCGAAGAGGCTGCTGCGGAAGCCAAATAAGGTATACAATGTCGGCCATGGACCATTGGCTGAAGAAGATCCAGGCCTTTTTGGCCAAGATGCAACCGTTCCGCTGGCATATCGCCGGCGGAGCGGTTTTGCTTGTCGCCGTCTCGATCTTATTGTTTTGGTATGTGATTACCGGCGGGACGCGCATCGGCCAGATCGAGCCGAACCCCGTACCCACCAGCACCATCGATGTTTTGGCGAAGCTCGTCACCCGCCGGTTGGATGGCGTTCTGGTGCCGGCTGGCGACGAAGCCTATCCGCCGCGCGCCGTCATGATCGAAAACCACCCGGATGCCCGACCCGTTTCCGGTTTGTCTTCGGCGAGCGTCGTGATCGAGGCTCCGGTGGAGGGTGGCATCACGCGTTTCATGGCGCTGTTTGATGCGACCACCACGATTGATGAAGTCGGTCCGGTGCGCAGCGCGCGCCCGTATTTCGTGGATTGGGCGAATGGATTCCGCGCTTCGTATTTCCATGTCGGCGGAAGCCCGGATGCGCTGGATCTCATTAAAGCGTTGCCGAGTTTCGTGGATGTGAATGAATTCGCGTATGGGAATTCATTCTGGCGCGATAGCCGACGCGCGGCCCCGCATAATGCCTATACTGATCAGGAGCGCATGGATGCCATTCTCAGTCGGAAACAGGCCACAGGCACGCGCGCGGTCGAAGCCTGGCATTTTATCGATACGGCTTCGACGACGGATCGCGGGGACGTGACTTCCATCCGTATTCCCTATGGCGGATCTTTCAATGTGACGTGGAAATATGATGCCGAGCGTGGCGTCTATGTGCGCCACCAGGGCGCCACGGCGCAAAAGGACCGGGACGGCTCGCCGGTTGAAGCGAATAACGTGATCGTGATCAAAACCGACCAGCAGGTATTGGACGACATCGGCCGCCTTCGCATTCGCACGACGGGGAACGGTGAAGCGCTCGCGTATCGCGATGGCCGCAAGTTTATCTTGCGTTGGCGCCGCATGGCCGGCGAACCCATCCGTTTTGAGGGCGATGATGGCGCGGAATTCCTCCTCTCGCGCGGGAAAACGTGGATTCAGGTCACGACCGATGACGCTATCTTTGCGGGATTGTAATTTTTAAGATGCGCTCGCGGCCGCAACGGTCGCGGATAATGGAACGATTGGCTCCGGGAAACAAGCTTTTCGCAAACGCGAGGAGTTTTTTTGATTGCGGCGGATCGAATTCGAGCAATACGGAAGACCCGGCAGCGAAAAAGAGCGAATGCCGGAGCTGTTGCAAGAGTTTTTTATTGAGCTCCATGCCATCTTCTTTCGCAAAGAGCGCGTTCGCCGGTTCGTATTTGGTGACCGACTTCGGCATGATGTTCTTATCTGAAGGCGGCAGATAGGGGAGATTGGCTACGATGACGAGAGCATCCGTTTTCTTTTTTTCGATCGCGTTTGCGAGTTTCGGATGCAGGAGCGCGCCGCGGAAAAACGTCACGCGTTTAGGGGCGTGTTTTGCCGCATTCTTTTTCGCGACGGCCAAGGCTTTTGCGCTGACGTCGCTTGCGAACACGCTTGAGCGCGGAGATTCGGCGGCGAGCGTCACGGCCATGACGCCGGAGCCCGTGCCGATATCGACATACAGCTCGGCCGGAATCTTTAAGGCTTCTTCAACGAGGTCTTCCGTTTCAGGGCGGGGGATGAGCACCCGTTTATCTACGAAAAAATCGCGGCCATAAAAAGGTTCGGAGCCCAGGATATAGGCCAGGGGTTCGTCTTTGAGCCGACGTTTCAGCAATGCGTCCAGCTTGGTTTTTTTTGAGGCGGTCAGTTGTAGGCTGGGGCGGTTGGCTGCGACCCAAGTCCGGTCCCTGCCATAGGCCTTGGCAGCAAGCCAGGGCGCGTCTTCGACGCGTTTCTCGACTTTCGTCAGCCATTCATGCAAAGTCATACCCTTGCCAAATGATAGGATATTCCATAAGATACCGCCACAAATGGATGTTTAGCTCAGTTGGTTAGAGCGCACCGTTCACATCGGTGAGGTCGCAGGTTCGAATCCTGCAACATCCACCACGCAAAACCCCGCCATGGCGGGGTTTTTGCTTTTTGGGCTAGACTTCCGGCATGACCCAGCAAACCCGAGACCTGTTGGTACGTGACCCGTCGTTATGGCTCCTGATCGCTTCCAATGCCATCACGATCTATCTCGCCCTGACTCAGGGCTGGAATTTGGGGACGCTTATGTGGGTGTATTGGATCCAAAGCGTCATCATCGGCGTCTTTCACTTCATTCGAATTCTCCGGCTGGAGAAATTTTCGATCGAAGGCGTCAAAGTGAATGGGAAGGAGATTCCGGTAACGTCGTCGGAGGTGTTGGTCAAGGGTTTTTTCGCGACCTTTTTCGCCATCCACTATGGCATATTCCATTTCGTGTACCTGGTCTTTTTGATCGTCGGCGTGTTCACCCCGGTATTCGGTTCCGGGGCGCCGGAATGGAGGGAGGTCGGGTTTGCTTCGTTGATTTTCTTCGGCAACCATCTTTTTTCGTTCTTTTTCAACCAGTCGCGTGATTCGCACGAGCAAAATATCGGTGCCGTGATGATGTATCCGTATGGGCGTATTTTACCGATGCACATCACCATCATTATCGGCGCATTCGTGAACGCGCTGCCGCTTTTCCTGATCCTGAAAGCGGTCGCGGATGCTGTCACGCATGTGCTGGAGCATGCGTTACTGAGGAAGGGCCGGAATACCGCCCCTGTGCTAAGGTAATCCATATATGAAAAAACGCGGTTTGATTATCGCCATTTGTGTAGCGATTTTGGTTCTTTTGGGGGTTCTTATTTTCGCCTGGCCGTATCGCGGTTTCCTCCCGATTTTCGGTCCGGCCCCGGTGGATTTGTCCAAGGTGATCCCGGAACAGCCGACCTCATCCACCGAGCTTGAGATTGTCCGCGAAGGCATCAACCAAACGGGCTTGCCGCTTAAGATGCCGCGCGGTTTTTCCATCAACTTGTTCGCGAAGAATTTGGAAGGACCACGTTCCATCCGTTTTGCGCCAAATGGCGTTTTGATGGCGGCCGAGCCCAGCGCCGGACGTATCTCGGCTTTGCCGGACGCGAATAAAGATGGCGTCGCCGACGCGCGTAACGATCTCGCGACGGGACTCAATCGTCCGCATGATTTCTTGTTCTATCCGAGCGATGGATATGACTTGTTCGTGGCGGAAACGGATGGGTTGAGCAAGATGCGTTTGAACGCGGATTTCACGCAAACGAGCGACCGGAAGCTTCTTACGAAACTTCCGACCGGCGGCCGGCACACCACGAAGAGTTTGGAATTCGCCATGGCCGGCAAAAGCGAAGAGCGTATTTTGATCAGCATCGGTTCGTCGTGCGATGTCTGCCGCGAGCAGGATGCGCGACGCGGCTCGATCCAATCCGTTGCATTAGATGGTTCAGACTTGAAGCCGTATTCCGTTGGTTTGCGTAATTCGGTGTTCCTCGAAGTCGCGCCGGATGGGCAGGTATGGGCCACGGAAATGGGCCGTGATTTCTTGGGCGACAATTTGCCGCCGGATGAAGTGAATATCATCGAAGAAGACAAGAATTACGGATGGCCGACATGCTACGGAAAGAATATCCACGACACGCAATTTGATAAGAACACCTACATTCGCAATCCGTGCATGGCCCCGTTTGAGACGCCGAGCCATATCGATTTGCCGGCGCACTCGGCTCCGCTCGGCTTGGCTTTCGTTCCGAAGGATGCGGGTTGGCCGAAAGAATACGAGGGCAACTTGTTCGTGGCGTATCACGGTTCTTGGAACCGTACGCAACCGACCGGTTATGCCGTCCGGCGTTTCGTCTTGGATGAAGCCGGGAATGCCGTCAGCAATGAGGACTTTATTTCCGGTTGGCTGAGTGAACAGGGCGTGTTGGGCCGTCCGGCTGATCTGACCTTCGCGAAAGACGGTTCACTCTACATCTCGGACGATAAAACGGGTTTGATTTACCGCATTACGCCGCCCTGAACCATGCGGTTCAGGGCGCCGCCCTCATCGAAATAGGTCGCGAGCTTGATTTTTCAGGCTGTTTTTGTAACTGTACCGGCACAAACAGGAGGTGCCCTTTGACCCGAAATTTCAGAGAGATGCTCGAGGCCAAGTGGGCCGAGGGCAAGTTCGTGTGCGTTGGGCTCGATAGCGAGCTCAGCAAGCTTCCCGCGTCGGTGGATGTGCTCGATCTCCTGCGGACACGCAGCATGTCCGAGACCACCGCGCGCATCACGGCGTTCAACATGGCGATCGTGGACGCGACCCGGGATCTCGTCTGTTCCTACAAGCCGAACTTCGCGTTCTACCTCGCGCAAGGGATGGCCGGCTTCGACGCTCTCCAGCGTACGGTCGAGTACATCCGTCAGGTCGCTCCCGACGTGCCGATTATCCTCGACGCCAAGGTCGCGGACATCGGCAACACCAACGAGGGCTACGTGAAGTTCGCCTTCGACCAGCTCGAGGCCGACGCGATCACGGTGCATTCGTACCTCGGCGCCGAGGCGATGAAGCCGTTCCTCGATCGCGCCGACAAGGGCGTAATCGTGCTCTGCCGCACGTCGAACCCCGGCGCGGGCGAGTTCCAGGAGCTGCTGACCACGCGGAATGGAGCGCTCTACGAGTACGTGGCCCGACAGGTCATGCGTTCGTGGAACGCGAACGGCAACTGCTGCCTCGTGGTCGGCGCGACCGTTCCGGAGCAGCTCGCCGAGGTGCGCCGCATCACCGGCGACATGCCGATCCTCATCCCCGGCATCGGGGCGCAGGGCGGCGATCTCGAGAAGACGGTCGCGGCCGGCAAGGACAGCCGCGGCCGCGGGATGATCATCAACTCGTCGCGCAGCATCATCTTCGCCTCGAGCGGAGAGGGCTTCGCCGAGGCGGCGCGGCACGAGACGCTGTGGCTGCACGGCCAGATCCAAGCGTGCCTGAACCCCTAGGGGTTCTTTTTCTTATCCGGATGGACAAAAACGTTAATTCATGCGATCTTGCGGCCGTGAATCCCTTGGTTTCCATCGCGGCCGGGCACATCCGCCGCATCCTCACCACCTCGATTAAACGTGCTCCGGAAGCGCGTGTTTTGGTGGTGGTGGACCGCCAGTCCGGTTTGGCGCAAATCATGGCGGACGCCTATCAGGAAGCGATCCCGGACGCGCAATTCATCAACTTTGATGAGACCGAACAGCCCACGATTTTGCGCGAGATCAACAAATTGTCTCCGGGCGATGTGGTGGCGCTCGTCCAATCCACCAGTTTCCGTTTGAATGAATTCCGTTTGCGTTTGGAATTGTTTGCCCGCAAATTGAAGACCGTCGAGCATGTGCATTTGGGCCGCATGCCGGAAGGCGAGTGGGCGACATGGATTGACGCCTTGTCTTTCAATCCGGATACGGACGGCGAACGCGGCCGCAATCTGAAAAAGATTTTGGATGCAGCTTCCCGCGTCGAAGTGGATTGCGGCGGGTCCATCCTGACATGGGAAGGCGGCATGGAAGCGGCCAAGCTGAATATCGGCGATTATACGGGCATGGAAAATATCGGCGGCACGTTTCCCATCGGCGAAGTGTTTACGGAAGCCCGTGATCTCACCAAGGTAAATGGTGAGTTGAAGATTTACGCGTTTGCGGACGCGGATTTCCTCGTGCGTTTTTACGAGCCGCCGTTTACCGCGATCGTGCGCGACGGGTTGATCGAGCCCGGGCCCGATGCGCCGGAAGCCTTCGTGGCCGTGATGGAAAAGATCAAGGCGGATGAGCGGCCTCTGGTCCGTGAATTTGGGTTGGGGCTGAACCGGGCCATTTCCCGCCAAAAACCGGTCGTGGATATTACGGCATTCGAGCGCGTAAATGGGTTGCACCTGTCGCTTGGGGAAAAGCACGGCGTTTATAAAAAGCCCGGGTTCGTGCCGCATCACACCAAATATCACGTGGACGTCTTCCCGGCCGTGGATAAGATCACGGTCGATGAGAGGGTGATTTTCGAGAAAGGGGACTTCCTCGTCGGATAGGCATTGACAATCCTGGTTATTTCTTTGTACGTTGGAATGACTAGCGTATGGTCTTAGCCGTTGTCATCGCCGTTTTTGTCCTGCTGGTCGCCATCCTGATCCAGCAGTGGGTGTTTGTCGTGGCCGAGGAAGACCATCATTTTTTGGGGGCGATCGGCGCTTTTATCGTACTGTTCGTCGTGAGCTCGATTGCCGTGGCGTGGCTTATGCCGGACCTCACCGCTCATGCCAATGTCGGTGCCATGGCCGGAGCCTGGATTGAAGGTCCGTCCGGTATCGCTGGAGGCAATTCGGAACTTCCTTTGTACGGAGAATAACCGTGCACCATATGGTGCACGGTTATTTTTTAGACGATGAGCGGAAGTTCCGCCAAGTCCATTTTTTCTCCCGTGATGATTTGTTCGATGCGATACGTGCCGTGCGTCGGCGCTTCGATGTAGCCATTCCAGGCGAACCGCGCGAGACCGCCGGAATTGATCCAGTCGAACAGCCACTCGTTGCAGTATTTCGGATCGAGTTGGTCGGTGCCGGCGTTCACGCCCATGAGCCAGTTGCGGTTGAAATCTTCCTGCGAGCCGACCGTCGGCGCCATGATGACGGGCAAACCCAAGCCCGAATAAAATGAAAGTTCGCTCGGCTTGGTCCAGAGGATATCGGTTTCGCGCAAGGTTTTTGTGAATCCGTGGAAATAGGCGGGACGGTCCTTATACATGTGGATGTGCACCGTTTTTTCGAGCATGCGCTTTAACCCATTACTCACCGCCGCCTTGCGGAAGAACTCCGCGACGCTTTCACGCGTACCGGCTTCCAGGAATAGTCGGAGATCGCCTTTGAGCAAATGCTGCCTGAGGCTTTTTAAGATGTCCGCGCCGATTTGCTGTTGTGCGCCGGCCCCTCCCACGCAGAACGTGACGGTGAGCGGGTGTTTTTTCTTGAATTCGCAGCGTTCGGCCCCGAGCGCATCATGCAGGGTCTTTTGGTATTTTTGGATGAAGATGCCATTCGGATCGAGGTTGCAGATGCGCGCGGCCAGATCCGATTTCACGATCGTCGCTTCCGGCCCGCCGATGATTTGCTTGGGCAGGGGAAAACCGGTCAGGAAGATGCGATCTTCCGGAACCCCGTAGAGTTTCAACCGTTCCACGACCCGTCCGTTCGCGGCGAGATAGTTGATGCGGGATTTTTTCGGATCAAGCGGCGCCCAGGCGCGCGAGATATCGGCATCGCACGTGACGACATAGATATCATCCGGATACCCGAACTCCTCGGCGGCGAATGCCGGCAAGAAAAACGTGGAGATGAGCGGCATCTTCCGTTTGGAGAGTTTTTCGATGAGATGTTTCCCGAGCCCGTATTTGCGGATATAGCGATAGACCTGCTTGAGTTGGAGGGTCGGCTTGCTCAAATCACGGCGGGGATAGAACTGGGGAATACGCTGCAAGTCATCCAAGACGCCGAAGAGCAAAGGCCCGAGAACCGGCACCGGTTGCATGCGCGAAATGGTTTCATACGCCTTGCGCGTCGAATGCCATAATTGTTTTTCCCGATCAGGAATGCCCGGATACGCATTGGCGGTGATGATGTCCCCGTAGGCCAAATCCTCAAGCCCGAACGCGGCGCGTTCGTGTCCATAGCCCATGTTTACGGAAACCACCCACGCTTTTTTATGTGTTATGGCGGACATTTACACAAGTATAGCATGACAAAAACGCTCCGACGCGGTGTCGGAGCGTTTTCTTATTTCTTCGCGCGTTTCTTTTCTTTCTTCGCCTGCGCTTTTTGTTCCACGTCCCGCATGTCCACTTCGCTTACGTATTTCTCGAAGTGCTCGCGGTATTTTTCTTCCGTCTTGCGGTCCAGCGCTTCCTGTGTGACGCCTGTGCGTTTGGATCCAAGCTCTTTCAGGACTTCCTGGCGGGCGCGGAACCAGGCCCATTCATCGGTGTACGAATACCAGACATAGTCCCAGAGTTCGTCTTCCGCACGATGGAAGAGGGCGTGCGCCTCATCTTCGTTCAAGCCCAGGGCGGATTCGACGGCCGCGAGAACCTTGGGCTCGTCCGCTTCCTCCAGTCCTTCTTCACGTCGGATTCCGTTCTCGACGATGTGACGAAGGAGGAGTCCGCGATGCAATTCCGCGAGGTCCTTCTTCGGCAGGGTGATGGAAGCGTAGTCTACGTTCATACGAGGGGGTTATTTGGGATAGGTTCGGGCCGTGATGTTGAAGCACGTACGTTCCGCCTTATGTTCCCAGAACCGGCTTTCCCAGGTTGGATAGGGTTCCGGAGGCCGTTGCTGCTGGTCCTGGCTATTATCCGTAGCGAAGGTCGCGCAGAGGTCGTAGGTATCGGTATCGCGGATGGTGTATTCGTAGGGGAGCATGGTTTCCGGATCGACGACGCTGTTCACATAGTAGGTCTCACGCGCTTTGGACAACGTGTCGAGATCCGACGGCAGCATCTTATTGGCGTTGTAGTACTGGTCGATGGCATTGGAGATGTTCTGCATGTCCGAGATGCGGGCAGAATCCAGGCGGCGCGCACGCTCTTCAGCCGGCGAACCGGCAAGCCACAACCCGGCAACCACGACCGCGACCACGGCGACGATCACCGTCCCCGAAAAGGCGCGGAAGGCGAAGGTATTGTATTTCGGGCTCTCGAGCTTTTTTCCTTTTTGTTTCATACGGTTTCTTTTTCTTCGGTGCGTAAGTCCCACAGATAATATCCGAAGATGCTGCCGGCGATGACGAGTACGACCAACACCTTTAATACGAAGCGCAAGGTGAGATCACCGTTCAAGACATAGGTCACGAGGGTAATCAGGTCGCCGATGATGATGCCGGTCGCGATATACAGCGTGATATAGGTGAGCCACTTGCGGACCAAGCTCGAGCGCTTGGACGGGTCACGCTTGATGTTGTTGATCAGGATACGGGCGACGAACAAGAAGATCGGGAAGGTGATGATGATGGCCGCGGTCGCCGAGCGGATCAAGCTCGTCGAGTAGTCGGAGGAGTAGCTATACGCCAACTGGGCGGCGTCGGGATACCACAGGTTAATAATCTGGAACAAAATCGTGCCGACGCTGAAGGACGTAATATATAAGGTGAGGAACATCACCAAATACATGAAGGCTTCGCGCGCGGACAAATACGGACGACGTTTCGGCACCGGAACCGACAAGTCGGATTCGGCATAGGAGGCGAGGGCGTTATGCACCTCATCCGCCTGCCAGCCTGCATCGACGAGCGCGGTTTTGATCTTTTCGCGTGAAATGCCCTTTGCGAGGGCTTCTTTCACGAATACTTGCAGTTCGTTGGTCATAGGTTCATGCTCTTAACGCTACTGTAGCTTTCTCTATGACAGATATCAAGCAACAATCCCTTGAACTCCACGCCAAACTGAAAGGCAAGATCCGCATCCAAGCGACTTGCGAAGTTGAAACGAAAGAAGATTTGACCCTCATCTACTCGCCGGGAGTAGGCGCGGTTTCGGAGGCGATCGCGGCCGACCCTTCCAAAGTGGATGAATTGACCTGGCGCAAAAACGCCGTGGCGATTTTTTCCGATGGCAGCGCCGTACTTGGTTTGGGTGATATCGGTCCATTGGCCGTTTTGCCCGTGCTCGAAGGCAAGTGCGCGATCTTCAAACGTTTTTCGAATATTGATGCCGTACCCATCCTGCTGAACACAAAGGACGTGGATGCGATCGTTGAAACCATCGTGAATGTGGCCCCGAGCTTCGGCGCCATCCAGTTGGAAGATATTTCTGCCCCGCGCTGCTTCGAAATTGAACGCCGGTTGATGGAGCGCCTCGATATGCCGGTCATGCATGACGACCAGCATGGCACGGCGATCGTGATCCTTGCCGGTCTTATCAACGCGTTGAAAGTCGTGAAAAAAGAGTTGTCAGACATTCGCGTGGTGATGAATGGCGCGGGCGCGGCCGGAATTGCCGCCGCGCGTTTATTGGATGCGGCCGGGGTGCAGAATGTCATCATGTGCGACCGCCAAGGCGCGATTTACATGGGACGCGAAGGATTGAACGAAGAAAAAATCATGGCAGCCACCTTTACCAACCTGGATCAGGTCAAAGGAAGTCTAGCTGATGTGGCGAAAGGCGCGGATGTGCTGATCGGCGTCTCGGCGGCCGGCGCCTTCACGCCCGCAATCGTGAAGTCCATGGCCAAAGATCCGATCGTGTTCGCGCTCGCGAATCCGGTGCCGGAAATCCTGCCGGAGGTCGCGAAGACGGCGGGCGTGGCCGTGCTCGCTACCGGACGCAGCGATTTCGCGAACCAGGTCAATAATGCCTTGTGTTATCCGGGGCTCTTCCGCGGCATGCTGGATACGGGCGTCAAGCAGGTCACGGTGGAGATCAAATTGAAGGCGGCCGAGGCCATCGCGGCGGCGGTTCCGGAGCCAACAGCTGAGAAAATCATCCCATCTATCTTTGATCCGGGCTTGCACGAACTCGTCGCAAAAAACGTGGTATAATCCGCGTATGATCGTCCTTGAGCGGGTGTCCAAAACCTATCATCCGGATTCGGTCGGATTGGACGACGTCTCTTTGCGCATTGAAGCGGGGGAACTGGTATCCATCGTGGGACAAAGCGGCGCGGGCAAGACCACGCTCGCGAAGTTATTGATGGCCGAAGAGCAGCCGTCGGCCGGCCGTATTGAAATCGGCGGATGGGACATTACGAATATCCGTCCCCGCGAAATTCCGGAACTGCGCCGGCAAATCGGTGTCATCTTCCAGGACTATAAATTATTGCCGAAGAAAACCGTGTTCGAGAACGTGGCCTTCGCGCTCGAAGTCGCCGGTGCCAAGTCCCAACATATCTATGACGTGGTGCCGCAGGTGCTCAAAATCGTGGGATTGGAAGACCGCGCGCATCGTTTTCCGCGGCAACTCTCCGGAGGCGAGCAACAACGCGTAGTGATCGCGCGTTCGCTCGTCCATCGCCCGAAAGTGTTGCTGGCGGATGAGCCTACGGGAAACCTCGACACCCTGAATACGCAAGACATCATGGACTTGCTCGTCAAAATCAACGCGTTCGGCACAACCGTGGTCCTGGTCACGCACAACCGCGAAGTCGTGAATGCGCTCCGGCGTCGTGTCATCACCTTGAAAGACGGAAAAGTCGCGTCCGACGTGGCGCATGGCAAATACACCCTGACGGTATGATCACGGCCTGGCGCATCTTCGCAGCTTCGTGGAAGCACTTCGCGCGCAATCTCTGGATTGGGCTCGCGACGGTCTTCGTATTCACCGTGGCCTTATTGTCGGTGAACGTGCTCATCGGCACGAACGTGATGCTCGAACGCGTGGTCGCTTTTTTTGAAGAGAAGATCGACGTGACCGTGACCTTTGAATCCGGCACGCCGGAAGCATTGCTTACACAGGCGCGGTTTTACGTGCAGTCCTTTCCGCAAACCGCGTCTGTGCAACTCGTGAGCCCGCAAGAGGCGCTGGATGCGTTCAAGGAACGCAATAAGAACAATCCGAAGATTTTGGAAGCCTTGTCCGAGCTTTCCACCAACCCGTTGGGCGCGCAACTCGTGATTAAGGCGAAAGAAACGGAGGATTATCCGTTCCTGCTCGCGGCCGTGCGCAATCCGCAATTCCAGCCGTTCATCCGTTCGTCCTCGTATGATGACCATCGCACGGCCATCACGTCGATTGAAGACGCGGCCAAGTCGGTGCGATTGTTCGGTTCCGGATTGGTCGCCGTGTTCTCCTTGTTCGGCCTGCTCGCCGCCTTCAATGCCATCCGCGTCGCGATTTATACGCAGCGCGAGGAGATCGCGATTATGCGTTTGGTGGGCGCGTCTTCCGCCTATATCCGCGGACCGTTCGTATTGGAGGGTGTTTGGCTTGCGACGCTCGCTTGTCTGTTCACGGCAGCGGCTGTGTGGGCGGCGATCTATTTCGGCGAGCCCCGTTTACAGCAGTTTTTCTCCGGGTCAGATACGGGGATTTCGGATTTTTACGTTCAGAATTGGCTGACGCTCTTTTTCTCGCAATTCGCCGTCATGGCGGGTTTGTCAGCCTTGGTATCCTGGATCGCGGTGGGCCGCTATATTAGACGCTAGGTATGAATGCCGAACGCTCAAGTCCGGGGACTCTCGAAGCGCCGCGCCTCAATGCGGCGGAGAAGGGTTTGCGTTTGGCGCGTGCGGAGCGCACCGAAAAAGAGGGGAAGGTTTTGCGCGCGACTTTGATGAAGAGCGCGAACCATGTTTTGAAGGACTTGGAATTGCCCTTCGAGCTTGATGAGGAAGACGGTGCGCTTGAACTGGAGATTGAGGCGGATCCTCCGTTTTCTATAAAACAATACGAGGGCTTTGATTTGGAAGAATTGAAAGCCGATCCGAATTTCCGCACGGAGACGCGCCGCATCGGCTCCTTGGAATATGTCGTGACCGAGCGCATCCGCGACAAGCACGGCGTGGAATCGGACGTCGTGAGGCCGGATGGTCACGGCGCCTATCCAGGCAAAGAGGATTTGGACGCGGCCTTGCAACGCAATTTTTTCCTGGCCCAGCGTTGGTTCACGCAGGATCGCATTTTTCCGGAGGATGTCGCGCTTATCATGCATCACCACCATTCGAAGCCGAAGGAATGGTTGTGGCGCGCGATGGATGCCTTGCTCGCGTCGCATCCGGACCTTGAGCCGGATTTGGCGGCGACCTGGGCGGCGAAAGTCATCAAAGGCCTGACTGAGGCGCATCGCCAGCGCAGAGAGACCTTATGATATTTCTGTTTGACGCGAACCGGCATTTGCTGGCCGAAATCGGCTTGCAGGATGGCGCGTTGCGCCAGCTTGTGTTGACGGGAGCGGGGGAGCGCGAGCTTGAAGCGTTCGTGAGCCATTGGCAGACGCGCGGCATTCCGGTCATGCATTCGATGGAAGCGACCAAACCGGACGGCACGCATGAAATCGCGACGTATTTTTCCTATGTCCAGCCGCGCGAAAAGGGATTTGGCGCCGCGCTGGAAAAGTGGGCCAAAGAACGGGGTTTTTGCCCGATGGACGTGCCGGATTATCTTTTGCCTTTGTGGGAATGCCTGGCGCGTTTGCCTTTAGAGGATTCGGAGCGCTTTGCGATGTTGCTCGCCATCCGTTTGTCGCCGAGGGAGGCCTTGGCGGAGTGGAAGTCGGCTTTGGATGAATCCGAAATGGCCTGGCAAAAAGAACACGAACGCTCGCGCATCGTTTTGGACAAGATCAAGTCAAAAATGGGAGGGGAATTGGCAAAACCGTTCGCAAAAGTTTGAGACTTCACGAAAAACCCAAAGTAAGCTACCCTCGCTGCCGTGGAAAAGATCTTCACTTGGCGCCAGCGCTGGGTCGTCTATTCGACCAATGCCATGATCGTGCCGGTTTTTGCGTTGATCGGGTTCGGATTGGACCGTTGGCTCGGCACCAAGCCGTGGCTACTGGTGGTCGGCACCGTGGGAAGTTTTCCCCTGGCCTTGGCTGTCACCCTTCACCGCATTAAAAAGGACATCAAGAAACCTTAAATATGGAAGTTTCCCTCCCTTCACACATCTTGTTTATGGTCGGCCCGGTGCCGGTCACGAATAGCGTTCTATCCGCTTTTGTTATCACGCTCACGCTTGGCGCGTTTTCATTTTTTGCTTCGCGCCGTTTCGCCGCCGTCCCGACACGCTTCCAAGTCGTAGCGGAAACATTGTTCGACTATTTGCTTACGCAGATTGAAAATGCTTTCGGTTCCAAGGAGCGTGCGAGGAAATTTTTCCCGTTGTTGATGACCCTGATGATATTTATTGCGGTTGCGAACCAATTTTCGCTTGTGCCGCTCGTCGCCTCATTCACGTATGGCGGAGCGCCGTTGCTGCGTACGACGACGTCAGACCTCTCACAAACCGCAACCTTGGCCCTGGTGATCGTTATCTTGTCGCATGTGATCGCGTTGTCGATTTCGCCGCTTCGTCACATCGGGAATTTCATCAAGATCGCGCCATTCTTCAAGGTACGGTCTTTGGGCGACTTGGGAAATGCGTTACTCGGCTTCGCGCTGGGCTTGCTGGATATCGTGGGTGAAATCGCGAAAGTCCTATCTCTCTCCTGTCGCTTGTTCGGAAATATCTTCGCCGGGGAAATCATGGTCGTGGTTATTGCGTCATTGGCGTTCTGGACCCAATTTCTCCTACCGATCCCGTTCATGTTCCTGAGCCTTTTCTCGGGTTTTGTCCAGGCATTCGTATTTACCTTACTCTCCATGCAATTCCTGGCCGGAACCGTCCGTGGCCACTTGGATACCCTGGATGAGCGACGGGCATCTAAGCCAAAACTTGCGGCCAAGACGATGGAGGCGTAGAGTCTTGGCGTCCTAATTTTTCCCTCATTTACCAATTTATGGATCCGATTTCCGCGAAAGTGTTGGCCGCCGGCATTTGTATGGGTTTGGGCGCTATTGGCCCGGCCATCGCAGAAGGTTTTGTGGGCGCGAAGGCGATGGAAGCTATCGGCCGCAATCCGGCCGTGTCCGATAAGATCATCCCGAACATGATCGTGGCCATGGCCATCTGTGAATCCACGGGTATTTACTCGTTGGTGATCGCGTTGATCGTGTTGTTCGCGGTCTAAATTCAGATTGTTATGGATGCGTTGGCCCGGCTTGGTATCGATGGCTGGAGCGTCTTGCTCTATCTCGTCAACTTCGGTCTTTTGGCCGCGGTTTTGACGAAGTTTTTGTACAAGCCGGCTTTGAAGTTCATGGATGACCGCCGTGAGCAGATCCGCCGATCCATCGAAGAGTCCGAAGAGCTTAAGCGACGCTTTGAAGAAGAAACCAAGCGCCGCGAACAAGAGGCGCGTTTGATGTCTTCCGAGATGCAGCATGAAATGAAATCCGCCCGCGAACAGGCCGAATCGCGCGCCAAGCAGCTGGTAACCGAGGCTGAGCGCAATCGTGAAGAGATGTTGAACGAAGCGCAGACGCAGATCGGCGAAATGAAAAAGAATATCCGCAAAGAAGCCGAGGCTGACGTGCTCAAGCGCATCGAGGCCGTGACGTTGGCCGTGTTGCGCGACAAGGTTCCGCAAGACGTCGTGCGTGACAGCGTGAAGGATGCGTGGTCGGCCTTACCCGAAGCCTAATATGAAGCTCCCGGCCCCGACGGCGGAAGATCTGCGCCAACTCTCGCGCGTGATGCGCGGCGAATCCGTATCCAAACCCGGCGAATTCCTGCAGGCCGTGCGCGCCGAAGTAATCGCGCGGGCCGGCCGCGAGGATGCTTCGCTTGCGCAGCGCTTTCTTGAACGGACGGGCGGGGCGGATACCGTCACCATCCAAGTCGCGACCGATCCGGGCGAAAAGGCGGCGCAAGAGATGGCGAAGTCGTATGCCGGCGGCGAAGCCTTGGTCCGCATGCGCGTCGAACGCGGATTGCTCGGCGGACTGCGCGTCTTCCAAAATGGCACGTTGTCGGATGTGAGCTGGCGCTCGCGCGTGCGCCGATTGATTTCTCGCGTTACCCACTAACCGATATGTCCGAATCCCTGAAAACCTTTTTGAGCGCGCTCGATGAAGCGCTGAAGTCCGTACCCGCCGAAGCCGAGCGCTCGCGCGCCGGATTGGTCGAGTCGTGCCGCGACGGCGTGGTGCGCGTATCCGGCATGCCGGGTTTGCGCATGGGCGAAGTCATCCGCATCGAAGACGCGGACGTGGACGCATTGGTGATGGAAGTGGACCGCGATGGCGGGTTGGCCGTGGTGCTGCAACCGTCGGAGCGCGTACGCGAAGGGTTGGCGGCGTCATCCGACGGGCGTTTTTTGACGCTGGGCGTCGGCGACAAGCTAGTCGGCCGCGTCGTGGATCCGCTGGGCCGCGCGGTGGATGGAAAGGGCGAAGTGAAGGGGACGAAATCCGCGCCGCTTGAAACGCTCGCGCCGGACGTCATGGCGCGCGCGCCCGTATCCGAACCGGTCCAGACCGGTATTTTGGCGATTGACGCGCTCATCCCGATCGGCCGCGGCCAACGCGAACTGATCATTGGCGACCGCCAAACGGGCAAGACCACGGTCGCCATCGACACGATCTTGAACCAAAAGGGCCAGGACATGATTTGTGTGTATGTCGCCATCGGCCAGCGCGAAGCGAAGACCGCGCAAGTCGTGCGGACGCTCGAAGAACACGGCGCGATGGACTATACGGTCGTGGTGGATGCGCCCGCCTCTTCGCCGGCGGTTCTTCAGTACCTGGCGCCGTATGCCGGCGCCGCGATCGGCGAATATTTCATGAAGAAAGGCAAGCATGCACTCATGGTATTCGATGACTTATCGAAGCATGCCGTGGCGTACCGTGAAGTTTCGTTGCTCCTGCGCAAACCGCCGGGCCGCGAAGCCTATCCGGGTGACGTGTTTTATCTCCACTCCCGCTTGCTTGAGCGCGCGGCAAAATTGTCGCCGGAGAACGGCGGCGGTTCGTTGACGGCTTTGCCGATTATCGAAACGCAAGCCGGCGACATCTCGGCCTATATTCCGACCAACGTGATTTCCATCACCGACGGACAAATCTTCTTGGAATCCACCTTGTTCTATCGCGGCATCCGTCCGGCCATCAACGTCGGCGCTTCCGTGTCGCGTGTCGGCGGCGCGGCCCAGACGCACATCATGAAAAAGTCGTCGGGTACGGCCAAGCTCGATCTTGCGCAATACGCCGAATTGGCCGCGTTCTCGCAATTCGCCTCCGAACTTGATGCGGCGACGAAAAAGCAGCTGGTGCGCGGCGAACGCGTGGTGGAAGCCTTGAAGCAGAAGGCGAACCGCCCATTGGCCTTGTGGCAGGAAGTGGCCGTATTGTGGGCGGCGACCAAGGGCCATTTGGATGAGGTGCCGAAATTGCAGGTCGTGGGCAAGATCGAAGCCTATCTCCAGTCGTTCGAAGCGCGTTTCCCGGAATTAGTCTCGATGATCATGGAGAAGCAGGAATTATCAGATGAGGCCAAAGCCGGTTTGGACAAGGCGTGTGCGGAGCTCTTGAAGAAGTAGCATGGCTTTCCTCATCGACATCAAGAAGAAGATCCAATCGGTCCAAGGCACGCGGAAAATCACGCAGGCCATGGAACTGGTGGCGGCGAGCCGCATGAAGGCTTTTCAGCGGCGCGCCTTGGCGACCCGCGCCTATGCGGGGGCGTTGCTTGAGGGACTGCACCAATCGCGGGCTGAGTGGGCGGAGCTCCCGTTGGCCGAGAAGCGCGCGGAAGGAAAAACGCTTTTCATCGTGGTCACGTCCGATAAGGGCTTGTGCGGTTCATTGAACCAGCAGCAAATCCGCGCCTTATTCCGTGACGAACGCTGGAATGCGCTGAATCCGGATGAGCGCATGCTGTTCACCATCGGACGCAAAAGCGCCGAGGCGTGCATCGCGCGAGGCGTAAAGCCGGAGCGTCGTTTCGACGGCTTGAAGGAAGACTTTAAGCCGCTGGACGCGCTCGTCATCGTTCATGAGATTTTATCACTTTGGAATGCGAAAGAAATCAAGCAAGTCATCATGGTCGCTCCGGAATACGTAAATGCGTTCACGACGAGAGTCCGCGTCAAAACCTATTTGCCATTCGGCCATGAGATGATCGAGAGCCATCTGAACGAGGACGCGTTAAGGGGGGGTACGGAATTCGGGCCATCCGTGATTACGGAGCCGGAACGCGAAACCGTCATCGAGAAACTTTCCTTCCAACTCCTCGAAGCCCTTGTCACCCATGCCTTCTACGAACTGAAAGCGAGCGAGTACTCAAGCCGCATGGTGGCGATGAAACACGCGACCGAAGCGGCAGGGGACATGATCAAGGCGCTGACGCTCGAATATAACAAGGCGCGACAAGCCGCGATTACCCAACAGTTGGCGGAGCTCGCGGGCGCCGGGGCGGCGATGGGAACGTAACACAAACCATTATGAAACAACTTCCAAAAGGCAAAGTGGTGCGCGCGGTCGGCGTCGTTGTGGACGCCTACTTTGACGATCACGTGCCGCAAAAGTACAGCGCGTTGAAGGTCGCCGGGATGGAACCGCCGCTCACGCTTGAAGTCCAGGCGCATGTGGGCGACGGCGTCGTGCGTTGCGTGTCGATGTCCTCGACCGACGGTTTGTCCGCGGGCCAGGAGGTCGTGGACACGCTCGCGCCGATTTCGGTTCCGGTAGGCGAAGCCGCGCTTGGCCGCGTCTTCAACGTGACGGGTGATCCGATCGACGGCGGCAAGGCCTTGGACAAGGCGGAACGCCGCCCCATCCACGCGCCCGCCCCTTCGTTTGAAGAGCAGCGCGGTTCGGTGGAAATCCTGGAAACCGGCATCAAGGTCGTGGATTTGCTCGTGCCGTTCATCAAAGGCGGAAAAATCGCGTTATTCGGAGGCGCCGGCGTGGGCAAGACCGTCATCATGCAGGAATTGATCCATAACGTGGCCATGGAGCACGGCGGTTACTCGGTATTCGCCGGCGTGGGTGAGCGCTCGCGCGAAGGCAACGATTTGATCCGCGAAATGAAGGAGTCCGGGGTCATCGATAAGCTCGCCATGGTCTTCGGCCAGATGAATGAACCGCCGGGAGCGCGTTTGCGCGTGGCGTTTACCGGACTCACGATCGCGGAAAAGTTCCGTGACGAAGGACGCGACATCCTGATGTTCGTGGACAACATTTTCCGTTTCACCCAGGCCGGCGCAGAAGTTTCGGCGTTGCTCGGGCGTTTGCCGTCGGCTGTGGGTTACCAACCTACGCTCGCCAGCGAAATGGCCGCGCTTCAGGAACGCATTACCTCCACCAAGAAAGGTTCCATTACGTCCGTGCAGGCCGTGTATGTGCCGGCGGATGACTTGACCGACCCGGCTCCGGCCACGACCTTCTCGCACTTGGATGCGACCATCGTATTGTCGCGCAAGCAGGCATCCATGGGCTTGTATCCGGCCGTGGACCCGCTCGATTCGTCTTCGTTGGTCTTGCAGGAGTCCGTGGTCGGTTCGACGCATTACGAAGTCGCGACCGGCGTCCAGCGCATCTTGCAACGCTATAAGGAATTGCAGGACGTGATCGCGATTCTCGGCATGGATGAATTGTCGGAAGAGGACAAGCTTTCCGTGCAACGCGCGCGTAAGATTCAAAAATTCCTCACGCAGAACTTCCACGTCGCCGAAGCGTTTACCGGTACGCCGGGGCAATTCGTGCGCCGCGACGATACGGTGAAAGGGTTCCAGTCCATCCTGGCCGGTGAACTCGACCATGTCGCCGAACAGCACTTCTATCTCGCCGGAACCATCGACGAAGTGTTGGAGCGCCACGCGAAAGAATCGAAATAAGCATGTCATTCCATCTCCTGATCCAAACGCCGGAACGCGAAGCCTATAAAGGGGACGCGGACATTTTGACGTTGTCGAATGACACGGGGGAGATGCAGGTGTTTCCGGGCCATGCGTCCATGCTCGGGAGCATCACCTATAGCGCGGTGAAGGTGGACCACGCGCAACATGAAGAAGCCTTCGTGCTGCGCCAGGGATTCGTTTTTGTTGATCAGGAGAAAAACGAAGTCAAAGTGCTTGGGTTGTCCTGCGAAAAAACGGCGGACTTGGACATGGTTTCGGCCAAGGAATACTTGGATTTTATTTTGTCCAAATTGGATAAGCCGGATGAGTTGAACGAATACCAATTGAAGTTTTTGGAAGGGCAAAAACTCGCGGTGGAAAAACAGCTGGGTTCGTAACGTGTTACCATGCGGGGCATGGCCTTGTTTGGCATTCTCGCCGCGCTCGGTGCGCTTGTGGGGTGGGGAGTCGGGGATTTTTTGATCCAAAGGCTTACGCGCCGCATCGGGAATTTTCGGACCATGCTGTATGGCGGGAGTTTTGGTTTTCTCGTGCTGACGCCTTTTGCCTGGTCGCATCTTCCGGATGCGTTCGGCGCCTGGCAGGACACGGTTTTGCTTATCGGCATTTCTTCGGTCGTGTTCTTTAACGCGTTTTTCAATTTTGAGGCCTTGCGCAAGGGAAAGATCGCGGTGATCGCGCCTGTGCTCGCATTGGAATTGCCGTTGACTGCGCTTTTGGCCGTGGCATTGATCGGGGAACGTCTCACGCCCGGGCAGGTAGTAGCGATTCTTGCGGTCGTCGTCGGTTTCTTTTTCGTCGTGCGCCAAAAGAGCGCGGATGGCTCATGGCGCAAGCCTTCGTTCGAGCGCGGCGTCGCGTATGCGATCATCGGCGTCTTCGGCCTCGCGTTTTATAATTTCACGATCGGGATTTCGAGCCGCGCCACGGAACCGGTACTGACCGCATGGGTGATTGGCGGGACCGTGGCCATCTTGTCTTTCATTACATTGTTAGTCCGTCGCGAAGTGAGCGCGAAGAGCCTTATCCAGCCGCTGCGAAAATACCCGGGGCTCATCCTGGCCGAAAGCGTGTGCGTGGTCGGCGCCGGGCTTTGTTTTGCCTATGCGACGACCTTGATTCCGATTTCCGTGGCTACGGGCGTGAGCGAAGGGTATGTGGTGCTGTCGGTCATGCTGGGCTTGCTTATCAACCGTGAGAAACTCCGCCGTTCGCAGTTATTCGGCGTGGGGATCGTGGTCCTGGGCATTCTCGGATTGGCATGGATGACGGCCTAGTCTTTTGGGGTCTTTTTTTGTTCCGAATGAGCTGCCTGGATCAGACTTTGCATGTTATACTCCCGCCATGAATCATTTCAATCATGTGGTCGCTCTTCTCCGATCGTCCCAAGTCATGCTAGGTCGCCGGCAATCCATACTGTTGCTGGCCGTTTGTACCTGCTCCTTCTTTCTTCTTTTGGGCGCGCGTCCGGCTGCTGCCGCGACCTGCACCTTCGCGAGTGTAGGCAATAGCGATTTCAATACGGCGGGGAACTGGACTTGCGGACATGTGCCGACTACGGGTGATGACGCCACTATCCCGGTGTCGACTTCAACCAGCCTTTCAGCATCCGCAGCCTTCAACTCTCTGACCGTGAACGGAACGCTGAGCGGCGTGAGTTTTGATCTCGATATTGCTTCTACGGTGGATATCGGCGGTTCCGGCACCTTCAACCTGGGATCGGGTACGGTCACCTCGACTGGAAATCTTACCAATGCCGGTACCGTTAATAATGGTACTGGAATATTGAGCGTGATGGCCGATTTCACGAATGGCGGTACGTATAACAGCGACACGGGTATTTTTCGCGTAGCGGGCTCAGCGAGCCAGAGTATCACAGGCGGAGGTCTGACTACGTATTATGATTTTGTCTCGATTAAGACAGGTGGCGCGGCTACCTTTGTAACGGGTGCTGGTACCATCGTAAATAATCTTACGACCTCAGGCGCAGGCACCCTTTCCGGCGCGGCCGTGGGTATAGCGGTGACCGGGTTTTCGACCATCGGTGCGAATACGGTCGTCACGTCCACCTCTGGAGAAATAAATCTTCTGAGCGATGTAACGAATAACGGCAGCCTAGGATCCAACTCGGGTAATATCCCTTTTGGAGGCGGAATTCAGAATAATGGCACTTTAGATGTCGGTTCCGGTGCCATGTCCGTCAATAGCAGTATCACGAATTCCGGCACGATAAATGGTGGGAGCGGTACGATCACGCTGAACGGCGATTTTACGAATACGGGAACCTTTAACGCCGGAGTCAGTACATTTGCCTTGAACCAAGGAAGCACCCAGAACATCACCGGTTCCACGTTTTACAACTTTACTTCCACAAAGAAGAGCGGAAGCATTGCCACATTCGTCACAAGCGACGCGACGGTTTTGGGGGCCTTGACCACGAGCAACAACAATAGACTTGAAACCGGGGCATTTAATCTGACCGTAGTAGGATCTTCCAGTATCGGAGCATCCACGGTCGTGACTTCCACGACGGGTATCATCAATTTACGTGGCGCCACCACGATTGATGGTAGCTTGGGTTCTTCGAATGGCGGCATTATTTTCGGAAGCACGGTTACAAATGGCGGCACATTCGATGTCGGTTCAGGCTCTTCCACCGCCATCGGAGAGTTTACGAATAATGGCACGCTCAATGGAGGAACGGGTACGCTCCATGTGTTGGGGGATTTCATTTTGAATTTTGGGACGGTGAATCCGGGTACCGGTACGGTCGATTTTACCGGTCCAGCGACACAAACGATCGACCCTGGTTTTGGGAATGGATCTATTACGCTCTACGATTTTACCGTGACGAAGTCTGCGGCAACGGCGACATTAACGACGACGCTCATCATCACACATGACGCGACTCTTTCCGGCGATGGATCATTTTTTAATAACGGAGGCACCATCCAAGTCGCCGGGAACTGGACGGATTCGAATAGCGTGCTTACGGGCTCGGGCCTTGTGGAGTTCAACGGTACGACGGCGCAGAGCGTGAGTGCTGAGCCGGGGTTTGGCAGCGTCCTCATTTCCAACACGACCGCCACGACCACCTTTAACGGCGATACCGCGATTTCAGGAGACCTGGACGTGTCCGGCTTGCTGGATCCGACCCTGGTCACGATCGGTGGCGATCTAAATATCAATGCCGGCGGTTCGTATACGGGTACCGACATGACGATTACCGTCACCGGCAATCTCTTGTGCGCTCCGACCGGCGTCTTGATCCTCGACGGGACTTCGAGTCTTTCGATCGGAGGAAGGGCTGACATAAACGCCGGCTGTACCGTGACCGAAACCACGGGCAGCGCGATCAGCATCACCGGTGTGACCGCGCTGGGCGGTACCCTCACTTTGGGAGGAGGATCATCCACCTTCATCGGCAATATCAACTCGACCGGTACGATTGACGGAACCGGGGCCGGCCGACTCTATGTCGGAGGCGATTGGACGAATGGAGGTACCTATACGCCGGGCAATACGGCGGTGACTTTTAATGGCACGACGCAGGCAATTAACGGTTCCGCTACGTTTTATGATCTGACCAAGGAAACTAGCGTTACAGATAGCCTTGTTTTTGAGGCGGGCGCTACTACGACCATTCTTCATACACTTGTTTTGAGAGGGGTGACTTCCAACTTGCTTAGCCTTGATTCCTCCGTGTCAGGGACCGAGTGGTATATCGATCCCCAGGGTACGCGTACCATCGACTACGTGAATGTTCAGGACAGCAATAACATGAACGCAACGGCGATTGTCGTTGGTTCGAACAACATCGATTCCGGGAACAATACCAACTGGACATTCGATGCCACGCCGCCAAGTACGCCTACCGCCAGTCCTTCCGCGGGAACTTACACGGGCACGCAAAGCGTTACCCTCTCTTCGTCTGGAGCTACCTCGATCCGATATACGACCAATGGTTCCACGCCGACTTGCACCTCTGGAACGGTTTATTCAGGCGCCATCACGATTTCTTCCACGCTGACGGTCAAGGCCGTCGGTTGTGACGATGTCTTGAATGTTTCAACCGTAGCTTCTTTCGCATATGTGATTTCAACCGGTGGTGGTGGCGGCCCAGGAGGAACGCCTTCTGTCGTGCCGACCTCGGGTACGGCCCAAACTCCGTTAACTTTAAGCCTCGATCATCTCGAATCCTTGGGCGACGGCACGATCCGAGTCTGGATTCGTCTCAATGCCGATCCGAATTCCGTGCGTGGGTATGCCCTTTCGACCGATCCTTCGCTTGCCAACGCCAGCCTTCTTAATTACCAGCCCCTAGTTTCTTTCGTGGTTCCGGCCAACCCGAATATCGTGACGATTTACGGACGTTATTACTCGACCTCGGGCGATCCTTCCGCATTGCTCAGTCTGACGGTAGATCTGCCGACCGGAACGGTGTTGGCTCCGCCCAGCGGTCAGCCTTCATCAAGCGACACGGGTTCTTCCGGGATAGTCTGGAATCCTTCTGATCTGGCCAACCTCATCGCTTCGTCCGGTCACGCGTGTGAAGTGGGCCAACAAGATCTCGTGCTCAAGCAGGTGAACGCTGACGCCAAAGAATTTGGCCTTGAAGTGACGCCAGCTCAGGCAAATGCGATGCGCAACTTCGTTTTGTGCGGTATTTCGCCGGCGACCGTGCAATTCGGTACTGGTGAACGCCGTGCCATTCTCCGTGATTACATGGAAACGGTGCATAGGTCTGAAGTGATTTGGAATGATGTCGAGCGTATTGCGACTGGAAGGATCCCGATTAACCGCAATCTCGCCATCGAACAACGTCGCGTCGGCACCGTGCTCACGACCTTCCGGCAGATATACGGTCATGATCCGGCATTTGGCAATTCCGAGGAGAATCTGGCCTGGAACACCATGATGTACCGCATCCGTTTCCCCCGCGATTTGAATCTTGAGACCGTAGGTATTCGCCGTTATGTCGCGCTTTTCAGGCATAACCCTGTAACGCCCTTTGGATGGAGTGTGGTGAGAGTTCTTGGGTACATCAAGCCGTAACCAATAAAAATGGCAAAAACAAGGCCCGACCTCCTTATTTGCTTGATGGAGGGAGTTATGATTGACCGGGTCTTGTTTTTTGCGTAAGATGTCGCGACATTCCGGGATCGTCTAATGGTAGGACTCCGCCCTTTGGAGGCGGCTATCTTGGTTCGAATCCAAGTCCCGGAGCCAACAAAACCCCGCGCTGAAAGGCGCGGGGTTTTGTATTGCCGAGCCGTGGCAATCGACTTAGTATTTGAACATGAAATTTCTAACAAAAAAGGATTGGCTTCTCATCGGTCTCTTCTTCATTCTCGTGTTAACGCTGACTTCATTCGCCGTGTTCGCCATGCGACTGGATGAGACTCCATACGAATCGATGTTGGGGAATATGCCCGTCGTAACCGCTTTCATGGGAATTGGACTCGTGTTATTTCTTCCGATTCATTTTTTAATTACGATCATTCTCAATTCAACGAGCGAACTTGGGTTTATTTTGCAACCCGCTTACCTGAATTGGATGCCTGTGTTCGTCGCTGGACTTTATTCGTCCATTTTTGCGTTTTGTTTGATGAAGTGGAACACAAGAAAGGGCAAGAGATAGTGCTCGATTTTCCGGTTTGTCATCCCGCTTTTATGGGCGTAGGATGTGGCCCATGTCCGAATTTCCGTCGGTAGAGGCCGCTCCCAAAAGCGAGCAGGAAAAACTCGAAGAGTTTCTTCATCTTGAAAAAGAGGAGAGGCGTGCAGCCTTGCGAAAAGGATTTTTGGAATTGGATGCGATCGCTCCCGGAAAGCCCGGTTCGCGTGAGAGGAAGTTGAAAGAGATCGAGGAGATGTCCGACCAGGGCTTGTCCGAGGTTTTGTACAACAACCTGCATTGTTGGTTGCCGTCGAATGACCCGAGTTCGTCTTTCGGCATGTATCGGAGCCAGGGAGCGCATGGCGTTGAGAAGGTCGGTTCAAAGTGGACGCCTGAGAAGATCGAACGCAAAAAACAAATCGAAAGAGACGTCGATGAGTTTTTGCGGACGACGCACTCGGAAGAGGTAACTTCGCGCGTCGGGAAGCGTTTTGGGAAGAGCAGGACGCCGGAAGAAATGCAGGAGCAATGGGATCTGTTGGGGAAGTTGTATTACTTCATGCGGCAAAAAGGGTATAGCCGCAAAGAGCTCACGACCTAGGGGTTGAAGTGCAAGCAGCCGACTGACCTGGTTCTGCCGGGTCTTTTTTTATTGGTTTTCAATTTTAATATACCTCCCCATCACCTCCGTCTTTGCCAGTTCGTGACCCTGGAGCGCTTGTTCAACGGCGGAGCGTGATGCGCCGCTTTTGAGATTGAGCATCGTATCCAGCGCAAACAACCGAAAAAAGTAGCGGTGTTCGCCGGAGCCGGGGCAAGGACCACCGTAGCCGAGCTTGCCCCAGGAATTTACGCCCTGGGTACCGACTTCGGAATTGATTTCGCGCGTATCGGCGGGAATATCGAAGGCGACCCAATGATCCCAATTGCCCGAAGGGGAGTCAGGATCAAAACAAATCAAGACAAAGCTTTTGGTATCCGGCGGGACGTCATCAATCACGAGCGGCGGGACGGAATCGTTCCCATCGCACGTATATTGCGAAGGGATGGAAGCGCCATCGGCGAAGGCGGGGGATGTGAGTCGCATACATTCTAATGCTATCATAGGCGCATATGCAGAGTTCAAAGGTTACGGGTTATACCGTCGCGGCCGTCATCGCCCTGGTGATTTTGGTCGCCGCGCTGCTTTGGAGCCTGCTATCAAGCGGGGATTCGGATTTGTTCCGGTATTGGGTCGCCGTTTCCTGCGGCGTGAGCGCGATCGTGATCGCCGTTTCGATTCCCATGGTGCGTTCGTGCGAGCAGCTCGTGGGGACATTGAGCTATGACCATGCCGCGGCCATGCAATCGCTCAAGCAAATGATGTCGGTGATTGATACGGCGTATGACGGCATTGTCGTGACCGACCACGGCGGCGTGATCCGTTACGTGAATCCGGCCTGGGAAAAGATTACCGGCTATTCATCGGAAGAAGCCGTCGGGAAATTGACGCCTGCGGTTCTCAAATCCGGAAAACATGATTCCGAGTTCTACTCCAATATGTGGCTGACCATCCAGCACGGAAACCAATTCCACGGTGAGCTCGTCAACAAGCGGAAGGACGGGACCATGTACCGCGTGGATGAAATCATCCTGCCTTTGAAGAATAAAGAAGGAAAAGTCACCGGATACGCCGCTTTCCACCATGACATCACGGCACAAAAGCCGGTGGTTTAGCGGTCTGATTGCGCGACTGCCAGCCAGGGGGTAGGCTGGTTCCACTATGGACGCTCTCTCCGTATCCCACGTATCAAAAACCTACCGACAGAAGAAAAAAGGCGCGGTTCCGTTGCAGGCGCTCGACGATGTCAGCCTTACGGTCAAACCCGGCGAAATCCACGGTTTGCTGGGGCCGAACGGCGCAGGAAAATCCACGCTGATCAGCCTGATCGCCGGCATCATCCGCGCCGACCAAGGCAAGATCGAAGTGTTTGGCGTTGACGTCGAAAAGGAAACCGAAAAGGCGAAAGTCCTCGAAGGGATTGTCCCGCAAGAAGGCGTCTATGAAATGGCCTTCACGGTCCGCGAAGTGTTGTATTACTTTTCGGGCATGTACGGCGTGCCGATCGCGGAGCGCAATCCGCGCATTGATAAAGCGCTCGAAGATCTCGCCTTGTCCGACAAGGCGGATGAACGCGCGCGCGGCTTGTCCGGCGGCATGAAGCGCCGTTTGATGATCGCGAAAGCGCTCATCCATAAACCGAAACTGTTGATTCTTGACGAACCGACGGCCGGCGTGGACGTCGCTTTGCGCCAAAAGATTTGGGAATTGGTGCGCCGTTTGCGCGATGAAGGCACGACGATCCTTTTCACGACGCATTATCTTGAAGAGGCGGAACAATTGTGCGACCGAATCACGCTTATCAACCACGGCCGCATCATCAAAGAAGGAAATTTGAAGGAGATCCAGAAGGAATTCTCAAAGAACGTGATCAGCTTTGAATTGTTCGACCGCAACGTGCCGCATTTGCCGAATGTGACGCCGGAAGGTTCCGAGTTCCATTATCCGATGAAGGAGCTTGAAGCCGACATGCAGGCGATCGCGAGCCACTACAATGGCAATTTGAAATCCGTGCGTTCCGAAGCCGCGTCGCTCGAACAAATCTTCCTTACGCTGACCAAAGACTAATATGCAGAACCTGACTCCTGTTTTCGCCTTGGTCGCGCGCGAAGTAAAGCGCTTCCAAAAAATCTGGCTCGACACGGTGGTAAGTCCCATCATGTCCATGATCCTGTTCCTGGCCGTGTTCGGCGTCGTCTCCGGCGGGCGCGACGTGGCCGGCATCCCATACCTCGCCTTCGTGTATATGGGTTTGCTGACCATGACCATGGTGAATGCGAGCTTCTCCAACCCGGCGTTCGCGCTCGTGATCGCAAAAAACGTCGGGACGTTCATGGATTTGCAGATTACGCCGGTTCCGCCTTGGGGCGTCGGATTGGCGTATGCCTTCGCCGCCAGCATCCGTGGGATTATCACGTTACTGATCGCCTTGCTTGCGACGGTTTGGTTTATCCCGATTTCCGGTGTCGCGAACCCGCTCCTGCTTATCGTGAGCGTGGTGTTGATCGGCGTGGCGTTCGGCATGCTCGGCGTCATCTTCGGCATGTATGCCAAGAATTTCGAGGCGCTCACCTTTGTGATGACCTTCATCATCCAGCCGATGATTTTCCTCGCCGGGACGTTCTACTCGATCAAGCAATTGCCGGGCATTTGGCCGACGGTTTCGCTCTTCAATCCCATGCACCATGCGGTGAACCTCGTGCGGTATTCGGTGACCGGCTATGCCGACTCCGCGCCCATGGTATCGTTGGCCGTGATGGCGGTCTTCGCGGTGGCCATTTTCATTCCGATGCAGTGGATTACGACCAGAAATCTTAAAGCTTCTTAATAGGCATAATAAACTTAATTGTATGTACAAAATTTACGGATCAAAAGGGAGTGGCAGCGCTAGCCGTTGTTACTGGACGGCGGCCGAAGCCGGCATTGAATTGGAAAACGTTCCGCTTGATTTCCAAAAAGGGGAGCATAAGGCCGAGGCGTATCTCAAGCTCAATCCGAATGGCAAGGTGCCGACCTTGGTGGATGGCGATGTTGTGATCTGGGAATCCCTGGCCATCAACAATTATATCGTTGAAAAGAACAAGCCGGAATTGTTCGGTGAAAATGATCCGGCTTCGCATGCCCATCTTTCCCAGTGGAGCTATTGGGCGCTTGCGCATCTCCAGAAAGCGCTTGAGCCTTTGTATATGCAGAAGTGGACGGGCGCGATGTCGCCCGAGGGTGTCGCAGCCGCACAAGCGGATTCTGGAAAATGGCTCTCCATTCTCGAAAAGCACATGGCCGGACGCGACTTCATCGTCGGCAAAACGTTTACCATCGCGGATATCAATGTCGGTTCCATCATCTTCACCGGCAAGGATTACTTGGATATGATCGCCTTCCAGAATATTTCCCGTTGGTTGGGAGTACTGGCTGAACGCCCGGCGTATAAACAGGTGTACGGCTGATGGACCCGATCGAGTACGAACTGAAGCGTCGGCGCGGACAGCGTACGATACGCGCCTGTGTGTATGCGGGCGGCCGCGTGCGCGTGAGCGCCGGCATGTCCATTTCGCAGGAGGCGATAGATACATTCGTGGAACGCCATCGCGACTGGATTGAAAGCGCGATCCAGCGCGCCGCCAGCAAAAAACCGGGGATACTCGAAAAGCAAAACCGCAAAGAGTATCTCGCGAATAAAGAAATGGCGCGCCGCTTGGCGAAAGAGCGGCTCGAATATTTCAACCAAGCATATGGATTGAAATGGAAGCGCATCGCCATCAAACAGGGGAGAAGCCAGTGGGGGAGCTGCTCGCGACTCGGAAACTTGAACTTCAATTATAAGATCGCGCTTATTCCGTCGGAGCTGGCGGACTATGTGATCGTGCACGAGCTTTGCCATCTTAAAGAAATGAACCACTCAAAACGCTACTGGGATTTGGTGGCGAAAACCATTCCTGATTGGCGGAAGAAGCGGGCGCAACTACGAGCATTATAAAAATATCCCCCGCATTGCGGGGGATATTTATTTCCTTACGAGTGGACGCGGATGGTGCGGCCGCCGGTCGGGAAATCCTTGGGCGGTTCGCTGCCGGGACGGGAGTCGCGGCGATCCTTGTCTTCGCGGCGGGCGCTGGTGAAAGCGTTCTGATACCCGCTGCGCTTCTGGCCATAACTCTTCTGGCCGTAGCTCTTTTGTCCGCCGTACCCAAAGCTCTTTTTGCTGTGGTCCTGGACGCGGCGTTCGTCGAAGCGTTTCGGGCCATCGTCCTGGAAACGCTCGGCCGGCGTAAACGTCGGCTTCGGGAGATCCTTCGGAACCTTGATCGGGATTTGCTGGCGAATGAGGCGTTCAATGGATTTCACGTCCATTTTCTGGTCCGGCGTGGCGAACGAGATCGCGTGGCCGGTGGAGCCGGCGCGGCCCGTGCGGCCGATGCGGTGTACGTAGTCGTCGGCCTGGTCCGGAAGATCGTAGTTCACGACGAGCTCGATGTTCTTCACGTCAATGCCGCGGGCGGCGATATCGGTGGCGACCAAGACGCGGAATTCCCCGTTCTTGAATCCATCAAGGGCGCGTCGGCGCTGCGAGAGCGAGCGGTCCGAGTGGATTTCGGCGGAATTGTGGTTCAAGCTCTTCAATTTGCGGGTGAGTTTGCTCGCGCCATGCTTGGTGCGGGTGAATACGAGCACCGTGCCCAAGAATTTGGTGAGCAACTGTTCCAGCAAGAGCGGCTTTTCATCACGCGAGACGAAATACACTTCTTGCGTGACTTTTTCCGCGAGCGTTCCGGCGCGGGCGATTTCGACGCGCGTCGGCTTTTTCATGTAACGGTTGGCGATGTCCACGATGGCGGCCGGCATGGTGGCGGAGAACAGCATGGTCTGGCGTTCCTTCGGCACGGCCTGGAGGATGCGGCGGATTTGCGGTTCAAAACCCATGTCGAGCATGCGGTCGGCTTCGTCGAGAACCAAGACGGTCACATTCGACAGGTCCACGGCGCGGTGTTCGAGGTGGTCAATCAAGCGTCCCGGGGTGGCGACGATGATATGCGGTTTGCGGGCCAAGGCCTGCTTCTGGTGGTACATCGAAGCGCCGCCGATCAAACAGGCGGTGCGCAAGCCGATTTCACGGCCGAATTTCTGGAGGGATTCTTCCACCTGGAGCGCGAGTTCGCGCGTCGGCAAAATGACCAAGCCGCGTCCTTTGACGGCGGCCAGGCGTTGGATCATCGGAATGCCAAAGGCCAGCGTTTTGCCGGTACCGGTTTGGGCGATGCCGATCACGTCCTCGCCCTGCAACGCGACCGGAATGGCCTGCTGCTGGATGGGGGACGGTTCGGTAAATTTATTCTTGTCGAGGGCTTCGAGCAGTTTCGGCGCAATGCCGAGACCATAAAAGCCAGAGGTCTTGTTGGGTGACATGGATATGACGCTATCGCGCAGCGCGTAACCTTCATCATCCGATGGATTGATGGGTCGCGGTTACGCGATACGAGAGGCGACAAGCAACAGAAGCCTCATATCACGCAACAAAGCACGGGTTTAATAAGCAGACGCATGCTACACGAATTTGGCTTAGTTGTCAATCTGTAACCCGGAGTCCATCCTATAGCGCATATGGCGAATACGCTCATTTCCCTGGACCGGTCCATCATCTCCTTCGTGCGCAAAATTAGCACTCCATTGTCCCGCTTCTCCTTGTTTGCCGTGTTCTTTTGGTTCGGGCTCCTCAAAGTCGTCGGGCTGAGTCCGGCCACGGGTTTGGTCCAGGCGCTTTTTGACCGGACGCTCGGTTCAGTCATGTTATTCGGTCCTTTTTACGTATTCTTCGCCTTATTCGAGATGCTGATCGGCGTCCTGTGGCTGATCCCCAAAGCCGTCCGCCTCGTGACCCCTTTGCTCCTTATCCATATGGTAATGACGTTTTTGCCGCTCCTATTCCTTCCTGACATGGCATGGAACGGGCCCTTGGTCCCGACCTTTGAAGGCCAATACATTATCAAGAACCTGGTGATCGTTTCCTTGGCTCTTGTATTCGTTGCCAGGCTCCACCCCCTGAAAGCTTCGGCCGCGTGATACAATGGCGCGCATATGCGTACTCCACGCCTGCAAAGCGCTTTCCTGTTTATCGCGCTTGGCCTCTCCCTGGTTTTGGCCTTCACTTTGTTCCGGCCGTTTTTGTCCGTGATCGTGGTGTCGGCGATGGCCGCCGTGGTTGCGTTCCCGCTTAAGCAGCGCATTTCCGATTTATTCCGCGGGAAGGGGAATGGCCTCTCGTCTTTTCTGACCTTGCTCGTGGTCTTCGTTTTGATTCTCACGCCGGTCGCCTTTATCGCGTACCAGGTTTTTACCGAAGCCTTGGTCATGTATGCGGACGTTTCTTCCAACCGCGATGCGTATTTCGATACGCTTGCCCGCGTGGCACTTGAACCGCTCCAGCGTCTGATGCCTGGTTTTGTTTTTGATATTGATAGCGCGATCAAGCAGGGGCTCGGAATCTTCACGGCGAATTTCGGCCGCCTGTTTTCCGGCACAGTCGAGGTGTTCGTCGATCTCGTTCTCTTCCTGATCGCCTTCTATTATTTCCTGAAAGATGGCCCGCGTTTTGCCCGCGCGTTCATGGCCTTGAGCCCGTTGCACGATAAATTCGACCAAGACGTGTTTGACCGCATGTCCCTCGCCATCAACTCCATGGTGCGCGGCCAATTGCTGGTAGCCCTGATCCAGGGGTTGTTGACCGGATTGGGTTTTGCGCTTTTCGGTGTCCCGAGCCCGGCTTTGTGGGGGAGTTTGGCGGCGATCTGCGCCTTGGTGCCGGGCGTGGGCACGAGCTTGGTGATCGTTCCTGGAATTTTGTTTTTGTTCGCAACCGGCCAGACTTTGCCGGGCCTTGGGCTATTGGCCTGGGGCGGACTGGCCGTCGGTTTAATTGATAACATGCTCGGCCCGACCCTGATCGGCAAAGGTGCAAAAATCCATCCGCTCTTCGTATTGTTCGCGGTGTTGGGCGGTCTTGCTCTCTACGGGCCGTTGGGATTCCTTCTTGGTCCGCTGACCGTGAGTTTTGTCTTCGCCTTGCTCGATATCTATCGTCTTCTTATTTTGCGCGACCGGCCTATCCTCACGGAGAAAAGCCGCATCACGAACGATCTCGCGTAAAAAAACATCCCCCGCAGCGGGGGTGTTTTTTTACCGCATGAGCGGCGCGATAGGAGAATCCGTTTTCAAGAAGTCGCGTACATCATCGAATGGAAGGAAGATGGTTTGCTGGCCCGCCGCATACGGGGCGATTTCATAGACATTCCAGAAAAAGACAAAACCAGTTTGCGTCAGGTAAAAATCTTCCAATTGGGAGAAGGTCGCTTGCTGGTCTGCGGTGATGGGGGAGGAATCATCCACAAAGCCTTGCAATTGGGTTTTCGCTTCTTCAAACAAGACGTCGCCCCACTCAGCGAGCAAGTCGCGGCGTACGCGTTGCATGAAGGGTTTGAGTGATTCTTCTTTCACGAGGTCGCCAAGAGTGAGCTGGTCGCCTTCGGGCAATGTCATGGTGAGGCCCGTCATCCACGGCAGGCCATGGGCGCCTCCGGTATAGGAATAGCTTTGCAAGGCGAGGCTGACGATTCCATCTTGGAAAAGCTGGGTCGTATATCCGAGGGACTGCACGTAATTCATGTACTCGGTATCTTGTTCACCGAGCTCCTTCACGATTTCTTCCAATTCCCCCTTGCATTCGGCGACATAGCGTTCGCCGCTTGCTTGGATATCGTATTCATTCGCCGTCGTCGTCGCGACATAGCCGGGGAACGCCGCATCCATGATGACGCGGTTCGCCCGATCCCAACGGGCATAGGCTTCCTCGTCTTGCGCATAGGACGGTTCGAGCTGCGGATACGAAAGTTCATACAAACAGCGGTCTTGATCCCCGTCATTCCAGACCTTGTGATAGGCGCGCGTCGCCAGACCTACCGCTTCGTAGGAAGGGGCGGATTTGGCGGATGCCGGAGTTGCAGGTCCGCCGGAGGTCGGGACATTTCCGGGCTTGGCCGAACAACCGGCGCCGGCCACAGCCAAACAGATCAACGTGGCGGAGAGAGTGGGGGAGAATCGCATATGGCCGCATCATATAGGTGCGTCAGGGAAAAGAAAAAGACCCCTATTACAGGGTCAGCGTTTCGGCTTGAGGTAGATGAGGATGCGGCCGTTTTCGTAGATGTGCTGTTCGACCTTGTCCGCATGGTCGGAGAGCCACCGTTCGGTGACCTCCTTCATCACGCCCTTGCCGTGTCCGTGGATCACGCGGACCGCCCGCGCGCCGCTGGCGATGGCGGCCGCCATGAATTTGCGGATACGCTCTTCGCCAATGTGCTCGCGCAGGCCATGCAGGTCGACTTCTTGTACTGGTTGCCGGGAGACGCCTTTCGCCATAGGAGAGCCTCCATTGAAGGTGAACCTACCAGTACAGGGATTCGCCGCATCTGTCAACGGGCGAATCGCGTGCTAGAATGGGCCGGATGTCACGCAAAAAATGGGAACGGTTGGCGGCGACATTGGTCGCGGCGGTTTTTCTTTTGATTTTATCGCGCGTGAGCGCCGCGCCGGTCTCCGCTCCGGACGACATTCCACCTCCTACCCCTCTCCTTCGTGAGGAGATGGGTGATTCGACTTCGACCAACGCTTACGTTTCGCGCGCAGTGGATGGGGATACGCTGGAAGCAGCGCTGGATGATGGAACGGAGGTGAAGATTCGTATGCTGGGCGTGAATACGCCGGAATCGGTAGATCCGCGTCGTCCGGTCGAGTGTTTTGGAAAAGAGGCTTCCAAACACACCGCCGAACTCGTGGCCGGAAAACGCGTCCTGCTCCGGGCCGATCCTCAGGCGGATGAAGTGGACCGGTATGGCCGTTTATTGCGGAACGTGTATCTTGAAGATGGGACCGACGTGAACGCCGTCTTGGTCCGCGACGGCTATGCCTATGCATACCTCGATTATCCTTTAAATAAGCAGCGCAAAGTCGAACTGGCACGTTTGCAGGATGAAGCCGAAGCCGCCCAGCGCGGGTTGTGGAATCCTGATGCGTGTAACGGCGTAAAATAACGTTATGAAACTGAAACCCCCGCATGCCCGGATCATCATGGGCGCCTTCGCCCTGGTCGGTGCCTTCGCCTCCGCCTATTTGCTTCACGTATACATTACCGGCGGCCCGATCGTCTGCGGATCGGGTGATGTGCAGGGAGGATGTGACGCGGTGCGCGCATCCCGGTGGGCCTATGTGCTGGATATCATTCCGCGTCCGGCCTTAGGACTCGGTTTTTACGCGTCTTTTTTCTTGTTGCTCTGTTTGCGCGCTTCCACGGCCAAGTATGCGGATCGCTTGCGGCAGTTGACCTGGGTATTGGCCGCCGTCGGCGCGCTTGAGTCCATCTATTTATTCCTGATCCAGGCCGTCGCCATCAAGGCTTATTGCATTTGGTGCCTGACTTCGACGGTTTGTTGTTTGTTTATCGCCGGTCTCGCTTTTTTCGACCGGAAGGAACAGATCCATTCCATGCAGCCGTTTCGTGAATTGCGGGCTTATCTTTGGATGTTTTTAATTTACGCCCCTATCGCGTCGATCCTGTTCTGGGCCTTGACGGTCAAGCCTTGATCTGACACGGTGCGGAGACCGGAATTTTTTTGGAGGTATTCGTGGAGAAGAGCAAGGGAGCCTTGATCATTGACATCGACGGCACTGCCTGGCGCGACTGCTTGGAGCATCGATTGGCCAAGCTGTTGCTCCAGAAGGGGCTCATCAAGCGTGCGCCATACGAACGAGCCCTCGAGCTCGAGCGTGAGCGGCGCTTGCGTCGCATCCCGCACCGCACTCTGAACGACGAGTGGGTGGGAGCGAACAACACCAACGGCTTCGAGGGAGTGACCGTCAAGGACATGTCCGAGACGGCGCGCGAGCTCGTCGAGCATGATGGCGACGAGATGTACGTGTGGACCCGCGAGCTGATCCACAGCTGCGGCGAGCACGGGTACTTCCGGGGAGCTATCAGCGGCTCGTCCGAAGATGCCGTCAAGCCGTTCTGCGAGCGCTTCGACTTTGATGCGGCGATCGGTTCTCGGTACCCGACGCGTGACGGTGTCCACGTCGCCGGACCCGGCGAGTGGTTCGCCCGGGAGAAGAACGTGGTCGCGAGCAAGATGTTGCAGGAGTACGGGTTCACGCCCCAGGACTGCGTCATCACCATGGGCGACACGCTGGCCGACTTCCCGATGCTCGAGATCGCGCGCTACCCGATCGCGTTCGAGCCCAACGGGGAGCTGCTCGCCAAGCTCGAGCTGTCCGTCCACTGGCACCGTCCCTATGCGGTGGTACGCGACTCCAAGGACGGGATCACCGTCACGGCGATCCTGCGCGACATGCGCGGCGTGGCCTACGAGCGCAGTTGCGGCCTCGAGGATATCCTGCCGCTCGAGATCGCGGCGGATATGCGTCGCCGGCTCACACAGCACCGCCTTGGCAACCTGCTGCGTTTCCCGGACGCCAGGCTTCCCTAGTCGGACCTGAAGACCCCCGAAGGGTCTCTTTTTATTTTTCAAGCCCAAGGTTGCATGATGCCTGTCGCGTGATAAGGTCGAGACCTATGGATTTATCCGTTCAACAGGGCCTCCCATTTGGCCAAAACTGCGACGTTCTGGTTTTGCCGATCACCAAAGGGGCAAAATTCCGTAAATGGTTGGATCCCAAGATCGCCACCCAAATTGAAGCCGATGGCTTTGAGGGGAATTTGGGCGAATGGCTTTGCCTGCCGAGCTACGGACTCATGAAAGCGAAAAAGGTCGCCCTGTTGGGAGTCGGGGAGCGGAGCGCCCTCACGAATGACATCCTGCGCCGCGCCGGAGGCCTTTTGTCCAAACGGACTCGTGAGGCCAAGGCGAAGACGGTTGCGACCTCGCTTTTGGGCGTGACCTTCGGCGAGTTGCCTTTGCGCGAGGGCGTTGAGGCGTTTACCGAAGGCGTTTTGCTCGCGGCGTACGGGTTCCATCCGTATCACAAAAAACAGGCGGAGAAACACGCCAAGTCATCCCTGAAGTCGCTTACGGTGTTTGAAGAACGCAAAGCCCTGCTCGCGACATACGAGCGTGCGTTTTATGAAGCTGCGGTCTTGTCCGAGGCGACGTGCTTGTCCCGCGACCTCGTGAACACGCCTTCGCAGGACATGTATCCGTTGCGCATGGCGGATATCGCGAAAGAAATCGCGGATGGATCAAAGCAAATCAGTTTGAAGATTTTAGATCGTGACCGCATGGAGCGCTTGAAGATGGATGCCGCGCTGGCCGTCGCGCGCGGTTCGACGCATGAACCCGTCGGCGTGCATCTGGTTTACAAACCAAAGGGCAAAGCGAAGAAGCGCATCGCGATCGTGGGGAAGGCGGTGACGTTCGATTCCGGCGGGCTTTCCATCAAGCCGGCGGACGGCATGATGAGCATGAAGATCGACATGGCCGGCGCCGCGAGCGTGCTCGGCGTATTCAAGGCGTTGCAATCCATCACGCCGGACGTGGAGGTGCATGGCATTTTCCTCGCGGTAGAAAACATGCCGTCGGGACATGCCTATCGCCCGGGCGACGTGGTGCGCGCCATGAACGGCACGACCATCGAGGTATTGAATACGGATGCCGAGGGCCGCGTCACGCTTGCTGATGCCCTGTCCTATGCCGCGACCTTTGAGCCGGATGCGGTCATCGATCTCGCGACATTGACCGGCGCTTGCGTCGTCGCCTTGGGCGAAGAGATCGCCGGCGCGATGGGGAATGACCGCCGCCTGCTCGATCGCGTCCGGCTCGCTTCCGAGGAGGCTGGGGAAGCGATTTGGGAGCTGCCCATGCCGCCTTCGTATGAAGACCATGTGAAATCGAAGATCGCGGACGTAAAAAATATCGGAGCCAAAGGCCAAGCCGGAGCGATTTCGGCCGCTCTCTTCCTAAAACACTTTGTTCCGGCCGGTTTGCCGTGGGTTCACTTGGATATCGCGGGTCCCGCGTACACCGAACGGGAGGCCAGACCCGACATGCCGGTGGGCGGAACGGGCTTTGGCGTCAGGGCATTGGTAAGATATCTACAGGGCTTATAGTCACAACGTGATAGACTTCTGATGTATGAACGTCAAAGTCTACTCGACCCCGACTTGCCCCTACTGCAAGTTGACCAAAGATTTTTTGAAGGAGAAGGGCGTGTCCTTCGAGGACATCGATGTCTCCGCGGATTCGCAAGCCGCCCAAGAGATGGTAAAGCTCTCCGGACAAATGGGCGTGCCCGTTATCGATGTCGATGGACATGTCATTGTCGGATGGAACAAGAATTTGTTGGAAGAAGCGCTCGCCGGTTCAACAAAGAAAGTGGCGGCGTAACACGTAGCTCGTAACGCATAGCGCGTAACAAAAAACCGGGAGATCCCGGTTTTTGTTTATTGTTACGAGCTACGTGTTACGTGACCTATGCTTTTCCGAGCGTCTTCTCGCCCTTGTGCCAGCTGGCCGGGCAGAGCTCGCCGGTTTGCAACCCTTCGAGCACGCGCAGCGTTTCCACGACCGAGCGGCCGACGCCGTTGTCATGATAGAGCGCGTAACGGAGCACGCCGTCCGGATCGATGATGAAGGTGCCGCGCAAGGCGATGCCCTTGTCCGCGATCAAGACATTGTATTTGCGGCTGGTCTCATGCGTCATGTCGGCGAGGAGCGGGAATGCCTGCTTGCCGAGCGAACCTTCACACCAGGCCTTGTGGGAGTGGCATGAGTCGGTGGACGCGCCGAGAATCGTGGAGTTCAACTTGGCGAAGGCTTCGTTGTTGGCCGTGAACTCGGTGATTTCCGTCGGACAGATAAACGTGAAGTCCAGCGGATAGAAGAACAAGACGAGCCACTTTCCACGGTAGTCTTTCAACGAATACTCCTTAAACGCACCGTCCGGCGAATAGCCTTCGAGCGTGAACTCGGGCGCCGGCTGGCCCACTTGGGCGATGTTGAATGGGGTGGTTGTTTCCATAGAAAGAATGATCAGAAGGTCCAGAGGACCGATGTGACGATAGGATATCCGTCAGGCTTTGGCAAAGGGCTTCATGGCTTTGAGGATTTCCGCGTTCTTCGGCAAGCCGCGGCGCAGATAGCGCACGACGCCGTCTTGGGAAATCCCGATCACGCTCCGGCGGATCACCTGTATGCCCAGCAAGGCGTGGATGGCGCCATAGGATTTGCTCACGGCTTTATTCTCATCCACCAAAAGCGGGAAGGGGAACCGATGGGCCGCGGAGAACGCGCGGTGCGAAGCGGCGTCGCCGTGGTTTACGCCGAAGACCTGCAAGCCATAGTCGCGGAACTCCTGCCATTCGTCCCGGATCGCGCAGAGCTGCACCGTACAGCCGGGGGTCCGGTCGCCGGGATAGAAGATCAATACCACCGGACCGAGCTGGAGCGCTTCCGCCAAGCGGACGGTTTCCCCGTCGCTGCTCTTCAATTCGAAACTTGGAGCCTGATCGCCGATTTGGAGCGTTTTTTTCATGCGCCTAGTATCGGATATGGCGGTCTAAGCCGCAAGCCATCCTTTTGACGGGGGCTCCCGGATTTGGTGTGATGTGCCGCATGTCATCCATCGCTTCCCAGGTGCCGCCGAGTCCATTGCCGGATCGAGCGTGGAATGGCCGGTCCTGGTGGTTCTCTTGTTGCAGCGGGTGTTGCCTCGGGTTTCTCCTGATCCTGGGCATCGTGTTCCTGGTAGGAGGCTGGTCAGCAAAGTCCGGTTCGACCTTTCTTGATCTGTTACGCGAACGTTTGTCGCCGACCTCCACGGCCGAGACGGGCGTTTGACTTCCCGATGCCTGACAGCAAAGATGCCATCCATATTTTATGATCCACAGCCGCTTTCGTTCCCTCTTGATTCTCGCAGCCGGTTTGGCGCTCTTTGGGGCGGGCTGTGATTGGAAGGACTGGTTGAGCGGCTTCTCAACGACCACCACGCGTAGCTACATCAGCTCCACGTCCACGCCGGTCGAAGCCGCGAACGCCATCCAATTCATGGCGGGCGATACGTTCGAGGTCCGTCAAACGGTGTTGGGGTTCGGCGCGTTCCTTCCGGACCTGCTCAATAGCCTAGATGGCGTCCGTACCGTGACGATCACGCGTTTCGCGCCGATGCATGCCGCCGGCCTTGAATGGTCCTTGAGCACGACGCGTGAAACGGCCGCCTCGAAAAAATTGCGTGCGGACTACGAAGCTGAATTGCAGCGCAATCCGCGCGGCATCGGGGAGAACGTTCCCACGCCGCCCACGGTCGCCACGGAAAAGGTGACGGCCACGGGGACGGTCATGGGGTTGAATTTAGCCGCGCCGCACACGGCATTCCTCCCGACATATTGGCCCGAGGGCCGTTATGATGCCCTGGGCGAAAAGACCGGCATCTGGTTGTCGGACGATGCGTTCCAGGAATTGGTCCGTACGCGCCGCACCATCCTCAATCTTGGATTGTTTGATGAATCGTTGAACGAAGCGGCGAAGAATATCGGAGAATTGAAAACGGCCATTTCCAATTTGCGCCAGCAGGCGTCGGAAGAAGGCGCGCGCAAAGATCTCACCGAGCTGGAAGCGGACGGCGAATTCATCGAATGGCCGGTGGATATCAATGGCGAACGCCGCATGGTCTCGGCCATCCGTGCCAAGAATTGGTTCGGCGAAGTCATCATCCTGAACAACCGTCAAAACCCGATGATCCTCAAGGTCACCTTGAATCCGGTCACGGCCGGCGTGGAAGCGGCGAATGGGGGAGCGATTGATAAACTGTTCGGGTACGAAGTCCGCAATATCCGTATCAACCGTCAGTAAACACGTAACACATAGCAAGTAACACGTAACAAAAGACCGGGGTGAACCGGTTTTTTGTTACGAGCTACGTGTTACGTGCTATTTGGTTTTTGAACGCTGTGCGTACATGCAATGGCTTGGGAAGAGGCGATGGTAATACAGTTGGTCGCGGACGTGGCGGAGTTTCACCAAGTGGTCCACGGCTTTCTGCACTTCAGGGGTGAGTTTTGGCGGATTTTTCGCGACCGGATAGCTCGTCGGCCATTCGGAGCGTTCGCCTTTTTTCTCCCGGAATGGACGGATGAGGTCGCGCCAAGCCTCGATCACTTTTTTCTCCACGAACCGCGTCGCCGGTTCGACTTTGTCTCCTTTACATTCAATGTCTTCCAGCGTCTTGATCACCCGTTCCCATTCTTCGACATCGGGATCGGAGAAATCGAATCCGCGCTGTTCAAACGGGTTCCGTGGTTCGCCGGAGGCTTCCGCTTTTGTCTCTTCGAGCAATTCCTTTGCGATCGTTTTAGCGACTTCGTCATCCGTGCGGCCGTGCGTATCCCAGCTCATGGCGCGTAGGTGGTTGCGGACCCGTTCGACCCGGTCCAGGTCGCCTTCGGCCTTGGCCGCCTCCATATCGTCGATCACGGCCGGTTCGGCGATATAGAGATCGGGTTTGAAGCGCATGTCGGCGTATTCCTGCGGCAACGTTAAACTCGGTTTGAGTTTTTCCAAAGGTCCACGGACATGATCTTCGTCTCCGAGTTCATGTTTCATGTACTCCATCATGCGGTCATGCGCGCGGGCGATGCGTTCCGTCGCCGTCAGCAAGGGCATGACTTCGTGTTCGGGCTTTTGCCGTTCCGCCTTCGGTTTTGGGGCCTGGGGAAGAACGGACCGGTACTCGGCTTTCATCATAGGGTTGAGAAACGCTGGGGCCACTTGGGATCGGTTTTGACTTCGAGTTTGAGATAGACCTGGTCGCCGGTGGCTGCTTCGATTTCTTTGCGCGCATCCATCCCGATTTGTTTGATCATGGAGCCCTTTGATCCAATCACCATTTTCTTATATCGATCGTCCGTGGTCCAGACGACGGCCTCGATGTGGCGCTTTCCCGGGGCGGGCGTTTCCGCTTCCGTGACTTCGACCATGATGGAATAGGGGAGTTCTTTTTCCAGGCGAAGGAAGCATTTTTCGCGGATCGTTTCCGCCAGCCAATCTTTGTGCGTGACGTCGGTAAGCTGCTGGTCCGGATAAAACGCCTCGCCTTCGGGCAAGAGCGCGAACATGGTGTCCACCAAACGGTTCAGGTCCGAACGTTTCATCGCCGAGATTTCCAACGTCGTGCGCTGGCCGACGTCGGTATTGCGCATTTCATCCAGCGCGGGTTTTTCATTTTCCGGCAAGTCGCTTTTATTGATGGCCGCGATAATCGGCACGCTCAGCTTGCGTAAGAGTTTCCGGATGTCTTCTTCTTCGGCTCCGGCTTCACGCGTCGGATCCATCACGTACACGACCAAATCAATGCCTTCGAGCTGTTCGCGTACGAGGGCATTCAGCTTTTGCGAGAGCGCATCTTTTTTTCCGAGAAACACGCCCGGCGTGTCCACGAAGACGATTTGGCCGCGCTTATCATGCAAAATACCGCGCACCGGCCGGCGCGTGGTCTGCGGTTTGGGCGTGACGATGGCGACTTTTGTGCCGACGAGCGCGTTCAATAGCGAAGACTTGCCGACATTTGAGCGGCCAGCCAATACAACGAAGCCGGATTTCATGCGCTTAGTTTAGCACAAGGGACGCCACCACCTCGACATGCGGCGTTTGGGGGAATAAGTCGAGCGCCTGCAGGGACTCCACGCGGTATTTGGTCTTGAGCGTTTTCAATTCATCCACCAGGCGATGGTAATTACAGGAGACGTACACGATTCTCGGCGGCGCGTTTTCCACGAGCGCCTTTAACGCCTTCGGATGCAAACCGGCGCGCGGCGGATCCACGATCACGGCCTCGGGTTTTTCCGCGGACCAATCCAGCGCTTCCGTCGGGCCGGCGCCCCAGCGGGTTTTCTCCGCAACGCCATTCGCTTCCGCATTCACCTTCGCGAGTTCGATGGCCGGCGCGTCCAATTCATGGCCATAGACGTCGTTCCCGCGTTTGGCGGCGGCGATGCCAAGAAATCCAAGTCCGCAGTACAAGTCCAGGATTTTTCCCGGCGGCAGCAGGTTCATCACGGCTGCCTGAAGTTTGCCTGCCATTTGGGTATTTGTCTGAAAGAACGAATTCGGATGGATGGTATAGCGTATCCCGTTCACTTCTTCAGTGAGGTATTCGTTGCCATGCAATAACTCGAGCGTTTTTCCTTGTGAGACATCCGTGATTTCCGGATTCTCGGCGAGGTATAGGGAGGTCGCAAAAGGGGAGAGGCGCTCGGTAATTTTGGCACGTTTCGCATCATCAAAGACGTTCAAATCATGCACGACCAGGCTGATCATGCGTTCGTTGGTGTTCTTCCCAAGGCGGATTACGCAATAGCGGACGTCGCCGGTGTATTTTTTTGCGTCCCATGGCTGGAGGCCGAGTTCGCGCATCAATTCGCGCACGTTCTGTAAAATGCGCGGCGTTTCTTTATCAAGCAATAAACAGGTGGAGAGATCGAGATACCGGTTCCACGAGCCGTACTCTTTCAAGCCGAGCTCGCCTTTCCAACCAACGACATAGTCCATCCGGTTACGATAATAGAATTCTTCCGTCGAGGGCATGACGTCCGAAACGCGTTCTTCGTGACCGGCTTGCTCGAAGGCGCGGTTGATCATTTCTTTTTTGAGACGAAGTTGCGCTTCATAGGCAAGATGCTGCCACAAGCATCCGCCGCAAACGCCCGCATGCGGGCAGGGCGCTTCGATACGATCAGCCGATGGCGTCACGATCTTAGCCAAGCGTCCGATGCGAGTCCCGCTATCGCGTTTCACGAATGTCGCTTCGACCTCGTCCCCGGGTGCCGTGAAGGGAATGACGTATTTTTCAAACGTCCCCCGGCCCTTGTGGTCGAGGTCGGTGATCTTGCCGCTGATGGGGTCGCCGAATTTCATAGCCGGATCATGCGTGAGTTTGGGGAAAAAGAAAAGAGACCCAGGGGGTCTCAGAAGATGACGCTCTCGGCCGCGGCGATCTGCGCGTCCTCGAACTCCTTGCCCGGGGGATGCGGGGGACGCATCGCGGACGGAACCGGCGGCGCGGGGTGGCGTTCGCCGAGCGCGAGGCCGAGCTCGGTGAGGCTCGGGAACGAGCTGCGCGAGGGCGGCTCGCCGTGGTCTTCGCGGGTCACGTAACCATCCTTCATCGCCTTGGCGTACTCGCCGGAGGTGAAGCCGAGGGTGTAGGTCGGGTCGTCGGCGTGGGCGTTGGCCTGGCCTTCGGTCGCCGCCTTGTACCCGTCCTTCCAGATCATCTGGGCGAGCGGGTTGTCGTGGGGGCAGCACTCCAAGTGCTTCTCCGCCGCGGAGCGGCAGTACTCGCACACGGACTTGGGAACCTTCGAACCATCGTTCATCACGAATCCTCCTTCCACGTGCAGGACGCACGGGGTTCTGAATCTACTGTAATATTGCGCTTTTGTCAAGAGTCGCGTACAAAAAGCGCCATGCGTGAATTGCAGCTCATCGCCCACGATATCCGTTCCCTGGAAAATGTCGGCGCCCTGTTTCGTACCTGTGATTCGCTTGGCGTAGCCAAATTATGGCTGGCCGGATACACAGCGGCCCCGCCGGACCCGCGCATCACCAAAGTCGCCCTGGGCGCGGAAAAGTCCGTGCCGTTTGAAGTTGAGACGGATATTTCAAAGGTTTTTGATCGTTTGGAGAAAGAAGGGATGCCGGTTTATGCCCTGGAATTGACCGAACAGGCAGAGAATTTAGCGTCTTTCCATGCACCGGACCGGATGGCGCTACTTCTCGGAACGGAGACGACCGGCATCCCACCCTCCCTATTAGAGCGTTGTGAGGGGGCGTTAAAAATCGAGCAAAAAGGCATCAAAGAATCGCTCAATGTAGCGGTGGCAGCCGGGATTGCTTCTTGGGCGCTTTTGAACCGTATTCCGTAAGGATATTTTCCTCGACAAAACCTCATTTTTGCGCTAGATTGTCGTGCATGAAGCTCTCCATCGTCATTCCTACGAAAAACGAGGAGGCGACGCTGCCGGCCTTGTTCGAAACGATCAATGCGCAGGCCTTCCGGGATTTTGAGGTGATCGTGGCCGATGCCCACTCGACCGACCGAACGCGCGAAATCGCGGCGGCTTTTGGCGCGAAGGTGGTGGACGGGGGAATGCCGGGTCCGGGCCGCAACCGCGGGGCCGAGGTCGCGAACGGAGATATTTTGTTATTTGTCGATGCCGACGTGAAATTTCCGAACGAGTCCTTTTTGAAAGACGTCATCGCCGAATTCGAGGAACGCGAAGTCCACGTGGCGACGTGCCGCCTGAAGCCGATGACCAAGCGCTGGGACGACAAGTTCGGTCATGCGGTTTTCAACAACTACGCGAAATTGTTTGAACGCGTCCGCGCGCATGCCGCGGGTTCGTGCATCATCGCGCGCCGCGCCGTGCATGAGGCGATCAAAGGTTTTGACGAACGCGTCGTCTTTGCCGAAGACCAGGAATACGTCCAGCGCGCGCTCAAGCAAGGGCATTGTTTCCGTTTGCTCGAATCGCATCCGATGCTGGTATCCGTGCGCCGCCTCGACAAGGATGGCCGCCTGGCGATCGCGGGCAAATATCTCTACAGCGAAGCGCACATGCTGCTCAAGGGCCCCATGTTCGAGCATATGTTTGAATACCGCTTCGCGCATTTCGACCGGCCTAAGGATTAATCAGGCATGCCGTTCAGCATCGTGATCCCGGCGTTGAATGAGGAGAACTATCTCCCGGTTCTTTTAGGTTCCATCGCGGATGCGGGGATCGAAGGTCTGGATGTCATCGTCGTGGATGGAAAATCGGATGATCGCACGCAGGAAATCGTCCGCGCGTTCGCCGAAGAACACGCCTCGCGTTTTTCCACGCGCGTCTTCGAGTGCGAAAAGCGGAACGTGGCCACGCAGCGCAATCTCGGAGCGTCGCATGCCGCGCATGAAACCGTCGTGTTTTTGGATGCGGATACGCAGATCCCGAGCCGTACAGCCATCATGAATTTGGTGGAGGCGTTTCACGCGGAGGAATGCGCGGCGGCCTCCTGCCGCTTCCGTCCGATCAAGCAACATCCGTTGGCGCGCCTGTACTACTGGGCGCTCTATCGTTTTCATACGTTCCAGGAGCGCCGCCGTCCGTATGCGATGGGCGCGTTCATCATCACGAAGAAAACGGTATTCGACCTCGTCGGCGGATTTGACGAGACCATCCGTGTGAACGAAGACGCACATTTCGTCGAGCAGGCGTCCAAGCACGGGCCGTTCCGGATTTTTTCGCAGCACATCAACGTGTCCACACGCCGTTTCGACAAGGACGGGTATTTCAAGATGGGTTTGCGCTACGTGCGTTTGTGGGCCGACCGTACGCTCCGGGGCGAATTGCGCGATGATCGCATCGAATATAAATTTGGCCACTATGACTCTTAATCCGAAATCCAAGGGCGCGTTAGTGACGGCGGCGTTTACCGTTTTTGGAGCGATCGGGTGGTTTTTGTCGCCGGATCCGGCCGCGGCCTGGCCCGAAGCCCTGATGTACGGGTTGCTTATGGTCCAGACTTGGTTTTCCCTGCCTTTGTTTTTCAGCCTGAGCGACCCCAAGGACAAGCGACAAATGGCCGTCGATGCGTTGCTCGCCGTCGCGTATGCGTTTTTGGCCTGGTGCATCCAGAATCCGTATTTGTTTTATTTCGCGTGGACGGTGTTCTTCAATCTCACCTTATTAAAATATGTCATGCTGGTCGGCCGGTTCCAGCATCAGCGCCTATTGCGCCGCAAGCTCGTGGCGAATGTTTTGGGAACCGCGATGGGTATTTTGATCGTCACCTTGTTCGTCGTCATGCCTGAGCAGCCCTGGCAATATCTCGGTTTAGCAATATTCGGCGGCGCGTGCGTGCATTATTTGCTGATTCGCCCGCTGTACGACGCGCGTGAACATGTATGATCCGGAAAATCCAGGTCGCGAAAACCTCAGACATGAAAGAGAACCGTCCGGTGTCTTTTCATTTTGGGCCGATCCGCGGGATCGCGTTCAAGCGCGGCGGCACCTGCAAGGCGTATGTGAACCGTTGTACGCATATGGGCGGCCCGGTGGATTTTTGCCATACGGGGACGTTACGCTGCGGCTGGCATGGTGCGGATTTCGATCCGGATTCCGGCGCCGCCGTGGAAGGTCAGGCGCCGCCCGGGAGTTTCCTCAAACGCATCGACTTGGTCGAAGAGGATGGTATGCTGTTCGCCTTCATGGAATTGCCTGAAGATCCTTTCGCATGATCACTTTCTTCAAACGCTGGATGACGCAACAAACCGACGGACTCACGGCCGCGGCGTTTATCGTCGGGAGTTCTTCGTTGGCGTCGCGCATTCTCGGGATTTTCCGCGATCGCGTTTTGGCCGGGACCTTTGGGGCCGGGATGCAGCTCGACGCGTATTACGCCGCGTTTCGCCTGCCCGACACGGCATACAATTTGGTGATCTTGGGCGCGGTCTCCGCCGGGTTCATTCCGGTATTTACCGCGTGGATGGAAAAAGAAGGAAAAGAATCTGCCATGCGCCTGGCGGCGCGCGTCTTGTCCGCTGTCGGATTGGTGTTGATCGCGGCCAGTCTCTTTATCATCGTGTTCGCGCCGGTGCTGATTCCGTGGCTCGCGCCCGGGTTTACGGCGGAAGGAAACAAGCTCGCCGTGGATCTCACGCGCGTGATGGCGCTGTCGCCTATTTTCCTCGGCTTGTCCGCCGTGGTCGGCGGCGTGATGCAGTCCATGCGGCGGTTTATCGGATTCGCGCTTGCGCCGGTCTTTTATAACCTCGGAATTATCGCCGGCACCATGTTCTTTGGCCCGGAAATCGGCGTCATGGGCGCGGCCGTCGGCGTGGTCCTGGGCGCGCTCATGCATTTGATCGTCCAATCCGTCGCCGCGACCGGCGTGGGATTCTGGCCGCCCGCCGCGCCGAACTTCAAAGATCCGGGCGTCCGCAAAATCCTCACCTTGATGGGTCCGCGCATGGCCGCGCTCGGCGTGTCGCAAATCAGCTTGACCGTTTTGTTCGCCGTCGCGACGCTCACGGAAACGGGCGCGGTCGCCGTGTTCAATCTTTCCAATAATATCCAGAGCTTTCCGCTCGGCTTATTCGGCATTTCGTTCGCGATCGCGGCATTCCCGGCTTTATCGCGCGCCGCCGGAGCCTCCGACGACGAAGGGTATCGTCAGACATTATCATCCGCCGGGCGAAAGATTTGCTTCTTCGTGATCCCGGCCACGGCCGTCTTCTTCCTGCTGCGCGCGCAAATCGTTCGCTTGGTGTTGGGCCAAGGCGTCTTCGGTTGGGAAGATACGATCCGAACCGCTGACATGCTCGGCATCATGGCTTTGTCCTTGGTCGCGCAATCGTTATCGCCGTTGCTCATCCGCGCCCTGTACGCGCGCCAGGACACGTGGACGCCGTTTTTGATCAGCGTCTTCGCCGAAGCCACGACCATTATTTCCGCTTTGGTGCTGCATGGGCCGTTCGGTTTGCGCGGCATCGGCATCGCGTTCAGCGTCGGTGCCACTGTTCAGGCCATCATCTTGCTCATCGTTCTGCGCAAGCGTTTCGGTCGGCTGGGTCAGGGAGAAACTCTTTATTCCGTCTATCGGACGGTGATCGCGACCGTGGCGCTCTGCGTCGTCGGATTTCCGATTCGTGAATGGTTGGGCACAATTTATCCGTTGGAAACTGTCTGGCAGGTGGCATTGCAGGCCGGCGGAACCATGCTGTTCGGCGGTCTCGCATTCTTGGTTGCGGCTTGGATCATGAAATCATCGGAATTGGAGGAATTAGCCCACGGCATCAAATCCAAATTCATGCGCAAAACGCGTTTGGTTGAAGGCGCAGAACAAGCCCGTTAACCTTGCTATTTGATACCCGATACCCAATACTGAACGCATATGCAAAAGAAACCTTTGTTGATTGGTTTGGGGATCGCTGTCGTCGTCATTCTTCTTGTCGGAGGGGCTGTCGTCGCCGGGATTTCCTATTTTGTGAGTCAGGCCGTGGCGCAGCAGGGGATGACGGGGGAGGCGCCGGTGGCGGTTTTGCGTGTCGAACAGGGGAAGGCGACCGTCTCATCGAACGGCGTCTCGCAGGAAGTCACGACGGAGACCAAGATCATCGAGGGCGATGAAATCACGGTATCGGATGACGGCCGCGCCGCCATCTATTGGGACGGCTATGGCCGCACCTTGATTGATGCCGGAACCAAACTGCGCGTGAACGCCGCTTCGCGTCCGGCAGGCGAGAAATCCATCAAAGCGAATTTCTTGATTGATATCGGTCGCACGTGGACGCGCATCGAACAGGTGTTGGACGTCGGTTCCGAAGTCAGCGCGGCGACGGGCGACGTGGTCGCGACCGTGCGCGGCACGTCCTTCGGCGTGGAGCGCGTCGGGAACGCTTCCTCCATCAAGGTAAAAGAATCAAAGGTGACGGCCACGCGTCCCGGTGCGGATGAAGGCGTCTCCGTTGATGCCGGAACCAAGCTTGAAGTGCCGCAGGGTTCTACGGGCGCGTTCCGCGCGACGGCGGCCCTTTCCGTCTCGGACTTGCAAGACACGCTCTTGCTTGAAGGCGACAAGGACATCGCGGACGGGGATTATGATTTGGATGGATTCGTGAGCGGCGGTGAAGCCTGGATTCAAAAGGCCATCGAGTATCTTGCTTGGCATCCGTGGCTCTTGGCCCAGATGGATTTCAGCAATGGCGGGGATACGTTCCAGCAGTGGTACCAGGGTTTTCCGGCCGGTGTCCGTGCCGATATCGAGGCCAAGAACGGAGCTCCGAATTACGCCGAGATCAGCCGACTTCTCAATTGGTAAGCAAAAGCCCCCGCGCTGCGGGGGCTTTTCAAATCCGCGATTTTCCGCTAGGATTCGGCCAAATGGAACAGTCCCGCATCCGAAACTTTTGTATCATCGCCCACATCGATCACGGCAAATCCACGCTGTCCGATCGTCTTTTGGAAATCACGAAAACGATCGAGAAGCGCAACATGAAAGAACAGTTGCTCGATACCATGGATATCGAGCGCGAGCGCGGGATCACGATCAAACTCCAGCCGGCGCGCATGCGCTATACGGCGCAAGACGGCATCGAATACGAATTGAACTTGATCGATACGCCGGGCCACGTGGATTTCACGTATGAAGTGTCGCGTTCGTTGGCGGCCGTCGAAGGCGCGGTCTTGTTGGTGGACGCGACCCAGGGCGTGCAGGCGCAAACGATCGCCAACTTGTATCTCGCGATCGAGCAAAACCTCACCATCATCCCGGTCTTGAACAAGATCGACTTGCCGAACGCCGATCCGGAGCGCCGCGCCAATGAATTGATGCAGCTCATCGGATGCAAGCGCGAGGAGATTTTGACGGCATCCGGAAAAACCGGCGAAGGCGTCCCCGCGATTCTTGAACGTATCGTGAAGGAGGTCCCGCCTCCGTCCGGCGACCGGAATAAGCCGTTCCGCGGCCTCATCTTCGATTCCAAGTACGACGACTATCAGGGCGTGGTCGCATATATCCGTTGTGTGGACGGGGCGATCGCGAAGAATGGCAAGATCGCGTTCAAGGCGACCTTGTCGCAAGGCGCGGCCTTGGAGGTCGGCTACATGAAGCCGGGCCACACCGCGTCCGAGCGCATGGAGGCCGGCGAAATCGGGTATCTGGTCACGGGTTTGAAGGATATCGGCGCGGTGCGCGTCGGTGACACCATCGTGAGCGTGGAACAGGCGGCCGAGACCGAACCGCTTCCGGGATATAAGGAGGTGCGGCCGATGGTGTATGCCGGCGTCTTTCCGCAAGAAGGCAATGAGTATGAAAAGTTGCGCGATGCCATCTTGAAATTAAAATTGAATGATTCGTCTTTGACGTTTGAGCCGGAGCACTCGACGGCCCTTGGCTTCGGGTTCCGCGTGGGGTTGCTCGGCATGCTGCACTTGGAAATCGTCCAAGAGCGCTTGTCGCGCGAATTCGGGATGGATGTGGTCATCACCACGCCGTCGGTGGGGTATGAGGTAAGGCTGACCAATGGGGAGGAATCGCTCGTCAAATCGCCAAGCGCGTTCCCTGATCCGTCCAAAATCGAGTTGATCCGCGAACCGTGGTGCCGCGTGGATATCTTGTCCCCGAAAGAGTATCTCGGAAACGTGATGGCGCTCGTGCAGGACCGCCGCGGCGTGTACAAGAACACGGAATATCTGGATGTGACCCGCGCCATGCTGCATTATGAAATGCCGCTCGCATCCGTGATCGTGGATTTTTATGACAAGCTCAAAGGCGTGACGGCCGGGTATGCTTCGTTGAACTACGATTTCATGGATTACCGCGATTCAGACGTGGTTAAGCTCACGATCCTCGTGGCGGATGAGCCGGTGGAAGCGCTTTCCACGCTTCTGCACTCGAGCGAGGCGTATCGTCGCGGCAAGGAAATCGTGGAGACGCTGAAGGAAGAATTGCCGCGCGCGCAATTCGCGATCAAGCTCCAGGCGTGCATCGGCTCCAAGATCATCGCATCCGAACGCATCGCCCCGTTCCGCAAGGACGTGACGGGCTACTTGTACGGAGGCGACGTGACGCGCAAAATGAAGCTGCTCGAAAAGCAGAAGAAGGGAAAGAAGCGCATGCTCGAGCACGGTAAGGGCTCGGTGGAAATCCCGCCGGACGCCTTCATCAAAGTCTTACGACGCGGTTAACCAAATATGATTTCACGCAAAACCCAAAAGAATGTCATGCGCGTATTGGCCGGTTTTATGATCGTGGCTACGGTGATGTTCCTGCTCGGCCCGGCCGTCGGGTTGCTCTAAGACTTCTCTCTTGACCGTTTCTTCCGATCGCGCCTCCGGCACGCGATTATGGGGGTCCATGCAAAAGCGCTGGCACATTGCGGAGAAGGCTCCGGTTGAATTCGCCGCCCAGGTTGGAGCGCATCCTTTAGTTGGACAGCTTTTGTGGAATCGCGGCGTGCGTACGCCGGAAGAGGTCGACGTCTTTTTGAATCCATCCTGGGAAAAGCATATTCATGACGCCCGGAAATTCGCCCGCATGGACGGAGCCGTGCAGCGCGTATTGTCCGCATTGGAAAAAGGGGAGCGCATCACCGTCCACGGCGATTATGACGCCGACGGCGTCACCGGCTCGACCGTCATCATTAATGTGTTGCGTGAGATCGTGAAAACGGCCGGCTTCTCCCTCGATCAAATTGATTTTTATATTCCGCATCGCGATAAAGAAGGATACGGACTGCATCGCGATACGGTTCCTAAATTGAAAGCGCTTGGCACGGCGCTCATTATCACGGTGGATTGCGGGATTGCGTGCGTCGAAGAAATCGCTTTAGCCAAAGGTTCGGATATGGATGTGGTGGTGGTTGATCATCATAACTTTGGCGAAACCGTTCCGGACGCGCACCTTATCCATCCGGGTTTGCCGGATGAGACCTATCCATTCAAAAGCCTGGCGGCCGTGGGTGTTGCTTACAAGTTCGCGTGCGCTTTGTTGGCGACGGCTCGCGAGCGCGGTATCGCCATTCCCGAAGGTTGGGAAAAGTGGTTATTGGATCTTGTCGCCATCGCTACGGTTACTGACATGGTTCCGCTCGTGGGGGAAAATCGCGTTCTCGAAACCTATGGTTTGAAAGTTTTGAATAAGACGAAACGCCCCGGTTTGCGCGCGATTTTGGAGATGGCGGGCGTGGAGCCCGGGAATGTGACGAGCGAAACCATCGGGTTTGGAATCGGTCCGCGCATCAATGCCGCTGGACGCATGGATCACGCCTCGCTCGCTTTGCGTTTGATGCTGTCCGAAGATATGGACGAAGCGCGTGATTTGGCGACCGAACTCGAACAATTGAATAAAATGCGTCAGGACTCGACCAAAAAGATGATGGTTGAAGCGGAAAAGATGCTGGATGAACAACCCGGCAAAATCATCGTGTTGTGGAAAGAGAATTGGTCACCGGCCTTGGTGGGTTTGGTGGCCGGCCGATACATGGATAAGTATTCGCGTCCGGTGATTGCGGTCGGGTTCCACGAAAAGCATTGGATCGGATCCGGGCGTTCCATTCCTTCCTATAATATTACGGACGCGGTCAAGGCGGCGGGCGAGGGGATTCTGACCCGTTCCGGCGGGCACGGCGCGGCCTGCGGCTTTGCCTTGGAGGATGGCAAGCGCCTGCCTGAGTTCGCCGAACGTTTGAATGAACATGCGTCTTCCATTCCGGATGAGGAATTGATCCCGCTTTTGCAAATCGACGCGGAAATCCCGCTCAGCAGCGTCACGATGGAAAACGCCGAACGCGTCGCGGCCATGGAGCCGTTTGGCATGGGGAATGCGAAGCCGCTCTTTGTGAGCCGTCGCTGCCAGGTCTTGTCTTGCGACACCATGGGAAATGGCGGCGCGCATATCCGTCTCTCTTTACTTGATGAGAATGGACGCAAAATGAAAGCCGTTGGTTTTAAGATGGGTTCGCGTTTGCTGGAGATTATGCAAAAGCCGGAGCTTGATATCGCGTACACCATCACCATTAATGAGTGGCAAGGCCGACGCAGCGCGGAATGCCATTTGGTCGACGTAGCGCCGTCAAAACGGTAGGATGCGGCCTATGCATCTCACGATCCGAACCGATGGAGGCGCGCGCGGCAATCCAGGGCCGGCGGGGATTGGCGTCGTTATCGAAGATGAAAAGGGCAAGGTGTTGGAAGAACACGCCAAATTTCTCGGGGTGAAAACGAATAACCAAGCGGAGTACGAGGCGGCTATTTTGGGGTTGGAGCGCGCAAAAAAGCTCGAGGCCGATTCAGTGAAGGTTTTTGCCGACAGTGAATTGCTCGTGAAGCAGGCGATGGGCGTCTATAAAGTGAAACATGAGAATATCAAGCCCCTCCACGCCCGGCTCAAGGCTTTGATGCTCCAAATTGGCCACGTGAAATTCGAGCATGTGCGGCGCGAGAAAAATACCCATGCTGACGCCCTTTCGAATCAGGCTATGGACGAAGGCATGCAACACGTAGCACGTAGCTCATAACACGTGTTACGAGCTACGAGTTACGTGATATAATGATTCAGAACTATGGGCCTTTTTTCCCAGTCCCCGGCAAGCACGAGCTATCTCGGCATAGATATCGGTTTTGGCGGCATCAAGCTCGTCGAATTGAAGAACGAAAAAGGTCGCGCCCGTCTGATGACCTATGCGTATGCCAACTTGCCGGCCGAAGCGCTCGACAAGTCTTTGATTAATGATGTCCCGGGCACGGCCGACCTCATCAAGAAGATGATGGCCAAGTCCAAAACCACGGCGAAGAAGACGATTTCCGCTTTGCCGATCTCATCCGTGTTCTCGTCTATTTTGAATGTCCCGACCGGCAATGAAAAAGAATTGAAGGAAGCGGTGGAGGTCCAGGCGAAGAAACTCATCCCGATGCCGCTCGAGGAAGTGGCGCTGGATACCAAGATCATCGACAAGCTTGATAAGTCCCAAGCCGGAGGCAAGCCCTCCACGCGCGTTTTGTTGACGGCCGCTCCGAAAACATTGGTTTCAAAATACGTGGAGATTTTCAAACAGGCCGGTTTGGAATTGATTTCACTCGAAACGGAAGCGTTTGCGGAAATCCGGGCGCTGATCGGCAAGGACCGTTCGACCATCATGGTGATTGATATCGGCGCGTTGCGTACCAATATCGTGGTGGTGGAATCCGGCATCCCGTTTATTACGCGTTCGATCGCGACGGGCGGGAATGCGATCACGCAAACGATTGCGCGCACGCTTGGTATTCCGGTTGAACAGGCCGAGTCCATGAAGCGCGATATCAAGTCCATGCAGACGTTTGCGCCGACCGGTGACTTGTCGCCGATTTTGTCCGTGCTCGTGAAGCCGATCCTGGATGAAATCCGTTACTCATTTAATTTGTACCAAGGCCAGGAAACATCCGGTCCGCCGAAGCGCATCGAAAAGATCATTTTGACCGGAGGTTCGGCGTTGTTGCCACGCTTGCCGGAGTTTTTGACGCAGCAAATGAACGTGAATACCTATCTGGGCAATCCTTGGGCGCGTGTCGTCTATCCGCCGGATTTGCGTTCGGTTCTGGAAGAATTGGGTCCGCGTTTTGCCGTGACCATCGGCTGCGCCATGCGCGATATCGAATAGTATGGCCTTGGCTTCGGCGAACGGACTGTGGCATGTGGTGCGCCGCGAAGCGGAGCTCCGCGATGCGCATCATGTCCGTTTGGTGCCATTGTCTGAAACGGTTGAATTATTGTTTGATGCGGGCGGCCCGTATCGCGGTGAAGAAATTTCTTCCGCGAGTTTACCGGCGCTTGCGATGCGCTTGCGGCGTTTGGGAGCGCGTTCCGGTTGGCATGCGGAAACCTTTCCGGCCGGATTAGGAGTCGCCATCCATTTGCTGCGCGTGCGCAGCGAATCGCGTCCGACGCATCCCGCCGATTGGACCGGATTTTTACGCTCGGTACGCAATGGCGCCGAAGGGCTTACCGTACTTATCCAGCCTGACGCGTATGCCGTGCGCCATGCTTTGGCGAAGTTGCCGGGCGTCACGGATGCCGATGGTTGGAAGACGCAGGATGGTCCGGGGCTTTTTGATGCGGATGATGAGGCTGGTCGCGAGCTGGCTTTGCAGGCCGCCTTGCGCGGTTTGCCGGCCGTGGCTGTTTCCGGTCGCGACATGGGGGCTTGGTGGGAGATCTTGAACGGCGCCGTTCCCGTCCGGGTGTTCCGGGGGTATCGTACGAACCACGGCTTCGCCTGGGAGCTCCGCTAATATGCCCCGTATTTTGTGCGTGGAGGACGACAAGATGTTTGCCGACATTTTAAGCCGCGCCTTCCTTCGCGCGGATTTTGAAGTTTTTCATGCGTGGAATGGCGAAGAAGGTTTACGAAAAGCCGCCGAAGAACTCCCGGATTTGATCGTATTGGATATCGGCCTGCCAAAGAAAGACGGGTTTGAAGTATTGGAAACTCTCAAGGCCGATTCCGGCTTGGCCCATATCCCGGTGATGATGCTGTCGCGCCTTTCAACCAAAGAAGACGTTGAACAATGCTTTGCGCTTGGTTGCGCCGAGTACCTCATCAAAACGCAACATTCTCCCGAAGACGTGGTACAACATGCAAGGAGACTTTTGCGTATGAAGCCCGCATTTACTTTAACGGAAGCCCTGGCCGTGATCGGGGTCATCCTGCTCGCCATCGGCATTTTGGTTTGGCAGATGTCCAATCCGAAGCCCGTGAGCCAGCCCGAACCGGGAAATGTCCCGCTGGAAGCCGCGATCTCATCGTAAATCCCGCGCATCTGATATACTTTCCCCATATGATGTTTCGTCGTGCCTTCACCATCCTCGAAGCCCTGATCGTCGTCGCCGTCTTCGGCCTCCTCGCGACCTTGGCCGTCCTCTCACTGAATAGCGCCCGCGCAAGCTTGCGGGATGCCCAACGCCTCTCGGATATCAGCACCATGCGCGCCGGTTTGAGCCAGTATTGGCTTGAGAAAGCCACCTATCCGGCTGCGGAGGGCATTTTGGTCGGTCAGCCTGGCGCGAATAAGCTCAGCTCGGCTGGTTTCGTTGATCAGACTGATCCCGCGACCCCGCCGTATATCCAGGTTTTGTCACCCGGCCCGAAGGCGAACGAATATTACCGTTACCGGGGCAGCTCGAATGGATATTCCATCCGTTTTCAAACGGAGACTCGTACCGAACTCGGACAGCCGAACGTGTATTACGCCCATGCGTCCGGGATCGATCAGGAAGACGTGGATAAATAAATGCAGCCCGCGCTGCCGTTCGTTTTTCTCTTTGGCACGATTATCGGGTCGCTTTTGAATGCGCTTGTCTATCGTTTACGCCAGGGGATTACGCTTTGGGGAAGATCGCAGTGCCCATCTTGCAAGGAGAATATCCATCCGGCGCACCTGGTGCCGGTGCTTTCGTATTTTTTTCTTGGCGGGAAATGCGCCTCCTGCGGAAAACGGATCCATTTTTCCTACCCATTGGTTGAATTTCTCGGAGGCATCGTTTGGCTGATCGCGTTTTGGCATCAACCGGAGATGGTCGGATTCGTGTTAGAGGCGTTTTTCTTCACGTATCTTTTGTTTGTCGCGGCGTTTGATGCACGATGGAAATTGTTGCCCATTGAACCGATGGCTGGCATGGCCCTGATCGGCTTGATCATCCAGTTTTTTGACGGTGACCTCGTGTCCAGCGCCCTCGGCCTGGTTCTTGGCGCCGGATTTCTCGGGCTTCAGTATTTGGTTTCCCGTGGGAAGTGGATGGGGCTCGGCGACCTGTGGCTTGGGGCCAGCATAGGCGCCTGGCTGGGCTGGCAGGGCACGGCCGTGGCTTTATACTTGTGCTATTTGGGCGGAGGATTGGTGGCCGTTTTGGTCCTTGGTTTGGGGCATTGGAAAAAGGGCCAACGGGTGGCATTCGCGCCTTTTTTAGCCTTGGGAGCCATTGGGTCGGTTTTGTTCGGATCCGTGATTTATGCCTGGTTTGCGGGGGCCGTGGGCCTCGCGTAAACTTGTACGGAACATGACCAAGGCAGAAGCGAAAGTCCGCATTGCGAAATTGCGCGAAGAAATCGCGAAATACCGCTACGAGTACCACGTCCTCGATACGCTTTCGATTTCCGAGGCGGCATTGGATTCGCTCAAGCATGAACTTTACAAACTGGAAGAACAATTCCCGGAATTGATCACGAAAGACTCGCCGACCCAGCGCGTAGCCGGCAAGGCCATGGAAGGGTTCAAGAAAGTGACGCATGCCGCGCCGATGCTTTCGATCGAGGACGTCTTCACGCGGGAAGAAGCGGACGCCTGGCTCACGCGCATCAAGAAACTGGAACCGCGCGGTCATTTTGATTTTTTCGCGGAAATAAAAATGGACGGCTTGGCGATGTCGCTCGTGTATCAGGACGGGGCCTTTGTCCAAGGCGCGACGCGCGGCGACGGCCGTGTCGGGGAAGACGTCACGCAAAACCTCAGGACCATCGAGGCGATCCCGCTCTCTTTGCGCAGGCCGTCTGAGAAAGAGATCGAACATTTTTTGAAGAAGCACCATGGGGCATTGGACGCGAAACGGGTGCGTTCGGTCATGGAATCGCATCATGGCCGCGTTGAAATCCGCGGCGAAGCGTATCTGACCAAGAAGCAGCTGGAGAAGATCAATAAAAAACAAAAAGCCCTTGGATTGGAAACGTATGCGAACCCGCGTAATACGGCGGCAGGAACCATTCGCCAGTTGGATACGGCCATGGTGGCGGAACGCAAACTGTCGTTTTTCGGGTACTCGATGGTCGGCGACTATGGACTAAGCACCCATGACCAGGAACATGAGCTCATTGCCTTATTGGGCGTGCCGCAAAATCCGTTGAACCGCGTGTGCAGGGATTTGGATGAGGTCGAAAAGTTCCACGGCGAGATCTATAAAAAGCGCGAAAAGATGGATTACTGGTGCGACGGCGTCGTGGTAAACGTGAACGACAACCGCCTGTTCGAACGCTTGGGCGTGGTGGGCAAGACTCCGCGCGCCATGGTCGCGTGGAAATTTCCGGCCGAACAGGCGACGACGGTCGTGCGCGATATCCAGGTGAATGTGGGCCGTACGGGCGCCCTGACGCCGGTGGCCGTGATGGATCCGGTTCTCGTCCAGGGAACGACGGTGACGCATGCCTCGCTCCACAATGAAGATGAAATCCGGCGCCTGGGTTTGAAGATCGGGGATACGGTCATTATCGAAAAGGCCGGTGACATCATCCCAAAAGTCATCCAAGTCCTGCCGAAATTCCGCACGGGCAAAGAGAAGGAATTCCACATGCCCAAGAAGTGCCCCATGTGCGGGTCTCCTGTGGCGCGCAAAGAAGGGGAGGTTGCGACGGTTTGTACGAACCGCCAGTGCTTCGCGCAGCAACTCGCCAAGCTCATCCACGTGGTGAATGCGTTTGATATGCGCGGCCTGGGTGAAAAGATCGCGGAACAGCTTTTGCAGCGCGGCCTGGTCCATGAACCGGCGGACGTGTTCGAGCTTGAACCGGGAGATTTCCTGACGCTGGAAGGGTTTGCTGAAATTTCATCCAAAAAACTGCATAAGGAAATCCAGGATCATCGCGAGATTAGCTTGGATCGGTTTATCCATTCGCTCGGCATCCGTCATGTGGGTGAAGAAACGGCCACGGACTTGGCGCGCCACTTCGGCACGGTCGAAGCTTTCCGCAAAGCAACCAAGGATGAATTGATGTCGGTGGAGGGGATTGGCGAAGTCGTCGCGAATTCGGTATTTGAATTCATCCATGACGCGAAGGAAAAGAAAGAGCTTGAACATCTGTTGGAGGTGGTAAACGTGCAACACGCAAAGAAGCGTGCGACCAACGGCCCTTTGGCCGGTACGTCTTGGGTGATTACCGGAAGTTTGGATTCGATGTCGCGCGATCAGGCGAAAGAGAAGATTCGTGAACTGGGCGGGGATGTCAGCGAGTCCGTATCCAAGAAAACTTCGTTCGTGGTGGTGGGCGCCGAGCCTGGTTCCAAGTATGAAAAAGCGCAGAAGCTCGGAGTAACGGTGCTGGATGAGAAAGAGTTCCAGAAGAAGATAAAATAAAAAACACTCCGACGTACGTCGGAGTGTTTTTTATTGCTTACTGCGTCGCACCTGCCATTTCTGCCTCATCCTGCAAGATGGTGACGGGGAGCGCGCCTTCAAGGCGCGTATTCCCGATGAAGCTGGTCGGCGTGCCTTGGATGCCGAGGGCTTGGGCCATGTCTGCATCGCGCTTCACGCGCGCAGCCATGGAGCCGGAATCGAGACATGTGGTAAAGGTGCCAATATCCAAACCGATTTGCCCGGCGAACGAACGATACGCGTCGCGGTTCATAATGGCCTGGTTTTCAAACAATTTATCGTGCATGCGCCAGAACGCGTCATTCCCGCCGAGTTGGGCGGCGCATTCCGAGGCCTCGGCCGCTTTTTGGGCTTCCGGATGGATGCTCGAGAGCGGGAAATGGCGGTACACGTAACGCACGTCTTGCGGGAAAATGCCGAGCAATTGCTTGGCGTCCTGGACAAAGCGGGCGCAGAACGGACACTGGAAATCCGAATAGGTAATCATCGAGATTTTTGCCGTGCTGGCACCGAGCGCATGATCCGTGGCCGGATCATAGGCGGGAACGGTTACGCCGGGAGCCGTGAGCGTCGAGTCATCATCAAGCTCCAGGTCGCCCATCGGCGCCGGTTCCTCGGGCTGCGGCGGGTTGAGGAGATTTCCGGCTTCTTCCGGCGTAATCGACATGAACGGAGCCGTGACCGGATCGCCGGCGTTCGGCGACATCGAGGCCCCGGCGGAAACCGTGATGGTCAGCGTGCCCGTATTGGTGCAGACGCTCCGCTTCAGATTGAAGTTGTACGTACAGTCCTTGGTCGTTTCCGGATATTTTCCGCCGACTTCAAACCGTTCGATGAATTTTTTCGCGACGTTTACGTTTGCCGCCATGGAGGTGCGCGCCAAGGTGAGGCGGATTTTTGCGAACGAGGCATTGAGGCTCTTGAGAGCTTCGGTACGGCTCGTGCCGGATTTCGGCAAATCGCGATACGCTTCGTTATAGAAGAACGTGACCACGGCCGGGTTTACGCGGACACGCATGCGCCAGATGTCTTCGCCGGCGGCATTCTTGAAGCGCTTTTCAACACGCGTCACTTGCAAGATGGGATTGCGGTCGAAGAAATTCTTCATGCGGAGACTGCGGGCCACATCACCGGAAGAAATCAGTTTGATGAAATCGGCCGGAGCGGTTTCCGCGAAGACCTCATCAGGGAGTTCGTTCTCGTCCGCGCTGAATTTTACCCAGCGCCCAATGATTTGGTTGAGGTCCATGCCGAGGTCCTGCCACATGCTCACCAGGCTGCTCGGAGCTTTTTCCAGTTGCACGTAGAATGTTCCATCCACGATTTTCCATTGGACGGAGAGCGGACTTTCTAGCTTGAACCCTTCCGGCGAATCCGGAAGCCCGGATAGATCGGCGGACTCGATGGCGAAGCGGCCTTCGCTTTGGACGTTCTTGAGCGTCGGCTTGGCGCCGTCAGTCGTCGGCAAGGTGCGGGCGTTCATGCTGAAGGCCACATGGCCGGTTCCGGCCGGTTCGCCGCGCTTGTACGGCTTATAATCGACATTCACGCGACCGGCCATTTGCAGGCTTCCCGCGCTGCGGGTGAGCTCGCTTTTCAGAGCTTCGGTCAGCGCTTGCTGCGGAGTCGGGGTCGCGGCCAAGCTCGGCATGGGGAGGCCAAGCAAGACGGGGAGAAGGGTCGCGGCCGTAAAGCGGCGGACCAAGGTTTTTATGTGCATACTTCGCGAGCATAGCATACGGTCGCGGGCATTGAAGAGTTCCGGAAAAGGGGCTAACCTGGGGGCGATATGGCATTAACCCGCGAGGATGTACTGCAATTAGCGGCCCTGAGCCGGCTTTCGCTGTCAGAAGAAGAATTAAAAAAAATGGAAAGCACCCTCGATCCGATTTTGGAATACGTGGGACGTTTATCGAAGATCGATACGAAGGACGTTCCCGAGACCGAAGCGGCGCCGGTCCCATCCGGAGAACTGCGTCTCGATGTGCCCACTCCGGTCGAAGAATCCTTCCGTCGTGCGGTTTTGAAGAATTTCCCCGATCATCAGGCAGATTTATTGCGCGTGCCTGGCGTGTTTGAAAACCCCAAAGGCTGATATGAAAGATCCTCTCAATAAAACCATCGTCCAGGCCGCGGCCGGCCTTCACGCCGGGGATTTCACGTCGGTAGATTTGACCAAGGCGTATCTCCAGCAGATTCGTGGCTTGGATATTTCGTTGCACGCGTATCTGGATGTGCTGGAGAACGCGGCTATTGATTTGGCGCATGAATCGGACGAGCGCCGGGCCGCGGGCAAATCAAAGGGGCCGCTCGACGGCGTGCCGATCGCCATCAAGGATAATATTTTAATTGCGGGACATCGCGCGACGGCCGGTTCGCGCATCCTGGAAACGTATCAGGCGACGTATGACGCGACCGTCATCAGTAAATTGCGCGAAGCGGGCGCGGTCTTCATCGGTAAAACCAACATGGATGAATTCGCCATGGGTTCGTCCACGGAGCGTTCGGCGTACGGTCCGACCAAGAATCCGCATGACGTGGAATGCGTGCCGGGCGGTTCTTCGGGAGGTTCCGCGGCGGCCGTGGCGGGCGATATGTGCGTGGCCGCGCTCGGTTCCGATACCGGCGGCTCCATCCGCCAACCGGCGGCATTCTGCGGCATCGTGGGATTCAAGCCGAGCTATGGCCGCGTATCGCGTTATGGGTTGATGGCGATGGCGTCTTCCCTCGATCAAATCGGTCCGATGACCAAAACGGTCGAAGACGCGGCGATCCTTTTCAAAGCCATCATGGGTACGGATCCGCATGACCAGACCACGGCGGATGGCGGTCCGGTGAGCACAGCGCTGCCGACGAAATTGGACGGGCTCAAGATCGGCGTGCCGAGCCAGGCTTGGCGCGGCGAAGGCATGACTCCCGGCGTGCGCGCGCAAACGGAAAACGGTTTGGCCGTCTTGAAGGCGCTCGGCGCGACTCTTGTTGAGATTGATTTGCCGTACGCAGACGAAGCGCTCGCCGTCTATTACGTGTTGATGCCCTGCGAAGTTTCGGCCAACCTCGCGCGTTTCGACGGCATGCGTTATGGACGCCGCGAAACCGCCGCCACGCTGATCGAAACATATGAAAAATCGCGCGGCATGAATTTAGGCGAAGAAGTCCGCCGGCGCGTGATGTTGGGCGCCTACGCTTTGTCCAAAGGCTATTACGACGCCTACTACCGCCAAGCGCGCAAAGTGCAGACGTTGATCCGCCGCGGGTACCGCGACGCGTTCAGCAAGGTTGACCTTATCGTGACGCCGACGGCTCCGTCGGTCGCCTTCCGTTTTGGCGAGAAGATGTCCGACCCGTTAGCCATGTACCTGGAGGACGTGTTCACGGTCGGAGCCAACGTGGCCGGCATTCCCGCGATCTCGGTCCCGTGCGGCATGGACGACGGGATGCCGGTCGGATTCCAAATCCTCGGTCCGTCCATGGGGGATGCGGCCGTACTTGATGCCGCGCATGCGTTTGAAAAAGCCATGACCTGATGTTGCAGATTATTTTTGACGCAGGCACGAAAACGCCTGCCGCGGCCGTCGCGGATACGACCAATTTGTGGCCGGTGTGGATCGTGCTTGGCCTGGTGGCCGTCCTGATCTTTGGGATTCTCCTCCAGCGCATCCTCGCGTCCATGCGCCGTCCGGATTTGCACGGACTCTCGCGGGAAAAAATCAAAGCCACCTGGGAACAGATCGAAAAAAGTTCCGGGATGGGCATTATGGGCGCGAAGTTGGCCGTCATTGAGGCTGATAAACTGCTCGACGGCGTCCTGAAATCCATGCTGATTCCGGGCGAAACGCTCGGCGAGCGTTTGAAGGCGGCGCAGTATTCGCACCCGAATATCAAGAATGTCTGGCCGGCGCACAAACTCCGCAACCAACTCGTGCATGACGCCACATTCGAAATCACGGCTTCGCAAGCGCGCCGCGCCTTGGCGGACTTTAAAGCCGCGCTCCATACCCTGCGGGCCTTATGATTCCCTGGATTGAATCGCATACCATTCAGATCGGTTTCCTGACCTTGCAGACCTGGGGTACCCTTGTCGCTCTCGGATTTTTATTGGGGACTTGGGTCGCGTACCGTCGGGCAAAAGAAAAAGGTTTGGATGCAAAACGGATTTCCGATCTTGCCTTTTGGATTTTTCTCGCGTCATTCCTGTGCGCCCGCGCGTTCCATGTTTTGTTTTACGATCCGGCGCACTATCTGGTACAGCCGCTGGACGCCATCAATCCGATGCTGCCTGGGTATTCCATGTTCGGCGGGTTTATCGGCGCGGCCATCGCGTTCTTCGGTTACATGTACCGGTATTCGTTGGATTGGATCGCGTATGCCGATGCTTTGGTGTGGGGATTGCCGTGGGGATGCGGCGTCGGTCGCATCGGTTGTTTCCTGATCCACGACCATCCGGGCACGCTTACGCATTCCATTCTCGGCGTAAAATATCCGGACGGTGAGACGCGTCATGACCACGGTTTGTATCTTTCTTTGATCGGATTTGCCACCGGTATTCTTTTCCTCTGGCTGAACCGTAAGCAGCGTCGTCCCGGTTTTTGGTTCGGAACCTATATGGTGATTGAGGGCATCGTGCGGTTTGTTTTGGATTTTTACCGCGTGGTGGACGTGAAGTATTTCGGGCTTACGCCGACGCAATATCTTGCCATTCCAATGCTTGCCGTCGGCATTTGGCTGATCACGAATAAACAATTGAAATCCAAGTCGTGATATCATACGGGGCATGTACGATGTCCTTTTGGTTGGCGGAGGACCGGCCGGGATGGCGGCCGCGATTTATCTTGCCCGCCAAAAACTACGCATCGCGATGTTTTCCGGCGAACTCGGCGGGCAGGTGATCTGGTCTTCGGATGTCGAAAACTATCTCGGTCTCCATCAGCTGACCGGCGTGCAATTGGTCCAACGCTTCCAAAAGCATTTGGAAGACTATAAACAGGTGATAGAAATCCATGAAAATGAAAAGGTGACTTCGGTGGAACGCGTTTCCGGCGGATTTCGCGCCATCACCCCCAAGGGGCAATACGAAGGGAAGGCATTACTCATCACGAGCGGCGCCAAGCACCGGACCTTGAATGTCCCCGGAGAGAAAGAGCTGGCCGGCAATGGCGTCACGTACTGTGCCACGTGCGACGCGCCTTTGTATATGGATAAGATCGTGTATGTGATCGGCGGCGGAAATTCGGCCATGGATGCGGCCCTCTTCGCCGCGAAATATTCCAAGGAAGTGCATCTCCTTACCATCAACGAAGAATTGACGGGCGACCTGATGCTAAAGAAGAGCTGTCTCTCGCATGCGATCGTGAAAGTCCACACGAAAACAAAGACCGTGCGTTTTGAAGGAAAAGGCAAACTGGAACGGATTGCGTATGAAGAAGGGGGAGAGGAGCGCGTCATGCCGGCGGATGCGGCATTCATTGAAATCGGTTTGACGCCGTCGAGCGGGTTCATCAACTTCGTGAAAAAGAACCAATGGCAGGAAATCGTCGTGGACAAGCACAATGCCACGGATGTGGAAGGGGTGTTCGCCGCCGGTGACGTCACCGACGTCACGGAGAAGCAGATCGCCGTCGCGGTTGGGGAGGGTTCAAAGGCCGCCTTGTCGGTCATCAAATACCTCATGACAACGGCGTGAGGATGTGGCAAGCTTGGCGGACTATGCAGGAATCATCCTCAAATAAGCCGTTAATCATTGGAACCGTCGTCGTGGCCGCGTTGGTTTTCGTGGGGTTGGTTTGGGCCATTATGAGCGCGCCTTCCGACGTCGTGACGCCGGGAGGAAATGAAACCGTGAATTTTAACGATGCCGGAGCGAAATTCCAGGGGAACCCGGAAGCGAAGGTCGTCGTGCGCGTGTATAGCGATTTCCAGTGTCCGGCCTGCCGTGCGGCGGAACCGGCCTTGAATTATGCCGTCGCGAAATATGGCGACCGCGTAAAATTCGTCTGGAAAGATTTTCCATTGATGAGCATCCATCCGAATGCGCGCAATGCCGCGAATGCCGCCTGGTGCGCCGACGAACAGGGAAAGTACTGGCAGTTCCACAGCCTTTTGTTCTCCGAGCAAGCTTCATGGGGACCGTTGCCTAATCCGGCAGACAGCTTCCGTTCCTTCGCGAACCGTCTTGAGCTTGAGCCGAATAATTTCGGTACTTGTTACGACGCGCGTCGCTACGACGGACAGGTCATGGCCTCCGTGCAAGAAGGGAATGCGAACCGCGTGAACGCCACGCCGACCGTATTCGTGAATAACACCCGGCAGATGGGCCTTGACCAGGCGGGTTGGGACCGAGTGCTGACGGCTGCATTGGCGCAAGTCGAGACGCCCGTCTCCGCCTCGACGACCACCCCTTGACGGGTCACTCGCATCACGTATCCCGCATCCTGTATCATAACTGCGCTTCATTCTTGTTGATTCCTTTGTTCGTTTTTTCCTATGTCCAACGAAAATAACAGCTTTTGGGACGGAGGCGCGAAGACCATGTTCTTCACGGGCCTCTTCCTCGGCATCGCGTTGACGGCTATCCTCGCTTTGATCTTCGCGTTCGGCTCACTGTTTAACGGGAAGTTGCCGTCGGCCGGAGCCTATGCGCCTACGCAGCCGACCCAGCCTACGCAGCCGACCCAGCCGAATCCGACCTATGGTCCGGTTAAGGCGGTGGATGCCAAAGTGGACCACGTTTTGGGCAAAGCTGATGCCAAGGTGACCTTGATCGAGTACTCAGACTTCCAGTGTCCGTTCTGCCAGCGCCACTTACCGACCATCAAGCAGTTGATGGCGCAGTACCCGAACGACATCAAGCTCGTGTACCGTCACTACCCGTTGTCGCAAATCCACCCGCAGGCCCAAAAGGCCGCTGAAGCTTCGGAATGTGTGGCGAAGATTGGTGGCAACGACAAGTTCTGGCAGATGCATGACAAGTTGTTCGAAAACCAGGCCACGCTTGGAACCGAAACCTATAAGCGTCTCGCTGGTGAAGTGGGCGTGGACGTCGCCAAGTTCACCACCTGTCTCGACAGCGGTGAGATGGCGGGTCGTGTTTCGCAGGACTACGCCTCTGGTAATGACGCCGGCGTGAGCGGAACCCCGGCCACCTTCGTGAACGGCACCATGTTCGAAGGCGCGCAGGACATCACGGCTTTCCAGCCGGAGATCTCGCGCATCTTGGGTAAGTAATCCGATCAACAGGAAAAAAGAGGCTCCGAGGGAGCCTCTTTTTTTTATATCAGGTTCCGTACCGCTGTGTGTAAGCCATGGAACGCCTTGCCCGGATGACCGAGCGGAACGGTGACGATCGTATATTCGGGAAATGCCCTTCGTATTTCTTGTTCCTGCTCCGGTGTTTGGATTTTGTTTGCGACGATAACGGTCTGTGTTTGAGTCCGTTTCAAGCCGTCGGCGACTTGGCGGCCGACTTTTAGGCTATGGATTGCCGGCTCCACACAGACGACCGCCACATCGAGCAGGGCGGGGATGCCCGCGCCGACCGAATCCATGCCAGCCGTGTTATCTACTACCACAAGTTCGTTGTGATTACGTGGACGGTCACGCAGCTGGTCCTTCAATGGACGGAAAAGGTAATGGCTACACACATCACCCCGAAAGACTTCTTCGGTATGCGGACCGGCGGCCATGAATCGGATACCTGAAGACAGCGTCTTAGGTTGTCCGACATAGGCCTCGGGATGCTCCACGCCGAGGTTGTAAGACAAGTCCATATTGTGGTCCGCGTCTATCGCGAATGTCTCGACGTATTCATCGCGGACATTTTGGAGGAACTGAAAGCAAGTCGTGGTTTTTCCACTCCCGCCTTTGCCAAAAAAACCGATAATCATATGTGTTGGTAGAAAAAAGTCCGCGTGGGCGCGGATGAGGGTTAGGCCAGTGAGGCCCGGATGTCCCGCTCGAGCTTGGTGCCAGCGATCACACCGCCGAAGCGAGGGGAGAGGGGAAGGAGCTGGTCGCCGACCTGCATGAAGGGCTTGCCTTCCGCCTGGTCGACGACGATCGACGTGTCGGCCCGGACGCAGCCGTACTGCGACTCGGTGCGCACCACCGCAAGGCGGCGCTTGGAGTCCTGAGCAGGGCCGGCAGAGGCCGGATCCCAGGCGCAGGACTTGCAGCAGGGCGGACATGCCTCGCAGGGAGGCGTCGTGGGCGTATTCATTCTCAAGGGCCTTTCTGCCAGCCGCGAGATGGGTCGCGGCTGGCACATGCAAGTTACTCGCATGTAGAAGCCAGGTCAAGTACTTGCAAGTTATTCGCATATAGGATAGGCTACCTGCAAATGGCTAAAACCCGAACGTTATCCCTGAAAGAAGAATTACGCGCCGCCGGTTTCCGCGCGACGCCGGGGCGTTTGGCGTTGGCTCAGTTGCTGATGGACGCCCACGGACCCTTGGGAACGCCAACTATGGCTGAGAAATTGGTGCCGGGTATCTTTGACCTTGCCACCCTGTATCGCACGCTCAAGTCGTTTGAGGAAGCGAAACTTGTCCGGATGGTCCCCATTGACCAGCGCTTCGCTTCCTATGAGTGGATTGAAGATGAGCATGGACATCACCATCATCTCGTCTGCCAGTTTTGCGGTTTGATCGAGGAAATTCCGCCCTGCGACCTCGAGACGCTGGAAAAGAAGGTGTTGGCTGGCGCCCCGCGTTTCGCGAGCGTCACTTCGCATTCATTGGAGTTTTTCGGTACCTGCCTGAAGTGCCGCAAGCGTTCCAAATAAAGCCCAAAGGCCATTGACGTGCTGGTACATGAGGCCTACCCTTTGTGTGCTTTGGATTTTGTGTCCGGAGCGTCATCGTTCATTTTTGGGAAGTAGGGAGGTTCGAGGATGGACATTTCCGAAGGGGTTCCGCGATCCAGTACGGACCAAAATCCGTTGGAGCGGATCGACGACAAGAAATTTTTTGTCGTCATCAAAGAGAGTCTCGGTAAACAGGTCTGCCAGCTCATCGAGAGCTCGCGACCGTCGGGACCCGCCGCGCCCGCGTCGATGTCCCTCATGGACGTGCCCGAAGGCGTGCGGCGCAAGCTGCGGCTTATCGTGGCTTCCGACGCCATGCGCGGATGCCTCGAGCGCCACTACGACCTCGAGTTCACCTGCACGGCCGACGACCGGTTCGAGCTGTGGCCCCACGGCCGCGTCTCGCGCCCGCCGACGCCTACGGAGGATCTCTACCATCTCGCGCGTCTTGAACTGCCCGGGGCCATGGCCATCGTCAACCTGGTCAATGGAAGGCTGGGCCCCGACGGGTACTACGCCCATTTGCCGAAGGGTCTCGCCGCCATCGAGATCGAGCAGCTCTTGCGCTTGATGAGCGTGCGCGTTTGGCGCAAGGCGCTCGAGATGCGCTACAGCTTCTACTTCGGCTTCCGCGCGCCCTACCACCTGGCGGCCGCCAAGGCCATCGACAACCCCTACCTGCGGAACTTCGTTTCGCTCGAAGAGCAGGTGCGCGCCGGTCTGTCGCTGTCTGATCCGTGATCCGTTCTGGAGCGCGGATCTTTTTGATTACAGTAAGATAAAGCTTGCGACGAGTCCGTAAATCAAGACGCTGAGCGTATCCTGGATCACGGTCGCGATGGGACCCGCACCGACGGCCGGATCCAGATGCTCGATTTGCAGGCTTTCCGTCACGAGAAGAGCCACCAAGGGCGCGATGGAGACGGCAAGGAGCATCGCAATGCCCACTACGCTAGCCAGGGCGGCTTCCTGGAACCAAATAAAGGCGATAAGGGCGCTCACGACGGCGGAAACCAGTCCGAGGATCAAACCAACCGATATTTCTTTGGACAAGTATTTTTTAAAGCTGGCATGCCCCGACTTCAAGTCTCGTGCGAAAATGCTTTGGGTTTGCGCGCCGACGGCCGCCGCGATGTATACGACAAAAGGAATGAAGAAGGCGACGCGGATGTCTTTTGAAAGCACTTCCTCAAAGCGTGAGAATACGAAAGCCAGAATAATTCCAAGAATGAGGCCGAGTAAGATGGATGGCGCTCGCAATCGAATCAGCCGTCTTACGGAGCTGGTGTCGTCATCGGCGTAGAGGATGCGGAAGCGCTTCATATTATTTAGAGGCCAGGGCTTTTTTAAAAGCTTCCACGTTCGGGACGGGTTCCGGGTCGATGTTCTGACGCAGGGCGAGCTCAAGACTGAGCGAGGCGCCGAGCCGGATCAGGCGCCACGCTTCCTCCAGCTTACCTCCGCCATCCAGGGTGACGATGATCGGTTCGATGCGGTTCTTGCTGAGCTGCTCGGCCGTCAACGCGACGCGTTTTTGATTTTGAGGATGATAGCGTTCCGACTGGAAAAGTACGGCGACCAAATCGCGTTTGATTTGCGTCGGATAGGACAAGCCCTCCAAAAAATGGTGGTTGAATTCGGGCAATGCAAAGAAGGTCGAGATGCGCTTCGCGTTTTCGTTTACCTGGTTGTTCGCGACATGCGCGGCGCCCAGCAAATGTTCCGAAGCCAGAAAGAACAGAGCGCGGTCACCGATGCGCGAGGCAAGGGTTTTGGCCGTTGCTGATTCGTCTTGCGCGGCGGCTCGTTCCATTTTTTTGACGTCCGCGTCCGTGAGCTTGAGGTGTCCGAGCGCCGCGAAGATGCCGTGGATGGCCATGGCGGAAGAACCGACGCCCATGCGCGGCTGGTTCGAGGGATTGTTTTCGGCATCGAGTAATAACAAAGGCCAGCGTTTTTTCTTTGCCAGATCGCCCAAGGCTCCGCCGACAGTCAGGACGACGCATTTCGCGCCTTTTTTCGCCGCCTGATTCGCTGTCGCGAGGGTTTCTTCCGTGGTCCCGGAATAACTCGAAAGGATGACGAGCGTATCTTCGCTAACATAGGACGGCAAATCGTAGCCATTCACCAACTCCACCGGGATTTTTAAGCGTTCCGCGCAGGCCGTTAGCATCACATGGGCGCCTAAAGAAGAGCCGCCCATGCCCGAAACGACGGCGTGGGTAGTCTTTTTATACGCGGGAGGCAATACCGCCATGCGGCCAAGCTCCCATCCTTGCCGGATTTGCCGGGGCAAAGCCTCAATCGAGGCGCGAATACCGCTCCCAAGCGATCCGGACATATTTTACATCTTGCCCTGCTTGTCGAGGGCGCGGCGTACGGCTTCCGTGGCTTGCTGTTGGAGGGTCTTGCTCTTGGTGTCCTGGATATTCACGATAAACCAGGCGTCACCTTTGAGGACGTTGAGCTGGCTCAAGGCGCCACCGGCCCAATACGCGCGGTCGCCAAGGTTTTGGACATCCATCGGATCAACGCCGGAAAGGCCTTTGGACTGGGAACGGGCTTCTTCATACACGCGCACCGCTTCGGTGGCGTCGGCGGCCTTGCGGATCAATACGCTCGCGACTTTCACGTCGACTGGCAATTCGGCATTCGTGGCGTAGCTACAGCTGGAAACAATGGTCGCCTGGTCTTCGGTCGCGGCGCCGCTGTGGAGCGGGTCGTTCACTTTCATTCCAAGCACGGCTTCCGCATCCACCTTGGTGAAGAGGAGACAGCTGTCGTATTTTTTATTCACGATCGGGTTTGCCGGAGCGTTCGAGGTCTCGGCGCCATTCGTCGTAACCGTATTGGCGGCAGGGGGAGTGGCGCGTCCGCAACCGAGGCCGGCAACGGCAAGGATGGCGATGAGCGGGAGAAGTTTTTTCATAGGTAGGATGATGGAGGAATGATAGCAAACTTTCACGTAACACGTAACAAAAAACCGGGTGAACCGGTTTTTGATACATGCTATGTGTTACGTGATTACCGCCAGGTGGCAAGGATGACGCCCATGACGAGGATGCTTACCAAGGAATAACCGGCCGTGATCGCGAAGAGCTTCCACGGTTTGCCGCCCCAAAGCTGGTCGCCCATGTGAATCGGGGCCATGAAACCGAGCCAGACCCAGAAACCGGACATGAGACCGCCCGCAACTCCGTAGGTACGCGTATAGCTCATGCCGAATTCCGTCGTGTGGGCGAGGACATACGCCGTGACCAGGGTGCCAATGGTCATGAGGATGTAGTTCTTCATCATGGAGTCCTTTTGCGCCTTGGTCATGGAGTCTTTGCTGAAACCCATGATTTTCATCCAGGGCTTGCCGAATAACGGGCCATACCAAGCGAAACCGATGGCGATGGAAGCGATGGCGGCCACGATGACCGCGAGATAGTTGATGACTGGGATCATATGTTTAGGGAAAGTATATCAGGATTTTTTAATAATAGAATTAAGAATAACATAAAACCGCCCTTGCAGGCGGTTTTATTGTGGCGGAGGAGGGGAGATTCGAACTCCCGATACCTTGCGGTATGCTTGCTTTCCAAGCAAGTGCACTAGGCCACTATGCGACCCCTCCGGGCTGTGGCGTGGGCGAATATTAGCGAAACAATCGTTTCCATGCAAGACTAGGCCCAATCTATGAAAAAGATCGTCGTAGGATCTAAAAATCAGCTCAAAATAGACGCGGGCGTGGATGGGTTTCGCAAGATGTTTCCGGATGAGCCTTGCGAAGGATTTGGCGTCTCGGCAGCTTCGGGCGTAAGCGACCAGCCAAAAGGGGAGGAGGAGACATATACGGGCGCTTTTAACCGCGCGCAAAATTCATTGAAAGAAATGCCGGAAGCGGATTTCGGCGTCGGTATCGAAGGGGGAATCGAAGAACGAAATGGCGAAATGCTCGCATATGCGTGGATTGTTGTTTGTTCTAAAGATGGAAAGATTGGAAAAGGCCGCAGCAGCACGTTTATTCTTCCGCCGCCGGTGGCTGAGTTGATCCGCCAAGGGAAAGAGTTAGGCGAAGCGGATGATATCGTTTTTGGCCGCACGAATTCCAAACAAGCGAATGGTGCGGTCGGTTTGCTCACGGGCGATGTGATCGTGCGCCGCGGGTATTACACCGAAGCGAGCGTGCTGGCGTGGATTCCGTTTAAGAATACGAAGCTGTATTTTGGGGAGTAGCTATGCCCTCCAAGCATGAAGCTCTGGTAAAATACGTGGCGGAGGATTTGCTGGCCGGTTTGAAGTCGGTGACGGTAAAACGCATGTTCGGAGGCCATGGGTTTTATTTCGGCGGGAAAATGTTCGGTCTTGAGGCGAACGGTGAAATCTTTTTCAAAGTAAACGGAGAGAATCAATCGGATTATGAAAAAGCGGGGAGTCATCCGTTTCAGTATTCATCTAAAGATAAAAAAGCCGTGACCATGTCATATTGGACGGTGCCGGATGAAATCATGGAAAACCCTGAAGAGGCGGTGAAGTGGGCTCGTTTGGCCATTAAAGCCGCGAGCGCATCCAAAGCGAAGAAATAAAAACGCCCCATCAGTTGGGGCGCAGAAGGATGGAGCGCAACTCATTGAACTTGTCGTCCAGCGAGTTACGGTCCTTGAGGTAGACGTAGGAAAAGCGGCGCTCGCGGATCGCCGCATGATCCCAGTCGGCGAAGCGTTCGACTTCCTTGCGCGCGTCTTCGGCGCTCAAGCCTCGCCGTTCCGTCAGGCGTGACAGGAGCACCCGCCGGTCCGGCGCGAGGATGTAGATCGAGCGCACGTTACGCGCCAGGCCGAACGAATCGGCCAAGCTGTGGATCGCTTGCACGCGGTCCGGAACGATCGCTGCCAGGACCGGATGCTCGCTGCGCAACGCCTCGCGCACGTCGTCCCGCCGCGTGCCGTACATCTTGCCGCGGACCGGCACTTTCCAACTGAACTCGCCTCGAAGCTCGCGGTCGCGCCACTCCCGGTCCGAGAGATACGTGTACTCGCCGGGGAGATCGTTCTCGCGCGGCTCGCGGGTGGTGTAGGAGCGCAGAAGCGCCACATGTGGAATCTGGGCCAGGGCCATCTCGAAGAGTGAGGTCTTCCCGACGGCACTAACCCCGCTAACCGTAAACAGCATGGTGACCTCCAAATAACGGGGTAACTGCCGAGGGAACTTGCCAAGCGGTGGGTTGAGCGTCAAGTAAAAAGACGGCTTCGTTGACATGATTTTTTGAAAATGGTAGATTTCCCCATTCCTATCTATGAAATCCGCTAAGCCGGCCAAGGAAAAACCGAAGAACAGCGTATTTTCCCTCATCCCCAGATATAAGGGGTTCTTAGTGGGTTTGCTTGGACTCGCCATTTTAAGCAATGCCTTGAACCTCGCGATTCCGAAACTGGTCGCCAATGGCATCGACGCCTTCGGCAAGGGAACCTACGACCTGATCGGATTCGGCCTCCCGTTTTTGGGCGTCATGTTCGGCGTACTGCTCGCCGCCTACGCGCTCGCGATTTTGCAGGCGTTCACCGCCGAGCGCGTGGCGCGCGATATCCGACGCGACGTCGCGGACAAGATTTCGCGCCAGACATTTAGTTATGTGCAAACCACGACGCCATCGAAGCTGCTGACCAACCTCACTTCGGACGTGGACGCGGTAAAAACCTTCGTTTCCATGGCGACGGTTACCCTGATCTCTTCCGTATTCTTGATCCTGGGCGCTTGCGCCTTGCTCTTATCTACCAATCTGAAGCTCGGATTGGCCGTCGTGCTCATCGTGCCCTTGATCGGCGGCACGTTCTTCGTGGTGTTCCGGCGCGTCGGTCCTTTGTTCAAGCAAGCGCAGGAAGTCGTGGACCGTCTGAACAAGACCATCAACGAAAGCATTCTCGGTGCCGCGTTGATCCGCGTATTAAACGCCGGGAAAGAAGAAGACGTGAAATTCGCCGAGGTGAACACGCAGGCGAAAAACGTCGGAATCAGCATTTTACGCATGTTCGCGAGCATGATCCCGCTCATCACCTTTTTAGCGAGCGCGGCGACGCTGACCATTCTTGGGTTCGGCGGACATTTGGTGATCGCGGGCGAGATGACGGTCGGCCAATTGGCCGCCTTCAACAGTTACGTCGCTATCCTGATTTTCCCGATCATCATGATTGGATTTATGAGCAGCTTGATCGGACGCGCGGCCGCGTCATATGCACGCATCGCCGAAGTATTGGATGCGCCCGCCGCGGCCGAAGGAGGAGAAGAGATCGCGACGTTGCGTGGCGACATCGAAATGAAGGACGTGTCCATTCTGGTTGGGGAGAAGGCTATCTTGAAAGACGTTTCCTTCGCTTTGTCCGCCGGAACGCGCACCGCCATCATCGGTCCTACGGCCGCCGGCAAAACCCAGCTTCTGTACGCGCTTACCGGTTTGATCACCCCGACCAAGGGCGTGGTTTTGTATGATCAGCGGCCGGTGACCGTCTATGATCCGCAGTCCTTGCATAGCCAGCTCGGACTTGTGTTCCAAGACAGCATCATTTTCAACCTGACGCTGCGGGAAAATATTTCATTCGGCCAGGACATCTCGCCTGAATATTTTGAGAAGGCGATGGAGACCGCGGAATTAAGCGATTTCGTGCATACCTTGCCGGACGGTTTGGATACGCTCGTGTCCGAACGCGGCACGAGCTTGTCGGGCGGGCAAAAGCAGCGCCTGATGCTGGCCCGCGCTCTGGCCCTCAATCCGAAAATCTTGCTGCTGGATGATTTCACGGCGCGCGTGGACACGAATACCGAGCACCGCATCCTGGCGAATGTCCGCAAGAACTACCCGAATTTGACCCTGGTTTCCGTCACGCAAAAAATCGCGTCGGTGGAGGATTACGACCGCATCATCCTTTTGATGGAGGGGGAGGTCCTTGCCCAGGGAACCCATGCCGAGCTCATGTCCCGGTCGCCGGAATACGTCCAGATCTTCGAATCGCAACGCAGCACCAACCGCTATGAACACCAAGCCGACTAAACCCACCTCATCGCTTACCGGCCTCCGCAAATTGCTTCCGTTCTTGAAGGTTGAGCGGGGGAATTTGGCGTGGGCGGCCTTGTTTATCCTGGTCACGTCCACGATCAATTTGGGCGCGCCATTCGTGTTCGGTTACGCCGTGGACAACTTTATTGCCAAAGGCGATTACCCGGGCGTATTGGTCACGGTTGGCGTCATGCTCGCCGCGTATCTCATTTCGCTGGGCACGCAGTATTCGCAGATGTGGTTCATGGGAGGCGTGGGACAGCGCGTCTTGTTCCGTCTGCGTTCCCTTATTTTCGGGAAGCTGCAGCAATTATCCATCGCGTTTTTCAACCGCCAAAAAGCGGGTGATCTGATTTCGCGCATCAACAATGACACGGACAAGCTGAACCAGTTCTTCGCGGAAACCCTGGTGCGCTTCGTGGGCACCATCGTCATCATGGCTGGCACGTCCATCTTCCTGCTTAGCCTGAACGTGAAGCTGGGTTTGGCGGCCATGGCTCCGGCGGTCGTATTGCTTGCGTATACGCGCCTCTTGTCGCCGTGGGTGAAGAGCCGGACAGCCGCGAGCTTGAAGGCCATGGGCGGATTGAGCGGCGAGGTCCAGGAAAGCCTCGATCATTTCAAGGTGATCGTGGCGTTTGATCGCCGCGATTATTTCCGGAAGCAATTCGAGATCGCGAATGAAACGAATTACCGCGCGGCTTTGCGCGCCGGCGTCGCCAACGCCTCGTATTCACCGGTGTATGACTTCGCGTCATCGTTCGCGCAGTTGATCGTGGTCGTGTATGGCCTCTTCCTCATTTCACATGGGGCGATGACCATCGGTTTGCTGCTCAGCTTCCTGCTCTACATCAACCAGTTTTACGGGCCGCTGCGCCAGATCGCCATGTTGTGGCAATCGTTCCAAACCGCGCTTGCCGCCTGGGACCGCATCTCGGAAATTTTGGAACAGGATCCCGGCATGGGGAAGACCAAGGCCAAAGCCCAGGCTTCGTCCGCGGTTCTTGAATTCCGTGGCGTTTCGTTCCGGTATTCGGATAGCGGAGATGTTCTGAAAGACATCAGCTTCGCCTTGGAACGAGGAAAGACCTACGCGCTCGTCGGTCCGACGGGCGGCGGCAAGACCACCACCGCCTCGCTTATGGCGCGGTTGTATGATCCGACGGAAGGCGCGGTCCTGTTGGGCGGCCGCGATTTGCGTTCGTATTCCAACGAGGAACGTACGAAGAAGATCGGCTTTATCCTGCAGGAACCGTTCTTGTTTTCGGGCACGGTGCTCGACAATATTTTCTACGGCAATACGGAATACGCGAAGGCTTCGCACGAGGAAAAGGTGAACGCGTTGAAGGAGAACCGCCTCGACGGCCTGATGGCGCGCTTCAGCGAAGGCGTGGATACGCCCGTGCAAGCCGGCGCCGAAACGATCAGCCTTGGCCAGCGCCAGCTGATCGCCTTCATGCGCGCGGTATTGCGCAAGCCGGAGCTGCTCATCCTCGATGAAGCGACCGCGAATATCGACACCGTTACGGAGCAATCGCTTGAAGAAGTGCTGCGCCAATTGCCGGAAGAAACGACCCGCGTCATCATCGCGCACCGCTTGAACACGATTGAAAGCGCCGACGGGATTTTCTTCGTGAACGGCGGCAAGATCGAAGGCGCCGGATCGCTGCAGCAAGCCGTGGACATGCTCATGCACGGCAAGCGCCAAAGCTAGCCAACGGCCTCGACACGACGGCCCGTCCCGGGGTAAGGTACGCCAAGCCTTCCGGGGCGCATTTTCTGTATTATGCAGGACAAAATCATCATCAAAGGCGCGCGCGAGCACAATCTCAAAAACATCAATCTCGAATTGCCGCGTAATAAAATGATCGTCTTCACGGGCTTGTCCGGGTCGGGCAAGTCGTCGTTGGCGTTCGATACGATTTTCGCCGAGGGCCAGCGCCGCTATGTCGAGTCTTTGTCGGCGTATGCGCGTCAATTTTTAGGCCAGATGGACAAGCCGGACGTGGACGAAATCGAAGGATTGTCGCCGGCGATCTCCATCGACCAGAAAGCCCATTCCGCCAACCCGCGTTCAACGGTCGCCACCATCACCGAAATTTACGACTATCTGCGCGTGTTGTTCGCGCGCGTCGGGCGTCCGCATTGTCCGATTTGCCGCAAGCCCATCCGCCGCATGACGGTGGATGAAATGGTGGACCGTATTCTGAAGCGCACGGACGAAATCCATCGCACCACTCCGGCCTCCGGGAAGAAAATCAAATTTACGAACGAGGTCACCATTCTCGCGCCGGTCGTGCGCGGCCGCAAAGGCGAATACCATCAATTGTTGCAAGACTTGTTCGAGTCCGGATTCATCGACGTGCGCGTGAATGGAAAAATGTTCAGTTTGCGCGACCGCATTCCGTTGGACCGCTACAAGCAGCACACGATTGAAGTCGTGGTGGACCGCGTGCCGCTTGCGTGGCCGATTGAAGGGAATAAACCTTTGCAGTCGCGATTGAATGAAGCGGTGGAAATGGCGCTTGATCGCGCCGAAGATAATGTTCTCGCGATTTTGGATGATGGAACCGAATTCCTTATGTCTTCGCGTTTCTCCTGTCCCGATGACGGGTTCGCGTTCCCGGAAATCGAGCCGCGCATGTTCTCGTTCAATTCGCCGTATGGCGCGTGCCCGACGTGTAATGGGTTGGGAACGAAGGAGATTTTCTCCGAGGAACCTTGCGAAGCCTGCCACGGCAAGCGGTTGCGCACCGAGGCGTTGTACGTGTGGTTGAATGGCCGTTCGATCGTTGAAGTTTCGTCTTTGCCGATCAGCGAAGCGGCCGAGTTCTTCCTTGATTTGGATTTGTCGAAGAGCGAAGCAGCGATCGCCGAACCGGTTTTGAAAGAAATCGTGGCGCGTCTGACGTTTATGTTAGACGTCGGTCTGGATTATCTGACGTTAAATCGTACGGCCGGGACATTGTCGGGCGGTGAAGCGCAGCGTATCCGTCTCGCGTCGCAAATCGGTTCGCGGTTGGTAGGCGCCTTGTATGTGTTGGATGAACCGACCATCGGTTTGCACCAGCGTGACAATGCGCGGCTCGTGGACACGCTCACCAAGCTTCGCGATATCGGAAACACGATTATCGTGGTGGAACATGACGAAGATACGATCCGCGCATCCGATTGGTTGGTGGATATCGGTCCCGGCGCCGGTCGTCATGGCGGGAATATCGTGGCCGAAGGTCCTCTGCCCAAGGTGTTGAGCGACAAAAACAGTTTGACGTGCGCATATTTACGCGGGGACCGCGTGATTGAAACGCCGAAGAAGCGGCGCAGCGGGGAAACGCAAAGCGTGGTCATCCATGGAGCGAAGGAAAACAATTTGAAAGACGTGACGGTAAAGATTCCGTTGCGCCGTTTCGTGTGCGTGACCGGCGTATCCGGCTCGGGTAAATCCACCCTGATGATTGACGTGCTTTACCGCGAACTCGCTTCACGATTGAATGGCGCGGATCTCAAACCCGGAAAGCATGAGAAAATTGAAGGGATCGGTTGGTTGGATAAGATCGTGGATGTGGACCAATCGGCGATTGGCCGTACGCCGCGTTCAAATCCCGCGACGTACACCGGCATTTGGAATCACGTGCGTGAATTGTTCGCGTTGACGGCCGAAGCCCGCGTGCGCGGCTATAAGGTCGGACGTTTTTCGTTCAATGTTCCGGGCGGTCGCTGTGAACACTGCGAAGGGAATGGCCAGCTCGCCATCGAAATGCACTTCCTGCCGACGGTGTATGTGCCGTGCGATGTCTGCAAAGGCAAGCGCTTTAACCGTGAAACGCTGGAAGTTAAATATAAGGAGAAGAATATCCACGATATCCTGACCATGACGGTCGAAGAAGGCGCGAAGTTTTTCCGTGACATTCCGCCGATCCACGACCGTCTCAAGATCATGGAAGAAGTCGGTTTGGCGTATATCCAGCTCGGACAATCCGCCACGACCTTGTCCGGCGGCGAAGCGCAGCGCATCAAACTTGCGACTGAGCTCGCAAAGCGTGATACCGGCAAGACATTTTATCTGCTGGATGAACCGACGACCGGTTTGCACTTCGACGACATTCGCAAATTATTGGATGTGCTGCATCGCTTGGTGAATCGAGGAAACACGGTGATGGTTATCGAACACAATCTCGACGTGATCAAGAATGCCGACTGGATCATTGATATGGGTCCGGAAGGCGGGGATAAGGGTGGTAAAGTGGTGGCGCAAGGCACGCCGGAAGACGTGGCCAAGCATCCAAAATCATTCACGGGACAGTATTTGAAGGAAGTGTTGAAAAAGAAATGATCCCTTCCAAGATAAAAATCAAAAACAAGGAATTACCGGATGTGCCAGGGGTGTACCTCATGAAAGATGTTCATGGGGCCGTGATTTATGTTGGAAAAGCGGCGTCATTGAAGCGCCGGGTGCGCCAGCATTTTGAACGCCCGCATGGTCCGCATATTCCGGAAATGACCAAACAAGTCGTTGAGATTGATTACGTCGAAAAACCGACGGCGCTTGAGGCCCTGATTCTGGAAGCAAACCTCATCAAGCATTATTGGCCCAAATACAATGTCCTGCAGAAAGATAATAAGTCCTTCATGTATTTGGCGATTACGGATGAAGAATATCCGCGGCCTTTGCTCGTGCGTGGAACGGATTTGGATGATGACACCGCCAAGAAATATAAAGTCGTGTTCGGGCCGTACACGTCTTCGCGTAGTTTGAAGGCGGCGTTGGACTTGGTACGCAAGGCGTTTCCGTGGTCACAATGCATTCCGGGCCAAAAGCGCGCGTGTTTTTATCATCATTTGAAGTTGTGTCCCGGCGTTTGTATCGGTGTGGCGGATAAGAAGGCGTATCAAAAAACGATTCGTGATTTGATCAAGTTTTTTGAGGGCAAAAAAGAAGATATTTTGAAGGCCTATCAAAAAGAGATGAAGGCCGCATCAAAAGAAAAACGCTATGAAGAAGCGGCAAATGTACGGAACAAGATTTTCTTTCTCGAACATATTCAGGATGTGGCCGTACTGAAGCGTGAAGATGAAGACGTGGATCGCATCAAGCCGGGCGAGGGGATGGCCGTGAATTTGTTCGGTCGTATCGAGGGTTATGATATTTCAAATATCAGCGGGACGTCGCAAGTGGCGAGCATGGTCGTGTTTGAGAATGGCGCGCCGGCCAAAGCCGAATATCGCAAGTTTAAGATCAGGACCGTCGAAGGGCCGAATGATGTCGCGTCTATGCGCGAGACGTTGATGCGTCGTTTAAAGCATCGCGAATGGCGTAAACCGGATTTGATCTTGATTGACGGCGGATTGCCGCAAGTCCATGCGGCTGAAGAAGTGCTGCATCACCTGAATATACAGATTCCCGTCGTTGGTATTGCCAAAGGACGTGAGCGCAAGCGCAATGACATTATCTGTTCGCAAGTCTCCATTGAATTATGCGAGTTGTGCCGCAAGTACGTGGATTTATTGGCCCAGGTCCGCGATGAAGCGCATCGATTTGCGATTACGTACCATAAGAAGGTGCGGAGTAAGAAATTTCTGACAGGAAAATAGAGTATACTGTCGGCATATGGCCGATAAATTATTCATCCCCATCATATTGGGGACCGTGCGCGAGGGTCGCGCGAGCGAAGCGGTCGCGCATTTCATGCATACAAAACTTTTGGCATTGCCTGACGTGCAAACCAAATTGATTGATATCCGTACGCTGGACATCCCCTGGAATGATGAAGGTCAGGCTTTGGCCAAGAGGAATCAAGGCTTTGTGGATGACATTATCCGCGCTGACGGCCTGGTGATCGTCTCGCCGGAATACAATCATGGCTATCCTGGTTCGTTAAAGCGCGCGCTGGATGTTTGTTTTGAGGAATATGAACGGAAAGCGGTGGGCGTCGTCGGCGTTTCAAACGGGATGATTGGCGGCGCGCGGATGATCGAACAGCTCTCCCAGGTCGTGCGCCGTCTGGGGCTTTCCATCACTAAGACGGATTTGTTATTCCCGCGCGCGCCGGAAGCGTTTAACGAAGACGGTTCGCCCAAAGATGAAAAGACGCACGAACGCTGCGCCGTGTTTTTGAACGAGCTTCTATTCCTCGCGCATTCATTAAAATGGGGGAGGGAGAATATAAGCGAATAAATCCGATTTGTAGTACACTCTTTCGCATATGCAAAAAGATACGATCCAGAACGTATTTATTGGAATATTGGTCGGCGGAATCGTCCTACTCTCAGGAGGGATGTTTTTCCTGTATCAGCAGATGCGGTCGGTTTCAGAGAGCGTGAAGCAAATCGAGCAAACGCCGACGACGAAGGCTGAAACGCCGACCCCTGCCACCCCGGTTCAGCAGCGGACGCTCACCCTTGAAGAGGCGAATCGCCGATTGTTGGAGTTCACCGCCTTGGAAGAGTCGGGAGATTGGAACTCCCAATATTTGTTGGCGAACCTCCAAGCCGAGCCTTTGCAGATCGGGAACGGGACCGTGCACTTGCCGTATGACCCAGAATGGGGAAACGCGCAGTACCAGCTCGATACATTTGATGAGGCTAATGGCGAATATTTTTTCGGCCCAATGTATTTCAGTGAATTCGGAGGGGCGAGTCGCCCAGGGTCCGTTCGTGAAACGAGTTCAAGAACGCTGGAGGCAGCCTTGGCCGATCCTTCTTATACTTCGGAGGGTTGCTCAGGAACAAAAACATTTAAGCCGGTACTATTAAACGTGGGAAACATTCAAGCTGTCCGTTATGAAGGGGAAGCCTGTGAGGCGACCTGGGTCGGCTATGAGATTAGCGTGCAAGATAGAAACCTCATCATTTCCGTTTCTCCAGCGGCTGAAGAAGATTTAGCTTTGTGGGTTCTTGAAAGAATGTAGGGGAGAGTGGGAAATTACTTACCCACATAGGAACAGAAAAAGAACAAAAAAGCCGCTAAGAGTAGCGGCTTTTTTAGATGTTCACGATCTTTGACCAAAGGTGTGAAGTGGCATAGAATGTCATCAAGTGGGACCAAATGGGAAACCCACCAATCCGCACCATGTTTATCGGCGAGTTCCATCACACGCTTGATGACAAAGGTCGGATGTCCATTCCGGTCAAATTTCGTGCTGATCTCGCGCAAGGCGCGGTGGTCACACGCGGACTCGACCACTCCCTGTTCCTTTACCCCAAAGACGAATGGCAAAAGCTGGCTGAAAAGCTTGCTGCTCTGCCCTTCGGCCAAGCCGACACCCGCGCGTTTGCCCGCCTCATGCTGGCCGGCGCGATGGAGGTCGAGATCGACAAGTCCGGGCGAGTGCTGCTTCCGGAGTACCTGCGCACCTATGCGGGTCTCTCCAAGGATGCCGTGATCGCCGGTCTCTACAACCGACTTGAGATCTGGGACGAAGCGACGTGGAAAGACTACGCCGCCAAGACCGAAGCCGAAGGTAACGCGATCGCGGAACGCCTCCACGATCTCGGCGTATGAGCTCCGTACACGTGCCGGTCATGCTCGAGGACTCCATGCTTGCCCTCGAGATACGGCCGGACGGGCTCTATGTCGACGGAACGCTCGGCGGCGCCTCCCACTCGGAGGAACTGCTCAAGCGGTCTGCGCCGGACGGCAAAGTATTTTCCTTCGATGTCAGCCGCAAGGCGCTCGAAGCGGCCGCCTCCAAGCTCGCCCCGTATGGCAAGCGGTGGACCCCGGTCGAAGCCAATTTCCGCCACATGGACCGCGAACTCATCGAGCTGGGCGTTCCGGAGGGTTCGGTCGATGGCATCCTGCTTGATCTCGGTTTCTCTTCCGACGAGATCCAGGACCCGGCCATCGGACTGTCCTTCCAGAACGACGGCCCGCTCGACATGCGGCTCGGCCCCAAGGCGAATGAAGACGGCCTCACGGCGTCGGACATCGTCAATACGTGGCCGGAACGCGAGATCGAGACCATGATCCGGAACTTCGGCGAAGAGCGTTTCGCCTCTCGGATCGCCTCGGCCATCGTCCAAGCCAGAAAGGCCGCGCGCATTGTCCGGACGCTGGAGCTGGTCTCCATCATCCGCGGCGCGGTACCGGCCGGTTACGAACAGGGCCGCATCCATCCGGCCACGCGGACCTTCCAAGCGCTCAGAATCGCCGTCAACGACGAGCTCGAAGCGCTGAAGGACGCGATCAAGGCAGCGCATCGAATGCTCAAGCCAGAGGGGAGGATCGCCATCATCACCTTCCACTCGCTCGAAGATCGCATCGCCAAGCTGGCCTTTAAGGGGGAAGGGGAATGGGAGCAAGTGACGAAGAAACCCATGGTTCCGTCGGATCAAGAACAAAACGTTAATCCGAGATCACGCAGCGCAAAAATGCGCATCGCTCAAAAGAAATAACAAAAACCCTATGTCCCGCGCCTACGCCATGACCCGCACCCTCCCGTTCGCCATGCCGACTTCGGTCGGAAGGCGGATTGAGGTCGCTGCCAAGCGTTCCTGGGCGATCATGTTCATCATGGGAGCCGTGCTTTGCATGGGTTACCAGGTGTTCCTGATGAATAGCACGGCGGGGAAGGGATATACGCTCCGCAATCTTGAACGCCAACTTGAACAATTGAACGGCACGGTCGCGACGCTTGAGAACCGTTCCGCGCAGCTCCAGGCCTTGCATACCATCGAAGCCAAGGTCGAGGGCGCCGGATATGTCGCGGTGGACCATATGGAATTCATCGATGTAGCCGGAGGTTCCTACGCGCTCGCGCGCTAGCCGCGCGTCGGGCTGGTGTTCCGAACCTATCCCCATAGAACGGGGCAGTCGGAGTCCCAGTCCGGCCCGTTGCTTGTCACGTTGGCCGGAATCAACCGAAGCTCTCCTTTCATTCGCGTGAAAAGGGGAGCTTCCGTTTTTTATGCTAAAATGCCGACTATGAGCGCCGCTCCATTGGAACTCACCAAGTTCGTGTTGTCCGAGACCGTGGGCAGCGTCTTGCGCTTTCCCATGTGGTGGTATTCGGATGGGCTGCTCAGACTCGCCAAATGGGTCGTTCAACAATTAAATTATCGCTGGCGCGCGTATTCTTTCGCGATTTGGATCAAGAACTTATTTGTTCCGATGTACGGCCAATATGATTGGTCGGGGCGTCTTGTGAGTTTCATCATGCGTATCGTGGTCCTGGTCGGCCGCGGCATCGGTTTGTTTTTTGAAGCCTTCGCGTATCTTCTTTTGACATTCGCCTATGTCCTTACGCCGCCCCTGGCATTGATCATGGCGGTGTATTCGTTGACGCTCACTCTTCCGTTTTTTGGATGATATGCCGACGAATCCTGAAATCATGGGCCAACCCTCGCCTGACGGCATCCTGTATTGGGAGCCGCAACTCGAGCCGGTCGTATTTGAAATACGCAAGATGCGGAAAGCCCTGCACGCGGGCTTCCACATGTTTCTTGGATTGCTCACGGTGGCCTGCTTCGGCTTGGCCGCGTGGTCATTCGTTTTGCATGAGAAGCCGGCAGATCCGTTTTCACTTGCGTATCTTTTCTCCGGCGCCGCACCCGTTTTTTGGGCTTCCCTTGGTTTGTTAATGGGGTGTTTTTTCATCTTTCGCATCATGGCGTATGGCGACCAGGTCGTGCCCATGCCGACCTGGGGCCTCACCCAGACGGAAATCCTCAAGCGCGAAGCCAGCGAATCAACGGTCGGCCGTGACATTTCGCGTCATTTTTCCGACGCGGCATGGGAAACCATCCGCTTCTCCTATGACCTGACGCATAAGACCGGCAAAGCGGAGTTGCGGCCCATTCATTTGTTTTCTTCGGCCTTATCCGGGCCGGCCGGAGGAATTTTTATGACGCGCTTGGGCATGGATTTTGAAAAGGTGCGCGAAGGCCTGATAAATCTCGTGCGTGAAGGCGAGGCGGGTGAAAAACCGGTTTTAGCCGAAGCGACCAAACAGGTATTGGTTGAGGCGTATCTCTCGGCGCGCGAGTTCCGCCGCAAAGCCGTCGGTCCCATTGAAATCTTCCTGGCTTCCTACAATGCCGATGAACGCTTGCAGGACGTTCTGGATGCGGCCGGATATCCCGCGGCGCATGTCCGCCATGTGGCGAACTGGGTGCGCTTGCAAGAGCAATTGCGTGAAGAACAGTCGCGTTTCAGGATGTTGGCCCGCCTAAAACCGGATACGGCCATGAACCGCTCGATGACGGCCCGCCAAACGCCGATTCTCGACCGCTTCAGCGAGGATCTCACGCGTATGGCGCGGAATGGATATATTCCACCCTTGATCGGACGCGAACGCGAAATGACCGAGCTGTTGCGCGCGGTGGAAAGCGGACGGCGTTCCGTTGCCTTGGTGGGCGAGCCGGGCGTCGGCAAGAGCGCCTTGGTCGAAGGATTGGCCCGGCGCATGGTGGAAGAAGATGTGCCGCCGGAATTATTCGACCGTCGGCTCGTTTCCGTGAACGTGGCGCAGCTGATCGCGGCAGGAGATCCGGGTTTGGCGCCGCAGCGCCTGATGTCTTTGTTGAATGAGATCGCGGTTTCCGGGAACATCATTTTGGTGATGCACGGCATCGAGTCTCTCGTCGGCGCGGGCGGAGGCGGCAACCTTGATTTGGCGGAAATGTTGGCCGCCGAAGTCGATAAGGGATATTTCCTGGTGATCGCGACCATTACCCCCCAAGCATGGACCGGGTATATCGAACGGCGTTCGCTTGGAACCAAGCTGATCAAGGTCACGGTCGGGGAGCCGGAGCCTGAAGACGCGATTCGCATCTTGATGGCGCGAAGCGGTTACATCGAATACCAGAACAAGGTTTTTTTCTCCTTCGCGGCTTTGGATAAGGCGGTGAATTTGGCCGGAAGGTATCTGCGCGAAGTCCGGTTGCCGGAAAGCGCGCTGAATATCATCAAAGAGGCGGCGGTACTCGCGAAACGCGAACATGGCGAGCAGAGTTTGGTGACGGGCGAGGACGTCGCGCGCGTCATCCAGGAAAAGACGAATGTGCCGGTGGAAGCGATCACGCAAGACGAAAGCTCCAAGCTGCTCAATTTGGAGCAGCGTTTGCATGGCCGCGTGATTGGCCAGGACGAAGCGGTTAAAGCCGTCGCGCAAGCCATGCGCCGCGCGCGCGCCGAGGTGCGCGAAGGCCGCCGTCCGATCGCGAACTTTTTGTTCATGGGCCCGACCGGCGTGGGGAAGACGGAATTATCAAAAGCGCTGGCAGCTGAGTATTTCGGCAGCGAAAAGATGATGATTCGTCTCGACATGTCGGAATACCAGCATCCGTCGGCCGTTTCGCGCATTATCGGCGAACCGGGAGATGATCGCGGAGGATTATTGACGGAGGCGGTACGTAAACAGCCTTTTACCATCGTATTGTTGGATGAATTGGAGAAAGCGCACCCGGATATCCTGACCTTGTTCCTGCAGGTGATGGATGACGGCCGTCTCACGGATGGCGTCGGCCGCACCGTGGACTTCACGAATGTGGTGTTGATCGCGACCTCGAATGCCGGGACGCAATTCATCCAAGATGAAGTCGCGAAAGGGACATCGATCGAACAAATCAAGACCGGATTGATGGAGCGCGAATTAAAGGGCATTTTCCGTCCGGAATTCCTCAACCGTTTCGACGCGGTCATTGTCTTCAAGCCGTTGACGCTTGATGACGTCACGCAAATCGCGCACTTGCTCATGGGTTCGGTGGCCAAGCGTCTTACCGAAAAGGGGATTGGCTTCCGTGCAGAAGACGAAGCCGTCGAAGAACTCGCGCAAGCCGGCTTTGATCCTATTTTCGGCGCACGACCGCTCAAGCGCGTCATCCAAGACCGCGTCGAGAATGCCTTGGCCGATATCCTTCTCCGCCAAGGCGTGAATCGCAAGGACACGGTGGTATTGAAACCGGGCGGGGAAATGATCGTGGAGAAATACCAGGGATAAAAAAACGACCCCGCCGTAGCAGGGTCAGGTTGCGAACTCGGACTGCCAGAGGTCGATCGGCTCGTGCATGGCGATCTTCGTCACCAGTTTGATGCACTTGCGCAGATCGAACCGCTTGAAGCCTAGCTGGACGCCGTGGGCCTGGAGTTGGGACTTCAGAGCCGAGTCGTCCTTGGTCCACGTATCGGCATGGACCGCGAGCACGGCCGCTTCGCCGAAGACGTGGCGCATCTTCTTCACGGCCGCGGGCAGCAGCCGGAAGTCGTCGAGGTCCGGGTCGAAGATGACCAGGCTCACGTTGTACGGAACCTGGATCGGCTCCGGGATGCCGTCGTACGTGCCGACGACGTTCACCATCTTCGGAAGCTCGTTCGCGAGCAGGATTCCGAGCTGGTGGGAAAAGACCGAGTCCGCATCGATGATGCAGATGTGGACTACCTCCGGTTCCGGCCGGAGGGGCGTGATGGAGCTGTTGTTTCTCCAATCCATGTATTCCTCCTTCCGGGCGTGATTGCCCTGCGGTATCTGAGCAATTTCTCCTGACCTTGTCAATTGTCACAGCCTGTTTTTTGCCTTACCCTAGAGAACGAATGAGTTATGAGCTGGTGTTTGCCTTGGTTTTCTTCGGTCTGGCCGCGACCGGGTCTTTTGTGGCTGCCTTTGGATCGCGTTCGCTCGCCTTACGTCTCAAGATCGTGGATCGCCCAACCGGCGGTCGCAAAATCCACGATCAAATCATTCCGCTTTTGGGAGGATTGGGGATAGGACTCACCGTGCTCGTATGGTTTGCGGCGTTGATCTACCTGCAAATCGCGGGAATGATCCAACCGGACCAGCGCATCGGCCTCATCAGCATCCTGGGATTCTTGAACGGCATTCTTATCTTGATGATAGGCGGCTTCTTGGATGATAAGTACGATTTGCCGCCACGCATCCAATTTGTTTTCACCATTCTCGCGGCTTTGTCGGTGGTTTTGAGCGGCACGTCCATTAACGAAGTGACGAATTGGTTTGGCGGAACGCCGTTAAAGCTTGGTTTGATCGGTTTGCCGCTCGCCTTCGGATGGATCATGGTCGTCACGTATTCCATCAAGTTTTTTGATGGATTGAACGGGTTGGTGTCCGGACAGGTCGTGATCGGCGGCGTGTTGATCGCGCTTTTGTCACTCACCACGCCGTATTACCAGCCCGTTGTGGCTTTGATGGCCGCGATTATTGCCGGCGCTTACCTCGGGTTTCTTCCGCATAACTTTCCGCGAGCCAAGCAATTCCTTGGGGAGTCGGGGAGTTTGATTGCCGGATTTTCTCTCGCGTTTTTGTCCATCGTGGGCGGCGCGAAGCTCGCCACGGGTTTGATGGCGCTCGGGTTTCCCTTGATTGACGCCGTCTTCGTGGTGATTGGCCGCATGTCGCGCGGCGCCTCGCCCTTCAAAGGCGATGATACGCATTTGCATTTCAAGTTATTGAAAGCGGGCTTGTCTCAAAAACAGACGGTCTTATTGATTTGGGGCTTGTCGGCGGTGACGGGTGCGGCCGCGCTTGGGTTGCAGTCCATCGGCAAGGTGGCGCTGGTTGTTTGGATTATCGTCGCGGTACTTGGATTATCCGCCTGGGCTGGATGGCGATCACGTCGTATTCAGACGAAGAGCTGATATATGAAACTCGAACCGTATCTCAAATATTACAAGTGGCCGCTCCTTTTTCTTTTGGGCTTGTTTGCTGCATCAGTTTTTGCGTATAGCGTGTTTGCGATTTATGACTGGACGCAAAATCCGCTCTGGCTGTTTGGACTAGGTCCGAGTCCTTCTTATCCCTCGGCTATTCATACTCGCGCCGTTCAAGAACTGGGCGTGGGAAGCATCAAAATCCAAGCCGAGGTTGTTGTTTTATCAGCCGACATCAAGCAAGGTTTGAGTGATCGTGAATCCATGGATCGAAACAAGGGCATGTTATTCGAACTTGGCCGCCGCGATCTCTATCCATTTTGGATGAACCGGATGCATTTCCCGCTCGATATCATATGGATAGATGGAGATACCGTGGTCGAGATCGCCGAGAATTTACCGCCGCCGAAGTTCGGCGAAATCCCATACACGCACCATCCCAAGGTTGATGCCGACCGTGTTTTGGAGGTGAATGCAGGTGTCGTACGGGAAGCTAATTTGAAGGTCGGAGATGAGATTGGTGGGTTGACGAATCCATAAAAATCCCTTAGGTTCGGCACAGGAAGGATTTGGGTGAACGAATGCGCACGCGACAGAGTTACTGCAACGAGATCATCGCGTACATCGACGCCTTCATCGGCGCCCCGTACACGGCCGAGCTGCACGACGTGATCGTGAGGGGCTTCTGCGCGCAGCACCGCGCGAAGCTCAACGAAGAGATCCCGTCGGACGGCCTACAGCCGGCCGTCGAGGTCGGCAAGATGCTGATGCTCCGCGCCGCGGGCATCACGACCATCCCGACGCCGGGCGTCTGGCAGCTCGACTCCGAGCTCAAGGAGCGTTTCGTCGCTGTGTACACCACGTTCTTATGGAGGTGGATCAACGACGAGGGTCAGGACGGCTTGCCGGGGCGATTCCAGTCCACGGGGGCGGCGCGCGGGTCAGACGACCCCTTTCTCAACTAGTCCGCCTCCAGCGGGCTTTTTTCTTGCCTTTAGGCCTCTATTGACCCCGCCCTTCGCGAAGGGCGGGGTTGACAGTCATTCCTCGTTCGGCTAAGCTCTAGGCCATTCTGAAATATATGATTGCCGTGATTAAAACCGGGGGCAAGCAGTACCTCGTGCAAGAAGGCCATGTTTTGGCCGTTGAAAAGCTCGACGCCGAACCGGGTCAAACCGTGAAATTCGACGTGCTTTTGACCGCTGATGGCGACAAGGTGGACGTCGGTACGCCGACGCTTTCCGGCAAGATCAGCGCCGAAGTCGTGGCCCATGGCCGCGCCAAAAAGATCGAGGTCGTGAAGTACAAGGCGAAGAGCCGCTACACGCGCCGCACCGGTCACCGCCAACTCTTCACCAAGGTGAAGATCGGAAAAATCGCGTAATACAAAAAACGCTCCGACGTACGTCGGAGCGTTTTTTTATGTTTCCTTTCGGTTCTGTAGGGCGTCCGCCAGGGTATGCGCGTCGGCGTATTCGAGGGCGGCGCCGGTAGGAAGCCCGCGCGCCAAGCGTGTCACTTTAAGCGGGAGCGCTGAGAGCTGTTTTTTGAGATAGAGAGCCGTTACATCGCCCTGCACGTCTGCATCTAAAGCCAAGATTACTTCTTTGATGACCGGCATTTGGACGCGCGCCATGAGCTCTTTGATGCGGAGCGTATCCGGAGTGCGGCCTTCGATCGGATCAATGGTCCCGCCGAGGACGTGATAGATGCCCTTAAAGACCCCGGTTTCTTCCACGGACTTGATGTCCTGGCTTGTTGCGACCACGCAGATTTGGCTTGCCTCACGTTTAGGGTCACTGCAAATGGAACACGGCGAACGGTCCGCCCATTGGCCGCAGACGTCACAATGACGTACTTGGTCAGCCAAGGTCTGGATGCTGCGCGAAAAGCGTTCGATCACTTCCTTCGGCTGGGTCACCAGCCAATAGGCATAACGCAAAGCCGCCCGAGGGCCGACCCCGGGCAGGGCATCAAACGCCGCGGCGGCGTTTTGGATCGGTTCGGGCAGCTGGGCCATGATTATTTCTTCATCATGTCGCCAAGTTCATTGGCGAGATCGAGACCGCCGACGTCTTTCAATTTCGTCGCCATCATCTGTTGGATTTTCTTGACGGCGTCATTCGAGGCGTCTTTGATCATGCCTTCGAGTTTGGCGCGGTCATCCATGGCGGACGGATCGATCGAGACGTCCAGGAATTGCTGGTTGCCGTCGATTTTTACCTTGACCTTGCCCCAACCGGCTGAACCCTCGGCGGTTTCCTGGGCGAGAACCTGTTGGATTTGTTTGGCTTTATCTTTGATGTCCTTGAATTGCTTCAGTTTGTTGAACATAGGGTTGTTGGGAGTAGGTTATCAGAATGGCACGGCAGAGCCAGGGGTGGGGTTGGGAACGCCTGCCGGAAGGGCTCCAGTACCCGGGCCAAGCGAGCCGGGCGGCGGGACAGGGGAGCCTGGCATGAGATTATGTTTCTGCAGGTTGCGGAACGAGGCGCGTGCTCCATCGAAGAAGAGCTTCACCATGCCGGTCGGACCGTTACGGTGTTTGGCGATGTGGATTTCCGCTAGGTTCTGTTCTTCCGGCGAAAGATCTTCGGGGCGGTAGTTTCTATCCGCCGCTTTGCGGTAGATGAAGAGCACCACGTCGGCGTCTTGCTCAATCGAACCTGATTCGCGCAAGTGGGCGAGGCGAGGGATGGCCGGCTTCTGCAATTCCACCGAACGCGAGAGCTGGGAGAGCGCGAGCACCGGCACATTCAATTCACGCGCGATGGATTTCAAGCCACGCGTAATCTCGGCGATTTCCTGCACGCGGTTGGAGTCATTGCCCTTGGAGCGGCTTTCCATCAGCTGTAAGTAGTCCACCACGATCATGCCAAGGCCGTGTTCCATTTGGAGACGGCGCGCCTTGGTGCGGATTTCCATGATATTCGCGTTTGCCGAGTCATCAATATAGATAGGCGCTTCGGAGAGCGCGCCCAAGGCATGGCCGATGCGTTCAAATTCGTTGGATTCGCCGCCTTCGTTCAATTTGCCGGTGCGCATGCGCCAGAGGTCCACATTCGCCTCGGAACAAATCATACGATCTACCAATTGTTCCTTACTCATTTCCAAAGAGAAAATGCCGACCGGAACGCGCAATCTTGTCGCGGCCTGGCGGGCGATATCAAGCGCGAAGGCCGTCTTTCCACACGAAGGACGGGCGGCGAGCACGATCAAGTCGCTCTTTTGCAACCCGCCGAGCAAATTGTCCAAATCAACATAGCCGGTCGCGATGCCGCGCAACTTTCCTTTTTCACGGTGTAATTCGTCGATGCGTTCAAATGCGCCGTCCAGCACGTCGCGGATGGGCGTGAAGCTGCGCTTCAAGAATTTTTGCGAGACGTTAAAGAGTTTTGATTCGGCTTGATCAAGAAGCGCCTCCACATCTTCCGCTTGTTCGTAGCCGAGCGCGGTAATGTCGGCCGCGGCTTGCAGCATGCGGCGGAGCGTCGCTTTCTTTTGGATGATTTCCCCGTAGTGGACGACGTGGCTGGCCGTCGGTACCGCGTTGGTGAGGCCGATCAGCTCCGCGCGGCCGCCGATGGATTCCAGTTCCTGCTTCTCCGTTAGGCGGTTGCCGAGCGAGAGTAAGTCGATCGGTTCGCTGCGGCGGTACAGGTCGATCATCGCGTCAAAAATGCGGCGATGCTTATCCAAATAAAAATCTTCCGGCTGGAGCATGTCCGCGACCTTGATAATCGCGTCCTTATCGAGCAGGAGCGAACCCAAGAACGACTGTTCCGCTTCAAGGTTCTGGGGAGTTAAGCGCTCAAGCAATGCCATATAAGACGCATCTTGTAGCACGCAACACGCAGCGTCAAACGGCGTCAAAAACCCAGGAATTTGCTATACTGTCCGCAATGTCATTGCTTGACCGTTCTTTGCTCCGGGCCTTTCTCGCCATGGTCGGTACGATCATCGGCGCGGGGGTGTTTGGATTGCCCGCCGCCTTTGTCCGTTTGGGATTCATTCCGGCCACGCTTTTGTTCGCGGCTTTGACCTTGGTCGTGATGGCTACGCATTTGATTCTGGCGGAACAATTGCTTGCCACGCGCGAACGTCAGCGTCTCGCGGGACTCGCACGAAGGGGATTGGGCGAATTCGCCTACCAGGTCACTTCGATTACGTATCCATTGGGGATTATCGCCACGAATTATGCCTATTTGATTTTAGGCGGCGAATTCCTCGCGGTTTTGTCCCGTGGATTTGGATATGAACTTCCCGTGGCGTTGTTGCAGGTGGTGTTCTGGCTTTTCGTGGCCTGCACGATTATGTTCGGCTTAAAAGCCATGATCGCGGTGGACGGGTGGCTGGTTCCGTTAAAAATGGTCGTTTTGGTCGTGGCGGTTGTTTTAGCGGCTCCGCTCGTTGACTTCCAGCAAGCCTCGACGGCCACGTGGGCGAATTGGCATCTGCCTTTTGGCGTATTCCTTTTTTCGTTGTCGGGCGTGTCTGCGGTGGGCGAAGCCGTGGAGTTGGCCGGTCGCAGGCGAAAAACCGCATTAGTGGCCGTGACATTGGGTTCGCTCGTTTCCGCGTTCTTGGCATGGCTGTTCGGCGCGACGATTTTTCTTGCCGCTGGCGGCTATCCGGTCCGTGACGCGGCGGATATCGCCTCCGTTTTCCCCGGCGCCTTGTGGTGGGTCGTGCCGCTGCTCGGTTTTTTGGCGGTGGCGACGGCATATGTGACGACGGCGAACGACCTTCGTTCCACGTTCCAGTTCGACCAAAAGTGGAAGCCGTGGATGGCCAAGGCCGCGGCCATGTTTTCGCCTTTGATTTTGTTGGCGGTATTATCCCGTGATTTTTTGTCCGCGATCGGATTCATCGGCGCGATCCTGATCGGCATCAATAGCCTGGCGATTGCCGCGCTTGGATATAAGGCGATGTTCCGCCATCGCGATTATGTCCGCCATGTCCTTGGAACGGCGGGCTGCGCCCTACTGATTGGCGTGTACACGTTTGGCATCATGCAACAAATATTCACCCGAACTTCCCTATGAAAACAACGGCAAACATCATCCTGCGGTCATTGGCCGCCACCCCGCTTAAAATTGCGTTGGTCTATGCGGGGATTATCGGGCTGCTGTACGTGGATTTTGCTCCGCTTCCGCTCTGGACCGGGGATGCGTTGGCGTATTTCGTGCATTTTGCGGTCACGTATTTCCTGGCGTTGTGGGTGTTGCACGGGAAAAGCGGCCGTTGGCTGGACGGAGCGGTCGTGGCATTTAATTTTATCGTCATCAGTGCATTGCTGGAGATTTTTCTCGCCGCGTTATTGCGAGGTCCGAATACGAATCTCGTGACCAATTTGTTCACCTGGCAAAGCGGTCTGATCAATCTATGCTATTTGCTCGGCGTCGGTTGCGCGTGGATCCAGGCCCGCCTGACGCTTACGCGCGATGCTTCGCAAGTGTAACGACATTGCGCAAGAGCAAGGCGATGGTCATCGGACCGACGCCGCCCGGAACCGGCGTAACCCAACAATCGGTATTTTTGTACGCGTCAAAATCCGCATCGCCGCGCACATGGCCCGCGTCGGTTTTGTTCGTGCCGACGTCGATGATCACGGTGCCGTCTTTTGTCAGGCTCGGATGGACGAACCCGGCACGGCCGATCGCGGTCACCACAATGTCGGCCGCGGCCAAAAGCGTGCGGTCGAGGTTGTCAGGATCAAGAATATCCACCGAAGCTCCGGCGGTAGAAAGAAGGCGCGCCAAGGGCTCGGCGAAAGTTTTTGAGTTGGCGAGGATGACGGCCAGGCTTCCGCTGATTTTCAAATCCGTTTGGGCGATCAAACGCAAAATCCCTTCGTGCACGGGCGAGACGATGCTCGGTTCGCCTTTGAGCAAGGCGGCGACATTGTCCGGATGGAATCCGTCCACGTCTTTGTGCGGGGTGATTTTTGAAGTGACGGCGTCCTGGTCGAAACCGTAGGGCAGGGGAATTTGGACGAGGATGGCATCCACTTCCGGATCGTTGTTCCAGGCTTCGATGGTTTCCAGTAACTGTTCCTGTGAAGCCGTCGCTTCAAAGCCGTGGACGTCCACGTTGATGCCCGCTTCTTCACCCGCTCTCTTTTTCAGTGAGACATACAAATGCGAAGCCGGATCGCCGCCGACGATCATCACGTTCAAGCGCGGCTTCAGTCCAAGTCCAGCGACTTCTTGTTTCACCTCTTCGCGGATCGTGGCCGCAAGGGTTTTCCCGTCAATGAGATACATGGCGGGGAGGGTATCGCCGTTTAGCGACTCTGTCCACCATCTGATACACTTTTGGCATGCCCGAGAAACCCGGATCTCAGCGTCCGGAAGGCTCGATTTCCGAGTTGCCGACGCTGAAACCGCCGCCACCCAATCCATTTGAGCGAAAAGGGGAAGGGTTCGCGCTCTCAAAAGTCAGCGTGGGGAAGTACGAATTCATTTCTCCGGAACCGGGACGCAGCACGGCGAACCAGGATGCTCTTTGGGAAAACGCCGATCGTGACGGAACGGCCGTAACCGTGTTCGTCGGCGATGGCATCGGCGGCTATGCGGGCGGAGAAATCGCTTCATCCACGGTGCGGAGCACGATCGCGCGGGAAAATAAAAAGTTCGAAGCCATCCAACAAAAGCGGAACCGGGGAGAGGGGGTCGGTCCCGGGCTGCAAGCGGAGATGAAAGCGATGCGCGCGGTCTTGGCCACGGCGAATGAGGATTTGGAATTGGCGCGGCACATGCACGCGGAAGATTCGCCGGCGCTGAAAGGCATGGGTACCATGGGGACTTTGGTCCGCATGGTGAAGATGAAAGACGGGAGATCCGAGGCCGTGATCGGCCACTATGGCGATACGCGGGCCATGGTTTTGTATCCGGATGGGCACTTGGAGACCGTTACGCTCGACGCGCATCCCGAATTCCTCAGGATCAAGAATACCCATGGCGAGGAGGCGGCGCTTCATGTCCAGTCCGTGCTGGACCGACTCGATACGCATCGTGAATTCCAGCATCTGCTCGAATGTTCATTTGAAGAAGGCAAATGGCCGGAGAATGCCCCGGTGACGAAGGAAGACATCGCCTTCGTGGAACAGGTGTTGGGGAACGTCCATGTGCACGCGTATTTCGAATATCGGAATTTTTCCCATAAAGCCTTTGCGAGGGAAGACAAGCGGCGGACGCGGCGTTTTGAAGAGCCGGACATTCGGCACGTGCTTATTCCGGCCGGCGGGAAATTAATCCTCACGTCGGACGGGATCCATGACAATCTTACGACCCAGGAAATGGAAGCGATTCTAGCCGACGGTGACGGGGTCTTCGTTGATCCGATGCTCATGATGTATGCCGCGCAGGGCAAAACCCCCGCTGAACGGCTATCGGAGGCGGCGAAAGCGCGCGCCCTGTTCCATGCGTATAGCCCGAGATCGAAGGGGCCGGATGACCTGACGGCCGTGGTGGTGGAAATCCCGGAACGTTGACGAAACGCGCGGAATTCGGCTACGCTGACACGTACTTGCTATGCCGAGTTCTGAGCCATCCCTGCGCCACGTCGCGATGATCATGGACGGAAACCGACGTTGGGCGAAGGAGCAGGGGCTCCCGTCCATCGAAGGCCACCGTGCGGGGTATGAGAAAATGAAACAGGTCGGCGAATGGTGCCTTGCCCGCGGCATCGAGGTACTTACGGTGTACGCCTTTTCGACCGAGAATTGGAAGCGCAGCGAAACCGAAGTCGGTTTTTTGATGTCGCTTTTGGAACACGCGCTGGAGAAAGAATTGAATTATTTTATCGACAGGAAGATCAAGCTGCGCGTGCTTGGCCGCCGCGAAGGATTTTCCGACAAGATTTTATCTTTGATTGATAAGGCGCAGGAGGCTACGAAAGATTTTGACGCGATGACGTTCGCGATTTGTCTGAACTATGGCGGCCGCTCGGAAATCGTCGATGCGGTGAAAGAAATCGTCGCCGAAGGCTTGGAGCCGGAAATGATCGACGAGAATTCCATCGCGAAGCGTTTGTATTGGCCGCATATGCCTGATCCGGATTTGATCATCCGCACGTCCGGCGAGGAGCGTCTTTCGGGATTCTTGCTTTGGGAAGCGGCCTATAGTGAGTTTTATTGGATCAATAAGCATTGGCCCGCGTTGGAGGAATCGGATATTGATGCGGCCTTTGGAGAATACGCCAGTCGCCAGCGACGTTACGGGGCGTAAGTAAGGGCTTGACCCCTCTTTTGCATGTGCTGCGCGAGGCGTATCCTTTTGCGTATGAAAAATCGCCGACGAACATTCGTCTTCATCGCGGGTGGAGTCATGTCGGGAGTCGGGAAGGGTGTCGCCAGCGCATCGATCGGGGCGATCTTGAAAGCTCGCGGGCTGAAGGTGACGGCGGTAAAAATCGATCCGTACATTAACGTCGATGCCGGAACCATGAATCCGGTGGAGCATGGTGAAGTCTTCGTCACGCGCGATGGGGATGAAACCGACCAGGATATCGGAAACTATGAGCGTTTCCTGGATGAGGACATCATGAAAGTGAATTATATGACGACAGGTCGCGTGTACCTGTCCGTCATCCAGCGTGAACGCAGTCTGGGATACGGAGGAAAAACGGTTGAGGTGGTGCCGCATGTTCCGGAAGAGGTGATTAGTCGTATAAAGGCGGCGGCCGCGTCGCATGATGCCGACGTCACGATTATCGAAATCGGAGGGACGGTCGGTGAATATCAGAACATTCTCTTTTTGGAAGCGGCGCGTATCTTGCAGCACGAGCAGCCGGATGACGTGTTGATTGGCTTGGTGAGCTATCTTCCGGTACCGGGCAATCTTGGCGAGATGAAAACCAAGCCCACGCAATATGCGGTGCGCACCTTGAATTCGGCCGGCTTGCAACCGGATTTCATCATTGGTCGGTCCAGTGTGGCGATTGACGAACCGCGCAAACGCAAGATGGCCGCGCATTGCAGCGTGCAGGCGGACCAAATCATCAGCGCGCCTGACGTTTCATCCATTTACGACGTGCCGGCGCATTTCGAGCGCGAGGGTCTGGGAAAATTAATCGTCCAGAAGCTGAGGCTTAGAAAGAACAAGCCGAATCTCCGCAGCTGGAATGAATTGACGCGCCGTATCGCGAATAACCGTGATTCATTGCCGATCGGCATTATCAGCAAGTATTCAACTAGTGGTTCGTTTAATTTGTCGGACGCGTATCTTTCGGTGATTGAGGCTTTGAAGCATGCCTGTTGGAAGATCGGACGCAAACCGACGCTCGTCTGGATTGATGCCGAAGAGTTGGAAAAGAACCCGGCGAATGCCCATAAGTTATTGAAGGGTTTGAAGGGGATTATCGTGCCGGGCGGATTCGGTTCGCGCGGCATTGAGGGCAAGATCCGCGCCATCCAATACGCGCGCGAGAAGAAAATCCCGTTCCTCGGGCTTTGCTATGGCATGCAGATGGCGACGGTTGAGTTCGCGCGGCATGTCCTTGGTTTGAAACATGCGCATACGACGGAGATCGATCCGAAGACCCCCGATCCGGTCATCCATTTGATGAATGAGCAGGAAGAGAAGATGAAGAATAAGGATTACGGCGGCAGTATGCGTCTCGGCGATTACCCGTGCCATCTGAAGCCGGGGAGTTTGGCCCGTAAGCTCTATGGTTCGGAATTGGTTCTTGAGCGTCACCGTCACCGGTTTGAGTATAATCCGGAATACCGTGAGCGGTTTGAGAAGGCGGGATTCATTTCTTCCGGAGTTTCGCCGGACCAGGCATTGACCGAAATCATCGAATTGAAGAAGCACCCGTTTTTCATGGGATCGCAATTCCATCCGGAATACACGTCCCGTCCGATGCGGCCGCACCCGTTATTCCTCGGTTTCGCGAAGGCCACGGCCAAACGTTAAAACAAAAGCCCCCGCAATGCGGGGGCTTTTTTCTCCATCCTTATTTCGTGGCGGCCGGAACGACGTTGGCGAACTTCGCGAGCTTGAACTTTCCGGTGTAGCGGCGGATGCGCTTGTCCGTAAACTTCACGATGCCGTCGGTCAGGGCGAAGAGCGTGTCATCGGAGCCCATCTTCACGTTCAAACCGGCGCGGATTTTCGAGCCACGCTGGCGAACAATGATATTGCCGTTCTTCACCGTTTCGCCGGCGTACTTTTTCACGCCAAGGCGCTGACCATGGGAATCACGGCCGTACGCTGTAGAACCACCTGCTTTTTTGTGTGCCATAGGATGGGTAATTGAGGAATGGGGGCTAGGTTACGCGGAAACCCCCATCTTGTCAAGGAACCCCAGGAGGCGTAAATTAAGCTATATATGGCGAAAAACAAGGAAGAATTCCGCGCGGATGTCGATAAGGTCCTGGACATGATCCGCGGAGGCCTCGCCATGCATGGGGGGAATGTGGAGATCGTGGACGTCGAACCGGAGTCCGGGACCGTCCAGGTCCGTTTTCAGGGCGCGTGCATCGGTTGCCCTATGTCGGAGATGACGTTTAAAGCGGGGATTGAAGATACGTTGCTGGAGATGCTTCCGGAGGTGAAGACCGTCGTCCAAGTCGCGTAGCGCTATGTGGACGCTCGACGCCTGGATGTTGTCGGCGAGGCTTGCGTGGGGGCGGCCGGCGTTGCGCGTGGCGTCGATCGCGGCCCTGTCCATTTCGATCGCCGTGGGTCTGTGGTTTACGGCGCAAGTCCTGCCGTCCGCGAAGGCAAACGGGACGTTCGCATATCATTATAATATTTACGTCGGCATCGATGATCTGCGCGAATGGTGGTGGGTCTTTGTCCTGCCGGGCGTGTGGGTGGGCCTGACCGTGGCCGATTTGCTGGCCGCGTATGGCCTCTACCGCACGGATGATATCCTTGCGAGGTCCCTCATTATTCTTGCCTTGCTTTGGTCCCTACCCTGGAGCGTGGCTTTGTTCTATCTTACCGTCATCAACTCCGTATGACCGCCCCGCCTCTCGCCGTCGCCGCGCCGCTGCTCATTGCCGCCGCGTGTTTTTTGATTTCCGCCTTGTCCATGCCGGTGATCATCCGGCTGCTGCGCCGGTTCAAAATGGGAAAGACTATCCGTGACGCGAAAGAAGCCCCGATCATGTCGGCGTTACACAAGGATAAGGCCGGAACGCCGACCATGGGCGGCATCGTGATTTGGGCGACGGTGTTCGTGGTGGTATTCGGTTTGGCCGGAGCCTGTTGGGGATTGGGCGAGGGGAGTTGGGCCTGCCAGGCGAACTTTTTGTCTCGCGGTCAGACCTGGTTGCCGCTTGCTTTGATGGCGGGCGCGGCTTTGATCGGTTTGGTGGATGATTATCTCAACATCCGCCGCCTCGGTTCCGGAAAAAGCGGCGGACTGCGCGAGCGCGAGCGGCTTTTGTCCTATACCTTGATCGCTGTGGCGGGCGCATGGTGGTTTTTTACTAAGCTAAGCTGGGACCAGCTCCATATCCCGTTTGTCGGCACGTATAATATTGGATGGTGGTATGTGCCGTTTTTCATCACGGTCGTTGTTTCCACATCCCACTCGGTGAACGAAACCGATGGGCTCGATGGATTGGCCGGCGGGACCTTGCTCGCTTCCTTCGCCGCCTTCGGCATTATCGCCTGGTCGCAAGGACGCTTTGACCTTGCGACCTTGTGTGCGGCCATTATCGGCGCTTTGCTTGGTTTCCTCTGGTTCAATGTGAATCCCGCGGAGGTCTTCATGGGCGATACGGGTTCCATGTCGCTCGGCACGGCGCTCGCCGTCGTGGCGCTCATGACGAACCAGCCCATTCTCTTGATCCTCATCGGATTGCCATTCGTGGTGGAAACGGTTTCGGTCTTGATCCAGCTCACGAGCAAGAAATTACGCAAAGGGAAAAAGGTCTTCCTCTCGTCGCCGCTCCACCATCATTTACAAGCTATCGGATGGAGCGAGCCGCGCATTGTCATGCGTTTCTGGATGATTTCATTCGTTCTTGCGGGCGTCGGCACCGTTCTTGCCCTGTTCGATCAAATTTAAGCCATGCGTCATTCCTTGAGCGACCGGTTCCGTCAGCTCGATCCCGTGGTGGTCGGGTTGGGGGTCGGTTTGCTCATTTTAGGCTTGGCGATGCTCATGTCGGCTACCGGACCCGTCGCCATCCAGCGGACGGGCGACAGCCTGTATCTCGTCAAACGACAACTACTGCTGGGCGTTCTCCCGGGGAGTTTTCTTTTTTTGTTCTTCGCTTTGGTGGATTACCGCATCTGGAAAAAATACGCGTTCTTCGCCCTCGCCGGATCGGTGATTCTCTTGCTCTTGGTGTATGTGCCGGGATTGGGTGTGCGTGTCGGCGGGTCACTGAGCTGGCTGTCGGTAGGCGGGTTCAGGTTTCAACCGTCCGAATTGGTAAAGATGGGTTTTCTTATCTATTTGGCGGCTTGGCTGTCATCAAGATCAGTCGCATCGTTAAGGGATTGGCGGGAGAGTTTGGTGCCGTTTGGAGGCGCATTGGGCGTGATCGTGCTTCTTCTCGTTCTCCAGCCGGATACGGGTTCAATGGCGGTTATTGCGGGTACATCGGTTTTGCTTTACATGGTAGCCGGGGCGCCGGTGCTCTGGTTTGCGGGACTGCTCGCCTTCGGGGCCGGGCTCTTTTGGCTCCTGATCAAGTTCTCTCCATACCGCGCCGCGCGTTTTATGACCTTCTTGCGGCCGGAGCTTGATCCGCAGGGTATCGGCTATCACATCAACCAAGCCATGTTGGCGGTGGCGTCGGGCGGTTGGCTGGGCACGGGATATGGGAAGTCACGTCAGAAGTTTTTGTACCTTCCTGAAGTCGAGGCGGACTCTATCTTCGCCGTCATGGCCGAAGAGATGGGGTTCGTGATCACCCTGATCATTTTAACCGCCTTTGCCGCCCTGGTGTGGCGTTGCTTTAAGAACGCGCGCGATACTAAGGACCGTTTCGGAGCCTACCTTTCGGCCGGGATCGGGATTTGGCTCGCCTTGCAAGCCGGCTTGAATATCGGTTCCATGATCGGGTTGCTGCCGATTACGGGCGTCACCTTGCCGCTCGTCTCGCATGGAGGAACCTCGCTTGCTATCACCATGGGTATGCTCGGATTAGCGGCCGGGATTCCTAAACACGCCAAAGATTCACGATAATATGACTATTCTATTTGCCGGAGGGGGTTCGCTTGGGCCGGTCACGCCAATGTTGGCCGTGGCCCATGCTTTGAAACGCCTGGCGCCGGATTCGAAATTCGTCTGGGCCGGAACCCCGAATGGACCGGAGCGTGAAATCACTGAGAAAGAAGGCATTCAATTTTATTCGATTCCGGTCGCGAAGCTGCCCCGTTATCCGGACAAGCGTTGGGCCACGTTTCCATTCGATCTGCTTCAAGCCTCGCGTGCGGCGCGGAAAATCATCCATCAAGTAAAACCGGATGCGGTATTGTCGGTTGGGGGATTTACCGCCGTGCCCGTCATCCGTGCGGCGGCGAAGCAGGGGATTCCGTGTTTCATCCATCAGCTTGATGTTGCGCCGACGCTCTCCAACAAACTCGTCGCCACAAAATGCGTTTCGAAGACGTCATCATTCAAACGGGAAGGGTATGAGCTGCTCCCGACCCCGACGCGTTTCCAGGCGGGTGATGTGCCGTCTCGCGAAGCGGCCGCTTCCGCCTTTGGATTGGATGCCTCGCGCCCGATCGTCTTCGTGATGGGCGGGGGACAGGGAGCAAAAGCCTTGAATGAAGCGATCGCGATGCGGTTGGATGCGTGGCTGGGCCGCACGCAGATGATCCATGCGACCGGTCGCGGAAAAATGGATGGCGTGATGCCGCGCGACGGATACGTCGTGTGCGAGTTATTGGATACGGAAGCGATGCGGCATGCGTATGCGGCGGCGGACGTGGTCATCACGCGGGCGGGAATCGGCGCACTGTCCGAAATCGCGGCGTTATCAAAGCCGTGCATCATCGTTCCGATTCCAAAGTCACACCAGGTGGAGAATGCGAAAGTGTTTTCCACGGCAAAAGCCGGATTATTCGTGACACAGGAGCAGGTGGAGTTTGATGAAATTCTTTTCCAACAGGCGGTTGGCTTGCTGGGCGACCAAGGCCGTTGCCGGACGATGGGTGAAGCGGCGCACGCGTTTTTTCCGACGGATGATGGGACCGCGCTTGCCGAGCGCATCCTTCAACGCATAGGCTAGCCATATGGATATCGCGGCCTTCAAGCGGGATTTTGACCGGGCATTAGCCCGGGTTTTAGACCGTAAAATGGAGGAGTTGGAACAACTCACCCGTGATCCGTATATCCTGAATCTGGCAAAACACGGATGTACGCTGGCTTTGCAGGGCGGGAAGCGCATCCGGCCGTATATCGCGTACATCACATACCGGGCGGCCGGAGGAAAGGGAAACGTGATGGGCGTCTTGGTTGGGCTTGAGCTTTTCCATACGTTCGCGCTTGTCCACGACGACATCATGGACCGAGGAATGGAGCGCCATGGTGTCGCAACGGCGAATCGTTTGTTTGGCGATGCGCAGGCGATCTTGATTGGCGATCTTTTGTTTAACTGGGCTTCGGAAATCATCGCCCCCACCAAAGGGCAGCCTATCTTTGCCAAGATGGTTGATGAAGTGATCCTTGGGCAGATGCTGGATGTTGACGCGATCCGTCGTGCGCGCGTTTCCGACCAATTCATTCAAGATAAGATGCGGCTTAAGACGGCAAGCTACTCGTTTATTCGTCCCATGCAATTCGGAGCCGCGTTGGCTGGTAAGTCGGCCATGTATCGCTTTTGTGAAGCCTTTGGTTGCCCTTTGGGTTTAGCCTTTCAGATTCAAGATGATTTGCTTGACCTCACGGCTTCATCAAAAAAATTGGGGAAGAGCGCGTTCAATGACGTGAAAGAAGGGCAGAAGACCGTTTTCACGCAATACGCATCACGTAAACCGGCCAATCGGACGCTCTTAAACAAGATGAAGGGAAGAAAACTCACACAAGAAGATCGGAGGCGCATCAAACAAATGTTTGAAGAGAGTGGGGCTATCGAATACGGCACCAAGTTGATGAAGAAATATTTTAGGGAGGCAGATGATGCGGTTAAGGGATTATCGGATGTGAAGGCAAAGCCGTTTGCAGAATTGGTAGCGTATATTAAATCTCGTGCTAATTAAGCTTATGTCATCTGCGTCCGAAAAATACCGCAGCCTGGTCGCAGCTTATGCGATGCTGTTTAACGACAAGAATGAGGTCTTGCTAGCAAGGCGTGCGAATACGGGATATAGCGACGGTTTTTATGATGTGCCCGCCGGGCATCTTGAGGCGGGCGAAACGCTGCGGGAGGCCTGCATTCGCGAATTAGCGGAGGAAGCTGGAGTCATGGCTACCGTCGATGATCTGGAATTTGTAGAAGTGCTGCATCGTAATTCCATGGATGATCGAGTCTATGTTGATTTCTTTTTTCGAGTGAAGAAATGGGATGGAGAGCCGCGGATCATGGAGCCCGGAAAATGCGATGACATGGCCTGGTTCTCGTTGAACAATTTACCAGACAGGATCGTGCCAGCTACGACCAAAGTTTTGGCGGATTTGGGTGAGCAAGTGCCGTATAACGAAATAGGCTGGAAGGGGAAGTTGGATACATAAAACCCGCCGAAAGGCGGGTTTTATTGATGGTGGGATCGGCGGGGATCGAACCCGCGACCGTTGGCTTAAAAGGCCACTGCTCTACCAACTGAGCTACGATCCCAAGGGTTTGGAAAAAGTGGTAAGATGCTAGCAGATTTAAGCGAAGAAATCAAGTCATGCGCATCGTTTTCATCGGAGCCAAGGGGATCCCGTCAGGCGCCATTCCTGGTGCGGGCGGGGTTGAGATGCACGTGGAACAGATCGCCACCCGTTTGGCGGCCAAGGGGCATAAGGTCACGGTGTATATCCGGAAATACGCGGATTTACCGCGTTCGCAGAAAGTCTATAAAGGCGTCCACTTGGTAAGGATGCCGTCCATCCGGACCAAAAACCTCGATACTATCACCCACGTGTTTTGGTCGACGTGGCACGCGTTATTCCGGCCGGCCGACGTCATCCATTTTCATGGCGTCGGGCCTTCGACCTTGGCTTGGCTGCCCAGGCTGTTCAAATGGCGGACCAAGGTCGTCTGCACCTTTCATTCACGTGACTGGTTCGACACCAAGTGGTCCAGACCGGCCAAGTGGTATCTGCGTTTGGGAGAATTATCGGCATTGTACTTCCCGCACCGGACCGTCGTGATCTCGCATGTTCTGCAGGTGTTCTGTAAAAAGGCCTTCGGACGTGACACGACCTATATTCCGAATGGGGCGGACGAACCCGGTCCCCAAGGAACGGAAGAGATCGCCAAGCTTGGCCTTGAGCCCGGGAAGTACCTGCTTGGCGTCGGCCGACTGGTGCCGAACAAGGCCTATGACGTCGCCTTTGAGGCGTATCGTCATGTAAAGAGCGACTTCCCGTTCGTAGTGGCGGGGAGCGCATTCCATTCCGACGAATACATCATGAAGCTCCAGGCGCTCGCGCACCAAGATCCGCGTATCCGCTTGGTAGGTTTTCAGACCGGGGTCGCTCTGCGCCAGCTCTTCGCGCACTGTTATGCCTTTGTCCATCCGTCGCGAGCCGAGGGATTGAGTACGAGCATCATCGAGGCGATGGCGGCGGGAAAGGTGGTCATCATGTCCGACATCAAAGAGAACCTGGAGCTCGTGGACCACAGCGGGTTGGCATTCAAGACGGATGACAGGAAGGCGCTTCAGGAGACGATCGAGTTCGTTTTGTCAGACCCGGCCATGGTCCATGAACGGGGGCAGCGGGCGAGGCAGGTTGTACACAAAGAGTATTCATGGGAAAGGGTCGTTGACCGTTTAGATCATTTGTACAAAGATTTGACTCAAGCCTAGTTATGAACGTTTTGATTCTCGGCCTCGGACAGTATCCGAAGGGGAGCGGCATTGCCGCGGCCCTCTTTTTTGCCAAGCAGGGGCATGAGGTTTGCGTGACGGATTTGAAGACGGCCAAAGAGTTGAAAGACAATGTAAAGACATTGAAGAAGTTTAAGAATGTTCGGTTCACCTTGGGTAAACATGACGTGAAAGACGTGCGCTGGGCCGATTTGATCGTGAGGAATCCGCGTGTACGTAAAGACTCGCGTGAGATGAAAGAGGCGATCAAGCTCGGCAAGCCGATGGAATCGGATTTGTCGTTGTTTTTCAAAGCATGTCCGTGTCCGATTGTTGGCGTAACGGGAACGCGCGGGAAGAGTACGACGACCAAGATGATCCATGAGATTCTGTGGCATTCGAAGAAGTGGCGCGAAGTATGGTTGGGAGGGAATATTCTTGTTTCACCTTTGATGTTCCTGCATCAGGTCACGGTGAAGGATTTAGTGGTTTTGGAGATGAGCAGCTTCCAGTTGGAAGCGACGGGCGAAGCGGGTGTATCGCCTCAGATCGCCGTCTGGACCAACCTGATGCGCGACCACTTGAACGCCTATCCATCCATGGCTGAATATGCGGAAGCAAAGGCCCAAATCTTCCGTCACCAGCAGACGAATGACGTCGTTTTCTTCCCTAATACTCCGGACTTTAACCAATACGCCAAAGAAGCTCCGGGGAATGTGGTGCGAGTAAAACAAGGGAAGTTCAAGCTCGCCATTCCGGGAGATCACAATCAGATGAATGCGAGCTTTGCTGCGGCGGTCGTGGCGCAACTGGGGGTGAAGGCATCCGTGATAAAAAAGACGCTCGCGTCTTTCAAGGGATTAGAGAATCGCCAAGAAGTCATCGCAAAGAAAAATGGAATTATCTTTGTGAATGACACGACGGCGACTACGCCGGATGCGGCCATGGCGGCGCTTGATGTCTTTCGAATACCACGGAAGAAGAAACAGGATATGAGTGGAAATTACGTCCAGCTTATTTTTGGTGGAGCTGATAAAGAGCTTGAGTTTGAAAAGATCGCGATCGAGTTGGGCAAGCGTAAGGATGTTGCAGCGTACGTCCTACCGGGAACCGCACATGCGAAGATCAAGAAGCAATTTGATAAGTACAAGGTCTGTTACATGGACGTGAAGGACTTGAAAGACGCTTTCAAGCAGATGAAGCCGTACTTGCAGAGCGGTGATGTTGTTTTGTTGTCGCCTGGTTGCGCGAGCTTTGGGTTATTCAAGAATGAGTTTGATCGAGGCGAACAGTTTAAGAAGTTGGTGAAGGCGTATGGCAAGTAATCGGGTACTAGGTGTACCCATTGATGGATTGGGATGGGGAGCCATCGAAGGGAAACTGAAAGCCGGGGAGAAGCTCTGGATGGTCACCGCCAATCCGGAAATTTTGCTACGAGCAAGGAAGGACAAAAAATACCGCGAAGTAATTTCGAGCGCCGAGCTTCGCTTGGTTGATGGCTTTGGTTTATTTTTGGTCAGCTACGTTTTACGACGCAAGACAGTGCGACTTACGGGAGTCGAGTTGTCCGAACATCTTCTTCAGTACGCATGGAAAAACCATTTGCGAGTCGGGTTATTGGGTGGGGAGTTTGGGGAAGCCGGTGGGGCTGCCGAAAAAATTCTGGAGGCGTATCCGGGGTTGGAGCTTTTGGCGGAAGAAGGTGGCGGGATCACGGAAAGCGGATCTGAAGATGCAAAGGCGGAAGCGGCGCGGGAACGTTTGATCCTTTTCTCCCCCCAGATCCTTCTGGTCGCTTTTGGGGCGCCGCGCCAAGAGTTATGGATTCACGAGCACCGGAATGAATTTGCGGACCTGCGGGCCGTGGTCGGCGTGGGCGGCACGTTTAATTTTTGGGCCGGGCGCATCAGGCGTGCGCCGGCGTGGATGCGGACGGTCGGGCTTGAGTGGGCGTGGCGCCTCCTCCAGGAACCTCGCCGCATTGGGCGAATTTGGCGAGCGGTCGTGATTTTTCCGATCCTGGCCTTGTTTGACTCTTTCCGCTAATCTAGGCGCAACTATGGCATCTCCTGTTCGCGTGCGTTTTGCGCCCAGCCCGACCGGCTATCTCCACATCGGCGGTTTGCGGACGGCGCTTTATAACTGGTTCATGGCCCGCAAGCATGGCGGGAGCTTCTTGTTGCGCGTGGAAGACACGGATCGTGCCCGTCTCGTTGAAGGGGCTATCGAGAATTTATATGCGTCGTTGGTCGCATGCGACGTGAAGCCTGACGAAGGCATCATGGTCGAGCACGGTCGCGTGGAGAGCCGGGGAGAGTTTGGGCCGTATCTGCAATCCGAACGTCGCGAAAAGCATTTAGCCTATGCGTATGAATTGATTGAGAAGGGCCACGCTTATTATTGTTTTTGCACGAAGGAGCGTTTGGAAGAAGTCGCAAAAAACCAGCAATTGAACAAGCAGCCGGTGATGTATGACCGTCATTGCCGTGATTTGTCGGTGAAAGACGCTGAGAATCGTGCCGCCGTCGGTGACGAGCATGTCATTCGCCTGAAAGTACCGCTTGAAGGATCCATCGTGATGGAAGATATGATCCGTGGCCGCGTGGAAATTCCATGGGCGCAGGTGGATGACCAGGTCTTGATCAAATCGGACGGCTATCCGACGTACCATCTCGCGGCTACGTGCGATGACCATGATATGCGAATCTCGCATGTCATCCGCGGCGATGAATGGTTGTCGTCTTTGCCCAAGCATCTCTACATTTTTCAGATCATGGGATGGGAAGCGCCGCAATACGCGCACTTGCCGCTCTTGTTGAACGCGGACAAGTCAAAGCTTTCCAAGCGCCAGGGCGACGTGGCGGTGGAAGATTATCTGAAGAAAGGTTATTTGCCGGAAGCCTTGGTGAATTTCGTGGCTTTGCTTGGGTGGAACCCGACGGCAGACCGTGAAGTCTTCACGAAAGAAGAGTTGGCGGGCTTATTCGACATTACGAAGGTGAATAAAGGCGGCGCCGTTTTCAATATTGAAAAGCTGGATTGGTTGAATGGCGAATATATCAAGGCGTTGCCGGTGGATGAGTATCTCCTGCGCTTATCGCGCGGAGGATTCATGCCGGAGGGCGTGATGCAGGAGCGTGCCGCCCGTATCGTGAAGGATCGCTTGGTTCGCTTGGAGGAGGCGCCCGGCCTGATTGATGACGCGGTCGCGATGGCTGAATACGAAGCGGCGAGCTTAGTTTGGAAGAAATCGACGCCGGAAGACGCAAAAGTCCGTTTAGAAGGCGCGCGCGGGTATGTTGCGGCAAAGTCTGAAGCTTGGTTTGCCGACGTAAAAATGATGGAGGAGGAAACGCGCGCCTGGATCATTGAAAAAGGCTGGGGGAACGGCGATACGTTGTGGCCTTTGCGCGTCGCGCTGAGCGGCCGCGAAAAATCGCCGAGCCCGTTTGAATTGATGTTCGTTACCGGAAAAGACGAGGCTCTCGCTCGCATTGATAAAGCGCTCGCAAAGATGGCATAATGGCGTAGTGAAGAACCCCACCGGGATTTTTGATCGTTTAAAGCCGTTCGTCGCTTTGGCGGTGTGTTTTAGCTTGGTCGTCCAGCCGGGTTTTGTGATGGCGCAAGCCGTTGATGACGGGCATGCGCACGAAGATGAGGAAGGGATCGGTTCGGCGTTGAAAGATGAAGTGGATGATTTAAACGGCGAAGTAAAGAAGAAGGAACAATCATTGAAAGAGTTGGATGGAGTGATCGCAAAATACAAAGATCGCATCAATCAGCAATCTTCCGCGCAGGTGTCGTTGCAGAACCAGCTTGTCTTATTGGAAAACCGCGTCGCCGAGAAGGAGCTGAGCATCCAGCGCACCCGCGGGCAGATCGAATTGGCGAATTTGGAATTGCAGCGCGTAAAGGCGCAGATTGAAATCGAGCGCCAAACGCTCGCGCGCCGTGAGGCGGCTTTGGGCGGCATCATCGCGGAAATCCAGGACATGGGCGCGGTCGGGGAATTCGAAACGTTTATCGCGCGCCCCTCGTTGTCGGATTATTTCACGCGGATGGAAGAGCTGAAGCGCGTGGAAAATGATTTGTCTGATGCGACCGGCGCGGTGAAGGAAGCCAAGATCGCGTTGGAGGAGAAACAGAAAAAGATCGAAGAATACCGCCTGACCTTGCAAGACCAGGCGCGGACGCTGGAGAAAGAGCAACAGCAGTTGGAAATGGAACGGGCGGCAAAGACGTCGCTGCTTGCGGAAACGCAGGACCAGGAAGCGGAGTTCCAGCGCATTTTGTATGAGTTGCGCCAGCAAAAGCAGGAAGAATCCAACGACATTGCCGCGCTGGAAGACCGCATCAAGGACAAGCTCGACTCCATTGACGAAGCGTTGGCGCGTGGCGATATCTTGTTGAATTGGCCATTCAAACCGCCGAAAGGGATCTCGGCCTTGTTTCATGACAAGTCCTATCCGTTCCGCAAGTTGTTCGAGCATCCGGGCGTTGACTTGCCGACGCCGGTGGGGACGCCGGTCCGGGCCGCGGCCGGAGGGTATGTCGCGTTCAATCGCACGGGAAAGCAATACGGAAACTACGTCATGATCGTGCATCCGGGCGGAGTCGCGACGGTGTATGCGCACTTGTCGCGGTTCTCGGTGAAGGCCGATACCTATGTCGAGCGCGGGGACGTGATCGGTTTGAGCGGAGGACGTCCCGGCGACCAGGGCGCCGGTTTGTCCACGGGTCCCCACTTACACTTCGAGATGCGCCAGGACGGTATTCCGGTTGATCCGCTTCCGTATCTTCCGGCTTTGGATTGATAAAAAAAGACCCCCGCATTGCGGGGGATCAGTTGGGCCTGCTCGTTTTCGCGAGATGGGCGAGCGCCCGTTCGCGGACACGCGCGTCGGCGTCCTTGAGGATCCGTTCGATTTCGAGCGGATCGCGCGTCTTCAGGAGTCCGACGATGCGGACGGACGGGTACGCGGACTGCTGCAGGCGTTTCACGCAGAAAGGGCTCTTCACGTGATGCGCTGCCCGCTCGGCGAGCTCCGCGTGGTCGTGCGACAGGGCGATGCGCAGCATCAGTTGCTCGTCGTGGCCGAGCCGGTCCACGACCGTGAGACGGGCGGAGAGCTGCGCCTCCTGGCTGATGAGCAGGATGCGTATCTGCTCCGTCTGCTTCAGCTTCGACGCCGCCACGCAGGCGGTGGCCGGATCCATGTGCGTGCACGCGATGCTCATGAGGGCCGGATGCCCCCACGGCAGCGCCTCGACTTCGTCGAGCGTGAAGTCCTGGGGCGATTTGCCGCGTCGGGGACGATCGCGGCCACGATCCAGGAAGGCGTAGAACAAAACGAACAGTCGCTTGAGCATTTCTCCCTCCGAATTCCGTACAGAAAGCGTTGCGCAAACGAGGGAAAATGTCAACCAATAAAAGAGGACCCGTGTGGGTCCGTCAGGGACTGAACTTGCCGTAGTAGTGGCCGACGCGCGGATCATCCCTCAGGGAGATGAGCTCGTTCTTGCGTGACTGGATGGCCTCGTCCGCGGCCGCCTTCACGGACTCGTCGGGATCGCAGAGCTTCATCGCGATCAGGACGGCTAGTAGGCGCGTGGTACGCGTGAATGCCACGCGCACGTCCGGGTCGTCGGACATGGCCGTGAGCGGCTCAAGGTCGTCGCCGGCGAGCTTGTGCGCGGCCGCGACGCGGACGGTGAGATCCGAATCGTGGAAGGCGGCGTGATGGAGCGCGGGCTGGTCTTCCGGGTGCCGGCCCAGCTCCTCGACGGCGGCCAGGCGCGTTTCCGGCGCATGGCCGTGGTGGAGAGCCCCCTTGAGACGGCCGAGCAGAATCGGATTGCGACGCTGCTGCAGCTTCGCGCCCACGGCGCGAACGGCTTCGGGCGTGTTCAGCGGACCGAACAGGAACCCGATGCCTTGAGAGACTTGGTCGGTGATACCCACTCAAACCTCCTCATGGAGACGTTGGATCACGAATAAGCAAAAAAGAGCGAAGGATAATACGATAATCCCGCGCCCCTTTTTCGTCAATGTATTATTTGTTTACGACAGAGCCGTTTCCAAATCTTCCAGCGTCGAGATTTTCACCAATTTTTCCTTGAGATGCTTGAGCTCGGGCGTGCGCTTCACGTACCACGGAAGGTGTTTGCGCAATTTCACGAGGCCGCGTTCGCCGAAGTGGTCCGTCTGGAGGCGGGCATGCTTGCGCATGGCATCAAGAATTTGCTGGTTTGTAGGGGCGTGATTAATCACGCCCGTACGCAGATAGGTTTCTACCTGTTTGAAGAACCACGGGTTGCCGAGACCGCCCCGGCCGATGAGGACGCCATCGGCGCCGGAAATTTCCATCGCTTCCTTCGCGAGTTCCGGCGAGGTGATGTCGCCGTTCACCAAAAAGGGGATATGCGGAACCTGGCGGCGGGCTTCGCCGACGCGCGCCCAATTCGACGTACCGGAATAGCCCTGTTCCTTGGTGCGGCCGTGCATCGAAATCAAATCCGCTCCGGCATCGGCGATGACTTTCACGAATTCAAGACAGTCGGTGTCCTGCTTCCAGCCGGTGCGCGTTTTGACGGAGACGGGGATCGGGACGGCGGCTTTCACCTTGCGTACGATTTCCGCCGCAAGCTGGGGATCTTTAATGAGGGCGGCTCCATTGAAATTCGAAACAAGGTTGTACACGGGACAACCCATATTGATGTCGATGGCATCCGGCTTAAAGCGTTCGTAGATGATTCGCGCGGCTTCGGCCATGACATCCGGATTCGAGCCGAAAATCTGTTGGACAATCGGACGCTCACGCTCGTCAAAACTCGCCATCTTCAAGGTCTTCGGGTTGAGGCGGACAATGGCTTCCGAAGAGACCATTTCGCGGAACATTAAAGGCGTGCCTTCATCTTTGCAGACGAGGCAGAAAGGCAAATCGCTCATGTCCGCCATCGGGGCCAAAGCCACAATGGGACGAGGCAGAGATTTCCAATCGATCATGGGGCGGAGTATACTGATTTCAGCTAAAAAATCAACCCTTGTATGAACAAAAATCAACAAAAGATGCTGTGGGCCGCGGGATGGGCGATTTTCCATGGAATTGCCACTTATGCGTTGCAATACGTCGGAGCCATCGCATATGCCCAGGAGCCGAATGCGTTGCCGATTCTAGCCACGTTCCTCCAGTTGCCCGGCGTGGTCGTGGCGAGCTTGGTCTGCATGATTTGGGGTTCAATCACCCCTACGAGCTCATGCGGCGTTGCCTGGCCCTGGATCGTCTATCCGGCGAACTTGATCATCATCTTCTTGATTGCGTGGAAGTGCATTGAGAAAAAGGGGAAGAAGTAACCATGTTGAAAAACTTCAGAACAAAGTTACAAGGAAAGCTCGGTCTCGCGGCCGTGCTTTTCGGATGTCTGTTATTTCTATTTTTAAGTGTCTCAACGGTGCTTTTCTTCAATGTTTTCTGGAGTAGGTTTAAAGACAATAGCCTACTGAGCTACTTATTTATCCCTGCAATTCTGCTGCAGATCCCTGGGTGGCTGTTTGATGGTTTTATTCAAGTCCGGATAGCCATTCGCGCTCCCGGGATGAATCCCAACATTGAAGGGGTCATCATTTCTTTTTACAGCTCTATATTTTGGTCGTTGGTTGCGTACGGCCTGCTAAGATTTGAGAGGTGGTGGGATGCGCGGAAGAAGTAACGTTTACAAAGATCGTTTTAGACGGCAACATAGCTGAATCATGCCCGATAAGTTCGTCTTAAAGTCCAAATATGAGCCCTCCGGTGACCAGCCGGAGGCTATTCGTCAGTTAATAGGGGGCGTGGAGAAGGGGTATCGCTTCCAAACACTTCTTGGCGCGACCGGTACGGGTAAGACTTTTACGATTGCGAACGTGATCGAAAAGATCCAGAAGCCGACCCTCGTCATCGCGCACAATAAAACTTTGGCTGCGCAGTTGTGCAATGAATTCCGCCATTTCTTTCCGGATAATGCCGTTGAGTATTTTGTTTCTTACTACGACTATTATCAACCGGAGGCGTATATCGCGCGAAGCGATACGTATATCGAGAAGGAAGCGATGATCAACCAGGAAATTGATCGTCTGCGCCACAATGCCACGCAAGCGCTGATTACGCGCAAAGACGTGCTGATCGTGGCGACGGTTTCGTGTATTTACGGCCTTGGCGCGCCGGAAGCGTATGAAAAGATCGTGTTACGCGTGAAGAAAGAGGATGATGTTTCGCGCGAAGGCGTGATGCAGCGTTTGATCGACATGCAATTCACGCGTACGCCCGCCGACCTGACGCGCGGGACCTTCCGTGCGCGCGGCGAAGTGTTGGAGCTCATGCCGGCCAACGAAGAAATGGTCTATCGCATCGAGGCGCCGCGCGGGATTGTTTCGCGTATTGAACAAATCGATCCGGTGACGAAGAAAATCAAACGCGAACAAGAAGACGTGTGGGTCTTTCCGGCCAAGCACTTCATCATCGCGGAACCGGAGCGTTTGAAGGCCATCGGCCGCATCCGGCAGGAATTGAAAGAACGGCTTGAATATCTTGAAAAGAAGGGGATGCTTCTTGAGGCCGAACGCCTGGAACGTCGCACGAAATATGATTTGGAAATGATCGAGACGCTTGGCTACTGCAATGGCATTGAAAACTATTCGCAGCCCTTGTCCGGGCGCGCGCCAGGGGAACCGCCTGATACGTTGTTCTCGTATTTCCCTGAAGATTTTTTGCTCGTGATTGATGAATCCCACGTAACGACGCCGCAGCTCGGCGGCATGTACGAAGGCGACCGGTCGCGTAAGCAGAGTTTGATTGAGCACGGATTCCGTTTGCCATCCGCGGCAGATAACCGTCCTTTGCGGTTCACTGAGCTTGAAAAGAAGATGAAGCAGGTAATTTTCGTTTCCGCGACGCCGTCCAAATATGAGATGGAGCATTCGGCGCAAGTTGTGGAGCAGATTATTCGTCCGACCGGTTTGGTTGATCCGGAAATTATCGTGATGCCGATTACGCCGGATAAAAAGACGGGCTATCAAGGCCAGGTTGAGGATTTGTTGTCGAACCGCATTCCAGAAGTGCTTGAACGGAAGGAGCGCGTCCTGGTCACAACTTTGACGAAGAAGATGGCGGAAGACCTGACCGAGTTCATGAAAGAGCGCAAGCTGAAAGTGCGCTATATCCATAGTGATATTGATACGATTGAACGTTTGGAAATCCTGTCTGAGTTCCGCAAGGGGACATACGACATTATCGTCGGCGTGAACTTGCTGCGTGAAGGATTGGACTTGCCGGAAGTGTCTCTCGTGGCGATTTTGGATGCGGACAAAGAAGGGTTCCTGCGCTCAGAAACTTCATTGATCCAGACCATCGGCCGCGCGGCGCGTAACGTGAAAGGCCAGGTGCTGTTGTATGCCGACAACATGACGGGTTCGCTTGAGCGCGCCATGAAAGAGACGGAACGCCGCCGCACCAAGCAGCTTGCCTATAATAAAGAGCATGGCATTACGCCGAAGACCATTATCAAGGCGCAGGAAGATTTGCGTGAGATGCTTGGCCTCGCGATTACCGAAAAAGACGTGAAGGAGATTCTCAAGCTTGAATTATCCGGTGAGTCGCATGACTTGGAAGTGGTTTTGAAGAAGAAAGAGAAGGAGATGAAAGAAGCGGCGAAGAATTTGGAATTCGAACTGGCCGCCATTTTGCGCGATGAAGTGATGCAACTCGAAAAAGAGATTCGCAAGCGCACGAAAGCTTCACCATTGCCGGCGGCGGAGCAGATGAAGGTGAGGAAGAAGAGGGAGCTAAGACACGGGAGGACGAAGTGATACCATGCTAATCAATATGAATAAGAATGCTTTATATGGCCTCGGAGCGATTGTCATATTAACCTTTGGAGGTTACTGGTTTTTCTTCAAGCCTAAAGAATATATTGTCAGATCGATTAGTAGCCACTACGAGCACCTAAATGATAATTCAGAAACAACATTAATTGTTTATGAATCTGGTGATAGCGGAAATGTAAAGCAAGTTCTTTGCTTGTTCCCACCAGATTTCCACTTAGACAACAATGTGACCAGTAATGCTAAACCACCTGGAACCACTCTTACCTGGAAAGAGATCGAGGCTAGTGTCAAGCCGTTTACGGGAATTAAGAAGGTACGCGTCCTGAAAGAAGCTCGACAGTATATGTTTGGTGAAGTGGGTTATTACTGTGAAAAAGTAGACTAACTTTTATGCCAAATCGTGCTTGGGTGCTTTTCATCGCTTTGGCTCTGGTGGGCACTGGCTGTGTGAGAAAAGACGAATGGAAAAGCTTTTACTACCCCGATGGTAACGACCTTTCTACCGTTATCATATCCCCGACCGCTCTAGACAGCCTTGAGGAATGTCGAGAGATTGTTGATTTTAATAGGAGAGCGCTTAATCCGGGAAATGAAAGGCACGATGATTACGAATGTGGTAAAAATTGTAAGGTCCAAGATGCGAGTTCAGACTTATACATTTGTGAAGAAACAGTAGAATAATATGCCCTCACGCGTAGTTCACTTTGAAATTCACGCCGACAATATCGAGCGTTGCAAGGATTTTTACACCAAGGTTTTTGGATGGAAGATTATTCCGTATCCGATGCCTGATGGAACGACCTACTGGGCTATAGAAACCGGTCTCAAGGAAGAGCCAGGCATCAATGGCGGTTTTGTGGAACGGAAAGGGCCGCGTCCGACCGAGAATGCGCCCGTGTTCGGCTATGTTTGTACGTTGCAGGTTGAGAACTACGACGAAAGTGAAAAACAGATTCTCGCCAACGGCGGAACCCTCGCGCTTCCGAAATTCGCCATTCCGGGCATGGCTTGGCAGGGGTATTACAAAGATACGGAAGGGAATATCTTCGGCATTCATCAGCCGGACACGAACGCGAAATAAATTTTTGAAGAAAGAAAAAGGCCACCCGAGGAGGGTGGCTTTGCGTAGCGCGCGAGGCGCTACAGGTGGAGCTGCGACCAGATGTACAGGCCGGTGGTGGTGAAAGCGAACACGGCGAACGCCGCTTCGAGCACGGGGACGATGAGCCAGCTGCGGTCCTTTCTCGCGTTCGCCAGCTCGGTGACGGCGCTGGACTGCTGCTGTGCTCTGCGTCTCGCCGCTTGTTCTGCGGCGAAGACTCTCAGTTGCGCCCTGCGGTGCTCTTGGCGCTTCGCCTCGACCTGGCGTCGTTCGTCGAGGCGGACGCCGTAGAGCTCGCGCCACTTGCTCGCGGTGCTCCCGTCGATCTTGACGTCGCCTGCCGCCGTCTGGATCACGACGTTGGAGAGCAGCCAGACGTCGGTGAAGCGGGATCCGTCGGCCAGCGAGACCGTGCAGGTGGGCTTCTCCCCGGGCCGATGGATGCCCCGGATGTCCTCGATCTTCGCGGACATCCGGACTCCCCGGTACTGGAACCAGATGACGTTGTTCTCGATCTCTCCGCGGAGGATCGAGCCCTCCGCGCTGAGGTAGCAGCCGAAGCCCAGGGGCTGCCTGATCTTGTCTTCTTCGGCGCGCCGCTCGTCGTTCCGGAGCATGGCGTTGCCGATCTGCTCGGCGATGAAGAGACCGCCGACGACGCTGACCGCGAGGCTGGTGCCATCGCGAGCGAGACCATCTACCACTTCCATTGCACTGCGGGTCATATCTAACTCCTGGTGAAAGAACGCCTGACAGGTACATTCAGATCATAAAAAAGGGGAATTGTCAATCATGGAATAATCGAATAAAAGCCCTAGAAAACGCCTAATTCTTGACAAATAAGGCGTTTTTTGCTATAGTGCGAAGTCGTCGCTGGCGAACGCCTGTTCGTCGTGGCGAGCAAAACTTTCGTTCCTGAACAACCAGAAGAAGGAGGTGGGCCATGCCGTCCATCATCAAGAGTCTGACGATTGCTGCGCTGGCAAGTCTCGGCATCAGCACCAAGCTCATCATCCCGTCGGAGGTCGTGAAGGCCTTGCGGACGACGTGCTTCCGCGGAAAGGAGTTGGCCCGCGCGGGCAACTCCTGCCGCTACAACACGCCGGAAGAGATGGTCGAAGACCCGCTCTTCCTGGAGCCCTTCTGCGAGAACGCCCTGGAGGCGATCCGCGAGTACTGGCCGCTCATGCTGGCGGGGTTCCGCGAGGTCGTGCCCTTCCAGTTCGCGCCGGACACCGCCATCGGCTGGCTTCCGGCCGTCGAGCGCGAGAAGGTCAACGGCGCCAAGCTCCACCTCGCCAAGATCGGCGAGAAGGCGCAGGGGATGATGGTCGCGGTGAGCGACGTCGCCCATCCGGCGCCGAGGACGAACCTGTTCCATCTCGACCTGGCCTACAAGGTCGACTTCAACAACCGATCCGAGATCGCGATCCGCATCCTCGGCATGGGTATCGGACAGGATCTGGGTTTGCTCGAAGGCGACGTCATCCGCCCGTTCCACGTGAACGGCGAGATCGAGCCGAGACAGCTGGTGTTCTTCCGTCCCGACCACGTCGGCGGGGACACCATCCTCCCACTGGACCCCTAGAACTCCTCAGGCATCAGGCCACGCAAAGAGCATCCGCTCCGCGCGTGGCTCTTTTATTTTCCGTGGGGAATGACAAAGCACCGCAATTAAGATTAGATACGGCCATGGATGCCGTAGCCGATATCAAAGGCCGCCTCGATATCGTGGATATCGTAAGCGAATACATCCCGGTCAAGCCCGGCGGTTCGGGCGCGTTTAAGGCAAATTGTCCATTCCATCAGGAACGCACTCCGTCTTTTTATGTCTCCAGGCCACGCCAAACCTGGCATTGTTTCGGTTGTGACCAGGGCGGCGACCTCATTTCGTTCGTGATGAAAATGGAGGGCATGGAGTTCCGCGAGGCTTTGGAGTTGCTCGCGCAGAAGGCCGGTGTGACGCTTCCGGCGTTTGATGGCGAAAAAGCTTCGATGAAGAAGCGGACGCATGAAGTGAATGAGCTGGCGATGAAGTTTTTCAAGGCGACTTTGGAGCGCGCGCCGGAAGCTGAAGCCGCACGAGCCTATGTGAAGAAGAGAGGTTTGGATGACTTGACTCTGGATTTATTTGGTATCGGATTTGCTCCCGAGAGCTGGGACGCGTTGAGCAAAGCTTTGGCCGCGAAGGGCGTGTCTGAACAGGATATGTTGCAGGCGGGTGTGGTGGCGAAAAGCGAACGCGGCCCTGGCGTGTATGACCGTTTTCGCAATCGCGTGATGTTTCCCATTGCGGATGTGCACGGCAATATCGTCGGATTTACCGGCCGTATCTTATCTGATGATAAAAAAGAGGCGAAGTACGTGAATACGCCCGAAACTTCGGCGTATCGTAAGTCAGCCGTTTTGTATGGATTGGATAAGGCCAAAGGGGAAATCCGGCGTGAGGATTTGGCGGTGATTGTTGAGGGGAATATGGATGTGGTCGGTTCGCATCAATTCAGCGTTTTGAATGTGGTCGCATCAAGCGGAACGGCTTTGACGGCCGAGCAGCTTGGTTTATTGAAACGTTTCACCACGAATCTTGCGATCGCATTCGATCAGGACAATGCGGGGAATGCGGCGACGATTCGCGGATTGGATTTGGCCCGCGCGCAGGATTTTAATATCAAGATTATTACGTTGCCGCCGGAAGCCGGAAAAGATCCCGATGAAGCGGTGAGAAAAGATCCGCAGCTTTGGCGTGATGCCATCAAGAACGCGGTTGGCATTATGGATTGGGTGTATCGGAATGCGTTCAGGAATCGCCATCCGGAAAAACCGGAAGATAAGAAATTGATCGCGCGGGATATCCTTACGGAAATAAAACGCATCGTTGATCCGGTTGAGCGTGACCACTGGGTGAAGAAGCTCGCAAAAGACCTGGATGCAAGTGAAGGGGCATTGCGTGAAGCGCTGCAGGGCATCAAAAAACAGGAGATCGGCGCGTCGAGAGCGCCGGAAGCGGCGAAGGAAGAGGAAAAAGAAGAGGTGAGTAAGATGAATCAGTTTGAAGAACGGGTCCTGGCCAATCTTTTGGTGAGATTTGAGCTCCTGAAACAGGGGATGGAGGAGGAGCTCCTGGCTGTGGATGATTTTGAGCACCCGGAAGCCCGTGGGCTTTACGAAGCCGTCCGAAATGCGTATGCTGCTGGGGAAATGGCTCCCGACCCTTTAGCGGCGGGACAAGCCGTCCGTCCGCCGGCCTCCCTGGGTCCGGTCGAGGCGAAGATATATGACAGTTCGGCCTTCCTGGCTGAACGGGAATTTCAGGGGTGGACGCTTGAACAGCTCAAGCGAGAACTGAAGACGGGCGTATCGCAGCTCCGCTTGCAACGCAAGAAACGAGAGCGCGAACGTCTGGAACAACAGATGCGGGAAGCCGAGCGCCTGGGGGACCAGGCACGAATCGCCGAGCTTCTTTCGCAATTCAATGCGCTGACATAGATCAGCCCTTCCGGCCTCCATCGGAAGACCCGCTCGTTGCTTGGTTCCATAACCAGTGACCGGCTCCTATGCCAAAACTCAAATCCACCCGCAAACCGACCCAGATGAAAAAAAAGAAATTCGCGCCGACGAAATCGGCGAAGAAGTACGCTGCTCCCAAATCAAAACCGGGACAGAAGAAATTACCGAAAGGGAAAAAGCCCCAGGGCAAGCAGCAACCGAAACAGCGCGTCGTTTATCAGAAGTCTCTCCCTCCGCCGCAGGAGGCTGTTGACCGTCTTTTCAGCAAGGCGAAAGCACGCGGATTCCTCACGGAAAATGAAGTCTTGTACGCGTTCCCGGAAGTCGAAGATTACGTTGAATTGTATGAAGGCTTTATCGATCGTTTGGATGCCGCCGGTATCAACGTGATTGAACAGAAGGAAGGCATTCTAGGGCGCACCAAGGAACGCCATGACATCATGACGGGCCTTCATAGCGTTGATGAACGCCGCGGCAAGGTGGATCCGCTCGATCTGAGCGCCGACTCCATCCAGATGTACTTGCGTGAAATCGGGAAGATTCCGTTGTTGACCGGTGAAGAAGAAGTCGCGCTCGCCAAACGCAAAGAAAAGAACGACAAGGAAGCTGAGAAGGCTTTGATCGAAGCGAACTTGCGTCTTGTGGTTTCCATCGCCAAGAAGTTCACGGGCAAATCGCTTTCGCTTTTGGACCTGATCCAAGAGGGGAATATCGGTTTGTTCCGCGCCGTGAAGAAATTCGAATACCGAAAGGGTTTCAAATTCTCCACCTATGCCACGTGGTGGATCCGCCAAGCCATTACGCGCGCTTTGGCCGACCAGAGTCGTACCATTCGTATTCCGGTACACATGGTAGAAACCATCAATAAATTCCAGCAGGTGGAGCGTGAATTGATCCAAGAGCTCGGCCGCGAACCGTTGCCGGAAGAAATTGCCGCCGAAATGGGCCAGGAAGTTGATAAGGTGCGCCACATCATCAAGATTTCGCAGGACACCGTGTCACTTGAAACTTCCGTTGGTGATGACGACGAAGACTCCACGCTTGAAGACTTCATCGAAGACGTGAAGAACGTCACGCCGGACCGTTCGGCCGCGCTTCAGCTTTTGAAGGATTACGTGGATGAAATCGTGAAGGACTTGAATCCGCGCGAGCAAAAGATTTTGGAGATGCGCTTCGGCTTGACCGACGGCGTCAGCCATACGCTCGAAGAAGTGGGTAAGGAATTCGACGTGACGCGCGAACGTATTCGCCAGATTGAAGCCAAGGCGCTGGAAAAGATTCAGCAACATCCGCTTATCAAGAAACTCGCGGATTACTAATCCGTATGAAGCCGTATTGCATATGCTTTGCGGGAGCGATCGGCAGTTCGAAAACGCCGATCGCTCATTACCTGAGCCTCAAGCTCGGGTTGCCGATTCACAATAATGATGTAATCCGGACGGAGGTAAAGGAAGATTTTGGAGAGCTGCGCGAAGGCGAGTATGAAAAACGTCGTGATCAGCGCATCGGTGAGTTCATCCAGAACCAACGTCCGTTCATTTTGGACGCAAGCGTAGATCGTACATGGACGCGGCTTAAAACCAGCTTGATCGAACACGGTTTCGATTACTTTATGATCAGCATGGACCTGAGCAAGGAGCGTCTGGCCGAACTGTATGAAGCGAAGTCCTACCATGAGTCGCGCAAAGTGTTGGATCAGTATGTCGCCGATCACGACAAGTTCCTCGCGGATTTTTCCGGAGATATCGGTCTGCATCTTGCGGATGAAGACTTTCCGGAACGGCTGCCAAAAAGCTTCCAAGCCGTCGAAGCATGGTTACGAAAAACCGCCTGATCAGGGCGGTTTTTCAGTCAGAACGGTTGACTTTTTGGGTATCTTGAGCGAGGCTCACGACGGCCCGATATATCGTCGGGACGCACACTCACAAAGGGGGTTCCGATGAAGGATATGAGAGCCGGCACGGTTCTTCCGATGCCATTCGACGCCCACGTGCATCTCCGCCAGGGCAGGATCTTGAAGCACGTGCTGCCGGCAACGGCGCGCGACTTCGGTCGTGCCATCGTCATGCCCAATACCAAGCCGGCGGTCTGGAACGCCGATACCGTGCGCGCGTACCGCGAGGAGATCCTCGAGTGCGCACCGCATGGCTTCGAGCCGCTCATGACTATTTATCTCACCCAGCAGACCACGCCCGAGGTCATTCTCGCGGCAGGGAAGGCTGGCGCCGTCGCGGCCAAGTTCTACCCGAAGCACGGAACCACCAATTCCGATGATGGGCTGGTCCCCGAATTCTTCCTGGCGCAGAGCGATTGGTTCGCGGCGCTCGAGGAGGCGGGGATGGTGATGTGCATCCACGCGGAGCATCCGAAGCACATCAAGGCGCGACGGGAACACGAGTTCCTGAAGCTCTTCGTGGATTCGCGGTTGCCGGAGCGCTTCCCCAAGCTGCGCTTCGTGATCGAGCATGTGTCCACCGCCTACGGACTCCAGGTCGTCAGTGAGTCCGACAACGTCGCCGGATCGGTGACGGCGCACCATCTCGTCCTCACCGACGATGATGTGATGGGCAATCATCTCAACCTGTGCATGCCCGTTGCCAAGAGCGCGCGTGACCGCAGCGCCCTGCGCGAAGCGGTGTTCCAGGGTAACAGCCCGCGCATCTTCTTCGGGTCGGATAGCGCTCCGCATCAGCTGAGCGCCAAGTCGAAGCCGGAAGGTTCCTATGGAATCTACACGGCGCCAATCGCGCTCAAGCTTCTGGCGCAGGAATTCGCCAACGCGAGCCGGTCCAACAACTTGAGCTCCTTCGTTTCGTCCTATGGGCCGGCCTATTACCGGCTCCCGGAAGAGAAGCGGGTGAGCGAGGTGGTGGCAGAACCGTTCCACGTGCTTGATCCCAGGAGCGAACCTGCTCTGATGGAGCCGGTGCGTGATCCTTCCGCCGAAGTGGATGAGGATGCCAAGACCGATCCGCCGCCTCCGGGCGATCGTCTGACCGATCCCATTATCCCGTTCTACGCAGGCCGGGCCATCCATTGGTCCGTCCGCTACGACCGCTGAACTCAGCGGTCTTTTTTTCATCAAAAAAAACACTCCCCGAAGGGAGTGCTCTTTTTTATTCAACTTCGTCGGCCAAGGCTTCGTCCAGAATTTCCATGATCTTGTCGAGCTTGTCGTTGATGGTCTTCAGTATGGCGGAATTGTCGCCACCGCTCGGACGCTCGCTGTTGTAAGACGGGCGATCGAACGAAGGACGTTCCGAGCGGCCACCGAAGCGGTCGCCGCCGCGTTCACCGCGGCTGTCGTCGCGCACGAAACAGTTGCTGCACATGACCGGCTTGCGTCCATTCGGTTTGAACGGGACTTCGCAGGGCGAGTCGCACTTGGCACAAACGGCCTTATGCATGAACGTCTTGCCACCCGGACGACCGTCAGAGCCGCGTTCCCAGGGTTTATTTGAACCAAAACTCTTTCCACCCTTGCGGGCTCCGAAACCTCCTTCGCGGCGCTGATAGGCCATAGAATAGATTGATGTGTTATGGGGCGTATAATTCGCATATTTTAGCGGATTTGTCAACTGTTGGATACTCGGGAGCCGAAAGGGAGGTCTCTTGACCGCGCCTTGCCATAGCCAAAAAACCTTGTTATTCTCCCCCCGCTGTTCCAAAAGGGAACCGATGTTCCGAGGTAGCTCAGCGGTAGAGTCCGCCAAGGCGGATTAATCCATCGAGTGCGTCAAATCCTATTCCGAGGTAGCTCAGCGGTAGAGCAGTGGACTGTTAATCCATTGGTCCTGGGTTCGAATCCCAGCCTCGGAGCCACACAAATACCCCCGCAATACGGGGGTATTTTTGTTGACGGGAAAGTTGAGAAATGGAACGTGTTTGTTTATGGCCTACTTTGTATATGTATTAGTAAGTCCTGACGGCCGTCTTTATGTGGGGCAGACGAAGGACTTAAGCCGAAGGATAGAGGCGCATAATGCCGGTGTTTGCCTTAGCTCAGGGAGGATCTCTTCACTATGGGCATTGGCCTATTTTGAGGAATATGAGACCCGTTCTCAAGCGATGCGGAGAGAAAAAGAACTAAAAACTGGCAAAGGAAGGGCATATCTTCGGGAAGTAATCGCGGTAGAGTCCGCCAAGGCGGATTAATCCATTGGTCCTGGGTTCGAATCCCAGCCTCGGAGCCATGCAAGCACCCGCCGAAAGGTGGGTGTTTTGTATGAGAAATAACATGTTATGCTGAGAAGAGTTGAGCTATCCACGATTGACAAAATCTCAAATATCTGCTAAGATCAGCCGTTCCCTATGCGTCCCCATCATATTATTCATGTGTCCGGCGTCGCCGCGTTTCTGGCCGTAGCCTCAAGCGCGGTCTTGGCGTACGCCTACCCGTCGAACAATGTGGCGGTGGCCGCTCCGAATGTGCCGGTGATTTCGAATGAAGTCGTGACATCGACGGTTCCGTTGGCGGAGGCGCTTGAAGAAGTGAAGGAGCCCATTTTTGGTTTGCCCATCTCGAATGCGTTTGACCGCGTGACGAAAAAAACGTTCGGTTTGGAAGTCCATCCGGAGACGTCTCCGGTGCAGAATGACCGTTTCAACGGTTTTCATGTCGGCGTTGATTTTGAAACGACGGCAGCCGAAGCCGATACGGAGGTTCAGATTTCAGCGATTTGTGACGGGCCGCTTATCTCAAAGCAGTTCGCCAAGGGATATGGCGGTTACGCGCTCCAGTCCTGTGAGCTCGATGGAGAAAAAGTGGTCGTGCTTTACGGCCATATGGATCTTGAACGCATCGAACCCGAGCCGAAGGATCGGTTAAAGCGCGGTGACCTGATCGGCGTGCTAGGCGAAGGATATTCGTCGGAAACGGACGGCGTACGCAAGCATCTCCACCTTGGCGTTCATCGCGGCACGGGAATTGATATCCGTGGATATGTACAAACCACGTCGGAAGTAAGCGGTTGGCTGGACGTCCTGCCTTACCTGAAGCCATAAGAGAAAAGAGAAAAAACGCGATCCTGAACTGGTCGCGTTTTTCTATTCCGCAAGGTAGGATAGAGAATAACGTATATGAATTTTCATCGCCTAAAGATCCACGTGATCATGCCGAGCATTTTGCTCGCGGGAATATTGTTTGGACCCATGGTCTCAGCGCAAGTCGCTTCGCCTCTGATTGAAGGCTCGCTCGTCCAAGCGCAGGGTGATTCAAAAGTTTACTATATCCAGAACGCACAAAAACGCTGGGTGACCACGGAACAGGCGTTCTTGGCCCAAGGATTCCGTTGGTCGGACATCACGATCATCGAACCGCAGAGGCTACTTGGATATTTGGAGGGCCCGGAAATCAGCTCGACCGTTTCGCTCGGTCTTATACTGGATCGAAGTCTCTTGCCTGATTTGGCCCCGGTGGCGCCGTATGACATCCGGTTTGCGGTGGAAAACGGCCGGACCAAGTTGCGTTTTACGGCCACGTTTTGGAACCGTGGCAAAGGCGCGTTTGAATTGAATGCCGGCGGGAGCCAAGGTCAAACCGGTGATCGGGAGTTCAGCGCGACCCAAAGAATGTTCCAGCCGGATGGTTCTTTTATTGATCGTCCGGTTGGGACATTGTTTTGGCATGAAATCCACCAGCACTATCACTTTGACGAATTTGGTTCGTATAAGTTGGAAATGGTACGTCCCGCCGCCGGAGCTGCTCTCGCGCCCGTGGTTACGAACAAAACCACGTTTTGCATGCGAGATGACATGGTGGTTGCCGCCCCTTCCGAAGGGGCAAGGCAAGCGAAAAAGTACACCGGATGTTCAAGCGGTAAGCAGGGCGTTTCCGTCGGCTGGGCCGATGTCTATCCGTATACGTTGGCGGACCAGTATTTTGACGTGACCGGTTTGCCGGCCGGAACATATAAACTTATCTTTAACGTAGATCCGCACGGATTCTTTTCCGAAGGTCGGCGCGACAACAATGTCAGCATGACGTTCGTGGAGATTAATCCCGCGACGCGTGAGTTGCGTGTGATGGGAACCGCATCGCCGTATGAATCGCCGAGCAACCGTTTTCCGAATGGGACTTTGGTTCAGGCAGAAGGAGACTCGAAAGTATATGTCATCTACAACAATAAAAAGCGCTGGATTCGCGATGAACAGGTATTCCGTTCGTATGGGTTTTCCTGGGCATCAATTTACGTGTTGCCAAAGCGTTCGGTGGACGTCATCCCTTCGGAAACTCTCGTAAGGGTCGCGGGTACGAGCCCGGTATATGCGTTGAACGTAGCCGGGTTTAAGCGGCGCCTCCTCAGTCCGGAAATTTTCACCTCGTATGGTTTAACCGGGGCGAATGTCACGGACATCAACCAAACCGAATTTGATTCGATCCCGTTTACGGATTTGATTGCGAGGATCGGGGATGAGCGCGTCTATTCGATGAGCAGTAAGCGTAAAGTCGGGACATTTGAAACGTTGCGTCCCGCCGGACTTGATTCGGATTCCGTGCATGGGGTCAATGAGACGGATTTTCAGGCATATGCCGTGGCTCAAGTGGCGGATGGTTTGGAAATTCCGTGGGACATCGCATTCTTGCCGGATGGGGACATGCTTGTGACGGAGCGCACCGGAACCGTACGCAGGATCGGCAAGCAGCCGGCGAGCATGCCTATCCCGTCCGTGCTGACGGCCGGCGAAGGCGGCCTCATGGGCATCGCCCTTGATCCGGGATTTGCCGAAAATAAATTCGTGTATCTCTACTACACGACGAGTGAAGGCGGAAGGAAGAACCGTGTCACGCGGTTCCGTTTGGAGGGGAATAGCTTGGTCCAGGACAGGATTATCTTGGATAATATCCCTTCAGCCACGTATCACGACGGCGGACAAATTGATTTTGGACCGGATGGAAAACTATATGTCGTGACGGGGGACGCGCAGCAACCGGATTTGGCCCAGGATACCAACTCGCTCGCCGGAAAAACCTTGCGCATGAATTCGGATGGTTCCGTGCCGTCGGATAATCCGTTCGGGAACCTTGTTTGGTCATATGGGCACCGCAATCCCCAGGGTTTGGCTTGGGACTTGGCCGGGAATTTGTATGAAGGCGAGCATGGACCGACGGGCGAATTCGGCCTGTGTTGCCGCGACGAGGTGAATCGCATCGAAAAGGGCGGCAACTACGGTTGGCCGATCATCAAAGGGGATGAGACGCGGTCCGGCATGTACACACCGAAGTTGAATTCGGGAGCGTCAGCCACGTGGGCGCCGTCCGGCATCGCCCAGGCCAAAGGACGGTTGTTCTTCGCGGGTTTACGCGGATCGACTCTGTACCAATCCGTCATTCAGGATGACGGCAGTCTGATGCGGCCGACCTCGCATTTGGCTTCGCAGTATGGCCGATTGCGCGGGGTGGTTCTTGGTCCGGATGGATATCTCTATCTGACAACGTCTAACCGCGATGGTCGCGGAACGCCACGGCCCGGGGACGACAAGATCCTCCGCATCCATCCTGATTTCCTCGAGTAGATATGAAAAAAATCGTTCTCGGGATTTTTGCCGTCATCTTGCTAGTCTTGATCGGTGCGTTTGGATGGTATGCGTGGCGCATCGCCTATCCGGCGACCGTAACGCCCCCGCCTATGGGCACGCCTCCTTCCGAGGAAGAAGTGGCCGTACGGGGCGTGGTGGAAAATTTGGGTAAGGCATTAAAGAACGTTCCCTTGTCCGGGAGTAGGGACGTGGCTACGCAAGCGATGGACGAGCAGTATCGCGGGTATGTTTCGGCAGCTTTGCTGCAGCGCTGGAAAAGCGATCCGGTGAACGCGCTCGGCCGCCTTACCTCCAGTCCGTGGCCGGAACGGATTGATATTTTGCGTGTGGAGCGTCGTGCGGCCACGCGTTATGTCGTATTCGGTGAAGTCGTGTTGATGACGAGCGTTGAATTAACCGAAGGCGGGGATGCGGGCCGTTTAAAGACCGAACTTCAGGTGGATAATATCGGTGGGGACAGCTGGGTCGTGAGCGAAGTTTCCGTAGAGAATCCCCAAGTCGTCGAGCCTTGGAGCGTTTTCTCTCGTCCGGGAGATTTCAGTCTGCGTTATCCGGCGAATTTCGAATTGACGGAAGGGGAAGGATTCGGCGGCGCGAATTTAGACGAATCCATCGTCCGCATCGGCATTCCGGATGGCATCTACACAACGATCGGCACCAATTATTCGGAGGCCTATTTGGTGGTGAGCCGTTCGACCAAGCCCGAAGTAGTGCACACCTGTTTGGATTTTGATCCGGCGTATCCGGTGAGCAAAGGCCCGGATGTGCGGTCGAATGGCATCACGTTCCGCTTTGCGACCACGACCGAAGCGGCGGCAGGGAACATCTATGAAAGCGCCTTGTACCGCACGACGTATCAATCACGCTGTTATGAAATCGCCTTGGTGATCCATACAGGCAATGCCGGAAATTACGATCCGCCGGTCGCGGAGTTTGACCGCAGCCTTGCCATGGAACCGTTGGAAGAGATTTTCCGCACCTTTGCTTTTCCGCTTACGTACTGATTTGTTGGCGCGAATGGCCTTTTCTGCGCAAGGCGTAATAAAGATCCATATAAAATTGCTGGATTTCGCCGTCGGTCAAGATTTTTTCAGGGGGTTCGTATCTTTTTCCTGCCTCCGGTTGGGGTGAGCGGCGGTATTTCTGTTGCGCGATCGCGCGGACCATGTCCATAAGATTATTCGCTTCGATATAGGCGTCTATATCCGCAATCATTTTTTCGTTCGCAAGCATTGCTTTCCTAGGCGTACCTTTTGATTTGTAGTAAACATCGAAATCAGGATTCCGGTGCGAACCCAGATAACTGTCCGCTGAAGGCGGCAGCCACTGCGGCAAATTGTTATACACCCAACCATAGAGTTCTTTCAGCGGTTTCTTCCGAAACGACTCGTCTTTGTTTGAAAGCATGTCTTCCAACTCCGTTTTCCAGAATTCTTTTTCTTCCCGTTCTTCCCGGTCGGCGCGGGACGTGAAAGACTCGGATGCGGCTGGTTTGAATTTCTCGGACATGCGTCGAGCGTAATCGGTAAAGGAGGCGCGTGTCAACCGTTTTTTATTTCACTTCAAGTATCTCAATCAAATTCGTGGCGCCATCGGGCGAAGCGTATCCGAATTTCTCGCCGGCTTTTTTTCCGATGAGCGCCGCGCCGAGCGGGGAAAGATAGGAGATTTTCCCGCGCGTCGGGTTCGCTTCCTGCGGCCCGAGGATTTCGTACGTTTTTTCTTTTCCAGCGAGATTGAATTTCACGGTTGATCCAAGTTGGATGGAGTCGGCCGATCCGTTGCGTTTGATGACGATCGCATTTTTGATGCGTTCTTTCAGTCCGAAAATGCGTCCATCGATACGGGAAAGGCGGGCTTTCGCATCTTGGTATTCCGCGTTTTCGGAAAAATCGCCGAGCGTTAACGCATGGCTCAGATCCACGACGATTTTCGGACGATCGATTTTTTCTAACGTGTGGAGCGTGTTCTTTAGGCGTTCGAGCGCTTCAGGCGTCAAATGGTCGCTTTCTGGGCCGTGTTTCACCATCATCTGTGAACGGCGTTGTGGGAGGCGCATACCAGCCATTTTATCCACAGCGAATGGAAAAAACAAAGGTGACAAACCCCCGCGAGGGGGTTTTACGGTGAACGTGTTATTCTATGGTCATGTATGCCGGGCTATAATAAACCCCTCTATATTTTGGCGTTTGATCACCGGTCTTTTTTTGCGAAGAATCTTTTTAAAAAGACCGGTGAACTCTCGGACGATGAGCGGGCGGTGATCAAGGATTTCAAACAGATCATCTATCAAGGATTTTTGCGCGGACTTGAGCTCGGCGTTCCGGAAGACGGAGCCGCCGTATTGGTGGATGAAGAATTCGGCTTGGAAATCCACGAAGACGCGGAGAAGCGGGGACTGATCAATATTTTGACGACGGAAAAGAGCGGACAAGAAGTATTTGATTTTCAGTATGGTGATGAATTCGGCGCGCATCTCGAAGCCGTGAAACCCGTCTTTGCAAAGGCATTGGTGCGTTATCGTCCCGATGGAGACGCCGATGCGAATCGCGTACAGCTTGAGCGGCTCAAAACGTTAAGCGATTGGTGTCATGCGAACGCGCGAGGGTTTTTGATCGAGCCGCTTGTATTGCCAAGCGAAGATGAAAAACAGAGCATCGGACAGGACGCGTTTGACCGCGATATCCGCCCGGCATTAACGGTGGAGATGATCCGGCAATTCCAGGAGGCCGGAGTGGAGCCGGATATTTGGAAGATCGAAGGCATGGACCGCGCAGAAAGTTATCGGGCCGTGGTCGAGCAGGCACGCGCCGATGGACGGAACGAAGTGAGCTGTGTCGTGCTTGGACGTGCGGAAGACGGCGCAAAAGTGGATGCGTGGCTTCGGGCGGCGATCGGGGTGGAGGGTATGGTCGGTTTCGCGATCGGCCGGACCATCTTTTGGGATGCGTTGCAGTATTACTATCAAGGCAAAGCAAAACGCGAAGAAGCGATCGAGGCGATCGCGCAGAATTACATGCATTTTTACGAAGTCTTTACGGGGCGGGTTTGATTGACGGAATTCAACAATAAAGGTAAACGACGGACGTTTCCACGCGGCATGTCGCCGCGGAAACAGGGAGGCGTCCTTTGGACCAATCGAAAGAATCGCATCTCTCGCCTCCGCCGGAGGCGAGCCCTGTCTTGTGGCAGGGGATGAAGAAGGCGCAAGCGCCGATCCAGCGCTTCATGCAGCTGGAATCGGCCGGAGGGTATGTCCTGGCCGGCGCGGCGGTGATCGCGCTCGCATGGGCGAACCTGTCGCACGAGACGTACGAGTCGCTCTGGCACACGGAGCTTGGGCTCGTGGGCATGGGACATGAGTTCGTGAGGCCCCTGCATTTCTGGGTGAATGACGTTCTGATGAGCGTGTTCTTCCTGCTTGCGGGGCTCGAGATCAAGCGGCAGATGGTCGAGGGCGAGCTTTCGACGCCGCGACGGGCCGCCCTTCCCATCGTGGCGGCGCTTGGCGGCATGCTCGTGCCCGCGCTCATCTACTTCGCGTTCAATTCTGACGGCCCGGCCATGCGTGGTACGGCCATTCCGGTCGCGACGGATATCGCGTTTGCCGTCGGCGTGATCACCTTGTTGGGAAATCGCGTCCCCGCGGCGCTCAAGATCCTGCTGTTGACGTTGGCGGTCGCCGACGACATCGGCGGCATCATCGTCATCGCCGTGTTCTACAATTCTGGGATCGCCTGGACCGGGTTGTTGATCGCGATCGCGGGCGCAGGCGCCTTCTGGTTCCTGCGCTCGGTCGGAAAACGTCCCGGATGGATGTACTATTCGCCGTTGGTCATGGTGTGGCTCGGTCTCAACGAGGCGGGTATCCATCCGACGCTGTCCGGCGTGGTGATTGGGCTCATGATTCCGGCAAAAGCCTGGATGACGCCCGCCGCGTTCATCGCGTCAGCTCTCGAGCGGCTTCGCGGAGCGCAGGATCAAGTTCGAGAGGGTGCCTCGGCGGAGCAATCCAAAGAGGCGTCAGCGACGATCCTGGAGCTGTCCCACGAAGCGCACGAGGCGCTCACCCCGCTCGCTCGGCTCGAACATGCCATCCAGCCGCTCGTCGTGTTCGGCATCATGCCGCTGTTCGCGCTCGCGAATGCGGGCGTATATCTCGGCGGCGGAACGATGGATGCGCTCGATCTCCATGTCGGACTCGGGATCGGGATCGGTCTCGTCGTCGGCAAACCCATCGGCGTGTTGTGCGCGACGTGGGCCTCGACCAAGCTGGGCATCTGCCAGATGCCGCGCGGCGTCGATGCCAGGGGGATCGCTTTGGTCGGAATCCTGGCCGGCATCGGCTTCACGGTTTCGAACTTCATCGCGCTTCTCTCCTTCACGGATCCGGTGCTGATCGCAACGGCCAAGCTTTCGATCCTGCTTGGCAGCGCGGTTTCGACGGTCGCAGGCCTCGCCTACGGACGTTGGCTCTTCCGGAAACCGTCCGAACGAAACGGCATCGCGGACACGCTCGTAGCCGCAGAATCGTCGGACGACATCTAGCCCCCAACCGGGGGCTTTTTTTGTTTAAAACGAAAGCTCCAAAACAACCGGACAGTGATCGGAGCCGAGCGTGTCGGTTTCGATCCAGGATTTTTTGACGTGTTTTTTCAGCTCTTCGCTGACGAAAAAGTAATCGATTCTCCAGCCGACATTGCGCGCACGCGCGCCGCTCTTCATATCCCACCAGGTGTAGTGGCCGGGATCTTTGTTGAACATGCGGAACGTGTCGATATATCCGGCTTTGATGAAATTCTCCACCCACTTGCGTTCAATGGGCATGAAGCCGCTCGTATTCTGGTTCTCTTTCGGGCGCGCCAGGTCTATCTCGGTGTGTGCCGTGTTCACGTCCCCGCAAACCACGATCGGTTTTTTCTTGCGGTACGTTTCGACCAGGTCGAAGAACCGTTTGTAGAACTCGAGCTTGAAGGCGAGTCTCTCCGGACCCATGCCGCCGTTCGGGAAGTACACGTTAAAATAATAGAATTCATCGAACTCCAATAAAACGATCCGGCCCTCGCCATCCAAACAGGAATCGCTGAATGTCGTTTCCGCAAACGTGGGCGAGACGCGCGTATAGACGGCCGTCCCGCTATAACCTTTCCGAACGGCGGAACTCCAATAGGACTCATACCCGTCCGGATGGACGGTTTTTGGCGAGAGTTGGCCAACGTGGGCCTTAGTCTCCTGCAAGCCGATCACGTGATATTTGCGGTCATGCAGCCAGTCAAAAAAGCCTTTTTTTTCGGCGGCGCGGATACCATTCACGTTCCAGGACGCGAGCGTCATGCGTTTGGGCATGGGCCTAGTATCACGTAACGCGTAGCTCGTAGCAAGTGCCTTTATTTGAACCGCCTTGCTACGCCCTGGGTCATGTGTGATATTGGTTGTATATGCGCGTACGAGACGTCATGAGCACGGACGTGGTCACGATTCTCCACGGCACGCCCTACAGGGAAGTCGAACGTATTTTGCGCGAGAAGGGCATCAGCGGCGCCCCGGTGGTTGATTCGGAGGGCCGCGTAGTCGGTTTGGTATCCGAAAAAGACCTGTTCCGCATCCTGTATCCGTTTTACCGAAGCTTTTATGAGAATCCGGAGATGTACAGCGATCTTGAAGCGCGGGAGAGCAAGGCCACGGATGTCGCGGACCATCCGGTCGAGCGCTTCATGTCGAGCCAGGTGTGGTCGATTGAGCCTGATATCCCGCTGATGCGCGCCGGGGCCATCATGCTTGCGCGCGGCATCCACCGGATGCCGGTCATGGAACAAGGGAAACTCATCGGCATCATTACGCGAAGGGCGGTTTACCGTGCCGTTTTTGAAATGAATTTGCCAAAGGATTGATTGACCGTTCGTATTCTGTTCGATAGCCTGGGCGCATGACCGATTTATTCGATTCTGCCGCTCAAAAACGCCGCGACGGGTATAAGCCGCTTGCGGATCGTTTGCGTCCCACGACGTTGGATGGCGTCCTCGGCCAGGATCATCTGATTGGACCGGACAAATCTCTGCGCTTGCTGATTGAGCGCGATGAAGTTCCGTCCATGATTTTTTGGGGTCCGCCAGGGTCCGGAAAAACGACGCTCGCAAAAGTCATCGCGCTCATGACGAAGTCAAAGTTCGTGGAACTGTCAGCGGTCATGTCCGGCGTCGCTGATATCCGCCAGGCAGTGAAAAATGCGGAAGCCGATGAAAAATACCAGCGCATCCGGACGATTTTATTTATTGATGAAATCCACCGATTCAATAAAGGCCAGCAAGATGCGCTTTTGCCTTACGTGGAAAACGGAACCGTCACACTGATCGGCGCCACGACGGAGAATCCGAGCTTTGAAGTAAATTCGGCTTTATTATCTCGAACAAAAGTTTTTGTCTTGAATAAAGTCTCTTTGGAAGATGTCGTTCGCGTTTTAAAAACGGCATTGTCCGATAAAGAAAAAGGTTTGAGCGGTCGATTTGAGGCGGAAGAGGGCGTCATTGAATCACTTGCGGCCATGGCGGATGGGGACGTGCGTCATGCGTTGAACGCGCTGGAATTCGCGTCAAAGGCGGCGCCGATCGTGAAAGGGAAGAGCAAAATCACGATTGAATTGGTTAAAGACGCGCTCCAGCGCACGCATCTGCTCTACGACAAGGGCGGAGAAGAGCATTACAACATTATTTCCGCGCTGCATAAGTCATTGCGCGGCTCTGATCCGGATGCGGGTTTGTATTGGATGGGGCGCATGCTTGAAGCCGGCGAAGACCCGCTGTACGTCGCGCGCCGGCTTGTTCGGTTCGCATCGGAAGATATCGGCATGGCGGACCCGAATGCCCTGGTGCAGGCCGTGGCCGCCTATCAAGCCGCGCATTTTCTCGGCATGCCTGAGTGCAATGTCCATCTTGCACAAGCCGCGGTGTATCTCGCTCTCGCGCCGAAATCCAATGCGCTCTATGAGGCGTATTCCGAAGTGCGCGGTGATATCCAGGCGTTACCGAATGAACCGGTGCCGCTCCACATCCGTAATGCGCCGACCAAGCTCATGAAAAACCTGGGGTATGGCAAGGGGTATATCTATAATCCGGCGGTTGAAGGCCCGGTGAACCAGGAGTATTTGCCGGAAAAATTGAAAGGGAAAAAGTATTGGAAGCCAAAGTCACGTAACACGTAACTCGTAACAATTGGCTGCACCGTGTTACGTGCTACGTGTTACGTGATAATCTTGTGCCCATGGTCAGCGCCAGGGCGTATTCGCGCCGGTCGTCCGAGCCCAGTATCAAGGGACGGCTGATTTTTGTTGGCGGGCTGCTTGGGTTGGGGATGTTGGCGATCGTGGCGCGCTTGTTCCAGCTCCAGGTGCTGGAATATGACGTTTACAAGGTTTTAGCCGAAGGCCAGCACAGTTCGGACAGTACGCTCGTCCCGAAACGCGGCTCCATCCTTTTACGCGATCGTTTTGACGGGACATTGCATCCGGTCGCGAAGGATCGCGAGGTGTGGCAGGTCTTTGCCATTCCGCGCGACATCAAAGCCGATCTCGCCTCGACGACGCAGATGGTGGCTGACTTCACGAATCAGCCCTATGACGAGCTCTATAAGATTCTGTCGGTGACCACGGGAACGTACAAAATCGTCGCCAAAGACGTACCCATGGACCAGGCACAGGCGCTTCAGGCGAAACGCTTGCCCGGCATCGGCGTCACGAAAGGGCCCAGCCGTTTTTATCCGGAACAAGGATTGGGCGGCCAAATTTTCGGATTCGTTTCTTTCAACGATAAGAATGTCCGCGAAGGCCGCTATGGTATTGAAAGTTCGATGAATGAGGACCTTGCCGGGAAATACGGCTCCATCAAACTTGAAACCGATGCGGCCGGGCGGCCTTTGTCCATTGGAACGACGCAGCTTGAACAAAAAAAGGATGGCTCGGACATCGTCCTGACGATTGACCGCACGATCCAATACGAAGCCTGCCGTCGCATCGCCCTCGCCGTCCAGGAATTCCAGGCGGATGGCGGAACCGTGATCGTGCTCGATCCGCAAACTGGCGCGATTTGGGCGATGTGCTCGGCTCCGGATTATGATCCGGCGAATTACGGCAAGATTGATTCCGTCTCCGTTTTGAACAATCCCTCGACATTGGATGAATTCGAACCGGGCTCTATTTTCAAACCGTTGACCATCGCGGCCGGACTTGATGCGGAGCTCATCAACCCTCGTACGACATACGAAGATAAGGGCGAGGAGAAAATCGACGATTTTACGATCAGAAATTCGGACCACCTCGCTCACGGCGTTCAAACCATGACCGACGTGCTTCGAAAATCGCTCAATACGGGAACGATTTTCGTACAACGCTTGCTCGGAAAAGAGCGGTTTAATGATTATGTGAAAAAATTCGGCTTAGGGGTGAAAACCGGCATTGAATTGAGCCCGGAAGGCGACGGCAATATCAGCCCGTTGGAAAAGAAAGGACAGATTTACGCGGCGACCGGATCGTATGGCCAGGGCATTACCGCGACGCCCCTTCAAATGGCGGCGGCGTTCCAGGCGCTGGCCAATGGCGGCACCTTGATGCGTCCGCATATCGTGCGCGAGATCATCGCCCCGGACGGGACGCGGACCGTGACGGTTCCGTCGGAAATCCGGCAAGTCGTGTCGGCGCGCGCGGCGCGTTTGGTTTCCGGCATGATGGTCACCGTGGTGGAAGAAGGCCACGGAAAACGCGCGGCGGTTCCCGGCTATTACGTCGCGGGAAAAACGGGTACGGCTCAAATCGCCAATCCGAATGGTCCCGGATATTTGCCGGACGCGACGATCGGTTCATTCGCGGGCTACGCACCGAGTGATGATCCAAAATTCGTGATGTTGGTGAAGATAGACCGCCCCCGGACCGTACAATATGCCGAAGCGTCTGCCGCTCCGGTTTGGGGTGATTTGGCCGCCTTTTTGTTGCGTTACCTCCAGGTGAAACCCGAGCGTCCGATCACGGAAAAGCCCGCCCCGCCGCTTCCGGTTGCCCCTGCGGCGTCCACGACGGCTCCTTCGGCCACGGGCACGAAGCCGTAAGGCATCTTGCCGAACAAAACGCGTCGTGGTGTATTGAAACTCCTATGTCTTTGCTCTCAGGGCTCCAGGGCTGGCTCGGTCGCGCCGCCTCCAAAACGCTTTCCCGCGAAGGCGCGATGGTTATCGCCGTGACGGGGTCGGTGGGCAAGTCCACCACCAAGCAGGCCATTGGCGCCGTTTTACAGAGCGAGCTATCCGAAAACCGCGTCCGCGTCCCGAAAAATAGTTTTAATAATGAATTAGGAGTCCCGTTGACCGTCTTTGGCCATCCAGCGCCGGGACGGAGTCCTGTGGCCTGGGTTTCACTCCTGAGTGATGCCTGTTTGATGAAAACGGGTTTGAAGAAGACGGGGATCCGTACGTTTGTATTCGAGATGGGCGCGGATAAGCCGGGCGATTTGGCCTATCTTACCTCCATCGCGAAGCCTGATATCGCCGTCGTAACCGCGATCACGGCGGACGATGAAAGCCTGGTACCCGTCCACGCGGGAAATTATCCAAGCCTCGATGCGCTCGTGGAAGAGAAATCGCAACTCGTGAAGGCGCTGAAGTCGGGCGGCGTGGCGGTTTTAAATGCGGATGACAAAAAAGTATTCGCGATGCGCCACCTCACACATGAGCGTTCGATGACGTACGGAGAAGCTGACGGAACGGATGTGCGTATCGTCTCCAGCAAAATCGTGACCCAGCCGACCGCGCACGGAAATGCTCCGATCGGACTTGAAGTGAAGCTTGAAAATTACCAGCGCAGCTATCAGGCGACCATTCCCGGGGTCTATGGACGATCGGCGGCGTATGCCTATGCGGCAGCCGTCTGCGTCGCCGAGGCGATGGATATCGCGCCGGAGCAAATCGCGGCTTTTGAAAAGCATTTCCGGCCGGTGAATGGACGGACGCGCATCCTGCCGGGCATCAAGCATACGTATTTATTTGACGATACCTACAATGCCTCGCCCGCATCGGTGATCCAGTCGTTGAAAGATTTGGCGAGCGTTGAAACGGCGCCCGGCCAACGCAAGATCGCGTGTCTCGGAGAGATGCGCGAACTCGGCGCGAAATCGGAAGAAATGCACCGCCGTGTCGGCGCGGAAACCGCGAAAGCGGGGATTGACGTCTTGATTTGCTGTGGTATATTCGGCCGCGCCATGATGGAAGGCGCGCTTGCGAACGGCATGAAGTCGGAACAGGTGCGTTTCATCGAGGATACGCCGGAGGCGGGACTCTTCATCCAGGAGATTCTGAAGCCCGGCGATATCGTTCTCGCGAAAGCTTCGCAGGGAACGTTGGAAACGAAAGGCGTGCGCATGGAACGCGTCATCAAAGAATTGATGGCCGAACCGGTACGCGCTTCGGAGTTGCTGGTGCGCCAGGGTGCCGCTTGGCAACGCAAATAATCGATACGGCCTCATCGTCTAACGGTTAGGACAGCGGCTTCTCAAGCCGTCAATAGGGGTTCGATTCCCCTTGGGGCTACCAACAATAAAACCTCCCAGACGGGAGGTTTTATTGTCCGAGGGTTTCGGATTGACATTTTTATCAAAATCCTGCTTTATTGACGCCGCCAGTAACCTGGAGGAAAAGCCATGACCGTTCGTTTCTGGGTCGGTAGACGGGTCTTTGTGAACTATTGGATCGACGAGATCACCATGTCGGACGTGAACCGCGCGTTACTTCAGGCCAAGGGAGCCTGCGCCCTCGCGGGACCGCTCGCCGGCATCGGAATACTAGGAGAAACGCTGAAGAGACCCAGCGTCGAAATCGCGAAGAAGATGTACGTCGAGCATGCCGAGATGCGGCAGTACCACGAATCGATCCACTTGGTGCCCCTGATGTCGAGTCCGTTCCTCATCAGCGGTATCAAGTCCCTCGTGACCCTCGGGTTCTACTCCGGGACCGGAGGCAAGCTGCACTATCACGATTCGGTGAAGGAAGCCCTGTCGAAGGCTGAGGAGTATGGCCCCCTGGGCATGCCGATCAACGACGTGCTTTCCCAGCTCGAGCGCGAAAAGATCCCGGTTGGTATGTCCAAGCGCGCGTAGATCACGTTGCGGACTTCGTTCCCATGCAGTAGTCTTTCGCCTACCCCGGAGGAATGGTCCTCGGGGTGTTTGTTCCTTCCAGCAGAGATAGGTGCGGAGTGAGACGCGATTTGTATTTCCTCTGGTTCGTGGGCCTGCTGTGCGTCTTCGGATGCGCGGCGGAATCTCCTCTCGCGGTCGAAGAGGCCGCGGGAGCAGAAGAAGCCCTCACTCTCGACGAGCTGGGGCACGCCATCCGTGGTGGGCTCCTGTTCCAGTTCGAGACGTTCGATGGCAATGACCGCACCTGCGGTACATGCCACCTCGTGACCTCGCGCTTCGACCTCGCCCCCGAGGACGTGCAGCGCGCGTTCGCGGAGGATCCGAATGATCCGACGTTCCGCCCCGTCGACGCCGATGTCGAAGGAGGCGATACCTACGATCGCATCCGCGAAGACGGCTTGGTACGCGTGCACGTCGTGCTCGCGCCTAACGTGACCGTCGACGAAGTCGATGGCGTCAACGTGCAGGTGCGTCCGGACGGTCGGTACGTCGTGGCGCTCAGGCGCGCGACGCCGACGAGCATCAACTCGGCCCTGAACGACCATCTCATGTGGGATGGCCGCGAGGGGACGGATCTCGCCCACCAGGCGCTGTCCGCCGCTCTCGACCATGCGGAGGCCCTGCGGCTTCCGACGGAATCGGAGCTCGCGGATATCGCGTTCTTCCAGGAGCAGCTCTTCTCGAGCGCGGCGCTTCGGGAGTACGCGCATGGCGGGCCCGAGCCGACGCTGCCCCATGGGCGCGATGACTCGGAAGAGCGCGGCCGCGCGTTCTTCCTCGACGAGCCTCTCAGCGCTTCGGCGGGTACGCACGGCCTGTGCGCCACGTGCCACGCCGGACCGATGCTGAACCGCACGGGTCACTTCAACCCCGGCGATCCGCCTGACCTGCCGTTCTCGGGCAACCGGACGTCGCAGTTCAACAGGCGCGGCCTGCCCGAGTACACGTACCACGTGACGCTCGCCGCGGATCATCTGAACGACAACCCGCGCATCGGGCCGATCGGCATGCCGATGTGGCCTGCGGGTATGACGTTCACGCTCCAGTCGCCCGATCCGGGCGTGCTGGTGGTCGATGCCGATCCGAGCGACGGTTCCGACGGTCCCGCGAATCCGTGCATCACCACGGCCGCGTGCCTCGTCGCTGCCCCCGGAGGCGCGACCGAATTCCATCGCATGCCCACCTTGTGGGGATCGGCGCGCACCGCGCCGTATTTCCACGACAACAGCGCTGCCACGTTCGAAGACGTGGCCCGTCACTACCGTGAGTTCTTCGCGCCGACCCAGGCGTCCATGTACGCGCAAGCGGCCTTCATGGAGTCGATCGGGCAGCTCGAGGTCGCGGCAGCCATCCGTGATGAAGCCGACGCCCTCACGATCACTGATCAGGACGTCGCGGACATCGCCGCCTACATGCGTTACGCGTTCCGATAGCAGTCCATTCGTGGGACTTTGATGTGCTTCACCCGGGTGAAACTTGGTGGTAGATCAAAGCGCATGAATTCTGCATCTGTACGCTCCTCAAGCGGACCACTAGGTCCGCTCTTTTTATTTCATAAGAAAAAAGCCCGGCCGTTTTGGGCCGAGCAGGCGGGTCAGTGCGTCTCGAGGAACTCGAGGATGGGCGACCAGAACTGGCTGGTCGGACCATCCGAGATCACGGCATCGAAGCGCATGAGATGCGTGGCGCCCGCGATCACCACGAGCTCGGCGTCACCGCCGTAGTCGGCGACGAGCTCTTCGGCGCCTTCGACGGAGCCGACGGGGTCGGGGTTGCCCTGGATGAACAGGGCGGGCGCGATCGCGGACTCCACGGTGACGATCGGCGTAGCCAGTCGTCCCGTCGCGATGCTGTCGGGACCGGTGTGCTCGAATGGCTCGAGCAACGGAGCGACGGGCACGGCGGACGGTGCGGGACCGAGCAGGGCCGGGATCGCTTCTGCGGCGACCGCAGGCGGCGCCGCGAACAGCACGGGACCGAAGGTCTCCGGAGCGAGCGGGAGGTAGCCCCCGGGGATGCTCTGGAGGAGAGCGGCGCCGGCAGGATCGAAGAGCTGCGCGACGCCGAACGGTCCGAACTGGATGTAGAACGGGGAAGCGACGATGATGCCGCTCACCCACGGTTCACGAGCCAGTAGGACGCAGATGTTGGAGCCCAGGCCCGTCTCTCCGTAGACGAAGACGTCCGAGGCGAGGAAGAGCAGGCGGAGCACGCGTGCGGCGCGACTCACGGCGTCGGCGGCGACTTCCGTGCCGAGGACGCCGCCATCTTCGAAGCGCTCGTTCTCGCCGGTCCCGAGCAAGTCGAGAGCGGCGACGATGTAGCCCTCGTTGGCGAGGAGCTCCATCGTGTTGTAGCCGGTGCCTGAGGCGATGTCGTAGTAGCCGCCCCCGTTCGCCAGGGTTCCGGGAACGAGCACCACCAGCTGGCGTGGATGGAGGAGGTCCACCGGACGGTAGGCCACACGCGCGAAGACGCTGTCTCCGTGACCGATCGGGATGTCGAAGGAGCTGCGCTTCACTTCCGTGAGGTGGAGCTCTTCCGTGCGACCCGCGACCGGCTCGTTCTCCTGCGCGACACATCCGGGCAGGAGAACACTCAACGCGACGAACACCAACAAGGACAAGGAACTGAGGAACTGCTTTGCCATCCTTTACCTCCGTTCGCGGATACTATTCGTTTTGCCGTTCGTGGTCAACGTTGCCTCTGTGTAAAAAAATTCCGCCGAGAAGCCATAAGGCTCGCTGCGGCGGATCAGGTCTTGGGTTTCGGGTGGTACTTGTCCCGGAACTCCTTCTGAAGTTTGGTCTGCTCCTCCGAAGTTCGAACGATGGTGAGGAGGATTCCGACCTCGCTCGCCACGCGGATGAAGGCCGTGGCAGCGGTTGGCTTGGTGCAGAACACCAGAACCTGGATGCCTCCGGCGTCGCGGAAGTGCTCGAAGCCCTTCCGTATGCGCTCGCGGGCTTCGGGCTGAATGATCTCGACCTCGTTCGAAACGCCGATCGAGAACAGTCCCTTGGGGCCGAACCTGACGCTCGCAGCCTTCATCATCTCGTCGATGGCGACCGGCTTGGCCGACGTCGGAAAGATTCCGAAGGCCTCTCCCCGCAGGAGGTCATCCAGCTTGAGATTGGTGCCGGTTCTGTGCGTCGGCGTCTTGTGAGGAGGGCCGGTCATGCGCCACCTCCGAGCTTGAGCTCGTTGAGCATCCGGACGGCGTCCTTCATGGTCGCGACGACCACGATCTTGGTTCCGCCGAGCAAGTTGGAGGCCATGCTCACGCTCGCGGCCGCCATGCGGATGATGGACCCCTCGGGGATCACGGCGACCACGTGACGGCCGCCGCGCGCCTTGAAGTCACGTAGGATCTCGGACGCGGGCTTCACGAGGGTCGACGTGAACTTCGTCACGAGAGTCGCATCAGCGATCCAGTCGATGACCTCCGGCGGCTTCAGCTTCGGCATGACCTGGCCGCGAATGGATGCGGCGAAGTCGGCATCGGCGGTCCCCGCCATCGTGGACAGCACGTAGCCGCCCGCGGCCAACTCCGTCTTCACTTCGTAACCGGCGGCGATCGCCTTGAGCGGTCCGGTGGGGCTTCTTGACATGTCGTACCTACCTTCCAAAAAAATGAACTACGCACGAAATGTGCCTGCGCACCGAAGTGCTTCTGCACACAGGTGTGCTGTCGCGATTGTACGCAAAAACGCTTTTTTGTCAATGGTTCAAGAGGAGTTTAATCGGCGCGTAGCTTTTGCGATGGATGTCGGTCGGCCCGAGTTTTTTTAAGGCAAGTTGATGGGTCTTCGTTCCATATCCTTTATGTTGGGCGAGTCCGTAGCCTGGATAGGCATCTTCCAAACGATCCATTTCTTCATCGCGCGCTACTTTTGCGATGATGGATGCGGCTGCGATGGATTTCACATACCGATCACCTTTGATGACACGGCGGCAAGGGATGGAAAGCCCGGGGATCATAAATCCATCCGACAGGACGGCTTCCGGTTGGATCGCGAGCGACTCGATGGCCCGGCGCATGGCCAAAAAAGCGGCCTGGCGGATATTCAGTACATCTATTTCTTCTACGGACGCCGAACCGATGGCCCAGGATGTCGCGCGTTCGCGGATCTTTCCCGCGAGTTTTTCGCGTTGATCTTCGCTCAGCGTTTTCGAGTCGCGAATAAGGCCTAAGCGCGAATCCAAAGGCAAAATAACCGCTCCGGCATACACCGGGCCTGCGAGGCAGCCGCATCCGACTTCATCTACTCCGGCAAATACTGAAAAGCCGTCCGCGATCAGGGCGCGCTCATGTTTAAAGGAGGGGAAAACGACCATTGGGTCCCAGGGTAGCCGAAAATCAGGAAGTTCTGTAGCATCATTTTGCAGCCAAGTTTAGGAGGACTCATGGGAAGAATTCCGGACGATTACGATGGCACAGGAGCTCCTTCGGTCGACGAGGACGATGGCCCGCCGACCACCCGCATCAAGCACACGCCGCCCCCGGCGGCGCCTCGACGCCGCATGCAGGTCGATCTCGAGGGCCCGGACAGGGTTCTCGACGAGCCCCGGCCCCCGCGGAAGCCTGCCGCCTAAGCCGTTTCCGCTGAGCCTTCAGCGGACTCGCTCTGGCGGTTTTTTTATGCCAAGATCGTCCCATGCGTATTCTTGGGTTGGATTACGGTTCGGCCAGGATCGGAGTCGCCTTGGGCGATCCCATCACCCGCGTGGCCTCGCCGTGGAAAATCATCACGAATGATTCTTTTGAAGATGTCCTCGTCCGTTTGCGCGATTTGGTGCAGCATGAAAGCGTCAGCAAAATCGTAGTCGGTATCCCGAGGCCGCTCGGTGATCAGGAGCGCGAAACCGACCAAGCGAAAGAAATTCGCTCATTCATCTCCAAATTAAAAGCCGAGGGTTTTGATGTGGAAGAAGAAAATGAAACCTGGACGTCGAAGATCGCAGCGGACCAGGTAAAGGAGATGGGGGAAAGGGGAAAGCGTGATGATTTGGCCGCGGCCGCGATCTTGCAGCAATACCTAGACAAACTGGCATGAGTTATCTTCGCGACCAGGTTTTCGTTTTGAAGACCGCGCCGTTTCGCGAACACGACGTCTGGGTTTCCATGTACGGGCGAGAACACGGAAAATTGGAGGCCGTGGCGCGCGGAGTGCGGAGCTGGAAAGCGAAACACCTGGGCCATCTTGAACCGCTGACGCTGGTAGACGTGATGGTCGCGAAAGGGGCCGCCTTCGATAAATTAGCCGTGGCGCATGCCGTGAGCGCCCAAACGGATTTGCGCGAACGCTTAGGTGCGATGGTGACGCTTGGTTCATTCGCGCATCTGGTGGACCAGCTTACGCGGCCGGGCTTGGCGGATCCGGATATCTATAATTTATTAGAAGAGTTCGCGACGACGTGGCGGCAATCGGTGCGCGAACCGACACCTGAACGGGCACGGTTGTTCTATTCCGCGGCGACGTTACGTCTGTTGAATTCGCTCGGCTATGCGCCGACATTTGAGCGCGCGGATATTTCCGACGAAGCGAAGAAGTTGCTTCATATGTTGCCGCGCGCTCCCTTGGCATTTGCCGCATCCGTGACGGCGCAAGCTTCGGTCTTCCACGAAGCCTGCCGCTCGGTCGAAGGCACCTTGCTCCAAACGCCTCTCGCCGAGAACGCGCATGGTCCGGCGACCATCGTTTCTTTTTTGACTTAGAACCCCGGTCGTGATTTCTTGTGGGCGCTCCTTATTTATTTTCTTTTGGCGATTTCGGTTCCTAAAACCAAGGGAGACTGAATGCATAGATCGGCAAGTCCTCGTAACCGGCCGCCCCAGGCCGTCAGCCTGGTCAGGCATGGGCGCCTCCCCGTCGACAACGTGATTCACGTGGAAAGGTGGGTGAGGAACAGGTCCAGGGTCTCGGTGCCCGACATCGTCCCCGAGGAGAAGACCGGGGTGAGACCGGTGCCCAAGCCTCTGGCGGACGACGTCCGCGTCGTCCGGGCGCACAAGAAGCCCAAGGCGAAGCCGACCGAGTCCAGCCTGAAGGCTGAGCTCGCGGCGCAGCTGGGCTGCCTCACGGTCAAGTTCTCGCTGCGGGTTCTCAACCAGTACGTCAGGTGCGTGCTCGGGATCGAGAGTCTGGCGAAGTACCTTGTGCGTAAGGCGGTCAACGAGAGCAAGCGCAAGCGCGTGAGCTTTCGGGATGCGTGGCATGCCGAGCTGAAGCTGCTCGTCAGCCAGGCGAGGGCGTACACCCAGGCCGCGCAGAACACGGGGCTTCGGACGAGCCAGCACTACTTCATCCTGCGGGCGATCGGTTACCGTGGGAAGTCGGTGTTCATCACGCGCCACGATCTCGAGGATCGCGTCGTGGCGATTTATACCGGCGCCCAGTTCAACCGCAAGCGCGCGTTCGAGACGGCGCGTGTCGTCTCTCATCAGAAGGCCACGGCCTTCCGTCGGGCCAAGGCCCATCTCAGCCCCCGCTAGTCAGCGGGCTTTTTCTTGCCTAATTCTTCAGTTTTTCCTATGCTGCGTCGGTCTATGGATACCTTCATCAAGAACTTCGCCGATTTTGTCGGCCAAACGGTCACCATCAAGGGCTGGGCACATAATGTCCGTTCCAGCGGTTCGATCGCTTTTTTGCAGATCCGCGACGGATCCGGCTTCACGCAGGCGGTTGTCGCGAAGAATGGCGTGGATGAAGCAAGCTGGAATGCCGCGGTTGAAGCCACGATCGAGTCGTCCGTGATCGTCACGGGTACGGTTTCCAAGCATCCAAAGCAGGAGGGCGTGTTCGAACTGCAAGCGACGGCCGTGCAACTCGTCCAAAAAGCGGAAGAATTCCCGATCGGGAAAAAAGAGCATGGCCCGGATTTTCTTCTCGACAACCGTCATCTCTGGTTGCGTTCGCCGCAGCAGTGGGCCATCCAGAAAGTCCGCGACCAGGTCATTCACGCGACCTATGACTGGATGCGCGACCACGGGTTCTCGAAAATCGACTCGCCGATCTTTACGCCAAACGCATGCGAAGGGACGACCGAGCTTTTTGAAATTGATTATTTCGGGGAACGGAAGGCGTATCTTTCACAGTCCGGTCAGCTCTATCTTGAAGCTGCCATTGGATCGGTCGGACGCTGTTTCGACTTTGGGCCGGTATTCCGTGCGGAGAAATCCAAAACCCGCCGCCACTTGATCGAATTTTGGATGATGGATGCCGAAGCCGCGTTCGTGGAACACGAAGACAACCTCAAAATCCAGGAATCCCTCGTGTGCTACATCGTCGAACAGGTCTTGAAGAATTGCCAGCCCGAATTGAAGATCCTGGAACGCAACCAGGAAGCCTTGAGAAAGGTGCAGGCGCCGTTCATCCGTATGACGCATGCCGAGGCCATCAAAGAATTGCGCGAAATGGGTTCGGATATCGGCGATATGGATGACTTGGGCGCGGATGACGAGACCAAGCTGACGATGAAATACGAAAAACCGATTTTCGTCGAAAAATATCCGGCAGCGGTGAAGGCGTTTTATATGAAACGCGATCCGGCTGATCCGACGCGCGTATTGAACGCCGACTTACTTGCTCCGGAAGGGTATGGCGAAGTGATCGGCGGATCGCAGCGTGAAGATAATTACGATGAACTTTTGAAGCGCGTCCGCGAGCACAATCTGCCGGAAGAAGCTTTCAAATGGTATCTCGACCTGCGTAAATACGGCTCGGTCCCACATTCGGGCTTTGGCTACGGACTTGAGCGTATCGTGACCTGGATTTGCGGCATCCACCATGTCCGCGAAACCATCCCATTCCCGCGTCTTTTGAACCGCTTGGAGCCGTAAGAATTGTCATTCCCGCGAAGGCGGGAATCTAGCCCAATTTAACTAGGCTGGACCCCCGCCTTCGCGGGGGTGACATTTTTCTAGTAGAATCAACGCGACTATGTCGCGTCGTTCTCGTTCCAGACGGATTCGGGCCACCAATTGGGTCGGACCGATCGTGGTTGCATTGGTGATGGGCGGCATCGCCTATACGGTGAGCGATTCGGGCAAATCGCTTTTTGGAACCGCTCCGGCAACAGCCCCGACCAGCACGTTTTCACTCATTCCCACCGCGCCGGTTTCCAGTACGCGCTTCCAGGTCGCGGTGAGGAGCGCGGAAGGGGACCGTGATCTGCGGTTTTCCGTCGATCCTGCCTCCGGGCAAGTCACGCCCGTGGAAGTGCCAAAAGGATGGCGCGTGGAATCCCTCAACGATACTTCAGACGGACTCCACATCGAATCAAGCGAGGTTCGCGGATTTAAATTAACGGACGGAAAGGAATGGAATGTCGCGCTCCGTTCCATTAACGGAGAGGCGTATACGGAGCCGCGCCTGCTGGGGAAGCTTGATGATAAGCATGCCGTCGTCATCGGAAGGACGGACCGGCTGCGAATCTTAAATGTCTCGCGGGCAGGACAGGTCACGGCTTTAGCCGACGTGCCCGAAAATACGAATGTCTTCGGGCTGAGCGGTGGGGCGATTTGGATGGCCACGTTTAATCCGGGCGAAGGTTTGGAATCGGAGCCGTCCGGTCCATCGACCTTATACAAAGTCACGCCGAACGGTGAAAAAGAACTCGTGAATAGCACCAAGACGGCCGAATTTTTTAGCGGAGTCCTTTCTGATGGCGCAAAAATTGCGGTTTGGTTGAATACCGGTTCGTTTACGGCGGATGGGGATGGCCGCGGGTTTAGCGGCTTTGGACGTCCGTTGGCATGGTTGGACGGGAAGTTGCTCGTCGCCGAAGGTAAAACCCTGTTTTTTTACGATGGCCAGGGACAAAAGCAGAAGGTGGACGTGGAATTAACCGGGGAACCCATCACGGCCGGCCCGGCGGAATAAATGTGATATCATAACGCCGTATGAATATCCGTTGGTTGAAATTTTGGATCGTCCTTGGCGCCCTCGTGACGTTGGCGTCCATCGTATTGCCTCCGCTGTTGATTTACAGCGCTTCAAACGATGTAAAACGTTATCGCGAATGCGTGGAAGGAAAGCGGACGGATTGTAACCGTTCCATGGTTTGGAATTTAGTGGATGCGGCCTATCTTCTTGAGCAGCAAAGCGGCTCACAAGTCGGAACGGCTCTTGGTTTGGACTTGCTCGGAGCACGGGGAGGCGGCGCCATGCGCACGTCGGAAACGTCACCATTCATCGAAAAAGTGGAACCGCAGGGAATGTCCAATGCGAATGGCGTCTATTCGGCCAAGGCCGGAGCTTCCGTTACATTGAAGACGACCGTATCGGGCATGGTGACCTCGGTCGAGCTGTTCCAGATCGAAGGTTTGGAAGGCCGTCCGACGAAAGTCGGGGCTTTTTCCAAGGGTTCTGAAGGCGTGTGGACGGCATCTTATAAGCTTCCTCCGGGTTTTACCGGCACCCTGGAGGTCCGTGCCTATGGCGACGATCCTAAGGATTTAGCGGTTTTGGCGCTCCCGGTTGCGGCAAACTGACGTTTTTGGTGATATAGGCACCTATGCAACGGACGATGATCCGCGACACGGTCGCGCAGGTTGGGGAAAGCGTGCTCTTGAAGGGCTGGGTTCATGTCCGCCGCGACATGGGCAAGTTGGCCTTTTTGGACGTTCGCGACCGATCGGGTTTGGCCCAAGTCGTCTTGGTCCCGGCCGAGCTTTCGGAACGCGGGAAGGAAGCTATGAAGGATTTACGTCCCGAGTTTTGCGTCGCCATTACGGGCGTCGTCCAAAAACGCGGCGAGAAACAAATCAATCCCGACATGCCGACGGGGACGGTAGAAATCTTGGCGAAAGATGTCGAGATTCTGAATGCCGCCAAGACGCCGCCGTTTGAATTGGAAGACACATCAAAAGTGAATGAAGAAGTCCGATTGAAGTACCGCTATTTGGACTTACGCAGCGCGCGCATGCTGAAGAACCTGGAATTACGCGATAAAGTCATTTCATTCTTCCGTTCCTATTTGCACAGCCGTAGTTTCCTGGAAGTCGAGACGCCGAACCTGACCAAGGGGACGCCGGAAGGTTCGCGCGAATATCTCGTGCCGTCGCGTTTGCATGACGGACAGTTTTACGTTTTGCCGCAGTCGCCGCAGCAGTTTAAGCAATTGTTGATGGTCGGCGGCATTGAAAAGTATTTCCAGATCGCCCGTTGCTTCCGCGACGAAGACCAGCGAGGCGACCGCCAGCCGGAATTCACCCAGCTCGACATGGAGCTCTCCTTCGTCGAGCGCGAGGACGTGCTGTCGTTGATCGAAGACATGATGGTCGAGATGGTCAAGGTCGTGGCTCCGGAAAAGACGATCAGCCAAGTACCTTTCCCGCGCATCAGCTATGCCGAGGCCATGGAAAAGCACGGCTCGGACAAGCCGGACTTCCGCAAAGACAAGAACGATCCGAATGAGCTTGCATTTGAATGGGTCGTGGATTTCCCGATGTTCGAGAAGGATGACGAAGGCGGCGTGCAAGCCGTCCACCATCCGTTCACGTCGCCGTTGCCGGAAGATGCGCACCTTCTGGAAAGCGAACCGTTAAACGCGCGCGCGAACGCGTATGACTTGGTGCTGAACGGGTATGAAATTTTCGGCGGCTCCATCCGCATCCACAAGCGTGAGCTGCAAAACCGCGTATTCCAGCTCCTTGGCTTGAGTGACCAAACCATCCAAGAGCGTTTCGGCCACATGTTGGAAGCGTTTGAATTCGGCGCGCCTCCGCACGGCGGAATCGCCTCGGGTCTCGACCGCATCGTCATGATCCTGGCGAACGAACCGAATATCCGCGAAGTTATTCCGTTCCCAAAGACCGGCGACGCGCGCGATTTGTTGATGGGCGCCCCGAGCGAAATCGAAGAGAAACGTTTACAGGAAGCGCACATCCAAGTGCGCAAAAAGTAATCCCATGGCTTACTCGGTCCGCATCGAAGCGTTCGAAGGTCCGTTGGACCTGCTCTTGCAACTGATCGAGTCGGAGAAGATGGAGATTACCTCGATCTCGCTCCTGCAGGTGACGGAACCGTTCGTCCAACATGTCCGTGAAAACCACGGCCTGATCCCACCGGAAGATTTGGCTGATTTTCTCGTCGTGGCGGCCAAGCTTGTCTATCTCAAATCAAAGGCGATTTTGCCGCACCTCCACGATCCGGACTTGGAGGAAGGCCCGGACCTGGAAACGCAATTGCGTTTGTATAAAGCGTTCGTCGAAGCTTCGAGCAAGATCGCGGCGTTGGAAAAACTCGGGAAGTCCTCCTATACGCGTACGTACCGCGCTCCCAAGCAGGAGGGGCCCGTTTTCACGCCGCCGGAAGGCGTCACGGGAGCGATGCTGCAGGAGTTGTATCGCCAGGCCATCCGCCGCATCGAGCCGCTTATCGCGCTGCCAAAAGCTTCGATGGAGCGCGCCATCACCATTGAGGAGAAGATCGAGCAACTGAGGAATCGCGTGAGCAAGCTCATGCACTCCTCCTTCCACCGTTTCCTGACCGAATCGCAAGACAAACATGAGATGGTCGTGTCTTTCCTCGCGTTGCTTGAGCTCATCAAGCAGCGTATCGTCCATGTAGAACAGGAGACCCACTTTTCCGACATCCGCCTCACCATCAAACACCCCGTATGAATCTCGACGCCCTGATCGAAGCCGTGCTGTTTGCCACGGCGCAACCCATGTCCGGCCGCAAATTGGCCGAAATTTTGTCGCAGACTCCGGAAGAGGTGGAGGCGGCGCTTGAAGCTTTACATACGCGCCTGGAATCATCCGGAGCCGGCACCAGCTTGGTCCGTAGCGGACAAATGGCGGAACTCGTGACCCATCCGGAAGCGGCCGGAGTCGTCCGATCGGTTTTGAAGCAGGAAACGCATGGCGAATTATCCAAACCCTCGCTCGAGACGCTAGCGATACTCGCGTATCGCGGACCGATGACGCGTCCCGAGCTCGAGCAAATCCGCGGCGTCCAATCTTCGCTGATTCTCCGGAATTTGATGTTACGAGGGCTTATCGAACAAAAAGAAGACGTGCGCTTGGGCCAGCCGACGTTTGGCGTGACGGTCGCATTCTTCAAGCATATCGGTTTGAGCGGCGCGGAAGAATTACCGGACTACACCGCCTTGCGCGGAAACTCGGCCGTTGAACAGGCTTTGAAAGAACTCGTATGACGGCCGACGCGCTCTTGGTCGTTTTGAGTGCGTTTACTTTGCGCACCATGCAGCAACCGGCGACTCTGTCGGCGGCATGGAACAAGTTGCCCATGGCGCGTCCGGCCATTTCAACCGCGCCGGTCAAACGTAAAGAGGGTTCTCTGGGCATTGATATCGCCGCCACATCGGCGATCGTCATGGATGCGGATTCTGGAGCGGTTTTATTTGAAAAAAACGCAGATGCGGTCGTGCCCATTGCCAGTCTCAGCAAGTTATTGACCGCGATGACTTTTTTGGATCAAAAGCCGGATTTTTCCAAAGCCGTGGAGATCCAACCTTCGGATGATCCGGTATTGGGCAGGACCATCTTGCCGACAAAAGAGCGTTTCACCACACAGGAGGTATTTGACGCGATGCTGATCGGATCAGTGAATGAGTCCGCGAACTCTCTGGCGCGCATCACGCTTGGAACCGAGGACTTCATGAAGAAAATGAACGAAAAGGCGCAGGCGCTGGGACTCAAGCGTATGCACTTCGCCGATCCTTCCGGTGAAGATTCGCGGAACGTAGGAACCGCGCGCGAGGTCGCGCTCGCTTTGAAATATGCCTCCGCCTATCCGGAAGCGACCCAAGCCATGAAGCGCGCTTCCGTGACCCTTCATGGGGTCAAAAAGCCGTACCAAATCAACACGACCAATCTTTTGCTTGCTTCGGACCTCAATAAGGGTTCGTTTAAGGTTCTTGCGGCAAAGACGGGAACTTTACCGGAGGCCGGCTACTGCTACGCGCTCATGACCCAGGGTAAAGACGGACAGAAGGTCATCGTCGTGCTCTTGGGGGGTGAAACGCACTTTGGGCGCTTCCAAGACGTGAAGGCTTTAACCTATTGGGCATTCGATACCTTTGAGTGGCCCGGTCGCGCGCAGGTTTCGATCACACCCAATGCGGCTCGGAATTGATTTACGGCATGTTCCCACGGATGGCTCGCCGGGGGCCGGAGTTAGCCATGCCTCGCTTGAGCTGGCGGAGACCATGGAAAGAATGGGTTCGGAATGGGGGATTGAATGCATTCCGATCCGCGGCCGGATGCGATCGTGGCAACTGGCGCGTTTCATCAAGCAAAAAAGGATGGATGCATTATTTTGCGCGTCCGGAGCCGTGCCGCCATTCATGCCCGTTCCGTTTTACCCGTGGGCACATGATGTCGCGATCTTCAAACATCCTGAGTGGTTTCCGCAGTCGAAATTCAAGCGCCTCATTACCACCAATCTATTCTTGCGAGGCATCCGTAAGGCGAAGCATGTGTTTGCCGTGAGTGAAGATACGAAGGACACGCTGGTCGAAGTGGCGCGCATCCATTCGGATCGGGTCACCGTAACGTATCAAGGCATCAAAACAACTCAAGCCGAACCGGAAGCAAAATATGGAGAGTATGCACTCATCGTAGGCACTATTGAGCCGAGAAAGAATATCCCATTCATTATCAATTTGTGGGAGGAGGTGAGAGCGGCGACGAATCGCGATCTGAAGCTGGTGATAGCGGGCAAAATGGGTTGGGGGAATGTATCTATTCCAAAACGGGATTGGTTGATACGCATAGATGCGCCTTCGGATGAGGAGCGGGATCGTCTGTATGCGGGTGCGAGCGTTTTGCTAATGCCTTCCCTGTACGAGGGTTTTGGACGGATGGCTTTGGAAGCTATGGCCCTGGGCACGCCCGTCATCGCATCCAACCAAGGCGCGATTCCCGAAGTGGTAGGCGGCTCAGGACTTCTCTTGGATCCTCAGAACCGCCAGGGCTGGATAAAGGCGATTTCGGACCTTCTGGGACACGAACAACTGAGGGCAGGCTTGGTCGCCGGGGGCAGGCTTCAGGCCCAAAAATTCAGCTGGGAGAAAACGGCCCGCATTATCCTTGCCAAAATCGCCGAAGATTGGTAGCCTTTGGCCTGCTAAATACCCGGTATGTGGCGGCGCCATGTACCGTACGGTGCATGGCGGGGTAGCTCAGCTGGTTAGAGCGTGGGACTCATAAGCCCGAGGTCGGCGGTTCGATTCCGCCCCCCGCTACCATAGAGAAAACGCACGGAAACGTGCGTTTTTTCGTATTTGTGCTAGAATATCCCCGTCATGTTCCTCACGACCCACGCGGCCATTGGGGCGCTAATTGCTCAGCAGATTCCCGGCCAACATCTCGTCGCCTTTACCTTAGGCGTTGCTTCGCATTTTTTAAGCGATATCATCCCGCACGGCGATACCAAGCAGTACAAAGATTACGTATCCGGCCGCGGGGTAAAGAAGGCGTTGGCGTACGTGATTATCGACGCGGCCGTCGCCATTTATTTCATCCTGTTCTTGTTCAACGCCGACTTGGCGACGAACCGTTTGACGGTCAGCCTGGGTATTGCCGGAGGCATTTTGCCGGATCTTTTGGTCGCCGTGTATGAAGTCTGGCGCGTCCGAGGGTTGGGCTGGTTCCATCGTTTGCATTTCTTTTTCCACAATCTCATCAGCGAAAAGAAAGACATGACATTAGCCTCCGGATTCGCCATGCAAGTCATGTTCCTGGCGGCGCTTCTCAACTTGATTGTCTAAACAAAAACCCCGACGGATTGTCGGGGTTTTTGGTGGTGCCGCGGGAGAGAATCGAACTCTCATGACCTTTCGATCGCGGGATTTTGAGTCCCGTGCGTCTACCAATTCCGCCACCGCGGCGTTATCCGATGGCAGGCAAAAGAGTAGCCGAACCTTGACAATCAGGCAAGAGACACGTATATTCAGCCCACAAATCGACGCGGGGTAGAGCAGAGGCAGCTCGCCGGGCCCATAACCCGGAGGTCGTCGGTTCAAATCCGACCCCCGCAACCAACTGAAATCCCGCCCACCGGCGGGATTTTGGTATACTGTCGTAAACGTTCAAAAACAAAATGGATATTTTCATCGAACTAAGTGCGGTGCTGGCGGTCGCAACCGTCATCGCGATCGTGATGCAAAAGCTCAGGCTGCCTCTTTTGCTCGGACATATTCTGACCGGCATGTTGGCCGGACCGCTGTTATTCAATGTCTTTGCGCATCCGGATGATCTCGCCGTTTTTTCCAAGCTCGGGATCACGGCCCTGCTTTTCATCGTTGGCTTGAGCTTGAACCCGGCGGCCGTTCGGGATATTGGAAAGGTTTCCGTGGCCGTAGGAGTGGGCCAAATTGTTTTCACGTGCCTGATCGGTTTCCTCATCGCCCTTGGTTTTGGTTATGGGTGGCTTCCGGCGCTCTACATCGCGCTCGCGCTCACGTTCAGCAGCACCATCATCGTGCTGAAAATCCTCCAGGACAAACGCGATCTCGGTAAACTGTATGGACGTTTGGCGATTGGTATTTTATTGGTCCAAGACCTGGTGGCCACGATCACGCTGGTTCTTGTCTCATCTTCAGGCCAAGGCGTGAACCCGTTGCACTTCCTTGAAATTCTCATCAAGTTATTCGCGCTCGGGGCGGGGCTTTGGTTTGTCGCTCGTTTTGTCCTCCCAAGGCTCACGCCCATCTTTGCGAAGTCCCAGGAATTCCTTCTGCTCTTTTCCGTGGCTTGGGGCATGGGCATTGCGTCGCTCTTCGCCTATTTAGGCTTCTCCATCGAAGTAGGAGCGTTGGCGGCAGGCGTCGCGCTCGCGACTTCTCCGTACCATCACGAAATCACAGCGAAGATGAAGCTGTTGCGCGATTTCTTCTTGGTGATGTTCTTCGTCATCCTCGGGGCCGAGCTTTCTTTCGGGAATGTCGGTTCGCTCGGCCTACCGATTCTCGTATTCTCGTTGTTCGTCCTCATCGGAAATCCGATCATCATCATGGCCATACTCGGCGCTCTCGGCTATCGACGAAAAACCTCGCTTTTTACCGGCATTGCTCTCGCGCAAATCAGCGAATTTTCATTGGTCCTTATTCTCCTTGCGCATTCGTTCGGCCACGTCATCTCCGAGGTGGTGACCCTCGTCACCGTGGTCGGCCTGATCACTTTCACCGGTTCAAGCTTGCTCATGAACGCCTCGGAGCCGCTCTTCAAACTCCTGAAACGGCCCCTCGGCTTATTTGAGCGGGCGACGACTCGCGGCGAGAAAAGGGTGAAGCGTGATCCGGAAGCGATCCTCTTTGGCTTTCACCGTCTTGGGCACGACTTTCTGGAACTGTTTGAACGTAGGGGGCGGCCCTTTTTGGTCGTGGACTTCGATCCGAACGTGATCAAGTCTTTGCAGTCGCGATATGTCCCATGCATGTACGGCGATGCGGCTGATAACGAACTTTTGGACGAATTCGATCTCACGAAAACAAATTTGATGGTCAGCACCATTCCGGATCTTGAAACCAACCTCTTCCTTCTTTCAAAGCTCCGTAAGAAAAACAAGCAAGCGGTATTCATGTCCGCCGCCCAATCGGCCGAAGAGGCCATGGTCTTGTATGCCGACGGAGCTGACTACGTCATCCTTCCGCATTATTTGGGAGGGAACTACGCCTCGCTTCTTATCGACAAATATGGCTTGGATTCTGAACGCATCGGGCGCGAGCGCGAGAAGCATGTGAAGCACCTCGAAACAAGGCTTATTTCAGCCAAGGTTCCGCTTGCGCAAACCCGTTGACGACGTAAAGGAACAACCGTAAGATTCGGCGTATCGTGCTATGGCCCGCATTATTTCGATCGTCAACCAAAAAGGCGGAGTAGGGAAGACGACCACGGCCATCAACCTTGGGGCTTATCTGGCTGAAATGGGGAAGTTCGTTCTTATTATCGATTTGGATCCGCAAGCGAACGCGACATCCGGAATCGGCATCGACCATCGCAGCCTGAACGGAGGCGTGTATGAAGCCATTCTCGGACAAGTACCGATGAAGGCCGTCGTCCAACCGACGGCGCACCAGGGGCTGCATATCGCTCCCGCCACGACCGCGCTTGCCGGTTTGAACGTCGAGTTGGTCGGGATGGAGCGCCGCGAATTCAAATTGCGCGAGGCGCTGTTGGAAATCCGGAACGATTACGATTTTATTTTAATTGATTGTCCGCCGACACTCGGCATGATCACGCTGAACGGAATCGTAGGGGCGGATGAAATCCTGATCCCGGTCCAGGCGGAATATTACGCGTTGGAAGGGTTGGGACAGTTGCTCGAGACGGTAAATCTCGTGAAAGAAAATATCCGCCCGGAAATCGACGTACTCGGAGCCGTCATCACCATGTATAATCCGACCACACGCTTGTCAGACGACGTGGTGCAGGAGCTCTACAAGTATTTTCCGAACAATATTTTTAAAGCGATCATTCCGCGCAATGTACGCTTGGCGGAAGCGCCGTCTTTCGGCCGATCGATCGCGCATTTTGACAAGTATTCGAAAGGCGCCAAGGCGTATGAATACCTCGCCCAAGAGATTCTGGAACGCGAGACCGGCGGTTATGCCATCCGTAACGTCTAAACCCACACGACTATGATCCTTCAAAGACAATCCGGGCTGGGCAGGGGATTGGGCGCGATTATTCCGCCCAAGCCGGCTTCATCGTCGTCTGAGCCGGATGCGCCGCGCGACATGGGCCAAATGCCTTCATACGCGCCCACCCAGCAACGCGAGAGCCAGCCCATCGGCCAACGTGTTCTTGAAATTCCGATCGCGTCGATTGAGCGCAATCCGCACCAGCCGCGCGTCCATTTTGACCATGCGGAGTTGGAAGACCTCATTTCGAGCATCCGCGAGCATGGCGTCTTGCAGCCGATCATTGTCACACCCAAACCCGATGGCACATACCAGCTGATTGCCGGTGAACGCCGCTTACGCGCCTCCACGATTGCCGGATTGAAATCCATTCCGGCTTTGGTGCGCGAGGCGACGGAATTGCAGAAACTGGAACTCGCCATCATTGAAAACGTCCAACGCGCGGATTTGAACGCGATAGAAGAAGCGCGTGCCTATTTGCGTCTGGCGGATGAATTCAGCATGACGCAGGAAGATATCGCGCGGAAAATCGGCAAGAGCCGCCCTCAGGTCGCGAATATCATCCGCTTATTGCAGTTACCGGATGAAATCCAGCAAGCCTTGGTCGAAGGCAAGATCTCTTCTTCAAATGCACGTACCTTGCTCTCGCTTCCGACGGACAAAGAACGCATGGATTTGTTCCAGGCCATGCTCGCGGGGCATTTCACGGTCCGCCAGACGGAAACCCAGGTGTCGGTGCGAAAGCGTGTCCCGGGAATGAAAGACGCGAATATCACGGATGCGGAATCAAGATTACGCGAAGCGCTCCGGACCAAGGTCGCCATCACGCGATCCTCGCGAGGCTCTGGTGACATCAAAGTCCATTTCGACTCGGACGAAGAACTCACCAAGCTCATCGAACAACTCGCAAATAGCAAATAAAAATAGCCCCGCATGACGGGGCTATTTCGTTCCCGGAAGCATTCCCTTGATCCAGTCGCTGATCTTGGACTTCGCCGTTTGACGGATATTGGATTTTGCGTGGCGCGTTTTTACGAAGGCTGCCCAATCCGGATTCGGTCCTTTGCGTGATTTGTCCACCATGATCTCGACCATGTCGCCGTTCTTCAGGACGCGATCCACGGTCGCGACTTCATCATTCACTTTTGCGCCGATACACGTATTGCCGATGTCGGTGTGAATCGCATACGCGAAGTCAACGGCCGTACTGTCTTCCGGAAGGTCAATGACATCGCCCTGGGGCGTAAAGACGAAGATACGGTCCTTAAAGACGTCGATTTTAAGATCTTCAAGGGACTTGATGTAGGTCTTTCTGTCTTCCATTTCGCGCTGGATTTCGGCGAGCTCGCGTACCCACTCCGGCGGCTTGGATTTGGAACTGGCGCCGACTTTTACTTTACCCGCTTCGTCATAGGACCAGTGCGCCGCGATACCGTATTCGTTCATCGCATGCATTTCCTTCGTGCGGATCTGGAATTCGACGATTTCACCATCCTCGCAAAAGACCGTGGTATGCAAAGAACGATAGCCGTTCGGTTTTGGCTGGGCGATATAGTCTTTGATACGGCCTTTGAGCGGCGTCCATTCGGCGTGGATGATGCCCAGGGCCGCATAACAATCGGCCAACGAGTCCACGATGACGCGAACGGCGGTCAGGTCGTACACGCGGGCGATATTACGTTCATTACGCAACAACTTGCGATACAATGAATAGAGATGCTTGCTGCGTCCCTGGACTTCAATATCCTTCAAGCCGGCATCAGCCAAAACGGATTCCGTCTTTTTCATGACCCGGTCCAAGTATTCCTCGCGTTCCGCGCGGCCGCTTGCCGCGATTTCTTTCACCCAGGCGTATTCTTTTGGAAGAACGTAGCGGAAGGCGGCGTCTTCCAAGCGTCCCTTCATCTCGCCCATACCAAGGCGGTTGGCGATGGGAGCATAGATTTCGAGCGATTCAAGCGCGATGCGATACTGCTTTTTCGGAGGAATCGCGTCGAGCGTTTCCAAGTTATGCAGGCGGTCGGCGAACTTGATAAAAACGACGCGCACGTCGGCGGCCATGGCCAAAAACATTTTGCGGAGGTTTTCAATGTAACGCTCCATCCCGCGGTATTTGATTTTCCCAAGCTTCGTGATGCCCGCCACCATGTTGGAAACGTCTTCGCCGAATTCCGCTTCAATATCTTCGAGCGTGCGTGACGTGTCTTCCGGAACGTCATGGAGCAAACCGGCGATAATAATGGGCGCCGGCATGCGCATCTCCGCCAAATACATGGAGGCGGCCAGGGGATGTGTGATATACGGCTCACCCGTCGCCCGCTTCTGGCCTTCGTGGGCGTCTTTCGCGAATTGATAGGCCTTTCGGATCAAATTCGAGTCGGCATTCACGTCATAAGACAAAACACGCTCACAGAGAGCGTCGATCGTTGCCTGGACGGCCTTGGGTGACATGTCCACGTAGCATAAAAGGGATGGTGGCAAAGGTCAAAAAGACTGCTATCATTGGGCCATACTATGCCTCCACAAGCAGCCGCGGCCCCTTTGCAGGACCCATCCCAGGAATTGCTCCCAAAACAGGAAGCGGCCGTGGAGGCCGGCAAGCCGGCCAAAGTAGAAAGCATGGTCGTTCCGCGCCTTGAGTCCATGCTCGAGAAGGGCGATGTGACCGGCGTAAAGGAAATGATCAAAGGCATGACCAAGGCGGCCGCTGAAGGCATGCAGGCTTTGCAGGAATTCCCGGAAGAAACCCAGGCCGCCCTCATGGAAGCCGCTCCGGAAGAAATGAAAGCGCTCTCTGAAGCCCAAGCCGCCTCCCAAGCCAAGCTCGAACAAGCTGAGCAGGCTTTATTGAAAGATTTGGGCACGCAGGAAGCGGCGAATGAAGCCCCGCCCGCAGCCGTAAAGGTTCCCGAGGTGGCTCCTGTTGAAGTTCCGATGGCCGCGCCGGTTGAGGTAGTGAAGGTGATGCCGACCGTAAAAGTCGGAGAAGTGCCCAATGCCAGCCCTGAGCTCGTGCGTGATGCGGAAGAACAGCGCGATGTCGCGGCCGAAATGCTGAAAGAGGAATACGCTGCTTTGAGTGGCTTCGCGAAAGAACACGGTCTCACCATCGACAACTCAAATCCAAATAATATCAATGTCCCGAACCAGGATTTAAATAAGCTTACCAATGTAGAGCGCTCCTATGTCCAGGTGTTGATGGGTAAGCACATGGCCGCGAACGCTTCGCTTCGCCATGCCGAGAAGTTGCTCGAAGCTTATTCGGTTCCTGAAAGCGATCCGAAGCGAGCGGCATTCGAAGCGGAAGCAAAATCCCTGGAGGATGAGGCCATCCTAAAAGAGAAGGCCGCGCAAATCATGCAGGACCAGTACGTAAAACTTCCGGAAATCATCGCGCTCATGGGAGGCGGTGGCGACAGCACCGGCGGCAGCTACGGCGGTCAGTCATTTGAACCGGCGGCTTCGCCCTTTGGCGGCGAGCCAAAACCACCCGAGACGCCGCCCACATTCGTCGCCGCACCCCTCTACGGGAGCGGAGGGGTCTCAGGCGAAGGCATCGCGAAGATCGAAGCGTATAAAACTCCGGATAGCAAAGTGACAAGAAAACCGAGCTTCATTGACCGCTGGTTCCGAAGAAATGTCTCGGACCTCACCTACGGAGCGGTGGATTCCACAAAGAAAGATTCCCGTGAATAAGAAAAAGACCGCTTAGGCGGTCTTTTTCTTGCGGGTGGTTTTTCCCTTCTTTTTCGTCGAGAGGATTTTGAGGGCTTCCTCCATGGTCACGTCTTCCGGCTTCATGTCTTTCGGGATCGTGGCGTTAACGGCGCCGTGTTTTACATAGGCGCCATAACGGCCGGAATTGATGGTAACCGGTTTATTATCATCCGGGTGCTTGCCGATTTCCTTGCCCGTGGATGGGCGGCCGCGCGTGCCCTTAGGCATGGCGAGCAATTCAAGGGCGCGTTCGAGTGTAACGGTCAAAACGTCATCATCCTTCTTGAGCGAGCGGAAATCGCCGTCATGGACGATATAGGGCCCGAAACGACCCACTCCAGCGCGGACCTCCTTACCTGAGGTGGCATGTACGCCCAAAAGGCGGGGGAGTGACAAGATAAGCAAGGCCTTGCTCTGGTCCAGGGTTTCCAACGGAACGTTTTTTGGGATGCTGACGCGCTTCGGTTTTACCTTGGAACCCTCCTCTTCTTCGCCAAGCTGCAGATACGGACCGTAAGAGCCTGTGCGAAGATAAATCATCTTTCCGGTTTCCGGATCGGTTCCGAGGGATGTCGGGCCTTTTTGCGCGTCGGCAAGGACGGTTTCCACGGCCTTTTCATCCAAGTCGCCCGGCGCGAGCGCTTCAGGCAGGGATGCCTTGATCTCCGTCCCCGTATTCGGCAACGAGGATTCAACGTACGGACCGAATTTGCCGACCTTCACGCGGTATTTTTCCAATGTCGGCATCACGACGGTCTTCGCTTCTTCCGGCGAGATATTTTCCAATTCGGTTTTGATCTTTTCGCGCAGACCCTTATCACCCAAGAAAAAGTTCGTGAGATAGGGAAGCCAGTCTTCTTTTCCTTCCGCGATGCGGTCGAGCGAGCTCTCCATCTTCGACGTGAACTTCACGTCCACCAAATCGCCGAAATGACGCTCCAGGAGCTGGGTCACAGCCATGGCGGTAAAGGTCGGAACGAGCGCGTTACCGGCCTTACGGACGTATCCGCGGTCGAGCAGGGTGCTGATCGTCGAAGCGTAGGTGGAAGGACGGCCGATGCCTTCTTTTTCCATGAACTGGATGAGTGCGGCTTCCGTAAAGCGCGCGGGCGGCTTGGTTTCATGGCCGGCGGCATCAGCGGAAACGCATTTCGGCTGGTCGCCCTTCTTGAGCTCCGGCAACGGACGCTCGCGGTCTTCCAAGGCGGCTTCCACGTCATCCGCGCCCTCAACATACGCGCGCAAGAAGCCCGCAAAGAGGATGCGCATGCCCGTGGCATGAAATACCGCATCTTCGGCCTGCAAGGCCACCGTAACCTGGAGCTGCTCTGCGTCCTTCATCTGCGAAGCGATGGTACGCATCCAGATCAATTCATAGACGTTCTTTTCCGCGCCGGACAAATCAATATCCTGCGGAGCCGTAAACGAAAGGGAAGGACGGATGGCCTCGTGCGCTTCCTGGGCGCCTGCCTGGGCGGCAAAATTGCGCGGCGCGCCCAAAAATTCCTCACCGTATTTATTCGAGACGAGTCCGCGGATATTTTTGACGGCTTCCTCGGATAAGTTCACCGAGTCCGTACGCATGTAGGTGATGTGGCCGCGTTCGTAGAGGCCCTGGGCGACGCGCATGGTTTCGCGCGATGAGAGGCCAAGCTTGCGGTTCGCTTCCTGCTGCAAGGTTGAAGTCGTGAACGGGGCCGGAGCTTTGCGTTTGCTTTCTTTTTCCGTCACGTCATTCACGGTCCATGTTGCCGTGCGGACTTTATCGGCGACCGTTTTGGCGGCGGTTTCATCCAACAGCTTCATTTCCGAGCCGGATTTAAGCGCGCCGGTATTTTCATCAAAGTCCTTACCCGTGGCGATACGCTGGCCGCCGATGGACATGAGCTTCGCTTCAAACGGCGGATGGCTATCCTTCTCAAGCATCGCGCCAACATCCCAATAGGAACCTTTCTTAAAGACGAGGCGCAAGCGTTCACGGTCCACGATGGCTTTCAACGCGGAAGATTGCACGCGGCCGGCGGACAGACCATACGCGATCTTTTTCCACAAGACAGGGGACACGGAATACCCGACGAGACGATCAAGAATGCGTCGCGTTTCCTGCGCGCGCACGAGCTTTTGGTCAATATCGCGCGGGTGTTCAAGGGCGGATTGGATGGCGGTCTTCGTGATTTCGTGGAAGACCATGCGCTTGACCGGGACTTCCGGCTTCAAGACCTGCAACAGGTGCCAGCTGATGCTTTCTCCTTCGCGGTCTTCGTCCGTCGCCAGATAGATGTCATCGGCGTCTTTGAGAAGCTTCTTCAATTCCGAAATCGTCTTCGTCTTATTCGGGGAGATGATGTAAAGCGGTTCGAAATCCTTGTCCACGTTCACACCCAAATTCGCCCAGTCCTCCTTGCGGTACTTGGCGGGAATCTCTTCGGATGAGGCCGGCAAATCACGGACATGGCCCATGGACGCGATCACGGTGTAGTCCGATCCGAGGAATTTTCGGATGGTCTTCGCCTTTGTCGGAGACTCAACGATAACCAAATGCATAGGTTCTATCTATATCATTTAATTGAGGATTTGGCGAAAACGGCTTTTTTTAGCCATATTTGTCCGCCTTGATGGACGACATAGCCTTTCATATCCAGGAGGCTTAACGTGGCCGAAATCGTGGCTGCGGACAGCCCCAAACGTTCGCCTAAATCGTCGATATGGGCGGGGGAATCCAGGGCGGCATAGACCCGGCATTCGGCTTCGGTCATGGGTAAAGAAGCGCGGCTTTCGGCCATCAATTCGGGACGGTCAAAGGCAAGGGTTTTCAAGACATCCTCGGCGGTTCGGACCAGCTTCGCGCCAAGCATGATCAACTCGTGGCAACCGTCGGAAGCGGAGCTGTAAATGGAACCGGGCACCGCGAGCACTTCGCGGTTTTCTTCCAATGCTAATCTTGCCGTGATCAGCGAGCCGCTGTCCGGACTCGCTTCCACGACCAAAGTCGCGGGAGACATGCCGGCGATCAGGCGATTGCGTTTTGGAAACGCATACTTAAACGAAGGGGAACGGGGCGGTTGTTCGGAAATGATGGCGCCGCCGGATTCAAGAATGCGTTTCGCGAGCGCGACGTGTTCACGCGGATACAGGGTTTCATCGTCAATTCCCGTTGCAAGCACGGCGATCGTGTAACCGCCTGACTCAAGCGCGGTTTTGTGGGCCTCCGCATCTATCCCGAATGCCATTCCGGAAATAATTCCCATTCCGGATGAGACAATGCCTTGCACAATATCTCGCGTAGCCCGTTTGCCGTATGACGTGAGCCGCCTGGTGCCAACCACCGAAATGCACGGATGGTCTTTCAAATTTCCGCGCACATACAAACCGGCCGGAGGATCTGCTATTTGCAAAAGCATCGGCGGAAACCGTGGATCATCGCGCGTGATGTATTCGATGTCGTTAGGAAGAAGCACGCTTTAACCCGTTCCACGTATTCATCGCTTTTGTCAAGCCCTGGATGACCCAATCTTGCATGGCGTTGCACACATCTTCCGTCACGCCATTGATTAATTTGCGGTCAGACGCAGAAGGGCGCCCCAAAACGTAATCTTCTTTCGCTTCTACCGTCGGACGGCCAACGCCGATACGCAAACGGGCAACTTCTTTCGTCCCAAGCGCTTCCTGAACAGATTCCACGCCATTATGTCCGGCCGGACCGCTGCCAATTGAGAACGCGAAAATGCCCGGCGCATAATCCATCTCATCATGCACGATCAAAATATCTTCAATCGCGAGTTTATAGAAAGAGGCGATCGCGCGAACCGACTCACCGGAAAGATTCATGAAAGTGACCGGCATTGCCAACAAAACCTTTTTCGAACCGATGCGAATCTCGGCAATTTCAGCCTTAAAATCTTTCTGGAGCTTAAAAGACGATTCACTCGAAGCCGAAAACGCTTCCAGGATCTCAAAACCAATATTATGGCGCGTTCCGTCGTATTCTTTGCCCGGATTTCCGAGACCGACGATGAGTTTCATGCGGCAAGTATCAAGTATCAAATATCAAATAGCAAGAGCGGCCCTTTTGAGGCCGCCCTGATACTTGCTACTTGGTATTTGATTAGTACCGACGCCCACCGTGCTTTTGGCGGCGCATGGTCTGGTTGACCAACTTCTTCTTCTCACGAATCTTGCCAGCCACCGCTTCCATACCCGGACCCTGGATATTGTGCTTCTTGATGGTCTTGGCCAGCGGCAAATGGCGGACTTTCACCACGATTGGCGTGCCGGTGAAATGGAATTTCTCACGCAAACGCTTTTCAAAGAATTTAAGCCAGTTCGGGTGCAGGTTTTCCTTGTCTCCGTGGACGGTGATCAAGAACGTCGGCGGCGCGTGGCTGATCTGGGCCGCATCGAAAATGCGCGGTGACTTAGGGCCATAGCTCGCGAGCGGCTTCATCTTTTTGATGGTGGCCTTCAACAAACGGTTCACGGCATTGTAATCAATGTGGCGATAGCGCTCTTCCTGGACCTTGAAGGCCGTCTCCACCAAACCGGCGGCGCGCAAGCCCGTTTTCGCAGACACGAACACCATCGGAGCCCAGTCCAAGAAAGGGAAGAGCTGGCGGATCAACGCTTCATAGCGCTTCGCGCTGTTCGAGTCCTTGTCTTCAGCCAAATCCCACTTGTTCGCAACCAAGATCAACCCTTTGTGTGACTCTTCAAGCATGCCGGCCAAGTGGCGGTCCTGCGACGTCGGATCTTGCGTGGCATCAAACACGAGCAAAGCCACGTCGGCGCGGTGAACGGCGCCCATATTACGCTCAATTCCGGCCTCTTCAACGCCCTTCGTAATCTTGGAGCGCTGGCGCATACCGGCCGTATCCACGATCACGACGTTCTTGCCTTCGTATTCGAATTCCGTGTCCTGAGGTTCGCGCGTCGTGTGGGCGATGGCCGAAACGATCACACGCTCTTCGCCGAGGATCGCGTTCACCAAAGACGACTTGCCGACGTTCGGACGGCCGACGAGGACCAGTTTCAACCCTTCCGCGTCCTCAGCGGGCAACGGCGGTTTTCCGAGACGGTCCAACTCAACATAAACGCTGTCCAATAAGTCGCCGACGCCCAAACCCGTGGCTGCGCTGACGGCCTGCGGTTCGCCAAGGTTCAAGCGGTAGAGTGAAGCGTCCGAAGCCTGCGGAAGGTATTTGAGCGTGTCGACCTTGTTCGCGACGAGCCAAACCGGTTTCTTCGCCTTCTGAACGAGGCGGGCCAATTCCAAATCCTGCGGCATCACGCCCATCTGCGCATCCACGACGAACAAGACGAGATCCGCATCATGGATCGCGAGTTCGGCTTGGCGGCGGATGCCTTCGCCGATTTCATCCGATTGCGTGTCCATGCCGCCGGTATCGACCAACAGGAAAGACGCGCCTTTCCATAACACGCGGCCGAAGTTACGGTCGCGTGTCGTGTGCTCCTCTTTGCTTACGACGGCACGGCCGCTTTCCGTCAGCTTATTCCACAAGGTGGATTTACCGACGTTCGTGCGTCCGACAACAGCCACGATAGGGAGGTCACGGTTGCGTTTGTGTGGCATAGGTTTCAACGAAAGGATACGCGGACTCGCCCAAGATCACGAGGAAATCCGTCTGTTCATTCAGGATGATTTCCTTGCTTAGCTGTTCTGCATACACGGCGCGATAGACTTTGCCGTCATTCATCTTGGTTGATGTGGCTTCGGTTAAAGCGAGGTCCGCATCGAGTGAATTGCGTAACTTGGCTAACTCTACAGTTTTTTTGCCGCCTGTCAAGTCAAAGACCAAGGTCTTTTTGTACGTACGCTTCAAGGCATTGCCGGCGACCATGGAATCAAAACCCTGGAGCATCAGCGCATTGGTGACATCATACGCCAAACCGGTGCGGGTCGTGCCGTTTTTTACTTCAACCTTAGCCAAAGAGGGGACTTTAGCTTCAAGCTCTTCGTCCGTCAGGAACGGATCGGAAATCAAGGACTTGATACGCGTCCAATCTCCGCCCTTTGGAAAAAGGAGGTAGTTATTATTAAGATTAGTGGAGACGAGCTCGCCATCCGGGGCATCAGTGATCACGTGCGAAGCGATTTTGTCGCGGCTGAAATCCTGGATCATCGGCGCGAGGCGGAACGCATCCCACGGAGACAAATCGCTTTGCACGTGGCGCGTGATCGCGGAATAGATGTTCCCGAGCTTATTCGGATCGCTGAGCGTGTTCAACGACATCAGGCGTTCGCGAACGGCTTGCAAAACCAATTGCTGGCGGCGGGCGCGCGCGAAATCACCGCCTTCGCCGTTGTTTCCATGGCGAGAACGGACATACATCAGCGCCGTGGCACCATCCATGCGCTGCTGGCCCTTCTTGAAAGAAATCGTTTGGTACAAATCATCTTCCGTCGGATATTCGGCATCGGTGAATCCGCGCTCGACATTGATGTCGATGCCGCCGAGCGCGTCAATGAACGCGACGAACCCACGGAAGTCGATGCGCACGACGTGATCGATATGCGTATCAAAAGCTTCGGCGAATTTCTTGGCTGTGCGGACGGCGCCTTCTCCCGGGTGGTCCTGTTCTTCCCAGGCATGGACGGAGTTGATTTTTTCGTAGGTTCCGTCCGCGCGTTTCCACGCGGTGTCACGCGGAATAGACACCAATCCGACGCGCTTCTCCTTTAAATCAACCGAGGCGAAGATAATCGAGTCCGTCAGCAACGAGCCGTCATGTCCCGCGCCGCCGATGCCGAGCAGGAGGATATTCATCTTATTGTCGTCGCGCTTTACGCCGGGGGCGATGGCCAAGGGCGCTTCAGGACCGCCGAATACCAAAGACCGGATGTCGCCGATAACCGGCAGACGCACGAATTCGTCCACCACGCTGTTGCCGGATTGTACCGAGCGATAGGACGCGGCCGCGCCCGCCGCGGAAATCAGAGTGACCAAAATAGAAAAAACGCCGACCAGCATCCAGCTTTTGCGCCGGGCGGACTGGTCGTAATTCGAGCCGATAAAATTGACGGACGGGGACGACATGGTACTGAGATAATCGAATCTGAATCTAACACGCATTTTCGCATCTAACAAGTCTCGACTCGTCGTCTTTCGCACGCTCTCATCCACACCGAGAAATGCACATCCGCACCTCCTAAATATATGATATGATGTCCGCGATTATGCCTGTGTCGCATACGCACCGTTTTTCTTGGCGTTCTTGGAAGCCATTCCTTGCCCTGTCTTTGTTGGTTGTGATCGGGCTCGCGACCTTGGCTCCGATCGCCACTCCGTATGCGCACGCGCAACCTGTCGAACCTCCGGCAGCGGAAACGGAAACCCCGGCCGTAGATCCGGAGACCCTTCCGGATCCGCCGGCCATCTCCGGCGCCGACCCGACTTTATGTGATCCGGAATCGCGCACGAGCGTCCTTGGAGCCGGCCGCTGTCTTTTCTTCAACGTCATCGCCGAAATCCTCCTTCTCATTGCGAGCTTGCTCGGACGCATCCTTGTATTCATGGTGGATATCCTGATCGCGTTCGCAAGTTATAACGATTTCGGGGGAACGGTCGTGGTGGCGCGTGGCTGGGTCATCGTGCGCGACATCTGCAACATGTTCTTTATCGTGGTGCTGCTCGTCTCGGCATTCGCGACCATCATCGGATACGACGAAGGCAATTTCCATTACAAGCGCGTCTTGCCGAAGCTGTTATTGATGGCCGTACTTATCAACTTCTCGCGCGTGCTGATTTTGTTGCTGATCGACTTCTCGCAGGTGATCATGCTCACATTCGTGAACGCCTTTGCTCAAGCCGGTCCGGGCAACTTGGTGTCCGCCTTGAAGATGGAGCAGGTATTAAAGCTTGCACCGACCAGTGCCGCCGCGGGAACCGATGCCGTTGCCACGGCCGCCGCGAACTCGGGGATTCCGGCCGGGAGCGTTGACTCGATGAACCTCATTTTGGCGATCATGCTCGCCATTTTCATGTTATCGATCTCGCTCGGCGTCGTCGTTATCATGGTGGGCTACCTCATTTTCCGCATCGTCGGACTGTGGCTCGCGCTCATCTTGTCGCCAATTGCCCTGTTCGCCACGGCATTGCCGGGACGTTTGCAGAAGGGCTTGGACAGCTTTACGGGTAAGTACTGGCAACGCCTCTCCGCCATGATTACCGGCGGTCCGGTGATGGCGTTCTTCTTATGGCTGACATTCGCGATCACGCAAAACTCCGTCGGGGACGGCGGATTGGCTCCGGCGCTTAAATTCAACGTTTCCAACCCGACGGTAACGTTCTTGACGACCATCGGCAACAGCCAAGACATCGCCTCATTCATCATCGGCATCACCTTGATGCTCATGGGCTTGGATGCGGCCGTGCAGGTCAGCGGCCAGGTGAGCGATACGCTTGGCAGCTTTGCGAAGAGGACGGCCTCCGCCTCTCGCGCGCTCGGCTCTTTGGCGGCAACGGCTCCATTTTTGGGCGCGTATTATGGCGGACGTGGCGCCGCGCGTTATATCGATCGCCGTGCCGATATTTCCGGCCGTGCCGCAACGGCGGCCGCGGCTACGGTCGGACAAATCCCGATTCTGCGCTCATTCGTTCGCAAGCCTTTGACCGACATCATGACGCGCAACAAGCGTCTCGACGAGCAGGAGGCGAAAGAATACCAGGCGGGTTTGGAAAAGATGACGCCGCAACAGCGCGCGATCATGGCCGCAGCGACTCCGGCTTCAGCCCTCGCGACCAAAGGCCAGCGTGCCGCATACGCGCAGCAGCAGATGGAACGCGCCGCACCGAAGAACGCGCAGGCGATGAAGGACGAGCTCATGCCCGGCAAAATTGCGGAGTTCGCAGCCAAGAGCAATATCAGCCAGCTCCAAAAAGATTTGGACGCGGCCAAGAAGGCAAAAGACGAGCCGAAGATCGCGGAACTCACGAGCAAGGTCGCGGACGAAGACCGCAAGATCAAGAGCCGCGCTTCCCAAGAGGCGGACCGCGATGTCGCGAAGCGCCAGAGCGAATTCTTGGGTCAGGCCATGAGCACGGCCAAAGCTATGGGCGACGAGGATATGGTCCGCAGCATCGAGGAGCAGTACAAAAAGAACCCACAGCTCAATCCGGACCGGCTGGACATGGCGAAAACGCTTTTGTCCGACAAGAAAGCCCTCAACGGCATGTCGGACCAGGCCAAGGGCGACGTGGATTTGTTCGTTTCCATGATGGAAGAGGGCAAGGCGCTTAAGAAAGACAAGGACGGCAAGATCGAAGGCTTTGACCGAGCGAAGATGGAATCCTTGAAAGATAAGATTACCGACAAGGGAACGAAGGAAAATTTCGAGATGGTCGAGAAGTACATGAACGGCCAAATTGCGGCAGGGAAGAACGTGAGCCGCCAGGAGATGGCGGACATGATGATCGGCAAGAACGAGAAGGGGAAGGCGCGCATGTTCAACAGGAAGGACATGAACCCGGTCATGAGCGAATCCGCGAAACAGGTCCAGAGCGCGTTTAACGCGGATCCGAAGAACATCGCCAATATCGAAAAGATGATCGAACAGGTGGATGCGGAAAAAGTCTTCCAAAACAAGGACGAGGACGTTTGGAAGGCTTATGCCAACGCTACGGATGCGGAGCTTTCCAATCTTGCGGATTTCAAGATGGAACCCGTCGAAGAACCGCATCCAACGAAGGAAGGCAAAACCATCACGGTGTACAAGCCAAAGATCGGCGGCGCGGACGCGACAAGGGCGCAGGTGGATTCCGGCTTAAAGCGATTCGAAATGGGCATGAAGAAGTACTCGGACATGGGTCAGAAGCAGCAAGATGACTTCTTAAAAATGGCCGCTGAAAAAAATATTCCCGAAATCCTCGTCAACGCAAAGCGCGCCGGGTTCACCGACAAGAGCCGCAATGGCGTCATCGAAGCGTATATCGAAAAACTCACGAATCTTGAAAAGACGATCAAGGAAACCGGGAGCACAAACGAGGCACAGCTTAAGGCCGTTGAAGGTCTCACGAAGCTGCGCGCGGCCATTGAAAAGAAGGAGAACTCAAGCTTCGGCAGCGCATGGCGCCAAAAGCTGGAACCTAAGGAAACTGAATAAAAGGTATGAAACGCGACCAATGGCTGGAGTTCTTTGACCAACAACCCGGCTCGGTCCAGGCGTACTTATTGGGTAATGAGGCGGGGGAGCGCGAAACGCGCGCGCAAACAACCCTCGCGTATGACAATGACGTCTGGGACCGGATCATGGATGTCGTTTGGGATTTGCTCTTCCTCAAGACATCCCGCGCGGAGTTCACGAACCGCATACGCGCGTTAGCCGGGGATCGTAAACCCGATGAAGTGGAACGCACGATCCTGGAATTGGTGGTCTTGCCCTTGGCGGATTTGGTCGCTTGGGACGTGGAAGCGCGTTTAACGGATTTGGGCGCCCCACAAAGCGAAATCCAGGCCGTAACACGCATCTCTTTACGTCCGGTTTCGTATGGATCCGCGGCTCGTCGCATCGCAAGCTTGGCGAAGATCAGCCTATTAGGAGAAGAGACCGTGGCCCGGCTGCGCGACGTGCTGGTCTCCTATATAAAAGGAGTGAGGTCGGAGGAACAGGTATTGGATATCCTCCAACGTCCTCAGGTGGAAGGGGGCTTGGGTTTCGCAAAACAGCAAGCCCTCGCTTTTATCGAACGGATGAAGGATTTTTTGGCCGCGACCCAAGTCATGTCGGAAACGGCTTTTGCGGATTGGCTGCAAAACTCACAAAGGGAAACGGAGTCAGAGCAGGCCGTCATCGCCTCGAGCGCGGCAAAAACGGGGGACAAGAAGACCGAAGGCATGATCGGCGAACAAAAGGAACGCCGCCTTGATCCGGTTTTGGAGGCGACCATTGACGAGTGCATCAAGAACATCAATCTCCAAAAGCCTTTGGAGGAATTCTTGATGACCCGATTGCGGAATTTGATTTCCTCCCGTTTACGCGACGTGCGGAACCGCGAACAGATTTTGATGATGCTCCAACGCGAGGAAAAAGTCGGCGGCATGGGATTTGATCCGGCCGAAGCGGAGCGCATCACGGTCGTTATTGAAAATACGTATAAAGAAAAACGGGAAATCGTCGAGCAGGAGGCAAAAAGCAAGATCATCAAGATTCAAGACGAACAAAAAAAGAAAATCGAGGAACGCCGCAAGCGCGAAAGCGAGGAACACGCGGCTTGGTACCGCGAAAAAGTCATGGCCGTACGCGGAGACCAGGCCTTGCGACAGATGATCGTCGAGGGAAATAAACAAACGCCGCAAGCCGGGGCCGCCCCGCAGCAACCCGCGACCATGGACGGGATCATGGCGGCCGGAATGAAACTTTCGAGCTTGGCGGATGAACTTCGGAATATGGACATCGAAGCGTACCGGCGCCTTTCGCGCGACCCGCAGCAGGCGGCGGAAAAAGTCTTCCAAAAATTAGAAACGTTAAAGCGCGAGTCCTTTGAACGCTGGACGGAAGGCGTGGAAGCCTGGCGCCAATCAACGCTCCAGCAGCAGTATTTGCGCCTTGTCACGGAAAGCTTTTCTTCGGGCCGCCCGGTATCCGAATTGGTCGAAGAGAAGCGGAAAACAGACCCAAGACTGCCCACGGCAGAGGAACTTGGCTCCATCATCGCGCTCAACGCCAAAATCCAACTCTAGCGTGTTATAATCAATCCGATGCCCGAGAAATTCGTCGTTCCGCAATTCATTGATAACGAGGACAAAATCCTTGGGCCTATCACCGTACGCCAATTTTTGATTTGTTTGGCGGCGACTCTCGCCATTTTCATCCTGTACCGCATCTTTCCGCTCGCGCAATTCATCTTCGGAGCGATCATCGTGGCCGTCTTGGCCGGGACCTTTGCCTTCCTGAAGATCAATGGCCAACCCTTCCACCTTTTCTTCGTGAACTTCGTGCAAACTCGCACCCGTCCCAAGAAACGGATCTGGAACAAAGAGAAGGATACGGCCGAGCTGAAAGCGCTCATTGTGAAACCGCCGGAAGTCGCCAAAATCGTCATGGCGACCAAGAGCCGCCCCGAATCAAGCCGCCTCCGCGATCTCGCCCTCACGGTGAACACGGGCGGGGTGTATAATCCCGAAGAAGACAACGCACCCTGACCATGCAAAGCCGAAAGCTCGCGGGACCAAAGCCTGGCGTCCCTGCCCAGAAATTCCTGGACATCGCGGAAATCCGTGACGATATTGTCATTTTGAAGGATGGGACCTTGCGCTGCGTGCTCCTGGTTTCCAGCATCAACTTCGCGTTGAAGTCGGTTGACGAACAGAACGCCATCGTCCAGGCCTACATGCAGTTCCTGAATGCCCTGGAATTCCCGATCCAGGTCGTCATCCAGTCGCGCCGCATGAATATCGATACCTACATGCGGACCTTGGATGAAAACGAGAAAACCCAAAGCAATGATTTATTGAAACGCCAAATCCGAGACTACCGCGAATTCGTCAAACAACTCGTGAAGTTGGGCGACATCATGCAGAAACGTTTTTACGTCGTGGTTCCGTACAGCTCGGCCGATAAAGCCGGCGGCAGTACGCAAAAGAACTTTTTCCAGCGGATGGGAGAAATCCTCACGCCGACCGTGGCGAGCAAGCTCACCGAAGATAAGTTCCAAAAAATGAAGTTCGACATGAGTCTGCGCGTCAACCAGATCATCGGCGGACTGTCTTCGATGTCGTTGAATGCGGTCCAGCTCGATACGCAAAGCCTCATCGAGCTGTATTACACGGTCTATAACCCGGAAATGTTTGAAACCCAGCGCATGACGGACTTAAGCCGTATGCAGGTCGAAGGCTAACCCTATGGCATTCACTCCCAACAAAAAACAAGGCATTGATCCGGCGCAAATCGCGGCGGGAGGAGTGAAGTTGCAAAAGGGCATTTCCAAAGAAGAGCAGAAGCGACAGATGGAGGAGCAAAAAGTCGCTCTTGAAGAAGAGCGGATTTACCGAAAAGGCGTCGCCTCCATCAAAGACCTGATCGCGCCGGCCTCGATGATCGTCGAACCGTCATTCGTCCGCCTGGGCGACGTGTTTTGCCGCACGTTGTTCGTGGTGACCTATCCCCGTTATGTGACGGTCGGATGGGCCTCGCCGATCATCAACCTGTCGACCCAGCTCGATATCGCGATGTATTTCTATCCGATCAAGGCGGATATCATCCTGAAACAGCTGAAGAAGAAGGTGGGCGTGCTTGAAGCGCAGATTTCATCCGACGCCGAATCCGGAAAGCCGCGTGATCCGATTTCCGAAACCGCCTTGCGCGACATCGAACAATTGCGCGACGACCTGACACAAGGCATCGAACACTTCTTCCAATTCGCGTTCTATTGCACGTTCTATTCGACGGATAAGGCCGAGCTTGAACGCGTCACCAGCCAAGTGGAAAGCACCTTCGGCGCCATGTTGATTTACACGCGCCGCGCGTATTTCCAAGCGGAGCAGGGGTTTAACTCGACCCTCCCGGCCGGCAATGACGAATTGCAGATCACGTTCAACATGAGCACGTCGCCGATCGCGTCGTCCTTCCCGTTCACTTCGGCGGAACTCACGAGCGACAACGGCATCTTGTACGGCGTCAACCGCCACAACAACTCGCTTATCATCTTTGACCGCTTCTCGCTCCAAAACGCGAATGCGATCATTTTCGCGACATCCGGCGCCGGCAAATCATATGCCGTGAAGCTGGAAATCATCCGCTCGATGATGATGGGCGTCGAAGTCATCGTCATTGACCCGGAAATGGAATACAAAGCCTTGTCCGACGCGGTCGGCGGCACGTATATCAACATTTCCCTGGCTTCGCGTTCCAAAATCAACCCGTTTGATTTGCCGCGTCCAACCGGCGAGTCGTTCTCGGTGGAAGACATCATCCGGAGCGCCGTCATCACGATCAAGGGTCTCTTGCGCCTGATGTTGGGCAAGATCACGACCGCCGAAGACTCCATCCTGGACCGCGCCTTGCTCGAAACGTACGCGAAAAAAGACATTGTTCCGGGCGTGGACCTGGCATCGGTAGAACCGCCCATCCTGCAGGACTTCCAGGATATTCTGGAGGGCATGGAAGGAACGGCGGAGCTGATCGTGAAGCTTCGCAAATTCACCGAAGGCACCTTTGCCGGGCTTTTGAACTCGCCGACCACGGTGCAGATGAATAACCAGCTCGTCACGTTCTCCGTGCGCGATCTGGAAGATGAACTGCGTCCGATGGCGATTTACACCATCATCAACTATATCTGGAACGTGGTGCGTTCCGAGCGAAAGAAGCGTATCCTCGTCATCGACGAAGCCTGGTGGCTCATGCAAGCCGAAGATTCGGCCAAGTTCATCTTCGCCTTGGTGAAGCGCTGCCGTAAGTATTACCTGGGCATCACCACGATTACGCAAGACGTGAACGACTTTTTGACCTCGCCGTACGGACAAGCCATCGTAACCAATAGCTCGATGCAGATGCTGCTCAAGCAATCGCCAGCCTCGATCGACTTGATCGCAAGAACCTTCTTACTGACGCAATCGGAAAAGTATCTTTTGCTTGAGTCCGGCGTCGGTGAAGGTATTTTCTTTGCCGGAGCCAAGCATGCCGCCATTCAGGTCGTGGCGTCGTATACGGAAGACCAGATCGTCACGACCAATCCGCAGCAATTGCTTAAGATCGAAGCGCAAAAGAAAGAGTTCGAGGAAGCGCAGCAAGGCGGGACTCCAGCCACGTAATACGTAACACATAACCTATGAATAAACGCATCCTGTTCGCCATTCTGGCCGTTGCCGGCGCCATCGGCATTGGCTTGGTTATCTGGTTCGTGCTTCGTCCGGTCCTGCCAGCCATTCCGGGTCTGAACCAACAGCCGCCGTCCTTGCCGACGCGCGTGGAAACGCCGTTCGATCCGAGCAAGGCCGTTCCGTCCACGCCGACATCGTCCGTAAAGGCGGATCCGACGAGCCCGGAAGAGAAGGAGCGGCAAGCTCAGGAGGCTCTTAAACGCCAAGCCTTGGATTTTTCCGCCCGCCAGGGAACCTATTCCAACTCTGATAACTTCGACAGCCTCCGAGAGCTTCTCCCGATCGTAACTCCCTCGTTCCGCACCAAACTCGAAACCCGTCTTGAACAGCTCCGACGCGACCATCCGTCTTTCGGTCCAGCCTGGTCCCAGACCATGCGCACCCTTTCCGCCGAGTTGGAGACGCGCAGCGCGCCCGTACTCACCAATACGCAGGCCATCGTGTACGTCCAGGCGCAACAAGTGACGGAAGACAACCGTAATGAACCGGTTACGGCTCTCGTTCGCTTGACCGTCTATTTCGCCAAACAAGGCGATGCCTGGATCCCATCCGATGTCACGCTTGACCCGTTGGCTCCTTGATCTCGTCTTTCCGCCCGCATGCGTCCATTGCGGCGCACAAGGGGACTGGATGTGTACGAGATGCCTGAACGGCATCTCGTTTCGAATTCCGGCGCGAGAGTTGGAAGCGATTGACTCCATTACGACGGTCGGCTCGTATGCGGACCCGGCTTTACGCGCTCTTATCACCGGATTCAAATATCAAAGCGCCACCTGCCTGGAAGACGCATTCGAGCGGCTTCTTCAACGGTTCTTGGCTGACAAAAAGCCGGTTTGGGCATCATCGGACATTGTGCTGATTCCAGTCCCATCTTCCGAACACCGGATTTTGGAACGTGGCTTTGACCACGTGCAGGCGCTGGCCAACACCGTGGTCAAACAGACAAGCGTGCGCATCGCAACGGATATTTTGAAACGTCGCCGGCAATCCCTTTCCAACGCCGACCTGAAAAATGAAGATGCGCGACGTGGGAATGTGCGCGGTGCGTTTGAAATAGCGGGAAAAGCACCGGAATTCGTCATCCTAGCGGACGATGTCGTCACGAGCGGCGCGACGGCCGTCGAATGCGCCAAATTGCTCAAGAATCACGGAACAAAACAGGTGTACCTGTTCACTTGGGCGAACGGAGGGTAAAACGGAAGGACACAGACTATGAAAAATACCCCTTTCCAAAACTATTTGACCCGACTTGAAGAAGCGAAGGAAATACTCAACCTTGAAGAAAAAGACATCGCGCCTTTGCGTGAAGCCGAGCATATCCACCAGAGCGATATCATGATCAAACGCGATGATGGGTCGGATGAAACCATCAAAATCTATCGCGTACAGTTCAATAATGCCCGCGGACCGTATAAAGGCGGCATCCGTTTCCATCCAATGGCGGATTTGGACGAAGTAAAGGCGTTAGCGGCCGCCATGGCGATTAAATGCGCCGTGGTCGGCATCCCGTTAGGTGGCGGCAAGGGCGGGGCGCAGTTTGATCCCAAAACACATTCTCCGGCCGAAATTGAACAAGTCGCGCGTGCCTGGAGCCGTACCATGGCCCCGTTTATTGGCGTTGAGAAAGACGTGCCCGCGCCAGACGTGTACACAACGCCGCAAATTATGGGGTGGATTTTGGATGAGTTTGAAAAAACCGTCGGTCGCAAAGAACCGGGCATGATTACCGGTAAACCCGTCGAGCTCGGCGGAAGCCTCGGACGTGATACGGCCACGGCCCAAGGAGGCGTATACGTCCTGGAAGCATTCCTGAAATCACGTGGCGAGGAACTCCGGGGCAAAACCGTCATCATCCAGGGTTTTGGAAATGCAGGCGCGAATATTGCGCGGATCTTGGAAGCACATGGCGCAATTATTGTCGGATTATCAGATAGCAAGCACGCATATTGCCGCGCTGAAGGCTTGAAAGTCCCGGAGTCTCTCGCGGATTTCAAAAGCGAGGGCGTTTCCATCATCACGAATGAAGAATTGCTCACGAAACCTGCTGATATTCTGATTCCGGCTGCTTTAGATAATCAATTGCGGGATGATAACGCGGCGAATGTACAGGCGAAATACATTCTTGAGCTAGCCAATGGACCGACCACGCCTGAAGCCGATGCGATCTTTGAACAAAAGGGGATCGTGGTGATTCCGGACGTACTCGCGAATGCGGGCGGCGTCACGGTTTCCTATTTTGAATGGGAACAAAATCGCGCAGGGGAGAAGTGGAGCGCCGAAGAGGTGCAAACCCGTCTCAAACCTATTATGCAAAATTCGTTTCAGGCTTTGGATGAACTCGCGAAAGAAAAACATCTCCCTTATCGCAAAGCGGCTTTTGTTTTGGCGGTAAAACGCATCGTGGGTGCGATGAAAGCGAAGGCATAGGCATAATACAAACCCAGAAGGAGGGCGATTTCGGCCTCGCTAAGCTCTAGATTTGACTCCTTTTCCTTCATATGCTACCTTTTTACTACAAGGTAGTATGAATGTCAACGAGCGATTTCAACCCATCCGCAACGGGCTCCTGGAGTTCCTCGTTTTGAAGATCATCGCTGCCAAAAAAGTCTATGCGGCTGACATTTTGAACCAGCTCGCCCAGACGGAATTTAAGACGCAGGAGGGGACGCTCTATCCGCTTCTCAGTAAACTGCGCCGCGAGGGATTCCTGGACTATGAGTGGCAGGAGTCCGAAGCCGGTCCGCCACGAAAATACTATTCACTCACGCCAAAAGGCGAAGCCCATCTCAACGAACTGAAAAACTATTGGTCGCTGATCAATAAAACGATCAACCAAACCGGTAAATAATATGCATAAAATCACGTCCATCCATTTGAACGGCAAAGCCTATCAGCTCGAAGAGCAGGCGTTTGAAGCGTTGCAGGGATATCTCGCGCAGGCGGAGGCGCAATTGAAAGAAGATCCTGATAAAGAGGAAATTTTAAGCGATCTTGAGCACGCCATCGGCGATAAGTGTTCGGGCTATCTTGGGCCGAACAAAGATGTCATCACGAAACAGGAAATCGACGAGATTATCCGCGTGATGGGACCGGTGCATGGCGCGAATGACGCTTCAGAAGCTCCGAAAGCGAAAGAACAACCGAAGCAAGCCCCGAAAAGCCTGTACCTGATCCGCGAAGGCGCGTGGATTGCCGGCGTGTGTACGGGTTTGGCCGCGTTTTTCGACGTAGATGTGACGTTAGTACGCGCCGCGTTCATTTTGATGACGGTTTTGACGGGTGGCGCGGGTATCTTGGTATATGTCGCGTTGATGTTCGTCATTCCATACGCGACCACGGGCGAGCAGAAGGCGGCCGCGTATGGCGCGCCATTTACCGCGCAGGAAATCGTGAAGCGCGTGAAGGACGAGGTCGAGAGCGCCATCGAAAAATCGGAGCTGAAAAATTGGCAAGAGAAATGGAAGGGGAAGAAAGAGGAATGGCAGAGCCAGGCCCAAGATTGGGAGAAGTATAAGTACCATTACCAATGGGAACCGAAAACGCCGCGCCCCGGCGCGTCGCCCGTACTCGGTCTCATGAGCGCCTTGCTTGCTCTGGTCTGGATTGCGGCTTTGCTTTCGCTGATCACGACCGGCGCCATCTTTGGCTGGATGGTTCCGGCGGGAATACCGCTCTGGCTCGCCATCGTATTGCTCTTCATCGTCTTCCATATGATTACGGGTCCGCTGCGCGGCGCGGCCCAATCGCCCTATTACGGCGGGTACAGCCCCTGGATGGCCGTGGTGGATACGATCGGCGTCATCTTCATCGTCATTGCGCTCGGCTTCGCCTATACGAATGTCCCGGAGTTCCACGACTTCGTGAATAAGATTCCGGAATGGATCCGGCAATCCATCCAACCCTTCATCCATTAAGAAAAACCGCTCCGATGTATGTCGGAGCGGTTTTTTTGTTTGCGGACTTAGCGACGGATCGCTTTCAAAATGGCGAGGAACACGATCGAACCGATGATGGCCACGATGAAACTGTAGATGTTAAAACCGGTAACGCCGGTTCCGCCGAACATCGACATCAACCAGCCGCCGATCACCGCGCCGATAATACCCACGACGACGTTGAGCAGAATGCCTTGTTGGACATCCGTCTTCATGATCATGGACGCGATCCAACCCGCGATCCCACCAAACACGATCCAAATAATGATATCCATGCTAAGAGGAAGTTAATGCGTAAGCTGCACTTAGGGTATTATAGCATAATGAAGAATATTCAATTCAAACTCCTCGCGTCCTTCAGCCTGCTTTTCCTGCCTCTTTTGGCTTCGGCGCAAACGGCCGTCACGCGGCCCATCGCTTTTCCGACGGATCCGAGCGCGGTCACGTTTACGGATGACTTCGGCCAGGAACGAGCCGGCCATGCGCATGAAGGGAATGACCTCCTGGGTCCGAAGATGACGCCGCTCTATGCGGCCATGGATGGCCGCGTGACCTATATCGTTGATCCGGAGGCCTCGTGGGGCTATGGCATCGTCATCGAAGATGCGGATGGCTATACCTATCACTATATCCACGTGAATAACGACACGCCCGGAACGGATGACGGAGATGGCGGGACGGAAAACGCGTACGCGCCGGGGATTTATCGCGGCGCGCAAGTTCGCAAAGGGCAATTGGTCGGTTGGATGGGGGATAGCGGCAACGCCGAAGATATCGCTTCACATTTACACTTTGAAATCCGTCTGAATGACGTGGCGTTCAGCCCGTATGCGAGCTTGATCGCGGCGCTCGGACCTGGAAACTACAACGCCGGAACGGCTACGGCGGCCAGCGGCGACATCAACGAAGACAAAGGACTCGTGCCCTACGGGACTCCGGCCGCCTGCGCTTCGGGATCTTTGGTGAAATCCAAGTCCGCTTCAGCCGTCTACTATTGTGGCGCAAATGGGAAACGTTACGCTTTCCCGCATGAACGCGTGTATTTCACCTGGTATGCGGATTTTAAAAACGTGAAAACGATTACGGACGCCGAACTCGCTTCGCTTCCGCTCGGAGGGAATGTGACCTACCGCCCCGGCGTGCGGTTAGTGAAGATCGAATCCATGCCGAACGTCTATGCGGTCGAAAAGGGAGGCGTTTTGCGCTGGATCCAATCTTCCAGCGTGGCCGCGCAGCTCTATGGCGCGAATTGGGCGAAAAAAGTTGATGACCTTTCGGATGCGTTCTTCACCAACTATCGTCTCGGTGATCCGGTCTTGGCGGCGTTGTAGGGCCTACTGAAGCGCCGGGGGATTGGAGAGGCAGGCGTTGAAACCGGCGGTCTTGGTCCAACCACATTGGCCGGAAGCCTGGCGTTCGCACTTGGTCAGTTTGTAGCAGGCGTATTCCTGGCGGTATTCGCACGTCGTAACGATATTCGCGGCTTCATCCGCATCGGCGCAGACAACGCCACTACAGCCCGCGGGCAAACAATCCGTCCCCGAGGCTGACGGCTTGGTCGGGACGGGGATCTCTTCGACAAAATTGCGGCCATCGGGCGTGCGGCACTGGCGCGGATACGATTCCATGATCGGATTACCCGCATCTGCACATTGTTGAAAATTCGTAATGGATGGGTCCATGGTCCCGCTTTGTACCGGTTCTGATTTGGATCGTTCCCACCCGGCATCATATCCGACGGCCCAACCGATCAACAGTCCGCCCAGCAAGGCGGCTGCGGCAATCAAAACGATGTAGGCAAGTGAAATGTTCTTCATACAGAGCAGTATACAAAAGATTATTGTTTCCGTGAAACATCGATCCAGGCCTCCTTTTCCGCTTTGGACCAGGATTTTATTTTTGCTTCTTGTTTGCGCGCGGACGATTCCGTTTTGCACGTCTTCGACCAAACAAGCTCAACGGGTTTTCTGCTGCGCGTATAGGCCGCACCTTTTCCCGAATTGTGTTTTTCAAGACGCGCTTCTACGTCGGTAGAAATGCCGGTGTATAGACTCTTGTCCCGACAACGCAGGATATAGACGTGCCAACGGGGCATGGGCTTATGTATGCATCATAGCAAAAACGACCCTTTCGGGTCGTTTTACTATTTTTCGGCTTGCACCATGGCCTTGAATCCGCCGTATGCCATGCGCTTCATGTCGAAGGGCATCTGCATATCCTTGTACTTCTCGGCTTCTTTGTTCATTTGCGCCATGACTTTTTTATTCACCTGGTCGCGGTGCTTCTTGGACTTGTAAGTGATGAACGAAAACCAGACGGTTTCATTCTTCTTCAAATTGACCATTTTCGGAAACGTCAGCGCCTTCATACCTGCCATATCCGTATTCGGATTCAAGTCATCACCCATGCATTCCATATATTCGAGCGCGCCGTACTTCATCCACATTTTTGCTCCCTCGGTCGCCATCTTGCGATAGGCGGCGACATTCTTTTTTGGAACCACGAGCACGAACCCGTCAACGTATTTGGACATAAGACTATATTCAAAAAATTATACGTTTTATTTTAACACGAAACCGCCACAAAGTTTGGCTCGAATAAGCCTTTATTCGCACTTTTATTCGTAGAACGATAAATACATATTGACAAACGATAAGCACTAGCGTACCCTAGGGTTATAAATATAAGAATCATCTATGAAAAAAAGCTCGACTCTATTTCTTCAAGTCGTCATTGCCCTCATCGGCGTCGGGGTTCTTGCCCTTATGCTTTGGGAGCCGCACCTCGAAGGCCGGAATGTGGATGCCACGCTGCTTGAGATCTACTTCACAGATCCATTCCTGGCCTATGCGTATTTGGGGTCTATTCCGTTTTTCGTGGCGCTTTATCAGGCAATCAAGGTGTTAGGTTATGTCGGAGAAAACAAGGTATTTTCGCAAGCGGCGGTGAACGCCATGCGAACGATAAAATACTGCGCGCTCGTTACGGCCGGCGCTATCATCGGGGCAGATGCCTACCTCATGATTGCCGCGCGCAGCAACGGCGAGGATGCGGCGGGAGCTATCATGCTTGGCATCATTGCCACCTTCTCCTCGATCGTGATCGCCACGGCCGCGGCGGTATTTGAACGGATTTTGCAGAATGCCGTGGATTTGAAATCCGAGAACGACTTAACCGTCTAACAATACCCACATGGCAATTATCATTAACATTGACGTCATGCTGGCGAAGCGCAAAATGAGCGTCACCGAACTTGCGGAGAAAGTCGGTATCACGATGGCGAATATCTCCATCTTGAAAAACGGCAAAGCCAAAGCGGTTCGCTTGGAGACTTTGGAAGCGATCTGTAAGGCCTTGGACTGTCAGCCGGGAGATATCCTGGAATACAAGAAATAAGAACGGTTTCCCAAAAGAAAAGCGACCCTAATGGGTCGTTTTTCTTTGAAGGGCTATTCGAGTTAGGTACCCGACCCCTACACCAGTCTAGCTTACTCGCATCTTCCGTTCGTCTTCGAATAGTTTTTGCCTGAAGGACAGATGCATGCGGCACCCGAAATATTTCCGCCGCTGTTTGTACAGAGATCTACGACGATCTGCGTCCAATAATCATATTCCCCATACGGAAGACCGATCGAAGCATTAAACGCATCTCCGGCGGGAGCCCCGACAGTTGACTGACAAAACCCGGTATCTTTGTCGTACATTAATTCCTGAGTTTGAAAGCCCTCAATCCGACATGTGCAGCGATCGTTTTGGAACGTGCCTCCGCTAAGTTCGCAGTTATAACGAATGGGACCTGCGATGAGAGGAGATGCGTATGACAACTTCTCCTGTCGCGCGAGTATGACAAAAACTACCAAGATACCAACAAGGAGAATCGAGGCGCCAATAGTAGCCGCAAGTTTCTTTTGAGGATGGGTCAGACTATTTTGAATCAAACTCCACTGTCCACTCAATGCCATATTTGTCTCTAAACATGGCAAAGTATGTCCCCCAAGGACTTTTATCCATCGGCATTTCAACCGTTCCGCCTTCTGAAAGTCCGTTGAATAGTTTTTCGGCTTCTTCACGGCTTTCTGCGCTGACTGCAATCTTAGATCTATTTTCATTTTCATTGACTCGTCCCATCATTTCCGGAACGTCATTGGCAATCAACATATTCTTGCCAATGGGCAAAGTAATACGCATGATTTTGTTTGCCTCTTTTTCTGCTACGGGAAATTCAGCGCTTGCGATATCTTTGAAACGAGTGATCTTTCCGAACTCTCCGCCAAATACGGATTTGTAGAATGTAAATGCTTCCTCGGCATTTCCGTTGAAGTTGATGTAGGGGTTGATGGTGGCCATATTTTTGTAGGTAATGCTCATCTTGGCATACAGAAATGTATCCGTAAAACAATAAAAGCGACCTTTTCGGGTCGCTTTTATATGGCGAGGCAGGGGAGTTGGGTACCCAGACCCTGCGGTGTATTGAGGGCTGTTTCGGGGGTCGAGGGCCGGATGGATTTGGGGCAGGTGAATCACTGACGTGAAAGACCAATCTTAGGGGCCTGTGATATCTATATTATTACCTGATATATGTTCTTTCTCTCTCGTGTAAACACGTATCTGATATTCGCCGCTGGCATTTGGTGTCTCAACGTAAGCATGGCCTTCTACCTTGTTAAGATACATTCTTCCTAGAGTACCGAATCCACCCGGAAGAACCTCAATGCGCTCAATGCTAGGAACATCTCGTACCCCCATCTCAAGCCCAGCAACTGGAAAGTCAGACAATATCTTAATCAGCACTTGCGTCATGAATAGCTCTCCATCTGGCTCATCCAACCGTTGAACCTCAACGTCAAACTTAGGAGCTGGAGCTTGATCGATAGTGACATTGCCTTGTACTTGTAGATTTCCTGAAGAATGATCACCAATCGTCTGTGGAGCGTATTGCGATTGCGACTTCTGAGGAAAAAAGAATTGGTAGAAAGATATTAAACCAGTAATAATACCAAAGATGGATGCGACTACTCCCAGCAAGAACCAGACGGGATGCTCTTTTTTCCAAAGGAAAACTTTAGTACGAAAAAATTTGTTCCCTTTACCCGCTACCTTGACCCTGCCGTGAACTGTGGAATCGACAAAAATGTTATCTCTGGCTGTGTCGGTCAGCTCTAGGGCGATTCGTTCGCTATTCTTATCGGACTTCATAAATTAGCCAAACCCTAACATAACAAAACGACCCCAGAAAGGGTCGTTTTATTGGTCACAACTCATCGAACGCGCACATACCAAGGCATATGAGTCATCCGATACTAAGTTGTCATGGCGGAGAGGGAGGGATTCGAACCCTCGCGGGCTTTTTAGACCCCTAGGAGATTAGCAATCTCCCCCCTTCAGCCTCTTGGGTACCTCTCCGTGAATTTGGCTGAAAAGCGGGCTTACTGTACCGATTTATGCTTTTCGTAGCAAGTATGGCAGGTTACTCGACAAAATCACAAAAAACGCGTATTTTAAGGCCGCTGATCACGGAGAGGTGGCTGAGTGGTCTAAAGCAACGGACTTGAAATCCGTCGTACGGGAAACCGTACCGTGAGTTCGAATCTCACCCTCTCCGCCACCAAAAATCCCGCTTTTGCGGGATTTTTGTTTTCACACATGTCAGGTACACTTTGATATATGGAAGCATCAAAAACAGGAGCTCTGGTTCTCGCCGCGATCGTGGTGTGCTGCATTGCTACGATCGGTGTGGTTGCGTATCTGATTCAAAACGACGTGCAGATGGTATTCCCGCGAAAAGCGCACGGCGAATTCCGACAAGCTCCGAAGTTGGCGGTTGAGTCACAGAAAGCGAGCATCACGTGGATCCTCGGCCAGAAATGCGACTACAACGCATACGAAGCGCAGGAGGTGGGCTACAAGCCGGATTCCGATATGTTTTGGGGCGGCCAAGGCGCAAGCTGTACCGAAGCCGAAAGCGAATTCCTGTGTCGCGCAAATATCCATCCGGCGATGACGGGAGGCGGGGAGTGGCGCGTCCAGGCAACCGGCTATGGTTGCACGGATGGGGCATACTTTGTGAGTGAGCCGATGACTATTTCATTCTGAAAAAATAACCTATGCAAAAAATCTCTCCTTTTATCTGGTTCGTGGACAATGCCGAAGAAGCCGTGAATTACTACATGACCACGTTCAAGAACGCCAAGATCGTGAGCGAACAGCGCTACGATGCGGAATCAGCCAAGGTTTCCGGCCGTCCGGAAGGCTCAATCATGGTGATGGATTTCGAAATCGAAGGACAGAGCTTCCAAGCATTGAATGGCGGTGTGGTTCCCGGTTTTGAACGGTCATCCATGGTTTCTTTTGTAGTGAATTGTGAAAACCAGGAGGAGTTAGACAGCTTGTGGAATAAGCTGACGGACGGCGGTCAAATCCAACAATGCGGCTGGTGTGTCGATAAATTCGGCGTCACATGGCAGATCATTCCTCGCAGGCTGAATGAACTTCTCGCAGACCCGGATAAGGCAAAGGCGGGACGCGTCATGCATGCCATGCTTCAAATGAAGAAAATCATCATTGCTGACCTGGAAAAAGCCGCACAGACATAGAACGCGACCGAATTCTTTCCCATGTGAACACCCACGAAATCAAAACCGCCGCCTTTCTCGCGTATAAATCCATTTTGCGCGGAAGCCGATCCACGGCGGTTTTGCTCGTGTTCATCATCTCCCTTTCGTATTTGAATATCTTGTTCGTGTCAGGGATGCTTTTCGGACTCCAGGACCTCATGGTGCGCAGCATCATCAACCTGTTCAGCGCGCATGTCACCATCAGCGCGCAACAGGAGCCCCGCGTAAAAGCGTATATCCCGGACCAAGGCGACCTTCGCGCGGAAATCGAAACCATTCCCGGCGTCATCGCCACGTCGCGGCACTATCTGCTCGCCGGATCTATTGGTTTCGATAAATTGAAAAACGGCGTATTCAAATACATCTCCGGCGCCATCGTCGCCATCCATCCGGAAGAGGAGAAGCGCGTACTCTCCCTCCATACATTCCTCATCGACGGAGAGTGGCTCGAACCCACGGACCACGACCAAATCGTCCTCAGCTCGGCATTGGCGGGCGGATATGGCCTCTTCGCGCCCTCGGATTTGGGGGGAGTGCGCGTGGGCGATAAAGTAAGGATCGTGTTCGCGAATGAAGTTTCACGGCCATACACGGTCAAAGGGATTTATAATGACGCGATCGGATTATTTGAAACTTTCATTACGGTGGAAGAAGCCGAATCCATCCTTTCGACCCATAACGAAGCGACGCAAATCCTCGTAAAAGCGGATGTCGAAACCACCTCGCTTGATACGTTGGTGCGCCGCATCGAAGACGTCGCGCCGAATTTAAAAATTCAGCCTTACACCGTTCTCCTGGGTTCCTTTGCGGCCTTCTTGAGCGCGCTGGACTTGATCTCTGCCATCGTGAGCGTGATTAGCGTGCTGGTAGCGGCGATCACCATGTTCGTCCTCATTTACGTGAATGCCATCAATAAGCGGCGGCAGATCGGCATTCTGAAGGCGATAGGCATCAAGTCCGGGATCATCGTGATGTCTTATCTTTTCCAATCTCTCTTTTATTCCTTTTGCGGAGTCTTGATCGGGTATTTCTTCGTGTTCTATGTCCTGACGCCATTCATGTACGCGAATCCGATTGACGTGATCTTCGGCTACCTTTCGCCGGTCTATAGCGAAACCGCCATTATCGCCGGCATCGTGAGCTTGCTCGTGGCGAGTTTATTGGCCGGCCTTATTCCGGCCTGGCTCGTCGCAAGGGCCGCCATTCTCAAATCCCTGTCGCGCTAGCCTATGATCAATGTCTCGCACCTAACTCGAACCTATCCGGGGGATGTCCCGATCCATGCTTTGCGTGACGTGTCTTTCCATGTGAAGAAAGGGGAGTTGGTGGCGATCATGGGACGCAGCGGTTCGGGAAAATCAACGCTCCTGCACCAGATCGGGCTTATTGATACGCCGACGAGCGGAAAAATCCTGATCGGCAGCGAAGACGTTCTCGCGCTCAGCGACAAGGAGAAAACAAAATTCCGCTTGGCATCGCTTGGATTCATCTTTCAGGAATACGCGCTCATCCCGGAACTGACGGCTTGGGAAAACGTGTATTTGCCGGCCATGGCCGAAGGAAACGATACAAAGGCGCGCAAACACCATGCGAAAGAGTTATTGGAGTTGGTGGGATTGGGAAACCGCCTGCACCACTATCCGAGCGAGCTATCCGGCGGAGAACAGCAGCGCGTCGCGGTCGCCCGCGCGCTCGTGAATAATCCGAAAGTGCTTTTGGCGGATGAACCGACCGCAAACCTGGACAGCGCTTCGGCCCGCGTGGTTTTGGAATTATTCCGCCGTTTGAACCGCGAGCTGAACCAGACCATCCTTTTGATCACGCACGAACCGGAAGACAAGGAATTCGTGGACCGAATCCTGTGGTTATCGGATGGGGTGCTTGATCGGGTTGAGAATGTTCCGAAGAGCGTACAGGAAATGCGAAAGATCCTGGCGGCCGACGGCGCGGGAAAGCGAAAACAACAAAAAGTGTAACTATTCATATGAAAAAGAACTTGCTTATCGAAATTGCCGGGTGGTATGGGGCGCTTGCGATCCTGGCCGCGTATTTTCTTGGGAGCTTTGGCGTCCTGGCTCCGACCGGATTAGCCTATCAATTGCTCAATCTCACCGGTGCGGTCGGGATCATTGTCGTCGCGGCGTATAAAAAGGTTTATCAGTCGGTGGCGTTGAATGTGGTATGGGGGATTATCGCCGTAGTAGCCATTGTCCAGCTTTTCGTATAACCACATGGCCATCTTAAGTGAAAAAACCTGGGATAGGCACTCCAACCCATGGAGCGGGTGGACGCGCGCATTAACCATGCCGCTGCTCGCGGTCGGGTTGTATTCCCATAATCTATGGCTGCTCGCCGCGCTGATCGTCTGGATCATCATAAATCCAATGCTATTTCCCGCGCCAAAACGGATTGATAACTGGATGAGCAAAGGGGTGCTGGGCGAAAAGCTCTACTACAAAGATAAAAAATATTTCAAAAAGGATCTTCCAACCCTGTTGAATGCGCTGAACATTCCGACGGCATTGGCTTTTCTCTGGTTTGCCTGGAACCAGGACCTGGTTGCCCTTACTCTGTCAGGCTTGTTGGTGATGACCATCAAATTCTGGTTTATTGACCGCATGGTGCAAGTGTATGAAGCAGGTCTTTAAACTAAAAGGAAAACTCTTCCAATATCCCCGGCCATCAATTTGGACGAGGGGAGGGTGGTTTTTCATCGATACTGGTAAAAAGTTAACCCAAGAGATAAAGAAGGAGGCGGAGATGGAGCCGGATCAATTCAAATATCTGATGGCGAAGTTCAAACTTGGCAAAACGACCTGGAAAGGTAAGCTGCATCCAAGAAGCGCCAAAGGGAATTTCTGGATCGTCGTAAGTGGGGAGATACGAAAGAAAGAGGATATTGATCACGGAGACACGGTAAAAGTAGAATTTACACTAACCTAATATGGACAACCAACAACTCATTTCTCTCATGGTCGCGATGCCTGCGCTTTTTATCATCCTCATCGTTTGGAGCGTGGTTTGGAAAGGTTTGGCGCTTTGGCATTCCGCGCGCCGTAACCAACCGTGGTGGTTCGTGATCCTCATGTTCGTGAACACGCTCGGCATCTTGGAAATTGTCTATCTGTTCGGCGTGGCGAAATTGAAGACGTCTGATCTATTTAAGAGCAAATAAGCTTCACTATGAAAGAACAAGAGTGGACGATGCAGTTGGAAACCGAAGGGTTTACCGATATTCAGGTCGTTTCGATCCGGCCGGGGGATATGCCGAACGAGCCGCATACACATGACCAAGAAACGGTGCATGTGATTTTGAAGGGGAAGCTGATGATCACGGATGCCGCCGGAGTGACGACGACCTACGAACAAGGGGACCGCGTGGACTTTCCCGCCGGGACGAACCATGTCGCGCAAACAGGACCGGAGGGGATGAAGATGATCGTGGGGGTGAAAAGATAATATGAAGAAAACCACACTTCATTGGATGAATGGTGGTTTGATCGGGCTCGCTGTTTGCTTCGTTCTCTACGGATTCTACATCTGCGCCTTTTTCATCGTCTCCGCGATACGTAGCGACGTTGGAAGCTTGGTTCTGTACCCCGCCTTTTTCACGGGCCATGCATACTCGATACTGAGCGGGTTCATGTCGGACACAACGCCGTTCTGTCCCAATATCGAACCGGTCTGTACTTATTGGACGGCTCAGAGCGGCTGCGTTCAGCAGGTCATGCAACCCACATCCTCCTGTCGGAGCGCGGTAGAGATTTCTCTTTTCTTCGCGCGAACACTCGGGCTCTTTACTGTATATTATCTGATTGGAGCTATCTTGGGTGCGGCTATCCAGTTCGTAAAATCAAAAAAGAAGAAATAGAAAACCACCCCTCCTGGGGTGGTTTTACTTTCTATTTATTTCTTCGGCTCGTTTTGATCGGCGTAGTAAAGCATGGCCTCGCTGAAGATCTTAGCAAGACCCGGCTTGTACTTTTCGTAGTAGGCCGTGAAACGCGGGTCATCCACGTACATCTTGGCCAAACCGCGATACATTTCGAAGTTCGGTTCGTACCAGGTGCGCAAGGCGTCGAAGTGCTGCGCGATAATCTCCTGGAATTCCGGACTGAGTGCGCCATGCGCGGAGACTTCAGCCGCTTTCTTCATGAAGATATCAGCATCTTTCTTGTACTTCTCCATATCCTCCTTGGTCGTCTTCGCATAGCGCTCCATGGATTGCTTATACGCCTCGGTATGGCCCCAGCGCTGTTTCACTTCTTCAGCGTATTTCTTCACGGTGTCTTCGCCGAACGTATCGAACGCTTCCTGCATGTCTTTTTCGTCCATAGGTTTTTTGGAATCAAGTTTTTGAATAGTTTTGTCGATGGTTTTGATCAATCCTGCCAAACGCTTTTTCTTCAGCTCGATCATGACCCGGTGATCACGCAAGGCCTGACGCATGTCGAACGCAGGGGACGACATGATCTTTTTGATCTCCTCGACCGGAAAGTCGAGTTCGCGGAAGAACATGATTTGCTGCAGTTTGAGCAGCTCGCGTTCTTCGTATGACCGATAGCCGTTCTTTTCGATCTTGGACGGCTTCAACAAACCAACCTCATCGTAGTAATGAAGCGTGCGCACGCTTACGCCTGCGAGTTGGGCTAATTTGTTGACGGTGTAGGGCATAGGGCAGGGAAGTGATGGGTGTCGACCTCACCTGATGCAGAGACTAAAGCCTAACGTTACGTGAGGGTCAAGGGCCGGTATTTGGCCGTGTTATACTTAGGATGATTAAAAATAAATTCTTCCTTATGAACCAAGACAAAACCGGCCTTTGGCTCGCCATCGGCCTTCTCGGACTTACGGTCATCGTTCTCGGCGCCTATGTGCTTTTTGGCGGGACGATGCGCGGCCCTTCCTACGTGGAACGCCCAATGCCTGTTGAACCGGATGGCGGGCCGGGAGGCGTCGTCTGCACCATGGAAGCCAAACAATGCCCGGATGGCTCTTATGTCGGTCGCACGGGGCCGCGGTGTGAGTTCGCCCCCTGTCCGACCGGAGCCAAGGTTGAAATCAATTATTAGGCTTACATAAGCCAAGAAAACACCCCGTTGTACGTCGGGGTGTTTTGACCGTTGATTTTTCCCGGAATTTCCTCTAATCTCCCGCCAGCTCCTCGAACCCCCTCAACCATCAACCCATAACCAGGCCGGAGGTCAGAAATGAGAATCGGCTTGGATTTCCATGGGCTTGTCGTTGACAGCCACGGACTCAAAGCCACGCTCCTGAAGGAGCTGTACAACGCCGAAGTGCCGGTGGAAGCCTGCCGGAAGCTCGTGCAAAAGCACTGCGGCCAAAAGGCTTTCAAGCGGTACCGCCACGTGCAGCGCTTGGTCTACGAGACCAAGAAGTACCACGAGCGGCTCGAGCCCGTATCGGGTGCGCTCCGGCGCATCCAGCAGCTCGTCGAGCGCAAGCACGAGCTCTTCATCGTCAGCTCGTCGAGTCCGCAAGCCGCGAGCCTCGCTCGGCAGTGGCTCAAGGCCCACGAGGTGGACCTTCCGTTCATCGCGAGCGGACGGCGTGTCTCCAAGGCCCCCGTGGTCACGGAGCTCCGTCTAGACTGGTTCTACGACGATGACCTGCTCAAGCTGACCCAGCTCATGGGGGTCGTCCCCAATCTGGGTCTCTTCCGCCAGCCCCACAACGCCAACATCATCGACGCCGGTCCGAACATCGTCGTCGTGAAGAGTTGGGCTGAGGTCGGCAAAACACCCTCCGGACTCACGGAGATGCCCTGACGCCGAAAGTCGTCGGGTTTTTTATCTCCCGAGTCTTGACATCGCTTATTCGGAAATTTATAGTGCCGACTCGGTACCGTTTGATATTGAAATCTTTTGATATGGCAAAGACCCCCAAATACAACGTGAATAAGATCGCCGGCAACATCAAGAAAAAGCGCACCAAGCTGGACCTTTCCCGCGAGGAGCTCGCGAAGAAAGCGAAAGTGAACTACAACACCATCATCAAGCTGGAATCGGGCGCGAATAAGAACCCGACCATCAAGACCCTTCTCGGACTCGCCAACGTCTTCGGTTGCCCGGTGGAGGAGCTGATCAAGTAGCAAGTATCAAAAATACGGGCTTCGGCCCGGTTTTTGTATCCCTTGTTATTTGTTACTTGTTACTTGATACTTGAACACATGAAGAGCTTCACCGAACGCGTCTATGACGTGGTGCGTAAAATCCCGAAGGGGAAAACCATGACCTATGGCGAAGTGGCCATGGCCATGGGCGCGCCCGGAGCCGCACGGGCCGTCGGCAATGCCTTAAATAAGAATCGCGACACGAAAAACGTGCCCTGCCATCGCGTGGTCCGCTCGGACGGGTCCATTGGCGGATATGCCTGGGGCGCGGCGGCGAAGAAAGAAATCCTGGAACGCGAAGGGGCAGTTAAACATGGTAAACTTACCCATATGCTTAAAGTCGGCTCCAAAGCGCCTGATTTCACCCTGCCTGACCAAAAGGGGAAGATGCACTCGCTCAAAGACCAAAAAGGGAAGTGGACGCTTATCTATTTCTATCCCAAGGACGATACTCCGGGATGCACGGTCGAAGCTTGCACCATCCGCGATAATTACGGCGCTTTTAAGAAGATGGGAATCACCGTGTGGGGGATTAGTATTGATCCCGTGAAGAAGCATGCGAAGTTCGTCGAGAAATATTCTCTACCATTTACTTTGTTGGCCGATGAAGAGAAAGAGGTAGTGAACGCCTACAAAGTCTGGGGCAAGAAGAAATTCATGGGTCGCGAATACATGGGCACCAATCGTGTCAGTTTTCTGATCGGTCCGGATCTCAAGATTTCCAAAGTGTACGAAACGGTAAAGCCGGCGGAACATGCGAAAGAAGTGCTGACGGATGCGAAAGAGATGAAATAGCAAGGTTCATGTTATACTAGCGGGGTATGCGATCCTTTCCGCCCCAGGTGGAAGATGCCGTCATCTCAAGCCAAGACCGCTTTGTTTGGGAAGCGCCGGCGTTCATGAAATTCGACCGCGGCCCGGCGTGGTATTTCGTGATGGCATTAATCGCCGTTACCTTGATGGCCTATGCCGTCTGGACGGCGAATTTCCTCTTCGCCTTCATCATTTTGCTGATGGGGATTTTGCTGCTTTTGGTTGGCAATAAAGACCCGGAAAAGATCCTGGTCCAGGTAGGGGATAATGGCATCGTTTGGAACGGACGTTTGATGATGTTCCAGGATTTGGACCAGTTCTCCATCGTCTATCAGCCCCCATTCGTAAAAGTCCTCTATATTGACGCGAAAAGCCCCCTGGTGCCCCGTTTACGCGTCGAACTGGAGGCTCAGGACCCCATAACCCTCCGCAACCACCTGCGCCAATACTTAAAGGAGGATATGGACTTGCAAAGTGAGCATTTATCGGATATAGTTGCCCGGCTTTTGCGTCTTTAGACTCCGGTTTAGAAAGCAAATCTGCGGCCATAGCTCAGCTGGATAGAGCGCTTCCCTGCGAAGGAAGAGGTCTGTCGTTCGAATCGACATGGCCGCACCATCGAAAAACCCCGGTTTATGCCGGGGTTTTTTGTTGTGCTAGGATCAGGCCATGCTCCGCTGGGATGAACCCGTATCCTTCGTAAAAGGCGCGACGCCGTCGGTTCGGCATGCGTGGGAGTCTTTGGGCATCCGTACCATTGAAGACCTCTTCCTGACCATTCCGCGTCGTTACGACGACTATTCCAAAATCACCAGCATCCGCGAGGCGATGGCGGGGGAGAATGTCACGCTCAAAGTAAAAGTGGAGAAATGCGCGAAAGTGAATACGTTCCGCAAACGGTTCCAGGTCTTCAAGCTCAGCGTGTCAGATGCGACCGGCAAGCTCACCACCAACTTTTTTAACCAGCCCTGGGTTTTGACGGAATTCGTTGAAGGCCGCGAAATTTTCTTATCCGGCAAAGTGAAATACGATCCACGTTTTGGAAAGACTCTGGTAAATCCGCTGTGGGAATCTACTGAGAAAGATACGCTCGCCGCAGGTAAACTTGCGCCGGTCTATGGCTTATCCGGAACGCTCGCGCAAAAAACCTATCGTCGTTTAATGGCGTACGCATTCGAGAATCTTTCTACCGACACTATTGGTTTGGAAACCGCCGAAGAAACTGTCGAGTTCATCAAAAATTTGAAGAAGATCCACCAACCGGAATCCATCGAAGAAGCGGAAGAGGGACGAAAGGCTTTGGCGTATATTGAAATGCTAGCCTATCAAGTCGCATTAAGAGCTGCGCGTAAAGATGCGGACATCCATGGCGCGCCGCCCGTACCTTTTGATGAGAACTTCGCCAAGAACTTCGTGAAGAAATTGCCGTATGGATTAACCGGCGATCAAAAACGAGCAGCCTGGGCCGCGCTTAAGGATATGGAAAGCACGCGACCGATGCGCCGCCTGATCCAGGGCGACGTCGGCTCCGGCAAAACCGTGGTCGCCGCGTTTTTGATGGCCCATGTCCAACATGCGGGCGGATCTGCGGCTTTACTTGCGCCGACGGATATCCTAGCCAAACAACACTATGCCGCATTACGGAGATTGTACGGGACGCTCCCCATTCCACTCGTTTTGATTACGCGCACCGAGAAAACCGAAGGCTGGGAAGACATGGTGAAGCAGGGGAACGCGGTCTTCGTGGGAACCCATGCGCTCTTAGAAGCCAAGCGCCTGCCTGCGGACCTCGCCTTGGCCGTGGTGGATGAACAGCATCGTTTTGGCGTAGACCAGCGCGAAACCCTCGTCGTTTCCTGGCGCACGGATGGAAAGGTGCCGCATCTACTCAGCATGACCGCGACGCCCATTCCGCGTTCTTTGGCTTTAACCATGTATGGCGATTTGGAAGTCTCGGTGATTATGGAAAAGCCTGCCGGACGTTTACCAATCAAAACTACGGTTTGCCATGGGAATAATCGCGATAAGGCTTATGCAGCCATGCGCGAGGCCGTCGAAAGGAAAGAACGCGTCTTCGTGGTTTGCCCTCTGATTGACCCTTCGGATGCGCTCGGCATTTCCAGCGCGACGGAAGAGGCTAAGCGACTATCCAAAGGCCCACTTGAAGGCATTAAAATCGGTTTATTGCATGGCCGCATGAAGGCGAAGGAAAAAGAGGAAGCCATGCAAAAGTTTATTGATGGAGAGACGCCAGTTTTGGTTTCCACCACGGTGATTGAAGTCGGCGTGGATGTTCCGAATGCGACCATCATCGCTATTGAAGGCGCGGAACGCTTCGGCTTAGCCCAACTTCACCAATTACGCGGCCGCGTCGGGCGATCCAACTTGGCTAGTTCGTGCTATTTGCTGACGGATGCGGAAGGAGAATCATTCCAGCGCTTGAAATTGCTTGAAACCATCAGCGACGGTTTCCGTTTATCAGAAGAAGACTTGAAACGTCGGGGTAGTGGAAATCTATTCGGCACGCAACAAAGCGGTGAGCTTGGCTTGCGTATTGCGAGACTCACGGACACCGATATCATCGCCAAAGCGCAAAGTGACGCCGCAAAAATCGTGGATGAAGATCCGGAGCTAATAAAACACCCCGTTCTGAAACGGGAAGTTGAACGTTTACGCGTTACAGCACACCGGGAATAGCGGTTCGGATAGCTTCCTTCAACATCGCGCATTGCACGACTCGCAATCCAGCCGGCGCCTGGATCGGTTCTTTTTGTGCAGGAACCAGGGCGGTTTTGAATCCGAGACGGGCGGCTTCCTTCAAACGCGCTTCCTGTCGTCCGACCGGACGCAATTCGCCAGCCAAACCAACTTCTCCCCAGGCCACCAGGTCTTCCGGCAAAGGTTTATCCGCTTTCGCAGATGCGAGTGCGAGACACACGGCCAAATCCACCGACGGGTCCTTGGCTTCCACGCCGCCGATGGTATTCACGAACGCATCCTGATCTCCAAAGCCAAACCCGGCACGACGACCGAGAACGGCGAGCAATAAACCCGTGCGGTTCAATTCCACGCCGGAAACTCGGCGCATGGGTGTACCGAAGCCAGCCGGAGTGACTAAAGCCTGCAATTCGACAAGTAAGGGCCTAGAACCCTCCATCAAACAACTCACGACCGTACCGGAGACATTCTTCGGACGGTCGGCGAGCAAAGCCGCAGATGGATCTAAAACCTCTTCAAGTCCGCTTTCTTTCATCGCGAAAAGCGCCACGTCCTCCGTCGCGCCAAAACGATGCTTCACCACGCGCAATAAACGGAAAGACTGCTGGCGGTCGCCTTCCATCATCACCACCGTATCAACCAAGTGCTCGAGCAAGCGCGGACCGGCTAAATCGCCATCCTTATTTACTTGTCCGACGAGAATCACGGGGACATTCGCTTTCTTTGCAGCGGCAGAGACAACGGCGGCCGAAGCTTTTACTTGTGAAATGCTTCCGGCTTCGCCGGGGACGTCGGCATGGCGCATGGCCTGCACCGAATCCACGATCACGAGACCGGGTTTGGTCATTTCAATGGTCGCGGCGATGGTGAGCGCGTCAGTTTCATCCAAAAAAGAAAGGGATGGCGGCAGGGCGGGGGACAGACGCTTCAAGCGCAAAGCCACTTGGGATGGAGACTCTTCGCCCGTCACATAAACAACGGCGGCGCCTTTGGCAGCGGATGCGATGGCGGCCTGTGCAAGCAAAGTCGATTTGCCGATGCCGGGTTCGCCGCCGAGAAGCGTCACTGAACCGGCGACGAGTCCGCCCGACAAGAGACGATCCCAAGGTCCAAAACCTGTGGCCGTGCGTGGAGCTTGCTCTTGGCTGACCAACTCTGAGAAGGATTGCGTCTTACCCGGCTTGGAAGCCGTCTGCGAAGCGCCGGAAGAAGCCGCGACCACGCCCTGGGCGATGGTGCCCCATTTTCCGCATTCGGCGCATTGGCCCGCCCATTTGGTGGATTGGGCGCCGCAGTTGGAGCATTCGAAAACGACCTGGGGCTTTTTCATACGACACGTAACATGTAGCACGTAACACGTAACAACAAAAGAACCCTTCCGGGCCTTTTGTTATGTGCTACGTGTTACGTGCTACGAGAATTTACGGCTCAGGCCTGAACGTGCGAATCAAAGGCCACGGATTCGGACAATCATTCGTGATGCAAGTTTGGTGCGCACGGACAGTACGGGTATAGGCGCCATCAATGACGTTCGCACGTCCATTCCCCGCAAATCCCATAAAAATGGCCCGGTGCAAACCATATCCGTCGCTGTTGGCGTTATAAATGGTGATGACGTCGCCCGCCTGCAATTCAGACGCCCAACTCTCCGGCCAACCGGGAATTGCGGTTTCAATCACATCAAATACGCGTGAAGCCGCCCCTTGCGTGCAATCGCGGCTATACGTGGCGCATTTAAGCGATTGCATGAATGGGAAATGCACTTGCGGAACGCTATGCGTTTGATGACCGCGTCGCTCGCTCCCCGCCAATTCATACGTTTCTTCGGCCGTGGAACCGCAGCTCCCCATCCATACTCCGCACATGGACGCGGCTTCGGCGATTTGTAAAACGCGTTCACGGGAAGTTGCGCCGGTAAGGACGGCCCCGATTTCTGCGCCAAATTCCCTGCGCCGGTCGCCGGTCGTATTTGGCGGTTCTGATACGGGCGAGCTGAGATCTAACGGACAGTCGGTAAAGGTCGGGGAGGGGATTTCCGCGCGGGAAGAAGCATCGTCAGGATCGAGGGTGTCTGCCTGGGTCAAAAGCAAGCCGGAATCAATATCAATGCGGCTCACAAACTGGAGTTTCAGTACGCTTAAATTCAACGTTTCCGGATTCACCGTATTCAAAAGCATATAGGCGCCAAGAACGATCAACATGCCGATTAAGGCATCCTGGATGATTTTCTTGCCGGCCTGGATGTCTCCCATGCTTGCCCCGACGAGGTAACGGAAACCGCCGTATACCACCATAACGATCGCGATGATCAAGACGATGGTGACGCCGTAGCGATAGGCGCCGTTGATATACTGCGCGAGAAAAGGAACATTCACCACGTCGCCGACGCGCTCGGCCGCGGACAAATCCGCGCCGGGAATCGGCGCTCCAAGCTGGGGCGTAATGGATTGAAACGGACGTTCCGCCGGTTCCGAACCACCGGAGGAGCCTGCCGGGGTCGGATTACACACGTTTCCGCCCGTGCCGGAACCCGTACACGTGCTTCCTTCCATGCATTGGCTGGTTTCCGTGCAGGCTTGGCCGAACGGAATGCGGCACTCGCCGGAAACGCACTCATAGCGGCGATCCGTCGGACAGGTGCGGCCGGCATCACAACGCGGATTCGTGGAAGCGCCTCCCGTAAGCAACGGCGAATCAGGTGGAACGCAAACGCCTTGGCCGGTGACGTTTACGCAGCGGGTCCCGCCGGTACACGTCGTGGCGGTTGCGGGAGCGTCCGGATCGCAGGTGGGATAGCAAGCCGATCCTTCCGGGATACGCGCATCACGCGCACAAAATTGGCTCGCCCCGCAACCGGAAGCTGGACAAGCGGCCGCAAACGTAACGCTCGGAAAAAAACCGACGAGGAGGAGGGAAAGGGCGAGAAAGCGTCGCATACTAGTATCCAAGTTTCGCTTTTAAGATAGCCCAGCGCAGGTCGGCCGCCGTGACGTATCCGGACAAAACCTGCTTACCGATAAAGAACGTCGGAGCGCCGGTCATGCCGTGGCTTTGCGCAATCGCCACGTCATCTTGGATGTCCTGCACGTGGCGGCCCGAAGTCAGACACTCTTCAAAGGTGAATTGGCTCAAGTTAAGAGTCCGTCCCATGTTTTTTATGCTTTCCAAGGTCAGAGAAGGTGAGCTCATCAACAACGCATGCAAATCCCAGAAGCGGCCTTGCTCCGCGGCGCATCGACCGGCCACGGAGGCCAGCGTCCCGGCCGGATTTTCATTGGCCACCGGCAAATCGCGCCAGACGTGGCGGACGGAATCCTTATTCTCGGTCAATACCTGGCGAAGCTCCGGTTCGGACGCGCGACAATAGACACAGCTGAAGTCCGCGAACTCGACGATGGTCACGGCCTTCGGATCCGAAGAACCGCGCGCCTGATCATTCGGACGGATATCGGGCTGCGTCGGGTCCGGGAGCCTTTGCTGGGTGCCAGCGGGCGGCTTGCCGGTCTCAAACGTATTCCAGTTACGGAAGAACTCGCTCCACACAAGCAAAACGCAAAGCAAAACCAACAATCCGATCAATAGCCAGAGGATTTTGCGGCGGTCATGCATACTTATTGGAGATTGAAGCGCACCAATCGGCCGGTGGTCGCGTCGGTGAACAAGGCGGCGCTCCCGTCCGCGGTAATGGTCATTTCTTTCACGGCCGCGTTACCGGCCGGCGCTCCCAGGTTCACTTTGGTGCCGGCGGCCAGGTCAATTTTGTAAATTTCATCCGGCGTATTTTCAAACAATTCACGCTGGAGGCCTGCGCCACGCCCGAGCTGCGTGGGGACGCCGCAAATCAAGACGTTTTCGTTCTGCCAGGCGCATTTATCCGCCCAAGTATTGAGCTGGAGATTGCGGCGGTTGGCATTCACGCTCTCTCCCTGGGCGCCGCTCACCCAAATCGAAGGGATGTATCCATTATCGGAAGAATACACGCTATACAACAAATTCTTGCCGCTCGGAGACCATTCGGGAATGAATCCGCGGCCCTCCACGACCAAACCCTTGAAGTTTTCACGGTTCTGGCCGAGCAATAGAATCTGCTGACGGTCATATCCCATGGGTTCACCGGTGAAAGAGTAGGCGATCATCTGATTGTTCGGCGACCAGCTTGAATGGACTTTGTCGTGGTTATTGCCAAGCGGTTCGACGGCCTTGGCATTGGTCCCGTCCGGATTCGCCACCACGAGAAAACGGTTGTCTTCGTTGTTTCCGATGCTCTTCGCCACGATGCGGTCATCTTGAGGCGCGAAATTGAAGTCTTCCCAGTGCTTCGGCAAGGTGACCTGTTTGTCCGTGGCGAAATCGTAGTAGATGTTTGAACCGTCCGGATATTCGAGCACGGCTTTATCGGAACCATTCGCCCAGGCCACCTGGTCCACGTTGAAAAATACCTGGTTGGAAAGGGGAACGGCCTGCCCGTCGGCTCCGATGCGGTAAAATTTGCCGTCATTCGGATTGTATCCGCGCAATTGCCCGCCTTTGCTCATGGAGATATTAGTCGTGCGCGCTTCACTCAGAACCGCCGTGCGCTGCACCGACGGAACACCGGTCGGAAGCGTCGGAACCTGCGTCGGTACGCCGCCCGGAGTCGGCAAGCCCGGGGTCACCGAGGTAACCGTTCCTGGCGGGGGAGCTTGCCCCGTACCGGGAAGCGTTCCGGGCTTTCCTGTCACCGGCGGAGTCACGACGGGACCGGTCGGTTGCGGCCGAAAAAAGACCCAATACAAGCCGAAAGCTAAAAGGCCGACAATGAGAACGAATCCTACGACAAGCAGGATACGCTGGAGGCGTTCATTCATAGGAAGTTACGTCGACAGTATATCACGAACCCACGGCTACGATGGCAAAAGCGCCGATACCGAGCGTGGCGAGAACCGCGAAAATAACGAAAGGCGCCACCAAGATACAAAAACCCAGGAATACGATCGCCACTAAGGCAAAATCCACCGCGACAATGGCGGCGACCTCATAAGGGAATTGCGCGGAAGGAAGGAGCCGACGGACCAAGGATTTTGGATCACGGAAAAACATCAAGGTCAGGACGCGGCCGTTCATATTGGCGAGCAGGACGAAAATTTCCCAGATCGCTCCGAGAACGGTTTCGACGGTCGCGACGGCCAACGCGGCGTTAAACAAGTCGAACATGCGGCTGACATTGCGACGCACGCTTTCGACCTGCTTCACCGCCTTTAATGCCGAAGCCGCGCCGGCTTTTTCATCCTCTTCAGTCGAGATGGCCGACAACGCGCCAAGACGCGCGCGCTGTTTCGCCGCCTCAAAAGCGGCCGCGCGCAACGCCTCCGGCTCGGGCGGAGCGCCTTCGGCCCCTTCTTCCGGCCTGAGGCGGATCCCTTGCTTGCGCTCAGCTTCTTTTTCGAAAGCGGGTCCTTCGACGCTCGGCGTCGTGCCCGGGAGGAATTGCTCCTGCGTTCTTTGGGCTTCCAGTTGTTTTTTGGCGAATTCTGAACTCGGACCTCCTGCGCCTGCGGCAAACACGTCTTCCGCCTGTTCGGCTTCGGTAATGTCACGATCGGCAGAATAGGATTGCGGAATCGTATCGATCACCGGACGGCCGGCGGTCGCGCCCTCGGATCCGAACGCGGCCGTACGCGCATCCGGCGAACCCAAACCTTCCTGATAGCCGCCTCCCGCACGATCAGCCTGCTGGGCCGCCGAATACGCGACTACTGTTGCGGCCGGAAGGGTCAATCCACGTTTTTGGAGCACCTGGCGGGCGGCAATACCTCCGTCGCGCGCCGCGCCGGCTGCGGGCGCTTGGCCGCGATCAAAATCCGAAGGCGGAGCTGCCGCGAATGAACGCGGGGCGGCAACGATGGGAGCGGCGACCGCCGCGGACCCGGGGGCCGGCACGGCCAGCTCAGGCGCTTCACCCGTGAGGGTGGCGGCCAATGCGGCCGCGCGGGCGGGGGATGGCGCCGGGATATCCGTAGGGATGCTCCGCTCCACCAAGGCTGCCATGAATTTCGGCATCCTCCCGCTGGAAACCAGGGGAGCCGCGTTCCGCATCAAGTTGGTGCCGATTTGTAATTGCTGGGCGCGGGCTTCATCGGCTTGCAGGTTGAAACGCGCCAACGCGACGCGGTTGTTCAAATCACCGAGCTGCTGGGAAGCCGTCTGGATCCTTCCTGAGACATCCGCGGCAGCCGGAGTCCGGTATGGTCCGGCGCCTTGGGCGCTCGGCTGGGCTGCCGTGGCTTGTGAAGCGTTTAAGTTCGCGATTTCGTTGCGCAGGGTGTTTGCCTGGCCCTGCATGTCCTGGATGGCCGCGCGCTGGGTAGCGACCCGCGCCCCAATCACCTGCAGGGCATTCGCGGCACGGACATACAGTTGCTGCTGGTCCTGAACGCCGGAGGCTGCGGCCGGGGCTTCTGACGGAACCTGAACCTCGACCGCCTTCATGTCGGCGCTCATCTGGGCGCGCGTTTCGCGTATGCTGGGTTGCGGAATTTGAACCGAACCGGAAACCGCCGCAGGAACGGCCGCAGCGGGCGCGGCCCCGGCGACGGAAGCGGAAACTCCTGCCGCGCCGATAGCAGTGCCCGCGCTTGGCGCGGCGCCACCGACGGAGACGGTCCGCGAAACACGGACGGACGGTGCGGCGGATCTCCGTGCCGGAGTTTTGGCGACGGAGGGGACCGGTCCGCCCACAGGAATGGTCCGCGAAACGGCCACGACGGGCCGAGTGGTGGCGGGTTTCGTTGCAGGTGCAGCGGGTGTGGGAACGGTTTTTTCCGGAACAGGGGTCTCGGTTTCGATTTCCACTTCTTCCGGAGGCGCTTCTTCCTCGGGCTCAGGCGGTCTCTCGGCCGGCGCGGCCGGAACTTGAGCCGGAGGAGGAACCGCAGGCGCAGGCATCGCCGTCGGCGCTTCCGCAACCGCGGCGGCTGTTTGTTTTTTCTTCCGGTCGGCGGCTTGTTTCTTTTCTCGCGCTTCTAATTTCGCGGGTGATTCTTGTCCCGTCGCTTCCGCAAATGTTTCCAATCCCTTTTCGCGGTCTCCTTCGGGCAAAATCAAATCCTGAATGGTATTTTTTGAAACCCACGTCGGACCACGGCCCGGAACATCCACCTGGACCTCGCCCGTGGCGGCATCGTAACCGCTGATGCGCGCGATACCGCCCAGCGATTCGGGCAATCCGACGGTTCCGCCCGCCGATAATCCGCGCGACGCAAAGGCCGAGCCTTTGGCGCTCATCTGCTTGGGCAGGGGACGGCTCTTCGCCTTCTCGAACTCTTCCGCTGAAAGACGGCGTTCTTCAAGCAAGTTTCCGATACGGCGCATGACGGTCACGCCATCCTTATCCGCATCGCGCACGGTCCAATTATCATTTCCCAACATCAAAAGCTGCCCGAAACGCGCGCTTGGGCCTTTCGGTTTTGGTTTCACCGTCGAAGCCTGCTTCTCTTCCTGCTCTTCCGGTGGCAATTCTTCTTCCGGCGTAGGGACTGCTGCCGCCTCGTCAGCCATGGCCCTATCTTATCACGCCACCTTCAATTTATCTTTAGAGACGGTTAACGTGCCTTTCTTCTTCTTTGGATGTTCGAGCAAGAATGAGCCGAGGATGCCGACGACTTCTTTTTCCACGACCCGGCGCGCGGCACGGGCGCCTTCTTCGGCGGAACGCTGGCGATTGACGAGGTAATCCAAAACCTCATCACCGACGGACACGGCGACTTCCTGCGCCTCAATGAGGCGCTTCAATGTCTCATCAAGTTCACGGCGCACGATTTCACGCATGGAATCATTCTCCAACGGACGGAACACCACGATGCGGTCAATACGGTTCAGCAGTTCGGGGCGGAAACGTTCGCGCAACTGTCCGTGGACCAAGGTCTCAAAGCCGGACGTCACATCTCCTGAAAATCCAAGCGCAGAACGATTGAGATACTCCGCGCCGACATTGGATGTCAGCACGACATAGGCGTGACGGAAGGGGATGGTACGGCCATTTGAATCGGTGATTTTCCCGTCTTCCAACGCCTGCAGAAGCAAATGCTGCACGTCGCTATGCGCTTTTTCAAATTCATCGAACAAGAGCACGGCATGCGGATGTTTGCGGATCGTGTCCGCGAGACGGTTTCCTTCACGATAGCCGACGTATCCGGCAGGAGAACCGAGCAGTTTGGAAACCGAGTGACCTTCGGCGAATTCCGACATGTCGAGTTTCACCAATGCCTCTTCGCGGCCGAAGAGTTCTTTGGCGAGCGCTTTCGCGAGTTCGGTTTTGCCGGTGCCCGACGGACCGACGAACAAGAAACTCGCGCGCGGACGGCGCGGATCGGAAAGGCCGAGACGTGACCGCTTCACGGTTTCCGCGACGGCTTTCACGGCCTCGATTTGTCCGAGCACGGAAACCGTCAGACGTTCTTCCAGCGCCACGAGCTGTTCGCGCTCAGAGCGCAGGATTTCCGACAAAGGCACGCGCGACAAACGCGAAATGACGCGCGCGATATCATCCAATGTGACCGGCATGCGTTTTGCTTCTTTCTTTTTCTTCAAGGCCGATTCAAGCGTGGCGCGCTCTTTCGAGAGGCGGTCCAAATCATCCTGGGCCTTGGTCGCGCGTTCAAGCTCGTGGTCCTGCACGGCACGGTCTTTTTCTTCACGGATGGCGTTCAACGCGATATCCAACGCGCGGATGCGCTCCATATCTTCGCCGGAAACGCGGCGCGCGCTCACGGAAGCAGCGGCTTCATCCAACACATCGATCGCTTTGTCCGGGAAGAAGCGGTCCGTGAGATACCGCTGCGCCAAACGCACGGCGGATTCAACGGCCTCATCGTCGTAATTCACGAGGTGGTGGTCTTCGTATTTGTCTTTAATGCCCTGGAGCATCTTCAGGACCAATTCCGGCTCAGGCTCCAACACTTCCACCGGCTGGTAGCGGCGTTCAAGCGCGGCGTCCGGTTCGATATGCTTCTTGAATTCATTCCACGTAGTCGCGCCGATACAGCGGATCTCCCCGCGCGCCAAGGCCGGCTTCAAGATATTCGCGGCGTCCAAGGAGCCGGAAGATGACCCTGCGCCGACCAGGTTATGGATTTCATCAATAAATAAAATGACATTCGTATCTTCCTTCGCCTCTTCGACGAGCTGCTTGATGCGCGCTTCGAATTCACCACGATACATGGTCCCGGCGACCATCAATGCCAAGTCCACCGCGAATAAACGCTTGCCATGCAAAATATCCGGCACGTCGCCCGCGGCGAGACGCTGGGCCAGGCCTTCGACAATGGCGGTTTTCCCGGTGCCAGGTTCGCCGAGCAGGATCGGATTGTTTTTCGTGCGGCGGCACAAGACTTCGATCAGGCGATCGGTTTCGTGTTCACGACCGATCACAGGATCAAGCGTCGCAACCAAAGCCGGAGCGGTAAGTTCGCGCGCGAAGATCTCCAATGCGCGCGGTTTCTTTTCGCGGGTCTGACGCGGCGATTGGGCGAGGGGAGTGGTGGGCGCCGGTCCTTCTTTTTCGATATCCATCGGCAGGCCGGCTTGGTCGCCAAGCTCGGGGAAGCGGCTGGTGGATCTCAATACGCCAAGCAATTGGTCTTTTGCGAACCCAAGATGCAAACCGGATTCGGATAAGAAATCATGGACATCCTGTACTTCCGATTCAAGCATCGCATACAACAAATGCTCGGTGCCGACGTATTTCTGCTCATGCACGTGCGCAAGCAAAACCGCTTTTTCCAAAATACGTTTCACGGCCGGCGATAAATCCGGAGCAATCGCCGCGCCCGGGTCATGCGGGGTCGGAAATCCGCGGAAGCGACGCTTCGCATCTTCTTCGCGTACATTCGCCTTGGCGAAGACTTCGGCGGCGATAGAGCCGCGTCCCACCACCAATCCGACGACCAAATCGCCCGGTTCAACCCGGTCGCGTCCGCTCCCCACGGCAAACGCCAGCGCCTGTTGAAGCGCGTCCTTGAGGTGCACCGTAAAACGGTCGAGCAAATCGGGGAGAATCATATGGTCAGTATCACGTAACGAGTACCTCGTAGCAAGCTAGCGCGCATTCGCCATGTTCCGGAGGCGGGTGATGCGCTCTTTGGCGGGCGGATGGGTCGAAAACAATCCGGCAAACTTTTGCGAAGGTCCGAACGGGCTCGCGATCCATAAATGCGCGGTCGCGTTGGAGGCGAGGCGCATCTTTTGGCCGTGTGTGGAGATTTTTTCGAGCGCATTCGCCAATCCGTCAGGATAGCGCGTAAGCAGGGCGCCGGACGCGTCCGCGAGATACTCGCGGCTCCGGCTGACCGCCAGCTTGATCAACTCACCGATGATAGGGGAGGCAATCAAGAAGACGAGGCCGATGATGAGGATCGCCGGATGGCTGTCCCTGCGGCCCCGACCGATGCCGAAACGGAAAAACAAATCGCCCATCAAGGTAAGCGTACCGACCATGGTCGCGACGAGGAGCATGTAGCGGCTGTCGAAATTTTTTACGTGCGAAAGCTCATGCGCGGCCACGCCTTCAAGCTCTTCATTTTCCAAGAGCTCGATGAGGCCGGTTGTAAACGCGACAGACGCTTTCTCCGGACTTGTTCCGGTAGCGAATGCATTCGGCGCGGCATCTTCAACGACATACAGCTTGGGCATGGGCTGGCCGGAGGTGATGCACAAATTCTCGACGATATTCCAAAGATACGGATATTCGTCACGCGTTTTGATTTGACGCGCCCCTGTCGTGAGCAAGACCAGCTTGTCGCCGAAGAACCACGAGAACCCGGTCATCCCGAACGAAACCAATAAAGCAAAAGCGAGGCCGGCATAACCGGCCCCGTTCACGTATCCGTAGGCGTACCCCGCGGCGGCCAAGACCCCGACGAACAGGGCAATGAGCAGCCACGACTTCCGCTTATTTGAATCGATGTGGGAGTACATTCGTTAGAATTTGACTTCAGGCACGGCGCGTTCGGCTTCATTGCCGATTTCGAAGAATTCACGCTTCACGAAGCCGAGCATCCCGGCGATCATATTGGTCGGGAACACTTGCAACTTGGTGTTGAAGTCGCGGACATTGCCATTGTAGAAGCGGCGGGAAGCCTGGACTTTGTTTTCCGTGTCCGAGAGCTCGTCCTGCAATTTCAAGAAGTTCTGGTTGGCTTTCAAATCCGGGTACGCTTCCGACAAGGCGAAGATGGACTTCAGCGCGCCGGTCAGCATGTTTTCCGCGACGGCCTTGTCATGGGGACCCGTGGCCGCCATGGCGGCGGTACGCGCGGCGGTCACTTTTTCGAGCGTGCCGGCTTCGTGCGTGGCATAGCCCTTCACCGTCGAAACAAGGTTCGGGATGAGGTCATAACGGCGCTTCAACTGGACGTCGATATCGGACCAGGCTTCGTCAACGCGGTTCTTCAACGTAATGAGACCGTTGTAGGTGAAGATCAACCAGGCGGCGACCACCACGACTACGGCAAGTAAAATCCAAAGGATGGACATAAATTTCGCTAAGAATAAAGAATCCTTTAACCTTATATACTTTAGAATAGGCGGCCTCAGGGTGCAATGCCTCTGGATGATTAACAAAAATCCGCGAAAAAGCGGATTTTTGTCCATGCTTGAGAAGAAAGCTTTAAGCTTTCTTCTGGCCAAAGTCGAACACTACGGCCGTTTCACCGATCTTGCTCAACGCATAGTGTCCCACCTTGCCTGAAACGCGCACTGCGCGACGATACTGCTTGCAGCAAAGCAAACGAAGTAAAGCAGCAACATCCTTGGGAGGGTGAAACTTCGCGCGCAGAAACATTTCGTGAAGCTCATCCTCCGTCAAAGATTCGCGACCCTCTTTCTTAGCCCAGTAAAGCATGCAGGTAGCAGCTTCGACGGCGCTATCTGGTTTCTTTTCTTCCATAAAATCACGGAAGGCGAGATCATCGGTCACGGCTAGCGACGCATCGATTGCGGCCGCGGTTGTGGGGATTTGCTGGACAAACTCCGTTACGGGAACGGTCTTCATCGGCACCGCCAACAAATGGGTCAAGGCAACGGATTGAAGGTGTTCCGGGAGTTGCAAGTTCGTGACAATTTCGAGGGCTTCAGTCAACTGACCGAGTTTTGAATTTTCATTCATATACTTGGGAGGTACGTATTGTTATTTTCTTAGAAAGGAAGTGGGTCAAGGTATTCCTTCACCCTAGGAATGTTGTAGGCGGGTATGGAATAACGACCTTCGTTATTTGTTAACCACCCCTCCTCCATCATTGTCCTTAGCGTGGGACGGAGAGAACCGCCCACAATGTGGGTCTCCGCCTCGATCTCCGCAGGACTTGACTCAAACGGAGCTTCTTCTGGCGGCAAAAGGTAACGCCATCCCCGGAATGCCGTCAGGTAGACAAGAATTTTTTGTCGGTGGGAAAGCCTCCCGGACTCTGGGACGAAGAGAATTTGCCGCTTTTCAGGGTCATATCGGACAAAATCCTTTACGACTTCTTCAATCGCGGCTTCATCTAGTTCGTCGGAACGGGAAACGAGGTCTCGGAGGGCCATAAAAATGAAAGTGAGTTAGGTGGATGCATCCGACGAGAATCGTACCATAACTTTTTTTATGTGTGCAAATCCCAATTTTTATTGGCATTTTTGCGTTATCAGTTATCTATTGTGGATAAGTTTGCCCTACACGAATAACAAACGAACGCCCGGTGTCCTGGGTACTCTAATTTGTCGTTTCGAATCAAGCGGTTTAACCTTCCATGCATGAACCCTTCGATTTTCAAGGCGTACGATATCCGCGGACGCTCCCCGGAAGATTTGGACGCTTCGGATGCGTTGCGCATCGGCAAAGCGATTGGCGTACGCTTCGCGCCGAAGCGCGTCGTCGTCGGACATGACATGCGAGGAACTTCGCCCATGCTTGAAGACGCGCTCGTGGAAGGCTTGCGCTCGCAAGGCGCGGACGTGGTGCGAATCGGCTTGTGCTCAACGCCCATGTTCAATTATGCGATCGCGGAAGCGGATGGTGCCTATGATCTCGGCGTGATGGTGACGGCCTCGCACAATCCCGCGCATGACAATGGAATGAAAATCACGCTCGGCGACAATCTCCCCGTGGGCATGGGATCAGGGATGGAATCGCTGCGCGATCTCGCGCTCGCCGATATGCCGATGCCGGACGCCGCGAAACGCGGGGGAGAAACCGAAGATCCGGGCGTGCTCGAGCGCTATGTCGAAGCGATGTGGGATTTATCAGGTTTGAGCGGCGATTTCGAAGGTTGGCGCATTTCGATAGATGCCGGAAACGGCATGGATGGCCATGTATTGCCCAGACTCGCGCGCAAACTGAAGCATGCCGACATCCGCGAGCTTTATTGGCCTTTGGACGGGAACTTCCCGAACCACGAAGCCAATCCGTTAAAAATCGAGACCCTTGAAGATTTGATCGCCGACGTAAAGAAAAGCGGCGCTGCATTCGGCGTGGCCTTTGATGGCGATGGAGACCGCGTGGGTTTTGTCGATGAAAACGGCACACCGATCCCGGGCGACATCCTCACCGCGCTCTTCGCGCAGGAAATAGTAAAAGATAAACCGGGCGGTTTGGTCTTATACGATCTGCGCTCGTCGTGGAGCGTGCGTGAAGCCGTCGAAGAAGCGGGCGGCACGGCAAAAATGTGCAAAGTCGGCCACGCGAATATTAAAAGACAAATGCGCGAAGAGGGCGCCGTCTTTGCCGGCGAGCTTTCGATGCATTTTTACTTCCAGGAATTGAAGGGGTGCGAGTCCGGCGATCTCGCGATGTTATTACTCATTCGTCTCTTGCAACGCGAAAAGAAAAGCCTTTCGCAAATCTGGAAACCGCTCTTGCGTTATGCGCATTCAGGTGAAATCAATTTCAAAGTCGCGGACCCCAAAGCAAAAATCGAAGAAATTGCGGCCCATTACGTAGAGGCGCAGCATGCTGCGCCTCTACCGGAAGTTTCCCGTATTGACGGCGTACGCATCGAATTCGACGATTGGTGGTTCAATCTGCGCGCATCCAATACCGAACCGCTTTTGCGTTTGAATCTCGAAGCGAAAACTCCGGAAGATATGATGCGTCATAAAGAGGAGTTGGCCGCGTTGATTGGAGCATGATCGGATTTTTTGATTCAGGCGTGGGCGGGCTCACTATCCTGGATGCGGTGAAAAAGCGGCTGCCCGAAATACCAACGACCTATCTTGCGGATACGGAACATGCGCCGTATGGCGGCAGATCGCAGGAGGAAATCCTCGAGCTGACCTGGCAAGGATGCGAGGAACTGTTCAGGCGCGGTTGTGATTTGGTTATTCTCGCGTGCAATACGGCGTCCGCTTCCGCCCTGCGGACCATCCAACAGGAACGCCTCGGCAAGTACCCGGGGAAGCGCGTGCTCGGCATCATCCGTCCGACGGTCGAGGCGCTGGCGCATCAGGGATACGCGCGCGTCATCGTGCTCTCCACGCAAGCGACAAAACACAGCGGCGCTTTCGTGAAAGAATTCGCGCATCTTGATCCAGGCGTCCAGGTTATTTCCCACGCCTGCCCGACGTGGGTTCCCATGATTGAGGCGGGAAAAACGGGAACGGAAGAACTGCGGGCGGACGTGGAACGGGAAGTGCGAAGCGCGGAGCGCGAGGCGGGAACGTTTGATGCGATCATCCTCGGGTGCACGCATTATCCGTATGTGAAGAACGAGATCGCGCAAAGCCTTACCCGGCCCGTCCCCATCATCGATCAGGCCGACATCGTCGCCGAATCCCTGGCCCGGTATCTTCAACGCCACCCCGTCTTTACTTAGGGCGGAAAAAGCCGCAAGATAGCGCCATGTTGCCCGCCCTGATTTTCCTGTTGATTTTGAGCGCCCTCGTCCTATTCCACGAGCTCGGCCATTACGTACTTGCGCGCCTCTTCGGCGTCAAAGCGGATGAATTCGGCTTCGGCTTTCCGCCGCGGGCCTTGGGATTCGTGAACGTGGACGGCAAATGGAAACGCGTCGGACGCACCGATCGCACGCGCTACGCAAATACGGTTTGGTCGTTGAACTGGCTGCCGCTCGGGGGATTCGTGCGCTTGAAAGGGGAAGCGGGAGAAGACGGAAAAGATCCGGACTCGCTCCTGGCAAAAAACGGCTGGCAGAAGTTCGCGATCCTGGCCGCCGGCGTCACCATGAACTGGCTATTTGCGGCGGTCGTGTTTTCGACGGGATTCATGATCGGGGTCCCGGCCGTGACCGAAGGCTTGCCGCCGACCGCGATCGTGACGGATCCGCGCGTGCAAATCATGGAAGTCGTCCCGAGCAGCGCGGCCGCCAAGGCGGGATTGAAAGCCGGGGATGAAATCGTGACCGTCGAAGGCCAGCGCATCACGGATGCCGCGGCCGCGCAGAGTCTCTTGCAACAACACACGAAGGTCGGCGAAGAAATCACGCTCGAAATCAAACGCGACGGGAAAATGGAAGCGCTGCTCGCGATGCCGGAATATCTCGCGGCCCTGGACCGCCCCGGACTCGGCGTGGCCCTGGCCGACACCGCGACGGTACGATTTCCCGCATGGCTCGCGGTGGGCGAGGGCATCACCATGACCGCGCGGTACACGTGGATGATCATTACCGGATTCTTTGGCCTGATCGGCAGCCTGTTTATCGGAAAGCCGTCGGCGGAATTGTCCGGCCCGGTCGGAATCGCGGTGATGACGGGCGGCATCGTCGCCCAAGGGAAATGGGCCGTCGCGCAATTTGCCGCGATCCTCTCGCTCAACCTCGCCGTCATCAACTTCCTGCCCATTCCGGCCTTGGATGGGGGACGCGCCACCTTTGTTCTCATCGAGGCCATCCGCCGCAAAAAGAACAATGGCCGGACGGAAGCCATGGTCCACCAAATCGGATTTATCACGCTGATCATCATCGTCCTGCTGGTCACGCTCCAAGATTTGCGTCGCTACGGCGGGACGATTTGGCAGGGTATCGTGGGTCTCTTTGGCGGGTAATCAATCACACCTACTATGAATCTCCAGGAATCATTGACGCGTTTGTCGGATGAAGCCCGCGCAGCCATCCGCACGACCAATACGCTCGAAGCGCTTGAAGCGCTTGAAATCAAATACCTTGGACGCAAGGGCGAATTACCCGCGCTCCTGAAGGAGTTGGCGAATGTCTCGAATGAAGAGCGTCCCAAGCTCGGGATTTTGGCGAATGAAATCAAACAGGCGCTGGAACGCGACATGAATGAAAAGCGTTCCTCGTTGCGCGCCGGAGCCATCAATGCGGCGCTGGATGCCGAACGCGAAGACGTCACCGAACCGGGTATCAAACCGCCGCAGGGACACTTGCACGTCGTTACGCAGGCCATCCGCGAAATCGAGGGGATTTTCGAGCGCGCCGGTTTCGTGCGCGTGCGCTATCCGGAAGTGGATTGGGACACCTACGCGTTTGAGAACCTGAACATGCCGCCGGACCATCCGGCGCGCGATGAATGGGAAACGTTTTTCATGGATGCGCCCGTTCATCCGAAACTCGGCAAAATGATTTTGACGCCGCACGCCACCAACGGCACGGCGCGTATTCTGGAAGAGATGGCGCCCGCGCTCAAAAAAGGCGATGCCATCCGCGCCATCAACATCGCGAAGACCTACCGCCGCCAAAGCGACATGACCCACGTACCGATGTTCCACCAGTTTGATGGCGTCTTCGTGGACAAAGGCGTGAACCTGACCCACCTGCTCGGTATTTTGGATTATTTCGTGAAAAACTTTTTCGGAGCCGACAGACGCGCGCGCATCCGTCCCTTCCATTTCCGATTTACCGAACCGTCATTTGAAGTGGACGTTTCATGCGGCGTTTGCGGCGCGACCGGGAAAGTGAATGGCGTGAAATGCCGTACCTGCAAAAACGGTTGGGTGGAGATGGGCGGTTGCGGCATGCTGCATCCGAATGTTCTGAAGGCGGCCAAGATCGATTCGGAAATCTATTCGGGACTCGCTTTCGGCTGGGGCGTCGAGCGTAATTATATGATGAAGGAAGGCTTTGCCCTCGACGATATTCGCACGCTCTATAAAAACGACCTGCGCTTCTTGCAGCAATTCTAAGTATGGAAATGAGCTGGCCGCAATTCTTACTTATCTTTATCGGGATCAGCTCCCTGGTCGCTTTTAGCTGGGCGGTGATGATTTTCTTTGGCATCCGTTCATTCAACGTCGGCACCAAAGCGTTCAAGGATGCCAAAGCCCAGGGAAAAACCGATCAAGAGGCCACCGAGATCAGTCTGAAGGCGGTCAAAGATCTGGAGAAAACCCGCAGCCAAGACCAACGCTTTATTACGGCCAAGCATTTACTCAGCCGAATCGGAGCGCTCTTTACTCTCGGATTCCTCGGCTACTTCTTCACCACGTGGATGTCGGCCACGGCGCTGGACTGGGTGGATACGCAAGGCGGTATGATCCATCGGCAAATCATCTACGGACTGCTGATTGCAACGAGCGTTCTCGTCGTCATCCGCGGATTCATAAAAGATCCCGGTCCAAATTGGGCCACTCTCGAACAACGGCTCATCCTCATCTCATTCTTCGCGGTATTGCTCTCATGCTTCGGAAGCGTCGCCCGAATCCTCCTGACACCATCGTCTTAATATGAACATCCTCGCCTCCTACGACTGGCTCAAAGAATACGTGGACCTCGGCACGCTCAGCGCCGAAGAGTTCGCGGCGCGCGTCTCGTTGTCGGGACCGGGCATTGAGCGTCTCTATCCGCAAGGCCTTGATTTGGAAAAAGTCGTGCTCGGACATGTGCTCGAAGTGAATCCGCATCCGAATGCGGACAAGTTGCGTTTGGCCGTGACGGATGTCGGCGCGAAAAAAGTAACGATCGTGTGCGGCGGATCAAATCTGGAAAAAGACCAATGGGTCGCCGTGGCTTTGAATGGCGCGAAAGTGCGTTGGCACGGAGAAGGGGAGTTGATCGAACTCCAACCGGCGGAAATTCGCGGCGTAAAAAGCGAAGGCATGATTTGCGCGGCAAATGAAATCGGCTTGTACGACGCGTTTCCGCATGCGGAACGCGAAATCGTCGATCTTGGTAAACAGCTGCCGGGTTTGAAGATGAAGCCGGGCACTCCGCTCGCCGACGTCCTCGGCCTGGCTGGCGACACTTTGATGGACATCGAAGTCACAACGAACCGGCCGGATGCGTTCTCGTTGGTCGGTTTGGCGCGTGAAGCTTCGGCGATTTTGAAGCGCCCGATGACGTGGAATGCGGCCCAGCTCCCCAAAAAGACCGGCAAGCAAAAGATGAACGTGAAAGTGGAAGACAAAAAACTCTGCGGACGCTACATGGGCGCCTCCATCCAGGGTATCAAGGTCGGTCCTTCGCCATGGTGGCTGAAGCGCCGCCTGCTTTCGGCCGGTCTCCGTCCTATTAATAACGTGGTGGATATCACCAATTTCGTAATGTTAGAGCTTGGCCAGCCCTTGCATGCCTTTGATGCGGATAAACTCGCCGGGCAAAAACTGGTCGTGCGCAAAGCGAAGAACGGCGAGAAGATGCAGGCGTTGGACGGAAAAACCTACGAATTACATGACTCGATGCTCGTGATCGCGGATGCGGAACGCCCGCAGGCCGTGGCGGGCGTCATGGGCGCGGAAACCTCGGCTGCGACCGGGGATACGAAGAACGTGTATTTTGAAGCGGCGACATTTGATCCGGTGTCGGTACGACGCACGGCCCGCGCCTTGAACCTGTATTCAGACGCGCAATTACGTTTTGAAAAAGGGTTATCGGTACAGGCTCCGCAGGACGCGCTCGCCCGTGCGGTCGAGCTCTGCCTTGAGTTGTGCGGCGGGGAAGTCAGCGCCCAGATTTTTGACGCTCGGACCGGTCCGTATAAACCGGCATCGTATGCCATCTCGTTCGCGAAGATCAACGAGCTGATCGGCGTCGAAGTGAAGCCGAAAGAATGCGTGGACACGCTCAAGCGTCTCGGATTTGACGTAAAGTCGGACAAGAAAAAACTCACGGCAAAAATCCCGTGGTGGCGTGATCATGATATCGAAGACGGACGCGACTTGGTGGAAGAAATCGCGCGTGTCTTCGGGTATTCCAATTTGCCGACGGTCTTCCCGGCCGGAAAGACGAATCGCCAGCCGTCCCGCGAATTGAAACTGGAAGACGAGGTACGGACGCTCGCGAAAGGCGCCGGACTTACCGAAACGTATACCTACTCGTTCGTCTCGAAAAAGATGCTTGAACGCGTTGGGTATGACTCCAAAGCGCTCCTGCGCATCCAAAATCCGCTCTCGTCGGATTTCGAATTCATGCGCACGAGCTTATTGCCGTCGCTCGTGGATGTCGTCGTGGAAAACCAGGATCGCGCGCGTTCGCAGAAATTGTTTGAAATCCAAAACGTGTACTACCCGACGGAAAAAGGCTGGAAAGATTTGCCGGAAGAACGCTTGGAGTTGGGCGCGGCCTTCCTCGGAAACGAGACGGCTTGGCGCGAAGCCAAGGGTTTCGTCGAACACGTATTGCACGGTCTCGGCATCCAGGATGTGACGTGGAAACGCCTGACCGGCGATCTCTTCTGGCATCCGGGGCGTACGGTCCAGGCATGGCGCGGCGTGCATTTGCTCGCCACGGTCGGCGAACTGCACCCGAGCCTCGCCAGCCAGGCGGGGATTGAGGGCAAGCTCGCGCTCATCGACATGCCGCTCGGCGAGTTGTTCCATGTCGCATCTTCGACCCGTCCCTACCAACCGATCCCGAACTTCCCGCAACCGAAACGCGATTTGGCGTTCATCCTCTCGCGCGAAGTCGAGGTCCAGCAAATGGTGCGCGTCATGCGCGCGACCGATCCCTTGGTCCGGCATGTCGAATGGTTCGACACGTATGCGGGCAAGGGGATGGACGAAGAGAAAAAGTCCGTCGCCTTCCACCTCACCATCGGTTCGGACGAACGTACGCTCGAATCTTCCGAAGTGGATGCCGTGCTCGAACGCGTAAAGGCCGCTATGGCCGGCGCCTTCGATGCCAGCGTCCGTTCATAATTCCCCATTCACCCTATGAATACTCCCGTCCAAGCCCCTGCTCCGAAGCCCGGCGTAAAAAATATCCAGCTCACCACGACGCAAGGCTGCCTTTTATTGGCGGGGTTAGCCGTATTCTTCGGCGGCGCCTTTCTCCTTATCTCCATGTCCAATAGCTCATCCGTCGATGGCCGCGTGGACATCACCCGCGCCGGAGAAACGCTGGCCCTTGAACCTTTTGGCTGCATGGCAGACCGAGTTTCCGACGAACTCGTCATCTCGCTGAAAGATGTGGAACCAAAAGAAGGTTTCCATGAAGAGAACCGCGCTATCGTCCTGAACGATGAAAGCGCCCAGGGCGAAACGAGCGTCGCACGCCCCGTGGAGGGCCTCATCATCTCGTACCGGAACGAGGACAAGCTCGTCACGCCGATGGATTGCACGGTCGAACAAAATACCCTGACCATCCGAACCGCGCGGCGCTCCAATGCGCCGGGACGACGAAGGGAAGACCGCTGGAACGGGGAATTGAATGCGAGCTGTAAACTCGGAGATGATACGTACGCCATGAAACTTCAAATGAAAAATTGCGACTAAAAGAATACATACACACCCCCGCATCCCGGGGGCGTGTTATAGTATGTGGGTATGTACATCAACGCGCAGGAGCTTTTATATCTGGTCGGGGCAATTTGTCTGCTCTGGATCACCGGTTTTCTTTGCTGGGCCTTGTATGAGACGGCGCGTATGATGCGGAAGGCGAATGAAGTCGTGACCGAAACACAGGAGCGTTTGCAGGAAATCGAAAACTTCGTGGATGACGTGGTTGATAAGGTCACCTCTTTCGGATCGTATTTCGGCGCGCTCTCGAACGTAAGCAGCAAAGTGATGGGGATGCTTGGGCATCGTGACGAAGAAGAGGAAGAAATACGACCGCGCAAGAAGCTTCGACGCGCCAAGAGACAGTTGCTTGACGACGAGATGTAACAAAAAAAGACCGTCACGAGTCCTCCGCCTGAGCGGGGGATTTTCGTAACGGGTCAGCTGAGGCGGGTGTCGATCCGGATCGCGCGCCGTACCGCGTGGCTCGAAGCGACGGCGATCAGGACGCTGCGAGCGGCCTCTTCCTCGACCGAAGACGGTTCGGGGAAGGCCTCCTTCGTGAGGAGGTACAGGTCCAGGGCGACCTGTTGCAGGAAGTGCTTCTGGGCCGCGAACACCGCACGACGGTCTCTGATCTTCGGAATGAGCGCCTCCAAACGGCCCTCGAGGCGGCGATTGAGCGCGCGGTAGACCAATCGCTGATACATGTCCTTGGTCGCATGCGCGTGGTCGGAGAGCCGCTTGTGGCTCTCCTTCCGGATGCGGGCCAATGCGGGACGGATCAGCGGCGCCCGGGGAGCCAACTCGGCCAGCGTCTGCGCGATCTCGGCCTTGAGCTCACTGTAGTCGAAGGAGCGCTCGTAGAGCAGGACTTCGACGCTGGCCTTGAGGCCGAACCAGAAGGGCTCGCAGTCCCGGTCCGCGACGAAGATCGCGGAGACCGGGCCGTCGTGCATGGTCTCCATGTCATCGTTGTACACCACGGAACTGTCGTCGCGGCCGGTGACGGCCCGCTCACGCAACAGCACGATCACCAGGGCGCGCTCCGTACGCCGGTCTGGCGTTCGGACCGGCCTGATGCCTTCTTCTTCGTCTTGCGCGAAGACGATGGCCCGCTCCTGCAGGCGATCGAGAATCCATTTGAATTCGTCGTCGTCCGCGAGACCGAGCTTTACGGATTGACAGATGTCGTTGAAGGTCCGATGTCGCATTTCTCACCTCTTTTTTCGCCCAAATATCATCTGAAATGCGTCGCGGATTTCATCATATTTTATTGGTTTTGTAAAGGGTCGGAAAGAAAAAAGCCCGCGGCGGCGGACTAGTGTTGGGTCGGCAGGCTGCCGAGCAGGTTTTTCACGGCGCCAATGGTCGCGCACCTGGTGACTTCGTTCCGGACGCGGCGTTCGTCGGCATTGAGCGGGTCGGCCCAGGTGGTCCGATGCTGACGGCACACATCCGTGGACAGGGAGAGGACCATCTCGTTGAAGTCCGTGTGGAGAAAACGCCGCTGGCGCATCGATCGCACGGTCTGGGACAGGCGTCCGTACATCCGATGGTCGACGAGACGGTAGAGCATGGCCCACCTCTGGTTATCGAGATGGGTGAGCGCCGGCTGCAAAAGGTCCTGCAGCGCGTCATCGTCCAACGGGGGGAGCACGTGAGCCATCGCGGCAACGATCTCTTCCATGTGGATGTGCCCGTACAAGCTCGCGATCTCCGAGAAGAGTTTGAACCCGAGCCAATCGGGGTGGCAGGGCTGCGCATCCACGAAGATCAGGCGATACTCCTGGCCGTCATAGACATTGCGGCCGTAGGCGCACCACGCGATGGGGCTCTTGCGGGCGCGCGATGCTCCGCATGCGCGGAAGACCACCACATCGCCCGGCTCGACCGAGCGAGAAGCAAAGTCGATGAACTCATTGGAGCTCGGAAGAGGACGTGACTCGTCCCAATCGGGGAACTCCGCCTCGCGACGGAAACGCTCCACAAGTGCCGAGGCGTCGTTATCCCAACTGCTGATGCTCCAGAGGGCATCCATGATTTCCTTCACGGTACGTGCGGACATCTTGCACCTCCTTGCGTCCTCATTCAGCCAGGCCTACGGTCAGGCGTCAAACGCTTGACTTTCTTACTAGCGACGGCCTAAATACGGCTTAGCAACTTTCACCTCTTTCAGGAGGGTTCCATGCACAAGCGAGATAAGCGCGGTTCATTTCACGACAACAACCACAAGCTCATCCACCTGACGCAAGAGGAAGTCGAGGTTGTGGACCATCCGCTCTTCCAACGGCTGCGCCACATCTGCCAAACCGGGCTCCTGCTCTACGTCTGGCCCACGGCCACCCACACCCGCTTCGAGCACAGCATCGGAGTCGTGTACATGGCCCAGATGATGCTGAATGCGCTCACGCGGGCCTCACGCTCGGGACAGAAGAAGCTGTACCCGCTCAGCGAGGCCGAGAATGGCCAGGCCGCGCGCTTCCACGAGCTCGCTTCGGAGACGCGAGGCGAGCTCAAGCGACTCACCCGGCTCACGGCCCTGGTGCATGACCTCGGGCATGGGCCCCTGTCTCATGCCTTCGAAGTATTCGCGCCGCGAGTCGAGGATATCGAGCCGTTGCTCGACGACCCTCGGCTTGATCCCATCCGCCCGCTTGGCACGCGGCTCACGCGTGGCAAGGACGGACGCATCCGGCATGAAGCCGTCTCGTGCATCCTCTTCAGCCTGATCTGGAGCGATCTCGGCGGGGAGCCGTGGGTGCCCCAGGCCGTAGCCGTCGTCCTCATGGGCGACGATGCTAAGCCTGAGATGGTTCCGAACCAGCTGCGTCCGTGGCTGCCGTTCGTGCGAGACATCGTGTCTTCCGCGCCGATCGACGCGGACCGCATGGACTATCTCCTGCGGGACAGCCGCTCGCTCGGCGTGACCTACGGCGAGCACGAAGCTGCACGCATTCTCAAGTCCATCCTATGCGCCAAAACGGAGGACGGATACCGGCTTGGCTGGCGGAACTCCGGCGTGCGCGCCATCGAGAGCTTCGTCACGAGCCGCTTCCACATGTTCGCCCAGTGCTACACGCACAAAACCCTGCGCGCGACCGAACTCATGCTCAGCGACGTACGTCAGGAGGCGGTCAACCTGGATCTGCGTATCATTCGCACGGACAATCTCGACGTCATGGCGGACGATTACGAGAGGCTCGGCGACCAGAGCTTCCTGGCACGACTCGAGAGCATCGACGCCCCGGGGTCGGAACGGCTGCGTCGGATCGCGCGAGACCTGCGGCGCCGACACTTGTGGAAGCGCCTCTACGACTTCGAGTCATACGATTCGCACCTCACAGAGCGCCTGCTCGAGGAGATGCAGAAGGCCTACCCCGGCGAACGCTTCATCATCGACAAGTTGCCGCTGAAGGCGATGAAGGACCTCGACCGTGGGGCCTTCCTGATGCGGCTCGACCGACGCGGGAAGTACTCGTTCACGAAGAACCGTTCGTGGATCGAGGCGTCGCCCATCATGCGCGTGCTGCGCGATGAGGAACGCTCCCGCGTGCGACTCTTCATGGAGACCGAAAATCGGCACCTGGACCGCACGGACCCGATCCGCGATGCGGCCATCGCGCTCGTGCGCGACCTGCGCGAAACCTACCCTATGCCCGAGTGAATGCTCGGGCTTTTTTTCTAGTTGCAGAGCGCACGCCCGGACGTTAGTCTCTCCTCATCCACTTTCCGCAGGCCTTGCGCCGACAGCGGATCCCATATGAGCGACCCCATCCAAGCGCCAGACGCGCCCAAGAGCCCCTTCGTGCATCTCCATGTGCAGTCGATGTATTCGCTGTACGACGGCATCGGCTCCCCGGAAGATTTGGTCGCGCGCGCGAAAGAACTCGGTTACGACAGCCTCGCCCTGACCGACCGCCATGCCTTGTATGGCGCGGTTGAATTTTACGAAGCCGCGCATAAGGCCGGGCTGAAACCGATTATCGGCGTCCTCGTGAGCGTCGCGCCAAATAAACACACGGACAAACGCCCCAGCATCGACAACCACACGTCGAATCTCACGCTGCTATGCGAGACGAATGAGGGGTATCAGAATTTGTTGAGGCTCATTTCAAAGTCGTATCTGGATGGTTTTTATTACCGGCCGCGCGTGGACAAGGATTTGTTGCGGGAATATCGCGCGGGGCTGATTGGCTTGTCGGGGGACTTGAAAGGGGAGATTCCCAAGGCCCTGGCCATGCATGATAAGGATCGCGCGGAAAAGGCGTTGAATGAATACCGCGAGATCTTTGGCCGGGATCATTTCTTTTTGGAAATGGTCCACCATCCGGAATCGCCGTCGCAAAATGACGTAAACCAATTGCTCGTCGAACTCGCGAAAAAAACGGACACCCAGCTCGTCGTCACGAAAGAAACGCATTACCTCAATCCCGATGATGCGGAGGCCTTGGACGTACTCGTCTGCATCCATGACGGGAAAACGCTTGAAGATCCGAACCGCATGTCGCTTGCGACGGTTGATCTTTCTTTGAGCGGGCCGGACGAAATCATCAGCGCTTACGGCCATCTTCCCGAGGTGATCGAGAACACGCGCAAGATCGCGGACCGTTGTAACGTGCATTTCGATCTTGGAAAAAACCATTTGCCCGCCTTCGACGTGCCGGCAGGGGAGACCGACAATTCTTTTTTGCGAAAGCTGTGCGAGGCCGGTTTGGAGGAGCGTTACGGCGAGACGGAGAAAATGACGGAAGCGAAAGAACGTCTGGATTTCGAACTCGCCACTATCGAGCGCATGGGATTCGCGGCCTACTTCTTGATCGTGGCCGACTATATCAACTGGGCCAAAGACCACGGGGTCATCGTGGGGCCGGGACGCGGCAGCGCCGCCGGATCGGTCGTGGCCTATTCGCTCAAAATCACCAACCTGGACCCGCTGCGCTACGGCCTGCTCTTCGAGCGATTCTTGAATCCTGACCGTATCTCCATGCCGGATATCGATACGGACTTCGACGACGTGAAGCGCAAGGACGTCATCGAATACGTTTCGCAGAAATACGGCGTGGACCGCGTGGCCGGCATCATCACATTCGGGACCATGGCCGCCCGCGCCGCCGTGCGCGATGTGGGACGCGTGCTCGGACTTACGTTCGCCGAAGTGGACCGCGTGGCCAAAGTCATCCCTCCGCCGGTGCAGGGGAGGCATATCCCACTGGAAAAATCGAAATCCGAATCGCCGGAATTGCGCGCGATGTATGAAACGGACCCGCGCGTCCGCCGTTTGATCGATCTCGCCATCCGGTTGGAAGGCACAACGCGCCACGCATCCCAGCATGCGTGCGGCATCGTGATCGCGCCGTCCGCCTTGGTCGAATATTCCCCGTTGCAAAAAGCCCAAGGCGGCGACGTGGAACAAGTCGTCCAATACTCGCTGCACTCGGCCGAAGTCATGGGGTTGCTAAAGATGGACTTTTTGGGACTCTCGAACCTGTCGGTCATCCGCGACGCGCTCGAAATCATCCATGCGGTATATGGCGATACAGTTGATATCAACGAAATTCCGCTCGACGATAAAATCACGTATGACATGCTCGGCCGCGCCGAAACCACCGGCGTCTTCCAGCTTGAATCCGACGGGATGAAAAAATACATCCGCGACCTCAAGCCGACGGTGATCGAAGATATTATCGCCATGGTGGCCTTGTACCGCCCGGGTCCGATGCAATTCATCGAATCCTTCATCGATCGCAAACATGGTCGTGAAAAGATTTCCTATATTCATCCGCTAACGGAAAGCGCGCTCGCGAACACGTACGGCATTCCCATTTATCAGGAGCAGGTGATGCAAGTGGCCAAAGACATGGCCGGCTTCACGGGCGGCCAGGCCGACACGCTGCGCAAGGCCATGGGCAAAAAAATCGCCAAACTCATGGCGGAGATGCGTACGAAATTCATCGAAGGCTCAATGGCCAACGGCGTGCCGCAGGAAAAAGCCGAAGCCATCTTCACGCAATTCGAGGAATTCGCGGCCTACGGTTTCAACAAGTCACACGCGGCGTGTTATGCCCTCATCGCGTATCAGACCGCGTATTTGAAAGCGCATTATCCGGATGCGTTCATGGCCGCGCTCATGAACTCGGATATTTCGAACTTGGACCGCATCACCATCGAAATCGAAGAGTGCCGCCGCATGGGGCTGGAAGTGCTGCCGCCGGACATCAATGAATCCTTCCGCGGATTCGCCGTGTTCAAAGGGTCGAATAAGGTCCGCTTCGGATTGCTTGCCATCAAAGGCATCGGCGAAGACGTGGTGGAAACGCTCTACCAGGAACGCAAAAAGAACGGGCCGTACAAGGATTTGGAGGATTTCGTCTCGCGCGTGACCGGGAAGCACATCAACCGCCGCTCGCTCGAATCCCTGATCAAGTCCGGCGCCCTGGATCGCTTCGGCGACCGTAATTTGTTGTTCTTTAACATTGAAACCATTCTCGAATTCCAGAAGCGCGCCGGACAAGAAGCGAGCAGCGGCCAATTCAATCTGTTCGCGTCTTCGCCAACCGTATTGAGCACGGCGCGCCTGAATTTGAAGCCCGCGCCGCCGGCCGCCACGCGAGACATCTTGTCCTGGGAAAAAGAGCTGCTCGGCCTGTATGTCAGCGCGCATCCGTTTAAGGAATACGGCGAACGCTTGGTTGGATTGTTTACGCCCATCAACAAGTTAGGGGAGAAGAAGAAAGAAAAAAGCGTGCGGACGGGCGGCATGTTCACGCAAGCAAAAAAAATATTGACGAAGAATAACGAGCCGATGGTCTTCACCAAGCTGGAAGACATGACCGGCGATATCGAGGCCGTGATTTTCCCACGTGTCTATAAAGAAAAGCCCGAGCTCTGGGAAGCGGACAAGGCTGTCGTGCTTTCGGGACGCGTACAGGAAAAAGATGGAGAGCTGAAATTCTTGGTCGAAACGGGCTACGAAATCACGCCGGATAATATCGATGAAATCGCGAAATACATCTCGCAAACCAGCGTAAGCGGGATGGCCGACGCGCCTCAGGAACAGGCACCGAAGCAAATTCAAGCCGTGACCGTGAGATTGCGCGCGCATTTGCCGCAAACCATCCTGCTCAAGTTACGCACGGTATTCGACGGGCATCCGGGGCAATACCGGGTGTATTTCAGCGTGGATAATGCAGGAGGCTCGCAAAAAATCCTGTCTTCCTACCGCATCAAATACGATGAGCTTGTCGCGAAGGAATTGGAAGCCATTCTCGGACCCGACACGGTGAAAGTCGAAACATAAAAAAAAGAATGTGCTATACTGTCCAACGGTATGGCAAAGCAAAAAATAAAACGTCCTTTATCGAATGTGCCAAACAAGTCTAGCGACTTTTGGGCATTTCTCACCGTGATGGCTTTTCCGATCGCGGTCCTTGCCTCGACGTGGGCCGGCGTGAGTCACCTTGAAGCGTTCTTTTGGGGCATGACCTCTTCCATCGCGGCGCTGTTCGCGAACGCCATGATGGAAAAGCGCCTGTGGATGTTCGACCCAAAGTGGCAAAACCGTTTTGAACAGCCGGATTTTTCGTTCCGACTCGCGATCGTCACCGGCGCCATCCTACTGATTTTGGAAAGCGCGGTTTTAGTTCTGTTGTTTTCCGGCAACGTGGAACGCAATCTGATGGGCATCGTTTTTGAGCGACAATGCCGCCATCCGCAACCGCACCAGGTCGAGTTTTGTAAAATGCTTGACCGCACCTTGGCGCGACGCGCACGATAGGAGGCATGAAAATCTCCTTTTACGGGGCCGCCCGCGAAGTCACGGGGTCTTGCTATTTGGTGGAGAGCGGGGGAGGCACGAAAGTCCTGGTGGACTGCGGGATGTTCCAGGGCTGCAACACCTGCGACGTAAAAAACTATACGAACCTCTATTTCGAAGCGAAGGAAATCGAGGCGGTGTTCGTGACGCACGCGCACTTGGACCACACCGGCCGCCTTCCAAAACTGTATAAAGACGGATTCCGCGGCAAAATCTTTGGAACGGCTCCGACCTTGCGTTTGGCCGAACTCGTTTTACTGGACGCCGTGCATATCATGGAAGACGACCTGAAACGCGAACAGCGGGCCATGCTGTATTCGCGGGAAGACGTCGAACAAACGGTGAAACACTTTGTCACGGTGGATTACAGCCGCGACGCGATGGTCGGCGATCTTATCGGGCGACCGCGCGATGCCGGCCATATTTTCGGCAGCGCGTTCTGGGAATTGGAAGACGAGCAGGGGAAACGCGCCACGTTTTCCGGAGATGTCGGCAACTATGGAAGCAAGATCCTGCGGCCGACGGCACAGCTCTCCCCGACGGACGCCCTCATCGTGGAATCTACCTATGGCAACCGCGTCCACGAAGATGAGAGTACGCGTGAAACAAAATTGCGTGAGGTGGTGAAACGGACCATCGACCAAAAAGGCGTCTTGGTCATCCCGGCCTTCGCGATCGACCGAACGCAACAAATTTTGTTTGAACTCAATCACTTGGTCGAAAAGGGTCTTTTACCTGAAGTCCCCATCTACCTCGATAGCCCGATGGCCATCAAAGCCACGGAAGTCGTGAAGGACTACCCACAATACTATAATAAGGAGGCGCGTGAACTGGCGGCGTCCGGCGACGATTTGTTTGATTTCCCCGGATTAAAGCTCACGGCTTCGCGTGACGAATCAAAATTGATTAATGACGCGCCCCGGCCAAAAGTCATTATCGCGGGAAGCGGCATGATGAACGGCGGACGCATCCAGCACCATTTGGTACGGTATCTGTCCGATCCGAACTCCACCGTTCTGATCGTTGGGTACCAAGCCCAAGGGACGCTTGGACGCGATTTGTATGAAGGGAAAAAGCTCGTGGACGTATTGCAGGAGAAGGTACACGTAAAAGCGCAGATCATGACCATCGGCGCCTATAGCGCACATGCGGACCAAGCGAAGCTCGTGCAATGGGTGGAGGAGGCCGCAGAAAAGCCAAAGAGGATTATCGTCACGCATGGCGAAGAGGGCGCGGCCGTCGCGCTGGCTACGCGCTTCCAACAGCATTTCGATATCCCGTCCCAAGCGCCGCATTTCGGTGATACGATTGAGGTATGAGTTGGCTTGTTGCCGCCATTGCCGGACATTTGCTGAACGCTGCCGCGTTTATCGTTGATAAGACATTATTATCCTCGGCCTTTAAGCGCAGCGGAACCTATGCGACCGTAATCGGTTTGTTTTCCTCAACCATTCTCATTCTCTTGCCGTTCGTTCATCCTCAACAAACGACCGAGGCTTGGATTTCCATTGCGATTTTCGGTTCGGTATTTGTCATCGCCATGTGGGCGTTTTTTGAAGCTCTGTCACGTGCGGAAACCAGCCGCGTCGTCCCGGTCATCGGCTCGCTCATCCCTATTTTTACGTTGATCGATTCCGCAATTTTCGTGAATGAGCGCCTCGCTCCGCGCATCCTGCTTGGTTTGGCCTTTCTCTTGGCCGCGACGGTCTTACTTACGCGGGGAGGGGAGAAGCGCCGTCGACTGGATGCGACGACGCTTGGCTTGTGTGTCTCCGCCGCGTTTTTGTTCGCCGCGTCTTCGGTAAGCGGGAAATACGCCTTTGAACATGCGCCGTTCATGGACGCCTTCGTCCTGTCGCGCGTCTTTTCCATCGTCATCGCCGTCGCGATCCCGCTCTTCATTCCAGGCGTGCGTGAAGAATTGCGGTCGATTATCCAACCTAAGACATCCGGTCAGGGCCCCAAGCCGAAACATGCGCTCCTTATGCTGGCCGGGCAGGCGAGCGGCGCGCTTGGATTCGTCGGCGTGCAATATGCGATTTCGCTTGGAAGCGCGACGGTCGTGAATGCGCTTCAAGCCGTGCAGTATGCCGCGATCGTGCTGGTCGCTTGGCTCGGAGGCGCGAAGCTCGCCTCGCTGCTGAAAGAAGACCGTTCACCGAATACGATTTTATTGAAAGCCGTGGCGATTATCCTCGTCGGTATCGGTCTCGCCTTGGTCGGCTTGCCTGTCGCGTAGTATCATCTGACCATGCGACGCATTCCGCAAAGATTCTTGCTCTGGGGACTCGGTCTCATCGCGTTGTTATCGCTTATTTGCTTCTTTTTTCTCGGGACGCCGCCGCCGATGGAAACGCGCTACGGTTTTACGTGGAGCCATCCCTACGCGCGGGAGCTTGGGTTGGATGCGTACGCCGGCTACGTCCAAGCCCTGGATGAATTGAAGCCGGATCACGTACGCATCCCTGCGTATTGGTCGGTCATAGAGGCGGTGCGGGGGACATACGACTTTCGTGAAGTCGACGCGCAACTGGATGCGGCGGCCGAACGGGATATTGGCGTGACTCTTGTACTGGGTTCCCGCGTCCCGCGCTGGCCCGAGTGCTGGGAGCCGGAATGGGTGCATGCGCTTGATCCAGCGGACCGGTATGATGTCCAGCTTGCGTATACCAAGGCGCTGTACACGCGCTACCGCGAGCATCCGGCCGTGATCGCCTGGCAGGTGGAGAATGAGTCTTTTTTCGATTTTTATACCTCATGCCCGGGACTGACGCGCAGCATTGTCTTGGATGAGATGCGTTTCGTGCGGGGCGAGGAACGGATGCGTCCGGAAGAAAAACAACGCCCCGTCATCACAACGGATTCGGGCGAATGGTCGCTCTTGGCCGGATTTAGCGGCGAGGTGGATGCGCTCGGCATCAGCGTGTACCGCGCCGTGCTGACCGAATCGATCGGCACGCTTTCGCACTGGTATTTTACGCCGATGTTTTATTGGCGCCGGGCCCACATCGCGCAACTCTGGGCCGGCCCGATTTATATCAGCGAATTCCAGATGGAACCGTGGGTCTTGCAGGCAATCCAAGACACCACGAACGAGGAACAATCCAAGACACTGGACCTGAACCGCATGCGCGACAACTTCCAGTATGCGCGCAAACTCGGTATGCCTGCCGTGGACTTTTGGGGAGCCGAGTGGTGGCTTTGGATGAAGGAAAAACGCGGCCATCCGGAGTTTTGGGAGGAGGCCAAGGCATTTTTTGCCTCGCAGGATTGACAATAAAACGCTTTCTCTATTGCATACGTCCTACGGAGGTGACCCATGGGACGTTTTGCCATTCTTTTCGCTTGCGTGATGACGGTCGGCTGCCTGCGGCCCGTGTGGGACGGGCCCCTGGTCGCATCGTCGGCGTCCTCGAGCCGAAACGGCTCGGCGCCCGTCGGCGAAACCGACGCCGAAGATCCGGACGACACGGATCGCTACCGCGTCAGCTTCGGGGAGAGCTGGATGAGGCCCGAGCGCATCGTCCTGATCGGAACCGAAACCTCGTTCGTACTGGGCTGCAGCTGGCAGGGAACGAACTGTCTGACCTTGCTGCCCGAGGAGGCGCGAGGCAGTTCCTACCTGCGCATCCACGTCGATCGTCGCATGTGCCCGCGCGTCCGGATCTTCCGCGATGACGAGGAGCTCGCGCTGATCGAACGCTTTCGTTGGAGCTGTGTCATGGTCCTCGAAGAACCGACGGAGTCTCCGCCGTGAGGCGCTGGCTCCCCATCATGGCCGCGCTCCTGATCGGATGCGCGGCCGCGTCACTTCCTCGACGGCCGGATGCGCCCTCCGCCTCCGAACGAGGCTGGACCGAAGAACCGGGAGCGCTCATCCTGCTCGTGAATTCACCGGTTCCGTATCTCACGATCCTGAACGCGTTTCCGTTCCGTCTCAGGATCGGATTGCTCGAACGGACGCCGACGCGCATGCGCTACGGTGAAACGTACTCGCCGCTCGGTCCCCGAGCGGAGGAGACACTGTGGACCGGGGAGCTTCCGCTCACCGCCTTCCTGAATACGGAACGGTTCGTGCGGGACGGCTATATCGGCATTCGGCCGGTCGGGATCACGCGGGTTCCGAATCCGCTCCACGCGCGCTGTCCGTCGGACCTGGTCCGCGCGGCGACGGCCGACCTGCACGGACGCAACCTGCGTATCCTCGAAGTCCGCACGCGCAGACGCGACGACCGCTATGGCTGCGTGTACGGCTTCCGATACGTGACCGACTGACCCTTGACAAAAGGGTCTTTTTTTGTTACGAAATCCCCACTGCGGACCGGTGTCCGCGGGGATAGGGGAACCGTAACGACGTGAAGACCAACTTCCTGACCCGTCTTTCCTCCTCGCTCTTCGTCGACGACATCGTGCTCGAGACCGCGCGCGCCTCCTGATCGGCCTCCGCGGCGCCGAGCCACCGAACAGCCCGGTACAATTCCGGGACATAACACGTAGGCTTCGGCCACGTGATCTGGATGGGATCTACAAACCTGAACCAACAGGCAAACCCCATCGGCCGCACTCCGGCCACTGACCCCGCAGCGCTCCTGCGGGGTTCAGTCTTTTCTAGAGCCACTTGTCGTTTAAAAAAGCAGAGAGTAATCTGCTTCCTGATCCGCAGCGGTTACGGCCGCGCCGGAATCAGCGGGAATCGTACCCGCATCGAACCGCAGACCCGTACGTAGGAAAGGAGCTCCGCGATGCGTCTCCATCCTTTCGTCTTTCTTTAGCGCCCCTGGGCGCACAACCTGCCTTGGAGGCCTCCGTGCACGCGTCCCCCTGAACGCACGGAGGCCTCTTCTAATTTCCATACCATCCTCAGTTGACACAATCGCCAATCTTGGCTAAACTTCGCCCACTTATATTGGTTTATGTCACAAATCCGCAATATCGCCATTATCGCCCACGTTGACCACGGGAAAACCACCCTGGCCGACTCGATTTTGAAACAGAGCGACTCCTTCCGCGAAAAGGGGTTGGAGGGCGATACCATCCTCGACATGAACCCGCTTGAACGTGAGCGCGGCATTACCATTCTCGCGAAGAACGTCGCCGTGGCCTATAACGGCGTCAAAATCAACATCGTTGATACTCCCGGCCACGCCGACTTCGGCGGGGAAGTGGAACGCGTCATGAACCTGGTGGACGGCGCGCTTTTGCTCGTCGATGCCAAGGAGGGTCCGATGCCGCAGACGCGTTTCGTATTGAAGAAGGCCATCCAGGCCGGCCACCGCGTGATCGTGGTCATCAACAAGATCGACAAGCCTGATGCGCGTCCGGATTGGGTCGTGGACCAAGTCTTCGACTTGTTCGTGACGCTCGGCGCTTCGGATGCCCAGACGGATTTTCCGGTTTTGTACGCCTCGGCTAAACAGGGCAAGGCTGGTTTGGAAAATAATCTGGAAGCGATGACGGATATCAAGCCGTTGTTTGAAACGATTTTGAAAGAAATTCCGGAACCGAAGAATGATGCGAGCGGACCGTTGCAGGTTTCGGTCGCCAATGTCAGCTATGACAACTACAAGGGCAAGACGGGCTTGGGTCGCGTCGTGCGCGGTACGTTCCGCCCGGGTCCGGTGACCTGGATCAACCGTGAAGGCAAGGCGGCTCCGGCGAAAATTTCGACGGTATATTCGTTTATCGGTCTCGGCAAAGTGGAGGTTCAGGAAGCCGTCGCCGGAGACATTGTCGCGTTTGCCGGCATTGAAAATTTGAACATCGGTGAAACCATCGCCGACGTGAACAATCCGGAAGCGCTTCCGGTCATCAAGATCGAAGAGCCGACCGTGAAAATGACGTTCGCCGTGAACACCTCGCCGTTCGCCGGACAGGAAGGCCAGTTCACGACCTCGCGCAATATCAAGGAGCGCTTGGACCGCGAATTGCAGAACGACGTCGCGCTGCGCGTCGAACAGGGGAGCGGTGACGGTTCGTTCATCGTCTCCGGCCGCGGCGAATTGCACTTGTCGATTTTGATCGAACGCATGCGCCGCGAAGGCTTTGAACTCCAGGTATCCCGTCCGCAGGTGATCTTTAAGGAAGAAAACGGACAGAAAATGGAACCGTTTGAAGAAGTGTCGCTCGAATGTCCGGAAAACATGGCCGGTTCGGTCATTGAAAAGATGGGCAAGCGCAAGGGCGACATGAAGGACATGCGCGTCGAAAACGCGACCGCCTATCTCCAGTTTGAAATTCCGACCCGTGGTTTGATCGGTTACCGCACCGAATTCATGATGGACACGCGCGGCCAGGGCGTTTTGAACACCCTGTTCCTCGGCTACCGTCCGTATGTCGGTTCGATCGACGGCGCCCCGCATGGCTCGCTTATCTCGTTTGAAACGGGAGAATCGAACAGCTATGGCTTGCTTGCCGCCCAGGAACGCGGACAGATGTTCATCGGTCCGGGCGTGAAGGTGTATGAAGGCATGGTGGTCGGCCAAAACGCGAAGGCAGAAGACTTGCAGGTGAATATCTGTAAGGAAAAGAAGCTGTCGAACATGCGCTCCAAGGGCGATGGCGTGGCCGAAGGCCTCACCACTCCGCGCACGATGAGCTTGGAAGAGGCCTTGGAATACCTGGGCGACGACGAACTGCTGGAAGTGACGCCGGTCAGCCTCCGCATCCGCAAAGTGTATTTGAAAGATTTCGAACGCAAGCGCGACCAGCAGAGCAAGGGAGCGTAAGCAAGAAAGAGGGCCTGCGGGCCCTCTTTTCATTTCTCTTCATCTAGGCTTGACAAAACCGCTACACTGAGACGAAATACGCCCAGGCCATCGGGCCCTCGTATTTTTTCAGACAAACGAAGAACGGAAGGAAGGTACCCATGCTGCTCCACCTCTGTGAGCTCCTGGTCATCGTCGTCCTGCTTGCCCTGCTCGCGTTCCGCCGTACGAAGGGCCCCGCGCCCTTCCACGGAAACGGCTTCAAGGCCGATACGTACCGAGAGAGCCTGCACTCCCAGCTCCAACTCGCCCACGGGCGCGTGCGGGAGCTGGAGAACAGCCTCGGCGAGATGCGCGAACGCGCGCGCCAGCGTAACTACATCATCTACCGGCTCTGGCGACGCAATCTGACGGATATGGTCCTGGTCTTCGCCTGGAGCCTTCACCTGCGCTTCTGGCGAGCCGTGATCGCGATCTGGCCGTCGGAACCAACCCGTCGCATCATGGTGACGACGGTCCTGGCGAGTGCGGTCATGGGAGGCGTGCTGAACGCGGCGCCCCATGTCCACGAACCGTATACAGTGACGCCGGTTCGCCATGCGCGTGAGCCGACCATGATTCCGATCCAGGTCACCTGGGGCGGGGAAGTGGTCGCCGGAGAGACGTCGGACCCGTGGTTCAGCGAGTGGCAATGCCACCGGGACTCGCGGCTTCTCCTGGTCGCCTTTCACGACGACGTGGTCACGACGTGCCAGATCCTTCCCGATTTGGCCGCCACCACGCCCTTCGTTCCGCCGTTCCTCTTGAGGGACGAACGCGAGTGGCTCGCCTGGATCTACCTGGCGCAGCCGCAGTATACGTCCATCACGATCGTCCTCGACTGACTCCGCCCATGCGGAGTCTTTTTTCTTCTCTCCTCCTTACGAAGGAGGAGTTGGAGGAGGTCATTCCAACGGCTGTCCGATTTTGTAATTGGTCCAGAACTCATCCGGCACGTCGCGGACCAATCCCGCCCAAGCCGGTCCCCACAGTTCTACGGCTTTTTGCTCGGAAGGGATCCAACGCAATGTCCCGAAGGCGTCCACGACCACGAAGACGTGCGGAGAGGTCGCGACTTTCACCAGAGTCCCGGGCTTGAACGTGACATTTCTTGTTAAGCGATAGCTGGAAATCGTATCCAGGCTGAAAATCTCTACGTTCGTAAAATCCGAAAACCAGGAAAAATAGGTATTGTCGGTTGGAAAAGCGAAACGAGTTCCATCAGCGTTCAAGCAATAGACGGATGAAATGGTTGGCGCGCGGCCCACGGCCACGCAACCCAGATTCTCTTGGCTTACAAACGCGGCATTCTGGTGGTAGACGGCGTAATTCTCATGGGTGAAAAATTTGTCATGCTCAAACGGACCATAGGTATCAAGCCAGTTCATGACCGCGCGGACATCCACTAATTCATAATCCGTGGTCTCCGTTCCCGTTTCGGACGTGAGCGTCACGATGCGCGTCGGAACACCAAAAAGAAACCCGATGGGATCAAGGGCGGCGCCGCCCGAATCACCCGGCGCGATAACGACGTCAACTTTTATGAATCCACTTTCATAATCCAAGATATGCCCTTCGCGGATCGAGAGAAAATCGCGGGGAGCCGAATATCCAAGCACATAGATCACGTCGCCGCGTTTCGTGAATTCGTTGGTCTGAAGAGAGGGGAATGGCGGCCTCACGCTCACCGGACCGCTCGGGGTTCCGATTTTCAAAATGGCGAAGTCTTGATTGAGCTGGTTATTAAAAACGGCCCGAACGATTGATGCATGATAAAAAGAAGTGGGACGGCCTTCATCGTTCGCGAACGCGATTTCACAATCATCGGCGAGAACGCCCGTGTCGGCATCCAGCGCCACATGTCCGTTTGTGAGCACATAGCCTTCAGCTCCATTGATGACGCTGCCCGTGCCCTGACGGTCCGCACAAACCACCAATACGACGGCTTTACGCGCCTCCGTGACGGCATTCGTCTGGGCGCGGAGGGAAATCGGTCCCATCATCAAAAACAACAGGCAAAATAGATACGCCAACGAGCGCGGGAACATGACGATTACTTTATCATAAAAAAGAGCCCAAGTTATCACTTGGGCTGGGTAGGATCCTCGCGGACCCGAGAAGGAACGTCGGCCGGACCGACACCGGGCAGGGGAGGGATGGTTTCCCGGTCGTCTTCGGGATCGGCGCGAGGATCGGGACGCCCCGAACCGAGCCGTACCGCCTCGATGACGGCAGAGTCCCGACGCGCGGGAACCGCCCTCATCTGGCCCGTCTTGGGGTCTTCGAGGGCGAAGGCCTGCAGCGTCTGATCGCCGCGTTCCGGCCTCGAGGGGACACCAGGCTCTTCGCCGCGAACGGCGAGCAGGGTCTCGGTGGGAGCGCGGGGCCGATCACGCGTGCCGAGGAAATTCCCCAGCGCACGGGCCGTCTCGAACTCGTAAGAATCCCCGAGCCGCATCAGGAAGAGCGGCTTCTGTGCCGGGCGTCCTTCGCCATCGAAGGACGTGTAACCTTGAATGGCGTGGGGCGGGTCCAGTTGCCCCTGGTCGAGCAGGAGGACCTTGCGGGCCACGCGCACATGCGGAATGAATTGGTCGAGCGTCCCGATCTTCGACGCGGCCTGGAGGGGATCATCCCCGTTGGCGGCGAAGAAGAGGACGAGCGGCCCGTCCCAGTGACGCGTCTGCTCGCGCAGCCACGTGTGGATGTACGCGGGCGCGCGGTTGCGCGGGTCGAGGAAGCGGTAAGTCGCCTCCTCGATGACGACGCGGGCCGTACGCAAGAGGTTCTCGAAGGCCAGGCGGGCCTCGTGAGTCGAGAACTGGGCGCACAGCAGCAGGATCAGCGGAGACTTCGAAGCCTGGGAAGTTGATTTGTCCATGGAACACCTCCGGAGGAGAGGAAAGCATGGAAACCGGGAAAAATCAAGGGTTTCGCCACGGTTCCGTATCCTCAAATGGTATGTTACCCTTGCGGACGATTTATGCGACGTGAAGTTGTCCTCGACATCGAGACCCAGAACACGTTTCAGGACGTGGGAGCCTATAACCCGTCCTTGCTCAAAGTCTCTTTTGTCGGCTGTTATTTTTACGAAACGGATACGTATGAGGGCTTTTTTGAGCAAGATTTGCCAAAGCTCTGGCCGCGCCTGGAACGGGCCGACCGGGTGATCGGATATAACCTGATCGGGTTTGACTATCCGTGCTTGCAAACCTATTACACGGGGGACATCATGCGTTTGCCGACCGTCGACCTTTTGGTCGAGATCGAAAAGCGCCTTGGCTTCCGCATCAAGCTTGATGACGTCGCCCAAGCCACGCTCGGAGTAGGGAAGTCCGGCCACGGCCTGATGGCCGTGGAGTACTGGCGCAACGGCGAACTTGATAAACTGAGGGAGTATTGTTTGCAGGACGTAAAAGTCACGAAAGACGTGTACGAACACGCCCTTCAAAACGCCTTTGTTTCTTATAACAACCGCCAAGGCCAGAAGCAGGACATTCCGTTGCCGCTCGAACCGCCGGAACCGGCGCAGCGCTCGGCGATCAACCTGTCGCTCGGCTTCTAAGTTTATCCACACGGACACAAAAAAATCCCATTTTTCTAAGGATTTCACGGAGTTGCTCCGACTACTACATCTTGTGGTATAATCCGATTTGGACCACTAGATGTAGTGGCCGGGTCATCTCAACGATTCTCCATCATCACGCGAATGTCTGAACTCCGGTTCGGACAGATGGAGGGGATCGGGGAGCGCCCAAGGCTTTCAACACCTTCTTCGTCACGATCCGGTGAATCCTCCGGTCCGGATCGCTTTGTCTTGATAATTTTCTAGATCGTGACTATGACCCCGAATCCCATGACCTCGGGCGATGCCTTCGTGCCGCGCCGACGCAGACTCGCCGACGAACGCAAAGCCATCACCCACAAATTCCAAGTCGGCCCCTGCGAGGGGTACTTGACCGTCGGTCTTTATGAAGACGGCCAGCCGGGCGAAATTTTCGTAACCCTGACCAAGGAGGGCAGCGCCATTGCCGGATTGATCGATTCCTTCGCGACCGCGATCTCCATCGGCTTGCAATACGGCGTGCCGCTGAAAGTCCTTTGCAACAAGTACGTCCACGCGCGCTATGAACCGTCCGGCGTGACCCAAAATCCGAACATCCCGCAAGCCAAATCCATCGTGGACTACGTGTTCCGCTGGTTGGCATTGAAATTCCTCTCCCCGGAGGACCGCCAGAGCATCGGGATGTACCAGGAAACCACCGGCAGCTTTGCTCCGGTCGAAACTCCCCGCCAAAACACCATTCCGCCGGCCTACCAGCCGACGCCGTCATTCTTGTCGCGCTTGGACGGCCAGCCCTCGTAAGCAGGGGACACGTATGACTCCGCTCTTTGGCGCCTGCCCCCTACTTACTTACCGGCCGTTCTACCGTCCGTTTGAGTATCCGCAATTTTTTGAGTTTTTTCAGAAGCAAAACCAGGCTCACTGGATGCCGATCGAAGTTCCGATGGAATCAGATATTTCTGATTACCGTTTTAAATTGTCACCTGAAGAAAAAAATCTCGTAATGCAGATCCTGCGCTTCTTCACGCAAGGCGATATTGAAGTCAACAATAACTATAATAGTAAGTTGATCCCGGCGTTTCCAAAACCGGAAATTAAAATGATGCTCTCAGCTTTTGCAGCTATGGAGAGCGTTCATGTCTGGGCTTACTCTTATTTAAATGACTCGTTAGGTCTGCCTGAAAAAGAGTACAGCGCTTTCTTGGAATTCGAGGCGATGCGCAATAAGTATCAGTATATTCAGACGTTTGACGTGCATTCAGTAGAAGAGCTCGCCATCAACCTCGCTGTTTTCGGCGGTTTTATGGAAGGTGTGAGCTTGTTCTCGAGTTTCGCCATTCTGATGAACTTCCCCCGCATGGGAAAGCTCAAGGGCGTTGGACAAATCGTCACGTGGAGCATCCGTGATGAAACACTCCATAGTCAAGGCGTCTGCCATCTATTCCGAACTCTGGTGAACGAAAACAAACACATTTGGACGGATGAGCTAAGACGAACTCTCTATCGAGCGTGTGAGGACATGGTGAGACTGGAAGACCACTTCATTGATACCTGCTTCGCCATGGGAGCGGTACCGGGACTCAAGCCGGAGGATGTGAAAAGCTACGTCAGATACACAGCAGACAAGAAGTTAAATGATCTGGGACTTGATAAGATTTATAACGTACAAAACCCCTTGGCTTGGCTCGACGTGATGGTCAACGCGAAGGAGCATACGAACTTCTTCGAAAATCGCGCCACGGAATACGCCAAAGGCGCGGTCGTAGCCGACTGGTAAACCAAACAAAAACCCTTTTCTCCCCACTCGAACCTTATGGCGACTTACTCCAACGTCATTGACGCCCTCTCCAACAACGACCTTGATGCCGCACGCGACATGCTGCTGGCCGAAATCAAGCAAAAAACGGCCGGCAAACGCAGCTGGGACTGCCCGCATTACACGACAGACCGCGCCATCCACGAAGGCATCAAAAAAACGGATGAATTTGAAAAGCTGGCCACATACTTCGGATTGGAAAACCTCCAAGACCGGTATTTCCTGAAAGATAAGGACGGCCACATCTGCGAAGACCTGCAGGAGTTTTATGCGCGCGTTGCCACCGGCCTTTGCCGGGGAGACGCACCCTTGGCCCAGCGCCTGTACGACTACATGACGCGTTGTTGGTACATCCCGGCCACGCCGACCATGATGAATATCGGCACGAGCAAAGGATTGCCGATTTCCTGCTTCCTGAACACCGTTCCGGACACCTTGGAGGGGATTTTCGAGATTTACCGTGAAAACGCCTTCCTGGCGAAATATGGCGGCGGCATCGGCACGGACTGGTCGCAATTACGCGGCCAGAACGCGGCGCTCCAGGCTTCGGGCTTGAAGTCATCGGGCGTGATCCCGTTCCTGAAGATCATGGACTCGGCCACCATCGCGGTTTCTCGCAACTCGACGCGCCGCGGGGCCGCGGCCGCCTATCTCCGCATCGACCACCCGGACATCGAAGACTTTTTGGAAATCCGCAAGCCGACGGGCGGCGACATCGACCGCAAGTGCTTGAACATCAATAACGGCATCGTGATCACGGATGAATTCATGAAAGCCGTGGAAGAAAACCGCGAATACGATTTGATTGATCCGCATTATAAAATCGTCACGAAGAAATTGAACGCGCAGGATATCTGGCGCAAAATCCTGACTATGCGTGCGGAAACGGGGGAGCCGTACCTCCTGTTTATCGACACGGTGAACAATGCGCGCCCGCAGCACCACAAGGACAAGGGTCTCTTCGTGCGCCAAAGCAACCTCTGCACGGAAATCGTTTTGCCGACGGACGAAACGCGCACGGCCGTCTGCTGCTTGGGCAACCTGAATATTGAAAAGTGGGAAGAGTGGAAGGGTCAAATCGAACAAATCACCTATGACTGCGTGACGGCCCTGGATAATAACCTCGAGACCTTCTGCGAGATGGCCGACCCGATCGAATTCAAGAAAGCCATCAACTCGGTAAAGCACGAGCGTTCCATCGGACTTGGAACCATGGGCTATCACGGCTATCTCATGAGCAAGATGGTGCCGTTCGAAAGCCTCATGGCGCGCAATATCAACAAGGAAATCTATTCCACCATCTATAAGCATGCGAATGCCGCTTCGGAGCGCCTTGGCAAAGAGCGCGGCTTGCCCTTGGATGGCGGAACGCGACGCAACAGCTACGTGACGAGCATCCAACCGACGGCTTCGACGAGCTTCATTTGCAATGAAGCAACGCCGTCCATCGAACCGATTTCGGGCAATGCGTTCTTGCAAAAGACGCTTTCCGGCAGCTTCCTGTACAAGAATAAACACTTGGTGAAAGTTCTGGAGTCCAAAGGGATGAATACGACGGATGTTTGGAAGAAAATCATCGCGGACAAGGGGAGCGTGCTCAACCTCGATGGGCTGACGCCGGAAGAACGCATCGTGTTCCGCACGCCGTATGAAATGAACATGCGCGAACTCGTCCAACAGGCGGCCGACCGCCAGCCGTATATCGACCAGGCGCAGTCGCTCAATCTCTTCTTCCCGACGCCGATCTCGGGCAAATACCTGCACGAAGTGCACTTGCTCGCATGGAAGCTCGGCGTGAAGAGTTTGTATTACCTCCGCTCCGCCTCGCCGATCCAGGCCGAGAGCATCGACGCGCAATCCATCAAACGCGACGTAGCCACGGAAGAGTGCGCGGTTTGCCAATAAAGGAAACAAAAAATCCGCCGGGGCCTCAGGAGGCTTTGGCGGAAGAGAGCTGGTCGATGCCGTGGACGCGGATCACCCGGAAGATGAGGACGCGCTCGCCGGCCTCGATCGAGATATCGAACCACGGATGATTCGGATTCCCGAAGCTGTTGACGCGCAGGTAGCGGTGTTCCGGATTCTCCGGAGACGTCTGCGCATCGCGATTCACCGCGTGCTCGAAGGCATCGAACACCTGCCGCGTCACCGTCATCTCCTTCTGGAGGGCAGGGGAGCCTTCCTGCGGGCGATCGGTGACGCGAACCGACACGGCGGGAATCTGGATGCGGCTCAGGCCGCGGAAGGCGAAGACGAAGTCGCGCAGGATGCCGCGCAAAAGCTGTTCGCTCTGCCGGCGAACGGGATCCAGCTCGGACATGAAACCTCCGTATGAGAGGAGAAAAAGGGCCGCTCGACGGTGTGTCGTGCGGCCCTTCTTTTATCACTTTTATTCTTCTTCGTCAACGAGCGTGGGCTCGTCATCTTCTTTTAACACTTTGGCAAGACGGTCCAATTCCTTCAATTCATCCAGCTCTTCCGGCTCATCTTTCTTCTCTTCCTCATCGTCGTCCGCCACCGGTTCGGCGCCTACGGCTTTCTCGACGCCACCTTCGTCTTCCTCTTCGTCCTTGTCTTTCTTGTCGTCATCATCATCGTCATCGTTTTTGCCGGTGATATGCATGCCAAGAGCGGCCAGGTTCTCTGACTCCTCTTCATCGAGGCCCTGCATGTCGCGGTCCCAGCTTGAGGGACCCGTGGTGAGATTGAGATTGCTCATATTCGTTTTCGGGGATGCGTCCGAAGATAAAACAGCGTGACAAGATTGGCAAGAGGGGCTTGCCTTGGGAAGGTCGGGGAGCCATCATATCAACCATGAACGACCCCGTCGCCCTTGTTGCGGTCTCCCTGCTTTTGCTCGTGGGTTTTGGGCTTTTAGCCTGGCTTATCCTGCGCCGGGGAGGGGAGCAGAAGCCCGGGATAGACCCGCAGGCCATGCTCATGCTCCAACAGCGCTTGGAAGCCCTGGACCAGGACATGCGTAAAACCCTGTCCGAAAATACGCGTAACCAACAGAGCTCGAGCCATCACATGACCGGCGCCGTGCGCGACGTGACGGAACGCCTCATCAAGATTGAAGAAACGAATAAACAGGTGCTGAATTTTTCGGGACAGCTCGAAAACCTGCAGCGCATCCTCACCAATCCGAAACAGCGCGGAATTTTGGGCGAATATTATCTTGAAACGTTGTTAAAAAATGTTTTTGCGCCGGACCAATACCAGATGCAGTACGCGTTCAAAGACGGCGAGATCGTGGATGCCGCGGTGTTCATCAAGGATAAAATCGTCCCGATCGATTCCAAGTTCAGCTTGGAAAACTATAATCGCTTGGTGGAAGCGGAAGCTCCGGAAGAGCGCGACCGTTACGAAAAACTGTTCGTAAACGATTTGAAGAACCGAATCAAGGAAACGGCGAAATACGTGCGTCCGGAGGAGGGGACCATGGATTTCGCGTTCATGTTTATCCCGCATGAAGCGATTTACTACGATTTGCTGGTCAATAAAATCGGCGAGGTGGGGGATGACACGGAAAATATCCTGCAGCGTGCGGCGAGCAAATGGCATGTGATCATCGTCTCGCCGACGTCTTTCACCGCGTATCTGCAAACGGTCTTGCAGGGCTTGAAGGCGCTCAAGATTGAAGAACAGGCGCAAGAAATCCGTCGCTACGTAGGGGAGCTGCAAAAACACGTACTCAGCTACCAGGAAAAACACGACGCGATCGGGCGTGCGCTCGGCACGGCTTCGAACCAATACAATATGGCCGGAAAGGAATTCGTAAAGATCGGCAAAGACGTTTCGCGTATCACCGAGCAGAGTTTTGGCGTACAGCCGTTGATGATTGATAAGCCGGAAGACCTCGTCGAATGAACATCTACCTGAAACGCGCGGCGAAGGCGCTGATCGGAACGGCCGCGGCGGCCGTGGTTTTTGTCACGGTCGTCATTTCGTATGTCCAGCTCGCCTATGTACGGGATATCGTGACCGCCGGAACGGATTTGCGTCCGGTCGAATATGCCATCGTGCTGGGCGCGAGCGTCAAACAGGACGGGACACCCTCGGACGCGCTCTATGACCGCGTCATGGAGGCTGTGGACGCGTACAAGGCCGGCAAGGTGAAGAAGCTCATCATGACGGGGGATGACGGCGGGTTCCATGTCGACGAAGTGGAAACTATGGCTGACCTGGCGATCAAGTCAGGGGTGACGAGCACGGACGTAATCGTGGACGGCCAGGGCTATCGAACGTATGAGAGCTGCAAGCGCGCGGCGACGGTGTATGGCGTGAAGGAAGCGGTCGTAGTCACGCAACGTTTTCACTTGGGACGCGCATTGTTCCTGTGCCACGCGTTCGGGATTGATACGCAGGGGCTTCCCGCGGATCGCCGGCCATATCAGCGTATTTTGTTTTTCATCTCGCGTGATCTCACCTCAAGTTTCAAAGCTTGGATGGATGTCTATCTCTGGCCACCAAAGAGTCCGGTGGAGCAGGATTGACGAAAACCGATTTTTTCGCTACACCGAGGCCATACCCCAACCCTTATACAGAAGGAGGTCCGGGTATGCGCACTCTCACATTGAATCGGTTAAAAGGACTGGTTGCGGATCCGAAGGCGGAAGGGGAGTTGTACGAAGAAATGCAGGCCCTGCGGTCGCGTTTCACCCCCACGCTCGCGGCTACCGCTCAGACGCGCCTGGGGCGTGAAGACGCCATCGCTCGCGCGATGGACGCCCTCAAAGCCATCCAGCACCTCATCCTCGACGGCAAGGACGTCCGGGACGGGGATGCGGGCCATGGCCTCGGGCACTGGTCGCGCGACTGCATCCACTCTCTCTACCTGGCACATGATCCCTTCCTCGATCCCGGACTCGTTCTTCCGGGCATCCTGGGTGGCACCCTGCACGACATCGGTACGCTGTTTCTTGACCGCTACGCAGACAAGTCACGCGCGTTCCGCCATGCGGAAGCGGCCGCGCTCCTTGTCCGTGCGGCGGGTCTCGAATCCGGCGTAATCACCGAACCGGAGGCTGACCTGGTGGCCTGGGCCATCGCGGCCCACACGCACTATCTGAGGCCTTCCGTGGTCGAGTGCGTTGACGGCGTCACGCGCGAAGTCCATCCCTATCCGGACACGCATGACGGGCAACCGATCCATGCGGTCTGGCTTCCCCGCTGGACCGACCGGCTGGACTGTTCGGGTCCATGCATGGTCGGCCGGCACTATCTGACCCTGGCCAAGGACCACGAGGACTTCGGGGCTCACGGGTTCTACACCGCCAAGTTCGGCGAGGTCATGCAACCGCTGCTGCGCTCCGACGAGGAGATCAAGGCGGCAGGCGGCAAGCAGACCATGCTCGAACACATGCGGATGTTCGCCCGCTCGCAGTCCAACGAATCGCCCTACGGCAAATACGATCGGGGACGCATGGTGCACCAGCGCGATACCTATAAGGCGTCGCTCGAATACATCATCGCCCAAGTCGCGCGCCCGACGGACGTAAACCTGGAACGGATCACCAAAGCCTGGACGAAGTTCCTGCGCACCATCGAGCCGACGCTCAAGCCGGAAACGGCGCAAACGTTGGAATCGAATTTCCGCCAACTCGATGTGGGTTCGCAGCGGGCCTGGGCCTGCGGCTTCCGCACGGCGATGACGGAATATCTCGTCTGGGGCGACCGCATCAGCGAGTTCCTGCAGAGCATTCCGGATGCGTACGATGAGTTCCCCGGTCTGCCCGGCGGCCTCCTCGGATTGACCGCAGACGATTCACTAATGGAGTACTGACCCCGCAACGCGGGGTCTTTTTATTTCTTGAACAAATTTTTCAATGCGCCACCAAGCAAGATTTTTGAATAATCACGACCCTTATACGCCATTTGGATGAGATTCGGGATACGGCGGGGGCTGTAGAGCGCCTGCCATGGATGTTTTTCACCTTGGATGATGGAGCGGCACAGCATGGCCGTGATCGGCGCATACGTAAAACCATTACCGGAAAAACCGGTCGCGACAAGATGATTTGGCTTCGTGAGGCCGATGAGGGGCAAGCCATCGCTCGGCTCGATCATGTGGCCTTGCCATTGGCGCACGAATTCGTGCTTTCCCGGCCCCACAAGCCGATCCAAATACCGATGCAAAACCGTAAACGCATTTTTGGCAGGAACCGGAATGTCCGCGCGATGATCCTCACCGCCCAAAATCAAGCGATCGTGATCTCCGCGACGATCTACCCGGAAATAGTGATAAGGCGTTGACGTGTCCAAATACAAACCCTCTCTGATGCGCCCGCTGGGAATCTTTGCCTCAAGCACATAGCTCTCATAACGCGCTTTTTTAAAAGCGGTGACGCCCTGCCGGCCGATCGGATAATACGAAGCCACCAAAACCCATTTTGCTTGTACGGAATGCCCCGTCGCAGTCTCCAACAGGGGAGAACGGCCGCTTATCTTCGTCACTTCCGTATCTTCGTAGATCTTTACGCCGCGCTTGGCGCAGGTGCGGGCCAAACCGAAAAGCACCTTGGTCGCATGGCATTTGGCCTGGTGATGCAAGGTGAAATGTCCCGCTTGCGCGAAACCCAAATTCGGAACTTGTTCGATAGAGATAGGAAACCCAAATGCCATGGCCGTTTTCGCCTCCTTATCCAAGGCCCGCGCCTCCTTCGCGCTATGAGCGAATACCGTAAGCGAGCAACGCATGAACTCCGCTTCGATTTCTTCGTGCTTCAAAGTCTCCTCGAGCCAATCAATGGCCGTCCGCCCCGATTCCCAAACCATTTTGGCGCGAGCTTTGCCGTACATGGCGACTAAGTCCGCAAGATTCGTATCAATATCGTAGGTTGCGAAGGCCGTAGTGTAGCCGGTCGCGCTATCTCCAATATTCGTTTTATTCAGCACCGCGACGCTTAAACCGGTCTTTGAGAGCTCGTAGGCCGTGCACAGGCCGGCTAAACCGGCTCCTACGATGGCAACATCAACTTTTAAATCGCTTCCAAGCTTCGAAAACCGCTCCAGCGGCCGTATGTCATCTTGCCAGGTGGATTCGGGAAGCGATTGCATGTAAACAATTATACAACAAAAAAGCTGCCATCAGGCAGCAGCGTGATACTTACGATCCGCGTCACGGAGCTCCTCGCGCATCCGCTCGGCGTCGTCCAGCCACGAGAGGTCGATCTCGTCCCGGAGGGACTTGAGGACCTTCATCAGATCCTCGTAGAGGCCCATGATGAGGTCGGCCCAGAGCATGAGCACGGTCCAGGAGCGCTCGGTGAATTCACCGAAGGTGTAGACCCCTTCGGGGTCACGGGTGGAATCTGACACAGGAGACCTCCAAAGGGTGAGGGGGAGAGAGGGAACTAAAAATAGCTTATGGAGAGAAAAACCGGCGGTCAAATGAAGGAGTGACGGGGAAACGAAAAATATTTTTGAAAATAAAAATTATTTCGCGCGATGAAAAGGGAATAGAAAAAAATAAAAAAACCTATTTTGTACCGATTCAAGGACCGAATGGAAAAGGTCCCAAAAATTGAATTTTTACGGGCGGGGAGGGGAAAGGAGCCCGCATTTTACGATATAGCCTAGTGTCGTACAATGTATCTTATCAGACACATGAGGCCTTTTAAATCCGGTTTTGCCTTACTTGAAATAAACCCGTCCTGGAACTCGTACGTCAATATACTCAGGCCGTCCTACGTCCTTTGGTTGGTTTTTAAGGAATGCTTGGTATGTATGTACCTGGGTTTCAATGGGCGCGGTTATATCCATCAGTACATTATGTCCTGCGGCGCTCAGTACCTTGAAAAGACTGCTAGAGGCCGTAGGAGGCTCGATTTCACGATAACTGAGTCCCGTAGATCGAACCTGCTCAGACAGCTGGATCCATTCACGGGCTTCCTGGGACGTCGCTAAAACGAATCCTGATGATACGGACTCATCTAAGTCACGTTTAATGACTGGAGGCTCATCAGGACGAATGGGGCGATTACCAAGCAAACGAGCCTGGACATCAAGTTTTTCATCTTCATCAAGCTCTGCGGTAGCGACGCCTTGAAGATCAAGCCAAAAATACTGTTGGTGCGAGTGGAAGACTACTCTCTTGGACCTCTCTTCTATCTTGAGTCGTAAAACGTTATTGTAGGAGTTGTCCACAGAGGCATCCAACACGAATAAGCGCGCTTTAAGCTGTTCCGCTAAGGCTCGACGATTAATAAACCACGCGTGGCGGGCAGGCCAGGGGCGGAACTCTGTTCTTGAGTCGAGAACTTCAAAAACCTCTTTTGTGACGTCCACCGGATCCAAGGCCTTCACTCCCCTCACCTCAACCATATTGATCGCAAAAACATCGCTAATGAACACTAAATATGTCCAACCAAAGGCGGCGCATAAAGTCAGAATGGAAAACACGGCACGGCGCTTGGTGTTACGCGCGCGCTGGAGGCCGCGGTTCACGTCCCCCGCTTCAAGATTGGCGCGGCGCTTAACTCGCATATAAAGCTTCGCGAATTAAATGCGATAAGAGCGCCGGATAATCCATTCCGATGGCTTTCGCGGACTTCGGCAACAAAGAAGCTTGGGTGAGTCCCGGCAACGTATTCGTTTCAAGGATGAAGAGCCGTCCTTTTTCATCCAACATCATATCCGTGCGCGAGTATCCCCTGCAGCCGAGTGTACGATGGGCTCTCACGGCCAATGTTTGCGCGAGACGAGTTGCGCGAGCTCCGATATCCGCCGGGCAAATTTCCTGCGTGCGCTTGTCGTGATATTTCGCATGATAGTCAAAGACGCCTCCAACTGTGCGAATTTCAATCACGGGTAATGCCCTGGGCGCTCCTCGGTACTCAAGGACCGGAACCGTTATTTCACGTCCTGAAACCAGCTTCTCTACGAGACAACTGCTATCTTCTTTCAACGCGGTTTTGATAGCCTTGGCCCAATCCTTTTGTTTTGGACGGACGAATAGCCCGACACTGGAACCCGAAGCATTTGGCTTGATAACGATCTCGGTCCCAAGCGCTTGTTTGATTCTTGATAAGACCGCTTTCGGCTCTTTCTTAAACTCTTCGGCCCCGACCAACAGCCCCTTGATGATTGGGAGTCCCGCCCTATCGAAAAGGTCTTTGGAAAGCTGCTTGTCCATGGCGATCGCGGACGCGCAAACGCCGGAACCCGTGTAAGGCAAGCCAAGAATTTCAAGCAGGCCTTGGATATGGCCGTCTTCGCCGTGCGTACCATGCAGGGCATTGAAGACGACATCGATTTTACCTTTTTGGGCATCTCGGACGAGCTTGGAGAGGCCGGCCTTCTTTCCCGTGTCGTAGGTTGTTACGTGATACGCGCTGCGCGGCAATTGGCGGACCACCATGGCCCCGGAACGTAAAGAGACCGCCCGTTCGGACGAAGCCCCTCCCAGCAATACAGCCACCCGGATCATGGCCTCATTGTGCCATCAAATAAGCTTGCGCGGAATGTCCCAGTTCAAGCGGGTCACGACTTCGTAATTGATGGTCTTTTGAAGCGTGGCAAGCTCTTCGGCCGTGATGCGTTCCTTGCCTTGTTTGCCGATCAAAACGACTTCATCCTCAGGACGGACATTTTGGACATCCGTCACATCCACCATGGTCATATTCATGCAGACGCGACCCAGGACTTTGCAGCGCTTTCCACCGACCAGGACATGACCCTGTTTTGAATTCGCGACGCGATCAAAACCATCCGCATATCCGATGGGCAAAACCGCGACTTTGGAATCACGGCGCACACGCTCCGTGAGCCCATAGCTGACGGGGGTGCCGCGCTTCACGGATTTCACTTGCGCGACCATGGTTTTCCAAGAGAGAACCGGTTCCAGTTTCAAGCGATGCTGGGCCCGGCCGCGCGTATCTTCCGAAGGCCACAGGCCGTACAAACCGATGCCCGTACGCACTAAATCGAAATGCGTATCTGAGTACAAAATGGATGCAGCCGTTGAAGCCGTGTGTTTGAATGTTGGATACAATTTGTATGCTTCAAATTTCCCTATCGCCTTTTTGTACTCGCTGATCTGATGGTCGGCATAGGACCTGGATTTCGTGTCCTCGATGTTGGCGAAGTGGGTATGGATGCCTTCGAGTTGGATCCGGCCACGGTTTTGAACGAGACAGGCGAGGACGAGGTCCAACTCCACTTCCCCTATCCCCTGGCGGGTGAGTCCGGTTTCGATGGGAACATGGACCCGCGCTTTCTTCCCTTTTAGCTTGGCGAGAGCGCGAAACGTATCGAGATTGTAAGCGACAAGAGAAATGTCTTTTTGGACGGCTTCGGACAGACGACTGAGCGGCGTATAACCCAGGATAAGGATAGGCTGCTTAATCCCCGCCTTACGAAGCTCTAGGGCCTCATCAACGTGATCCACGCCAAACCAAGCCGCGCCTGATTTTTTGAGGACATGCGCCGTTTCCAAAAGACCGTGACCATAGGCATTCGCCTTGATCACGGCCATGGTTTTGGCAGGTTTTGCGAGACGCGATAAGGATCGGAAATTCCGGCTCAAAGCCGCCCCGTCAATTTCGATCCACGTCTTCATATCAACCAATCGTATCGAATCCCGTATATGGCACCAAGACATCCGGAATTTTGATGGAACCGTCGGCTTGCTGGTGGTTTTCCAGAATAGTGATCAAGGCGCGCGCCAGGGAAACAGCCGTTCCGTTCAAAGTATGCGCGTATTCGAGCGAACCGTCCTTACGCTTTACGCGGACATTCAAGCGGCGGGCCTGGTAATCCGTGCAGTTTGAGGTGCTGGTAATTTCACCATAGCCGCCCTTCCCCTCCCCGCGGCCCCACATCCAACCTTCCAAGTCGTATTTACGATAGGCCGGACCGCCCAGATCGCCGGTGCAAATATCCACGACCTGGTACGGAATGCCGAGCTTCTGGAAAATACGCTCTTCCAAACGGCGTAATTCGGCGTGGAGAGCCTCGCTTTGGTTCGGAGCGCAGAAGATGAACATCTCTACCTTGGAGAACTGGTGGACACGATAGAGGCCATAGGATTCTTTCCCGTATGCGCCCGCTTCCGTGCGATAGCAGTGCGAAACGCCGGCATACTTCAATGGAAGCTCGGCTTCATCCAGGATCTCGTCTTTATGATAACCGCCAAGGGTGATTTCCGCGGTACCTACCAGCGACAAATCCGTATTTTCGATGGAATAGATCTGGGTTTCCGGACCGCGCGGATTGAATCCCGTTCCCAATAGCACTTCGTCACGGGCCAAATCCGGCGTGCTCATGGCGGTATAGCCTTCTGCCGAGAGCTCCTTCATCGCCCAAACGATCAAAGCCTGCTCGAGTATCGCAAGCTGTCCTTTTAGAAAATAAAACTTCGCGCCGGTGACTTTTGAAGCGCGTTCAAAATCAATGAGATCATGCTTCGCCGCCAGTTCAACATGCGACAAAGGCTTGAAATCCGGCCGCACAACCTTGCCGACTTCGGCGACGACCAGGTTATCGTCGTCGGACGCGCCAATCGGCGAATCCGGATGCGTCATGTTCGGGACTTTCAAAAGCTCCTCTTTCCATTTGGTTTCCAAAACCCCTTGCTCCCCTTCTTTGGCGACAAGGAGTTCCTTGATCTCTTTGCCTCGCGCGATCAAAGCCGGACGCTCATCCGCTGATGCGGACTTCATCTTTTCCGCGGTTTCATTCCGTTCTTTGCGCAAAGCTTCGACTTCACGCAGGACGTCCAATCGGCGCGCATCCGTCTCAAGCAAGCCGTCGATATCGACCGCCATGCGCTTGTTCTCCGCGTTCTTCTTTACCGCCTCCGCATTCTCGCGGATAAATTTCATGTCTAACATAGTCTATTTGTCATTCCCGCGCAGGCGGGAATCCAGGGGTCTTAGAGTCGGGAACAAGATTACTTCTTTCAAAGACGGCGCCTCGGTCAAAATAGCCGTCAGGCGATCAATGCCCATGCCAAAACCGGACGTCGGCGGCATCCCGTGTTCGAGAGCTTCCAAAAAACCGGTGTCCATACGCTGGGCCTCTTCGCTCCCCTTTTCCGCCAACGCCTGCTGCTCTTCAAAGCGGTTGCGCTGATCAATCGGATCATGAAGTTCGTGATAGTACGCATTCACGATTTCCGCGCCCTGGACGACTAATTGCGCGGTTGCGCTCTTCTTGGGCGAGCCGGGCACGCGGTTCGCGAGCGGCTTCATCTCGATCGGATAATCCAACACCCACACCGGACCGGTGAGTTTCGCACGGGCGGTTTTCTTATAGAGCTCGTCAAGATATTCGCCGAGACCGACGCTCCCCTTGAAATCCACTTTCACCTTGGCTTTTTTCACGGCCGCGATGACATCTTTCTCATTCTTCAACTCATCAATATCAATCCCGGTTTCATTCAAGATAGCCTCGCGGAACGACAGGCGCGGGAATGGGGCGCCAAACTCCTTGCCAAGCGCCGTCTTCACCATATGCGAGAGCATGTCCTCGATCATGGTGAGGAACTCTTCCTTATTCGCATAGGCCCAATACAACTCCATCATCGTAAATTCCGGGTTGTGGGTGGGATCAATCCCCTCATTGCGGAAGCAGCGGCCCACTTCATACACTTTCTCGAATCCGCCCACGACCAAACGCTTCAAATAGAGTTCCGGCGCGATGCGAAGGTATAAATCCACATCAAGCGCATTATGGTGCGTCACGAACGGCCTTGCATTCGCTCCCCCCGGAATCGGCTGGAGCATCGGGGTTTCGACTTCCAAAAAACCGCGTTCATCCAAAAAGCCGCGCAAAGACGAAACGAGTTTCGAACGTACACGGAAACGTTCGCGCACTTCCGGATTCGAAAGCAAATCCAATTCGCGCTGGCGGAAACGCGTTTCCACATCCTGCAAACCATGCCACTTTTCCGGCAAAGGCAGGATCGCTTTCACCAAAATGCGCCAGGAGGAAATCTTGAGCGACTTCTCCCCGCGCTTGGTCAAAAACGGAACGCCGGTCGCTTCCACGAAATCCGCCGGATCAATGGCGTCGCGGAACAGCGCGAATGCTTCGGCGATATCATCTTCCTTAAACAAAAGCTGGATGCGGCCGCTTTCATCCTCCAAATCCGCGAACATCATGCCGCCATGGACACGGATACTCATCACGCGGCCGTCGAGCGTGACGGACTTTCCCGCCTCCATCCACGCCTCAAACGAGGCCAGAACCTGGCCGCAGGTGGTATCGCGACGCGCGTCCACGGCATACGGCTCGTGGCCGGCAGCGCGCAGGGCTTCCAACTTGCCTAAACGTACTTCGCGTTCGTCCATCATATGATTAGCCGATTTCGATGATTTCGTAGACGGTCGCGCCGGCCGGTGACTTTACGTTTACCTTGTCGCCCTTATGCGCGCCGATCAGCGCCATGCCGATGGGACTTTCGTTCGAGACCTTGCCGGCCATCGGATCCGCTTCATTGGAGCCGACGATTTCAAAGCTCTTCTCTTTCCCATTCACTTTCACTTTGACTTTGGAGCCGACGCGGACATTCGTCCCCGCCTTCGCGTCATGCTCGACGATGACGGCGTTCTTGAACAGGTCTTCGATTTCCAAAATGCGCCCCTCGATAAACCCAAGCGCGTCCTTGGCTTCGTGGTATTCCGCGTTTTCGGAAAGATCGCCAAGCGCCTTGGCGGCTTCGATGCGGTTCGCCAATTCACGACGCTGGACGGTTTTCAGGTCGTGGAGTTCGGCTTTGAGCTTCTCGAGATATTCGGGGCTCACGTATTGGGCTTGGGGCATAGGGTTTTGGTCGAACGAAAAGCGCGCGGACGGGCCGCTCGCTTCTCGGTATGGAATATAGAGTACGAGTCTACAAAATAGGTGTCAAATGACTAGAATATCCCCTGTCGCGCTTTTCGCAGGTCCCACCAGGCCTGCAGGATATCGCGAGCCACGGGCACGGATACGGCAGAACCTTCGCCCCCCTCTTCCAGCAAAACCGTGACCACAATCTCCGGATTTTCATACGGCGCAAAAGATGTGAACCAGGCATGATAATCTTTTTCCGAATGCCACTGAGCCGTACCCGTCTTTCCGGCGACGGGAAAAGGCATGGTGCTCAAGGCGCGGCCGGAGCCGTAAGTGATATTGTCGCGCATCCCTTGACGCACCGTATTGATGATGGAGGCATCCGCCAAGCGTTCTCCCATTTCCGTTGAAGTTCCCGTGCGCGCAAAGTGCGGTTCGATACGGTAACCGCCATTTGCAATCGCTGCCGTGTACGCCGCCACCTGGACCGGCGTCACGAGCAAATCACCTTGGCCGATGGACAGGTTGTACGTGTCGCCCACGAACCAGCGCTCCCCCTTTGTTTTCTCTTTCCATTCACGGGTGGGAACCAATCCTTCGCGCTCGCCGGGAAGATCCAGTCCCGTTTCCGAACCAAGTCCGAATTTGCGCATCCATTCACCCAGACGGTCCACCCCAAGGCCCACAAAGCTCTCATACCCGCCGCCGACGGTGTAAAAAAACGTATTCACCGACCAGGCGATGGCGCTTCGGACATTAGTCGGTCCATGGCCGCCCGCTTTCCAGTCCGGGAAAAATGATCCGCCGATTTGAATGCCGCCGACGGACATGATGCTCGTATTGGCCGAAATAACTTTCTCCGCCAAGGCCGCGACGGCGATCACAATCTTCACCGTTGATCCTGAAGGATACGTACCAGCCCACACGCGCGGGAAAAGCGGATTACGGTCATCGTTGATCAACTTCGCATAGGCCGTGCTTGAGACGCCTCCGGAAAAAATATTGTTGTCATATGCCGGCCAAGACACGGCGGCGAGAACCTCGCCGGTACGCGGATCAAGCGCGATCGCGCTGCCGCGATCCACGTTGGCGCTTTCCAAACCCTTGCGGAGCGCCTGTTCGGCCGCACGCTGCAAATCCAAATCCAGAGCCAGGCTCAAATCCGTCCCATCCTCGGCGGGACGTTCCCCCACCAAAGCCTTTACGCGGCCGTGGGCATCCACTTCGGATGTACGCGCGCCCAATGCTCCGCGTAGCTCTTCTTCGTGACCACGTTCCACGCCTGACTTTCCGATTTCGTCCGCGCGCCGGTAACCGGTGCCGCGCACCTCCTGGTATTCCTCCGGAGATAACTTGCCGACATAGCCGAGCACGTGGGAGAGACTCTGGATTTCATGGCTCCACGGATATCGCCGCCGCGCGGCGACTTCGAGCGAAAATCCCTGGAGATCGGGCCACGCCACGGCAAAATCCATGGCTTGGCGGTACGAAACCTGGTCGGCGATAATCATCGCTTCATCACGCGAGCTTCCCGTCGCATTCGCCATGGGCAACAAATCATTCACCGACAACCCGAGGACGCGGGCGGCCAAACTCACGTCCGACTCCATCTCGGCGGGATCGCGCGGCAACTCCATCGGCGTCATGGTGACTTGGAAGCGCGGGATATTGTCGGCCAAGATGCGGCCTTGCCGGTCGCGGATGATGCCGCGGCGCGGCAAAAGCGGCGCTTCACGCAAACGGTTATTCTCGGATTGCTGCTGAAAATCCGCGCCGCGGGCCACCTGCATCCACCCCGCGCGGCCGATCAACACCACCAGCACCATTCCCAGGAATACCCGGGCGGCGAAGAAACGGCGGCCGGACAACGCACGGCCCAAAAACAAAGACCGATGCTTGAGCGGGGTCAGGGCATCTTCGAAAAGCACTTCGTGCTTTACGTCGGCACGGTCATCGCGACGCATAGGAAGAACCGGCGCGCGTTTGGAAACGTCCGGTCAAACCGGCCACCAGGAAAAACAGGAATGAAATTATGACCACGTCCCATAACAAAACAAAGCCGGGTGCGGGCGGAATGATCCACATGCCGTCATGAATATTCAGGAATACGGCGGCCAGGGCGAACAGCCAGCTCATGATCCAATCGAAGAGGCGCGCGAATACGGCCAACGCCGCCGTGGCATACACGGAACGGTTCGTGAGAAAGCGCGAAGCGATCACGTCCAACAGGACCACCATCAGCGGTAACCGCACCAAGGCGAGGCTGAAGTGGTCGAGGGTATAGGCATCCAAAACGATGGCGCCGCCTAGCGCCGCCGCAAAGGCGCGGGAGCGGGAGCTTGAAACCAAAAGCAGAACGATAAAAGGAAGGAGCGGCCGGAGCTGGAACCACGGCGGCAGGAATGAAACCGCTCCCACTTCGTACAGGGCGGCGCAGAGGCCGAGAAACCCGGCAAGAAATAAACGCCATATCATAGGCGGGGCCGCAAAGCCGACGGACGCAAGACGGACACGAAAACGACGCGATCAAGCGAAACCAAGGGCTCTATCGTCGCGCTGAAGAACGGATCGGACGGACGCGCGTCCACGGTATTCACGATCCCGATCGGCAAATTACGCGGCACTTTTTCTTCGGTACCGGCCGTCACGACGAGCTGATCCGGCACCACGGTTTCCGACGACGGAATAAACGTAAGCACCGCCGCGCCATTGCCGCGGCCCTCGAGCACGCCGGCGAGCTGCCCATTTTCCTGCACCGCCGTCGCCACGCGGCTCAACGGATCGGTGAGCAATTCGACCGTGGCGATGCGATCCTGCAATTGACTGACCTTGCCGATCATAATCCCCTCGTCCGTCACGACGGCCTGCCCAATTTCGAGGGAGTCCTCCTTCCCGCGGTCAATCGTAAGCAAAGCACGCGTCCCACGGACGTCACGGGCGATGACGCGGGCGCCGACGCTGTCATAGCCGGTTTGATCCAGGAAACGCGCCTGCGAACGCAACGTGCGGTTTTCTTCTTCTAATGAACGCAACCGGACTTGGTCCGCCGCCATTACGGATAAGCGGGATTCAAGCTCCTTGATGCGCTCATCGACGCTGATCGTTTGGGATGCCGCACCCGAGAGAAAACGCACGACCGGCAAGGTCGCGGCCCGGACGATATTCCCGAACGGGCGGTACAAACCCGCAAACGCCAAAACACCCGCCGCGATTCCCGCGGCCCAGAGCCAAGCCCAATTTACCCGGGGTTGCATAGGCGTTTCAAACGCCTGCCTAGACGCCCTTGATCAGGTCGCTGGCAGGCACCGCGACTTCGGACATTAGCTTCGCGTCATCCAACAGGATACCCGTTCCGCGCACGACGCAGAGCGGCGCTTCATCGGCCACGCGCACCGGTAAGCCGGTCCCACGGGAAAGCGCCTGGTCGAGGCCGCGCAGCAGCGCTCCCCCGCCGGACAAGACGATTCCGCGCTGCTGGATGTCGGCGACCAGTTCCGGCGGCGTGGTTTCAAGGATGGCTTTCACCTGATCAACGATTACCTTTACCGAACGGCCGAGCGCTTCGCGGATTTGGGCGTCATTGACCGTGATTTGGCGCGGCAAGCCGGTGAGCAAGTCGCGTCCGCGCATGGAGGCTTCGATGGGTTCGGCTAATTCATCCGCCGAACCAATGGCGATTTTGATTTCTTCGGCCACGCGTTCGCCAAGCAACAGGTTAAACACGTCGCGGGCGTATTGGATGATGTTCCGGTTCAACTCATCTCCGGCGATTTGGATGCTCTTTGACGTGACGATGCCGTTCAACGAAATCACGGCAATCTCCGTCGAACCGGCGCCGATATTGATGATCATGTTCCCCAGCGGTTCCTTGATCGGCATGCCGGCCCCGATGGCGGCCGCGATCGGCGATTCCACGACGAGCACTTCGCGCGCGCCGGCGCCGGTCGCGGCATCGCCCACCGCCTTACGTTCCACTTCGGTGACGTCGAGCGGTACGCAGATCACGACCTTGGGTCGCGCGATGGCGAAGGTTTTGTCTTCGTGGACTTTCTCAAAAAAGTAACGCAGGAGTTTTTCCGTAACTTCGAAGTCGGCGATAATACCGCGCTGCAGCGGTTTGGAAACCTGGATGTGGCCCGGATTTTTTCCGACCATGGAACGGGCTTCTTCGCCCACGGCCATCACTTGCCCATTGCGCTTGTTGATGGCGACTACGGACGGCTCATCAATCACGACTCCTTTTCCCTTCACGTATACGCGCGTATTCGCCGTCCCGAGGTCAATCCCGAGCTGCTTGGTAAGTTGACCCAAAAAACGCGGCCAGCGCATATGATCCAACCGAGCTTAGCCGTCGGGAGCAAGCTTGCCAAAGGGCGTCAAGACCTCCGGCTCTCCTGGACGAGCAACGCGGCGTATTCCAGCCCCCCGACAACGCTCACAAAGCCCAAAAACCACCAAATATTGAGCAAACCATTGGCCGAAAGCGCGAGCGAGAGAATGGCCACCGAAGACAGGAGGACGCCGTGGCGGAATGCGACTCGCACTTCGCGGAAGGCCGTGGCTTTACGTTGGCGCAAATGCACGCGCACCACCACGCCCGCAAGCGTCAGCATGCCGACGCACGCCGCGAACAAGGTGAGATAGAACAGCGCAAAGCCGGCAATCCCCGCTTCCGTTGGATCGAGGTTAAACAAAATATACGACCAGCCCAAAAACGCGGCGAGCGTCGCGCCCAGCATCAACCAGATAAATGACTTATAGCCCATAGATACATTTTATCACGTAACACGTAGCTCGTAACATCAACCTTTCATGAGTGAAAGCGAGCGCACGATCTTTCCTCCCAGCATCCGGTTCACTTCATTGCAGATGCGGACTTCGTCCCGCTTCAACTCGCCGACGACAATGGACGCGGACGAAACGAGCTTCAACTCTCCATCCCTGAACGTCGCGGGACGCACATGCGCGGCTTTTTCTTTTCCCCATAATCCCTCCAAGGCGACGCGCGCGGCCTCAAGCACGCGCACGGCATCCACATTCCGACGCAACCCCGCGTATTTCGCGAGGGATTCGGATTGGATGCGGCCCAGCGGTTGGAGACCCATACTTAGAGTTTTTTGAACTCGCAAATATTTTTAAAATCGCAGTACTTGCAGGTAAAAGGCTCAGGCGTCGGCTTGAAGTCAGACAGTGTAATGGCTTCCATGCGCTCGGAGACCTTGGTGAGAAATGCCTCGCGCTTGTCTTCTTTTAAGAGATCCACGTCCGTTACCACCCAATCTAACACGTAAATATAGGCCAGGCGCGAAACCTTAATCCCCTTCTCTTCCAACGCAACTTGGTAGAGATGGAGCTGCTCTTTGTCTTCCGCGTCCAACTCTTCTTTGGCCTTGCCCGTCTTGTAGTCAAAGACGGCGACGGTTCCGTCCGGCAGGTTGTCGATTCGGTCGATCTTTCCCATCAAAGAGTGGATGCCCAGTACTAACGTAAACGGCAATTCGACGCCAAAGAGATCCGGGGCTTTCACCGAACATTCTTGCCAGAAATTCTTAATGGCTTGTTTGCCCTTTGCCTTGTATTCATCGTGACGTGAACGGGATTCATACCACTCATCTATCCATGCTTCCTCGTAGATTTTATAAGCCTCGTCCAAGGTAACGCGAAAACCGCCGGGCGTCGTTTCAAACGGCTCGGTCGTCCCGCCAAATAAACTCCCCTGTTGCGATTGGCCGCGGAACCGGTGCAAATCCAGAATATGCTGATAGGCATTGTGTACGGATTGGCCGAAGCTCTTTTGATAGGTCCCGAATTTTGGAATGCGGTAAATGTGCTCGAACTTGTACTGGAGCGGGCACTTCCTGAACGCCGCGAGCTGGGTGAAGCTAAATCGCTTTTTCAATTCGTAATGGATGACGTCGGACGTCACGAGCTCTTCCTGTTCTTGGAGCATCAAGCGCTTAGCATCTTCAAATGAGCCGGAAATTTCCGGGACTTCCAAAGAGGCTTCCGCGAGGAACGGCGACGGTTTTTTCGGACGCGTGCCACCGTAGTGTTGCGCGCCGGTGAGATACAGCCGATCTTTCGCGCGCGTGATGGCTACGTAGAATAAACGACGCTCCTCTTCCAAATGTGCATCGCCCTCGGGGAGACGCTCTTGGATCAGGCCGTCGGGAAGCGGAATCGCATCCGCGCGTCCGCGGCTTGGGAAACGCGCATCCACCATAGAACCGACGAATACGTACTTGAATTCCAAACCCTTGGAGGCATGGACGGTCATGATTTTGACGAGCTCAGGGCCGGCATCCGGATCAAAATCCAAACCGCCCTCTTCCCCGCTCTCCATCTCAATACGCAATTCCTCCAAAAACCCGCGCAGACTCGGCCCATGCGTAGAGCGCTCATACCGCTTGATGCGTTCCGCGATGCCATTCAGGTGTTGGAGATATTCCCGCTTCTCGCGCTCAGGTAAACGCATGACCCAGCCGAGATACTCGCTCTTATCCAATGCGAGCTGCAAAACGCGCAAAGGCAATTCGCGGCGCGCGGCTTCGGCCAGACCTTCGATATGCGAGACGAGTTTTGAGACGATGCGTAAACCGTCTTGGCTTACATGTGCGTCCGCCGCCTGTTTCAGCGCGACCCACAACGGCAGCCCTTTGCGGTTGGCATAATGCGACAATTCCGCTACGTCCTTTGACGGGACGTTGTAACAACCCAAATGCATGGCCCGCCACACGCTCGCGGACTCGTGATAGCCGTCGAGCAAAGACAAAAGACACAAAACATCGAGCGTGGCCGGCTTGCCGTATAAGCCGCGCAACGCCATGAATTGGAATGGCACTCCCGCGCGATCCAGCGCATTCACGAACGGTTCGGCGCCATCATTTGAACGGACGAGGACCGCAAAATCATTCCACGAGGCTTCCGGGTCTTTTTCTTTCAAGCGTTTCATCTCGTCAGCGACAGCTTCAGCTTCGTCCTCTACCGACCGTTGCCAGAGCACTTTTGCCGAACCGCCTTCACCGCGCATCGCTTCGAGCTTCTTGGATAATCCCGTTGAAGCAAGCTTCACTTCCAAGCGGTTCGGATCATTTTTCTTGATGAAGCCATAGGCCGTATCCAAAATTTCCTTATGCGAACGATAGTTCTGCGTCAGCGCGACGGTTTTGGAATCCGGAAAGTCATCCCGGAATTGAAGGATATTGGCGAGGGATGCGCCGCGGAATTTATAGATGGCCTGGTCATCATCGCCGACCACGGTGATATTGCGATCTTTCCCGGACAACAGTTTGATGAGTTCGTATTGCGCCCAGTTCGTGTCTTGGAATTCGTCCACCATCAAATAGCGAAATTGCTTTCGGTACTCTTCCAAAACATGCGGACGTTCCCGGAAAAGACGCAATGTTTCAAGAATAAGATCGGCAAAATCAAGGCTCCCTTCATCCAGCAGCATCTTTCGATAGGCGAAATACACGTTCGCGAGCTCCATCAAGCGCTTACGCTCCCCTTCCACGACTTCCGAATCGCCATCCAGCGCCGCATTTTGCGCGAATTCAAGATAACGCTCCGGCGTCACGCCCTCGTCTTTCGCGCGCGAGATATGCTGCAAAATCCCGCGCAGGAATTTCACCGGATTGCCGAGCGGCCGGTAATGGTCCAGCGGCAATTCATCAAAACGGCGCTTCATCAAAAGCCAGGCATCGGTCGGCGTCAGCAGGCGGAATTCATTCGGCAAACCGATTTCCAAGCCATGCGCTTCCAATACGCGTTGGCAAAACCCATGGAACGTCGAAATCCAAAAATCGTATGTGCCGGTCGGCATCAAATTGATGACGCGGTCCTCCATTTCCCCGGCGGCTTTATCGGTAAACGTGAGCGCCAGGATATTCTCGGTTTTCAACCCGTCTTGATTGAGCAAATGTGCATATCGCTTTGTCAGCACGGTGGTTTTACCCGTTCCTGCACCGGCAACGATCAACAACGGCCCATTTCCATGGGTCACGGCTTCGCGCTGGGCGTCGTTTAATCCTTCCAGCAACCCCTCGGACATGGCGTGGATTGTGTCCGTCGGGGAAGGAAAAGAAAAGACCCCGCATTACGGAGTCAGCTGGGCTTGTTGCGTCCGGAGACATCGACCAGGAGGGATCGCGGCGTCTTGCGTGCCTGGATCCTGGCGATGAGCTCGAGCCGGCGCTGCTGGAAACGGTCCATGCTGTGTTCCAGCTGTTCCAGCTCCGCGAGATCGCGGTCCTCCTCGCTCCGGAAGGGCTGAAAGGAGGACGGCGTGGGCTGGGGCGGCGGAGGATTGGTCGTCGGAATCGGACTCGTCGGCACCGGATCCGACAAGCCCGTGCCCGCCAACTTCACGGCCCACGTGAAGAGCCAAACCAGGAAGTTCGAAATGACGCGCATCTTCCCCACCACCCAGTTGCAGGTCACCACGAGACCCACGAGAGCCAAGAAACCCACCATCAACCAAACTGCAGGCATGGCGCGCTCCTTTCCCCGACAGCGGGGCAACGTACCACCTATAGCAGACCGTACTTTGGCGGGATGCGTCAAACGCCCGCATTGCGGATACGGATACGCTCCATGAGCTCGAGGTAGAACCGGACATTGATCATCGTCGCGAGACGGAGGGCGAGCATTTCATCTACCGAAAAGAGATGGCGCAAATACCCCATTGAGTAACGTTTGAGTTCATCATCTGCCGCGCACTCGTATTTTCCGGTCGAGTTCAAAATAGGTTCATTGGACGACTTCCACTTCTCATTCGTGGCATGGACGACTTCGTAAAAATCCGGCCGGGACAAATCATCATGGACAAAACGATAGATGGAACCGTGACGCGCGTTACGGGTCGGGAGCACACAATCGAACATATCAATGCCGCGTTCGACATAGCCGACGATTTCATGCGGCTGCGCTCCACCCATAAAATACCGGGGCTTGTCTTTGGGGAGAACGGGATCGAGTTTTTCCAAGATCGCGCATGCTTCTTCAAACGGTTCGCCGACGGACAAACCGCCGATGGCATACCCGTCAAAACCGATCTCAACCAATTCGTGCGCGCTGCGTTCTCGCAGCTCCGCATCCGTTCCGCCTTGTACGATTCCGAATAATTTCGCATCAGGATTGATGGAACCGGAACGCGTTTTTTCAAAGGCCTGCTTGGATTTTTTCGCCCATTCGGTCGTAAGCTCCAATGCCTGTTCAAGCGCTTTGCGCGTTGCGGGGAGTTCGGTGCAGACATCCAATACCATGCAGATATCGCTCCCGATCGTGCGCTGGATTTCCATGCACAATTCCGGCGTGAGCATCATCTTCGCGCCATCAATGTGCGATTGGAATTGGACGCCTTCTTCGGTGAGTTTCCGGAGACCCGATAATGAAAACACCTGGAAGCCGCCTGAGTCGGTCAGGATGGCGCCCTTCCAATCCATGAGCTTGTGGAGGCCGCCGAGCTCCTTCATCGCTTCCATGCCGGGACGCAGCCACAGGTGATACGTATTCGAAAGCAAAATCGGCGAAGCGAGTCGCTCGATATCAAAAGAGGACAATGTCTTCACCGCACCCTTGGTGGCAATGGGCATGAAGAACGGAGTCTGGAGCGTGCCATGAGGCGTCACCAACTCCCCTCTCCGACCGGTTACGGATTCCTGTTTCAGCCTGAACATATTTATGATTCAAAGGTTTGAGGTTCGGTCGGTTTCACAAAAATGTGCTTTTTCGCCCAGGCGCTCCGACGAAGCATCAAGGCGACCACGATGGATCCGATCATCAAGGCCAGGAAGAAGGCAAAAGAAGCCGGCGTGGTGATGGACTCTCCCAAAACCACAAAACTCACGGTCGAGGCAAAGGAACCTAAAAAGGTCCCCAGGGCGTATTGGCGATAGGACATCCGGGTCAAACCACAGCCAATGGAGACAGCGTCATACGGGAAAAACAGGAGGCGCATGGCCATGGCCGCGAACATCCCCTGCTCGGTCAGCAAATCATCGTATTTCTTGACCCACCCTTTTTCATTTTCACTTACAAAGTGGCGGCCGAAATAGCGCGCCAAAAAGAAACTGATGGTCCCGGCCAAGTTCACGCCCAAGATCACGGCCAAGCTTCCGAGCCATGGTCCGAACAAGGCGCCGCCGATAATCGCGATGGAAAATGTCGGGAACGGAATGACGGTCGAGAGCGCGTAGAACAACACCAGCATCAGCGGACCCCAAACACCCGCGTGCTTCACCTGGTTGGAAACGATGCCGGGCACGTCTTCCACGGAAATGCCCTGGATATGCAAAAACAAATACGTCGCGGCAATGACGCCAAGATACATGGCGAATATGGCGATTTTGAGCCAATGGGCGCGTTCCAACCGTTTCATGGCCTTTATCGTAGCACGGTTATTGCAGCTGCTCCTTTTTCTCCTTCATGAAGGCCGACCACTCTTCCAGAATGTTCAAAAAGATCTTAAACGGCGCTTCGAGGATGAAATCGAAGAAAAACACGAAGACATTGAAGCGTGAAATGGTCTCGGACAAGAAGCGGCCGGCGCGCAGGATCGGAATCGAGAAGAAGTCGGACAAAAGCGTAAACACGTTGTCCGGACGCGGCACGGCCACGTACTCGCGGGTCACCATACGCAAGCGGAAGGCGAAGAAACTTACGACACAGAGGAAAAAGATGAAGATTCCCGCGCTCACCCAGGTAAAATGCAAGAATTGCAACGTAAAGAAGGTGACGCCAAAGGTCACCACGAACGCGAAGAGATAGGCGGAACCGTAGAACAGTTGGCCCAGGGCGCCATGCTTTTTGGCCGGGCGGACTTCGCGGCCTTTCGGACCCTCTTCGGAAATCAACTCATCCACGCCCTGCACGATGCGGCGCACATTCTCCTTGCCCGGCGGACGGATCAACAAGCCGACCAAGAGCATGAGCACCGGCGGGAAGGCCACGTTAATCGCCAAGGATACCCGGTGGACTTCGCGGAAGAACAAGAGCTCGGACGGAATTTCCATGGCCAAAGCGAACAACATCTTCGTAATGAAGAGGTAGATCATGGCGCGGATGGTTCCGCGGCGGAGTTTTGCTTTTGATTCGTTGATGCGCTTTTCGGCAATGCGTTTCACCGCTTCATGGCGGGCCTCTTCGTTCAGGAGAAGCTTTTCGGCATTGGCCGGATTCTCATTCAAGGCCGTACGCAAAATATTGAGCGAAATCGCCCATGGTTTCACCGCATGTTGGAATTTCTGCGCCAATGGATCTTCCAAAGCCGTGCGCACGCGCGATTCGACATCCACCATTTGGTGGGCCATGTCAGCCGGCGAGGCAATCCAAGACGCCGGGTTCATCCACAAAGGATGAAAAGCGCGCACCAGGCGGTAACCGATCATTTCTTCGTCGGCTTTCACCAAGGCGCGGTGACACGCGATATACACTTGGATGCGGCGGTCATCATCATTGGAAACACCGACAGGCAAGGTGATGCGCTCGGCCATCTGCTCATACAGAAAATGCGTGAAGGCCTTATCCTGACCGGCTTCGTCGAGATATTCTTCCAATTCGGCCGCGACAATCCCGAGCAGCCATTCATGATGAAGGTCGCTTCCGATTTCGAGGCGGTGTAACACGACGTATTTCGCCAGAATATCAGCCACCCCCTCGCCCAAAGACTCCGGAAGGACATTGTTCGGCAAATAGCGGGCCGCGATCAGCTCGCGGACCAATTGAACGCCCATACTGCGAGGGTCGCCGTCCAAAGCCAATTGACGCTTCAAAATACGGGCAATAGCTGCCTTACGGAGCAAGTGGTCTTCGCGATAGTCCACGGCATTGCGGACCTTTTCGTAGAGAACGGAAAAACGGCTCACGGCGGCGTGGACCGAAATGCGGGACGATTCGGGAATATCGGGCAGCGGACGAGGCTGGACGGCCTTGGCCAAGTGCGCGATTTTCGCAGATGACGGGGTCATATGCAGGCGCTGAGTATCGCACAAAATAGGCTTTTTGTCGAGAGGGATAGACGAAAAAACCCGCATTTCTGCAGGTTTTTTCGTGGTGGACGCCGAGGGATTCGAACCCCCGACCCTCTCGGTGTAAACGAGATGCTCTAACCAACTGAGCTAGGCGTCCTAGCCGTCTTCAGATCACATGGTGCGGCGAGAGAGACTTGAACTCTCATGACCTTGCGGTCGCCACCCCCTCAAAGTGGTGCGTCTACCAATTTCGCCACCGCCGCCCCATCTAATCTGAAGCCTATAAGCGAGCCGAACAATACCAAATTAAGAGGCCTCTGGCAAGCCATGCACCGTCCGGTGCAGGGCAAGCCTATCCCACCTTGCGGCCCTTCCCGACCAGGAATCGCACTTTATTGGGAATGACGCTGATTTTAAAGGAGGTCCCTTGGAGCGCCTGACCGTCCACTTCCAGGGTGACCGGCTCTTCCGAATGCACCTGGCCATTAGTCAGCGGGAGATATGTTTGGATATTTTGCTCGGGTTTGGACCAGGGAAAGCGCTTCACCGCCGCACCAACAGACACGGATACGTTTAGCACGCCGTCGGAAGCGCTCCCCTCGCCCAGGTTGGTGATGGTGATGGTTCCGCCCTCAGTCGGACGCAATTTGAACTTCCCGTCGATTTCCAATTCGGCGCGCGTATCGGGGATCACGACCTTGGTAAAGAAGTGCCGGTCGCCGACTTTACCAACATCGAACGAGGCGGTGAGTCTGCCCGTAAGCGCATGCACGGCCGATTTCACATTTTTGATGCCGAGGAATGGCGCGATGATGGACGAACCGATCAGCGGCACGAATCCAATGGACATATTTAAGTCCGGGAGGAACCACATCATCCGTAACAGCGTCTCATCATCCCCCACGACGACTAAATGACGGATGCCGTCACGCTGGAAGTCTTCAATAGTATCTTTCGCCTTACGAAAAAGGGATAACCGTGCGATGCGTCCACCGATACCAAAACCCGCCAAGTCTGCTTCAAGGCGGGCAATATCACGCTGGAACTTTCGTTCCGCCAATCGCTCGTCGTAGACGTAGGCGAAAGTGGCGCTCACACGATCAAGCGGCTGATGGACCAACCGACACCGCGCCATGAACGGCCGCGCCGGATTCAATCACCAAGGTCTTCGCTTTTATGTCGCCCTTGATCTTGGCGGTGTTCTTCAAATCAATCCGTTCATCCACCGAAGAATTCCCTTCGACGGAACCGTATACGACCAAGGAGCCGGCTTTGACCTCGGCCTTGATGGATGCGTCCGGACCGACGGTCAATGTCCCGCCGACCGTGATTTTGCCAGAGACTTCCCCATCAATCCGCATATCGCCATCGCCGCCAAAATCGCCCTCAATACGGACGCCTTTCGCGATCACCGTGACCGGAACAACCGCCGGAACCGTCGGGGGTACGTAGGAGGGCAGGGGCACGTCATTTTCGTCCGTTTGCGGACGTCCAGAGAAGTTGAAAGCCATATCGCGCTACATCTCATCAGGCACGGGGATGGAGAGCAAGCCCAGCCCCAAAACCAAGGCGGAACGGGCCGCGGCCACCAATCGGAGGCGTCCTTCCTTTAAATCCCCTTCAGCGTCCAACACCGGGACGTCGCGGTAAAACTCATTCACGCGCTGGCTCGCGTCCACGCACCACTGGGCGATGATATTCGGGCGCAATTCCTCGGCCGCCTGACGGACGCGCAAAGGAAATTGAGCGAGGGTCAAAGCGAGGGCCTTTTCGGACGCATGATCATACGCGCGAGTCAGCGCCTCGTCAGTTCCAAACGGATTCTTGACGCCGGCCTTGCGCAGGATGGATGCGAGGCGCGTCGCGGCGTATTGGCAATACGGGCCCGTGTCACCATCGAAAGACAAGGATTGTTCAAGATCGAACGTAAACATCTTGTCATTGTCCTGCTTCAACATGCCGAATTTCATGCCGGCCATGGCAATGCACCAAGCGGTGTGTTCGATTTTTCCGTCATTCCACTCGTGCTCGGCATGACGCTTGGTCACTTCGTCCGTGGCGTATTTCAACACTTCATCGCGGAAGCTTTGATAGGTCACGACATTTCCATCACGGGAGGACATGGCCCCACTTTTAAGCGCGACAAACTCATAACCGACAAACTCAGGCACCGGGCGTATCTCCATCATCTCAAGAGTCGTAAACAGCTGTTTGAAATACAACATTTGGCGGTTGTCGACCAAAATCAAGCTGCGCTCCGCTTTTGGATATTCCTTGAGCTTAAGCTCCGCCAAAGCCAGGTCCTTCGTCGCATACAGCGAGGTTCCGTCAGATTTACGGACGAGAAAAACGCCGAGTTTCTTTTCTTCAAGATCGACAATGATAGCGCCTTGCGACTCTTTGGCGACACCTTTCTTTAAAAGCTCATCCACCATTTCCTGCCCGCGATCAACGACTTCGGATTCAAGGTACTCACGCATAAGCTTTACGCCGAGCTCATCAAACAACACCTTCATTTCATCAAAAGACCAGCGGCGCGTCTCTTGCCAGAGTTTATTCCATACCGGATCAACCGATTCGAGCTTTTGCAATACTTTGGAAACTTCTGCTTTTCCATCAGCAGCCGACTCCATTTCCGCAGATGACTTCGCGTAAATTTCTCCAAGATATCTTCCGGTTCGCTGTTCGGGCTTCGCTTCAGACAAAAGTCGGTCCAATTCTTTCGGACCAAAGGTCGCGGGATCAAGTCCAAGCGTCCTTACCAGCGTCCATAAACATTTCGCGACGTGCGTACCGACATCGCCGTAATAACTCATGGGCACGACCTTCCAACCCGCATGCCCGAGAATACGATCGAGTGAGGCACCCAAAACCAAGTTCCTAAAATGACCTACGTGAATTTCTTTATGGGAATTGAGTGAGGCGTATTCGAGCAAGAGCTGCTGTTTCTTTCCCGCATCCGTGGAGCCGTAGTCATTGCCATTAAGCTCAATCTCGCGCACGACGCGATGCACGGCATCCCCTTCGCGCAACAAGAAGTTCACATACGGTCCCGCGGCATTCGCGGAAGCGAAATCGCTCTGGTCGAGATTGATGGACTCGGCGACTTCTTTCGCAATATCGGCCGGGGACTTCCCCAGGGCTTTTGCAAGCTTGAAACAACCAAACGCGAAATCGCCCAACTTACGGTCAGGCGGAACCACGACATCCGTCGGGGAAATATCTGCGTTTAAGACCTCGGACAATCGCTTGGCGAGGTCCTTTGTCCAATACTGCCAGGATGTGGTCATACGAGTTTTACGAAATGTCGCTTGCCTTTTTGAATGACCGAACCCTTGGAAACCGTGGCTGCCGCGTCTTTCACGACTTCATCATCCACTTTGACGCCGCCTTGCTCGATTTGGCGGCGCGCATCGGACTTTGAAGAGCAAAGCTCGGATTCAACCAATGCATCAACCAATGACATGTTCCCCTTCGCTTTTAATTCCGGAATTTCATCGGGACGCGCATGCTCTTGGTGTACGGTCGTGAAATGCTCGGCCGCGGAAGCCGCAGCCTCGTCCCCGGCGAGCCAAGCCACGATACGCTTCGCGAGATCGCGCTTGAACGTCATGGGGTTCTCCCCCTTGTTCATGGCCGTTTCAATGTTTTTTACTTCGTCATCCGACAAATCCGTGCAGAGTCTGAAACCCGGAACAATCATGCCGTCGGTCCAGCTCATGACTTTTCCATACATGTCTTCCGGCGAATCCGTGAGCGCGAGCATGTTTCCTTCGCTCTTTCCCATCTTTTTTCCGGTCGGGTCGGTCAGTAACGTATTGGTAATGACGAATTTCTCCTTACCCTTCACGTCTTTCATCAACGTACGGCCGGCGAGCATGTTAAACGTCTGGTCATTGCCGCCGATTTCGCCATCCACGTCCATCGCGACGGAATCGTATCCCTGCATGAGCGGGTACATGAATTCATGGACATGCACCGGCTTCCCTTCTTCGATGCGCTTTTCAAACATGTCGCGTTCCAGCATTTGCTGGACCGTGAAATGCGAAGCGAGCTGAATCACATCGGCGAACGTCATCTTGCCGAGCCAGGCGCTGTTAAATTTGAGCTCAGCCGCATTCGGTCCGGTGAAATCAATCACGCGCGCCATCTGCTCCTTATATAATTTGCAGTTCGCCAACACTTCTTCACGCGTGAGTTGCTTGCGCGTCGCGCCTTTATCCGTCGGATCGCCGATCATGGCGGTAAAGTCACCAATCAACAGAATCACCTTGTGGCCCAAATCCTGGAACAGCTTCACGCGGCGCAAGTTAATGAAGTGGCCAAGATGCAAACTCGGACCCGTCGGATCAATACCGAAATAGACCGTCAGCTGTTTGCCGGCCTCGAGCATTTTCTTTACCTCCGCCTTGGACGGATACACGTTTTCAACCGCGTGGTTCAGCACCCAGTCGATCTGATTCTTGTCGGTTGAAACCTTGGGCATACGGGCAGCATATTAGCGAAGAAATGGCTGCCTGTAAAATAAAAAAGACGAGGGGTTAGCCCTCGTCGACAGATAGTCCCAGACGCTGTGCCAACAGCACCTTGGCGGCCCGTTGCCCCAACTTGGAACCGTGCTTCCACACGCTGACCACTAGCTCAGCGAGCTTACGGTCGCGCGTCCAAAATTCCCCATCTTTGAAGACGTCCAGGGGATGATCCGGTCCCTCGATCGACATGCCGGTGTGGTAGCTCTCCAGAATCTCGCCGACCAGAGTGTAGCGGACGATACCGTTACAGACATAAACATCACGAAACGACTTGAACTCCATCTCGTTGACGACGGGCTTGAAATCTTTACCCGATGCATCGTTCGCAACATGAAACAACGTAACTTTGGAATCAGGAACCATGGAACGCCTCCATTCCGAGGCTTAACAAAATCCGCCCTATGGGTCAAGGGATTACAGACGCGCTTCAATCGTCTTCACTTTTTCCTGGGCTTCGGCGAGTTTTGCCTTCATATCCGCGATCACCTTCTCAGGCGCTTTGGACGTAAATTCGGCATTCGCGAGCTTCGCTTCCGTTGAAGCAACGTATTTCTGAAGCTGCTCCAATTCCTTGGTGAGCTTGGCTTTTTCTTTTTCAAGATCAACGGCGCCAGCCAGATTCAAACCAATCGTCGCTTTGCCGGACGGAGTCACCGCATAGCCATCCGGAATCGAGCTGACAGAAATGCATGAACCGTTCACCAAACGCATGATCCAGGCATTGTTTTGCTCGATAAGCGCGCTCATGTGAGCGCCCACGACAACGAACTCAACTTGCTTAGCCGGTTCGACGCCGTTCTCCGCGCGCAAACGGCGCATGTCGGTAACGAGCTGGCGCAAAGACTCGAATTCTGAGACCCCCTCTTTCGTCTCCCCCTTTGCAAGGGGGAGAACGAGGGGGTCGGGCCACTCAGCCACGATCAGCTTTCCATCAAACTTCGCGAGACCCCAAACATATTCCGTCACAAAAGGCATGAAGGGATGCCACATCTTCAAGACGGACTGCAGCAATGTCTTCAAGATTTCAGCTTTGCCTTTTTCTACCTTGGCGATTTCGAGATACCAGTCGGCCAAATCATTCCATGTAAAATCACGCAGCTCTTCACCGGCGGCTGAGAATTGATATGTTTCTAACTTCTTCGTGACAGATGAAGACACTTCGGACAAACGCGCGAGAATCCAGCGATCAGCCAAGGTCTCTGCGCCCTTTGCTTGCTGCGCTTCATCCCCCATCTGCATCAAGATAAACCGCGAAATATTCCAAAGCTTGTTGGTGAAGTTGCGATAGCCTTCGATTTTTTGTTCGGAGAGTTTCGTATCTTGTCCCGGCGTATTACCGATCAAGAGCGACAAGCGCACGGCATCCGTACCGTATTTCGGAATGAGCTCGAGTGGGTCGAGAATATTGCCCAGCGATTTCGACATTTTGCGGCCCTGCTCATCACGCACAAGACCGTGAAGATACGCATCCTTAAATGGGACTTCGCCGAGCGCATAAGTGGACATCAAGACCATGCGGGCAATCCAGAAAAATAAAATATCTTTGCCGGTTTCAAGCACGGCAGTCGGATGATAGGCGCGGTGTGCTTCCCATTCTTTTTGATCAGGCCAACCGAGCGCGGAGAATGTCCACGAACCGGAAGAGAACCAGGTATCAAGCGTATCCGGGTCCTGTTCCCAGCCTTCGCCCGGCGAAACATCCGACACCTTCATCTCCGAACCGCGATACCAAACCGGAATACGATGCCCAAACCAAATCTGGCGCGAAATGCACCAATCGCGCAGGTTATTGATCCAGTGGAAATAGATTTTCTCGAATTGTTCCGGAATGATGCGCGTCTGTCCTGATTCAACCGCCGTCATCATCAATTGTTTTAGCGTAACTTGCTCCCCTTTCTTCCAACCTGTACCCGTGCCGAAAAGCTTGCCGAAGAAAGAATCGCTCGGCTTGCGCAGCGTGTCTTGGCGAAGCGTGAACGGCTTATTCACGCGCACAAACCATTGCTCCATCGGCAATTGTTCAACCGGAGCACCACCGCGCTCGGCAATCGGCAAAGCTTGCTGCACTTCTTCCACCGACTTCAGCAAACCGGCCTCGCTCAACGTCTTTTCAACCTTGGCCCGCGTTTCTTCGATCGAGAGTCCTGCAAATTCCGGACCGCATTCCGGCAACATCTTCGCGTCTTTGCCGATCACGGGAACCGTTTTCAAATTGTGACGCTGCGCAATATCCGCGTCGATCATGGAATGCGCGGGCGTCACGCCGAGCGCGCCGGTGCCGAAAGCCGGATCAACGGCTTCATCACCGACAATCTGGATGGAAAGCTTTTTGCCGCAAAAGACCGGCTCAAAGGTTTGGCCGATAAACTTCTTATAGCGCTCATCATTCGGATGAACGGCGACCGCCGTATCGCCAAACTTGGATTCAGGACGCGTGGTGGAGATAGCGATCGGAAAATCCTTGTCGTAGGTGAAGGTCAGCAGCTTGGTCGTGACGTCTTTTGTCTGCACTTCATCATCCGACAACGTCGTCTGGAATTGCGGGTCCCAGTTGACGATGCGATAGCCGCGCTCGATCAACCCATCCTCATACATCATCTTGAACAATTGATAGACGGCGGCATTACGTTCCTTGTCGAAGGTGTAACGCTCGCGCGACCAATCGCAAGACGAACCCATCTTCCGTGTTTGGTTGACGATGGTATTGCGCGACTCATCCGCGAATTGCACGACGCGTTCCAAAAACTTTTCGCGTCCGAGTTCTTTACGCGGGTCCTTCATCCCCTCTTTGATCAACAATTGTTCGACTTTTACTTGCGTTGCGATGGCCGCGTGGTCGGTGCCGGGAACCCAGAGCGCTTTCTTGCCGCGCATGCGCTCGAAACGGATCAACAAATCCTGGACCGCCATGCCCATCGCATGCCCCATGTGCAAGGTGCCGGTGCGGTTCGGCGGAGGCATCATGATGCAGTACGGCTCGCCTTTTTGATTGCGATCCGGCAATTTGTCCGGATTAAAGACGCCCGAAGCTTCCCATTCGGCGTACATTTTATCCTCGATTGCCGAGGCCTCGTACGCCTTTGGCAGGTCCTGAATTTCGGCCATAGAATTGGGGTCAGCTTATCGGATCAGGCCGCTTCTGGGTAGGCTTTACAAACTGTCAACGCAAGGATGACAATAGAGCCTCTAAGATAAGCCAAAAAATTACATTTGTTAGAAAAGTGTCAACTAGTTGACAAAATCAAGTATTTTGCCTAAGGTAACACGTTCGTTATTCCCCTATTCCCATGGCCTTGAAGCCCAACCAGCAGGCCGTCGAATTGATCGGCCGCGCCAAAAACATCTTGCTTGTCACGCGCGAGCAGGCGGACACCGATGCCATCGCTTCGGTGCTGGCTTTGGGATTGGTTTTGAAAAAGCTCAACAAGTCGTTTGAAACCGTCATCCCGGGAATGAAGCCCGAATCACTGCCGAATTTCTTACCCAAGGGCGTGGAAGTGATGGGCGGATTGCCGGGCATGCGTCCGATGCGCATCAAATTGAACGTGAAGGACGTTCCGCTTTCGGAATTGTCGTATAACGTGGCGGATGGCCAGCTGGAAATCACCGTGGTGCCGAAGCACGGCGAATGGAAACCGAATGACGTGGCATTCGCCCATGGCGATGACCGTTATGATTTGGTGATTGCCGTCGGCGCGGCCGATATGGGCTCGATGGGTGAATTGTTCCGCAACCAAGCGGACTTCTTGTACCGCACGACCGTCATCAACTTTGACCACAAGCCGACCAATGAATATTGGGGCCAGGTGAACTTGGTGGATTTGAATGCGGTTTCCACGAGCGAAGTGATCCATGGCTTTTTGACGGAATGGAACCGCCAGCACGTGGACACCGAAGTCGCGACCGCGATTTTAGCCGGCATGATCAGCCAGACGCGAAGCTTCCGCTCGCCGAATGTCACGCCGAAGACGCTGAAGACCGCTTCGGAACTCGTCGAACAGGGCGCGCGCCGCGCGGACATCGTCCAGGGACTCTGGCGCACGCAATCGGTCTCGACGCTCAAGCTCTGGGGCCGCGCGCTCTCGCGCCTTGAATACGATACGCAGCACGGATTGGTCTGGGCCTCGATCAATGACCATGACTTCGCTGAATCCGGCGCCTCGCATGAAGCGTTGGAAGGCGTGGTGGACGAATTGATCGCCTATGCGCCGGAAGCCAAGGCCGTCTGCCTGCTCACGCACGGACGCAATGGCACGATGTGCAGCGTCCATGCCCAGGCTCCCCTCTCGGCTATGGAATTGGCCCGTCCGTTCAATGGCACGGGAGACCGCCAACGCGCGACCTTCACCCATACGGGCCACACGGACCAACAGGAAGCGACGGCGCATGTGATCGGCAAAATCAAAGAGGTGCTCGCCGGAAACGCTCCGCAAGTCGCGATGGCATAAAAAAACACCCCCGATCATCGAGGGTGTTTTTTGTTTTCCCTATTTCACATCACCGGCGAAGGCGGCTTTCAACGCGACGCGCGCCTTTTCCATGTCAGCCTTGAATACCGTCATGGCCTTGGCATGCGCGGCCTTGCGCGTCTCTGCGAGGGCTTTGACCTGGGTTCCGACGCGATCAATAGCCTTGCGATCTGACTCGAATCGCGTGCGGGCGGCCTTGAGGGCGGCCAGGAGATTCGCCTTGACCGTCGCGGCGCTCACACCAGCCGCGCAATCCGTCTTGGCTTTTTCCAGCGCGGCCTTCACCGACGTTCGGAACAAGGTCACGGACGCTTCCACCTGGGTGCGGCGGGCCGTCACGGACGCATCAACGCCCCGGCGGAAGGCCTCGTTCGCGGCCTGGTAGGCGACGCGGCGGGCTTCGACGGCGGCACGAACATCGGCCTGGAACTTCAGGATCGCGGCTCTCTGCGCATCCGTCGTGGCATGCGCTTCAAGCTTGGTCGCTAATTCAGCGCGGCGCTCATCAGACTGCTTTTCGCGATCGGAGACTTTTTCCAAACGATCCGCGCGGCGCTCCTCGAGCTTCTGCTCACGATCATTGCTGCGCGCATCGAGCTTCACGCGCAAATCAACCAGCTTGGATTCGACATCGAGAAAATGGGTCCCGATCTTCGAACAGACGTCGGCGCGCACCTCGGCGTTCAAGCCCGGGGCGCGGACATTCGCGTTCACGTTCAACGTTTGCGCGGCGGCGACGGACGGAAGAGCCAGTCCGGCCAAAGCCAGGATGGAAACCGCGCGCTGGGTGAGGTTACGGAAGCTCATATTCGACTTCGGCATAAGAGTTCAATTCGGCCTTATCGCTCTCGACGAGATCCGCATCGGAATCTCCGGCACGTTCTTCGCCATTCACGCCGTTGGCGGCGTTTAATTCGGCCTCTACAGCCGCATCGATGGCGGCGGCGGGCGTTTTCGCCTCCGCCTCTACCTGCGCCTGTTGATTTACGGCGCAGCCTTGGCCAAGGAGCGGCAACATGACCGCGAGAGCCAAAAGCCTATTGGCTTTAAATAACATACGAATAAAGGGATACAAGGAATGAACGGCTTTCAAGCCTTGCCTCCTATAATATCTTAAAAGCGGATATTCGTTACATGACGATATCCACAGTCCTGTCATCCTCCGCGAAGGCGGAGGATCCAGCCCAACATTCTAGGCTGGATTCCCGCCTTCGCGGGAATGACACACTACTCCCTTGTCAGCACCAAAACCGTCTGGCCATTGGTGAGCGTGATGGTATTTTCCGCAGCCGTGACTTCGAATCCCGTCGCAAGGCCGCTCGTAAACGCCGTCTCAACCTTCCCGGCATCACCCGCGCAGAACATTTTCGTCGAGGTAATCGAGGGCGCTTTCAATACGATCCCGTTTACGGTGTATGTGCCACTCATGCTGTTGCACACTTTCGCGTTCATGTTTTGTCCGGCAAATCCGACGAGCAAGGTAAGGTCCGAAACGTTCTTCAGGGATTCCCCCGGCACTTTGAGTGACGTGATTTTCCAATTGCCCATGATTTGGCCGGCCACGCCTTCGGGCTTTTCCGGCTCAACCCATTCGGGTTCCGTTTTCGCAGGACCAAACCAGCAACCGGCGCCAAGCAACGCAAGCGCGGACAAGGCAATAAGAGAGCGTTTAATCATATGGATAGATAGGAGTTAGGCGAGACGTCTTTTCAGAAGGTCCCGGATTTCGGTCAACAGCTTCGCCTCGTCGGTGATCTGCTTTTGCGTCATCGGCTTTTCTTCTTTTGGACGGAACCGGTTCACGATTTTCACGACGGCAAAGATCACCGTCGCCACGACGAGGAATTCGATACTCGCCTGGATAAAGTTTCCGTACCCGATGGCGATTTCGGGTGTTGTGCCGTCGGCGGCCTGAATAACCCATTTGAGGCTCTTCAGGTTGACGCCGCGCAACAATAAACCGATGGGCGGCGTGATGATATCCGCGACCAACGACGAAATAATTTTTGCGAACGTGGCGCCAATGGTGACGGCAATCGCCAAATCAACCACGTTTCCCCGCATGATGAATTTTTTAAACTCCTGGAAGATGGTCATGCGGCTATTGTACCCGTCGTTTGGCGATCCGGGCTAGGGAGCGATAAAACCAACTGGATGATTGCGTATCGTAGCGCGTGGCGCAGCCTTTGCAGGCGCGCATCTTCCCCTCTTTGCGGAAGGATTCGCAGCACGTCACTTTCACCTGCCGGATACGCAATAACACGAGCAAATTCCAAAACCAACGATGCGGTCGGTCGCGGAAGTCGGGAGGGAGTGAATTCATGAATGGATCGGATCGGCGCGCATTACGTATTTAGCTGCCAAATCGTGAAGTTCAAAATCGAAGCCAAGGTCACCCAAGCGAGATACGGAGCCAATAACCAGGCAGCCGGACGGGAAATCTTGGCAAAGAATATGATCGTCATCAGGATCGTTACCCATAACAGGATGATTTCCAGGAATGCCCAACCGAGCTGATGCCATCCGAAAAAGATGAGCGACCACAAAGCATTCAGCACGAGCTGGGCCGCAAACACCCAAAGAGCCATCTTAACGTCTTTTCGTTTCCAACCCTTCCGCCAAATCATCCACGCGGATATGCCCATCAGTAGATAGAGCGTGGTCCAGACGGGACCGAATACCCAAGCAGGCGGCGACCACGATGGTTTCGCCAAGGTGACGAACCACGTAGGGACTTCACTCGCGGTGAAAATCGATCCAAAAATCCCAGCGAACAAACATACGCCGATGGAGAGAGCCAGGGCGAGGATGTCGTTTCGTTTCATGAGCCCAGTATACCCTACTGGGCTGGATTCCCGGTTTTGCGGAATGGCAGACTAGCGAACCAACCCGGTGATATCCACGAACGGGGTGGCTTGCGAGCCCATGACCGATGGCAAGCGGCCATCCCACTTTTCCAAAGCACGGAGTTGCAAGATTTGCGGGCTGGATTGAAGCGCGGCTGACTCGATGCGCAAAGCTTCAGCCTTACCGCGCGCTTCGGCGACTTGCTGCTCGGCTTCGAATTTAATCTGCTCAAGTTTGTTCTTGGCGGCCAACGCGGACTGTTCGGCGGTCACCTTCAATTCAATAGCCTGGTCGAATGAGGCGGAGAATTGGAAATCAACCACGTTGAAGTCATCAATGAGGATGCCGCGCGGCTGGAGCTTCTCGACGAGATGCGCCTTGATGGCATCGCGGACTTCTTCACGGCGCGTGATCAACTCTTCGGCCGTGTACTTGGCCGTGGTGGATTTCACGGATTCCTGCAACGCCGGATCAATCAAACGGATATTGTATTGGATACCGATGTCCTGGTAGATATTCGCGACCTTCATCGGATCAATGTGGTAGTTCAACGCGACTTTGCTCTCGACGGTTTGCAAGTCCTTCGAAGCGGCCGTGGCGATGACTTCTTCCTTTTGGATTTTAACGTCCATGATTTCGACGCGGTCCATGACCGGCACGCGGACATACAACCCTTCGCCCATGACCTGGCCGGTCACGGCGCCCCAGCGGAGCAAAACGCCACGTTCACCGGCGCCGACCGTGCCAAAGGGCCAGGCGATCATCAAAAACGCCAAACCCAGCACAATGGCTACAATGAGCCCAATAGAGAGTTTTTTCATATGGGAGGGACCTTAAAACAAGACCAAGGGGAGGGCAAGCTATTCATTGCCCCAATCCTTGCAAAGCACCTCGGCCTGCTCTAGCACCGTCTTTGTTGCTAGTTCTTGCTTATCTGGAGGGTACTGATATTTGTTCAACAACTTTTTTACCAAAACCCGAAGCTTGGCCTGAACGGTCGGCCGGAGCGTCCAATCGATCGTAGTGCTCTTGCGCAGCATAACAACGAGCTCTTGAGCGATTTTCTTTAGGACTTCGTCCCCAAGTATCTCAACCGCGCTATCGTTGGCCGTAAGCGCGTCGTAAAAGGCTACTTCATCAGGTGATAAGTTCAGCTCCCCTTCTCTCGCCTGCTCTGCCTTAATCTTCTTCGCCAATTCAACCAACTCTGCGATAACTTGCGCTGCTTCGATTGTCTGGTTTTGGTACTTCTTTATTGTATTTTCAAGCATCTCTGAAAAAGATCGGGCCTTCACCAAAAACCGCTTCTGCATTGATCGAACCTCATCGCTCAGGAGCTTCTTCAAAAGTTCGAGGGCAATGTTTTTGTGCTGATAATTGCGGACTTCTTCGAGAAACTCATCCGAAAGAATGGCAACATTAGGCGACTTGAGACCGGCCGCGTCAAAGATATTGACAACTTCTTCAGAAACGACCGCGTTCGATACAAGTTGTTTGATGGCATGGTCATAATCCTCCTCAGTAGGTCCACCGACTAGGCCTGATTTCTCAATTTTAGAAATCACCGATTTCAACATCTGATAGAGCATCAAATCGTCTCGGACTTGAATCGATTCGTCACTCGGCACAGCCAAGGAAAACGCGAGCGATAATTCAGTTACTGCTTTTTGATAACGTTCTTTTCCTTTCTCCAACCCCAAGACATAATCCATCGCCCCAGAAATGACTCGTGTCCTATCTGAGGGCTTCCCCGTAAAGTATGCTGAGTAATCAAAACCGTGAAGCATGGCTTTCACGATTTCATATTTCTCAAGAAGGACTGAAACAGCCTCCGCCTGAGAAATCGTCGGTGTTTCTCGATCGGTTTCTGCGTATTGCGATAACGCCTCTTTCAATGAAGGCGCAATACCAAGATAGTCGACCACCAGGCCGCCTTGCTTATCTTTATAAACACGGTTCACGCGTGCAATCGCCTGCATCAAACCATGCCCCTGCATAGGCTTGTCGATGTACATTGTGTGCATTGAGGGTGCGTCAAAACCCGTGAGCCACATATCACGCACAATAACGAGCTTTAATTCATCCTTCGGATCTTTCATCCTATTTGCCAAACGTTCGCGTTCTTTCTTGATGTAGTTATGACGCAAAAAGTACTCAGGATCGCTCGCGGCCGTTGTCATGACGACTTTTATAAACCCCTTGTCGATGTCGTCACTATGCCAATTCGGACGTAGCCTGATGATTTCATCATAGAGCTCAACCGCAATACGGCGACTCATCGCAACAAACATCCCTTTGCCATCCATCGCCTCAAGACGAGACTCAAAGTGGTCTATCACGTCCTTTGCAATTAACTTCACACGCTTCTCAGAACCAACCATAGCCTCGAGCCTAGCCCACTTGCTCTTGAGCTGTTCTTTACGTGAAAGCTCTTCACCCTCCGTTAATTCTTCAAACTCGGGGTCAAGCTTGGGCTTCTCAGATTCGGAAAGTTGAATCTTAGCCAAACGCGCCTCGTAGTAAATCGGAACGGTCGCGTGATCTTCTACTGCACGGGTGATGTCGTATACATCTACATATTCACCAAATACGGCGCGTGTATTCGCGTCACGAAGCTCGATCGGCGTACCAGTAAAACCGATAAAAGAAGCATTCGGAAGCGCGTCTCGCATTTGTCGAGCAAAGCCATCGATAAAGTCGTACTGACTGCGATGCGCCTCATCCGCAATGACAACAATATTACGTCGCTTTGAAAGAGCGCCCCCTTTGAATGGATTCGTATTTTCAAATTGAAATTTTTGAATCGTCGTGAATATCACGCCCCCAGAATCCACCGTGAGTAATCGCTGAAGGTCGGCGCGGTCTTGAGCTTGTGCTGGCGTTTGACGTAAAAGCTCATGACAACCGGCGAAGGTGCTGAATAACTGCTCATCAAGATCGTTTCGGTCTGTCAGAATGACAAGAGTTGGATTATCCAAAACCTGAATAATCTTCCCGGCATAGAAGGTCATTGTGAGACTTTTTCCCGATCCTTGCGTGTGCCAAACAACACCAGCACGGCGATCGCCATTCTCAGAAGTCGCTTCGAGTGTTCGGACAATCGCCTTATTCGTCGCATGGTACTGGTGATAAGCCGCAACCACCTTCACCGTCTCCTTTCCGATGGGTGCGAAGACGATAAAATTTCGAACAATATCCAAAAGTCGTTCTTTCGCAAAACATCCTTTCAGCAATACCTCCATTTCCGGAATAGAAGCAGGAGCGACTCCTTCTCCGTCGATGGTTCGCCACTTCATGAATCGCTCAAAGTCGGCCGTGAGCGAACCCATGCGCGTATCAATTCCATCGCTGATGACGCAGAGGGCATTGAACGTGAAAAGCGAAGGGATCTGAGCCTTGTATGTCTGGATCTGATTAAACGCACTTCGGATCGTCGCTTTTTCATCCGCGGGATTCTTTAATTCAAACACAGCCAGCGGAATCCCGTTGACGAACAAGACGATATCCGGCCGCCGATTATGATCATTCTCAATCACCGTAAACTGGTTCACAGCAAGCCAGTCATTCTTATCGAGATTCTTTGTATCGATGAGATAGACCTTATCTCCCGCGATCGTTCCATCTTCACGACGATATTCAACATCCACACCCTCAACGAGCATTTTATGAAAGGTGTGGTTGGTTGTAAGTAGGTTTGCGCTCGCAAGAGAAGCATTCACGACCTTTTTTATCGCCTCTTCCCGATTTTCCTCCGGAATAGACGGGTTGATCCGGCCGATCGCGCCACGCAAACGATCCACCAGCACCACGTCTTTATGCGATGTTCGCTCGGGAGACTCTCCGCCGGGTGCAAGATTCGGCCCGAATGCGACGCCATAACCCAGCACCTCGAGCCATTCAAGGGCTGCTTTTTCGATGTCGGATTCCGTAAATTTCGCGCTCATACTCAATGTCAGTTCATGGCTCAAGCAGAATGATTACATCAATGCGGGGAAAATAACATCATCTTTCAATCCAGTCAGCAGACCTACATGGTAATTCTTCCCCCAATTAAGCATTTTGTATAGATATTCAGCGTATCCCTCCATCTCCTTCTTCGTGTTTAATCTTATTATTGGATTAGAATTTATTACGCATAACATAATTTTTAACTCAGATTGACCGGAGTCCAACTGAACCTTCTTACTAGCGGCTTTACTAATAAAATCGCGTTCGAACTTAGATTCTTTAAAACCCGGGTTAAAATTTACATATACTTTGAGCGCACTATCTCGCTGTTGTTCATGCGTCTCCGTCAAACAGAAAACCTCAACCGTAGAAGACTTGTCCTTATATTTTGCATAAAAGTCTGGCCGCGGGACTTTCTTGAGGGCTTTGAGCGGCATGATGTCGATAAATCCGAAATCACGGAGCCAAAAGATCGCGCGTAGCTCAGCCAAGAAGGCTTCCAGCGCTTCAATGGTTAGATCCTTTGGTCTGAAGTCGAGCCTCTGCAACAAGTCATCGTATTCTAATGACGTTATTTTGCATGCTTCATCAATTTTCGTAAGAATGCTTGATCGAACCTTCGGTTCAACTAGTCTGTCGTCGTTGGTCTTCAGATGCAATTGATCCAAGTAGTCGATGAATCTCTTTGAAGGATCATCGGTCATACCCTTATCCTCCCATTCATCAAACGCGGCAAGAGAGAGTCGCGCATCCGAGTCAGAGTACGCTTTTCAAATAGATTTAGCTTAATAGATCCCATTATTGGTTCAATTATTTTCTCAAACTCTATCACCAAATCATCCGACGGCTGCGTAACCATGACATTCAAGAAGGTTTCACGCGTGATTGTGTCAAAAACTGATCCGTGAGCGCCTCTTTGAAGGGTCTCCACCAACATCCGAGTAGTAAAATAGGTAAAATAACCGTGAGTATCCATCTTTCCCTTTAGACCATAACAAGACTGGTTGATTGCCATTGGCACCCCGATCAAGCCAACCTTCCCCACTGTCCCACGAGCGGTGATGACGGTTATACCTTTATCGAGAATCTGAGCTGCTGAATTTTCAACTCCTTGTTGAGTGATTTTCTTTTCTGTATCAATTATAAATACATCCGTCTCTTGTGGCGCGTCCACAACAGAAAACCATGGAATGTCTCCATTCCAGTACCCCACTTCTGAGGTCTTCGGCGTTCCACCGCTAAGAATTTCAATTGTCTCAGCGAATGACGATATACACCACCCCTCCGGAATCTCTCCCAGCTCCGACTCAACCATCTTCCCGCCACTTGATTTGTAGGGCTTCCCTTTCTCATTCGGAAACTCAAAATCCACAAACCAGCGTTTGAACAGGGCGCTGGCGATCTTTTCGAGATTTTCGTTGATCTTGCGATTCAATTCGATCTTGTCGTCGAGAGCGGAGAGGATGGAGGCGATGCGGGATTGTTCGTTGATGTCAACGGGAGCAGCTATCTCAACATTCCTTGCATCCGCCTGTGAAATGAACGGCTGGGCAGAGCCTCGCTTTGGCCAATGATATTTTCCTTGCGTAACGTAAAATAAGAATCTTGAATTAAACTTCTTTTCATTTTTTGGAAAGAACCGAATTGTATTCTTAATACATGACCATTTACCCGTAGCAAACCACGTGTCACCGCAATTTGCTCCAATAGCGCTCAAAACAACACCTTCACGATCGTAGTCAAAGTGATCGAGAAAACCATCCTGTCCAGAAGCGCTGTAAGCTGGGAAACCCTCCTCAGTGTAAGAAGACTTGGTTGTATTTGTATCGCCCCAATTTAAATCCGCTACATCCCCCAAGCGAAAGACCTCCCACTCTTCCGGAATGGGTCCGATTTCGGTTTCTTTGAAACTTTTAGACAAATGCGATCTCATATCGAACCTCTAGAGATGAGGTCGTAGGCGAGGCTCGCGAGAGAGATATAATGTATCGCCAAGTTCTTATCAAGTTGGCCAGCCGGTGTGTGCGCTTTCTCATTTCTTAGGAACTGGATAGCCATATGAAGAAATTTGACACCCTCAAAGAAATCTTTTTCTGCCTCATCGCGCGGCTGATGACCGAAAATTATTTCATAATTTGATGCGCTGAAAGCATCGGTAGCCCTCTCCTTCCCTGTAACGTCTCTCAATTTCTTTCTCACTATTTTATATGCTTCTTCAACGGCATTGAAGTAATGGCCGTCATTCAGTAGTCGTTCTACGTGATTGAAAATTTCTTTTTGAAGTTCAATATTAATTTTGCCATTTTCAAAAGAAGCCTTTGACATACTTTCTTCATTTTTAGAAGCATCGCCCTTCAACTTATGAGCAATGGATTTTCCGGCTTCAATTCTTTCTTTAGGAAAATCCTCTTTTTTCAGATTTTCAATAACGATTTGCGTGGCGATATATTCAATCAATTTTAAAATACTATCACCGACCTCTTCATCGCTGCCTTTCAGCCAGAAACCTCTCATGCGATTTGCTTTTGAACCGGTCCCGTAATTGTAGCTAGGATTGTAGATCTCAATTCTAAGATCATCCCTAAAAAATTCTTCCATTGTTCGATCTGTAAAATTCAAGACATAGCCTCCCCCCATCTGAAAAAGCTTTTCGAGTATTTGCTTATCGTTTGTACTGAGGTTGGCCATAGGGCTACATATCGAACCCAATGCTCTTCAAACTCTTCTTAATCTTCTGCTCCAGCTCTTTCGATTCCTCAAACTGCTTTGCCAGCTCCTTGGTCAAACGGTCCATCTTCACCTCAAACATCTCATCATCTTCTTCGACGAGTTCTGTTCCGACATATCGACCGGGAGTGAGAACAAATCCGTTTTTTTCAACCTCAGAAATCTTAGCCGCTTTGCAAAAGCCCTTGATGTCCTGATATCTTCCTTTCTTACTCCTCCAAGAATGATAGACGTGTGCGATCTTTCCAATATCGTCATCCGTGAGTTCGCGATTGCGGCGTGAAACCATCGTTCCCATTTTGCGAGCGTCGATAAACAAGATCTCATCATGACGATCTCGGAACTTATGATCTACACGGTCACGAGAAACAAACCAAAGACAAACAGGAATTTGAGTCGTGTAAAATAGTTGGGTCGGCATCGCCACGATACAATCAACGAGACCGACCTTAATGAGATTCTTCCTAATCTCCCCCTCTCCCGAGGTATTTGAAGATAATGAACCGTTTGCAAGTACAAATCCCGCGCTTCCCGTCGGCGCGAGATGGTGGATCATGTGCTGAATCCACGCATAGTTCGCATTCCCAGCCGGAGGAACACCGTACTTCCAACGAACATCATCCTTCAACCTCTCCCCTCCCCAATCGCTGATATTAAATGGAGGGTTTGCGAGAATGAAATCAGCTTTCAAATCCGGATGTAAATCATGATGAAAGGTGTCAGCATTTTGCGGACCAACATTCCCGTCGATACCGCGAATTGCAAGGTTCATTTTGCACAAGCGCCACGTAGTCGGATTCGATTCCTGACCATACACAGAGATATCGTGCTTACTGCCTCCATGCGCTTCTGCGAAACGCTCGCTTTGCACAAACATGCCACCACTTCCGCAGCAGGGGTCATACACACGACCCTTAAAAGGCTCGAGCATTTCAACCAACGTCTTCACCACACTTTGCGGCGTAAAGAACTCACCTCCACCCTTACCCTCTGCGGAAGCGAATCTGCCGAGGAAGTATTCGTAGACACGGCCTAGGACATCCTTGCTCCGGCTCTCTTGATCCCCAAGTCCAATTGAGCTCATCAAATCGATCAATTCGCCCAGACGAACCTTATCGAGATCCGGCCGACCGTATGTTTTTGGCAACACGCCTTTCAAGCTAGGGTTATCCTTCTCAATTGCGATCATCGCATTATCAATCAATGTTCCAATCCCTGGCTTCTTGGCGTTAATTTTCAAAAACTCCCAACGAGCAGCTTTGGGAACCCAAAAAACGCTTTCCGCAAGATATGGATCCTTATCCTCCTCCATCCCCTCATAATAATCTGGGTCATCCTTAAGCTTCTTTGCTACCTCCTCGAAAGAATCAGAAATGTATTTGAGAAAAATTAACCCTAGTACAACATGCTTGTACTCTGACGGATCCATATTATTCCGCATCTTGTCGGCGGCAGCCCAGAGCGTCTCTTCAAAACCGACATTTGCGGAAGTTCCCTTCTTTTTCTCTTTTGCCATGGCCACAGTATCCCCTCAACGTAGCCAAAAATCAAGCCGCCCAGTTCTTTAATATTTTAGTCATCTCCCCCTTCTTCAACTGCTGCTCGGCATACATCCCCTTCCCCTCCCTCTGCCTATACGCCTCATACAGCAGCAGCGCCGCCGCCACCGAAACATTGAAGCTTTGAATAAACCCCACCATCGGTAGCAGCACGTTCGCGTCAGCGGCTTTGAGCATCTCTTTGGATACGCCGTCGTGCTCGTTGCCGAGGACTAAAGCGACTGGGCGGGCTAAATCAATCTTGGCCGGATCTTTGGCCTTGGCCGACATATGCGTCGCGACGATGGCGATCTTTTGCTTCTTGAAGTACGCGGCGAGCTTTTTTGGCGAATCCCACTTAGTGAAACGCAGCCACTTGGCCGCTGAAGCCGCGGATTTGGACCTAATTTCACTCATCCGTGGCATCCTCACCTTTGATGCTACGTGCTGCGTGTTACGTGTTACGTGATAAAGCAAATGGACATCAATCACGCCAAAGGCATCACAGGAACGTAAAATGGCGCCGACATTGTGCGGATCATCCACATTCTCCAACACCACATGAAGCGACGGCTGGCGCTTGGCGAGCACCGCCTCCATCTTCTTTTGGCGTTCTGGAGTCATGTTAGTTCAGGCCGGCGCGATTCGCGACTTCCTCGCGTTCTTCCTTCAGGTCTTTCAGCATGGTCTTTGCCTCATCCGTACGCATCAGGCACAAACGCACGGCCGTGAGGCGCGGATCTTCCGGATCAAGCTCCCCTTCTTTCTCTTCCACCTCGGCCAAATCTTCCAAGACCGCTTTTAACGATCCCGACCAAAGCTCAAGATTCTGTTCAGCCTGTTCGCGGTCACGTTCGATATTTCTCAGCTCGCGTTCTGCTTCACTCTCTTTCACGACCGGTTTCTTTTCCCGCATCGGTTGGTATTCGTAGGGCATATCACATCGAAGTCAATTGCTTGTGCAGATAATCCAAGCGCGATGAACCGTCTCCGGGCGCGCCCTTGATCAACTCCGCCATCTTTTTCCCTTCAACGGACAAAAATTCGATGCGGGCGGTCACGTCATGCGCCTTTTGGCCGATCGCGCGCAAAGTGGACTCCCGATGCGTGTTCGGGACCGATGAAAGCTGCCGCGCTTTCGTATTCGTCATCGGCTTCATAGATGGAAACAGGATACGCGGCGTGATTCGAATTCGTCTATAAAGGTCAAGGGTCTCAAATCAAAACCCCCTCCTTGTATGAGGAGGGGGTTAGGGGTGGTCAACTTTTTTAGCGCTTTACGGGTTCCGTGACCGGAGCCGCCGGGGTCGTGGCAGCGGGCGCACCCATCATGAGGGGCACCGGAACGCCTCCCCCGCCCTGATCAAGGTCGAAGGCGGAATCAGCGACCAACGGGACCACGGTACGATAGACCTCCGGCTCCTGGCCCTTCATCTTGCGATCCACCGTGCCTTCGGCGGCAAGCGCTGGGAGGTAATACGACTCCTGCTTGTTATTTGCCCAGCTGTCGAAGCGCATCCACGCGAGTTCGGCCTTGGTGATCTTCACTTCCACGTCTCCTTCTTCACCGCCCCAGGAATACACCGGATTGCGGCCGCCTTCCTGCAAGCGCTTCATGGCTTCATCCTTACTGATCAACGGATAGGCGGAGCGTTCCAAATCCTGCGCCATCATCACATTGCCGCTGCGCACCGAGTAATCAGACAAGCTCACCTGCACGCTCGACATGCGGAACGGATAGCCGCCCGCATCAACCGTGGGCAAACCCTCAAGTTCGGCGCCGTAGAAAACCGTGACTTCGGTCGGATACCAACCGCACGGACCCGGATAGATGAGCGAAGTCGCTTCCGCGTCGCGGGCCTTCACTTCCTCCTCCTTCAAAATACACGGCATGGTCGCGGAGCCCGTCCAAGGCGTCTCATCCACGATCGCGCCTTGTTCGCGCAAGGCGGAAAGCCCATGCGAGTTCAAAAAGGCGTCGGCGGCCGCGATGGCACGCGCCTTATCCAAGGCCGGCGGATTCCCTCCCTGCTCCGGCATGCGTTCCGCGTTCAAGTCCATGGCGATGCGCGGGTCGTATTGCTTCCACCAGTTCAAATTGCCGTAGATCGGATCAAAATTCCACTGGAAGTCCTCGTTATCCATCCAGGACATGCTCACGCTCTGCATCTGCTTAACCTGACCGGCCAATGCGGACGGCAAACCGGCAGGCACGGCCAAACTGCGAACGATGCTGGAATCAACATTCGGACGGCGGACATGCAAAACCTGAGCTTCAGACTGCCAATCCGGCATGGTCGCGCTGACGGCGTACTTCACATTGACCGGCTTCATGTCCGGCGCAGGCATGATGCGCACACCGGTCGTGCCACCGCCGACATTCGGGGAAGAAACGGCCGCATCAGATTCAACCGCCTCCCAAGTGACGGTAGGCGTCGGGACTGCTGAGTTCGGGGCGATGGCGGACAAACCCACCGCGCCCGAAGAGCGCGAGCTCATGGCTTCAGCCGTGCCGAGCGAGCCATACGGCTGCAAACCCGGAAGTTTGCCGAACCCGAGCTTGGTCGCGACGGGCGCGGGCTTAGGCTGGCCGCCCGTGGACGGCACATTCGGCGTCGCGGGCGCGCAACCGGCGCCCAGGAGGGAAATAAGGACGATCGCAGGAAGGAGTTGTTTCATACGCAAGAAAGTATAAAAGAAAAAACGGCTGACGTCTGTAGATAACGTCGCCGTTTTCTTTTTATGACGCTTTATGTCGATCCAACGGGTTTTGGCGCTTGGTTGCCAAGAATAATCGGCAAGACGGCCCGGATTTTCTTTACGTAATCGATCGTCTCAGGCTGCAGGCGCGAACGAGCCAGGATATTTACCGGCTTCAACTCGCCCGAAATCTGCTCATCCCAAATCTGGATAGCCGTTTTTACTCTCGATGACCCACCATTGTACGCGGCCGCAAGATACTCGAAGAGCCTGGAGCTATCGGCGGGCAAATCCTTTGCCGCCGCCGGCAGTTCTCCTAAAACCGCATCAAGATACGCATATGAGGCTTTGATCGCGTTCTGGTGGTCGCGCATGCCGGACTGGAAATCCCTGTTCAAGCCAAGCTCGGCGCGCGTCGCAAGCCGGTTATAGGTGGACGGGATGAATTGCGCGAGGCCGAGCGCTCCGGCGCTTGATCCGGAATAGTTATACGCATGGCCAGGATTCAAACCGATCGTCGCAAAGACTTTTCCAGCCGCTTGCGCCGGATTGCTGCGGAGCTCACTGGAGTTCGTATGTTCAATCACGACCAATGCCTTAATCAAATCATGCGAGACGGTATCGGTGACATTCTTTCCCGATAATGCGCGCGATTTAATTCCCATACCCTTCAACTCTTGCGCGGCTTTTTCAATGGTTTCATCCAAAACGCGCTCCCCTTCGAGAATGACCTCCGCCTGGTGCATCGACTTGTTATACGGCGTGTACACCGCTTCTTCGACGTCATAGCGCACGACCTTGGTACCCTGCTTGATTTCGTGGAAAATCGGATAACGTACCGCGACGACCAGGTGGTTCGCGTCATTCGTCGCGTAATCCGTATTGATCCAATTCGTCAGACGTATGGAAATCCCCACCGGAGAACCGCCTTCGATTTCCAAATCCTTCCCCTGCTTTACGGCTTCGACGTATTCGATTTGATCGGTCAATTTATTCCAAACGGCAATCGTGACATTCCGCGGCGCATCCTGGCCGACCGCGGCCATTGCATAACGCCTGTCCTTGCCCTGGGCGGCGATCCGGGCGCGCAATCCATCTTGCGCACGATAGACGGCGCTTAAAAGTGTTCCATGCGACTTTTCGTTCCCCGTTGCTACGCCGCCATTATTCCATCCGATGCTAGCAAGCAACGAAGCTTCGCTAGATGCGATGCGGCCCGAGGCCGGATGATAGAAACGGCCGTCGGCCATCTTAAGGATGACGGGCTTCTCCGGAATCGGCGTTGTCGCAACCACGTTTTGCTCTTCAACCGGTTGCGTCGCCAAACCAAGCTGGACCAAAAGCGCCTGCTCGCTCGATGCGATGCGGCCCGACGCCGGATGATAGAAACGGCCATCAGCCATCTTAAGAATGGTTCCTACTTCGCCCGCATGCACGGACGGAGCCGCAACCAGGCACATGCCCAGGCAAAGGGAGATCGAAACAAGGTACGCAGCGCGACGGGATAACATAGAGATAATGGTACTTACGAAACACTGTACCGTCCAGCGCGAAAGTTGTTACGTGATGATGCGCGGACGTCGCGATTGGAACGGGCCCGGTTCGGAGAATTCGCGCGTGTCGCGGAAACCGCTTTGCTTGCGCTCTTCATACCCGATAATGCGCAGCGCTTTCGACAAAAGACGGTCCAGGTTGCGGTACCCGGATGTCACGAACGCTTCCTGCGCTTTCACCCAGGTCGCTTCCCACATTCCCCCTTCGACGCCCGTCATATGTTCTTTTGCGTCAGACGGAACCTCAAACAAATAAAAGTGCACGGTTTTTTGGACCAGATGCCCGTTCTGGCGAAAACGGAATTGCGTGCGGCCAAGCGGCGCGACCAATTTCAATCCGGTCAGGCCGGCTTCTTCGCTCGTTTCGCGCATGGCCGTTTGGACGAGCGTCTCCCCTTTTTGCTGCTTGCCCTTGGGAAAGGTCCAGTATCCGTACGCGTTTTTCACGAAGAAAATCTCAAACACGCCGTTGCGGCGACGAAAAATCACCGAGCCCGCGCCCGTGACGTTCTGCATCCGCGCATTACCGCGCGGACGCTGTTCCTTCTGCCGTCCCGGTCGCCGTCCCGGCGAAGATGCCGAGGGCGCGGTCGAGTTGTGGGTCGCGTTGGTTTTCATAATCTTCATCCGTCCGATCCACGACGATGTCGGGTTCAAGACCGGTATTATTTATGGTTCGTTCGTTGGGCGTGAGCCATTCGGCGATAGTGACTTTCACGGCCGAGCCGTCATGCAAGTCAATATAGTCTTGCACCGAACCCTTGCCGAAGGTCTTCATACCGATGATGGTCGCCGCTTTATGGTCCTGCAATGCGCCGGACACGATTTCCGCCGCGCTGGCCGAACCCTGGTTCACGAGCACGATCGTCGGGATATCCCCGAAGCGATTGCGTCCGGTCCCGAGCAATTGATCAATGATCTTCCCTTGGCGGCGTTCTTTCAATACGACGCTATTTCCAACCCACTCCCCGGCCATGGATACGGCGATGTCCAAATAGCCGCCGGGATTATTGCGCAGGTCGAGAATGATGCCCTTCGGGTCTTTGGCGACGACTTCATTCACCACTTGTTCGAAGCGCAGGCGCGTATCGTCATTGAAGTTGATGACTTCGATATGGGCGATGCCTGTTGCCGGCCACTTGAGGCGCACCGCTGCCACTTTAATGATGGCGCGCGTAATCGTCACGTCGAATGCGTCCTTGCCATTTGATCCGCGCAAGATGGTGAGCGTGACGTTCGTCCCTTCGTCCCCACGGATAAGGGAAACGGCTTTATCCACGGTCATCCCTTCGGTCGAGGTGCCACTGATAGCGATGATGACGTCCCCCGCGCGGATGCCGGCTTTTTCGGCGGGCGTATCCGGCAAAGGCGCGACAATGGTGATGCGCCCCTCCTTCAAGCCGATTTCCGCGCCGATGCCGGAAAATTTCCCGGACAACGCTTCTTGAAAATCCGCCGCGCTCTGCGGTTCGAAAAACTGGGTGTACGGATCGCCGAAAGCGGCGGCCATGCCGGTCATGGCTCCGTAGTACAAACTCTTATCCTCCACCGGTTGCTGGTAATAATTCGCTTTCAAGATTTGCCACATGTCCCAGAACGTCTTGAATTCGACGTCATCGGAAACATAGCTCGGCGCGCTTTGGCCGATGCCGGTCACCGTGCCGCTCCCGCTCATGACGAGCGGCGTTTTACCGGGGCTCATCTGCACGGAGCTGCGGCCCGCCAAGACGCCGAGGCCGATGCCGGCGAGCAGGATCAATAAAAATGCGAACCCGAGCTTCGGTTTCTGTGGCATGGTGCGTGGTTCAGTCATCATAGTTATTCGTGCATTTGTTCGATCTCGGCTCCGAGCGCGCGCAAACGTCCGTCCAGATCTTCATACCCGCGGTACACCATTTCGGCGTCGTGGATGATGGTCTCGCCCTCGGCGATCAATCCGGCCAGTACCATGGTCGCGCCGGCGCGCAAGTCGAGCGAACGGATTTCCGTGCCGCGCAATGGCGTCGGACCCGTGATGACCACGCGGTGCGGATCGGCGATCACGGCATTTGCGCCCATCTTGAGAAGCTCGTTCACATATCCCATACGTCCTTCAAATAACGGATCTTGGATCAAGGTCGTGCCATGACATTGCGTGGCCAGGAGTCCGAACAAGGCCTGCAAGTCCGTCGGGAAGCCCGGATAAATGAGCGCCTGGATTTTGGATACGGCCTGCATGCGCGAAACGCCCTGGACGCGCAGCGCGCCGTCCTTCATGACTTCGTGCTTCACGCCGATGCGCGAAAGCAAGGATAACACCGCATCGAGATGCGAAAGATCCACCGGAGCCATTTCGATGTCGCCGCGCGTAATCGCGGCGGCGACGGCAAAGGTACCGACTTCCAACATGTCCGGAATGACGGTCCAGGCTTTCTTCGGAGCCTTCAGCTCTTTGACGCCGTCGATTTCCAGTTCGTGGGAACCAATCCCCTTGATCTTCGCGCCGCACGCGTTCAAGAACCGGCACAAATCCTGCACATGCGGCTCGGCCGCCGCCATGCGGATAGAGGTGTGCCCGCTCGCGGTCGCGGCTGCCATCAACAAATTTTCCGTAGCCGTGACGGAGAATTCCGGGAGGATGACATACGCGCCCTTCAATTCTTTGGCGCGCATCGCGAGCGTGCCATCATCGTCGGTTTCGATTTCCGCACCGAGTTTTCCGAGCGCGAAAAGGTGCGCGTCAATCGGACGGTTGCCGATCGAGCATCCGCCCGGCTCGCCGACGGAAACTTTTTTCGCGCGCGCAAGCATCGGCCCAAGCAAAAGGATCGAGAAACGCATGCGCTTCATCTTTTTCTTGTCGAGTTTGCCTGCATCCAATTCGCTCGCGTCGATCATCAATTCATGATCGCCTTCCCACACGACCTTCACGCCCATGCCCTGCATGATTTCCAAAAGACCGAGCAAGTCGGTGAGACGCGGAACATTCTTGAAACGCACGGGACCTTTTAAGAGGAGGGACGCGGCGATCAAAGGCCCGGAAGCGTTCTTCGCCCCAAAAATCGGGACGCGACCGCGTAAGTGCTTACCACCACGAATACGCATTTTCATATCTGATTGGCAGGGTTCGAGTGAGCAAAGAAGAACCGGAACCGTAAGTTCCAGCAGCTAGATTCAAGTCGCTATCCAGGGTATCCTGTCGGCAATCGCATGCCAAGATCGGTCTATCGCGCGCCCCTCTACCGAAGGCTCCTCCCGTGGGGATTTGCCTTGGTATTCGTGACCGTCGCGCCGATTTTGATTTTCTGGACCGCCGGTTACCGCATCAACCCAAAAAAAATCACGATTGAACGAAACGGGACCTTGATTGTTGATTCGCAACCGGGCGGCGCGCGCATCCTCTTGAACGGACAACTCCAGCGCCGCGTGACACCCTCGACCATCCAAGACGTGGCGCCGGGTCCGTATGCATTGCGCCTGGAGCGTGATGGATTCTCGACCTGGGAAAAGACGCTTGAAGTGCGCGAAGAACAGGTCACCTTTGCCGATCATGTACGCTTGTGGCGTTTGGGCGAAACCCAGCTCTTGATTGAAGGGAATGCACTTGCCGTGGAATCCGATCCGGACCAAGCCGTGGCCGCCGCGGTCATCGCGACGACGACCACCGCCGATATCCGTTACGTGCGGAATGGAACCGTCAGTGATCGGTTTGCGCCGAGCGGGCTTTCGACCTCCACGGCGCCGGAATTGGTTTGGAATGAAGCGGGCAATGCCCTGCTCGCGGATTACGCTTCCGAAGAAGGCCGCGATGCCTGGATTTCGACGGATGTCCTCGGTCCGGGACAGGGCACCTTGCAAGCCGCGGATTATACATGGAATGGAAGTTTATTGGTCAGCCAGGAAGATGGGATGCGCACGGTAATCAATACGCGCCGCGAAACATTGGAGCGCGATCTATTGCCTGATGGCGTGACGGCCGAATCCGACGCGTTCGATCTCGTCGTAAACACTTCAACCGGTGCCATGGTCCTGCGCCCGCGTTCAATTTTGCGCCGCCTCTATTCCCTGCCCTCCGGCGATTGGGTGCTTGCGGGTGATGAAGGACCATACACATTATTGCGGACCGATAACCGCTGGCTCGCGATCAAACCGAACGGAGAACCGGAATCCGGCATCGCCACCGGCCAACGTCCGCGCTGGAATACCGAAGGCCGCGCGCCGCGCGCCCTGCTCGTCAATGACAACGAGCTCTGGCTGTGGACGCCGGGATTAGCCCCTCAACTTTTACTGCGCCAAAGCGAGCGCTTCGTGGATGCGGTTTGGCATCGCGACGGTTACCACGCCTTTGTCGCCACGAAAGACCGCGTCTTCGCGATTGAATTGGATGATCGCAACGGCCACGTCATGACCGATTTGGTAACCGGATTTGAAACCATCAACGGCGTCGCCTATGCGGGAGACTCGCTCTATATCGCCGGCCGCCGGAATGGAGCTGATGGGTTGTACCGGAGGGTGATTGAGTAACTAGCCAAGCTTCGCACGAATCTTCTCTCCCACCGCTTTGGCTTCTTCCGCGCTGATGGGGTTGCCATGCCAATGTTCGCGTCCGTCTCCGGCATGGCGCGGGATGACGTGGAAATGCAGGTGAAACACTTTTTGACCGGCGACCGCGCCTTCGTTTTGGATGATATTCACGCCCTCGGCGCCCGTCGCCTCTTTGACGGCCTTTGCTACCTTTTGGATGGCCGGGATCAGGCGGCAAATCGTGTCTTCGGACGCGTCTAAAAAACCTGCGGACCATGTCTTTGGGATCACCAGCGCATGGCCCGGATTCACGGGATTGATATCCAAAAAAGCAAAGGCGAAATCGTCTTCGTAAATTTTTTCGCACGGGATTTCCCCGGATAGGATTTTTGAAAAGATAGTTTCCATAAAGTTAGGCGGATGTTGTTGCTGAGGCGACGACGATTCCGATCATGACGATCAAAAACGCGGCTGACAAGAGCATGGCGGATGCGCTTCCGCCCCAAATCGTGAGCAAGACGGCCGCGGCCAGCAAAAGCGCGCATGGAATCAAGATGCCGAGGCGGAGGGCGAAATGGCCCGTTGTATCGGAGGGGAAAGAAATCACCGCCACGTGCAAAGCTAAAACGCCGAAGACCAACGCATGCAGGTTGAAGAATGGCAGGACGGATCCGGGGAGCAGGATTTCGGCAAGTAATAACAATCCCGCGACTACGGTAAAGGCATACGCCGCTTGGCGGATGAGATAGGCACCCCACGTCAGGAAGGAATTCATAAGCGTCTCCAAGCCGAAGCTAATTCACGGCGGACCGCGCGCCACCACTCGCTCCAGCTCAGCGGCGGACGGCGATACATGAGTTCGGCATGGCGGATATCAAAGGCGCCGACGCGCGTCACAATGCCCGGCAATCCAAGCGCGATACGCAACGGTTCTTGGCTGGCCGGCAATTTCCACGACGTGCGTACGCGCCACCAACCATCAGCCAAACGTTCGGGCGGAACGAGCGGAGTCAAAACGGCCACCACACCCTCTTCGGCGGGATTCGCATCAGCCGTAAGCCGTCGCGGGGAGGGGTAAAACAAACTGGCTGGGTCCGGGGAGAAATACCCGTCGCCCACCATGCGCAAACTCCCCCGCTCCAGATTGAGCGAGGCCACGCCCACGCGCTGGTCAGGCAAGCGATTCAACGGATAGGACGTATGCGTGCGCTTCAACTCAACGGTCGAACCTCCCAACGCCACGCGCTGCAAACCTTCTTTATGAAAGGTTTCGACGGCCAAGTGATGGGAATTCGTGGACCAGTTCAATAACAATGCCTGGGAATCCGCATATGCGACGGTATCGCCGACATAGAGACGCGGACCGATGGCCCAGCGCTTGGCATTCGTGGACACGCTACGGATGAAGAAGTCGTCATCCGCAAGGAAAGACAGGCGATACACGCCCGGCTTTAATCCGGAAATATCGATGTTTTTTTCGACTTCCACGCTCGGCAGCTTGTCGGATACGCCGCTCACGGACAGGGATTCGGTCCACACGGTTTCTTCGCCGTTTGTTAAACGGAAGGCGGCCTGATTTTTGGCCGTGCGCGAGCGATTAATGTCCTGAACCGTGAACCGCATGCGAATATGGCCGTCGCTCGCCGGGACGACATGAAAATCATGCGCCCCGCGCAAGCTTAACTTGAACGTTTTCCATTCTCCGGGCGTATCAGACCAAGCGGGCGTATCAAGATCAGCCTGCCATACCATCAAACGCGAATAGTCATCCGTTAAAAGCGCGGAATCGGCTAAGCCTTCTTGCACATACCCTTCGCGCTCGCCAAGTTTCACGTGACGCCAGCCGGAGGAAAGGGCTTCGGACCAAAGCGGGTTCATCTCAAAAGAAAAGCTGGCTTCATCACGCAATAACCCAAGCTCGGCGATTGGCTGGCGCAATGATTTTACTTCAAGACTTACATCCAAGGTGTCGTAGGCTCCGGGAAGACGCGCCGAACCATAGACCGGATCGCCCAAAACGCGCTGACCGACCCAACCTTCGGTTTGTCGGCCGGGAGACGTGACGCGTTCGCCGGGTTGGAAGGGATTAAACCAAGGACTTTGCCCATCGAACGCAAAAGAGAACCGGGCCGTGCCATCGATTGGAAAGCGTAATGAGACGACCCAAAAGAGCAAACCACAAGCCAAGCCCCACGTAAGGAGGATGGTGAGTGCACGAAACCAGATAGGAAGCTTCATCGGCGTATCGGTGACAGGAGATAGAGTTTCTCACGTCCGGAAACCAGAAGCTCATTCGGCTCAAAGCCGGCTTTGCGCCAGGCATCGGCTTGGGATTGCGACAGGGGCCGGGCGAATAATCCGACACGGACTTCGGGATGGGCTTTGACCAAACGAGCCACTTCCAGATTTGCGGGGATCAATGCCGTCCGGTGGCCCGGAAAAAAGATCTTATCCGAACGTTCGGACAGAATAAGGTCGGTCGGACCGAAATGTTCGGCGGCCTGGCGTCGAATATCCAAATAACGGACCAGTTCGCCCCTGGTTGCGATCAGGCCTTCATTGTCCCGAGCGAGCGCAACCCAGGTCCCATATCCTGACAAAACCATGACCAACCCGATCAGGACCAAGGCGCCCCGGGGCCGGTCTTGGTACTTTTGGAAAAGATAAGCGGTCGCGAGGGCCGCCAAGGGAGCGAGCGGGAGAAGGTATCGAACAAAAGAGTTGGCGATGGTCACGGCTCCTCGTTGAACATGATCCGTGTACAATCCTTGGCCGTAATACGCGATCAAGAAACCAACGGTCCAGAGGCTGAGCAAGGTAACAGCGTGGCGCTCGATAAACTTCTTCCAATTTCGTTCTTTGGATTGCTTCATCTCCCAACCGATGGAAACGGCGGCGGCGATCACTAATACCGTCCATGGGAACAACAACTTGAACAGGAATGACCAGACATTCCAGACGAGGTACTTCGGATGGATGCCGAACGGGAATACGATCGAACGCGTCGGATCATTGGGACCGGCGGGGAGCGCGATCATTTCCACCGAACCGTTGTCGCGCGCCATGTAACCGGACTTCCAAAAACCTCCATACGATATCTGGGCGTGGAAGCCGATAAACATCAATGGAATCAAAGCTCCCACGCATGCGGCGATGATGCGCTTGCGATCGGGACGCAGGTCTTTCGCGAACCAGGCAAACCACGGAAGCAGCCAAATGATTTCCGTCGGGCGCGCGGACATGGCAAGCGTGCCGAGAAACGCGAGCGCGCCAAATTTCCACGGCGCGTCTTTCGACGACAATCGCGACAAACCGAACATGGTCCACACTCCCAAAACCAACAAACCGATTTGTGGGAACAGCGCCCGGTTCCCGAACAGGATCAAGGTGGGAAACGTCATGCCGATAATCACTCCGGCAAAGGCGGGCGCGCGGCCGAACCGACGAAGCAACCCGAACAACGGAATGGCCATGGACACGGCCGCGAGGGTCGCGAGTATCGGCACCATCCCCTGCCCCAAAATAAGACTGAACACAGAAATGATCCAAGGCCATCCTAAAAATCCGACTGGCGCAATCGCGTCTCCTTGGGAGATATAGCTGCGCGGATGGACCCAAGGAAAGTCTTTCGCCAGGGGTTCGGCGACCGTGATCCGGCCATACCAATCCAGTTGGCGGATCGTGATGGCATTCGCGGTTTCATCCGGGGAGGCATACACGCCCACGCCGGCTGTTGCGAGCCAAAAATAAAAAGGCAGCAGCAGGAGCAATATCCCGCCCAAAGCCCAAATTTCACGCTTTTCTACGGGGTGCATACCCTAATCAATCGTGATAACCTTATCCCATGCGACGTATTTCTTCCACCGCCCTGCACCGTACGGTGCATGGCGCCGCACTCCTTATAGTCGGCCTGCTCATCCTCGAGCCGCTTTTAGTAACGCCTCCGGTCCAGGCTCAAACCGCCCGGCTTATCAGCGATATCGTCCCCGCAGCCGATTTGGCCGAAGGCTTTGATCCGAATGCCATTCTCGATGACCGCGATATCTTCAATGTCGAAGGCATGACCCTCCCCCAGCTCCGCGCTTTCTTGAATTCGCGCGGGACTTTGGGACGCATCAAAATCAAAGATATTGATGGCGAGGAAAAATATCCGGCCGATATCATTTGGCGCATTTCCAACTCTTATAAACTGAACCCGCAATACCTCTTGGTCGTGCTCCAAAAAGAGCAGAGCTTGGTAGAAGCGACACGTCCGACCCAAAAACAGTTCGATTGGGCTATGGGGTATGCGGTATGCGATAGCTGTTCCATGGATGACCCGTCCATCCAGGATTTCAAGGGCTTTGCGAACCAGCTTGAATACGCGGCCAAGCAACACCGCGAACGCTATCTCATCCAGCTCTTGGGCCGTGGCACCACGATTTCCGGACAAGCCCCGGGGAAGAAAGTCTTGATTGATGGCATCGAAATTACGCCGCGCAACAACGCGACGGCCATGCTGTACACGTACACGCCACATATCCACGGCAACCTGAACTTGTGGCGCATTTGGCGACGCTGGTTCTCGTTAGACTTCCCCGACGGAACCCTCGTCCAGGGCAAGTCGTCGGGCAAATTCTATTTGATCCGCAACGGCCAGAAGCGCGCCTTCACCAGCCGCTTGGTCGCCGCGAGCATCGCCGATGTGCAAAAGGCGGTCATCGCTGAAGATACCGAACTCTCGGTCTATCCGGACGGACAAGGCATCTCTTTCGCGAATTACTCGATCGTCGAAACGCCGGAAGGCAAACTCTATTTGATCGTGGGCGATACCAAGCGCCTGATTGAATCCAAATCCGTCTTCCGCAAATTCGGCTTCGTGGAGGATGACATCGTCGAAGGAACGGAGGAGGAGCTCGCCGCGTACAGCGATGGACGCGATATCACCACCAATTCCCAATACCTCACCGGCATCCTCGCTAAAGACCCGAAGGGCACGATTTGGTTCGTGCAGGATGGCGAGCGCAAAAAGATCCCGCATCCGGCATTCTTGAACCTGTACTTCAAAGGCAAGAAACCGAAGGCTCTAACCCAGACGCAGATTGACGCGCTGAAAGATGTTGGCGCTTTCACGCTCCGCAACGGCGAGCTCGTGAAGTCTGATGCCTCTCCGGCGGTGTACGTGGTGGAAAATGCGACCTTGCGCCCTATCGCGAGCGGAGAAGCGTTTGAACACCTTGGCTGGCAGTGGCGCAACGTCATCACTCTTCCGGACAAGCTCGTGTCTTCCTATCCGGTCGGGATGACGGTAGATGTTCAGACGCCGCCAACGCTTTCCGAGCCCATCCTTACCAGCGCCGAAACCTCATTATGATCGTTGCCGCCGCCATCGTCCCCCATTCGCCGCTCCTTGCGCCGACCGTGGGGAAAGAACATCGCGAAAAACTCGCGCAAACCGTACAAGCGTTGGGCGAAGTCGAGCAGGCGCTCTATCTGGCCAAACCGGATACGATCGTCATGATTTCGCCGCATGCACCGCTGTATCCGGATTCGTTTAGCGGTAATGTCGCGCCCGCCTTTAAAGCCGGCCTGAAGGAATTTGGCGACCACGGAACCGTCGTGAACGCCAAGGCGAACTTCCTGATCCTCGACCATATCCACCGTCACATGCGCGACCATGGCGTGCCCTTCACCATGTCGAGTTCGGAAGAGTTGGACTATGGCTTTACCGTGCCGCTTCTCCATCTCACCAAGAACCTCCAGAATTGGCAGCTCGTTCCCCTCGCCATTTCCATGCTGGATGGTCAGGCGCATTACAAATTCGGGCAGGAATTGAAAAACGTCATCCACGCGGAAAACAACCGCGTGGCCATCATCGCCTCCGCCGACTTATCGCATCATGCGAATGCCATGTCTCCGGAAGGGATACGTCCCGAAGGCGAGGCGTTTGATAAATTCATGAGGGAAAAAGCGCTTTCATTGGATGGTCCGGGGCTTTTGTCCGCCGATGCGAATATGCTGGAAAAAGCCGGGCAATCCGGTTACCGGCCGATCGTGATCCTCGCCGGCTGTCTCGAAGGCATGAATGTGAAACCAAAGGAGCTGGGATATGAAGCCCCATTCGGCGTTGGACTGATGACCGTCCGTTACGATCTCGCATGAGCTACGCCCGCGTCGTTCCGGTCCTGCGTACGCCCGCCGGTCTCGACGCGTTCGACTACGCGGTCCCCGACGGGCTCGATCTTCGTATCGGTGACCTGGTCTGGGTTCCTTTTCGTAAGCAAAAAACGCCGGCGTTGGTGGTAGAGCTCCTCAAGGCCTCCCCCTATGCCAAACAAGCCAAGGAAGTGATTGGCCTGTATGCCGATATCCGTTTTCCTGAAGCCACCGTGGGCTTGATGCGCTGGCTGGCGGATTGGACCTTCGCCTCTCAGCCGGCGGTTTTACTTGCTTGGTTGCGCGGCTTGCCCAAACGCCCGGAAACAAAATCTGAAATCAAAAAGACGGCAGAAAAAGGATCCATGTCTGCATTTTGGATTGCCGATCCGGATACGCAGTTGATTGAGGCAACGAAAAAAGCAAAAGGCCGCGTATTGATCGTCACGCCTTGGCTTGCCTCGGCAAAACGTTTGGCGAATCATTTGCCGGGGAGTTCGCTTTTGCTCGCCGAACAGGCTGATGGCACCTATTTTGAACAATGGACGAATTGGGCGACGTCACCTAAAGGGATATTGATCACGACCCGCGTCGGGAGCTGGCTCTCGCCTATCGCGCATGAAGTCATGCTCCATCTCCCGGAACAGGATGACCACAAACAAGACGAGCTCACGCCGCGGTATGATGCCCGGCGTATCGCCGCCTGGTCGGCACAGCATGCCGGGACCGTGGTCCAGGCATTTGGGGTGACGCCGCCGCTCTCGTCGGATGAAGCTTCCCCGGACATTGCTCTGCCCCTGGAAGTCAGGGTTCGGAGTCCGAAAGGTCACTCACCCATCCCGAGCCTCCAGGCTGATGTATTGAACATAATACGTGATCATGAGGGACCTCGTATTATCGTGCATGGGATCCGGGGAAAGGGGGCTCGATTCGTATGCCGCGACTGCAGCTGGAGTCCGGTTTGCGAACGTTGTGACTTTCCACTTTCGGATGACGGCATGCGCGCATCATGTCGCCGCTGCGGTTGGACGGGCGAACCGCCGCTGTCATGCCTGTCCTGCGGAGGAACGGATCTGGGAAAATCCTTGCCGGGCATCGATCGCTTGAAAGCCGCGTGGCAAAAATATGAAGCGGATATCCCGGTTGAATGGCGTACGCTTGCCATCGATGAACAGGAAGCGGCTTTGCCCGAAGGCTGCCTGGTGGCCGTGACCGATGCGACCCTGCTTTGCGGCGTGGTGGAAGATATTCGGCGTGATGAACGTTTGGTGATCGGCATCCGGCACCTGGCTTCGCGAGTGGCTGCAGCGCATGGGACGCTTGTCCTGCAAACGGCCGAGCATGAAGCGGTCTTGATTGAAACCTGCCTCACGTCAGATGGAGAGCGTGCATTCCGCGAACGCGACCGCGCCTTGCGCGCTGAATTCGGCTACCCCCCGGCCAAGCGTTTGGTCAAAGCTATCATCCAAGGGACCACAGCAGACGCAGAACGCTGGATGTCCAAAATGAAGGTCCGTATCAACGAAGCTCATGGCGAACTCCGGGGACCGTATCAGGTCGAATACCGGCCTAAGACCCGCCGGTCGCGATGGATTGTCCATGCCATTTTCCCCATGAGCATCGAACAAAAACGCTTAACCGCCATTTTTAAGCCCTTTGCGAATGAGGCCCTTCTGGACCTTGACCCAATCGCCTTTTTCCGCTAATATAAGCCGTCAACATGGAAAACCTGGAATTTCTGCCGACTTCGGCCCCCTCCTTGCGCGAACGTTCGCGTGAGCTTGAGGTATCCGAAGTCACGGTTCCTGAATTCCAGCTCTATTTGGACGCCTTGATCCGGAAGATGATCGAGGCCCGCGGCGTAGGCTTAGCCTCTCCCCAAATCGGACGGAATATCCGAGCGGTGGTGGTCCAACCCGAGCCGACCGATGATCCCTTGGTCCTGATCAACCCGGTCATCACCAAGAAATCCGACGCGCTTCTGGAAAGCGAAGAAGGGTGCTTCAGCGTCCCGGGAACGTATGGCTTGGTGAAGCGCCACAAGAAAGTGACGGTCGAGGCACTGAACCGCCATGGCCGCCGCATCGAATTTGAAGCAAAGAACTTCCCCGCCTTTGTCGTGCAACATGAAATCGACCACCTCGATGGCATTCTCTTTATTGATAAGGCGGAAAAAACGGTGGAACTCGACGAGAAAGGCAACGTCAAGAAGCGTGTAAAATAAAACCATGAAATACAAAATCGTTTTTTACGGCACTTCCCCGTTCGCCGTCCCGTCGCTGGACGCTGTGGCTGCCGACGGGCGTTTTGAGATTTTGGGTGTCGTCACCCAGCCCGACCGCCCCGCCGGACGCAAAGGCGAATTGCAAAAACCTGCCGTAAAAATCGCCGCAGAGAACCTCGGTCTTGCCGTGGTGCAACCGGAGCGCGTCAAAACGGATGACGCCTATGAAACGTTGAAAGCCCTTGGCGGAGAGGCGGCGGTCGTGGCGAGCTACGGACAGATCCTCCCCCAGCGTGTACTCGATTTGTACTCAAAGGGAATGGTGAACGTGCACGCTTCCCTTCTTCCGGAGTATCGTGGCGCCTCCCCTATCAATGCCGCGATCCGGGATGGCCGGGACAAGACCGGAGTCACGATCATGCTCATGGATGCCCAGATGGACCACGGCGCTACCTTGGCGATGGCGGAAGAACCCATCAAACCGGATGATACGACCGCAAGCCTCACTCCTCGCTTGGCCGAACTCGGAGCGCGGATATTGCCGGAAACCCTGATCGGATACTTTGAAGGTTCCATTAAACCCGTGCAGCAAACCCACGATCAAGCGACCTTCGTGAAGATTTTGAACCGTGAGGACGGAAAGTTGGATGGTTTGCCGACGGCTACGGATATGGAACGCCTCGTGCGTGCCATGGACCCGTGGCCCGGGACTTTTATTGAACACAAGGGCAAGCGCCTAAAAGTACTGAAGGCGAAAACCGGTCGCATGGATGGGTATCCGGTCATCAAAGCGGCCGACGGCTCGGAGCTGACGCTTCTCACCATCCAACCCGAAGGCAAGAAACCCATGGATGGAGCTGATTTCGTTCGTGGCCACGGGTTTTGACAGGCCTGACCAGCTCTCCGCCTGATACTACCAAAACCCCGACGTACGTCGGGGTCGAGGTGGCTCTTTTTTTGTTGGATTAACGGGTGATGGTTTGCGCTTCCATGGTGAATTCGCCGCCCGTAGCTGTGCTTTGGGACTTCACAAGACCCACATCCTTCACATACCAGGCAAAATTTTCAGCCGTCGTGCTATACGGACGTCCGGAGATTTCCCCGCCAGAGGTTACCGTCTGTTCGATCTTCAATGCGCGGAAGGTGCCGGCCGGAACCGTCACGCTTTCTTCACCCACGACCTTGCTGACGATCTTCGTGGTCGCAACGCGGCCATTCATCAAGCGGCCGATGGGCGAGGTGTCCGACGTGATCATCTTGACCTCGTTTTCCATGGTCCATTCCGAACCGACACGAACGTCGGCCGGCATGATTTCGCCCTCCATACGCAAGACTTCGTAACGGATATCGATGCCGAGGAAGGCCTGGGCGAAATCGAAGTGGCCTTTGCCGCGGATGGTGCCGTTTTCACAGGCTAATTCATTCGTGATCTTGGCTTCGCGACCCTGGACCGTGAACGTATATTCAAGAACGATGCTGTCGGCGTCATGTTCCAAAACGGAAATCGTGAACGGAACGACTTGGTCGCCGCTCACCGACTTGTACGTAATGGACGAGCCGGCATTCAACGGATAATACGCATTAAAGCAATCGTTCGAACCACCACGCGTACCACCGGCCACCGTACCGGCGCCGCCGGCTCCGGAATCCGTCGTACCAGGGGCCGGCGCGGGACGTCCGCAACCCTGACCGAGTAAAGCGAGCATGGCAGGCAGAGCCAACCACTTAAGAAGGTTTTTATTCATAATGGGTCTATCGTACCCGTCTAGGTTTTCGGCGTCGAGATGATACGCGCCTCCGTCAAGACCAAGACCAAGAGCCCCAAAGGATGATTGAGGTACGGAGTGAACGCATGGACCGCGGCCAAAACAATCACCGCGACTTGCCACGGACGCTGGGTAGGACCAAGGCGTTTCAGGATGCTTAGCAACAGCCAGAGATAGATGAGCGTCCCAATCAAACCGAATTTGAGGGCGAAATCATGCCAGCCCCATTCAAACGCATACGTCGTATAGCTGCCGCCCGTTTTTGCGACGATGCGCGGATCTTTTGATTGGTACGTAACTGTCGCGCCAAAGCCATGCCCGATAAGCGGCGATTCCATGATCTTCTGGTTCAGGACGGGTAATAGCTCCCAACGGCTTTGGGCCGCACTCTCCCCGGCTTCGGCGCGCGCGAAAAACAAGTTGATGAAATTCCCATGCGAAGCGGGCAAAGGGAAAGAGAACAATACGTAGGCGATGAGCAAGGCCCCTGCTCCGCTTAACGCGAATCGGGGGATAACCGTCCATGTCTTGCGTCGCAAAACGTCGAGGGCGATCAAAAAACAACCGACGATCACCCCGATCCAGAAACTGCGCGAGAAAGAGATCACCACGACCGCGAGCAAAATCGCTAACACCTTCAACGTATCAGGTGAAGTCAACTTTCCGGCGCGCTGCGAAGCAGCCGCCATCAATCCAACGGAAGCAAGGGTCGGATAGATTTGCGATTGGATAAAGATGCGATATCCGCTCGCCGCTCTGGTGATCAGCGTCACCTCCCCCACTCCCGTTTTGCGCACCCAGAGATAGACCGGCTCCAGCCAAGCGCCGAAGTCATGGCTGAAAAAATAGAATAGCGCGAGAGTTTTCAGCGAAATCCAGCCGATGCCGATACGGCCGACGCGTCCGAGCCAGGACCAAAGCTCTCCGCCTTTTTGTTCGGCGAGATCCAGCGCCGGAAGGAGCAGGAGCAAAAACATCCAAGCATTTGCATCAGCCAGCAAGAAAGGCCGTTGGCGCACGACGCCCTGGATCAATGCCACGACGAGCACGGCGGCGAGCGCGATCCATGCTTCACGACCCTTTACCCACGTCTTCATTTTCGGAAAACGTTTTTCACGAAGAAACGAACCCATCCAGCCCACAAAAAACGCCACAAATAGGATGATGCGCAAGGCGATGCCCCCGTCATTCGCGGCGTCAGGACCGAATACCAGCAATCGCCCCTTGGAACCAATTAACAACTCCAAAGCCAGGAAAGAAAAGCCGCCAACCGGAGAAACGAAGGAAACGAATAAGACAAATACCCCAACGAGCATGGCAAATACCGAATTCAGGGTTGGGTTGAATGCCGCCGGAATGGATAAGAGCTCAAGCAGAAGCACCAAACCAAGCCAGGCTTTCGGCGTAAGCACCGGCGAGGCTGGAGGAAGATGGTGCTTGGTACGAATGAGTTTCTCCGCTGCCTGATATTTCGCCACCGGCTTGGGCATCCATCCAAAAAGCGGCCACGGAATGAAATGCGCGAGCGAAGGCAACCACTGGCTCATGGTGCCGTTCGTCTTCAAACTGAATAAAACCTCATTCACGAATACTCCCCGCCTCCCTGCTTCGGCCATGGTGAGAAACAAATCCCAGTCCTGGAACTTTTTGAGGGATTCATCAAAACCCGGAAATGCTTCGCGGCGGATCAGCGCGCTCGTATGGATATAATTCGTGCGCTTTAACAATTCACGGTCAAAGGGAAAGCTCGCGAATTTCTTAAATCCAAATTTGAAGGAAGAGTAGGCAAAGTCTGCGTCAGGATGTTTTACGAGCGTCTTCTTTAATTTTTCCAGGGCGTCAGAACGGAGGACGGCGTCGGCATCCAAAAAAATGACATACTCCCCTTTTGCCTGCGCGAAGCCGGCATTGCGTGCGGCCGGAGCGCCTTTGTTTTTCTCAAACCGGATTGCCGCATTCATGACGGGCTTCGTCGAACCGTCATCCACGATGATAATCTCAAAATCCTGCACGCTTTGTCGCTCAAGGGAACGCAAACAGGCCTGCAGCGCTTCCGCATGGTTAAAAACGGGAATAATGACGGAAATCGAAGGCTTGCTCATACCAGTCCCGAAAGCTTGTCCCATCGGTCGCTCCAGCGGAAGTCCTGTAAAACGCGGCGGCGTCCGGCCTCGCCCAAGCGGCGGCGAAGCGCTTCATCGGCACGTAAACGCTGGATGGCGCCGGCAATCTCTTGCGAGTTATTCGGCTCGACATGCAAACCCGTTTCTTCGTGGATTACGGCTTCAACGGCTCCGCCGCTCTTCCCGGCCACGGAAGGCAATCCGGCCAATGCCGCCTCGAGAAATACGATGCCAAAGCCTTCGACGTCGTTTCCCTCATCACGAACCGGAAGCGCGAACGCATCCGATGCCGCATACCAAGCATTGCGGGATTCATCATCCAACTCATGTAAAAACGATACGCGTTCGCCCAACGGTTCCGCGAGCTTGAGGAGGCGTTCGCGATCTTGTCCGTCACCGATGATCGTTAAGCGCACGTCGGCAGGCAAAAGCTGCATCGCTTCCAACAAACGATCAATCCCTTTGCGCGGGACGAGCCGTGTCACGCACAACACTTGGAATGTCCCGTCGTGGATGCCGAGCGAACGCCGCGCCGGATCACGTTCCGGAAACGGCAACGGCTCAACGCCCGGCGTCATGATGATGGGTTTGATCTTTCTATCGAAATCACGAATCTCATCGGCCACGATAACCGAATTCGCTATCACGTTTTTCGCTCCGCGCAAAATGCGGCGCAACAACCAACTCTTGCGTTTGGAACGGAGCGCGACGCGTAAATCGAGGCCGTGCATGAGCACCGAATATGGCAAGCCGCCGGAGAGCTTTGCCAGCCACGCGGCCGTTCCACAGGGCAAAGCCTGGCTGACCAAAACGGAACCATACTCGCGCATGCGCAACTCGCGCATGAAGGAAACCATCGGCCACCAATGCGGCCACGGCGTTTGGACGAGATGCGCCGGCTCGATATGACCGGGACCGCCGGCGCGATGCGTCTCGTTTACGAACACGTCCATCAAGCCATGCGAGGCTTGGACCAGATTTCCGAGATAGCGAGCCACGCCGCCCTTTTCCGGCGGATAATCAAGCGTGATGAGCGCAATGCGTTTACGGTTTGTCATGCAAATCGGCGTCTTCTTGCGGGATGGGCTGCACGCGCCGCTTCAACCAACCAAACGCGATCATGACATCGCGGGTCGTCAATAACCCGAAGAGGAACAGCGCGGCCAATCCTGCAGCCACGGCAAATACGAAGGCAAAGACATTCGTCATGGGCGGAGCGAAATACATGACGGCCGCCCACGTCACCAAGGCCGCGCCTAGACCGCGCAAAAAGAGCGGGCCGAACCAGGCCAAGGCCATTTCATCGCGCACAAACCACCAACCGATGAAAAACAACGCCCAAAAGCTCACGACTCCGGACCAAGCGGCGCCAACCGGTCCATACGGCGGAACGAGGATGAAGTTCAAAATAACGTTCATCACCATGGCGATGCCCATGGCCGCGGTCTTGAGATGCGCGCGGCGCGTGGAGTTCAACAAAGAGCCAATTGGGAAATCGAGGAAAATCGGAATCAATACCCAAGGCAAAACCAATAGCGTCGGAATGGAGCCGGCATACCTGGCTCCGTACAATAAATCGATCAAACGTCCGGACAAGGCGGACAAGAGCGCGGCCATCGGAACCGAGGCGATCAACATCAAGCGCTGCGAACCCCTCAAGATGCCCGGAATGGCGCCTTTGTCGTGCTGCGCGGCATGCGAAAGACCTGGATAAAGCGCGGCCACGAATGCCATGGGCACGAATTGCAGCGCATACGTCAATTTATAAGCGACCGCATACTGCCCGACCGCGATCGAACCGTGCACGACTTTCAGAATCTGGGTGTCCACGTAGGAATAAATCTTCACGAAGATGCCGGCCATGGCAAAAGGCAAAGCCATGCTCGCGAGCTCGCGCCAGGACCATTCGGTCGCCCCCGTCGGCCAAAGTCCCAGCTTCCAAACCTGGTACAGGCTCCAAGCGACGTTCCATACGCTTGCCACCGCCAAACCGCAGACCAGACCGATGACGCCATATCCAAGGTAGGCGGCGCTGATGCTCACGACAGCCGTAAGAATCTGACCCATGAACATCCCGGCGGCCTCATAACGCAATTCGCGACGGCCGCGGATGGCGCCATACCACAAGACCGACGTCGCGTCGGCAGCCATGACGAACAATGCGGAGATGACCACGGCGGTGAACGTATCGCCGCGCGCGCCGATCAACCACGCATATCCGATCGCCAAACCGGCCGTCAGCGGCAATAAAATCGCCTTCGCGACCATGGCGCGCGCAAACGCAGCACGTCCGCGCTTTTCATCCGCCGCCATTTCGCGGATCAAGACCGGCGTCAAACCAAGATCGGCGATCGTGACGAAAATCGAGGTGATGGAAACGGCGAAAAAATATTCACCGGTAACCGCGACATCCACCAATCTGGCGATGAGGGTGAAGGTGACGAACGAAATCGCCTTCTGGGCCGTGGTGGCAATCATTAACCAGGCCGCGTTTTGGGCGATGCTTTTCGCGTGGGACATGGGGAAATATTAGCTTAACTTAGCTATGCTGTCACCTAGCCCCCACCCTTTACAAAAGCTCGTCTATCTAGCCATAAATCCGTATACTGGGGCCGAATAAAACCTATGCCCGGCCTCCTCTACCATACGTTCAAGGGACACAACGACCAGTATGACGCGATCGTCATCGGCTCAGGCATCGGCGGCCTGTCAGTCGCCTCGCTCCTTTCCCGCCAAGGCAAGAAAGTCTTGATGCTCGAACGCCATTATGAAATCGGCGGCTATACCCATGCCTTCAAACGCAAGGGCTATCAGTGGGATGTCGGGTTGCACTATGTCGGACAAGTCCATATTGAAGGCTCGACGCTGAACAAGGTCTTCCGCTATATCAGCGATGAAAAACTGAAGTGGGCGCCGCTGGATAACGCGTATGACCGCGCGGTCTTTGGAGACAAGCGATTTGATTTCGTCACCGGCAAAGAAAATCTCCGCGCCGAATTGAAAAAAAATTTTCCGGATGCGAAGGACCACGCGTCCATTGATGCCTATTTCAAACTTTTGGAGGAGGTTGAGAATGTCGGCATCGGCTATTTCGTGGAGAAAGCCTTGCCGCCATTTCTCGCTCGGATCTTCGGACCGATGTTGCGCCTCAAACTCTTGAAATACTCGGACCAAATCACGCTCGACGTCCTGAAAACCATTACCGACAATGAAAAGCTGATCGGCGTTTTGACCGCGCAGTACGGGGACTTCGGCCTTTTGCCGGCAGAAAGCAGTTTCTACATGCACGCCCTGGTCGCGAACCACTATATGGAAGGCGGCGCGTATCCGGTCGGTGGCGCGGCGAATATCGCGAACACGGTCATTCCGGTCATCGAAAAAGCCGGAGGCTCGGTTTTGTTCTATGCCGATGTAAAGCAAGTGATCGTCGAGGGCAATAAAGCGATTGGCGTCGAAATGGCGGATGGAAAAAAGATCTATGCCAAATACATCATCAGCGATGCGGGCGTGGCGAATACCTTCGGGCGTTTGCTGCCGCAGGCAGTGCGCGAGCGTCATCAGCTGGATGAAAAACTGAAGCAGCTTGAACCGTCGGCCGCGCACATGGGCCTGTATATCGGCATCAAGGACTCGCCGAAGAATTTGAAACTTCCCGCGTGTAACTATTGGGTGTTCCCGGATGAATACAACCACGAACGCGGACGCGCGAACTACAAAACATTTACCGATACCATTCCGGTCGCGTATATCTCTTTCCCGTCGGCGAAAGACCCGGAATGGGAAGTGAAGCATCCGGGCATTTCTGCCGTGGAAATCATCATTCTTTTGCCGTTTGACTGGTTTGCCAAGTGGGAAGATACGGCTTGGAAAAAGCGCGGGGAGGAATACGAAAAGATGAAGAAAGACGTCGCGGACCAATTATTTGAGATCTTGTACCGCGTGGAGCCGCAGCTCAAAGGGAAAGTAGATTATTACGAAATCTCCACTCCCCTTTCGACCAAAAAATTCACCAACCATCCGCACGGTGAAATTTACGGCGTCTCGCATACGCCCAAGCGTTTCCGCCAGGAATTCTTGAAGCCGTACACGCCGGTCAAAAATCTCTTCATGACCGGCCAGGACGTCATGGTCGCAAGCATCGCAGGTGGGTTGATGGGCGGCGTTCTCTGCGCGTCTGCTATCTTGAAGAAAGACGTGCTCAGCACCATCAAACGCGTCATCACCTAGCATGAAATACGCATTGGATGCGCGGGTCGGGATCGTCGGCGCTGGCGCCGCGGGCTTATCGGCCGCGGAAACATTGCGCGACCGTGGCTATACCAGCATTACGATCCTCGAACGCTCGGAACGCGCCGGCGGCAAATGCCATTCCATCCAATTCGAAGGCCGTTCCTACGAGCTCGGCGCCGGAGTCATCTCCGACAGCAGCCGTTTTGTCCGAGGCCTTGCAAAGAAGTACGACGTGCCGACCAAACTGGTCGATTTCTCCGCCCGGATGTGCGTGGATTCCGAAACGGGAAAACCGATGAAGCGTTCCGCCTCGGAGATGCGGCAGCTCGGGGCCCAAGTCTTGAGGTATTACCGTCTGAGCCGGAAATATCAAACCCTCCTGGAACCCGGATTCGCGAACGTGGCCCCGGAGTTGTCCGTACCATTCGCGAACTTCGCCAAAACGCACCGCATCGAACTGCTTGCGGAAGAATTCGCCAAATATTTTACCGGGTTCGGCTATGGATTTTTTGACGAGGTCCCGGCCGCGTATGTCCTGAAGTATTATCCATGGGACGTGGTCTTCGCCTATTTCAAACAGACATTTTTTAAATTTCCGGAAGGTATCCAGGGACTGTGGGAAGCCATCGCAAAATCACACCAAGTGGTCTATGGTGCGAATATCCAAACGATCGAACGCGGCGAGGCCATCACCGTGACCACGGAAAAAGCCGCGTTTACGTTCGATGCCTTGATCATCGCCTCGCCTCTCGACGAAGCCTTGCGCTATCTTGATGCGAGCGAGGAAGAACGCGCCTTGTTCCGTAAAATCCGTCACTACGATTACCGGACCTACGGCTGCATGGTAAAAGGCTTCCCAAAAATGACCGGATACGTCCCCGGAAACCTCAATTCGACGAGGCTTGGCCGTCCGGTATTCTGGTATCAACGGTATGAGGATTCCGATCTATATACGTTTTACACGTTTGGCGATTGGAAAATGTCGGATGAGGATACGCTGAGACATATCCGCCACACGGTCGAACAGCTTGGAGGCGTATTAGAGACATTGCATGTCGCCGAGCGCTGGAAGTATTTCCCGCATGTCAGCCCCGATGACATGCAGGATGGGTATTTCGACAAACTGGAAGCGATGCAGGGCGAAAACCACACCTATTACGCGGGCGAACTCCTCAATTTCAGCACCGTCGCGCACACCGCTTCCTACGCGAAGAAACTCGTTGAACGATTCTTTTAGTCACACGATCGCGTCGCCCGACTGCTATACTCAAGCTCGGACTCCTATGCCGACGCTTGAGCATCCGGAAGGAAAGATCACGATTACGGAAGAAAAAGATGGAACACGGAACATTTCCGTGAAAGCTTCGAGCTCAAAACAATTCATTAGAACCGCCGGCTGCAACACGCGCTATCCCCTGCCGCTCATCAAAACCATCGTCAAAATAAAAGGCGCGTCGTATTTGTGTGATGAAGTGCTGCGCGACGAAGATCCGTACTACATCGAACAGCACATTGTCACCACGCTTTTCTCGTTTGTCCGGCCTTCGATGTTCAGAGGCAAACGTCTATTAGATTTTGGATGCGGATCCGGCGCTTCAACCATGATTTTGGCGCGCCATCTGCCTGACACGGAAATCGTAGGAGTTGAACTTGAGAAAAAGAATCTGGATGTCGCGCGGATGCGAGCGGAATACTACGGATATGACCACATCAGCTTTTTCCAAAGCCCGTCCGGCGAAGAGCTGCCACCTGATCTTGGAACATTCGATTTCATTTTCATGCCCGCGGTGTATGAACACCTCCTGCCCGCCGAACGGAGCCGTTTAAGCGAGCAGCTTTGGAAACTATTGAAGAAAGGCGGCGTTCTCTTTGTTGATGAAACTCCGCACCGCTGGTTCCCGATCGAAACCCATACGACCGGACTCCCCTTTATCAACTATCTGCCGAAGTCCTTGGCGGGAGCGTATGCGCGTTATGGATCACGCCGCAACCTCCGCAAAGATGATTGGAGTACGCTTTTACGCAAAGGGCTGCGCGGCTCCACCAGCCGCGAAGTTTTGAGACAGATTCGGAAATTTGGAGGTAAGCCTGAACTCTTAAAGCCCACGTCCGAAGGACCGAATTCGCCGGTGGATATCTGGTACGAAGGCTATGCACGCAATGCCCATGGCCGCGCAGGCAAAGCCAAACGCGCGCTCAAAGGGATGTTGAAGGCCTTCTATACCGTCACCCGCATTCCCCTGGTTCCGTATATTTCGCTCGCCATAAAAAAGAACGGATAACCAGAAACAAAACACCCCCGCAATGCGGGGGTGTTTTTGATTGCCGATTAACGCTTGGACCACTGCGGAGCGCGGCGGGCTTTGCGGAGACCCGGCTTCTTACGTTCCTTGGCGCGCGGGTCGCGCTTGAGGTACCCGAGCTTCTTCAAGGTCTTGCGGTAGGTCGGGTTCAATTCGCACAGCGCGCGGGCAATACCGAGGCGCACGGCTTCGGCCTGGCCCATCTGGCCGCCGCCCGTCGTTTCCGCGCTCATGTCCACGGCGCCTTCGAGACCGGCGATTTTGATCGGCGAGGTCACCATGGAACGGGATTCCCAGGTGGTGAAGAATTCCTCCATCGGCTTTCCATTGACCGTGTAGAGGCCCTTGCCGTTCTTAATCAAACGCACCTTGGCGATGGCGGACTTGCGGCGTCCGATCGCGTAGAGGAACGAGCCGCCCTTCGACGTTTCCGTCACGGCTTCGCCTTCTTCGGTCTTGGCGACCTTCTTGGTCGCGGCCTTTTTGGCCGGGGCCTTCTTCTTCACTTCCTTCGTTTCAGTAGCCATAAGAAATATTATTTCACGATGATCAAGCGCTTCATGCGGGCCGTCTGCGTGCGGTTCTTCGGCAACATGTACTTGACCGCATGGGTCAAAACGCGCTCCGGATTTTCCTGCATCAACTTCGAAACAGCCGTGCGCTTCAAGCCGCCCGGGCGGTTCGAAGTGCGGAAGTGGACCTTCTGCTCGGTCTTCTTACCGGTGAGGACGATCTTGTCCACGTTCAGGATCTTGATGACGGCGCCGCTGTCGATGTGCGGCGTGTAGCCAGCCTGATCCTTGCCCATGAGGAGCTTCGCGATGTGCGTCGCCAAACGACCGACGACCTTGTCGGTCGCGTCGATGGTGATCGTCTCACGCTTGATGGCGGTCATGCCGCGGGTGTTTTTCCAAGCCATAGGGGTTACTTCACGAGCTGGATCTGGGCGATCTCAGCGCCATCACCCTTGCGGGTGCCGAGCTTAATGATGCGGGTATAGCCGCCCGGACGGGTGGCATAGCGCGGACCAAGCTCTTCCAAAATCTTATTCACGGCGTTCTCAGACATGAGGAACGCGTTCAACTGGCGGCGGGTGTTGAGGTTCTTCACCTTTCCCTTGGTAATCAAACGCTCGACATACGGGCGCACGGCCTTGGCCTTGGCCAGAGTCGTGTTGCAGTGTTCGTACAGGATGATCGAGGTCGCCAAACCACGCCACAGGGCACGGCGGGAAGTGCTGGATCGGTCTAAAGTTTTACCGGCGCGGCGGTGTTTCATAATCGTGGCTGATTTAAGCGGTTTCTTCGCTGTAGGTCAAGTCCTTGAGCACGTTGACGTAATCCATCAACACGCTGACGGACTGGTTCACCGCATCAAGCGGGTCGAGCGAACCGTCGGTTTCAATGCGCAACACAAGCTTATCGTAGTCGGTACGGTCGCCCACGCGGGTCGCTTCGACCTTGTAGGAAACGGACAACACCGGGCTGAACAAGGAGTCGATGGCGATGGTGCCAAGCTCTCCCTTGTCCTTGCCGCGTTCTTCGGTGGCGCGGTAGCCGCGGCCCGGAGAAACGGTGATTTCCATCTCGAAGCTGGCCGACGGGTCGGTCAGGGTCGCGATGTGGAGTTCCGGGTTCACGACTTCGACCTGGGCATCCTTGGCGAAATCCTTGGCCGTCACTTCCTTCTCGCCCTTCACGGACAAAGTGAGCTTGATCGGCTCTTCGGAGAAAAGCTTCAAGCGAAGGCTCTTCAAGTTGAGGATGATTTCAAGCACGTCTTCCTTCACGTTCGGCAAGGTTGAGAATTCGTGTTCCGCATTCTTGATCTTGACCGCGGTGACGGCGGCGCCATTCAACGAAGACAACAACACGCGGCGCAAGGCGTTGCCAAGCGTCGTGCCGTAGCCCTGGGCGCACGGCTCCACGGTAAGAACGCCCTCGTTGGGGCGTTCGCCGCGGGCGAATTTGATTTTGCTCGGGAGAAGGATGGGTTCCATATGTGTGGGAAAGGAAAGGTACGAAAGGGATTAACGAGAGTAGAATTCGACGATCAACTTCGTGTCGAACACCTGTTGGAGCTCGGTTCCCTGGGGGACACCCGTAACCTTCACCGAGAGGGCTTTGCCGGACGTATCCGCGGCGAGCCAGGACGGCAACTCCTTTTTCGGAGCGGCCGCATCCGACGCCTGGGACCAGTTGCCCTTGCTCTTCTTGCTTTCACGTACGGAAACAATATCGCCGGAGCGGACGCGGTAAGAAGGGATGTTCACCTTCTTGCCGTTCACTTCGATGTGGGCGTGCGAGACCGCCTGGCGCGCGGCCGAGCGGGTCTTCGTAAAGCCGGCACGGTACACGACGTTGTCCAAGCGCGATTCAAGCGTCTGGACCAACATCTCAGCCGTGTTTCCGCGCTTTGAGCTCACTTCGGCGAACACGTTCGAGAACTGGCGCTCGTTCAAGCCATAGACGCGCTTCGCGACCTGCTTCTGGCGAAGCTGCTTCGCGTAGTCCGTCAAACGGACGCGCGAATCCGGACCGTGTACGCCAGGGGCGAACGGGCGGCGCGCCAAAGCCTTGGAATGCTTGGCGGCATCGGAGAGCGGTACGCCCTCGCGACGGGACTTCTTGGCGGTGAGTTGGAGTTTCTTCATAAGGGGGACAAATCAGCCTGGGATGGGTTACACGCGGCGCGGGCGCGGCGGGCGGCACCCGTTATGCGGGATCGGCGTCACGTCCTTGATGGCAAGGATGTTGAGGCCGTTCGCGTTCAGGGCGCGGAGGGCGCCTTCGCGACCCTGACCAACGCCCGTGATGAAGACGCTGACTTCCTTGAGGCCCGTGTCGGACGCTTTTTCAACGGCGTCTTTCACGATCATGGAAGCGGCGTACGGCGTGGCCTTTTTCGGACCCTTGAAACCGTTGACGCCGGCGCTGGACCAGGAGATCACGTTGCCGTTCATGTCGGTCAAGGTGACGATGGTGTTGTTGTACGTCGCCTGGATGAACGCCTTGCCCGTCGGAACCTGGGCGCGGGACTTCTTCTTTCCCTTCTTGGGCTTGGGTTTGACGACCTTCTTTTCGCTCTTCTCGCCGGCTTCGGCGACGGCGTTTTGCTTGAGTTCTTCAGCCATATAATATTAGGTCTTTTCAAGTTTACGCTTACCAGAGCCCATCGTCTTACGGACGTTGCCGCGGATGGTGCGGGAGTTCGTCTTCGTGCGCTGGCCACGGACCGGAAGGCCGCGGATGTGGCGGATGCCACGATACGCGCCGATTTCCTTCAGGCGCTTGATGTTGGAAAGGACTTCACGGCGAAGTTCACCTTCGACCTTCATCTGCTTCTCGATCATTTCGCGGAGCTTGGAGGCCTGGTCTTCGGACAAATCCTTTACGCGAATGTCCGCGCTGACACCCGTCTTGGCGAGGATGTTCTTCGCGGTCGTGGGACCGATTCCGTAAATATACGTCAGCGCGATTTCAACGCGCTTGTTGGACGGGAGAGTGACACCGGCGATACGAGCCATAGTTGTTACGTGTTACGTGATTCGTGTTGCATGAATTAGCCCTGGCGCTGCTTGTGCTTCGGATTTTTCTTGCACACAACGACAACACGGCCCTTGCGGCGGACCGTCTGACAATCACGACACATCGGCTTTACAGACGAGCGTACTTTCATAGCATCTTAGGGAAAAATGGAAACCGTCGATATCAGAGGCGCGGGCCTACACCGACGGGCCTTGAACCAGGGGTTCGTGGCTAATTTGTGGGCTATAACCTATAGGTAATCCGTCCCTTTGTCAAATCGTAGGGGGTCATTTCCACCTGGACGTCATCCCCGGGGGTCAAACGAATGCGGTTCATGCGCATTTTTCCCGAAAGATAGCACAAAATTGACTGTCCGTTCTCGAGTTTTACCTTGAACGTCGCCCCCGGCAGGTTCTCCTCGATCGTCCCCTTCAACAGTAAAAAGTCCTTATTTGGAGACGTGGATTTAGCTGCCATAGGTGTACTTGGGGGTCATGGATGGGGTGGGGTTAATAGAAAAGATGATATCAGAGCGGAAAAAATGGGTCAAACCAGCTTAACCGGTCACAGTTGCCTTGATGCGGCGCACGCCGGCCGAAACCGCCTCTTCTTTTTGGATCTTAAAGCTGCCCAATTCGCCCGTATGTTCGACATGGGGGCCGCCGCAAATCTCTTTGCTGAAGAATCCCTTGTCTTCGTTCCCGACAAAATAGACGTTGATCTTGTCCCCCATTTGGGCGTACTTGTCCTCAAACAAGCCGATGGCGCCGCGCTTCTTCGCTTCATCAACCGGAAGCTGTTCGCAGTGAACCGGATAATCTTTCTTAATCGCTTCGTTTACCAAATCTTCAACTTTCTTGATTTCTTCCGGCGTCATCTTTTGCGGATGTGAGAAGTCGAAGCGCAAACGTTCGGCGGTGATATTGCTCCCCTTCTGCATGACGTGATCGCCCAAGACCGAACGCAAAGCCTGATGCAATAAGTGCGTGGCCGTATGCAAGCGCGTAGTTTCAACGGAATTATCCGCGAGACCACCTTTAAACACTCCAGCTGACGCCGTGCGCGACAAATCCTGGTGCTTCTTGAATTCGGCCGCGAAAACTTCACGGTCCACCTGCATGCCTTTTTCTTTCAAGATTTCTTCGGTCAATTCGAGCGGGAAACCATAAGATGAGAACAGCAAGAACGCATCTTCGCCGGAGATGGAAGATTTCGACAACATCTTTTCCAATTCTTTCATCCCCTTCTCGAGCGTCTTTCCGAATTTTTCTTCCTCCTTCTTCATCTCATCAATAATCTTCGGAAGATTCTGCTCAAGTTCCGAATAATGCGAGCCGTATTTGCCGACATACACCTCGGCGATGAGATGCGTGAACGCATCCTTGATGCCGAGACGGCGACCTTCGCGGATCGCGCGGCGCAAAAGGCGGCGCACGATATATCCCTGGCCGACATTCGACGGCACGACGCCTCGCGCATCACCAATGATAAACGTCGCGGCGCGCACATGGTCAGCCACGATGCGGAATGCGCGTTCATTTCCGTCATAGGTTTTGCCGGACAATTCCCCGATCTTCTCGATGGCCGGTTGGAACGCATCGGTTTCGAAAACAGTCTCCACGTTCTGCATCACGGCCACAATGCGCTCAAGCCCCATGCCCGTATCCACATTTTGTTGCGCAAGAGGCTTGAATGAGCCATCGGCTTGTTTGTCATACTGCATGAACACGTTGTTCCAGATCTCGACAAAACGTCCGCAATCGCAGTTTTGATGGCACTCAGGACCAAAGGCCGGATCATGCGGCTTGCCGGTCATGTAGAAAATTTCCGTATCCGGACCGCAAGGACCCGTAATCCCTGCCGGACCCCACCAATTCTTTTTCTTGGGATACGCGCGGATGCGGTCGCCGACTTCGGCATTGATGCCGCGCACCTGGTACAGCGCCTGCCAAATACCGATCGAATCTTCATCGCGCGGGGCATCTTCATCGCCTTCAAACACGGTCACATAAATTTTTTCCGGATCAATCCCAAGCCACTTTTCATCCGTCAGGAATTCAAACGACCACGTAATGGATTCTTGCTTGAAATAATCGCCGAGCGACCAGTTGCCGAGCATCTCGAAAAACGTGAGATGGCGGTTATCACCCACTTCTTCGATGTCGTCGGTACGCACGCACTTCTGCGCGTCCGCCAAACGCTTGCCCATCGGATGCGGCTGGCCGATCAGGTACGGGACCAGGGGCTGCATGCCGGCGGTCGTAAAAAGCACCGTCGGGTCGTTCTCCGGAACAACCGAGGCCGACGGGATAATGGCATGGCCTTTTTCCCTGAAAAAATCGAGGAATTTCTGGCGGACTTCGCTGGTAGTCATAGCGGCTGGATGACGCATAGATTGGCTGAAATCCCAGAAAAAATCCAGGGCAAAGAAAAAGCCCGCCATTAGACGGGCCAGGCTCCGTACTCTTGTTTCAGCTTGTACCTCGCCCTCGCCAGCTCGACCTCGAACTGTTGCGTGTCCCGGGGGTCGAGCGCGCGGCGCCAATTCCCGGTCGCGAAGAGCAAGTACGGACGTGCCAGGAGACGGACGCGCGAAGCGCTGTCGTCAGGATAGACCTCGATCAGCTTCTGCTCCTCGAGAAATGCGATCAGCTCGTCCGACTCGTCCGGATGACAAGGCAGGATTTTCTGCAGGATGGCGCGCGGCATCGAGGAGTCCTGGGCATCGCCCAGCTCGTAGAGCAGTAGGCACACCAGGTACTCGTTGAACTTCGCCTCGGCGCGACTCGCCTTCAGGTGCGAGTGCATGACCACCGCCGCAGCGATGATCAAGATGAACGACATCATTCCTCCCAATAGCCACCAAAGATTTTCCATGAATCCCTCTCTATCCGGCGGGTCGCCGGGCACGCAAAATCAACTATGAAAAACGGGTTTTGTCAACCCGCCCATTGGGCGAGACTAGCCCGTCACCGCAAAATTGCGGTAAAGCATCTCGGCTTGGTTGGCAAACACTTTCAGCAACGGAACATCCAACTCCTGGATATGCTCGGAATCAAGCGTGAGCAATAAAAAAGCGCGTCCGGATTCTTTGTGATCGGAAGGAACGACTAAAACCTCTTTACCATCTTCCGAACGCACAAAGGCATGCGACGTCCCCTGCTGTTTTAGTGTCAGCAAATCCTTATTGGCGACCTTGATGGAAGACTGCCCGCCGGCTTGGTGCATGTACTCGGCTTCGGTACGAAGCGGCTCTTGATTCATGAAACGGATCAACACGGCCTCGGCGCCCACGGCCGCGCAGGCGTTTTGCGCCACAGCGTGGAACAGGTCTTTGTGCTGTTTCCCCCGCTCCCCGGCCAGCGAGGTATCATTCGCCACTTTTTTCAGCAATTCAATTTTGCGGTTCATCGAACCGATATAGGCATATGATTCGATCAACTCGCGCTTGACCCGCCCGTAATCAGCGTCGGTTTGCGCACGCTCCTGTTCGCGGCGTTCCATCAAACGCTCATAGGTCGCAAACGTTAACAGGCCGGCGATCCCGAACAGAAAAATTGTGAGCTCTTCAAGCTGGGTTTCGGTCAGGCCGAAGAATGGCCGCGTATGGATCGAAGGCGAAAGCACCGCCAGGACGAAAAAGACCAGGTAAATGATGGAAATCCACTCGATACGCGAGCTTTTTTTCATGTTGGGATTACTCTACAAGGTCATCGGCGATGAAGCCACCCCCAAGACATTCCTCCCCTTGGTATAAGACCGCGGACTGCCCAGGCGCGGGCGCCCAGGCAGGCCGAGCGAGTTCCAAGACCCCCTCTTGCTCCCCCTTTGCAAGGGGGAGCAGCTTTCCCGGGACCAACTCGGAATGATAACGCACGGCAACTTCGATTTCCGGGTTGGATGGAATGCCGGCAATCCAATGGATGTTTCGCAGCCGGAGCTCGGAACGATACAAGAGCGGATGTTCACGGTCCGGGACGACGATGAGCCTGTTTTTCTCTTTTTCTTTCCCGGCGACATACCAGGTTTTGCCTTCTTTGCTCACGTTGAGCCCATGGCGCTGGCCGATGGTATAGGCATCCAAACCATCATGCGTACCGATGACCTCGCCTTCGGGCGTTACGATCTCGCCGGGGACGGCCGGGATTTTCTTCCGGAGGAACTCGTGAAAATCCACCTTGCCCACGAAACAAATTCCCTGGCTGTCGGGCTTTTGCGCAACGGGCAATTCAAACTTCTCGGCCAAAACGCGGACTTCCGACTTGGGAAGATGGCCGATCGGAAACAAGCTCTTGGACAAGGCCTCCTGGGCAACGCGATGCAAAAAATATGACTGGTCTTTTTCCGGATCGATGGCCTTCAGTAAATGTGCGACGCCGTCTTCGTCTCTGATCTGGGCATAGTGCCCGGTCGCAATCCCATCAAACCCAAGCTTGATAGCGGCCTCGAAAAACAAACCGAATTTAATTTCCTGGTTGCACAAGACGTCCGGATTGGGCGTGATGCCGGATTCATACTCGCTGAACATGCGGTCCAAAACGCGCGAGCGATATTCTTTTTCAAAATCAAACGTCAGCAACGGAATGCCGAGTTTGGCCGCGACACGCAACGCATCACGTCGCTCGCCGCGCCACTGACACTCCCCCGTCCACAGGTCTTTCGTATCCGACCAATTCTTGATGAAACCGCCGGTGACGTCATACCCCTGTTCGACGAGCAACGCCGCGGTGACGCTCGAATCCACCCCGCCGGACATGCCGACGAGGATTTTTGGCCGGTTGGTTTTGGTGGGATTCGGAATCATGTTTGGTTATTTCTTCAACGCTTCTTTCGCCTGGCGTGAAAGGCGGACGGCATCAAGACCTTGGGAAACCTGGCCTTTTTCTTCACGAACGGCGAGCTGTCCGCAGGCCGCGTCAATATCTTCACCAAATGTGACGCGATGCGTGGCCGGAACGCCAAACTCATGCAACCAACGGACGAAATCAATACGCTTGTCGCGATCCGTGGCATCAAAGGCTTCGGTCGGATGGTATTTGATGACGTTCACGTGCACGAGACGGTAATCGGGACCAAGAAGCTTCGCGAGCGCTTCGGCATCTTCATGACGGTCATTCACTCCCTTCAGAAGCAAATATTCAAACATGACCTGGCGATTGGTCTTTTCCATGTAGGTCCGGACCGCAGCCATGAGTTTCGCGAGAGGATACGGCGTATTCACCGGCATGAATTTACTCCGGACTTCGTCGGTGCCCGCGTGGATGGAAATCGCCAAATTCGCCTGGAAGTTTTCGTCGGCGAATTTGAGAATTCCAGGAACGATGCCGCAGGTGGAAATGGAAAGATGGCGCGCGCCAAGATTGAGCCCGTCCTTGTCATTCAGGAGGCGGAGGGCCTTCATCACGTTATCGTAATTGTGGAAGGGTTCGCCCATGCCCATCAGCACCACATTGGTGACCCATTCGCCCTTGGGCTTCAGCCAGCGCGAATAATGCACGACCTGCTCCACGATTTCCGCGACCGTAAGGTTGCGCTTCAACCCCATGGTTCCGGTCGCGCAAAACGCGCATGCCATCGCGCAACCGGCCTGGGAAGAAACGCACACCGTATTACGCCCGTCTTCGTGGCGCATGAGAACCGTTTCGATTTTCTGGCCATCAACGCAGGAGAAAAGCGTTTTTACCGTATCCCCGTTCGGCGCTTCTTGGACGCGCATGACGGTCAACTCATTCCAGGGCAGATCGGCCAACTTTGCGCGCAACGGCTTGGAGTAAACCGTTACTTCGTCCCAGGAAGAAGCAAAATCAACAAAATACGCCCGCTTGGCCTGGGCCAAACGGTATGCAGGCTCGCCGCGTTCGGCGAGAAGCGTTTTCAGGCGATCAAAATCCATACCTACTTATTTCGACAATGAGGCGATTTTCGCACGGGTCGCGGGACCCACCACGCCATATCCGCGGTCTCCCGGCTTCGCAATCGAGTATTTCTTTTGGAAACGTTGCACGGCGGCCAAGGTCAATCCTCCGAATTTTCCCGTAACCTGGCCCTCCGGGTATACGGTCTTATCTTTCGCTAAAAATGTCTGGAGCGCCCGTACTTCTGCATGAATCATGCCATAGGTCAAGGTCAGCTTGATGGGAGCCGGGGGCGGATCCCGGAACAGCTCAGGCTTGGCCCAGACTTCTTCCGCCAAACGCTTCACGGAAGCGAAAGACGAACTCTTTGTCGAAGCGCCGAGGACAACCACGATGACCTCGCGCTTGGTGTCCGGCGTACCGTTCGGATTCATCGGGCGCAAAACGCCGGCGTAGTTGTAACCGGATTCTGGCAGGTAGCCCGTCTTTCCGCCCGACAACCAAACCTCGGGGTCCTCGAGAAACGGCAGGTTGGTATTTTTGATGTTCCGCGCCTGTGCGCCGTTTGCCAGGGAAAAACGATACGTCCCCCTTTGGGAAATCTGTTGGACCTTGGTTTGTGAAAACGCGGTCTTTGCGATCAATGCCATGTCGCGAGCCGTCGTGTGGTTTTTCGCATTCATGCCCGACGGATCATAAAATACCGACGACGTAGCGCCGATCGCCTTTACTTTTGCATTCATCTTTTTCACGAAGGCACTCACACCCGGACCACCGACGCGCGCCAAAGCCGTCGCGGCATTGTTCGCGCTCGATCCGAGCGTCGCGTCCCACAAATTCGCGAGCCGGACTTTTGCCCCGGTCGCGACCTGCAAACGACCTCCCCCTACTTCGTCCGCGCCTTGCATCGTGACAACCGTATTCCAATTCCACGCCTTATCCAGCATCGTAATAGCCAATGCGAGCTTGGTAAGACTTGCGGCCGTATGCTCCTTGTCAGGCTGGTAGCTATACAACTCTTTGCCCGTCGAGGCCCGGATCACGATCGCGGACTCAAATGGCTCCGTCTTGATGGGAGCCGTGGCTTCCGACTCAACCGGAATGACGGGCGTACTCGTGCTGACCGGCAGAATCTCAACGGTTGAAGAAACCGTGGAGGTGGCGATAGCCGGTTCGGTGGTCGTCGCAAAAACCGGACCGCCCGCAAAGGCGGTGAGAAGCAAAACGGGAAGGAGCCAAATGCGTTTCATGGATTAATCAATATGGATTCGCGTGCCGATGGGCGCCCAATCATACAAGTCTTTCGCCGCACCGACTCCTAAACGCACACAGCCATGCGACGCTTGGCGACCAAGATGATTCGCTCCCTCTTTTTTTCCACCCGGCCACTCGGGAAGTTCATGCAATCCATGGCCGCGGTTCGTAAACGCCATCCAATACGGCATCCAAAGCTTTGCCGACCTCGACCACGCGCGCGGATGCTTATTCAAAACCGTAAACGATCCTTTTGGCGTAGGCGTGCGCGGCAATCCGGTCGATACCGCATATGACTTGATCGTAATCCCATCCACCTTCATCTCAAGCTTTTGCGTTTTGATGTTTATTCTCACCGATTTGGTCATGCGCACGGACGACGTCGGCGACCAACCCGTATACATCTCCGTCTTATCATCGAAGCCGTCATTGTCCGTGTCTTTGAAATAAATACTCGTCCCGATCTGGGTTTCAAAACTGTCCCACAATCCATCGCCGTCGGTATCCAGGGGCGGGGCGGGTTTGGTGGTGGACGTGGCGGCGGACGTCGGGAGGGCGAAGGCGAGGCTACACAAGCACAGCAATAAGCAGAGCCAGGGCCAGGCGATACGCGACGAAGCCGTCATAGCGACGTTTGGCGACATAGGACAAAAGGAAGCGGATGGCGAATAAGCCGAAGAGAAGGGCAGCGGCAAAGCCGACCACTAAAGACAGCATACCATCTGCGCCCATTCCGTGTTTCATTACCTTCATAATTCCGCTCAACCCTGCGGCGGCAGTGATGGGAATGCTTAGAAAAAACGAGAAGCGGGCTGCCGATGGCCGAGACAAGCCGGAAAACAATCCGGCGCTGATCGTGATGCCGGAACGGGAGGTTCCAGGGATCAAGGCAAGCGGTTGGGCGACTCCAACGACGATCGCCTGCTTCCAGGTAACGTGCTCCACGGACTGGTCATCGGTGTGCCTGTTCTTCGCCGACCGGTCAGCCCATAACAAAACCAAACCCCAAAGCGCAAGATTGAACGCGACCAAACGCCCGTCACGGAACGACGTTTCAATGATATCCCCTAGTGCCAGCGCGACGAGAACGGCCGGGATCGTCGCCACCGCGAGTTTTGCGACAAACATGCGCGCGGCACGGCCATCAAGATCGCGCGTCCAGATGCGGAGGAAGAGGCTGCCCAATTCATCGCGAAAAAACCACAGCAATGCGGCGAGCGTTCCCAAATGCAGCACCGTATCAAACCCCAATCCCTGGTCAGGCCAATGCAAAAGAACCGGGACCAAAATTAGATGTCCACTGGATGAAACCGGAAAAAATTCCGTCAGGCCCTGAATCGCTCCGAGAACAAGACCCTGTAACGCGTCAAACCACATGTCAGGAATCAAACGTTATTTTTTGACCGGGCGCAAGTTTCTGCGCGCCCTTTCCTCGGCCGCGACCTCCGCGCTTCCGGCGCTTCTTTCGGGCTTCGTCCCCTGCCTGCTTTTCCAATACTTGTTTGCGCAACTCCACCGGCTGCCCCTTGGACTTCATGATGGCCGTAAGCAAATCATCCGAATCATCGTCCGGGCTTGGCGGCGGCAAAGGCGGCAAGACAATATCGCTCTCCTTCACCAAACGCGGACGGTTCGGGCCCTCGCCCGTCTTGGCGGGAACTTCCGCCCCCTCGGGCGCGACCGGACCTTTCCGGATTTGACGCCCGGTCTTTTGGCGGTTTTTCCGTTCTTCGGCGACAAGCGGCCGGCACTCCGCGCAATACATCGGACGGGAAGGATCAAGTTGAATGGCCAGCTCAAAAACCTTGCCGCAGCGCGAACAGGTATGTTTGAAGGCGGGACGCCCGGACTTCTTCTGGCTTGCCTGTGCGCTGGCCGCGAATGACTGGATGGCCGCCATCCGCTCGGGCTTAATGCGTAAATATTCCTCGTTGTCCTGCGGCGCATCCAACTCTTCCTGCGATTGGATCCTTGGATACAAGTACGATGCCGGAACCGTCGGAGCCGTAGGAACGGCCGCAACCGGCGCAGGCGGCATGAGCGAGGCGAGATCCTGGTCCACTTCAGCGGCCGGAGCGGCAGCAGGAGCTTCGGTGGGAATCGCTGAAGACTCCATGCCTGCCCACTTCAATACCTTTTCTTCGATGGAGGGACGCGGCTCGGCATACCGTTCCCGGCTTTGTTCGATGATCTTTTGTTCGCTGCCGGTACGCAGGGACACGGGTCCAAGCGACGCGGCGGAAAACGGAGGCGTAGAAACGCCATCTACCATGAGCTTGAGATAAAATTGGTATTTTGGCAGGTTCACCAAATCTTCCGGCGTAAACGTCGGCATGAATTCGGTTTCGAGAGCAAGCGCATCGGTCGAACCGACGCGCATCGCAAGCATGGTCCCGACGTTGCCGAAAATGGCCGGCGCAACTTTTTCGTCGAGCTGCTCGACGTATTGGTGCGCGATGATCAAATTCAAACGGTATTTACGGGCTTCGGACAAAATAGTCGCGAACGATTCATTCGCAAAGTTCTGGAACTCGTCCACGAAGAGATAAAAATCACGGCGTTCTTTTTCCGGAATGTTCTGGCGTTCCTGGGCCGCGAGCTGGATCTTGGTCACGATCATGCCGCCCAATAGGCGCATATTATCTTCACCGATACGGCCCTTGGACAGGTTCACGAGGAGAATCTTCTCGTCGTCCATGATGCGGCGCAGGTTGATGGTGGACTTGACCTGGGCCACGATGTTTCGAATGACCGCGGACGACAAGAATTGCCCGACCTTATTTTGCACCGGGGCGATGGCTTCGGTCGCGTACTTTTCCGACCACGAGGTGAATTCGGCCACCCAGAACGTTTTTACGATCGGATCACGGATTTTGGCGACCACGCGCGCGCGATAGTCCTTATCCACCAACAAACGGTTGATGCCGAGCAAGGTCGCGCCAGGATAATCGAGCAACGCCAGAATACAATTCATCAAGATGTATTCCATGCGTGCGCTCCACACGTCCGGCCAAATCTTCTTGAAGACGCCCATCAGGCCCGAAGCGATGAGGGTTTTTTGTTCGTCGGATTCGGTTTCCAGGATATTGAACCCGACCGGATAATCCACGTCGGCCGGATTGAAATACACCACGTCATTGATGCGGTCCGCCGGCACGAAATCCAATAACTTTTCCGCCGTATCGCCGTGCGGATCGACGTAGCAACACCCATGCCCGGCATTGATGTCGGACATGATCAGGTTTTCCAGCAAGGTCGTTTTTCCCATGCCGGTTTTCCCGATGATGTACATGTGACGGCGGCGGTCGTCGGTTTTTATCCCGAAGCGGCGGCGGGCATTTCGAAAATTCGTCTCGCCGAAGAGCGTGATTTCATTTTCGTGGTCATGCGGACGCGCGGATGACATAGGTTAGCCGAAAGGGATATTCGCCGGCGGCTCGGCTTTCTTGGCTTCGGTGCGGCGGAGCTGCGGAGCCTTCACCTGCATCAGGATCGGGAAATGCCACAGGGTCGCCAATTCTTCGGAACAAAGGAAGTACGGCTTCAAACCAACGCTCGCGTTCCGTTTGCGGTAGGCGCGCACCAATTTGCCTTTGCGCTCGCTATTGCGGCGGTCCTTGAACCACCACAGGGTGCCGTTAATACCCACGTGCTTGGTTTCCGGCTTCAGTGCCTGCATGTTGAAGGTATTCGTCTGCTTGATGGCGCCGATAAACGAGTTCACGACTTTCGGTTTCGATAATTTCCCCTTCTTACCGACATACAAGAAACGGATTTTGGATTCAAAGCCGATTTTTCCGGCCTTGCGTTCGATCGCCTCCAAGACAAAACGCTCGCCCGGCGAAAGGGCCATCATGCGCGGAAATGCTTCCTTCGGGTCGGATTTCTTTTTTTCCGGCGCCGCATTTCCCAATGCCACATCACTAAAGGTGGTGAGAGTCTTCAACGGTAAATCAAGCACATCATCCATCATGGTGCGCTTTTTTACTTCCTTGATGCCTTTGATCTTATTGATGACTTGTTCAGCTCGTTTCTTGAAATTCTTTTGATCCGTCGGAATGATGAGAATCTGGTACCAAGCCTGTTCGCCGGGACCCAAACGTGAAAATACTTCAAGCATGTTGGCCACCGGATCCTTGATTTCGCCGGTAATCTTATCCTCGAATTCCGGGTAGGTTTTGAGCGGAAACGGGTCGGGCGCGACATTGGTCATTTCCGTCCCCCACAAATCCCATTCGTCGCTCGGAAAATTGGCTGGGATCGGCAAGGTATAGTCCTCAACCGCATCAATATCCGCATCCGGGTAAACGGCGTACACAGCCGCTTCCACCAAATCGCGCAACGCGCGCAATGAGTGGACGTAGTAGCTGACCTGCCCCTCAATGGACGCGATTTCCAGAGAAATCGGCATTTGGACCTGGCCGTCAATCCATTCTTCTTTCCACGACGGAGGCGAGTGCGCGCCGGCGAAGTTCGCCATCATGTTTTCCACGCCGCGCGGCGTCTGTTGGTTGTATTCGGATGCTTTCGGGACCGTGATGCGCAACAAAATCCATTCGCGCGCGGCAATCCATTTGTTCTGGCGGTATTCAAGCCAGCCGTACTTCACCATCCATAGAAACAGGAACACGAAAATGATCCAGCCTCCATGCAGGATGAGATAGCCCATTGCCGTGAACGGATCCGCGCCCGCCAAATCCAAAAACGCGTTCACGTCGAAATTGAGGAACGGGATGCTCGCCAAGAGCTGTTCGTCCATGTCGGACATTATAACACGTAGCGCGTAACACGTAACACGAAGCGCTTGAGGAAAAACAAAAACCCCTTTTCAGGGGCTTTTTGTTACGTGTTACGTGCTACGTGCTATGTGATTACTTACGCTTTCCCTGCCACTTACCCAGTGAAACCAGGAGCGGCGAAGCGACGAAGATCGAAGAGTACGTACCAACGGTAATACCAATGATCAATGCAAGGGTGAACTCATGCAACGATGCTCCTCCGAAGAGGAAAATGGCGACCAAAACCAACAGCGTCGTCATGGAAGTGCTGAAGGATCGGAGAAACGTCTGGCGAATGGCTGAATCCACGAGGTCAGCGAATGGCTGGTTGGACTTCAAGAGGTGCTCGCGGATGCGGTCGAATACGACGATGGTGTCCGTGATGGAGTAGCCGAGAATGGTCAGAATGGCCGCCACGAACGGCGTACCGATTTCCCATCCGTAGTAATGACCGAGCAAGGAGAACGCTCCGATCGGGATAATCACGTCGTGCAGCGCTGCCAGAAGCGTCACGCCTCCGTACTGCCAAGACGAGACCGGCGCAGAAACGCGACGGAACGCCCACGCGACGTACGCCATGATTGCCAAGCCGACAATCAACAAGCCCTGCAAGGATTTGCGGCGGAGCTCCTCGCCAATCACCGGACCGATGGCATCGAAGCGCAATTCGGTGATCTGGCCGTGCTGTTCTTGAAGAGCCTTCAATACCGCCTGGTGCTCGTCCTCCGACAACGTCTTCACGCGAAACTGCATGTCAGTATCCCCTGCCGGCTGGACGACAATCGAGCCCAAATCCGGAACGGCCTTGTTCAGCGTATCGCTCACCTCCGTTACAGATGGGCGCTGTTCGAAGCGGACGGCCATGAGCGTGCCGCCCGTGAATTCAATCCCCTGCTTCAAGCCGAACGCGACGAAGGACGCGATGGATCCGATCAGCATCACGCCGGAAATGACATACCAGACTGCGCGATATTTTACGACGGAAAATTTCATATGTGGTGGAAGATCGAATACGTGATTACTTATTATTCGACTTTTTCAGGAACAGCCGGGACCAGCCGTGCGCGCGCGTGGTGACGATCCAGCGAAGAATCGTGCGCGTCGAAACGACCGCCGTGAATAACGAGATCAACGTACCGATCGCGAGCGTGAGCGCGAATCCCTTGATGATGGACGATGAGAACCAGAAGAGAACGGCACAGGAGATAAGGATAGTGACGTGTCCGTCGCGGATGGAGGGCCAAGCGCGCTTGAACGAATCCTCAAGAGCTGCCGCAAGCGAACGCCCTTCTTCCGCGAGCTCTTCTTTCAGACGTTCGAAGGTCAGAACGTTGGCGTCCACCGCGATACCGATGGAGAGAATGAAGCCCGCAATACCGGATAATGTAAGCGTCACCGGCACCATCTTGAATACGCTGGCCGAAAGCGCGGCATACAACACGAGGGCCACCACGGAAACGAATCCCGGAAGGCGGTAGAGCAAGATCATGTACAGCGCCACCAAAGCGAAACCGATCAGACCGGCAAACAAAGAAGCGTTCAAGGAGTCGGCGCCGAGCGTCGGGCCCACGGTCTGTTGGGCGATCATCGTGATCGGTACCGGAAGCGCGCCGGCATTCAAGCGGCGGGCCAAAGTCTTCGCCTCTTCTACGTCGCCGGAACCTGTGATGACCGCGCGGCCACCGATGATTTCCGTCTGCACGACCGGGTCGGAAATGATCTGGCCGTCGAGGAAAATCGCGACCTGCTTGCCCACGTTCCGTTTGGTGATTTCCGCGAACAATTGCGAGCCTTCTTCATTGAATTGCAAGGCCACCTGGACCGCGCCCAGATATTGGTCGAAATCGAGCTTAGCGCTTTGCAATTGTTTCCCTGTGAGCTGGGTGGATTTCCACGGCTCCGGAGGCGGAACAAGGTCGGCTTCGGTCGTGCGACGGATTTCGACCGCGCGCACGCGAGCGTCACGCACGGTGCGTTCTTGCTGCTTCAAGATCAAGTGGAAACCGAATTCGGTTTCGACCACGTCGGAAACCGTGCCATTCGCCTGGGCGAACGCGGCATCCTCAAACACCGGAACCATGTCGCCGCGCGAGAACCAGCCCAAATCGCCGCCGGATTCGATTGCCCCCGGCTCCTGGGAGTTGGCTTTGACGAGTTCGACGAAATTCTCCGGCGTCGCCTGCTTTTTCAAATCATCAATCTTGGCGCGAGCCTCTTCCTTGGTGAACGTCGAGAAACCGCCCTGAGCTCCCTGATACGAGATCAAGAGGTGCTTCGCCAGGGCTTCCTGCACGTCTTTCACTTCCTCGACTTTCGCCACGACGTAATAGTTGGGCGTATCAAACACCTTGCCTAGCACGGTTCCGGAGGTCGAGATGGATGCCGCGGTATACACGGAGTCGTATACCTGGTCGCCACGAAGGAAACCAAGGTCGCCGCCCGAAGCCTTGTGTTCGACGTTTTCCGTCTTGGAAGAAACCAGGGTTGAGAAATCAACGCCCGGTTTGCGGGCTTCCGCCAGCACAGCTTCGGCCTTCGCGCGTTCCTGGCGGTTCGCTTCCTCCATCTGCATGCGCTCCTGCTCGGTCAATGGGCGGCGCTGGGCGTCATTCACTTCCTTGAATTCAAGGATGGGCGTTTCACCGATCAGCTTGATGGCCGTATTGATATCGCGGATGCCGGCGAGTTCGGCCGTAACACGCCATGACTCCCCCGCCTGCACGACCTGCACCAACGGTTCGGATACGCCGAGCGTGTTCACGCGGCGCTCAATCACGTCACGGACGCCATTCATGGCTTCGCGGCGGTCGGCCGGCGCGACGTTTTTCAAATCCGCTTCGTACTCAAGACGCGTTCCGCCCTGCAAATCGAGGCCGAGCGAATACGGCATGTTTATGGTCGGGATTTTCGTGCCCGCCAAGCGATTAACCTGTCCGACCAGCCAATTGGCGGGATCGGGGTACGCAATCGAACCGGCAATCACGAACAGCACGAGCAACCAGGCGACGCGCTGGCGCGTGCGCTTTTGGCTGGTCGCGCGGGTAACGGTAGGTTTCGGCATAAATCGTGTGGGATGGTAGAGGCTGGTTACTTCAATTGCAACCCGATCTTCGGCGGGGTGCGCTTCAGGACGAGGGATTGTTGGGCCACGGTCAAGAGGGACATGACCAACCAATACAAGGTGAGGCCGCCCGGCAAAGAGAAACCGATAACGATGGTCATGATCGGCATCATGTACGTCATCTGCTTGTTCATGATGGCCGTCATGCTTTCGTCCTTCGCGCCTTCCTTATTCGCCAATTCCGGCGGCGGAGGCGTTACGGTCGCGGCCGGCGGCTTGAGGATTTGGCGCGTCTGCCAGAACTGGACGAGGCCGGCGAGGATCGCGAGGACGTAGTTCGGCTGCGTCAGGTCGAACAATCCGAGGAACATCGCATTGATGGTCTGCGGATTGGCCACGAACGGATACAGCATGTTCAAACCCTCGGACTTGAGGCCGACTTGGAGCGCGTGAAACAACGCGAGGAAAATCGGAAGCTGCAACAAGAGCGGAAGACAGGACGAAGCCGGATTCACTTTCTCCGTCTTATACAGCGCCATGAGCTCAGACGCCTGTTTTTCCTTGTCATCCTTCAAACGCTGGCGGATCTCTTCGATTTTCGGCTGTAATTCCTGCATCGAACGCTGCTGCTTGATCTGCAAATGCGTCAACGGATACAAGACCACTTTCACGATGATGGTGAGCAGGATAATCGCGATACCGATGTCCTGGCCCGGAATCGTGACGTACAGCCACACCAACAAGTTGAGGATTGGCTGGAAAAAAATCGTGTTGAAAAGGTTCGCGATCATAGGTTGGTTTTATTCTTCTTTTTTCTCATCCGCGGCGACGACCGGCACTTGCTCGGTGTAGCCCTCCATTAATTTGTTGGCTTCGCCTTCCAGCGGAGCCGCGGCCTCGGCTTCGGCCTTGGCATCGGATTCCACCGCGCTTTCCGGGGCTTCCGTCATATCAGAGGAAGCGGCTACGGCGCCGCCTTCTTCGACAATGGTGATCTTCCAGCCCGTGAGCTTGGCGGCCAAGCGCACGTTCTGGCCGCCTTTGCCGATGGCAAGCGACAATTGGTCGCCCTTCACCTGCACGACGGCGAGATGCTCTTCTTCACGCAATTCAACATTGACCACCTTGGCCGGAGACAAGGCGGATTTGATGTATTCGGACGCATTTTCATCCCACAACACCACATCCACTTTTTCGCCGCCGAGTTCGCGGATGATGGTTTGGATGCGCGTGCCACGCTGGCCGATACACGAACCGATCGGGTCCACCGCTTCGTCATTGGACGAGACGGCCACCTTGGTGCGGCTGCCCGGCTCGCGCGCGATGTTTTTGATTTCGACCGTTCCATTCAAGATTTCCGGGATTTCCTGGGCGCACAACGCCGCGACCAACATCGGGCTGGTGCGGGACAAGCGGATTTCCGGACCGCGGCTCGTCATCTCTACTTGGCGCAAGACGGCCTTGATGCGCGTACCGGGGAAATAACGCTCGGTTTCAATCTGGTCTTCCGGAAGCAGGATGCCGGTCGCGCGGCCAAGGTCGATCAAGACCAAACGGCCTTCGCGGCGCTGGATGGTGACGTTCATCAATTCACCTTCGCGTCCTTTGAAGTCGCTGAAGATGACACCACGCTCGGCCTCTCGGATCTTTTGCAGAATGACCTGCTTCGCGGTTTGCGCGGCCATGCGGCCAAACGCCGCCGGCACGCCGAGTTCCACGCGGATTTCTTCGGCGATCTGCGCATCCGGCTTGATGTCGCGCGCGTCGGACAACATGATCATGGTCTTCGGGTTGAACTTGAATTCATCCTGAAGCGCGGCCGGGACTTCCCCCTCCACCGGGCGCGGCTCCCCTTTTACGAACGGCTTGTCCTTTTTCGGAGCCGTCGCGGCTTCGAAACGCGTGAAGTAATCCTCATCCAACTCCATGTCTTCCACCACCGTTTTCACGTCGAAAACGCGGATGCCGCCGGTCATGCCGTCGTATTTTTCCGGGTCGAACTCGACCTTGATGTTCTGGTTCTTGTTGCCGAAATCTTTACGGTACGCGGCGGCAAGGGCGGTCTCAACGGTCTCCAAAACGGAGCCGTAGGGAATATTCTTTTCGTCCGCGATTTGCTTCATCGCCTGGGAAATGGGAGAGGCCATAGGGTGTTCAGGTAATAAATAGGCCCGATCGTCCGATCGAGCCATTCGTCAAGAGGATACGCGCATGCGTGGAAGCTGTCAACGAGATTTGTTATGATGCGCCAACGGCTTGACAACTGGCCCAAAAAAGGCTAGGTTAAGCTCCCCGATTCTTCGGGAATCCGTTCTTTTTCTTCTTCGCTTCCGGTCTCAGAGCGATCCAAATGTGTTTTTTCGTTTTTAGGGAGGTTCCGTGAACAAAGCGCACACGCCGGCCGACATCGTCGCCGCCGTCAAGAACATGACCCGATTCGCAGGCAAGAGCGGTTCCAACCGCGGCCCCATCCTTGTGGTGGTCGGCTCCCGTCCGTCGGAGGAAGTCCTGGTGTTCCAGAACCACGTTCTGAACACCATGGACATCGGCCACCGGATGCGGAACCGCGGCACCGCAGCGGAGCTCGACGCCTACCTGCGCGACGACACCCATCCCGACCCGATCTTCTACCGGGAAGGTCAGGCGCCCTCGCCCCAGGCGCAGCAGATCATCCTCGATCGCGCGCGCGATCCGGTGAAGCGACACTTCCTGCCGTCGCTCCTCCTGGTCGCGATCACCGAGCACCCGAGCGCGCTCGCGAGCCTGAGCTCGAACGTGCTCCTGCCGGAGTTCGTCGAGCTCGTCGGCGCGCGCATCGTGGACATCTCGCCCTCGGCGTCGGGCACCGTGCCCGTCTGGGTGCAGCTCAAGAACCTGTTCTTGGGCACGGTGTCGCGCCGGAGCCAGATGCGGCTCGAGCCCGAGGCCGCCGACCTCATCGAGCACGCCCTGAAGGGCAACGCGACCATCTCGTTCGAGGTCGTGATGGACCTCGCGAAGAAGGCCAAGAAGTCCGCCGAGCAGAAGGGGCTCCCGGCCATCAGCCGCGACCTCCTCTGGGAGGTCTTCCCCGACTACTTCCGCGAGGCCGTCCAGCCCAGCGCAGCCGCGGTCCAGTGACCGACTGCCCGTTCCGATCCGCACCAACGGAAAGGACGGGCTTTTTTTTTGACGTCAATACTTACTATGGCAAACTGCCTGGACCAAGCTGACGGAGGCGACATGACGAGAACGGAACTGTTAAGGCTTCTCCAGGAGATCTGCGGCGAAATCCTCGAGAAGGAGTGTGCGCATGTAAACGAGGGCGATAAGCTTACCGACATCGGCCTCGATTCGATGGGAGACGTTGATCTCGTGAATACCATGGAGAAACGTCTAAAAATCCTCATTCCCGACGACTACCTGATTGGCATCCAGAGCGTCGGCCAACTCCTCGACGTCGTCGAAAAGTGCGACGGGAGTCGGGACTACTGGGCGCCTGAACGACTGGTTACGCCATCCTGATCCCTTGCTGTGCGCAGCGGGGCGCTTGCCTCCCCCACCCTCCACCGGTGCAGGAGGCGCTTTTATTTTTGGACAATCTTCCTCAGTCAATCGTCTGAACAGCCTTCCGTATAACTACGTATTTCTCCGGCCAGGAAAACTGCATTCCAAGAAAAGAAAAAGCCTCCGATGGCTCGGAGGCGAGAACGCACGATTACCAGCGAGGGGTGCAAGACCCTTCGTACCTGGATTCGAGCGGCATGTAGGGCTTGGCGCCCCACGCGGGATCGACCATGTCGTTGCATACAAGAGAGGTCGGGAGCATGTCCCGGCCGCCCATACGCATGACCAGTACTCCATTCAGCGAGGAAGGCTCGCCGACATGTCCGGTCCAGTCATGCCACAGGGGCGGGACGGAGCAGGACAGGGAGATGGGGGTGGCAGCCACCCAGCTCGACGTAATGGTCTGCCGGAAGGGCTGACCGATCACGTTCTGGAGTGCGACTCCTCCCGGACCCCACAGGTTGATCCGGAAGCCGCCGGGATCGGGGCAGTCGTCCAACAAGGACGGATCCATCCAGATCTCGACGAGATACGGGTTCATGGCGGGACAGCCGTTGTCGATCGTCCCGTCACAGTCGTTGTCTCGGCCGTCGCAGATCTCACGCGACGGAGAGGTCGGCACACAGCTAGGCGCGCAACCTTCGTCAATGCGGCCATCACAGTTGTCGTCGAGACCGTTGCACGCTTCCGTGCTAGGCAGCGGCGCCGTACATCCGACGTAGCGGCCGAGCGAACAGGTCTCGGTTCCGCTGCCGCAGACGGTGCTGCAGGTACGGAAGAGACCTTCGTCCACCCCGCCAGCGCAGTTGTCGTCGAGACCGTTACAGGTCTCGGTCGACGGAACTCGCGCGGAACAGGTCCCGAAGGATCCGCCCACGCAACTCCGCGTTCCAGAGCCGCAGACGGTCGAGCAGGCGAGGGGCGCAACCCCATCATCCACAAGGCCATCACAGTCCTGATCGCGCCCATCGCACGTTTCCGTGCTGGGCAGCGGCGCCGTACATCCGACCCAGCGTCCGGCAGAACACGTTTCCGTGCCCGAGCCGCACGCCGTCGAACACGACTGGGAGAGCGACTCGTCAACACGAGTATCGCAGTCTTCGTCGCGGTTGTTGCAGACTTCCGCCACAGGTGTACAGACGGGAGCGCAGCCCTCGTCCGCCGTTCCGTTGCAGTTGTCATCGAGACCGTTTCCGCACACTTCGGGGTGCGAGGAACAAGGCTCTACGCAGATGCCGCCGGAACACATCCCGCTTGCGCAGGGATTCCGACAACTTCCGCAGTTGATCGGGTCGGACAAAAGGTCGAACCCTTCGTCCACCCGCCCATCACAGTCTTCGTCGATCGCGTCGCAGGTTTCCACGGCGCCGCGGTGGATCCTCGGAACGTCCGGGTTGCAGTCCCCGTCCGAACCGAGATAGCCGTCTCCATCCAGGTCCGCCTCGCGGCAGGTTCCGGACTGGCAGCGCCAGCCCGCACCATACGCGGGGCAGTCACGGTCCACCGTGCACGACGTGCCCGAAGGCATGCCGGCGTCGGAGGACATGGGAAGGCCGGCGTCGAGGAATCCCTCTTCGCTCGTTCCTCCTCGTCCACGTTCGCGCAGATCGTCTTCGTCAATTCGATCGCCGGCCGCGCACAGATCACCCGTGCACCCCGGCGAAAACCAACGTTCCGATCCCCACGCTTCGGGGCAGTTCTCGGTGTGCCCCTCGAACTCCGTGCAGCTCGTACCCAGGATCCGGCCACAGTAGGTTCTGCCAACGCCAGGAGAGCTCCAACGCCATACGAGGCAGTTCCCGCTCTCGAAGTCCTGTCGAGCAGCGCCCAGACTCGCATCCCAGTACTCGTCGTCCCGGGGCGCAAGCAGAGCGTTGATACCATCGTGATCGCGATACCACAGCCAGAAGCCGCTCCGAAGAACGGTGGCCCGGTCCGCGGTGCGCGATCGGCTACCTCGCAGTAGAGACGGATCGTACGGGTGATAGAAGATGATTCCCTCACCCCATTCACCCCCGCGGAAGTTCTGCACCCAGTAGCGCGTCCCCGTCCAGCGATGGACGTAGGTGGGCACGCCCGCGAAGGGCGAGCACGCGAACCCCATCCGCCGGTGACCGCCGACACGGTGGTAGGCCTCGGTGAAGAGGTCGGCCGCGTCGTCGATCGAGTAGAACGGCATACCAGCCCGAAGCGGGCTGGCCGTTCCAAGAACGCTCCAGGGGTGTTCAAACGCCCCGGGGCTCACGTTGCCGATGGCCAGAGCCGCTGGGCAATCGGGAGCCTCGCTATAGGTGTGCGTCTCGAGGTGCGTCGTCCTATCCCAGTCCCACGTCATGTAGCAGAACTGGAAAAGCTGAATAGACCTTCGACATGCTCCCGCACGGACGGCGTCGTCCGTGCAGTCGTACATCTCGGATCCGATGGGCATTCCGCAGCTGCTCTCAGGACCACCGTCCCTCAACCACCGGTCGAGGAAGCCGCTCCTGATCGAACGCGGAGCACGTGCTCCACCGTTTACGTCGAAGACGAGAAGGTGGAGTCCATGCCGTCCTCCGGCATATAGTCGGAACATGAAGTTGTTGCCGTCGCAACCGACGCCACGGTACAGGTGACAGCGATTCCACCAGTACACATTGTCGTCCGGGCGCGTGCCGTTCACCCCATCCAGTTCAACCGGATGGACTCCACGGCTCACCGCGTCCGCGGAAGGATCCGGGAAGGCCGCATATCCGTGAGTGGCATAGGAACCACTTCCGGGCACACAAGCACTCCCCGCTCCGAGATAGCAGGACATCGAGCTCTGATCAGTGACGACCGAGCCGATATCACCGCTCGCGTAGCGCGAGGCGAGCCAATCGAAGGCATGCGAGATGATAAACTCCTCGGGGTGATCGTATTCGCGCCGGATCTGCGCGACCGAGCCACCACAGGGAAAGTAATTGTCCGCGCATTCCATCGGCCCACCGAAATCGAAGTAGTTCGTCGGACGGGGGTTCAGCTCCGTTCGACACTCCCAGTGAAGGTGCGGCGCGAATGGCGTTCCGAGGCCAGCTCTGGCGGAAGGCCGACGCCCCCCACTGCATCGCGTGTCTCCTCCGGCGACTCCGCCCATGAGACCGAGCAACGTCCCGCGAGAGACCGTGTCACCACGTCGGACGAAGATTCGTACCATGTGGCCGTAGGCCTGGTAGTTATCCTCGCCGTCGACTTGATGTCTGACCGTCACTGACATCCACGAAAGAACATCCGTATCGGACGCACCGACATCGGCCCACACGACTTCTCCGTCAGCCACGCTGTAGATCGGGGTGCCCCGATCATTCGCACCCATGCCGAGCACGTTATCGTCTCGTCCGGGATGCGGAAGTACGCAGCTGCCGTAGTCAGCATGGTCCGTGTAGTCGTACGGACATTCGCCACAACTGTAGTCTCGAGACAAGGGCTCGAGGATCGGCGGTTGCATGCTTGCGCCACTGGTCATGACTTCCGTCACCAACCAATCGCGCGCAGCGGCCTCGTCTTCGCTCGGCCCACACCCGTTCATGAAGAGAACGGGTGCGAACACACACATCATCAAACAGCGAAAAATGCGCATCGCTCTCTCCTTGGTTCAGTTGTCGAAGAACAACTCGCTCGCGAACGAATGGCCTAAGCCAAGGATGGACATCGCGCATACCCACCCAACCCCTAGGCCATCTCCCTTTAGTAGAAACTGACAGTAGACAGGATCGTCCGATAGAGCTCCTCTTGGCCCGGATACCCATCCCAACGAACTTCTAATGTTCCGTGCGCATCCTCAACCCAAGTGATGATGGTACGACGCTGATCATACGGTTCGCGCTCTGCTGACGTCTTGTAAGCGTAGGTGGCTTGCAAAGCAGGCTTGCCGCCAACCGTTAAACGTCCTTCCTGTACGCGATTGAAAGGGAAATTCTTGAAGCCCGCTTCATACTCGGCGAGATGATCGATCCGTGCACCGTCTTGACCCGGGATATATGAAAGGAAAAGCCCAGATACTGGCTCCGCCTCTGTTTTACCATTCACGTAGAAACGAGCATCACAATATTCAGTAACGGGAGCCGGTTCATCCATGCCGAAAAATGCATCGTAACGCATCTGCCCTTTTGGAAAACGGAAAGAGAAATGACAATCCTCAATCAGTCCTTTATATACGCCGTCAGACTCAATGATTCGGTATTTTCCTTTGTGCTCCGTCCATGACGAAACGTCGTATTCCGTACTCGTCGCTACGGGATGCGGAAGAGCTGCCGTCCAGCGGATGTTTTTCCCATACAGCCATGCGCCGCGGGCTCCAATCACGACCGCACAAAGTGCGAGTAGTCCGAGGAGAACCGTGGTTCGATGTCCAAAATTGGAGTTCATATCTTATATATACACTACGTGCCTTGTTTCAGCCCGTTTGTCAATAGTCGGACAAGAACGGTTTTCCCCTTTATATTATTGCTTATTTTTGATATTTCGCGGAAAAAATTCTGTCATGCCGCCCTTGACAAAATCGAAAAAATATGTTCTAGATAGACTTAACCTGGTAACATTTCAGGTAGGACCTTAGCTCCGCATGTTGCGGGGCGACAATCCGAAAACCCACCCCTGAAGGAGGGGCTCATGAACAGCAAGAACCGGATCCTGAACCGGGGCGGCTTCACGGCTGCCCTCATCTGCCTCTTCGTCTCGGCCTGCGGGCCGAACGGGGGCATGGACAGCGGCATGATGACCGACGCGGGTCTGCCTCCGGGCGACTCGGGTCCGGACATCACGCCCGACGCCTACGTCCCCCCGGACGTGGACGGCGGGATGCCCACGGCCTGTTCCAGGCACGAGGACTGCGAAAGCGGTTACTTCTGCGTCGTACAGGATGGTGCGGGGGCCTGCGCCCCCTCCTGTCCCGGCTTCGGCAGCTGCGGTGACCTGTACCCCGGAACGTCCTGCCGAAGTGCACCGACGATCACCGGAGGCGGCAACCTCGACGTGTGTCTCCTGTACACGCCCCCTGCGTGTACGGCCGCCGAGGTCGAAGCACGCACCCCCGGGTGCGGCGAGCAGTACGACCTGCTCACGGGCATGAGCTACGACGATGCAGCGATGCTCGCCGAGTGCATGACCACGCTCAGCGGAAGCTGGGCGACCGCGGGAGAGAGCGGCTGCCCGGTCACGCTCTTCCGTGAGGAAGGGACGAACCACCTCGTGCTGAGTCTCGACTGTCTCGGTGCTCGTGACGCTCCCTACTGGGGCCAGTACCGGCTCGCGCCGGATGGCCGCTTCCTCGGGAACTGCGGCAATCGGGATCTCACCGGGGAAGCCGGCAACTGCGGCATCCTGACGCCGACGGCCTCGTGCCGGACGCTGAACGGAGAGTTCTTCCGAGGTGGCGAGACCGTCCCGTACCGGACCCAGGTCTACACGCACGAGTGACATCGCGCGCAACACCCACCGGCCGGACCACGTGTCAGCCTCCCATGTGTCGACTCGATCGACACCCCACCCCCTCGCCTGAGCCAAAAGCTCGGGCGATTTTATTTTCCACAAAACAAATTCTCCCTCCTTGGTATAGGAGGGAGAATTAAAGGGGGAGGTCTCTATTCCGTCACCTCATCGCTTCTGCGTAGCTGCAGGGAACCTGGATAAACAACCCATGGTCTCGCTGTTGGAGTTCCGGTACCTGCTGGGTTACATTCATTATTTGGAACCACGTATAGATTCGGAATAGAGACAGCTCCAGCGCGAGCTACGGTGCTCTGAGTATTGAATCTGACTCTCTGATCCGTCGTCCCATTAAACACATTCCCCACATAGCAACCGCCATACGGATGTCTCACCTTCACGCTTGCCGTGTCTTCGAGGTTGCCACCGACAATGGTGTTACGACACTCACCGGAACACCAGCCCCAGTTATCCTGGATCATCACGCGCGGGGTGAAGCGGCAGGAATTTGAGGCGGCGTCGAAACATCCATTCGGCGGAGCCAAAGCCTCAATACACGTGTCGCCAACCGCACAGGGACTCGTCGGCGAACAGGCACGGGCCGGATCGCGCGAACAACGCGTAGTCACGAGCGAGGCCGGATCGGTGGGCGTGCCACACGAGGAACCGGACGGAAGCGCCGTTGACGGAAGCAATCCGAGCGCCGAGGTATAAGCCGCCTGACAATCCGCGAGACCCGCCGCCGGCGAAGCGGTTGAACAGGTCGGACGGCCGCCGACGAACAGATCCGTCATGAGGAAGCCATCTACGGCAGGACCGAAGTAACACTGGCCGGCCGGGATCAGCGACGCGCCGCCGACGCCCGTCGTACAGCTCGGCAAGCTGCGACTTTCAAGCGCGCCACACGTGTACGCGTGTGTGAAGTCGAAGTAATCCTGCTGACACGCATCCGTGGAGTTGCCGAACATGGTGCGGATATTACAGGTGTCGCGCCTGCCGGCCACGGTACAATCATCGTCCGTAGTACACGTGCGCTGCGGCGTATCCTCACAGACGCCAACGGGCACACAGCGACCGGCGCCCGGAGGACAATCGGAATCCACTTGGCAGGTCAGGCCCGCGCCGCGAATCGGATCGGAACATTCCTTTTGCACGCCACAGAACGGTTTGCGGTTCTTCAGGCGCGTATCATCAATGACCTGCACCTTTCCATCACCCCAATCGATGGTCACTTGTCGGAGCGGCATCTGTTCGTGCGCGGCCCAGGCATAGAAGCGGAGGTTGGACTTGTGCTGGCCGCCGCCTGCGACCACCGAACCGTCGGCCAAACCGTCGAGCGAGATGGCATCAAGACGCGAGATCGGACACTGGCCCGGCACCGGACAATTGCGCGTATCAGGCGCGGCCACGCGAGGCGGACGCGGCGTGTAATACGTGATGTAGGAGAAGGAACTCGCGTTCAAGGTCGCCGTGGAGGGGTACCCGAGGAAGGTCGGCGTGTAGTGCCCGAGGGTCACGTCCGTCGGTAACGGATGACGCATGGCCGGATCCGCGGAGCTACCCGTACCGGCCGAAACCGTACTGATGTCGTACGAGATCAAGCCGCAGTATTCGTCGGACGGATTCGGACACACGTCCTGGCGCGGCTGGTATCCACCCTCATGCGTACAAATATTGTTGTCCGTCATCGGATTGCTGTTCGTGTTCGCGACCGCGGTCTCGCCCGGGGTCGTACATGCAGCCACCGGGATATACGACGGAGCGCGGCTGTCCACGTAGCCACAGGAACGGTTGATAGCATCTTCTTCCGAAGCCGTTCCGTAATTCACATTACAGTCCGAATCACGGTTCAAACAGATTTGGCCATGCTTCAAGCCACCATCACAACGGCCCAATCGTGCGACCAAGACCGTATCCGGAGCGCTACAGGTACCTGCCGTGTAATCCGTATTGTTGAAGTTACAATCGGCATTCGACTGACAGCGCAAGGACGGCGGGCCGGAAAGACCTTCTTCCGTGAAGTCGGACGCGGGGTTGGTGAAGGTACAGAAGGAATCGGGAGATCCACCGGGAGGATTGGTACAGCTTCCCGTCACCAGGGTCGGACATTCGGTGCTATTCGATGAGAGGGCGGTACAGCTTCCGGCGTCCGTATTTACGCTGCCTGAAGCGCACGCAAAACCGTTATCGTCGGCCGCTTGCTGGGTGGTTCGGCTGGTTCCGCCCGGTCCGTTGAAACGGTCATCGGACGTATCTGCCGTCCCGGATCCGGCCACTTGGGTCCACCCGGTCGCGACGGCACAACCCTTTAACAATGAAGTGAATCCTCCGGAACCGTCTGAGAACGAGGCCGCCTTACAAGGAGCTTCATTTTCACATTCCAAGCCCGTCGCCGGACCACGGTTGCACAAGAGCAATCCGGCCGCGTCCGAAGGCGTCATCAAAGACCTCATACACGTGCCGTCCACCTTGCACGCCTCATCCACGCCGCCGACGACATTGCACTTCGTTCCCTTAAACGGACCGGAAAGACAGGCTGAATCTCCACGGGCTACCGGGTAGTAACGGAAATTGTAGACGCGGTACACACGGGCAAACAGGTTGGTAAGATAGGCCCATTTGTCACGCGGATACTGGGCGACCTTGTAGTACGTGGTAATGCCGGATTGTAAGAAGGTCGGCGGATTGCGCGGCGAGAAGCCCGCGAGCTCCTGACCATTCTGGAACAACGGCTGCTTGCCGGCCGGACCGGTATTGATGGCACTCGAGAACGGAGAGGCGGCATCGCCATAGGTCGTGCCGATGCTCTGCTCGCGGAACCCGCTCTGGCTCCACACGCGATCGGTGAAGGCGGCATCTTGGCGCGAACCCTTGCTTTGGACTTCCGCCAATTCCGTACACACGTTTGCGGCGCCGACTTCCAAATCCATGTAGATGTAGCGCTGGTCATTTCCCGCATTGCCCGCACATGCGGACACCCAGTAACCGACGAAACGCCATGGACCGCGAACTTCGCTCGACTCAACAGTCGAACCAACCCCGGCGGATTCCGTATTCTGGTCACGAGATTGGAACACCGCGCGGATGGCGAAATACGGCTTGCCCGATTCACAACGCGCGGTCTGCGCATTGCGACGGATGTCATTCAAGTTACGCACGACGGTATCGCTGTTCGGCGCGAAAATGCCATCGAATGTACGCTGGCCTTCGGCTTGGAATTCCGTTTCCCAATACTTGAAGTAACACTCGGACGGACCGCTTCCATCGCCGTCGACGAACGGATTATCCGTCGCCGAGCCGCCATCATCCGGATCGCCGACACCCGTGTTCGGATAGCTGTCCACCGCGAGACACGGCATCTTAATGGCCCGTTCGCTTCCCGGCGTGCCGGTACCCAGTACCTGTTCGCTTCCGCGCGTCATGTACGACACATAATTGCGAGCCAACTCATCGCGGAACTGACGTTCACCCTGACGGATCGAATCGGCATTCGTGTAGTCAACCGGCGGCATATTATCCGCCCAAGCCGCCTGGTATCCACAACCCAAGAGACCGGTTCCTCCGCCCTGGGACGGCGTCGCGCGCAAGTATCCGATGACGTTGTCGCTCAAGAAACGGTCATATTCGACCGGCTGGGTCGCGCCCAATTCTTCCGCGAATTCCTTGTCGTTGATGCGGAAGAACGTTTCCGTGTAGCCATTCCCCGCATCCACCAAGCGCACGGCCGTCGGATAGGAGCCACCCTGCTGGTTGCCGCCTGTGGCATTGTAGGCATTACGACAATCGCTTGCGGACGGATAGTGGGAAATCGGATGAGCCTCGACCAGCGAAGCGCTCATGTAATCACATTCGTCCGGCGCGCAGCGGTTGTCGTCTTCAAGCCATTGCGGACCGTAATCAATACGCGACATTTTGCCCGCATAGTACGGGGCGACCGAGTGCTGATCGAACTGGGCTTCGTAATAATCCAAGTTGAACGAGCCTACCCCGCCCTGAAAATCAGTCTGCGGACGCGGCGGATCATACGACTGCCCATCGCGGGCGTAGTTAATGAGGGTGCTATGCGGCTGTGCCGAATCGGTACCATTACGTCTGCCGGGTTTCGGATCATCGGTCGTAAGATACGTATTCCGGTTGGGCGGGAAGGCCGTATCCGTAGCCTGGTAGAAGCGGCGGAAGTGGTTCGGGCTCATCTTGAACGAGACAGGCGCACGAGACGGCGAGGTGCAGTAATACTGACCGGAGTTTTGCGGCGGCAAGTAACCCGATGTCGGCTGGAAGTGGAACGGATCTTTTTCTCCGAACAAAATCGGGTTCGGGTTCCAGGTCAGACACGGTTGCGCGGAACGGTCATCACCGAGAATGCGCGTGGAGTCGCGTTCCAAACACTGGCCGAAGACGCCGCGGATCACCTCGATCTTGGTCGCGGCGATACAGCGCCCGCCCTGTTCCGGCGCGCCGCACAATTGCTGCTCATTGGCTGCCGCGATCCCGCCCTGCACGGCCGCAGAACCTCCGCTCGTGCTCAGGATGGCCGACGGAATACAGGACTGGCCATTGCGCGGACCGCCGAAACAAACGCCCGGCGGAACATTGCTCGCCAAGGTCCCGAAGAATTTGGTGAGCGTCGGAATTTCGTAATCCGCTCGCTTGTACGAACAGGAACAATCTTCGCCGTATTCACACGTGTTGGCATTCAGGTAGCCATTGATCTTCAAGACCGGTTTCGGCGGATTCGTCGAGAAATCCCATCCCGTGACGTATTTGGTCGGGAACGGAGAATCTGCCTCCGGGTTGGCACGGCATTCCGGAGCCGGATAGGCCTTGGCCAAGACCGCATCAATGCGCGGATCCTCAAGGCCGAAGGTGCCGGCGATATTTTGGAAATTATACGCTTCGGATTCGCGGCGGAGCGGCAAATAGCAGTTGAAGAAGGTTCTCGGACTCGTTCGGGTCGCGGCATCGCGGTCGGCGTCGCGATAATACCCGACGATACCGGAGCCGACATGCTGACACAAACGGAGTCCCGGATTCGCCAGACCGAGCGGGGTCGTATCCAAGACACGCGCTTCATTCGGGGCCGGGTTCGCGCTCAACGGTCGTGCGCCGCTCGCATCCGGAGCGCCGATGACGTTCACCGGAATGCGCGCAACGGCCGCCAAGCGGTAATCACGGGCAAAACGGTTTTCGTTTTCATCCACGGTCAAGGCGCCATCCACGCCGACGCGGGTCACGACGGTATCCGGCACCTGGAAGCTGTTCGGGATGGAGTAACCGGAATAATCGTTCTGGCCCAAACCCGTCTGACGGGAAGCGTAGTTAGTCGCGTCAAAATACTTGCCCTGGGTCAGGATGGGCTCAATGGACGGGTTGTTGCGATCCACGTAATTCGCGCAGAAAATGTCTCCCGGCGTATCCGTGGTCTTGTTGCACAAGGCTAAATTCGTACAGACATCCTTATATTGGTTGGTCACCGGATCGAAAACCGTTTCCGCGCTCTGACAACCGAGCCACTGGGAACAGTCGCGGTCGGTATTCACCTTCACAAGGACGTTCGCGTCGTTCTGCGGCGTGACGCACGAAACGTTATACGTGACGGTACAGCCCGTACCGGTACAACCGGCCGGTTCGGAAGGAAGCACGCAGTCAGTGTCCAATTCACAGGCATTGCCGACATACGGCGTCGAAACCGGCGTCGACAAGGGCGACAAACGCGTCACCTTGGTACCGCTACAGCGGCCTTGGCAGAATTGGTTATTCGGATCGGCCACGCAATCAATCGGCTGTACGGCGCGGAAGTTATTCTCACGGTAAGCAAGGTCCGTCGCCAATGAGCTGTAGTTCAAGACCGGATTGCTCTGGTTGCGCAGGAGGATACAACCGGCGCCCTGGTCCACGTTGCCGGAACAGGTGGACTTATCCAGCTTGCTGTTATCAACGAAATAATACGGACGGCCGGTGCGGAATTGCGGATCGCTCGTGTCATTCGGATCGCGGAACTCCGTACACTCTCCGTTCTCCGGCAAACAGAGGCCGACCCAACCGGTATACGGCTCATCGCCACGCTTCGGAAGGCCGAAGAAATTTCCGCTTTGCAGGTTCGCCGGATAACACGGCACATTCCCCTCTTTGCGGAACCAACCGGAATAGGTACCTTCGGCCAAGAATTCGAATTCAGGCGGGTTATAATCCCCCGTCGCGGAATCCAAGAAGTCAAAGGCGTTCAAACGCACGCTCTCGCGGTATTCACACACCTTGTCGCTCGGATCCTTGAAGTAATCCTTCGCGCCCTGGTAGCTGAACTCTTCACAGAATTCCTCGGACGGACGGCACATGGCCTGGCCATACGCGGTGATGTCATCCTTAATATAGATGGTTTCGTAGGATTCGATTTCCGAACGGTCGAGCGAGTACTTCGGCTTACCGAACGCGCGGCATGACATGTTTTCGGACTGACACAGCTTGGACGTCTCGTACACGAGATACACCATGCGGTCAGCCGGACGCGTCGTTGTCGTGGACGGGAAGAAGTCGGCCGCGGTCGGCGTTTCCGTCGCGCTGAAGGTGCGGCGTGCCACCGGAGCTTCATCGCCGCTCACGAATGTTTGGGCATCGGATGCGTCAGAGTTGCGCGTATCCACGAAGGCGCGACAACCGATGGCCTCTTGGCGGCACAAGCGCGTAAAGCGGGCCGCGTTGACCCGGTTCTGGAAGCGATCCGTATATTGGCGGCAGCCCAACATGGCCTGCGGTTCCGGAATGCCGGAGAAGGTCTGGTCACATTCGGCCGGAGTTTCCCAGCTGTCTCTTACGACATAGGCCGTATCGCGGACACGCTCGACGCGGACTTCATCCAAAAACGCGATGGGCGTGCCGGGACCGGCCAACGTCCAGGACAATGACGAGTTGGTCGCGCCTGCATATCCGCCGAAAAGGCCGAAGCTGTAGCGCTGCCAGTCACCGGATAAGTTCGCGACTCCGACCGTAATCGGCGCGGAGCCGGCCACGTCAGCATTGCGAACTTGAAGCGTCAGCGTCGAACCCGTACCAACGCCCTTGGCCCAGAACGAAACGCGGAACAAATCGCCCGGAGCTGATTCGAAGGAGACCTGGGTGGTCAATGACGAACCGCCGCCCGACTGCAGACGCAATGACTGGTCGCCTACGAGCAAGGATTCGGGCGAGGTCGCCGGGCCAACCGAGGCGGTAAAGCTGCCGGGACCGGAACGGAAATTTTCGTTGACCGACAGAAACGAACCGCCTGATCCGGCGCCGGCATACGCGCGGCACCCGGCGAATTGCACGTTACAGCTGCGGCTTTCGCTCGGCATCGCGTTATAGCTACATTCGCCGGTCGTCACGTTGAAATTACCGCCGGTTTTGGAACAATCGTCCGCATTCACACGGCCGCTCAAGCGGAACGGCTTACAATCCGCGGAAGAAAGCACGGTTTGCGAATAGAACGCGTAGAAGACACGGCCGGCACGGTCATAGAATTGGCGGCAATCGGCATCCAAACCCGTGCGCCACAATCCCTCGTCACACGTCGCCGGATCCTTGAACGTCCCGTCCGGTCCGCGGCGGGCCACGATGCGCGGGCCGGAACCTTCGCCGGCTGAGCTCATTAAACTCCAGGTGCGGAGCTGATATCCGGCCGCTTCCGAACCTTCCCACGTGAAATAGGTCTGGCTCAGGGTCGAATCCGGACGCTCACACAAACGCAGGTAGCTATAGGCCGCGGTCTGTTCACCGCCGGCGGCAGCGGCTTCAAGGTTGGTGAAGATTTCACAACCGACATCTTCCTGGCGGCACTGTGTGGCCGTGGACGGGATGAAGTACGCCTTGCCGTCATCGGAAGCGTCGTTGAAGCGCGCGTCCGCATCCACGACCAAATCGAACGCCGCGCCTTGCTTACGGTATTCCGCGTATCCGACACACTGTGCCGGACACAAATCATTGGAAGACAGGATAGCCGGAACTTCCGGGGCGGCGGTGCCATCGGTATATCCCTGACAACCCGCATCCACCTGGCGGCACACGCGCGCGAACTTATCACAGGAGTCCGGGTCGGATTCCGCGCCCGTACACTGGAAATCATCCGGCGCGACCTTCATATAAACAACCGGTAAGGCATTGTTGGCGCCATCAAGATAATTGGTGGCAAACTGACCCTCTTCCAACTGAACCGCGTCCACGAAGGTATTCGAACCCGTCACGCGCAATTCGATAAAGCGCGTGGCCGGAGCCGTCAGGAATGAACATTCGAAGCGGCGCCAATCCGAACCGTATGTGGTGCTTCCGGCTGCCGGATCGGACACGCTCGCCAAACAGGACGGGCTCTTGAACAGCGCGGAGGCTCCGGAATACGCGCCGGAAATACGCGAGCCGGCCGAGAACGTATCATCCGTAAACTGGTTGATCGCCGCGTTCACGCTTTGCGAAGTGGCTCCAGGCGTCGTACGAGCAAAGACGGACAGCGTCATGACGCGGCCCGGGGCAGCGGGAATTCGCTGGAAATATTCGGAACCGGCCGTGAGGCTCAAGGCCTGCGTTCCGTTCGCGCCATTCGAGCCGGCCGGCAATGCCGTCGGCGTAAATGCGCCGGCCGGAACCGAAGACCAGGCGACGAGCTGAAGCGGAGCGCCGGACGTACGCTCGAATGAAGCGTTGGTTAACAGGTTCAAAGACGCGCCACCGACTTCGGCGGCCAACAAACGCGTACACCCTTCATCGTTCGCGCCACACGGTTTCAACGTCTGATCGAAATAGATCGTGCTGCTCGCGGCTTCAATCCATGAACCGTCCGGGCGGCGGAGCGTGGCATATCCGAGACAGCCGACGTTATCCGCCGAACATACGCCGTAATCCACGGTGTTGCGGAGATAGGACACGTTCTGGCCCGCGCGGGTCGTGAAGTTGCGGCAGCTTGCCGATTGCACGGAACATTCGTCGCCTTTGAAACGGTACACCGTCTTTTCCGCGACGCAGTAGCCGAATCCGCCCACACACTCGCCTTTATCGTTCCGCTTCAAACAGGTCTGGATATCACTGCACTCCTCTTTGCGCTGTCCCAAACGGTCGGAAATCAATTGGTCGCCGAAGCCGGTCAAGCGGCACTGTTGTTCGAACGTCGTGAGCACCCAGCTCGGATCGACGAGCTTACACCAGGGATGCTCGGCGTCGCGCTCGCCGGTCACCGAACAGTTGCTGAAATTATCCACCAATTCCTTCAAGGAAACGCAACCCGCCGCGGATGCGCAGCGTTCGATGTTCTCATCCGAATTCGCGGCAAACTCCAAACCGACCGGAACAATGCGCATCAAACGCATTTTTCGCAGGTTGCCCGCGCAATATGCCTGGTTGTAGCAATTACGGTCCTGGTTCTGGCGGACCATCGAATCCGGGTACAGCTTCCAATCCCCTTTCATCAACCCGCGATCAAGCGCCTTGTTGATGGTACACGGGCCGTTGTCACACGCGTTTCCCTGCACGGCTTGGGCGAGCTGCTGGTCCATGACGCAGTTCCACGTTCCGCGCACGTCCGGACACGCGATCAATTCCGACACGATTTCAATATTGCTTTGGCGGATGAGGTTCACTTCACGTAACGATACGTTGGCGCGGCGCGCATCCGCACGGCTGCGCGACGGAATCGCGTCCGGATTCGCGTTGGCGACGCCGGTCTGCTGTTCAAGGTCACTGAAATCAAACGCATTGATAAGACCCTTTTCCAAAATGCGCCCCATCAACTTGGAACCAAGGGTGTTGATGAACATCGAAGCCGTGTACACGGCCAATTGCACGATACCCTGATCGGCGGCGGACGAAAGAATGGCGTTCCGGCGTGCGCCTTCATCGCGGTTCGGACCTTCGACGAGCTGTTCTTGCGTCTGTTCGGCGATGAGCGAGGCCGGCGTGCGCACGTTTCCTGACACGACGTCGGTCACGCCCTTAAAAGCGCCGTCTTCGCCACGGTCGGCCACGGCTTTGCTGATTCCCGTATCCACCTTGATGGCCGTGCGGCCAAAAATCTGGAGCGAAGCGCCGACGTCGTTTGAGTGCGTATTAAAGTTGGCGCTGATATTCCGCAGCAACTGATCTCCAGACAAGGTCGTGGCAAACGTATCCCAGTTGGAAACGATTTGTTGGAAGCTACAGTTGGGACGCGGCCGGCTGAACGCCGAGTTGCTGCTTGGCAAGAAGCTGCCCAAAGACAGCTGGAGGTTCAAAAGGTTGTTCGCGCTTGGCTGACACAGGTCAAAACCGATATTCGATTCAAAAAAGTCATCCGACAATGATCCGATCGCGGAGCCCAAGGCATCCTGGCCGACCTGCCCGAAATAGTCGCCGGGAGATTTTGCCTGCGTTAACGCGTTCTGCCCCTTGCCGCCCGATGCGATATAGGTGGCGGCGTCATACGCGAGCTGTCCCAAAAACGTTTGAGCGGCGTTAAACAACGCTACGGTACCTGCGCGCACGAGCTGGGTCAGGATCTGATCAAGGACGCGGCCGATGTCGTCCGGCACGTTCCCCACGACCGTGACGGCCTGGGCGTTGACCACGCGCGTCGCGAGCGGACTCGCGATGAACGTTCCACATACCAGCACCGTCAGGAAGGCGGCGGCGATGCGGCGGTAAAAAGGGCGTCGGCTCGACATATATATAGGTTAGGGCGTCGGTTGGGTGGGGTTTTTCAGGCCTTCACGGATTTTCAACACTTGGGCGTAGGTGGCGCGGTAAATTTGGATGAGACCGGCATCGTTCAATCCGACCAACTGATCGGCGGGAATCAAACCGCTCGCAATGAGCAGGTCGCGGGCCTGGGTAGGCGTGACCTCGCTCGGATCCGGGGCGGTGCGGATGAACTCTTCGGCCGCCGTTCCGGACGTGACGTTTCCATCCGGTCCGACGGGCTGCACCTTGGTCGCGTTCAACAAATTCGTAAATGACGAGCTCACGCTGTATCCCGGCTGGAGGTCCGCGTTGGCGATGGCGCCACACGTTTGTCCGACCGGACAATTCGGATCACTCCCCTGCGCGATTTCAATCGCGTCGGCGATGGCGTCCGAATCCGTATCCGCGAGATACGGAGACGTCTTGTACGTGTTGAGCTCGGCGTAATCGTTCAATCCGTCGCGATCGGTATCTTTGGCACGCTGACGCTCGGCATCGCGCGTGCGATCAGTGAGGTTGATCTCCTTGATCGCGTTGCGCGCATTGGTGAGCGTCGCCGTCGGGACACGGAATGGCGACGTGATGTTGGAACGAAAGTACACCGTCGAAAGCACGAGCACGGCCGCGCCGCATGTCCCAAGAACCCCGAGGGAGAAACGCGTCTCCTCAGGCCACTGTCGCCAGCGGTCACGGACACGATCAAACGGGCCAAATGCCATGGGCTTAGTGTAGCACATGCGTCTCCGGCAATGAAAGTGGATTTTGGGAGTTGGAATACGCAAAAAAATGGGATATACTCGGCCCATGCGTTTTTCGTTCACCCCGGACCGCGAGGCGATCCCCGAACCCTTTCTTCCTGACTGGAAACAGAGCCAGAACGAAGGGCAACTCGCGCTCGACGTCTTCCGTCGCGGCGATGCCCTCGTCATCCGCTCCACCATGGCCGGCGTGAAACCCGAGGACGTCGATATCGCGGTCAACGGCGACCTGCTGACCATCCGCGGACAGCGCGAACACGAAGAAATCATGAACGAAGATGATTGGTTCCACCGCGAATGCTATTGGGGGTCATTCAGCCGATCCCTCATCCTCCCCGTGGACGTCTACGCCGAAAAAGCCGATGCCTCCCTGCGAAATGGAATTCTCGAAGTGCGCATTCCCATCCGCGGCGCAGAACGTCATATTCCCGTCCGATAACCGTTTCTATGCCGAACCTCCCCTATCAACTTACCGTCACCGCCGATCAGAACGGCATTCTTACCGCGCAAGATCCAGAAGGCCGTGAACTGACTCTGGTCCGCATCCAAGGCGGCAAAGAGCAGCTCGCCCGGGATCTTTTGAATGAACTGCTCACACAACCCGCCAAACCAACTTCCTGATATGGAACACACCCCGAATCTCCACGCGGAAAAACGCCCCCGCACCCGAAAAGAGCTGTATGCCTGGATTGGCCTGGGAGGCGCATTCGCCATCATCCTCGTCACGGGGATGGGAGCGGCTGCCTATGGATTCGAAACCACCTACCGAAACCGGATTTTCCCCGGGGTGAGCGTCGCCGGTTTGCGTTTGGATGGACTGACCCGCGCCCAGGCCCAACAGGCGATTCAGGCGCATGTGAACCGGTCGCTTCAACCTGGATTCCAGTTCCGCTTTGGCGAAGCGGCTTTTGATCTGCCTGCCACCACGCTCGGCGTTGATGATCCCGACGTGTCGCAAGATCTTTTCCGTTTTGACGTGGAAAAGGCCTCGAACGATGCGTATTTGATGGGCCGCGGCGCAGGCGCGGTCGGTGACGCTTTTACGCGCTTCAGCCTTCTTGTTCGGCGCGCCAACCTCGATCTCGTGCCTGAAGCGAATACCCTTTTGATTGAACGCCTCCTGGAAGGCGAGGTCTCCAAATATTCCCGTACCCCGGAAGATGCCCGCCTCGAAGTAACGACGGCCACGGGAACGGCTTCAAGCACCGAGCTTTCCGTTCGCGTCATCCCGGAAAAGAACGGACGCGCGGGCGACAGCAGGGAGGCGGCAAAAACCCTCATCGCCCAAGCCCAGCGCCTGAGCTTCCAGCCGATTCTTATCCGCACGACCACCATCATCCCCCGCGTAACGGCCCGTGATTTGGAATCGTTAACATCCCAGGTTCCGAGCTTCCTGTCGCGCGCCTCGCATACGTTTGTGCACGAAGGAAAGCGCTATGCCGTCACTACTTCGACCGTCGCCGGATGGGTCGCGCCCAGCTCAACCGCCTCCGGCGCCGTGCTCTCTTTGGATGCGGAACGCGTTTCACGGGGCTTGGCGCCATTCGTGAAAGCGTACTTAGTCGAACCGAAAGACGGGAGCTTGAAGATCAATGCCGAGGGCAAAATGACGGAATTCGCCGCACCGGCCGAAGGGATCGTCGTTGACGGACAGAAAACCGGCGCGGATTTGATGGCCGCCTGGGATCGCCGCGCCCCCACATCCACGCTTTCGCTGAAGACCATCACGCCAAAAATTACCGGCGAAGACGCCGAACGCCTTGGCATTACCGACCTGCTTGGGGTCGGACGTTCCGATTTTTCCGGATCGCCTGCCAATCGCCGCAAAAACATCGCGCTTGGGAAAGCGAAAATGAACGGCGTCTTGATTCCTCCGGGCGAAAACTTTTCGCAGCTCGGCGTTTTGGGCGAAATTGACGGCGCCCATGGCTGGCTTCCCGAACTCGTCATCAAAGGCAACCAAACCGTTCCGGAATATGGCGGCGGTCTCTGCCAAGTCGGGACGACGAGTTTCCGCGCCGCCCTGGCGGCCGGCATGCCTATCGTCGAACGCCGCAACCATAGCTACCGCGTCCGCTATTACGAACCGGCCGGAACCGATGCCACGATTTACGATCCGGCTCCGGACTTTCGATTCAAGAATGATACGCCCGGCCACCTGCTCCTGACCTCGCAAATCCAAGGCGATAACCTCTTGTTCTTCGTCTGGGGCACGGATGACGGACGCGTGACGTCGAGCACTAAGCCCCGCATATACAATATCGTCGCCGCCCCTCCCACGAAGCTGATCCCAACCACGAGCTTGCCCGTCGGCGTTAAAAAATGTACGGAATCCGCCCATGCCGGCGCGAGCGCCGCCTTTGACTATGCGGTCGCGTACGCCGATGGAACCTACAAGAAAGAAACGTTCACCAGCTACTACAAACCGTGGGGCGCCGTTTGTCTGATTGGTGCGACGCCGGAGGAGGTCGCCCTCTCCCAAAGCACGGTGGACGAAACAGGCGTCAATAATCCCAATTAAATAGGGGTTTTGGCTTAAATAAGCCATGAAACTTGACAAAAGCATCTTTTTGTGCTATGATGCCAACGAGTGCGCAAAAAAGCTCGCCTCTGGGCGATCTTTTTAACCGCCAACCTTAGCAAATAAAACAGGTTATCCAGAGGTCCTTGACGAGAGGCCAAACATTTGATAAGTTGCGACGACCGACGAGCCCTTTAGCAATCCGCGTCCACGACAAGCATGGAATGTTTCAGTAGGGTGCCGCAGGTCTTCGGACTCGCTCTCCCCTAGAGAAACATTTCTTGGATGCGGATTGCTTAAGTGTTTGTCCCGCGATCAAAATACCCACCGTTCGGTGGGTATTTTGTTTAGTGGCCTGAGAGGAAACGCTCGGCATCAAGCGCAGCCATGCATCCGGTGCCCGCGGCCGTGATGGCCTGGCGGTACTTGGCATCTTGCACGTCGCCGCAGGCAAACAATCCCGGGACATTGGTGCGAGTGCTGCCCGGAAGCGTAACGACATACCCTTTCTCGTCCAAATCCACCAATCCTTGCACGAGTGAAATATTCGGCGCGTGCCCGATGGCGGCAAAGACGCCGTCAATCGGCATCTCACGCGTTTCACCGGTGACAATATTTTTCAATACAGCTGCCGTGACTTTTTCTTCTCCGAGAATATCCGTCACTTCCGAATTCCAGATGATTTCAATCTTCGGGTTGGCTTTTACGCGGTCCTGCATGATCTTGGACGCGCGGAAGGAATCGCGACGATGGACGAGATAGACCTTCTCCGCAAAACGCGTAAGAAAGGACGACTCTTCCATGGCGCTGTCTCCCCCGCCGACCACGATCACGTTCTTTCCCTTGAAGAAGAATCCGTCACATGTGGCGCAGGCGGATACGCCGCGCCCATATAAACGCTTTTCCGATTCGAGACCGAGGCGTTTGGCCGTGGCCCCGGTAGAAAGGATCACGGTTTGCGCCCGATAGGTTTGTCCGTTGGAGACCAGCTCGAAGCCCCCCTCCACCTGCTTCAGCGATTCGACCATGGCCGAAACGATTTCGGTGCCAAAACGCTTCGCCTGTTCGCGCAAGACCTGCATCAATTCCGGGCCCTGGATCCCGTGGATGAAGCCCGGGAAGTTTTCGACTTCCGTGGTCGTCATTAATTGGCCGCCCGGCTCGCTCCCCTCGAACAAAATCGGATTGAGACTCGCGCGTGCGGCGTAAATCGCGGCCGTCCAACCGGCGGGTCCGGATCCGATAATCGCGACAGAACGCATACTTAGGCGAGATGCGGGGCAAGCTTCTCCATTAATTTCTCCTTCGGCATGCTGCCCACGATCTTGTCCGCCACTTCGCCGTTCTTGAATACCAACATGGTCGGGATGGACATGACATTATATTTCATGGCCGTCGTCTGGTTCGCATCCACGTCCAATTTGCCGATCTTCATTTTCGCTTCGTCGATTTCCCCGGCCACTTCTTCCACGATCGGGCCCATGAGTTTGCATGGGGGGCACCACTCGGCCCAAAAATCCACCACGACCGGGACATCGCTTTTTAAAACGTCGCTTTCAAAATTCGCGTCAGTATACGTGTGTGCCATACATTTAGAGTTGGATAGAATCGAATCGTACCGTTTCGGCATGGTAGAACGGGGTGCCGCCGGCGACAAGACCCGGCAAGTTGACGGCGATCAGGGGTCGGAGGCATTATTGCGTCCTCTTATGAACCACGTCATGGCCAAACTTCAGGAAAATTGGCGCGCCGGCATCACGGTCGGCCTCGTCTCCATTCCCCTTTCGGTTTCGCTCGCCGTTGCCTCGCTCGCCACGCCCACCATGGGCATTATCACGGCCGTCTGGGCCGGATTATTCGCCGCCCTCTTCGGCGGGAGTAAATTCAATATCGTCGGCCCGACCGGAGCGCTTTCCGGTCTCCTTGCCGCGTATGCCTTTTCCCATGGCGCCCAGACCTTGCCCATGGTGGCCTTTGTCGCGGGCATCCTGGTCCTCATTGCCTGGGCCCTCAAGCTGGAACGTTGGCTGATTTTCGTCCCGGGCAGCGCCATCCATGGCTTTACATTGGGCGTGGCTTTCATCATCTCGCTCAACCAGCTTGATTACGCGCTCGGACTCGTCGGCGTGCCGAAGCACGAAAAATTCATCGAAAATGTCATCGAATCGTTGAGCCATGTCGGACAGACAGCCTGGCCTTCCGCCGTCTTGTTTGTCATCGCTCTCGGCCTGTTATTTTTGCTGTTAAAGAAGGTTCCGAAGATCCCGGGCGTTATCGTCCTCACGCCGGTCGCGGTCCTGATAGGCAAGCTCGCCACCGAAGGGCATCTTCCCTTCCAACTCCTCACCTTGAAAGACAAGTTCGCCGATATCGGCGGACGTCTGTTCGAATTCCACGGCCTGGTCATGCCGGACAATACCCTCATCACGACGGCGCTCGCCGTCGCCCTTATCGCCATCATCGAAACCATGGTCTCGGCGAAGATGGCGGACGGCATGACGGGCACGAAATACGACCGCCGCAAGGAGATGTTCGGTTTGGGATTGGCGAACCTCGCTTCCGGATTCATGGGCGGATTGCCGGCCACGGCCGCGCTTGCCCGCACATCTACCAACGTAAAGAACGGCGCGACCCATCAAACCGCCGCCATGATCAGCTCGGCGACCGTTGTCATCGTCTCATTGCTTCTCCTCCCCTGGTTTAAATACGTCCCGATGGCCTTTATCGCCGCCGTGCTCGTTTTCGTAGCCGTGCGCATGGTCGAGATGCACCATCTCAAGCGTTATTGGCAGCAGGACCGCCGCGGATTTGCCATCGCCATGATTACGGCTCTCATCAGCGTGGTGGAAGATCCGATTATGGGCGTCGCGTTCGGAACCGTGGCCGCGCTCCTGGTCTTCGCGGAAAAAATCGCGCATGGACCGTTTGAACTCGTGCTCCAGCACGCCGACGGCTGCTCGCACAAAATCGTGCATGAAAAAGAAGAGGCACCCATGCAGCCGGATGACGTGCTCATCTATTCGTTCACGGGACAGCTCGCCTACTTGAACGCGGAATCGCACCTGGAACACTTCCACACCAAGGCGCATGTCGCGAAGACCATCATCCTGCGTTTGCGCCATCTGTACCTTCTCGACGTGGACGGATTGGACGCGCTTGAAGAAATCGTGGACGAGCTCGAAAAAGAGGGCAAACTCGTCGCCATTTCCGGGATCAATCCCCTCATCAAAGACATGCTCGAAAAGAGCCGCGTGTACAAAACCCTGAAAGAAAAAGGGCGCATCTACGATCGCACCTCGCACGCCATCAAAGAAATCACCTGCCAATAATCAAAACTCCCCCGCATCACGGGGGAGTTTTTTTGTTTAACGGAACGATTCGAGTTTGCGCGCCTTGGATTCTTCCGTGTACGCGTCCAAACGGTCGCCGACTTGGAGCTTGATCTTGCCCTTGTAGGACAACCCGCATTCCGTGCCTGCGCCGACTTCTTTGACGGCCGACTTGCCGCTTTGCAGCGATTCGATCACGCCATCGCCGATGATCTCCTCGTTGCGGTAAATGCGGACCTTGGCTTCCGCGGCCAACTTGCCCGTCTTCACTCTCATACCGACCACCATGCGGCCCGGTTCGGTGCGGAACACGGCCGCCACTTCGCCGGTTCCGAGTTCGGTGATGATCTTTTCCTGCGGCAAGAGGGCGTTCAAGCGCGCCACCACATCGTCGAAAATGTCGTAAATAATCTTTGTCTTTTTCACGTCCACGGTCTTGTCGCGCGCCATGACTTCGATCGGCGTCGGCACCATGACGTTGAATCCATACACGACCGACGGCTTGGAGTTGGCCGCGCGTTCGATGTCCGCTTCGGTCACGTTGCCGAGACCGCGCTGGATGACTTCGACGCCCACCAAATCATGCTTGATCTTTTCCAGCGTGCCGAGAATGGCTTCCAACGAACCGAGCACGTCGGTTTTGAGGATGACGTTCAGCATCACCTTCTTCACTTCACCTTCCTCCCCTTCGACCGGCGTCTGCTTGGTGGCCGTGAGCGTTTCCGTGACCTGACGAGCGGACGTGCGGGCCTTTTTCTGCTCGAGCAGTTTCGGATCAGCCGGAACTTCCATGATGTCACCGACGGCCGGCGCGATCTTGAAGCCAAGGATCTTCACCGGCGTTCCCGGCGGGGCTTCTTCCATCGGCTTGCCGTTCCAATCGCGCATCATGCGCACGCGGCCATACGCTGTACCGGAAATACCGAGCCAATCGTTGCGCTTCAACGTGCCGTTTTGGATGATGGCGGTCGCCACCGGGCCTTCGCCCTTGTCCACGTGCGATTCGATGATAGTACCGGCCGCGCGCGTATCCGGGTTCGACATGATGCGTTCCTTTTCCACTTCGGCGACGAGCAAAACCAATTCAAGCAAATCATCAATGCCCTGGCCGGTCTTGGCGGAAATCTTGGCCATGGGCGTTTTGCCGCCCCATTCTTCGACTGTGATGCCCACTTCGGCCAACTGGCCCATGACGCGGTTCGGATCGGCGTCCGGCTTATCAATCTTGTTCAGCGCAACCACGAACGGAAGCTTCGCGGCCTGGATGATGTTCACGGCTTCCTTGGTCTGCGGCTGTACGCCGTCGTCGGCGGCCACGACAAGAATGGCGATGTCCGCCACCTTCGCGCCACGCGAACGCATCACCGTAAACGCTTCGTGGCCCGGCGTGTCGATGAAGGTCAGTTTCTTCCCCTTCTTTTCCACCTGGTAGGCGCCGATGTGCTGGGTGATGCCTCCGGATTCGCCTTCCATCACGTGCGTGGCACGGATGGCGTCGAGCGTACGCGTCTTGCCGTGGTCCACGTGCCCCATCACCACGACGACCGGCGCGCGCTCCTGAAGCGTCGTCGCTTCCTGCGATGTCATGATTTGTTTCAAACGGTCTTCCGCATCGCTGGTCTGCTGCAATTCTTTTTCCGTTTCCGATTCAGGCGTCGCGGTGTATCCCAATTCTTCGGCGATGATGCTCGCGGTCATGAAGTCAATGCGCTCGTTCTGCGAAGCGAGAATGCCCGCCTTCATCAATTGCTGGATGACGCGCGTGACCGGGAGGTTCATCTTGCCGGCAAAATCACGGACGGAGATAACCGACGGCAACTTGATGTCCGTCTTGGGCGCGCCCGGTTCCTTGGCGCCAACCTGGGACTGCTTCACCAATTGGTCGCGCAAACGTTCGCGGCGGGCGTTCTCCAACCACTTTTTGTAGATCTGGTCGGCCGTACGGTCGTCCACCTTGATGGCGCGCGCACCGATGTCGAAACCAAGCTCCGGGAGCTTGGCGAGAAGTTGTTGCGGGGTGACGCGCAGGCGACGGGCTAATTCGGTTACGTTCATGGGCCGAGTTTAGGCTTATTCTAGCGAAACGTCAACCCTTGGACGGAATAGTGATAACATCGCCCACCAGCTCCATCAGAACACCGATTCTTCGTAAATATTCGACAATTTGATCAAGATCTATGCTCGCAGGATCGAAAGCGACGCGAAGATAGCCGTCTTGCTTAATATCCATAAAAATAACTCCTTTTGGCCAGTATTCAAACTCCGGATCCATCTCTCGTTCATATTCGCGCGGTGTTGCATTCAATAAATAATGAACATCCTGATGGTAAAGACGTTGGCGCGCTTGGTTGGTCCATGCTTTTAGCTTCAGCTGCGCATAGCTCACCGGGTTGTTTGTCGCTCGCCAAATGACTTTTTCTCCAAAAACCTCGGTTAGCTTAAAACCAAAAAAACCTAAAAAAAATGAACTTAAGGAATTTTTTGTTGGCTGAGCCATAGTCAAAGACTTGATACCAAGAAAAAACCGACGCATCAAGCATCGGTCAGGGAGAGCCTTACAGCGCCAGCGCCCCTGCAGCGACGACAGGCGCGATCATCCTCGCCATCGAAGCTGCGGCGGCGACCGTCAACCCGACTGCCAGGAATGCCTGGTAGAGGCTGTCGGTGATTCGCCGCGTTGCTTCTCCGAAGTCACGCGCCGAAGGGCTGCAACTGCACGAATTGATCCAACCTCGAGCGCTCTCGTAGAGACCGAGACACGCGCGGCCCGCATCACGGTACGCGGCCGCATGCAGATCGAATCGAAGCCCGGCCGAGCCGCCGTAGCGAGTGTCGCGGAGCCGGACGGCGCAGTACGACGCCGAGCGAGAGACACAGCCCGACACGTAACCGTAGTTACAGCCGGTGCTGAAGTAGTAGGGCGTGAATGGCACGGGGCCATCCAATTCTTCCCTCGCGACACCGACGCCGTCAGTGAGCGCCTCCGAAACAGACCCTTCCTCGAAGTGCGTCGCGAGTTCGGGCCCGGGGACGAGCCGAAGCTCCACGCCCTCCGCGTCCAGCGCGGACTGGTAGGACATCAGCACCGAAGCGAACTCCTCCTCGTCCGTGTAGTAGACGCCCTCCTGGGTGACGGCGTACAGGAAGCCGCGGTCCCCGACCTCGACCGTGATGTCGTAGTGGGGACGGCTCTCCGAACTGTCGGGAGGAGGGCCGAAACCCGCACAACCGCAGACGAAGAACAGCAGCAGAACAAAACACGTGTGGAAATAGCGCATGTCTCGACCTCCTCTCGTGGGATGCGTTTCGTGGTATAGGCTAAGAGACATTTGGACCGTAGCAGGTATTCGCGAACTGTAAAGGGCTTGAATAATGGATTGTTTATTATTAGTTTAGTCGCATGAACGGCCTTCTATTGGTTGATAAGCCCGCCGGTTGGACCTCGCATGACGTGGTCGCCAAGCTGCGCGGTATTTTGAAGATCCGGGCCATTGGGCATGCCGGAACCCTCGATCCCTTCGCGACCGGGCTTTTGGTGCTGGGCATCGGTAAAGGAACCAAGGCCCTGACGGCCCTGGTGGGCGTGGATAAGGAATATGAGGCCGTGATTCGCCTCGGCGCGACAAGCGACACGTTTGATAAAGAAGGAATTGTCATTCCCGCGGAGGCGGGAATCCAGCCCAGCTTGGAGGACATTGAACGCGCCCTCGATCAATTCCGCGGCGGATATGAACAGCTCGCTCCCCTGCATTCCGCGAAGAAAATCAACGGAAAAAAGCTCTACGATCTCGCGCGAGCGGGAAAAGCGACGGAGGAAATGCGTCCCAAAAAACAGGTGAAGATTGATCTGATTGAAGTCACGCAATATGTCTGGCCTGATCTCTCAATCAAAGTGAAATGCGGCAGCGGAACCTATATCCGTTCTTTGGCGGATGATATCGGCCAAGCCCTTGGCGTTGGCGGATATTGTTTGGAATTACGCCGCACAAATGTCGGTGATTTTCATGTGAACCAAGCGGTAAAAATGGAAGGTCTTACCATAGAAATGGCCGAAACGGCCCTCCTTCCACTCCCCGTGGACAAATCCGCCAAAGCCTGATACGCTCGCCTTGCAACAAAACCCTTTGAACGACCGGTTGCGCAGGATGGATTGTCACCGAATTCCCACGTTTTTACGCAAAGATCCGGCTGAGACGAAGCAAGAAAACTAAAGAGCGACGACAGACTTTTTAATAACCTGCCACCGGCGTATTCGTATGAATAACGCCTTAATTGGATTGATCGCGCTCCTCATCGGAGTCGCGGCCGGATGCGGACTCGGATATCTCCTCCGCGAACTCGCCCATCGCCGCAAACTGGCGGAAGGCGTGAACAAAATCGCCGAAATCGAACGCAAGGCCAGCGACCTGATGAAGGACGCCGAACGCCGCGAAATCGAAGTCCTCGCCAAAACGAAGGACAAGGCAATCAAGATTTTGGAAGAGGCCCGCTTGGAAGAAAAGCGGGCGCTTGAAGAACTCAAGACGCAGCAGCTCGCGCTCATCGAACGCGAACAAACCGTGAGCACGCGCTTGCTTGATCTCGACAAAGCGAAAGACGAAGTAGAAAAAGCCAAATTGAAAGCCGAAGAGGCGCATAAGGCCGTCGAGGAGCTGAAACTGCAGGCCATGACGCGTCTCGAAGAAGTCGCGAGCCTGAGCCGCGAACAGGCTTTGGAGCGCCTGCTCGGCCAAGTCGAAGAACACCAACAGGAAGCGCTCATGTCGCGCATGCGCAAATTGGACGATTTGACCGCGGAAGAAATCGACAAAAAGACGAAAAATATTTTGGCGACGGCCATCCAGCGCCAGGCGTCTTCGCATGTCTGCGAAACGACGACGACCTATGTGGAATTGCCGACGGAAGAAATGAAGGGCCGCATCATCGGGCGCGAAGGGCGCAATATCAAGGCCATTGAATTATTGACGGGCTGCGAACTTATCATTGATGACACGCCGAATGTCGTGACGATTTCCGGCTTCTCCCCCATCCGCCGCCAAGTCACCAAGCGCGCGCTTGAAAAGCTGATTGCGGACGGACGCATCCATCCGGGTCGCGTGGAAGAATTCGTGGATGAAGCAAAGAAGGAATTGATTGTGGACATCCGCAAGGCCGGCGAAGACGCGCTGTATGAACTCGGCATTTCCCCGGCCGGCATTGATCCGAAATTGATTTCGATTTTGGGCCGCTTGAAATTCCGCACGAGCTACGGCCAGAACGCGCTTCTCCACTCGATGGAAGTCGCTCGCATCTCCGCCATGCTCGGCGAAGAGCTCGGCGCCGACATTCACATCTGTAAATTGGGCGGCCTGCTCCATGACGTGGGCAAGGCCGTGGACCATGACATGCAGGGCTCGCATCCGGAAATCGGCTATAAGATTTTGCAAAAATTCGGTTTCCCGGAAGAGATTTGCTACCAGTCGATCGGCCACCACGAAGACAAGCCGAAAACGCTCGAAGCGATTATCGTCAAAGCGGCCGACGCGATTTCCGGCGCCCGTCCCGGCGCGCGCAAGGACTCGCTCGAGCTCTATGTAAAGCGTTTGCAGGATTTGGAAGCGGCCGCGAAAAGCTTCCCGGGCGTGGAAAAAGTGTATGCCATCCAGGCCGGGCGCGAATTGCGTGTCTTCGTGAATCCGAAGGAAATTAACGATTACCAAGCCACGAAACTCGCCCGCAATATCGCGGACAAGATCGCGAGCGAAATGAAGTTCCCCGGCGAAGTGCGCGTGACCCTGATCCGCGAAAGTCGCGTGACGGAATACGCGAAATAACACATCACGTAACACGTAGCACATAACAAAAACCCGCCGAGTGGCGGTTTTTTTGACTCGAACTTCCTCTCTCCCTAAGCTGAATTTGTAAATTTCGTTCCTTCCTCAAACCGTTGGAGGTGTAGATGCGGGGAAAAAAGAAGAACCGCAAAAATTTCGTCGATACGAACTCGACGGAATACGAGGCGAAGGCAAGGCGGATCGGCGAAGGCGCTGACCGTCTCAGCCGCGCAGCAACCGAGCTCATGAGCGGCACGACTCCCGTCGTGACCGAAGCGCCGACGCTCACGACCGATGGCGCCGGACATGCGGTGCTGGTCACCGTCACGATCCCACAGCGCGGAGATCCCGAACCCTAGCCGCCACCTGGCGGTTTTTTCTTATCTTAGCCAACCCCCTTGACCCCCATTTGCCAAGATTAGCGGAAAAATGGTATCCTCATCCCATCAATCTTTAGATTGCATACCTACCTATGAACAAGGCAGAGCTCATCAACTACCTGTCGGAGAAGGTCGGCGTCACCAAAAAGCAGGCCGAAGACATGGTCGAGGCGTTCGTGGACGTCGTGACCAATACCCTGAAGGCCGGTGGCGAGGTCAATATCGCCGGTTTCGGCGCTTTCATGGCCAAGACGCGCGCCGCGCGCATGGGCGTGAACCCGCAGAATCCGACCGAAAAGATTCAGATCGGCGCCGTCACGGTTCCGAAGTTCAAGGCTGGCAAGGGCCTCAAGGATGCCCTTAAGCACTCTGGTAGCGCGGCTCCGGCGGCTCCGGCCCCGGCAGCCCCGAGCGCTCCGGCTGCTCCCGCGATGTAATCAAGAAAAATCCCGCCTGATGGCGGGATTTTTCTTATTTATTCAATTACTTACTATTTCCCCGTGGCTTCCTCCTCTCTAAACCAAGATGATACTGATGAAATTCGTCGCTATCACGTTCATTATCCAGACTCATAAACTGAAAAGCCCGACCTCGTCTGCTGGGTCCGAACATCCGAGCAAACTCGCCTTGGAAACGATTGAGGGTACCGGCTTCACCGAGGCCTTTGCCTTCTTTTCCATAGTCAGATTGCCATGGCCTCCTACCGTACGCATCAAAGTGGCTAACACCGCCATCCCTATGGCCAATAAAAACCTCGCCACCCAAATGAATGGAGCGCGGATCAGGCATCAGAAGATAGCCCCCACCATATTCATTCCACTTCGGTGTCGATACCCGATCCTCAGGGAAAAGCCATTCTTCTTTGGCTGCCGCAATGAAGTTATAGGCTCTTCGTTTAAGAATATAATTTATATCGATAACTTCCTGCTCGGTAAGCTGACGAAGCGTCTGTATATCATTGTACTTAAAAATCGCTCCCCTTATCGGGTTAGGATTGGGTCGAAACGACAACTCAGACTGGTAAGGGTTGCGGACCCATGAGAGATTGGTGAGAATCAATATCTTGTTTGCTGATAATGGGTACAGCGTATGTGTGCCGTTCAACCAAATCTCTGGATCATTCGGTCCACGACACCGCACAGACCTTGGACCGCAGACACGATTATAAACGGTTACAGGATGATCAGAGACGATAAATTTTACTGGTGAATTTGACGCGTCGGCAATTTGCCAAACGCATTCCGTCCAAATAGCACAATATAGCTTTTGAAACTCCCACATTTTACGCAAGACGGTATGCTTATTCACAGTCTTTGACTTTTGCGCCAACCACTCGAGACCTTTTGGCGTGCGCAATTTCTGCGTACTCATGAACAGTATCATGGCTTCGAACGCCGGGTTATTGACAGATGGGTGGGTGAAATTTTCAAAATAGTCCACCGCTCCCATTCCCCGGGCATCGATCTCTCCAAAGAACTGTTTTTCAATAATTTTGGGGTCGATGTTTCGGAAAGCAATCGTGTATAGATCATCTTGAGCGAAACATACGCTCACACCCCTCCTACGAACTGCCTTGTCCGTATAAACCCGACCCTTGGAATCGATGAACTGCTTCGGTTTAAAGTTTAGGTAATATAGCTCGGCGTTCTTTTGACCGGGCAAGAGAAATCGTCTTTGGTACCACTCCGGTACATAATGATTGCGTTTGTATTCGTTTGACATCTGTTTTGAACGATTGTAGAAAGCCCAAGAGGCAGCTATCGACTATTGAACACCCGCCAATCGGCGGGTGTTTCGCTACTTCATCATCTCCTGCACTTCTTCGACCACGTCCTCAATCTCGACCAGACGCGCCTCGCTTTCATTGCGCGGTTTCCATTCGATTGAATCTTCTTTCAAGGTCTTTTCGGAAACGACGAGGCGAAGCGGCAAACCGATCAAGTCAGCATCGGCGAACTTCTCGCCCGGCGACACGCCTTCACGGTCATCCCATAAAACCTCAACCCCTTCGGCCTGCAAACCGTCGTACATTTCTTTGGCGACCGAATTGATGCGGGATTGGACCGCTTCATCCTTTGAGCGGAGGGAAACGAGATGGACGTGGAACGGCGCGACCGAAACCGGCCACACGATCCCCTTTTCATCGTGATGCGTTTCCACGATGGCGCCGACGAGGCGCGAAGTACCGATGCCGTAGCAACCCATCAGCACGCGCTGCTTCTCGCCATTCTCATTCGTGAAATCAAATTTGAACGCATCCGTGTATTTCGTGCCCAGGTCGAAAATGTTGCCGACTTCGACGCCCTTCATCTGCGCAAGCGAACCGTTGCACTTGGGGCACGTATCCCCCGCCTTATAGGTCGCGACTTCGCTGTTTTGGCCGAACTCGCAATTTTCACACGCGATGAGCATGTCTTCGCCCGCATCGGTCAACGCCTGGAATTCATGCGAGATATTTTGCGTGAAGATGCCGCCGCTCGCCTGCACGACCTTCACCTTCAAGCCGCAACGCGCATACGCCTTCACGTAGGCTTCCAGAGTCTTTTCATAAAAGGCGGTCAGACTCTCCTGCGTCGCGTGGAAGCTGTACATGTCCTTCATGCGGAATTCACGGCCACGCAAGACGCCGGATTTGGCGCGCAACTCGTCGCGGAATTTGGTGTTGATTTGATACGTCGCGAAGGGCAACTCCTTATAGGACTCCACGAGCTTCTGCGCGAGCGGCGTCACGACTTCTTCGTGGGTGCATCCAAGCGCGTATTCTTTTCCGGTTTGGGACTCCAGCTTAAACAGCACGTCCACGCCCTCCCAGCGGTTGGTCGTCTCCCAATATTCCTTGGGCTGGAGCGATGGCATGAAAATTTCCTGGGCGCCGAGCGCGTCCATCTCTTCTCGCACGATCTGTTCCACCTTGCGCAAGGTGCGCAAACCCAGCGGGAGCCAGGTGTACACACCGGCCATTTCCTGGTCCACAAAACGGGCCTGGGTCAGGTACTTGGCATTGATGGAGTCCGCGTCATGGGGCGCGTTTTTTGAGGTTCTGGCGAAGAGTTGCGATTGGCGCATAGTCGGCGGCTACAGTATCGAGAATCCCGCGCCAGGACAAGCGTCCGGAAATAAAAGGACCCCGCATTACGGGGTCAGGGTGTCGGTCGGCGTCTCCGGTTCGGGCTCCGGGGCGGGTTCGGGTTCGGGCTCCGGGGCGGGTTCGGGCTTGGCCGGCTCTTCGGCGGGCTCCGGCGCGACGGGATCGTCCTCGAAGACCGGAACGACATCCTCGAGTCCCATCTCGAAGAAATTCACCGCCTGCTGATGGGGAAAGCAGAGGCCCTCCTTCGAGTACTTCCGTGAGGGCACGTGACCCTTCTTGCCCTTCTTCTTCCCCGCCTTCTTCGGCGGAGGGTCGGGGGCAGGGGTCGAACCGAGCTCCTCGGGCGGGACACTTTCCCGGATCCCGCTCTGATCGAGCCCGGGTTCCTCCTCGGACTTCTCCTCGGGCTCCTCAACCTTGGGCCGGGGCTTCCGGCCCGGTCGGTTCAACGTGTTCAAGATGGTCGGACAGCCCTTCCATCGGCACTTCACCGGGGGCGGGTCACGGGAATCGTCACCGTTGACCCCGGTTGGCGCGAGTCCGTCGATCGCTTCGGCAAGGCTATAGCCTTGCGCACCGGGGGTATACGCACCCCTGCTCGCCTTGGTCATACAGCACCTCTGTGGCACGGGTTGTATTCTTTTTTTATGACGAACAGCTCATTCCGTCAATATTTATTATTTTAAAGATAAACCCCACCCGAAGGCAGGGTCAGAAGCGAAGAAAAAGAGCGACGGGTCAGGTCTTGCTCGGGAGGAGAATGGCGTACTCCTTCCCCTTCTCGAGCTTGAGCCTGCGGCCGTGGCGACGCTTGCAGGCGTGGCACGGCCCGGGATTCGTGGACGCGAGCGGGTTCTTGCGGCACTTGGAACAGACCCGCTTCTGTCCCTCCGGGGCCTTGAATTCCGGCCTCGAAACGTTGTCCACGATGGAACCGAGCGAATCGGCGCTGAACATCAATACCTACCCTTCTTCCAAACAATGAATGAGCGCTTTTGCGCATAAAATCTTTAACGAATACTGGCCAAAAAGTCAACCCGCCACCCGCAACGAAAAAACGCCCCTTTTGGGACGTTTTATCGATGGTGCAGCGGCTGGGGGTCGAACCCAGGACCTTGGGCTTAAGAGGCCCCTGCTCTACCAGCTGAGCTACCGCTGCAAATTGGCCAACGTTGCAAGAATCTACCCCCATCTTATTCAATTGTCAAACGCGCCTGCCTAGGCTACGATCCGACCGTTTCCATGCGCCCCTAGCTCAGCTGGATAGAGCGCTTCCCTCCGAAGGAAGAGGTCAGACGTTCGAATCGTCTGGGGCGCACCATGAAAAACACCCCCTGAAACCGGGGGTGTTTTTATTCAAAGGCGACCGTGGTCGTCTCTCCTATTTCGTACGTGGCAATCACCTCCAGCGGAAGGACATCGGACGGCATATCCGGCGTTTCGTTTTCTACTTCGATTTGCCGCTGGATCTGCAAGACGCCCCATTGGCGGACAAACAGCAATTCATCGGTCAGCCCCGCGAAGACGAATCCGTCACGCCGCAGCACTTCCCCGCTTACGAGCGGGAGCTGCTGCCGGTCCTGTTCACGGATTTCGTGCGTGACGAGCAAGCTACTGCTGACGACGCCCGTGAGCGTCACGATATGGCCGACCGGATCCCCGTTATTATTCAATGTTTCGCGATAGGTTTGTTGCCGGATGTTCAACACCCTGGCATCCGCCTTCGTCTCGGTTGGCTGTTCGGGTTTCGCGTTCTCCGGCGAAGAGGAAGACCGTGGCAAGGTCGCGCCAAAAAAGATGCCCACGGCAAGCACGAGCGTAATCAGGATGGCAGCCGCCGGTCTCGACATGCCCAGGATCGTAGCACTCAAAACCCCGCCATCAAAGGCGGGGTTTTGGAGGTGTTACGTTAGCTCATTTTCTCGATAGCTACGCGGAATTTGTCTCCCCCGACCTCCGCATCACTGATCAACATGGACGTTTCTTCTTCCGGCAATTCGTAGGAAATATCTTCGGCCTTCAGGTCGCGCAGGACTTCCGCGCGCTTTTCATCCAAGGCATCACGCAATTCGCCTTCGATGGCGGACAGCATCAGGCGGATACGGTCGCTCGGTTCAAGATGCGCCTCTTTGCGGAGGGACATGATGGTACGCACGAATTCGCGGCGCAATCCCTTGCGCTTCAATTCCGGCGTAATGACGGTGTCGAGCTCAACAGTCCAGTCTTCGGCCAAATCCTTTTTTGCTTCGATGCGCACGGCTTCGACGTTCAATTCTTCGGCGAGCAGTTGCATCAAATCCGACTGACGCATCAAGCGCGCGGCTTCTTCGGCATCTTTCACAAGTACGATCGCCGCAGCCAGAGCCTGGCGAACCGGAATCTTGGACATTGAGCGTTGCTCGTGGCCCTTAGAGGCCGCGCTGCGCACCAGAGCCATATCGGCCAAGAGACGCGCGTCGATCAAGCGTGCATCGCTCTTCGACCACTTTTCAAGATGCACGGACGAAAGCTTGCCGCCGATATCCAGATACACTTTTTCCGCGATGAACGGCGTAAACGGCGCGAGCATCTTGGCCATTTCAAGCAAGACTTCGTACAACGTACGCAAGGCATCGGCACGATTGAAGGCATTTTCCGATTTCATGCGGTCGCGCGAGCGGCGGAGCCACCACGTCGAAAGATCCTCGACCAAGGCGCGCAACGGACGCGCGGCGCGGGCCAACTCATATCCATCCATCGCTTCCGTGACTTCCTGCAAGACGGAATTCAGCCGCGCGAACATCCAGCGGTCGAGGACATGCGCGCTGCGGGGCTTGGCAAGGCGGACGGATTGCCCCTCGGCATAGGTCGCGTAGAAGGTTTTGACGTTCCAGAACAGGTTCAAGAATCCGCGCACGATGGTTTGCAAATCACGCTCGGAGAAATTGAGCGAGTCAGCCTCTACCACCGGCGAAGACATCAGGTAATAACGCAAAGCATCAGCACCATGGGTATTGAAGACATCCACCGGATCCGGATAATTCTTGAGGCTCTTCGACATTTTGCGGCCATCTTCGGCCAACACCAAACCGGTACATGTGACATCCTTAAACGCTGGCTTACCGAACAGGGCCGTGGACAAAACGTGCAGGTTATAAAACCAGCCGCGCGTTTGATCCTGGCCTTCGCTGATGAAGTCGGCCGGAAAATTCGCCTTGAACCAGGGCTTATTCTCAAACGGATAATGAATGGACGCGTACGGCATCGAACCGGACTCAAACCAGCAATCGAAGACATCCGGGATGCGACGCATCTCTTCGCCCTTCGCGTTCTTGAACGTGATCTCATCCACGGCCGGACGGTGGAGGGACATGAGATCTTTCACGTTGATTTTCTGCTTCGCGGCCTTTTCGAGTTCGGCAATGGAGCCGAATACTTGCACGTCCGTGCCGTCGGCATTGGTCCAGACCGGCAAAGGCGCGCCCCAAAAACGACTGCGTGAAATGCACCAGTCCGGCGCGGTTTCGATTCCTTTGCCGAAACGCCCCTCCTTAATATGTTCCGGATGCCAATTGATCTTGGCCGCCGTTTTGCGCATTTTCGGCTTGAGTTTGGTGACGTCCACGTACCAGGCGTCCTGCGCCTTATAAATCAGGCGCGTATTATTGCGTGCAAAAATCGCCACCGAGTGGGTAACGGTTTCCGAACGGAATAACCGGCCGCGGGATTCCAAATCCTTCACGATGGGTCCGTTGGATTCCATGAATCCCATGCCGGCGACCAACGGAACGCCCGGAAGCTGAACGCCGTTGTCGTCGAGCGTGACCAAAACGGGAAGCTTGCGTTCATTCGACGCGCGGAAGTCTTCTTCGCCGAACGCCGGAGCCGTGTGTACGATGCCCGTTCCGTCTTCAATGGTGACATAGTCCATCGCGATCACCTGGTAGATGATGTTTCCGGCGCGGCCCGTCAGACGTTCGCGCGTCGCGTCATCAAAGACGAATGGCGGCTCGTAGGACATGCCGACCAAGCCGGAACCCGCGCGTTTTTCCAAGATTTCAAAATCATTTTGCTTTTCTTGCAGCGGGAAATACTCGCGCAGAACTTTCGAGCTCAGCGTATCGGCGAACCAATAGGTTTCCTTGCGCGCATGCACACGCACCTTCACGTACATTTCATCCGGATGCACGGCGAGCGCGACATTGGCCGGAAGCGTCCAAGGCGTCGTCGTCCAAGCGAGAAAATAGGTGTCTTTCTCCCCGATAACCGGGAATTTCACGATCACGGACGGGTCTTCCGCATCCACGTACGAATTCTCCATCGCCACTTCGAAGTTGGAGAGCGGCGTGCCGTTCGACGGCGAGAAAAACGAGACACGTAATCCTTTATAGATGAGTTTCTTTTTCCAAAGTTCGGCAAACGCCCACCACACCGATTCGGTAAAGGTATGGTCCATTGTTTTATAGGCACCGTCGAACTCGACCCAACGGCCGATGCGTTCGACATAACTCTTCCATTCTTCGGCATATTTCAAAACCGAATTCGCACACGCACGATTGAATTCCGCGACGCCGTATTCTTCGATGGCCGGCTTGCCTTGGAGTTTTAATTCTTTTTGAATCAGGGCTTCGACCGGAAGGCCGTGACAATCCCAACCCCACACGCGCGGCACGCGGTACCCTTTCATCGTCCAATAGCGCGGCACCACGTCCTTGATCACGCTCTGCAAAAGGTTGCCGTGATGCGGCATGCCGGTCGCGAATGGCGGACCGTCATAAAACGCGTAGCCCTTGGATTCCGGGCGCTCCTCAATAGAGCGGCGGAAAATATCGTGCTTTTTCCAATACGCCAAGATCTCCTCTTCGATTCTCGGGAGAAGCGGCGCTTGTGGTCCGCCGGAGGCGGATCCGCCTGTGGCGGACTTTGAGGTGTCTGACATATACTTGTTGCAACTCGCTAAGAATGCGTCGAATTTCATCCACGGTCAAGCAACCTATGCCCATGAAGACCACCATCTACCTCGGAGCCGACCATGCCGGTTTTGCCCTTAAGGAAGCGGTAAAAGGCGTTTTGAAGAATTCCATGGACTTAAGCCCGGCCAAGATCGAAGGCGATGACTATCCCCTCGCGGCCCGAAAAGTCGCCATGGCCGTCCTGCAAGACAAAAACGCGCTCGGACTTTTGTTTTGCGGAACGGGACACGGCATGGATATCGCCGCCAACCGATTTCGGGGCATGCGAGCCATTGTCGCGCGCACGGACAAGGACGCGAAACTCGCGCGCGAACACAATCATGCCAACGCGCTCGTGTTGGGAGGCTGGATCACGAAACCGGCCGCCGCAAAAAAGATCATCGCCGCGTTTTTGAAAGCGAAACCGTCGAAAGAGAAGCGCCACGTGCGCCGCGTCAAGCAACTCGACGATATCCGCGACTAACATGGCCGAGCTCATTCCCGCCATCCTCGCAAAAGACGCGGACACCTTCCGCGAACGCTTGAAGATCGTTGAAGGCATCGCGAAGTGCATCCAGATCGATTGCCTGGACGGACACTTCGTTTCCAACCGCACCTATTACGAAGCCGCCGCTTTGGATACGACGCTTGAAATCGAATTGCACCTCATGGTGTCGGATCCGTTGTCGGTTATCCGTGCATGGAAACGCGTTCCGCAATTCGTACGAGCCTTGTGGCATTTTGAAATTCCGATTGACCACCGAGCCGTCTTGAATGAATGCGAGGCGCTCGGCCTTGAATGCGGGCTCGCCCTCTCGCCGGAAACGCCCCTCGAACGGCTGGAACCGTTTATCGAACAACTGGATGAAGTCTTGGTCTTGGGCGTAACGCCCGGCTGGAGCGGACAAGCGCTCATCCCCTCCACCATCAGCAAAGCAAAAGAAATAAAGGAGCGTTGGCCGTCTTTGACCATTGGGTTTGACGGCGGGATTACCCGGGCCCTTATCCCGCAACTATTGAATGCCGGCGTAGACCGGATTTGCGCAGCATCGGCGATCTTTGCGGACGCGCATCCGCGAGCCGCCGCCCAAAGCCTGAAAAAACTGATCGAGGGCGTTTAACGTGCCGCGTAGACGCGCGTGGCGTGGTACACTATCCGCGTATGACTACCAAGCGTTTTTTGATTGGGCTTGCGAGCTCAAGCCTCCTGTTTGCCCCGCTCCTTGGCCACGCCGCCGGATGCACGTCCGGCACCCTGATCAAGGGCTCCCTCTCCTCCGTCTATTATTGCGGCGCGGATGGGAAGCGATACGTCTTTCCGAATGAAAAAGTCTATAACACCTGGTATGCGGGATTCGATTCCGTGCAGACCATCAGCGACAGCGAACTGGCGAGCCTGCCCCTTGGCGGCAATGTCACGTACCGCCCCGGTTTGAAGATGGTGAAAATCAATACCGATCCGAAAGTCTATGCCGTGGCCGCCGGCGGAACTTTGCGCTGGGTCCAAACCGAATCGGTCGCGCGTGATTTATACGGCGCGGACTGGAATACCAAAATCGACGATATCGCGGATACGTATTTCGTGAACTACCGCATCGGCAACCCGATTCCGAGCGCCGGCGAATACTCGGTAGCGAATGAGCTTGCGCTCTCGACCTCCATCAACCGCGACCGAAACCTGGAACAACCGACCACGCCGCCTCCGGCTCCCACACCGACCACGACGACGAGCACGCCTCCGGCTCCCACGCCAACCCGCACCGGAACCCTGAGCGCGACTCCCGAAGAACCGTCCATCAATCAAACCATCACGTTGATCGCCTCGGCCCAGCCCTCGACCGGCCTTTGGTATATCAATATCTTCTGGAACGGCATCCTCACCCGCCATTGTGAATACAGCCCCTGCGGAGCTGATGTCCAAACCGGAACGGGCACTTCCTCTATCGCCGTGGCGGAATTCGTCTGGGGCGACCAGTACCGCGCCTGGACCACGAGCACCATTCTGACCACCGCCGGATCGCCGGGAGTCACCCTCACGATCACGAATCCGGAAATCAAACCGGATACGCAACGCGAAATCATCGTGGACGTTGATTCCAGCTTCGTGGCAAACACGATTGACATCTTCCTGGACGGAAATAACGTGCGTGGTTGCAACGTGGTCCAACAGTGCCGCTACACAGGCCTTGAAACGTCCCCCATCGGAACCGTACACACCGCCTATGGCGTGATCCGCGACGCCAACGGCTTTACGCGCCAAACTTCCGTCGAGAGTTTTGAGGTGGTGAGCAATCCGCGCCCGGTTGTCACCATCACGCCCGGCAAGAACTCGATGTTGCGCGGTGAAACCGTGGACGTATCGGTCTCCGCCTCCGATGACGACGGCATCGCCTTCACCGAAATTACGGAAAGCGACGGCACGCTCATCAAGCGCTGCGAATCGAGCTTCTGTACGGCGCAAGTCATGCGTCCTACCGCCGGAACATTCCGCTTCATCGGTCGCGCCGGAGACATTCCGGGCATGATCGGAACGGCCACGTCTTCCGCGGTCGTCGTGCAATAAGTTGACCGCGCGAGGAAAACCCTCCATCCTATAAAGGCTTATTCATCCACACCCGTTTCTTTTCACGCTATGATTTCTCGTTTCAAGCGCGCCCTTGCCGCCGTCGGCACCGTCGCCATGCTCGTCGCTCCGGTAGCCTCCCAGGCTGCGGTCACGGGCGCCTTCTCCGCCGGAGACCTCATCAAGGGCTCCATGGACACCGTCTATTACTTCGCCCCGAACGGTAAGCGCTACGTCTTCCCGAATGCCAAGACGTACTTCAGCTGGTACACCAACTTCGACGGCGTAAAGACCATCTCTGATGGCGCCTTGTCCACGGTACCGCTGGGTGGCAACGTCACCTATCGCCCGGGCCGCAAGATGTTGAAGATCACCACCGACCCGCGCACCTATGTCGTCGACCAGGGCGGCATCCTGCGCCACGTCGCAACCGAACAGCTCGCCGAGACCCTCTACGGCATCGCTTGGAAGAGCAACGTCGAAGACCTCCCGGATCCGTTCTTCATCAACTACCGCATTGGTACGCCGATCCAGACGGCGAACGACTACCAGCCTGCCAACGTGATGACGCTCACCACGACCATCTCGCAGGACAAGCAGTTCGATGAGACCGCGGTTACGGTTTCGATCGGTTCGGCTGGCAACGGATACGTCCCGGCCACCATCACGGTCAAGAAGGGCACCACGGTGACCTTCACCAACCGTGACAACGCCGTGCACAATGTCACCGGCAGCTTCGGCAACTCGGGCGACATCGCCGTGAACGCTTCCTACAGCAAGCGCTTCGACACCGTCGGCTCGTATGACTACCGCGACTCGATCTATCCCGTCATGAACGGTACGATCAACGTCGTGAACTAGTCAGCCAAGCATCAAATATCAAAAGCCCCCGCAGAGCGGGGGCTTTTGATGTATAATGAAAGATATATGGCGGGACGCGTGAACCTTTCGGAAAAAGACCTGGCCCTGAAAGCCAATGAAATCCGCCAAGACGTGATTACGGCTTTGGTGGAAGCGAAGAGCGGCCACTCGGCCGGTCCCTTGGGCATGGCCGACATTTTTACGGCCTTGTATTTCAAACTCTTGAACGTAGATCCAAAAAAACCTGATCTGCCGAACCGAGACCGCGTCGTGCTATCCAATGCCCATATCTGTCCGGTGCTTTACGCCACGCTCGCGCAACGCGGCTTTTGTTCACGTACAGATTTCCTCAAAAACCTCCGCAAACTCGGCCACCCATTCCAAGGCCACTCGAATAACCACTTCGACATCGGCATTGAAACGTGCGGCGGACCCCTGGGGCAAGGACTCTCACAAGCCGTAGGCATGGCCCTGGCCGCGAGAATGGACGGAGCGAAATGGCACACCTACGCACTCATGAGCGACGGCGAGCTCGACGAAGGGCAGAGTTGGGAAGCGATCATGATGGCGGGAAAAGAACGGCTACGGAACCTGACGGCCATCGTGGACCGAAACAACATTCAAATAGACGGGTTCACGGAAGACATCATGCCGCTTGAACCTCTGGCGGATAAATGGAAGGCCTTCAACTGGCACGTGATCGACATTGACGGCCATAACATCGAACAATTCATCGACGCGGTAAACGAAGCGAAAGCCATTTATGAAAAACCAACCGTGATCCTCGCGCATACGATTCCGGGCAAGGGCGTGAGCTTCATGGAAAAACACTTTGAGTGGCACGGCAAACCGCCCAACAAGGAGGAGGCTGAACAAGCCCTACAAGAACTTCGTACCTTACGCGGACGCATCAAAAGCGAGCATGAATAATCACATAATCTATAACACGTAACCTCTCCCATATGGCCACCCCTTCCAAATCCGCCCACCCGCTTCGCCCATTCGGCATTGTCGCGATCGTTTCCGGCATCTTGATCCTCGTCCTGGTCGCCATCATCTGGCAGGCCACGCGCGCGCTCTTCGATTTGCCGCCATCCCCAGCCATGCAATGGGGCGTAAGCGGTACGGCGACACGCGGCGGCACCGGTGCGGTAGCACCCTCCATGCCGCCCATCGCAGGCATCCCGGCGCGCGAGGAATCGGCAACCGACATGTACTACGATGGAGGGAAGATGTTGCCTATCGCCCCGACGCCGGCTCCCGGAGCCAGTCCGGATGACCGCCTCCGGGTCGGCGAACGCGTAATCCGTACCGGAAGCCTCACCATGCGCGTGGATGATGCGGCGAAACGGCTCGTGGAGTTACGGACCCTGACCGAAACCGCCGGCGGATTCGTCGCCTCGGCGAATACGACGGACCGGAACGGCGTGAAGACGGCGTATGCCACAGTGCGCGTCCCGAACGAAAAATTCCGCGAAGTGATGGAGGCCGCCAAGCGCTTGGCCTCGACCGTCTTTGATGAAAGCGAATCCGGCCAAGACGTCACCGACCAATACGTGGATCTGGACGCGCGTTTGCGCGCGGCCAAAGCCGAAGAGGCGCAATACCTCGAGATTTTGAAGCGCGCGAGCGATATCGAAGACACGTTGAATGTCACGGCGCGCTTGGGCGAAGTGCGCTCGCGCATCGAACAGATGGAAGGGCAGATGCGCTTCCTGAATGACCGCACCACCTATGCGACGCTCAGCGTCACGTTAACGGAAGAAGCAAAGGTGGAAGTCCCGTCCCGCGTGTGGAAGCCGGGTGAAACATTCAACCTCGCTTTGCGCGGTCTTGTGGAAAGCTTGCAGGGGTTGGCCGACTTCCTGATTACCGGCGGTGTGTTCTTGATCGGATTCGTGGCCCCGGTCCTACTCGGCGCCTGTCTCGTGGCGTGGATCGTCTGGCGCATCGTGAAGCGCATCACGCGACGTTAATCTATGGCAAAGAACCTCTTTCTCAATCCCAAGGTCTTCGCGGCCGACGTCGAGCAAATCCCGACGCGCAACGGCTATGGCGATGGCTTGGTTGAGCTTGGGAAAGAGGATGAGCGCGTGGTGGTCTTAACCGGGGACTTAGCTGAATCGACGCGGGCGCATCTTTTCCAAAAAGCCTATCCGAAACGCTTCTTCGAATGCGGGGTGGCCGAGCAGAACATGATGGGAGTCGCGGCCGGCTTGGCCTTATCGGGGAAAATCCCATTCGTGAGCTCGTATGCGGTCTTCGTGCCGGGACGCAATTGGGACCAGTTCCGCGTTTCCGTGTGTTATACCAAAGCCAATGTAAAGGTCGCGGGAGCGCATGCCGGCATTTCCGTTGGACCGGATGGAGCCACGCACCAGGCCCTGGAAGATCTCGCGATTACCCGCGTGCTGCCAAACCTTACCGTGGTCGTGCCGTGCGACTATCAGGAAACGAAAAAGGCGACTAAGGCTTTGGCCAACATGAAGGGCCCCGCCTATTTCCGATTCGCGCGTGAAAAGACGCCGGTGATCACCACGGAGAAAACCCCTTTCAAGCTCGGCGAAGCGATCGTGATGCGAGAGGGGAAGGACGTGACGATCGCCGCCTGCGGACCGCTCGTGCACCAAGCCCTCGTCGCCGCGGAGATGCTCAAAAAACAAAAAATCTCCTGCGAGGTGGTCAACTGCCATACCTTGAAACCGTTTGATGAAGCCACGCTCGTAAAGAGCGTGAAAAAAACAAACGCATGCGTAACCGTGGAAGAGCATCAAATCATCGGCGGATTGGCCGGAGCGGTTTCGGAAACCCTGGGACGCAACTTCCCGGCGCCGATTGAGAATGTCGGCATGCCGAATAGCTTCGGCGAAAGCGGCGAACCGAATGAGCTTTTGGAAAAATACGGCATGACGGCCAAGCACATCATGAAAGCCGTACAGAAGGTTTTAAAACGGAAGTAGGGTCAGGATATTGAAAACCCGCCTCTTTCGAGAGCGGGTTTTCGCTGCGCGAGTAACGCGCGTGCGATCAGTTGTGGTAGAGCGTGAGCGTGCCGGGCTCGACCTCGACCGTGATCCCGTCGTCGGTGACGAAGGTCTCGGTCTGGCCGATGATCTCCACCGTCGTGATGGAGGGACGCTCGTCGCGAGGGTGATCCGCCGAGGCGGGGGAGGCGCAGCCCATCAGCTTGCTGACGAGGAACGCGAAGGTGATGCCACCGAGAACGCCGTAGAAACCGAAGCGGTTCGACATGATCATCCGTGGACTGAGGGGGAAGTTGGAAAGGGCGAACCATAACCATCCTCAGAACCAACCATAATAGCACGAAAAAGACATTTTGTCAATCAAAATGTCTTTATTTATTGGCTAATATAAGCGTTTTTCTCTCCCCTAACCTTAGCCAAAAGTTATCCACAAAATCACATTCTAGCTTGACTTTAGCGAAAAATGTGGTATGATCTTGGCCCACGAATCCTTAATCGCCTCAAGAATCACGTTTGTTCCGGGTCGGTCCGCTAGGCGGACTACCCTATGGAAAAAGCCAATATTCTTGAGACGAGTTCGTGGGTCTTATCCCCTGTTTTGGTTATATTTATGGAACACCTGCCCATTGTTTGCGAACACACGAACGTCGAACTCGGCACGCTCCCGCGCGCCGAAGCCATTGCCCAGCAAGCCTGGTGCCGCTCGACCAATGTCTTCATCTTGAACTCGCGCGGTGACCTCTTGTGCCACCAGCGCTCCCCGCTTAAGGAACGCCTTCCGAACGGTTGGTCCACCCACGTGGGCGGTCACGTCGGCGTCGGCGAAACCTACGAAACCAACGCGCTCAAAGAGCTGCACGAGGAAGCGGGCGTAAACGCCGCTCCGGAACGCCTCATCCAATGGCGCACCACCAAACACCAGAAGTCCCGTCTCTGGATCCGCGAATACGTGATCCTGCATGACGCCCCGGCTTCGCACTTCACCCCCCAGCCGGGCGAAGTCGAGAAGTTCGAATGGATGTCGCTGGAAGAAATCCTCCGTTCCCACTCGGAAGATCCGACGAACTGGTATGCGGGTACGCACGATATCAAGTCCGAATACGAAGCCATGCGCGCCGCCCTCGTGGTCGCCCATAACCTGGGTTCCATCGAGGTTCCGGCCGAAATGCACTCGTGGCATCCGGTCAGCGCCATCGCTGCCGCGTAAGAAAAAAAACATCCCCCGCAATGCGGGGATGTTTTTATGCGATCAAACAGCGCATGTCCTGGGGATCAAATAGGAGCGGTTTCATTTTTTTCCCGGCCAACATCATGGCGATACGCTTTCCGCCGAAAATGGATGCCATGATTCCGATGCCGTTGCATCCAAGGTTGTACATAAGGGTCGGATTGCAGGGCTCGGCCCCGATCATGCGCAAACGGTTCGGCGTGTATCCCATCAAACCGTGCCACTGGTATTTATATTCAATCTCCCCTTTCGGGGCATGTGCGTAGGCGCGCTTCAGAAATGAATCGAGGTCCGCGGCCGTTTGTTTGGGGATCTCATGCTTCCGGTCGTATGCGCTTAAATCCTCCAAATCGAATTCCGGCCCGCCGACGCACACGAGGTTGTGTTTGAGTTTTGACTCGATTTCGAACGGGCGGCGCGTCAGATAAAAGTACGGTTCATACGGCTTGAGGGCATTGTCATGCTCAAAATAGGTGTTAGCCGTCGGGGGCCGATCGATCGGATCAAGGTAGCCCGCCATATATCCCACGGTTCCGGTTACGGAATGATGGAATTTGGTATCAAGGTTCACGCCGGAATTCTTAATATGCAACTGCTCGAATCCATTCGTGCAAAGCACGACGCGATGTGACTTCACTTCTTTGCCGCCAACGACCGAAATGGCGGCGCTCCGGGACCCAAGGTCAATCATCTCCACCATGGTCTTCTCGAACAGGGAAAAACGCTCAGGATAGGTCTGGAGCAAATATCCCGCCAACGACTCGGTGAGCAGGGCGCTATTCACGCAGGCTCGCTTGGAGCTGTGTACGGCAATGTATTGCTCGTCATCCGTCTCAAGCAAAGACCAGATGTCCTTATTGGGTATATACGAAACGAATGTCTGATAGGCGGGGTTCAGGCCCTGGAGCGCCTCCTTGGACTCGCTGGCGATCAGTAAAGTCTCTACCGGAAGCCCTCCCTGTTTTCTCCAATACATGTTCTCTAGCTCCGCTTTGATCTGTTCGACGGTTGAATAGCCGATATATCCCGTGGAATAGGAAATGGGCACCTGTATATTCGTCTGATGCATCAGTTCTTCGAGTGTCTCCCAGGTCCCTTCGATGGCGCTTACCGCGTTTGAGGTCGCCTCAAGGCCGAATTGGGCCACCATCTCACGAAATGGACGCTCAAAATCGGATACGATTTGTCCCGCATTGTGTCCGGTTGCGCCATGACCCACCAAACCGCCCTCGATGAGGGCTACGCGCTTCTCCGTATACCGCAAAGTGAAATAGGCGGTCATGATGCCGGAAATGCCGCCGCCGATAATGGCGACGTCGGTAGAAACATTTTCTTCCAGAAGGCGTTCCGGACGGGTGCGGTGAAGCTGTTCAATCCAGGGCGACTTGTTCATGGTCCAAGAATAACGACCGGGATGGTTTCGGACAAGAAAATCATCCTTTCAAAGGTGACATTTTTTGCTCTTCCGGGCTGATGAGGTATCCGCAGGCGATCTCCGTGAGCGGAGGTTCATTTTGGCCGAGGAGCCGGCTCCACGCACGCAACATCCGACTTAGGATGGGCAGATGCGAAACGAAGATAATCCCCTTTGGTTCGGTCGGGGGCATCAGGTCGGATAGATCCCCATCCACGCCCAAGCGATCGTCCTCCCTCACGGGGATGGAGAGTCGTTCGCCGATAATGTTCGCGGTTTCACGGGTACGGGCCGTCGGTGAAGTACGGACCTCGGTCCAGACGCCCGGAATGCTTTTTATAGCCTCGGCCAATGCCAAGGCCTGCCCATGTCCTTCGGGCGTAAGCGAACCGGTAGCGATGCGATAACCGGCGTGGCGGATAAGGGCAAACATATGTGGTTTCCTGGCTGCGCCCGCCGAAGCCGGAGGCAAAGGCGGGGCTTGCCAGGGAGGGCGGGTCTTGCTAAGGTATCGCCCGCCGAGACAGCTTCCATCGTCCACCCGACCGGATGATCCGTCAAGGCAAATAAGCGGAAATTACGGACGCGTGGTGTAGCCCGGTTAACACGTCTCCCTGTCACGGAGAAGACCGAGGGTTCGAATCCCTTCGCGTCCGCCATGCAAAAACCTCCTGCAAAGGAGGTTTTTGATTTGATTGCCCCTCCCCCGTTTTCTTGCAAAAATGCTCCCCATGACCCGAACGTTTCTCACTATCATTAGCCTCTATTTTATATTGGGAATCTTCGAAGTCTTTTTTCCGGCTGAGATCGGGCAAAAACCCAAAGGCCGTTTCCGGAATGCCCTGTTTACTATGATCCTTGTCGCAACGGGTGCCGCGTTCCTGGCTTGGATTCTGCCGCTGATTCCCTTCAAGGCCCAACGGCTCCCCGATCGGGGATGGGGCTTCTCGCTGCTCGTCGTATTCGCGTATCTTTTTCTGACTGATTTGCTGTTTTATTGGTATCACCGCGCCCAGCACCATTTCAAATGGTTTTGGCCGATTCACGAGCTACATCACTCAGATACGGAATTGAATGCGACGACCAGCATGCGCACATATTGGCTTGAGCGTCCCCTCCAGGCGAGTTTTATCGTCCTGCCGCTGAATTATGCTATCGGAGCAGATGCGACCGCCTCGCTTATCCTCCCCTTTCTCTTCACGGGCTGGCTGTTCTTTACGCATGCGAATCTCAAGCTCAATCTTGGATTTGCCACGCCGATTTTGACCGGGCCGCAAATGCATCGCATCCACCATTCCAACCAACCGCAACATCAAAACAAAAACTTCGCGCAGTTTTTTCCCATTATCGATATCATCTTCGGCACGTACTATCGCCCAGCGAAAAACGAATATCCTACGACGGGAACGCCGGGTCTCGCGACGGATGCCTCGCTTTGGACGGTGATGATGAGGCCGGCAAAAGTCTGGGTCGAGCTCGCCAAGCGCACCTAAACCTTCTTCAACTCCACCAATTGGACGTGTCCGGAATCGCCGAGCTGGTCACCGGCCACAATAACGATCTCATCTCCGGCGGACACGAGTTTTTGGCGCTTCAATTCTTCCAAACCTTTTTCAATGAGCTCTGGAATGGTTTTCGCCCCTTCGAGATACATCGGACGCACGCCCCATGACAGGTTTAATTGATGCGCGACCTCCTCGGAGGGCAGGGCGGCACAAATCGGCACTTCGGGACGGAAATGTGAAACCAAGCGAGCCGCTCCCCCATTCATGGCCGCAACAAGGATCGCTTTGGTATCAGTCATCTGAGACAAAATGCTCGCGACATTCGTGATCGCTTCATCATCGGTATTCTTGAGACGCGTTTGGACGGGCAAATCATCATAGGAACTCTTTTCCGTTTCGATGATGGTCGCGGCCATGGTTTTTACCGCTTCCAGCGGATGCTCCCCGCTCGCGGTTTCGCCGGACAACATGGTCGCATCGGCATGATCGATCACCGCATTCGCGATGTCCGAGACCTCGGCGCGCGTCGCACGAGGATTGCGGATCATGGAATCCAGCATTTGGGTCGCGACGATGACCGGCTTGCCGAGGGCCAAACACTTTTTAATCAAATCTTTTTGGATGACCGGGACTTTTTCGGCCGGCATCTCGATCCCCAAATCTCCACGCGCCACCATGATGGCATCCACCTCTGCGATGATCTCGTCCATTTTTTCGACGGCCTGCGGCTTTTCGATTTTGGCGATAATGCCGATCGGGACTTCCCGCGGTTTGGCGAGCTTTTTTTCTTCGGCTTCGATGAGCAAGCGTAACTGGCGGATGTCCTCGCCGGATCGAACGAAAGACAAGGCAATCCAATCTACACCCTGGGCGACGCCGAAGATGAGGTCCTCTTTATCCTTATCCGTAATCGCGGAAATCTTGGTTTCGGTTTCCGGAAGATTAAGGCCCTTGTGGGATTTGAGCTTTCCGCCCGTAATCACTTCACACGTCACGTCTTTGCCTTTGATGGATTTCACTAAGACTTCGAGCAAGCCGTCATCCAGCAATAAACGCTGGCCCGGCTTTACGTCTTCATGAAGATTCGGATACGTCACGGGAATCCGCTTTGGGATATCCCCTTTGTCGGACGTAAACACAATGGGCTTGCCAGCGAGCAGTTCCACCCCCTCTTCCGGCATCTCGCCGACGCGGATTTTCGGGCCCTGGAGGTCTTGCAGGATGGACAGCGGCTCGCCGGTCACATCGCGCACTTGCCGGATGCGTTTGATGAGTTCGGCGTGGTTCTCGTGCGTGCCGTGCGAAAAGTTCAAACGACAGACGTTCATCCCGGCTTCGGTAAGCGCGGTGAGGGTCTCGATGGAATCGGAGGCCGGTCCGATCGTGCAGACGATTTTGGTGCGTTTGGCGGACATATTATTCTTGCGGTCGTTCTTCAAGCGTTACCGGGATTTGCAGTTCAGTTTCTCCGCGCGCGACTTTTAACATGACCGTCTCATCCGGGCTCAGGCGCGATACAATGGTCGCGAGCGAGCGCGGATCCCCCACGCGCTCCCCGTTGATCTCCAGGATCACGTCTCGCTCCTTCAAATCGGACTTGGAGGCCGGCGAATCAGGCACGATGCCCGGATCCCGCTGACCATTCCCCAAAATCAACGCGCCATACTCTTTCGCCAACCCCTCATTCCGGGCGATTTCGGCATCCACCGGGATATAACGGACGCCAATCCACGGCCGCACGATGCGTCCGAACTTGCGAGCGCTCTCCACGGCACGGGCCAGCGCGTTGGATGGGAGCGCGAACCCAAGCGACTGCGCATCATCTGATACGGCCGTATTCATCCCCACGACTTTTCCGTCCAAGGTGATAAGCGGGCCGCCGGAATTCCCCGGATTGATGGCCGCGTCGGTTTGGATGGCTTCTTCGATCAACTCTTCTTCGTCGAATTCTCCCGCGATCAGGCTGCGGTTCAACCCGGAGACCACGCCTTTGGTCACGCTATTGCTGAACTCGGCCAAGGTATTTCCGATCGCGATGACGGTTTGCCCTTCCTTGAGGGAATCACTGTCTCCCAATGCGAGAGCCGGAAAATCCGTTCCTTCGACTTTCAGCACGCCGAGATCAAGCGACGGATCCAAGGCCAAAACCTTTGCCGGCAATTCGCGGCCATCCTGGGTCAACACCACGTACTCGGACTGGGTATCGGAAATCACGTGACGATTGGTCACCACTAATCCATCTTCCGAGATAAAAAAGCCGGAACCGCCGCCGATGCTCACGGGCCCGATCGGATATCCGCTCCGGAACGCCGGGGAATCCTCCTTTTGGATAATGTCGATGGAAACGACCGACGGAAGGGCGCGTTCCACGACTGAAATGACTTCGGCATCCTCGCTTTGCGAGATGACCGGGGCGATCGGAACAGGAGGTGCCACCAAGGACGAAAAAACCAAAACCCCCGCGACCGCGCCGGAAATGGTGCTGATCGCGAACGCCCCGACCCACACGAAGAGCGTACGCCGCGTCGAAGCCTTCATGCCCCCCAGTATATCACGCTTGTTCGCGTAACACGCATCACGTAACACGCGAAGTCTAACGGGATTTGCGACGTTTTGGTTTCCCGGATTTCTTTGCTTTTTTCTTTTTCCCGCGCGATGAGGCGACCAAGCGGTCCAACTCAGCCTGGAACGTCTTCACGTCTTCGAAGCTGCGGTACACGGACGCGAAGCGGATATACGCGACTTTATCAAAAGACTTCAGCCGCTCCATGATAATGGTGCCGATGTCGGAACTTCTTACCTCCTGCGCATTCAGGCGCTGGACGTCACGCTCAATGCCGGCGACCAAGCCGCGAAAATCCGCTTCGGTATGAGGACGTTTTTCCAAAGCCCGCCGGAGGCCGCGTTCGATCTTTTCACGGGAGTAGAGCTCATGCGAACCGTCCCGTTTAATAATGACCAGGTTCAATAGCTCGACGGTTTCGCTGGTCGAGAACCGATAGTCGCATTCGTCGCATTGCCGTCGGCGGCGGATGGACGTCCCATCCAAAGACACCCGCGTATCAAGTACGCGGGTGTCGGGATGGTTGCACACGGGACAGAACATACCTGACAGTCTACATCATCTTCTTCCGGATGAAACTTGGGATTGCATCCATATCGTCCTCATCCTCGCTCTTGCGTGAGACGGGCGGAATGGAGCTTGAAGCCGTTCTTGGTTCAATAGGCTGGGCCTTCGGAGCTGGGGCCTCGGGTTTGGAAATCACGCGCGAGAACAAGCCGGGAGCTTTCGGCAGCTCTTCCATCCCGCCGTTGGTTTCGCTTTGGCGGGCAGACGGAGCCGACTCTTTCACAGGTTCTGGCGGCTGCTGGACGGCGCTCGGCACGCCGAATCCCGGCGGAACCGGATTGTTCGGGACGCGCGGCTGCTGCATCGGCACGCGGGCGAGCGGCTCGCTCGAGCTCGGAGCCGGGCGCGGCTCCGGAGCCGGCGACTTCGGCACATACGGCGCGGCCGGCGCGGGCGCCGCTTGCGCCCTGGCCCGGCCCGTCGGCATTCCCGGCGGAACGCGGTCAAAGCCCGTGGCGATGACCGTGACTTTAATATCATCCTTCATCGACTCATCAATGGACGTGCCCCAGATGACGGTCGCATCCTGGTCGGCGTTCTTGGTGACGAGGGTCGCGGCTTCATGCACTTCCTGGAGCGTGAGGTTGGAACCGCCGGTGATGGAAATGAGCACGCTCTTCGCACCGTCCATCGAAACTTCCAGAAGCGGCGAAGCGATGGCGGCCTTGGCGGCATCCGTTGCACGGTTCTCTCCGTGGCCGCGGCCGATCCCCATGAGAGCAGCGCCCTTATTATTCATGATTTTGCGAACGTCAGCGAAGTCCGTGTTGATTTGGCCCGGGCTGGTAATGAGTTCCGAAATGCCCTGGACGGCCTGGCGCAAAACATCATCGATGGTTTCGAAAGCCTCCATCATGGTGGTCTTGCGATCGATCAATTGCAGGATGCGGTCGTTCGGAATCGTGATGATGGTGTCCACTTGCGACGCGAGTTTTTCAAGCGCGCCTTCGGCGATAGCTTTGCGCTGTGTCCCTTCGAACGCGAACGGGCGCGTCACGACGGCGACGGTAAGCGCGCCAAGTTCTTTCGCGATGGCCGCGACGACCGGACTCGCACCCGAACCTGTGCCTCCGCCCAACCCGCACGACACGAAGACCATGTCCGCGCCTTTCAACGCTTCACGAATTTCCGCGGCGCTCTCTTCGGCCGCGCGCGCGCCGACTTCCGGATCCATGCCAGCGCCTAAACCGCGCGTCACCGTTTTGCCGATATGCAATTTGGTCGGCGCGAGCGAGAGATGCAGTGCCTGCACGTCGGTGTTCATCGCGATAAAATCAACGCCGCGAATTTTCGACGCGATCATGCGATTTGCGGACGAGCCGCCCGAGCCGCCGACGCCGACGACTTTGATCTTCGCAAATGTTTCGATTTCAGGTTTTACTTCGGCCATAGTGTTGAGTACGTGAGAGGTTCATTTTTGTCTGCATTGACCACAAAAATTGATCATCCATTCGACGTTACGCTCCCCGCTATGTCGGGTCAAACCGTTTAGTCAAGGGCCAAGTATCAAGTAGCAAGTATCACCCTAATCAACAAAAAGGCTCCTTCTGGAGCCTAGTTGATACTTGCTACTTGATACTTGATTGATCACGGAATAAAAGACTTGAAAATCCTCTTGATGGAATCGCCGACCTTGCCCACGGCCTTGGTCTTCCCTCCCCAATCCCCGACCAAGCCATTCGATTGGCCAGAGCGCTCCTGGTTATGCCCCCACATCATGATGCCGACGGCCGGAGCAAATGCCGGATCACGGGTGATCTCCGATAGCGGGCTCGGGATGGAAATCTGGCCGGCGAGACTCGCCGGCAAACGCAGATGTTTTTTTGCCGCTTCGACCATGCCGCGCAACTTGGCGCCGCCGCCAACCAAAATCACTCCGGCCGGAAGATGGCCACTGCGGTCCGCGTGGCGGAGCTCTTTCTCGACCGCAAGGAACAAATCCTCGATGCGCGCCGCAGCAATGTCGGACATGAATCGCGGAGAAACCAACTCGTGCTCCGAGGCGCCCAGATCATGCAGGTCAACCAATTCTTTATCACTCGTCTGTTCGGGAGCGGCGGAGACGAATAATTGTTTGCATTTGTCGGCGACGTCGATATCGGTACGCAAGACGACCGCCATGTCGCGGGTGACGTGATCGGAACCCATTGGGATTACGGCCGCGTGCAATAAATCCCCTTCTTCGAACACGGCAACCGAGGTCGTGGTCGCGCCGATATTCACCAAGGCCACTCCTAAATCGCGCTGCCGCCCGGTCAAAGCCGCTTCGGCGGCCGCAAGCGGCGTAAACACGATACCGCTTACATCCACGTTCGCGCTCCCCACGGCCTTGGTCAGGCTGCGGACATGGCCGGAAAGCCCCTGGATGACGCACACGTCGGCCTCCAAGCGCTTCCCCTCCATCCCCACTGGGTCTTTGATGCCCGTTTGGCTATCTACGGTAAAACGCTGCGGCAACCGGTGGAGGACGTCGTAATTGGCCATTTGTCCGCCCGAGGCGGCATCAATGACACGAAAATAATCTTCTTCTCGGATTTCATTGTCCGGACGTGAGACGCCGACCACGCCTTTGGTCGTCACGGCTTGGACGGGCGTGCCGCCAATCCCGACATACGCTTCGGATACCGGGACGCCAATTTGACGCTCAGCTCCATCCAGGCACGCGGAAATGGCCGCGACGGCATCATCAATGGAACGGATGGCTCCGCGGGTTATCCCCTGGGATGGAACTTCATGTGCGCCGATGAGCTCCACAATTTCGCGTCTGTCGGTACCGGAAGACACCTGGCCAACGGCCAAACGAATGGTGTGGCTTCCGAGATCGATGCCGGCGATAATGCGCTCCCTCATACGCGGTTCAGGATGGTCAGGAGATGCGGTCCAAGAATTATGAGCCCCAGGATAACGGCGCCGATAGACGCGACCAAAACCCCGCCTGCCATCACGTCCTTTATCTCTCCGGCATACGCGTGCAGGCGCGGTTTGGCAAGGTCCACGAGGCGTTCCAAACTACTGTTGACCAATTCTAGCACCAGCACGAGCGTAGCCACAAGCACGAGCAAAGCCCGCTCCCAGGCGGCCAATGGGAGCACGATCAAGACCGAAAAAAGCACCAAAACCCCAAAGAGCTGGATGCGAAAACTACGTTCCGAACGGAAGGCGGTGGCCAGTCCGCGGAAGGCATGACCGAAGCTGCGGAGGAGGTGTTTCATACGCGGGATGGGAGGGATTTTTCAATCAACCGTTCCTGCAGGCTGAACATCTCAAACTCTTCTTTTTCATTCCGATGATCGAATCCGCGCAAGTGGAGCAGTCCATGGACGATCAACCGGACGACTTCTTCCCGCGGATCAATCCCCCGTCGCTTTGCCTCGCGGGCGGCATATGGGATGCACACGACCAGATCTCCCCAATACTGCGGCGCGCCGGGTTCACGGAACTGCGCATCTTTGGCCGCCGGAAACGAGAGCACGTCGGTGGGACGTTTTTTCCCCATGTAACGCGTATTCAATTTCTGCATTTCTTTTTCCCCGACGAATCCCAGGCTGACCTCGCCTTTTGATTTGACGCGCAAGGCCATAGGTACGACGCGACCGATCCGCTTCAGATCGGTCTCGGGCAATACGGCCGGAAGTTTCCGGCCGAGCAAGTCAAAGCGGATCATGGAGTCGTCGTGGTCGCGGTAGACGTGGTTTGGAGGAATTCGCCCGGGCCATCCAACGAAGGTGCCGCTTCCTCGGACACGACGGGTACGCCGGATAAGCGCAGCGAATTCAACATCATCTCATAACTCGTCCGGAAATTGATGAACGGCCTCGTTCCAAGATCATATTGCAAGACGAAGACCTTTCCATCCCAGGCGAACTGGGCATCGGTCCGTTCCGGACCAAGCAGGCCGGTCAATCCTCCCTTGGTAAGAATCTCGCGCAACTGGGATGCCGATGCGCCGGCGTGGCCGGCAACGTACCAATCGGCCAAACTCGCGCCATTCGGATTATCCTGGATGGAAATGCGGAACGTTTCACCCTGACCCGTGCGGACCGTGGCGCGGGAACCGTCGGAGGAATCAAGCGTGGACGTCCACCCCTTCGGGATGAAGAGCGACCAGCCAGCCGGCGAGACGAACGCTGTCACCAAACCCGAGTCCAGCAAGCGTACCGGCGCCTTGGCGGCCGGATTATAGAGATGGAACACTTCGTTGCCATCCAAGAACCCGTCGCGGTCCGAATCAGGTACGCGGGAGTCGGTTCCGAAGATACCCTCTTCCGCATCGGACAATCCATCGGAATCAGAATCCAAGCCGCCCGGAGGCAAGGTGGGAACCGCGGGCAATGGGGAAGATTCTTCGATGCGTGCCGTCGCAACATTCGATGCGGCCGATTCGCCGCCAGGGCCAATCGCAAACACGCGATATTGATAGATATGCGCCGTGCGAACCGTTACATCCAGGAACGTCGTGGCGCTCGGCGGGAGGGGCGTCAATGGCAAATAGGCACCCTCTCCGTCACGGCGCTCGATCCGGAACCCGGTTTTTTCACCGCCGCCATCCACCCACGACAAGCTCACGACCGGAGCCGTACCGGACGTAACCGTCGCGACCAAGTTTGCCGGGGCATTCGGCGCAGGCTTGGGGGTCGGCGTCTCCACCACAGTGACCGGCGGTTTCGGTTGCGGAAACAAAGCTTCGCGATTGAACCAAACGAACAATCCGGCGATCACGAGCACCACGACAAATACCAATAAGACGAATGGCCAAATCGGCCGGCGCTGGATGGGGCCTGCCGGAACCGGAGCCTTTGGCGGAACCGGGGCCGCCTTTTTCATGGCCATAGCCTCAAGCTCGGCTTGGGTCTTCCCCTCCATCTTCAAGGCCATGCCGTAATATTTTTCCGGCATCACCACGATTTCCGGCTCACGCCGGCCCATGGCAGGAGCGCCTCCCGCGGGTGGCGGGGGCGGCATCGAGCCCTTGGGCATGGGAGTGAGGGTGGCCATGTAGGTTTATGGAATGCACTCTGCGTTCGAACACTGACCGGCTCCGAGCGGGTTGTAGCCGTTGCGGATTTCCATCCCGTCTTCGTAGGTATCTTGGTCCGTATCTTTATTCGTCGGATTGGTGCGGTACTTGAGAACCTCGTCGCCGTCGCTCAAGCCGTCGCCATCGGTGTCCGGATTGTTCGGGTTGAGACCGAGTTCGGTTTCACGGCGATCATCCAAGCCGTCGCCATCGGTATCAGGTTCGGGAGCCGGAGGCGTGGTCGTCGGGGGCTCGCTCGTCACCGAGGTGGGCGGCGGGACATTCGCGCCTGGAGGAGGCGTCGTGACTGGCGTCGGTAATGTGGCCGGTTCGGTGGTCGTGGGCTCTTGTGCGGCCGGCATAGGCGTCGTGTCCGTGACCGATGGAGCCACGCCCGTCGGAATGGGCGGGATATTTCCGTTCCCGCCACCCGTCGGAATCGTCGTATCTTCAATTGCTTCGGGCGGCGTCCGGAGAACGAAGTACCAAAATGCGCCGCCTCCAATACCCACGACAACCAGGACAATCAACAACACCACGAACAAAGCCTTCATTCCCCCACCTCCGCCACTACGAGGGGCCTGCATCATCGGACCCGTGGGTGCTCCCATGGGTTTTTGCGCACGTTCAAGATTGGAAAAAATGTCTTCCGGTTCTCCGCCTTTCGGAGTCGGTGCGGAAGGCGCCATGGGACGGGGCGGCGTCACGATGGTCGGAGACGGAGGCGGAGGTGCAGCGGGCCTCGGGGGCGCCATCGGCGAAGGAGCCGGACGGGGCGCCGGAGGCGGCGGTACCGGAGAGCCGCCCGCCGAAGGCGGGGGCGGGAGCGGTTCGAATGGGAGATTTGCTGGTGGGTTTGCCATATATTTTTACCTTCTACCTGGACCAAGTGGATTATACCCCGCATTTACCTCTTCGCCGTCATTGAAGCCGTCGCCGTCTGTATCCGCCTTATTTGGATCCGTGCCTATCTGTTCCTCCTGGATCGTAGTGAGGCCGTCATTATCGGGGTCGGGAGAGGCTGCAGGTGGAGAAGTTTCAGTAGGCTGGGGCGTAGTCGAGGCCGGCGGGCCGCCTCTTAATTCATTTGAAACCGGGTCATCTAGTTCCGTGTTTCCTTGCGGCGCTTGACGTGGCGCAGGAACGCTCTCTTTGGAGAGCGGATCCGTATTGAAGACGTTGATTTCCGCATAATCACTAATCCCGTCACCATCCGTATCCGCCTTTGCCGGGTCAGTTCCAAGGGTGACTTCAGACTCGTCGCGCAAACCATCGCCGTCCTGATCAGGCGGAGACACCACGGGAATCTCGGCCGTGGTCGTGGCTACGCCGTTACTCGATGCTACCGGCGGAGGCTGTCTAATATCCCCCTCCACCATTCGCGTGCGCAGATACACGATAAGCCCGATCACCGCCAGGATGGCGATGACTACAGCGGCGGCGGCGAGGATGCGGGTGCGTGAAGACATAAGGATTAGTCACTCCCCGTTTCCCACATCGGATTCGGGAGAACCGTGCTATGTCCGGTCAGCGAATCCTGGTTACGGCAACGGTACTGCTCCGAACTCATCGGGAAAGAAATGGCTCCCGAAGACGCTTCCTGCTGGAATACGAGCCAGAACTTGCCGTTCTTGTTCGGATTGGCCGCGTACGCAGAACCCGGAGGCATTACGTCCGTACAGGTCGGAGCAATATTCGGCGCGTCTATCGTGTACACGCGATCCTCGGTGATAATGCGGACCGTACTCGAAGTGTAGTAGAAGAAATACGCGGAACGATTCGGAGAGCCCATGGTCTGGTTGCCATAGTTCACGAGATAGAAACTGTATTTCCCGTTATTCGCCCATTCACCGCGCTTCCACTTTACGGTTTGCGGAGCGACATTGAAGGAATTGCATCCATCGATCGCGCCGCCCGCGCTAGAAGAAAGACAGTAGAGGTTCGCGTGCGGAGAGCGGGACATGTCAGCATTGCCTTGGCGGCCGTAGTTGATATCGCGGTCACAGTCTTCACTTACCGCACAGTCGCGATATTCATCATCCGATTCAATATCCGAGCGCAATCCTCCGCCCGTCCAAGCCGTTTCATAGACCGGCGGGTACACCGGGTGCGCGTCGATATAGCTACCGCCCAAGTTTCCAAGCCAGGTATGGATGACCAGCGTTTCATCCGGACCGACGCGAGGCGCGAGATAAATCTTCCCCTCGCTATTGCGGAGACCCGTGAGATAGAAGTTACTGACGCCGAACGTCGCGCTTTCATATGGCCAGTATCCGCCATACTCCGATTCATCCACATTGGGCACCACGGTCGGGGCCGCGCCGTTACAGGTCGGGGCTCCGGCGCCACGGGCGCCCGTACACGGGTTATCAAGATAGAAGTCAACGATAATGCGGTAGTTGATACAGGCGCGTACGGAATTCAATCTGGAAAAACTGAAACGGCCGTTTCCATCCGTAAAGGTCGGCGCCCCTACCGGAAGCCCGCGGTTATAGAGCGTAACGCGCGCATTCGGGACCGGTTGGTTGAAGTACACGGCGTCGAACACCTGTCCGGTAATCACGCCCGTGCCTTCGGCCGTGCTGCAGCTTAAGCACCCGCCCAAAGTACATGAGCTTCCACATTCCAAAATATCTTTACGCTTGGGTTGGCCGGTTACGAGACAGATGGAACCGGGAGCACACGTGGCCGGATCGGGCATACAAACAGTGTCCGCGATCGTACCGTCTATGACGCTCCCCGCGCCTTCATAATCGCCCACAACCCAGTCGATGCCACAATCGGTATCTCCGACACAGGCATAGCAACGGTTATTCCGATCGGACGAACACAAGACTCCCGGCGTCGAAGGGGTCCCCGGCGCACACGGCTTTGTAATACAGACGATCGTACCGTCGTCGCGACGACGCGCGTAGGAATAGTGCCAACAGCTGACCTGTCTCGCATAATCCAACCCGAGGCTGCGGCAGCTGATCAGGTTGCACGTTTGACCGCTCGCACAATCGGCATCGGCGCGGCAAGAACGGCTCGCGTCGCCGCTACAGGAACCAAGACCCTGCGTGCCATCGCACTGCTCACCACCTTCGCGCACGCCGTTACCGCAGTAACCACCCGAGCTCGCCACTTGGCGGCAAGCGGAGGAACAGGATAAACAGGTCGAACCATAGTCAGCCGTACAGGTGCGACGTCCGTTATCCGCACCCAAATCACATTCTTCTGAAGCGGGATTATAGAAGGCATCTCCACACACGTTCGGACGGCAGGCATTCGTACAGGAATCGTTATTGCTGCGATTGCCATCATCACATTCCTCACCCGTATCCGTGATGCCGTCGCCGCAATAACTCGTCGGCTGACAGTCAGACCAGGAATTCCACGTGCACCAATCGGAAGCCGGAGCGGCGCTTCCATACGCATTACAGGCTCGCGTGCGCGATGTCGGGTATGCGATACAGCGACCGCCGGCGGCGCAATCGCCATCAACCGTACACGAACGCGTGCGGTCATCCGAACAGCGACGCGCAGTCACGCCGGCACAGCTCGCCGTCGCCGGAGTCGGACCGCAGGCGCCGCCCGGACAATCCGCGGCCACGGTACAGACAGCGTTCGCATTCGAACCGCCGACACAGACGGCACTCGTCGTGCGTTCGGCATTCCCATCACACTGCTCCGGACCGTTGACGACGTCGTCGCCACAGCGAGGACCCGGACCCGTACACGACAGGCTGCAGGACGCGGCCGCATCACAGCCGCTGCGGCAATGCGCGCCGTTCAGGGCGCCCAAGTCACACGTTTCGCCCGGCGACATGCGTCCATCACCACAGAACGCGTCATATCCCGTACAGGTTCGGTTGCAGCGGCCATAGGTACCGTTCAAGGCGCCGTCATCGCAGGTCTCTCCCGCATCCACGCGGCCATTGCCACACTGCACGTTCAACACGCAACGGGTTGCGCCGCCATCGATCCACCCGCGACAGTCGTCACACACTTGGAGCTTCGTTCCATTCGGAGGACCCGCCGGAGTGCCGGGAACGTTACAGGCCACGGGCGTCGTGTCCCCGAGTTCACAAATTTCACTATCGCCGATCACGCCGTCTCCACAGATATTTCCGCCGACGCCATATACAGACGAAGCTTCGCAGACGCCATGGTAGCGCCACATGCCGCCCGTCCCGTTACAGGTACCGGATGAAATGACGGCTCCGCCGGCATTCGTCACGGTACAGTCCGCGTCCGCCAAACAGGGGGCATCAAGATTCGAACAGCGACGGATTTCATTCAACAACGGCGGAGAGTATCGGCTCGCGAGCGCACCTTCGAGTTCCGTGGAGAGCTCGTAACGGGCGCCGGCATTCACCGAACGGTATTGATAAATACGCGAGGCGGATTCCGGCACGGTCTCGGTGAGACGCGGACACTGGTATTGGCGCACCGTCGGGTTCCAACACGTGGCAGGCTCAACGCCGGTGCGGGTGGCAGCGGCATTACAGCTCTGGCCGGACGGACATTCGGAACTGTCTTGGCATGGCGAACCGCTCTCGGAACAGAATCCGCAAGACAAGAAGCGGTTGACCGGGTCATTCGGGAACGCTTCGCCGACTTCCCCCTGCAATTGCGCCGACCAACTCGGCCAACGCGAAGTGGACAAGGTCGGGACAAAGGTACCGGATTGGAGTTGCGGGTAGTTGCCATTGCGCTCGCGCGTGCTTTCCAGCGAATCCGTCATGAACTGGAAATCCACGATGCGCTTTGAGTCGCGTTGCATCTTAGCCTTAAAGCTCGAGCATCGCAGGGTCGGATTCTGCGCCAGACATTCCCAATCCGCGGTACAACGCACCACGCGGCCGTCGGTTCCGCGATACAGCTCGCCGGCGCTATGGCCAGCGCCCGTCGTCGCATAGGAACAGGCATTGGAAGCGCCATCCTGGATATTCGCGTTCAACGTAAAGTTACGAACCAGCTGTTCGACGATATTCTTGGTCTCATTCTTCGCATCCGGATTGTGCGAGATCACGTAGATCTGCGAGTACACCGGGGCTCCGGTCGCGGCATTCGTGTTCACGCCGCCGACATACCACGTCGTCCCATCCTTCACGGCTTCATACCCATCAACCGTCGTTGCTTCCGGTGTACCGGAGAATCCGCGCGAGGCATACCAGGCACGAGGCGAAAGGTGGAGCGGGTTGGTGGCTACGCGAATACCGATGCCGTCGCCGCGCAAGGCCGGATCATCAAACGTGAAGAGGTATTGGCGCAAAATGCCGAGAGCACGATCACCGGTCGCGACCTCCACCGGTTGGACGTTCAAGGTAGGCAAATCCCCGGCCGTCCCCTCCGCGCCGGCATCGCGGCAATACAAGCTCGCGAAGTTGTAATACGGACCCGAGGCGCGGATGGTGCCCGCTAAAGGCGACGCGCCCAATAATTCGAGGGAAGGATGACCCGACGTTTCCGTAAACGGCGCAAGGGAACGGGCCGGCCACGGATTTTCACACAAAAGAACCTGGGCCGACTGGCTCCCCTTCACGATGCGTCCGGTCGAGCTCGGGACGCTCACGTCATCGCGGGTAATGCGGATACCGGCTTCGATAAATGACGAACCGTTCTGCGGCGGGTTCACGACTGTCACGTTGGAACGGCTGTCACTGCCCAAACCGGTGCCGGCTTCGGCTTCCAGCGCGTCACGATTTGAGGCGATCCACGGTTCCCATACCCACGCGTACTCGACTACCGGCGAGAGCGCGATGCGGCGGCCCTCCTGCAAAGAAATGACTTCGGCGGTATAGAGGTGCGATTCAGCCGCGCGCGTGAACAGATTGGGACTATCCACATTCGTGTCACGCACATGGACGGCCGTCACCGTACACAATCGTGAGCCGCTGCGGAAATTCCACAGGATGTTTCCATTCGCCACGACGCCACGAGCCGAACGGATGCCGGCGCGGTTATTCGGATCGGCGTTATCAGCCAAGTTCGTGTCGCCGCGGAACAGGATTTGATAGTTCGTATCGGCTTTCAAGGCATTTTCAAGCACGAAGTCGGCGCGCGTACCGCTACCTGCGGGCTGGAAGGCCAAACGGCCACGGGCCGAACCCGCACACCAGGCCGCATCCGCCGCATTCGGGCGGAACCAGCTCATCAAGCGATACCACGTGCGGTTCATCCAGCCGCGGAAACCCGGGGTCGGATCATAATCTTCAATGCTGGCGACGCGCTCCAACCCGGCCGGACAAGCGTCACCGGTGACTTCTTCCGCCAGGACGAAGTTCGCGCCGATGGACGCCTCCTCCATGCGGACATCAAAGGTCGCGGACAATTGGGCATTACGGCAGACATTGGTCTCGCCGGCCGCCGGATATTGGGCAATCAAATTCGGACGCGGGGCACAGCAGCCGCGCGCATCAAGACCATTCCCGCCGGAACAGGACGATTCTTCACGGAAACCACACTGCAACCCGTAGGTTCCTTGGCCGCGTTGCGAATCATAATCCGTGATGATCTGCGAAGACATGCGGCCATCCGCACCCGGTTCGCCGTCCCCGACGATTTCCGCCAATTGCACCGCGTCAGGACGCAGGTCGCCGCCGGTGGATTCACACATCTCCCCGCGACCGCGCACGCCATCGCCACAGAACGAGGCGGCCGCATATCCCGCCGAAGAACCTTCAAGCAAACAACGCGTGGAACAACCGTCGCCCGCCACATTGTTACCATCATCACAATCTTCGCCCGCGTCACGGATGGCGTTTCCGCACATGGGAGAAACCGTGCCTTCGTTCAGACACGTCGTCGTATTGCATCCGGCCGGGAAGGCGGCGCCGGCCGCGGGGCGTTCACAGGATTCACCCGATTCGAGGCGGCCATTTCCACACAAGGCGCGGACGCGAATCGAGCCTTCGTGCAAGCAGTCGGCCGAACAACCGTCTCCATTATTCGTATTGCCATCATCACATGCTTCACCGGCCGCCACGTCGTTGTTCCCACAAGTGGAACCTCCGGCGCGCGCGCCAAGAAGCTGACACTCGGCGGAACATCCGCGGCCTCCGTCCGGTCCCTGGTCGCATTGCTCGCCTACATTCACCACGCCATTGCCACACGTACCACCCGCCATCGGCGTCCACTTACACGTCGTGCTGCAAGCGCTGCTTGCCTCGTCACACTCTTCCGCGCCACGCGATCCCGGCGGCAACAAACGGCAGGCCGTGCCAAACGGCGTACGGCTACCGACGCAGTAACGCGCATCCGTCGTTTCAATCACGCCGTTTCCACAACTCGCCACGCGGCCGTCAATGCCATCCGAACCCATGTTCAAACAACGGCCGCTGCATCCCGCCGGCAAATCGGACGTCGTATCAATAATCCCCGGCGCGACCGCCAAACCCGTTCCGGCATTCACCAAACGGGAAATCGGAGCCGGCTGTTCGACGCTCCAGGCATAAGTGCGGTCGGAAATAAGCGGCGAACCTTCCGAATTACACGCGTCCGGGGCGGAAATCGGCGTGGCCGCAAATGACTGGCGGGCGCCCACCTCTAATTCATACTTTTCTCCCGGTGTGACATTGACGCGGGCGACGGCACAGCGCGCATCATCCCCTTCCTTCACACGGAAGGTCCAGGAAAAACCTTCGGGATCGTTCAATCCGGCCAAAGGCAACCCATTCGTGGAACGAATGCCGGTCAAATCACCGCCGCGCAACGTGATGCGATAAAAGCGGCCGACTTCGAGCAAGGTCGATCCGCCGGCGCCCGTCGGTTCAAGCAAGACATAGGTCTCCGCATCCGAAACTGAGTCCGGCGCGCGCGTCAGGCGGATATCCGCGCTGGACAAATCAACGTCCAAATCATAGGAAAGACAATTTTCGTTGACGCAACGGCGCAAAATAACGTTGTCCGTAGTGACGGACGCCGGATCAAGTCCCGTATTGAAACGCGCCCAGGCGGCAGCGTTCAAACACGCCTGGTCACAATTCGGACCGTAGGCGACCACACGCGGCGGCTGCAAACGGATGAACAGGTCGCCCAGTCCTTCCACCGTTTCACCCTCCTGCGTCATGGACGCGCTTACGCGCACCGGATCGGCGCCGGTTTCAGCGCGGGCGGTCGCGGTCTGGCGTTCCAAGCCGCGGCGCGTGCTGTCCGGACGGGTTTCGGATTCATTGGTGATTTCGGCACGGCCATCGCTCGTGGACCAGCGCCAGTCATACGCATCGGCACGCAAATTGATACAGATGTCATCCGCCGCGCGCGGAACCGCGAGTTCGCTCTGGGTCGCGCCGATATCGCTCAGGGTCGCCGATCCCGGAACCACGTTAATGGTTCCCACGCGGCACAATTCCGTCGATCCGCGCGTGCTGAACGTGAAACGGTAATCAGCCAGCATCGGCACGTTCGTATTGGAACGGATGCCGGTCGTCAAAATAATCTGATAGGTGGAGTTTCCATCCCACATCGCGGCGGGAGTGAACTGGATATACCCGTTTCCCGTGTCGGGAGAGCCTTCCACACCGACGCTCCAACCGCCCGGCGCGGGCGGCACCGGATCGGAGGCGGTGGAACAGGGGCTTTCCGCCGGACCCGTACACTTGCGGATCACCAAGGACGCATCAGCGCCCGAAATCGAAACGGAAGCGGGATTGAGCGGCGTCGTGAAGCGGATGAACACTTCGCTGTTCACGCAGGCGCGGTCGCCGCCGGTACGGCCGGACCAAGGAGAAGGCGAAGCCGGACGGGACGGTGAACATTCCTCGACGACACGCGGATTGATCGGCAATAACCCCGTGGACAATTGCCAGGCGAATTCTGCATTCGGCGTCGCGGACGGACAAGAACCGCCCACCGAGCAAGCCCCGGTGCGACAGCAGACTTCGCCCACGGCACAAATCGAAGCGTCTTCGTTGCAGTTGCGCACGGCAAACGGCACGCCGTTCGAGTCATTCGAGCCTTGGCGCACCTGCACCGGACCCGTGATGGAACCGCGCGGCACCAAGCCGACGATACGGCCGGCGGACCAATCCGAAGCGGCCACCGACATCGGGACGCGTCCGCTCGGTCCGGCAAAATTCGCCTCGCCGCTCGAAATCGAACCGAAGCGTTCACCAAAAATCTCTACGCGCGTATCCACCGGACCGGCCGCCGGCTGGATGGCACAAATGCCCGGACGCGGTTCATTCGTGTTTACCGTAAATGCCAAACCGTTGCTTTCCACCGTATCCTGGCGTTCCAAAACCACCTGCCATTCGCCCGACGTGAGCGGCGTATCGCCCAACCCCTGGCGGAAGGTCCGGGGCACTTTCACGGTCACGGCCGTATTCGTCCAAAATGCCACCGAGCATTGTTCCGGGAAATCGGTATCGGCGATGCCCTGGCCGTCGCCACGACGGAAGAACACGCGGCCCGTGCGGCCGCCGAAGTTGCGACCTTGGAGCGTCACGTATTCCCCGATCGGGCCGGCAGTGGGACTGAGCGCGTCAATCACGGGAGCGGCGGTGGTCGTACGTTCATTCAAACGGAAACTGACGGCGTTCGATTCCGAAGCGCCGACGAACACTTTCACCAAATACGTGGCCGGTTCGAATACCGGCGCATTCAAAGCGATCACGTCATCCGCCCAGGACAAAAACGAGGAAACGGCGCGGTCGGTAAACGTCACGCGGTCGGACGAAGTGCCGAGACCCACGCCCACGAGTTCGATGCGCTCGCCGGCCTGGCCTGAACCCGGACGCACGGCACACAACCCCGGATGCGTCGCATCATTTACGTCAAAGTTATCAAGTACCGGTCCGCGCGCGTCATTGGTCGTATCAATGAGACCGGCTGCGTTTTCGATTTCAATCGGACCATCCACGGCGCCTTCCGGCACGGACACGATGATCTGGGTCGGGGTCCACGTCGGGCTACCTGAAGCGACACAGGCAGCAGGCGCGCTGGCCGCGATACGAGGCGAGAAAATCACGGCGCCCGGCGTCGAACCGAAATTCACGCCGGTAATCGAAACCAAAGTCCCCGGACGGCCATCATCGGGAGAAACCAACGTGATCACCGGTTGCTCGACACAGACGCCACCGGAACACACGCCGCTCGCACACATGGAGCCGGACGTACACGCGCCACCGGAACACGCGCCGCAATCCGCGCCGCCACAATCGATATCCGTCTCATCAGCGTCCGTCGCGCCGTTAAAACAATGGCGCGGACGCACCACCACGCTTACCGGAGGCGTATCAGCCGTATTGGAATCCAAGTCGTAGATACGTGAAGACAAGGAACGCGGGCCGGACGTCAGGCCGGACGTATCCCATTCGACTTCGGCGACCAGAGTGGCGGAGGACGAAGCGGCGGATGAACCCGTCCCAACCAAGGAACCGTCCACCGAGGTTTCCACATGCGAAACGCCGGAGTCATCGGAGGCGCTCGTACGGATCAAGATCAAATCATCCACCGGGACGCTTTGGCCGTCCAAAGGATATTCGATGGATCCTGTCGGAGGAGCCGTATCCACGAGGTTTCCAGTAGTGAAGCGGCCTTCACAAGCCGGGGCGAATCCGCCACACACCAGGGACGTGCCGCCGGATGAGCGCAACCCGGTCGAAACGCGGGCAATAAATTCGGTACTCGCGTCAAACAGCGACGGGCTTCGTTCGGCGTCGGACATGGGGCGTCGGGCACGAAGGTCGCCACCGAACCCAAGGCGGAAACCGTACCGGCGACGGCGACGCTATCGGAAGCGCGAACGACGGTAATCGCGGTCGCGGCGGAACCGGCATCAATCTCACGCGAGAAAATGAAACGCACTTCCACATTGCGCAACGGCACGGAACCGGAAGGTGTGATGGAACGAAGCTGGAAAGCCGATGATCCTCCCCCGCCAGGCAAAACGCCACCGCCGCCGCCGGGACCCGTCCCGCCGCCGGGACCGCCAAAACCCGTTGCTTCGGTGAGCGCACGGACAATGAATGCGGTGAGCGCGTACGCGGACAAAATAATGACGAGACCGATGACCGCATTCCGGATGCGCATCTTGGCCTCTTCGATCTTCCCTGCATCGCCGCCCGACGTCATCCATTGGAAACCGGCGTACAGGATAATCGTCACCATGATGATGCCGAGCAAGCCCAACACCACGTTAATGACACGCGCCGCAATGATGCGCGGATCCGTGCTCGCGAGCTTGACCGTGCCTCCTACGGCTTCCAAACCGCCCACCGCTCCGGTGTCTTGGGCGTAGGCCACCGTGGGCTGGAACGTCAACGATCCCGCCGCAAGCGACAGGACCATCAGGGCCGTAAAGGCCAGGCGTCGGAGAAACGTCATGGGGTCAAAGGTCGAGGGGCTGCGCAGGCGCCGCTTTGCGCGCTGCCATCGCAGCAATTCGGATTGGCGCTATCCGCGCGGCAATCCACGGAACCGGCCGGATTAAAGCAGTTTTGGTACACGTTCTGGACGCCGGAGAGGATGATCGGCTGGTACACGGGCACCGCCGTGGTGGATGTTGCCGGCGCGTACAAGCGGTGTCCGATCAGGACATTGCTATTCACCGGCTCTTCACCTACGCCGGCCGGAGTCCCGCCGGCCGTCAGGAAATCCTGGGACACGCTCCACCAAAACGTGTCAGCCAGCTCCGCGGGCTCATTGGTGCGGATGCCCACGGTTTCGGAGTTAACGGTGGAGCCTTGCAACAAACTATCGAAGAGCGCCTCGGGTTTTTGATCCAAAGGAATATTACTAGAAGAAGAGAGATCGCCGGCCGTCGGATTGGTCGAGCGCAACGTCGGAGGCGTCAGATTCGGCGCGTCACTTGTGCCGAAGGTCCAGCCATAACGGTCATCGCCGGGAATCGAATCGGATTCGGAACCCTGGGCATCCCCATCGCCATTGCCGTCCAATCCATTACCGGCCATATCCACGACGCCGTCATATCCAATGGAAGTAAGGATGGCCTGCGGAGGCGTATCCGACATGGACGGGGAAAACGCTTCGACCGCGATGGAGCTGTCGGTGGGCAAACAATAGACGGTCCGACCGCAGGAATTGGTACCGCAAGCGAGATCGGTGACGAACTCAACCGTCCTATACTGATTGGAAATGCGGAATTCGCCGCTCGGACGAGTGGTCGCCCCTCCCGCCACCGGCGTAGCCGCCACACGAATATTGGTGAAACCGGCGGTTCCATTCCATTCCCCGGCCGCCGTGGTCGGGTCAATCGCTTCATTGAAATTGATTTGCACGACAATATTCGGGGCAAAACGGCCGCCGTCGCGCGGAATCACGCTCGTAATATGCGGAGCTGTCAGGTCCACGATGGTGGAAACCTCGAATTGCCAGCGATAACCCGAAGAGAATGCGCCGCTAAAGGCATCCGTGCCGTCTTCGCGCTCGATATCGTTAGTCAATTCAACGGTGTATGTCGTATTTTCCGTGGCGCTCCCAAGATAATCCACGGGCTTGATGACGAAGGTCTGGCGGTCGGCCGTGAAACGCACGCGGGCCTGGGCCGTGGTCAGGGCCCCGTCACGGGCGCCGGAGACATACACCTTCACATTGTCATTATTAATACCGGTGGTTGTGGAGGACGTGGTGTCGTCCGTCAAATCAGCCGGGGTGCCGTTGTCATTATAATCACGGATAAATGAGGAAATCTTGATCGGCTCCTTGAACGTAATGACGATGGCCGTATTGCGCGGCACGTCTGTGGCGTCGCGGTTCGGCACATGCGACTCGACGATCCCGCCGCCCAAAGAACCGGACGCGCCCGGAAAACCAAAACCGCCCGGACCGCCCGGACCTCTCCCGCCGGCGCCGCCTCCTCCACCAGTCGCGGAAATGAGGGCGCTCAAAATAAAATTTACGATCGCGAACGAACTTATGATGATAATGAGACCGATCACCGCGTTACGTATCCGCGTCTTTGCCGTATCAACCTTGCCAGGATCCCCGCCCGAGGTCATCCACTCGTATCCGGAATACAACATGATGACCAAGAGCACCGTACCAAGGAGCCCGAGGACGATATTGATGATGCGTCCGACGATGGTGTAGAGGTCGGTGGTTCCGCCCGCGATCCCACCTGCTTCGCCCACGGCCTGCAAACCCTCGGCCGCTCCGGTTCCTTGCGCAAAAGTCACCGTCGGCACGACGACGGCGAACGTAACCACGAAAAATGCGGCGAAAAGAAGTCGCGAAAAAGTCCGACGCACAAGCATGACCCTATATTACCCCGCCAGCAGACGTTGCACAATCGTCCGAACCTCATTTCCATCGGCCCTTCCATCCACAGCCTTCATGGCCACGCCCATAGCCTTACCCATATCCCCCGCCCCCATCCCTTTGATGGCTTCGGCGACGATTTTTTCCACTTCTTCCGGCGGAAGCTTGGCCGGCAGATATGCGGCGACCAGGTCAATTTCCTTTTGCTGCTTTTCCACGAGGTCCTGGCGTCCCGCGCCCTGGAAATCCGAAAGCGCATCCTGGTATTGCTTCACCATGGTTTTGAGCACGGCCTGCGCTTCGACATCCGAAAGCTCGTGCATCAAATCGATTTGCTTGTTCTTCAACGCGGTGCGCACCATGCGCATCACTGAAACGCGGAATTCATCCTTGGCTTTCATCGCTTCCTTGAAATCTTGTTCGATGCGTTCGAGTGTAGTCATAACGGAGGTAGTATCCGGCACCGACGGCCGATAATCAAGATTTGATCAAGACAAAAGAGCCCGAAGGCTCTTTTGGTTTACCGACGACCGTACTTACGCTTCGGCTCATCTTTGAGCTGGCCTGTTTTAAGCAGGTAGGCGTATTCGGCGCCTTTGGTGACGCGGCGCAACGCACTGGCATTACGCTGGTTCTTGTTTTCGCCACCATCATGGAACCGACGGCGCTTTGATTCGATCTGCTTGCCAGACGACTGGAAACGTCGCTGGAAACGGCGAAGCAGCGCGTCGAAGGTTTCATTCTTCTTTTTCTTGACTTCCACCATAGAGACACGCTCCTTTCTATAGATAGATCAAAGCCGATTAGGTTCGGTTTGTCGGGGCGAACTATAGGCAAAATCAGGGGGCTTGTCAATAACAGAGGGGCAGACCCATAGGCCTGCCCCTCCCGTTCCAACTTCCCATTATTTGCTACTCCCCGTTCGTAATCCGGCCCAATTTCTTCTTGATTTCGTGCACCACTTTCTTGCCGTCCACGATCTCCTGGGAACCGGCTTCCATGTCGCGAATAATGGCTGTGCCATCCAAAGTCTCTTTCTGGCCGATCACCACCACCCACTTGGAACCGTGACGGTTGGCTATTTCCATCTGCTGTTTGATGTTGGATTTGGAGAAGGCTTCACACACCGGGATATTAGCCGCGCGGAACTCTTCGTAGAGCGCGAGCGCCTTCTTGCGACCCATATCACCAAGTTGCGCGATGAAGACTTCTGACTTGTAACCGATCGTAGATGAAGGCTGCGTGTCCTTGATGCGCGAGACGACGCGGTCGAGACCGAAGCTGAATCCGGCCGCCGGCGTCGGGCGTCCGCCGAGCTGCTCGACCAAACCGTCGTAACGGCCGCCGCCGCCCAATGCGGACTGCGCGAGCTCCTGGTCCTCGCCATTCGCATACCATTCGAATACGGTCTTGGTGTAGTAATCGAGGCCGCGCACCAAATACGGATCAAGCTGGTACGGCACGCCGACTTCATCAAGATATTCGAGGACGCGCATGAAGTGCGCCTTGGAGTCTTCATCCAACCAATCCACAATTTGCGGGGCTTCGGCCTTCATCTCTTGGATGGCCGGGTCCTTGGAATCGAGCAAGCGCAACGGGTTCTTGAGCAGACGGCGCTTGTCATCTTCCGAAAGCTTGGTTTTCTTCGAGCGGAAATACGCGACGAGGGCGTTTTTATAGTTGGCGCGCGATTCCGGGGTGCCGAGCGAGTTCACGCGCACGGTCGCATCAATGCCCAGGGCCTTAAGGTAGTTCCAACCGATGATGATGAGCTGGGCGTCGATGACCGGATCGGCGTCGCCCAACACTTCGAATCCGAGCTGGAAAAACTGGCGGAAGCGGCCGGCCTGCGGACGGTCATAGCGGAACATCGGGCCCGTGTACCACAGCTTAACCGGCTGCGGCAGGTTCAACATGCCGTGCTGGACATAGGCGCGGACGGCGGAAGCCGTGCCCTCGGGACGCAGCGCGACATTTTCGCCGCCCGGCGTCTCCCAAGAGTACAATTCCTTTTCGACGATATCCGTGGAACGGCCCACGCCGCGCACGAACAAGGCCGTCTCTTCGACGAGAGGCGTATCAATACGTTCAAACCCGTAGGAGGAAGCGACTTCGTCGGACAGCTGGTTCACGCGGCGCCAATAGTGCTGGTCGGCCGGCAACAAGTCGCGCATGCCGCGCACCACCTGGATCGGACCCATGCCTTTCCGCGGCGGCGGAAGAGCTTCCGCAGTGGCCGCTGCGGCCGGAGCGGGTTTCTGGTTTTGGGCGGGACGGGCGGACGGCTTCTTGTTGGGGGCTTTCTTTGAAGACATAGGACGTTCCGATGTTGAAATGGGGATGGCAATTCGGTTTTTCATTGTAGTCTAGAAATTCGGATAAGTCTGTTGATCAAAATACCTCCAACGGTCCACCGGATACCCCCGCACCCACACGCGACCGACGATGTGTTTTCGCGACACCGGTCCGAAGAAACGCGAGTCGAGGCTGGAGGACCGGTTGTCGCCGAGCAGATAGAATTGGTCGGCTTTCAGGGTCACGGTTTGCGAAGCGGCAGTAAAGTCCTGGTCGAGATAGGCGGTCTCATCGAGCAAGATCCCGTTCGGGTGCGGCACGTTATAGATGCGGATTTTCCCGTCGGAGATTTCCACGGTCTCACCCGGCAAACCGATCACGCGCTTGATGAAGAACTGTTTCGGGTCGTTCGGATAGTGGAAGACCACGATGTCCCCGCGCTGCGGATTCCCGAGGCGGTAGGACAGCTCGTCGATAATCAAATATTCATGGTCGAAAAAATTCGGCTCCATGCTCGCGCCTTGCACGTAGAACGGCTGGATGAGGAACCAGCGAACCGGGATAATGATAGCCAACGAAACGGCCAAGACCTGGATCATCTCCAAGACCAAGGCGACGGTCTTGGCTTTGGGTGTTTCCGGAAGCGTTTCCGTTGCGGGCCGACGGCCAAACCATTTTAGGGGCATAATGGCCACTTTACGCCAAAAAATGCCTCTTGGCAAGCGCCCTAGACCGGCTCGATCCACTCCTTAATCGCCTTTTCCCAGCGCTCCATGGTCCCGCAGTCATACCAGGGCCCGTCCAGTGCGCAACCGCCTAATCTCCCCTCTTCCGCCAGGCGCGGGAACAAATCTTTCTCAAACATTAAAAACGTCTTGTCTTTGACGACTTCTGCCAATACGTCCGGTTCAATCACATACAACCCGGACGAAATCAGCGTCGATGGCGGCACGGCGGGCTTTTCGTGAAACCGCTTGATGCGTTGCTCGTCCATTTCGGCCACGCCGTAGTCTTGAGGATTCGGCACGCGGATCAAGGCGACCGTGGCCGCGAGCTTGTGTTCCGCATGGAACGCCGAGAGGTGCGCGAGGTCGAGGCCTTTTAATTCATCACCGTTGGTGACGAAGACGGGTTCATCGCCCAACTCTTTCCCAAGATGATGGACGAGCGCGCCAAGCGTGCCCATGGCTTCCGGCTCAATCCACACGTCCACCGGAATCGGCGACGTCGTGGCCCAGTTCTGAAACGCAGCCGCCCACTTTTTCGGCGCGACGACAAGCAACCTCTCCACACCATGGCGCGCGAACCAACGCGCTTGCCAGGTCAGGATCGGCAATCCCTGGACGGGAACCAGCGGTTTTGGAATTTCAAGCGTGATGGGCCGCAAACGCGACCCTTCGCCTCCGGCCAAAATGACAGCTCGCTTGATCATGTTCGTGTTACGAACCACGCATTACGTGGTCTTGCTGTATTTCAGGATGGCGTCCCATTGCGCTTCCGTCACCGGCATAACGGACAAACGCGGCTGGTCCACCAATGGCATCACGGCCAGACCGTGCGTGTTCCGGATCTCGTCCAAGCTTAACGGACGGCCAACGGGCTTCACGGCCTTGAGCTTCACCGAAATCCATTTCTTGTCTTCATCGGTCGGATCCTGAGCGGCTTCACGCGTCACTTCGGCGATGCCAAGAATGCTTTTATCTTCTTGCGTGTTATAGACGAGGACTTTGTCCCCCGCCTTCATCCCGCTTAGATTATTCCGCGCCTGAAAATTACGGATGCCGGTCCATTCGGTTTCCCCATCCTTCAACAGATCCTCCCAGCCGTAGTCGGACGGATCGGTCTTGATCAGCCAATAAGCCATATGGGACGTAGCATGTAACACGCAACATGGAGCGTCAAACTTGACCCATCTCCGAGGGGCTGATATTCCGTGCCCAGCTCTAGAAACAAGAGACGTACCATGTATAGGGAGGTTCGATGACGGACATGACGGTTCTGCTCAAGTTCTCGGGCGAGGCGCTCGCCGGTCCCGAGCACAAGTTCCCGATCGACTACGTGGTGCTGCGCACCATGTGCCAGGAGGTCGTCGATGCCATCATCGAGGCCCCGGCGAACGGCAAGACGCTGCGCGTCGGCATCATGCCGGGCGGCGGCAACATCATGCGCGGCAAGGTCGCGAAGGAGCACGGGATCGATCCCGTCGCCGCGGACCACATGGGGATGATGGCCACGGTCATCAACGCCATCGCCATCCAGAACATCTTCGAACAGATCCTCAAGGAGAGCGGCACGCGCGTGCTCTCCGCGATCGAGATCCGCCCCGTGGCGGAGCTCTACATCCAGCGGCGTGCCGTGCGCCACCTCGAGAAGGGCCGCATCGTCATCTTCGGGGCAGGGAGCGGCAATCCGTTCTTCACGACGGACACGGCCGCGGCCCTGCGCGCGAAGGAGATCGGCGCGAGCCTCCTGCTCAAGGCGACGGACGCCGACGGCATCTTCGACAGCGACCCGCGGAAGAACCCGCAGGCGAAGCCGCTGAAGCACGTCACGTACGAGCGCTGCGTCCAGGAGAAGCTGAACGTGATGGACATGACCGCGTTCACGCTCTGCGAAGAGAACGAGATCCCGATCCGCGTCTTCTCGATGAAGGAGCCGGGGCGCATCAAGCGCGCCCTGCTCGGCGAGGACGTCGGCTCGCTGGTCTCGAAGGCCGCCGCCTGATCAACTGATCAGGCTTTTTTATTGAACTTGCTACGAGCTACGAGTTACGTGATACTTGGCTTCATTATGTCCCGCTTTGAATGGGTTTCCCTGTCTTTACAGATCGTCACGCTGGCCGCCGCCTCCTATTTTGCCTTCGTGCAAAACGACGTGAACAACCGCCTAGCGCGCCTGGAGGATTACGTTTCGGTAAGCGCGGTACCCGAAGGCAGCGGCGTAAAATTCATCAATACGGGTGGATCAAATGTGTATATCCACGCCATCAAAGTGGATGGGCAAGAAACCAATTACGACCATCCGCGCCAAATCGCGGCCAAGGCCGGAGATGCTTCAAGTTACTTCGTGCCGATTAGTTTTGAAACCGCAAACAAAAATAATTTTGAGATCACGCTCAAACTTACTGACGAATTCGGCGACCCCTGGATTTCCGAACATGGCGGTGCCGCGGCCGATGAAGATCCGAAAACGGGATTGTTTAATGTGTGGACGTATAAAACCACGAGCGCGCGTTAGCTCGTCTTCTTTCTCCCCTTCCCCGACATCCACGCTTTCACCAGCTCTTCCGCTTCGTCTTCGTCTTTGACCCATTGGATGCGTTGATCGCGTTTGAACCAGGTAAGTTGGCGTTTGGCGTATTGCCAGGTGGCTTCTTTCGTTTTGCGGATAGCCTCGTCGATTTTACATTCACCTCGCAGATAGGCGCCGAGCTCGCGGTAGCCGATGGACGTCATGGCCGGCGCGTCCCAGGGAATGCCCATTTTACGCACGGTGCGGATCTCATCCAACCAACCGGCTTCGATGTACGCATCCACCGCAAGATTGATGCGCTCGCGCAATTCGTCGCGTTCGCGCTTGATCGCGATCATGAACGGATCAATGACGGGCTTGGCCGCAATTTTTTGTTGCGTGAACGGCTTGCCGGTAAACGTCGCGACTTCAAGCGCGCGCAAAACGCGGCGCGGATTTTTCAAGTCAACCTTGTCTTTCGCGTCCGGGTCAACGCGTAATAATAATTTCACGATATCCTGGAGCGATTTCGTCTCCATCGCTTTGCGGAATTCCGGCTGTGGCGGCACCTGCGGGATCGTGTAGTTATCAACCAGGGCCTGGATATACAGGCCCGTTCCTCCGACGACGATCGGCAGTTTTTTACGCGCGGTGATCCCCTTTACCGCGGCCAAAGCCTTCTCCTGCCACTCGGCCACGGTCATGGTTTCGGTTGGTTCCAGGAAATCCATCAAATAATGCGGAATGCCCTCGAACAGGTACATTTTGCGGCTGCCTTTGGCCGTGCGCTTGCCGCCCATGGGTTTGCCGGTACCGATATCAAACGCCTGAAAAACCTGGCGCGCATCGGCATTGATGATTTCGCCGCCGAACTCCTTAGCGAGCCGTATTCCGAGCAAGGTTTTACCCGACGAAGTAGGTCCGACTATACACAAAACGCGCGGTAAAGCGCGTTTTGCACCGCCCGGGCCTCGTGACCCGGGGCGAACACTTGCACGGACTCGAGCCGACATTTGCTAGAAGTATAAGGTTCAAGACGGGGTGGGTCAAGACGCCACACGCTCCCCTTCCAAGACCCAGGACTTCGCCTCCTTCACCTCGACCGGCACGATGTTACCGACAAGGCTCGCGTCATCGCACTTGAAACGCGTGAGCTTCATTTCATGCGATTGGCCGCTGGCATATCCGTTGTCGCATTTGTCCACGAGCACGCTTACTTTCTTGCCGACAAAGTTTTGATTTTTCTCCAACGAAAGTTTTTCCATCAATGATTGTAATTCATCCCAGCGATCGCGTTTTTCATCTTTGGAAATATCATCTTGATAGAGCTTAACGCCGAGAGTTCCGGAACGCGGCGAGTATTGCGCATTGTACGAGATGTCGAAGCCGACTTCTTCGTAGAGCGAAAGCGTGTCGTTGAATTGCTCGCGCGTTTCGCCGGGAAAACCGACGATGATGTCGGAGCCGAGCGCGATCCCGGGACGGCTTGCTTTCACTTTCTTGATCACCTCCATGAATTGCTCGCGCGTGTATTTGCGGTTCATGCGGCGCAACACCTCGTTATTTCCGCTTTGCACCGGCAAGTGGAGGTAATTCACTTGCTTTGGAAGCGCGAGCGCGTGGATCACTTCATCGGACATGGAAAGCGGATGCGCGGCCGTCCAATGCAGACGCTCCAACCCGGGCAGCTGGTTCATCTCCCACAATAAAGCGGCGTAATGGTCCTTATATGGATTGTCTTTCGAGAATGTTTCCGGGTCGGTGGCGCGATAGGAATTTACGGTTTGGCCGAGCAAGGTAATTTCAATCACGCCATGCGCGATAAGCTCGCGGGCTTCGCGCAAAATGTCCGCCGCCGGACGATTACGTTCCAAACCACGCGCATACGGAACAACACAATAGGTACAGAACTTATTGCATCCGGTTTGAATGGTGAGAAACGCTTGCGCGGACGGCGCGCGCATCGGATGGATTTTGAGATAGTCGGCCTCGAGCGAATCGGAATTCACGAGCTCGGGACGCAGCTCGGCGATCCAACGCGGCAAATGGACCATCTCCGGCGTCGGGAAATACAGGTCCGTGCCAGGCAGACGCTGGCGGAACGCGCGGGCCTTGTCGCGGCCGGGCATGCATCCGGTGACGGCCACGATCATGTCCGGTTTGGTCTTTTTATATTCAAGGTATTTTTCCTGCGAACCGTACACGCGGTCCTCGGCGGATTGACGGACCGAGCAGGTATTCACGATGATGAGGTCGGCGACGCTTTCGTCGGGCGTTTCGGAGAATCCAAGCGACGATAAAAGCCCGGCCATGCGTTCGCTGTCGTTCTTATTCATCTGGCACCCGTAGGTGGTGATGGAAAACGTGGGCATGTGGCCACTAGAATTAGCATGCTATGATTGGATCGTCTATGGCCCCGCTCTCCCCCGAAGCGAAGAAGAAAATCGAAGCCGCCTACGCGGAATTCGAGAAGAATATCCGTAAAATCGCGCACGAACACCGCACGACGGTCGGCACCCTGATTGGGCAGGTTGATACCAAATATGCCGACCAGCTCAAGCAAAAAATAAAGAGCAGCTAACGAAAAACAGCGCGTCGCTGTTCACTGTTTTCATTTCGCTGTAAACTAATATCACTATGCCACCCGTCCCAACATCAAAAGACAAAAATATAAACGGCGCCATCCTCGCCGTTGCCATCGTCCTTGTCGTTTTTCTCGGCGTCCAAGCCTGGAAAGGCGTCCTTGAAGCCCGCCAAGTCGGGTATGAACCGCGCGGCCGCGACACCTTTACCGTTTCCGGTGAAGGCAAGGTCTCAGCCAAGCCGACGCTCGCCGAAGTTGACCTCGGACTTTATTCCGAAGGCCGCGACGTCCAGACCGTTCAGAACACGAATACGACCAAGGTAAACGCCATCGTCGCCGCATTAAAGCAAATGGGCATCGCCGATGATGATATCCAAACGTCGAACTACAATATCGCCCCGAAATTCGACTATAGCGATGGCGTCTCGAATGTCATCGGCTATACGGTCTCGCAAAACTTGAACGTGAAAGTGCGCGACCTCGAAAAGGTTGGCGCGGTCTTGTCCAAGGCCGGTGAACTTGGCGCGAACCAGGTCAATGGCGTGCGCTTCACCATTGATGATCCGACCATGGTCCAGCAGCAGGCCCGTACCGAAGCCATCGCCGACGCGAAGGCCAAGGCCCAGGAACTCGCCGACGCGATGGGCGTGAAGATCGTGAAGATCGTCACCTTCTCCGAAAGCTCGGGCGGTACTCAGCCCCCGATGTTCGCCTACCGTGGCTTAGAGGACGCGGCCAACCAGGCCGCTCCGGTGCCGGACATCCAAACCGGTTCGCTCGATGTGCAGGCGAATGTGAGCGTCACGTTCGAAATCCGCTAAAAAGTTTTCCACGAAAAACGCGCCCGCTTGGGCGCGTTTTGTTGTATAATACGGGCAACAAAAAAATATGTTCGGCACAACAAAAATCAAATCCATCGTGGCGCGTGAAATCCTGGACTCGCGCGGCAACCCGACCGTGGCCGCGCGCGTGACGCTCCAAAGCGGCGCGACAGCCGAAGCGAAAGTCCCGTCCGGCGCTTCCACCGGCTCGCATGAAGCGCTTGAACTTCGCGATGGCGACAAGAAACGCTATGGCGGCAAAGGCGTGCTCAAAGCCGTCAAAAACGTGAATACGCTGATCGCGCCAAAGCTCAAAGGCATGGACGCGCAACGCCAACGTGACATTGACCATGCCATGTTGAAGCTGGATGGAACCAAGAACAAATCCAAGCTTGGTGCGAATGCGACTCTGGCCGTTTCACTCGCCGTCGCCGAGGCGCTCGCCATTCATCGGGGCATGCCGCTCTGGAAGTCTTTGCGCAAGACCTTTGATTTCCATCGCGCCGCCCGCCTCCCCTATCCGACCATGAACGTATTGAATGGCGGCGCGCATGCGGATTGGTCCATGGACGTGCAGGAGTGCATGATCGTGCCGAAACAAAAGAAATTCGCCGATCGTATTCGCGCCGGCGCGGAAGTGTTCCATGCCTTGGCGAAGATTCTCAAAGCCGAAGGGTTTGCGACCACGGTTGGTGACGAAGGCGGTTTTGCGCCCAAACTCGGCAGCATTGAAAATGCGTTCACGGTTTTGGTCAGCGCGATCAAAGCGGCTGGTTATAAGCCGGGCCGGGATATTGTTCTCGCGACGGATATCGCCGCTTCTGAATTTTATGATGCAAAGGCTGAGCTGTATCGCTTGAAAGCCGAAGGCCACACCTATACCTCGGACGAATTGCTCGAACGCTACCAACAATTGCAAAAAGATTTTCCGGTTGAATCCATTGAAGATCCGTACTCCGAAGATGATTGGAAAGCCTGGACCAAGGCTTTGCCGAAGCTGAAGAAGAAGTCCGTGATTGTCGGCGATGACCACTTCGTCACCAATATCACCCGCTTGAAGCGCGGTATCGAAGAAAAGTCCGCCAGCGCCATCTTGATTAAATTCAATCAAATCGGCACGTTGACCGAAACCGTGGATGCCATCAACCTCGCGCACTCAAATGGGATGAAGACAAGCATCTCTCACCGCTCCGGCGAAACTTCGGATACGTTTATTGCTGATTTGGCCGTGGCTTGTGGAAGCGAATACATCAAGACCGGTTCTCTTTCTCGTTCCGAACGGGTTGAGAAATACAATCGCTTGCTCGAAATCGCGGAGAGGGAGATGTAGAATCATTGGTTATTTAGTTTGTCTGTAGGAATGAACCATCCGAATCTTACTGGATGATTTCTGTTTTCTTGATATTCCTTAATCTCAAAAAGCTTCAAGCCTCCCATCTCCCCAAAAATATCATTCGCAAAAACCCCAAGAAAATCTTCCACCCTTCTCCAAGAATTGTCGAACATGACTTCTGCTGTAGGCAGGTCCATGTATGACTCCAATCTCTTCAATTCTTCCGGTCCGATTTTACCCGAATGCTCAATCGCCTCGTTCCGAACATCGAAAAGAGGCGAAAGCCAGCGGCACCTGTCGTCCTCCAGGACATCCAAAAATGCGGGATCGATTTTTGGGTACTTCAACAAAAAGCTCTCACGTCCTTTTTTGAAAGCGGTATCTTTTTGAAAAAGGAATCCAATATCGTAACCCATGAGATCCGCGACAACGGAAAAACGGTCTCGGACGGCTAACGCGAGATATGAAAATACATTCTCAATTAAAAGTCTCTTTTCCCTTTTTGATACCGCTTGGTCATCGATTTTCTTTTTCAGATCACGCAACGATCTAAAGGCTGGCTCAAAACCATCGAAAATCATTCTAAACAACGCATTCCTTACAGCATCCCTATCTTTAATCTTGGGGAGCGCAGAGAGAACGTGGCTTTCAAAATGAACAAAACGAGACATGAAGACTTCTCCCATGCCGACATCTGAGAATAGCTCAAAATGAGGATTTCCTTCCATGAATCCGAACCTAGCAAATCTACCTCAACAACACCAACAACCCCGGCAGCTTCCCCTTCTGCGCAATGAAATCGAGCATCGCTCCCCCGCCGGTGGAGACAAAATCAAACTGATGCTCGGTTTTGGTGGCGTGAATGACCGGAAGCGTATCGCCACCGCCGGAAACGCCAAACGCCTTACCCTTGGCACGCGCGCCGATAGTGCGGGCCATGAAACGCGAACCGAAACCGCACGGCGCGCATTCGGATAGCCCGATCGGACCGTTCCAGACAATGGTCCCGGCGGAACCGATAATTTCTGCCCAGGCTTTAAGCGTATGCGGACCGACGTCCACGATCATGTCTTTCTTTTCGAGCTGTTTGGCCGGAACGCGACGCAAGACAGGCTTGTCCGTGAGTTTTTGCGTGACCACGACGTCACTCGGCAATTTAATTTCTTTGCGTTTCAAAAGTTTCTTAGCGAGCGGGACGGATTCTTTTTCATAGACCGATCGTCCGACTTCCGCGTTCTGCGCTTTCAAGAATGGCGTGGCCATGGCGCCGCCGATCAACACTTTGTCACATGATACGCACAGCGCCTCAATGACCGGGAGTTTGGTCGAAAGCTTAAGGCCGCCAATCACGGCGACAAACGGGCCTTTGGGCTTATCAATCAGTCGCGACAAAGCCTCGACCTCTTCCACCAGGGCCGGACCGGCATAGGCGGGTAAAACCTTGGCGATGCCGGACACGGAAACATGGGCGCGGTGGCAAGAAGCAAAAGCGTCGTTGATGAACATGTCGCCCAGCTCGGCATACGCTTGCGCGAGCTTTTTCTCATTCGTCTCCTCCCCTTTTTCAAACCGGACATTCTCCAAAAGATGGACGGAACCTACCGCCGCCTTGGTGAGTTTCGCCTTCAACTTTTCGCGCTGGTCTTTATTCGACACCGATTCGCTTTGATACGTGATGTCCAGCGAATAGGTTTCACGCAACAAACGCACGAGCGGTTTGGTGGAAAACTTCGCATCACGCTTTTTCGGACGGCCTACGTGGGTAAGCACGATCACTTTCGCGCCACGCTTACGCAAGGCTTTCAAAAGCGGGATGGAGCGTTCGATTTTGAGCGAGCTTTCCCGCTGCATTTCTCCGTTGATGGGTACATTCCAATCCACGCGGACAAGCACCGTGCGCCCGCGCAGCACGGCTTGAGAGGATAACGTTTTAAGGGAGATTTTCATTATTTCAAATTCTTGCCGACCTCGAGCGCCATCTCGGCCAAACGGTGCGAGTACCCCCACTCATTATCATACCAAGCGATCACCTTCACCAAATCGCCATCCACGACCTTGGTCATCGGGAGATCCACGATGCATGATGCGCTTGAACCGATAAAATCACTCGAAACCAATTGCTCATTCGTGACTTCGAGAATTCCTTTCCACAAGGGATTCTGACTGGCCTTGGTCAATGCCTCGTTGATTTGTTCGACCGTGACGCGCTTTTTCAACACAAACGTAAAATCAGACAAGGAAACGACGGGAACGGGAACGCGAATGGAAAGCCCGTCGAACAACCCCTTCAGCTCGGGAATGACTTCGGTGGTTGCCGTGGCCGCTCCTGTGGTCGTCGGGATGATATTCTGCGCGGCGCCGCGCGCGCGACGAAGGTCTTTGTGCGGGCCATCCACCAAAACCTGGTCCGCGGTATAGGCGTGGATGGTCGTCATCATGGCCTTGCGGATGCCGAACACGGAATGCAGGACCGCCGCGACAGGCGCGATGCAGTTGGTGGTGCAGCTCGCATTGTTGATCACTTTCGCTTTCTTGCCCGCGCCCTTTTGATTGACGCCCAGCACATGGGTCGGCACGCCGCCGCCTTTTGCGGGAGCGGACAGGATGACGCGCTTGGCTCCCGCGGCAAGATGCTTGGACGCGCCTTCGAAATCCGTGAAGCGTCCCGTACATTCGAGCACGATATCCACGCCGAGTTTTTTCCAAGGCAAGGCGGCCGGATCTTTTTCGGCAAACACCTTCACTTTCTTGCCCGCGACGATCAATTCATCAGCGTCCGAAGACACGCTCTTGTCCCAGTCATGGTAACTCGAGTCGTGTTTCAAAAGATGGGCGAGCGTTTTCGGATCCGTAAGATCGTTGACGGCCACCACATTGAAACCGGGCTTGTTGAAGCCGGCCTTGAACACGTTCCGGCCGATGCGGCCGAATCCATTGATCGCGATCTTGGGCATAACGCCCCTATTGTATCACGAAACTTACTTCTCTTTCGGTTCTTCTTTCTTCTTGCGGCGGTCCTGCCAGAAAAAGAAGATGCCAAGGGCCAGGAAGGCGAGCGCGAGCAAAAGCCACAAGCCGAATCCGCGCAACCAATCCATGAAAGACGTGCCATCTTCGTCCGCATTCGCATCGCCGTTCACGCCATCCGGCAAACCGGAAGTCGCATAGCCGTTTTCAAACGATTCACCAAGCACGCGTGCCTGCGTCAGGGCATCGGCCGCAGCCGCCACGGTGGCGGCATCCTCGACCGGGTCAACGGCCGCGGTCGGAACCGGATCAACCGGGGCGGGTTCAGGAGCGGGCTCCGGGACCGGAGGCGGCGGGAGGGCGGAACGCTTCGGATCAAGCGGGAACGCATCCTGCTTATCCCCCACGCCATCGCCGTCGGTGTCGTACTTCAAGGGATTGGTGCCGATATTCCCTTCTTCAAAATCATAGAGACCGTCGTTGTCGTCATCTGAATCGACGGAGTTATCCTGGCCGTCGCCGTCGGTATCGCGCGATTTGTTGGGATCAAGCGGGAACTGGTCCTGCGTGTCTAAGACGCCGTCATTGTCGTCATCCGTGTCCTCGCGGTCGCCGACGCCGTCATTATCGGAGTCGCGATCAATAAACAACGTAATGAAAGCCGAGTCGCCGACTTCCCCGCCTTCACCCTTCGTATCCACGCGGAGCTTGGTCTCGCCGTATTGGGTCGGACGCCAATTGACCCACACTTCTTCGGCACGTCCCGCTTTTTTATACGAGATGGGCTTATTGCCGATCAGCGCGTCATTCGCATAGAACAACACGCTGCCCTCCGTATCATTGGCGCATTCCGGCTGGACCGTGGCGTAAATGCGGGCCGACTGGTTCAAAAACGGCGCCGCCGGAACCACGCTGATATCTTGCGTCCGGATGGACAGGATACAGTCGGCCGCTCGGCTTGGGGCAGGAAGCAAGAAGCAGGAGGCAACGAACAGAATGGGGACAATCCCTCCGACGACGCGTGAAGCGTGTCGCGTATGGCATGGCATAGGTATATCCACAGGATAGACCAAAAGAAAAAAGCCCGACAGGGTCCCCTGTTTGGGAACGCCCATCGGGCCGTCAGTCGAGCCGAGCTCGATCAGGCCGCCATCTTGTGGATGGCGTGGTGTCCGCGGATGCCGGCGAACTGTCCGTTCACGTCGAGCGCGAGGCGCGCGGCGATCTTCTGGCAGTACGGGTCCTCGTAGATCTCGTCGAGGGCCTGGTCCACCCACTTCGCGAGCGGGATGAAGCGGATGCCGCTGATCCCTTCCTCCATGTAGGTGTGGCCCTCCTTCTCGAGGAAGCCCACGCCGACGAAGAGGTGCACGCGCTGGCGGATGAAGCCGTCCTCGACGTAGAAGCCGAGCTGCTTGCGCTCGCCCTCGCCGAAGCCGAGCTCGTAGACGCGCGTCGCGTCCACCACCTGGCAGCCGGCCTCGTCGAGCGCCTCGGACCGGAACGTCGCCGACGGCGTCGGCTCCGGACCTCCGCCCGCGCAGATCTGCCAGATCGGCGAGACGTCCACGCGCTTGGAGCGGCTCTCGCGCTGCATCACGGCGTGGTCGCACCCCTTGATGTTCACGACGATGAGGCCGCGCGTGCACGAGTTGTGCGGGTTGAGCGCGACGAACGAGCCGCCGGGGTTGCCCTTGGGCTCGACGACGGCGTGCTCGAGGAAGTTGCCGAAGCCGTTCTTCCCCGGCATGCCCTCCGTCACCGCCAGGTTCACGCGCGTGCGGCGGAACGTCTCCGCCGGACCGCTCGCCTCGGGCTCGAGGCCGACGAAGGCGTGGTGGAGGACGTGCGGCCGGAAGTTCGGTCCGTCCGTGATCTTCTCCGCCATGCCCTTCTCGGTCGGGTGCAGGTCGGCTCGGAAGTTCGCGGTGTGGACGCGGATCGCGCCCTCCACCACCTGCCGGCTGCCGTCCCGCAACGTCACGATGACTCGATCTCCTGTCCTGTCGCTCATTTCTGTCTCCTGTATCCCCAAAACGACATGTTTCGGTGGCCGAACCCTGTCATATTTTATGTGAAATGTCAATCCTCCTCACGTAACACGTAGCACATAACACGTAGCATGGGACGGGTTGACAAAATGCCTGTTTTTCGCTCTAATCCGATTGCTTTAAACAAAGCAGAAAGACGGGTACGAGACATGACTCTGACCGGAACGGTTCCTGCCAGTCGCGAACAGACTCTGGACGAGCGCCGCATGTCCTGGGCGCGCACCGTCGCCATCGAGGCGGGCGGCATCCTGCGCGAGATGCAGGCGCGGCGGCTCGGGCTGAAGACGACCTCCAAGGGAGGCACGGACTTCGCGACCGAAGCTGACACCAAGGCCGAGGCGAGCATCATCGAGATGATCAGGCGACAGTTCCCGGACGACGACATCCTCGCCGAGGAGTCGGCGCCGGCCACGTACGACGGGTACGCGTCGAAGGAGAACCTGTGGGTCGTGGACCCGCTCGACGGGACCACGAACTACTCGCTCGGCGAGGAGAACTACGCGGTCTCGATCGCCTTCGTGCGGCGCGGCGTCCCCCTCTTCGGGATGATCAACCAGCCGGCGCGCGGCCTGATCGCCTTCGGCGGCTCGTCCGAGCTGCCGACGAACGGAGCACGGATCGAGCGTGCCACCGATGCGGGCTTCGTCGAGCGCCGGATGCAGGTCTCCCCCGAGACCGATCCGAACAAGTGCACGATCGGCCACAACTGGTACTACACCATCGAGGGCAAGGAGCGGATGAACGCGCAGCTCGCGCGCATCATCCCCGGCAACTTCCGCGCCTTCGTGGCGCGCAGCTGCGCGGTCGGCGACCTGCTCGCCGTGGCCGACGGCCGCATGCACGGCTACGTGCAGGAGAACCTGAAGCCGTGGGACGTGGCGGCTGCCGCGCTCCTGGTCCAGCTCGCGGGCGGCACGGTCACCGGCATCGACGGAACGCCGTGGCATCCGTTCCGCCACGACATCCTGGCCTCGAACGGCCACCTGCACGAGCTTCTGCTCAAGCTCCTGACCCCGTAATGCGGGGTCTTTTTTATCCAAAACAAAACAACCCCGTGCGGGGTTGTTTTTTGAACGCTTGATTAGCAGGTCTGGCCGGACGGAGCCGCCATCTGCATGCGCGTGAAGCGCGTCACCTCGATTTTCTCGCCGATGGTGCCGGACAATCCGGTGATCAGCTGCTCGACCGTCTTCTCTTCGTCCTTGATAAAGGACTGCTTGGTGAGGCAGACGTCCGAGTACCACTTGTTCAACTTACCTTCGATGATCTTGGCTTTGATGTCTTCCGGCTTTTTGTCGTCGGCCATCTCAGCCATGAACTCGGCTTTCTTCTTTTCGACTTCCGCGGCCGGAATCGTTTCCGGGCTCACGAAGGTCGGATCAGCGGCCGCGACCTGCAGGGCGAGGTCGTTGGCGAGCTGCTTGAAGGCGTCGCCGCGGGCCACGAAATCCGTTTCACAGGCGAGCTCGACGATGGCGGCGAGTTTGCCGTTGTGGTGGAGGTAGGTCGCGAGCAAGCCTTCGGAAGCCGTGCGCTCAGCCGCCTTTTTGGCCGCCTTAATCGCGCCTTTCTTCTTCAGGATTTCGATCGCCTTCTCCATGTCACCGCCCGCTTCTTCGAGCGCGTTCTTGGAGTCCACAATGCCGGCAGAAGTCCGGTTGCGGAGTTCCATTACCAACTTGTTGTCGACGGCCATATGTAAGGTTCGGTATTACGTACGATTGATTAATTCTTTTTGAGTTCCGCGAACTGCTTGGCCTGCGGGCTCATGAGAGCGCCGCCGAGCTTGGCGCGGCCGGCTTCCCAATCCGCGCGGCCTTCGTTGATCGCTTCAGCCATGAGGTTGGCGATCATTTCGATGGCCTTCATGGCGTCGTCGTTGGCCGGGATCGGATAGTCGATCTCGCTCGGGTCAACGTTCGAGTCACATACCGCGATGATCTTCACGCCACGCTTGGTGGCTTCGGACAAAGCGGTCTTGTCCTTCTTCACGTCAAGGATGAACACGGCGTCCGGAATGCGGGTCAAATCCTGCATGCCGCCGACCTTGTCTTCCAGGATCTTGATCTGTTCGGCGATCTTGAGCTGTTCGAACTTGGTGTACTTCGTGAGCTCGCCTTTTTCATGCTTGCGCTTCAAGTCCTTGTACTTGCGGATCTGCGAAGCGATGGACGCGAAGTTGGTAAGCGTCCCGCCGAGCCAACGCTTGTTGACGTACGGCATCTGGCACGCGAGCGCGGCCTTTTCGACGATGTCCGAGGCCTGCTTCTTCGTGCCGACGAACAGAATGATCCCGCCACGGGTCGTGGTCTTCTTGGCAAAGTTCAAAGCCGTGTCCAGCGACTTCTGCGTTTCTTCCAAGTTGATAATGTGGATTCCCTGGCGCGAACCGAAAATAAACTTCTTCATTTTGGGGTGCCACTTCGAGGTCTGGTGACCGAAGTGCACGCCCGCCTGAAGCATATCCGACAATTGGGGCATTTTGGGCATAGAGTCTCCTTTTTTAGGCGGCATTTCCTGGATGTCCACCCTCCTTTGATCCGCAGACCATCGGGAGGGAAAGGAAGGACGTCCGTTTATAGTGGAAACGCTCGGGTTTATTAGTGGCGAGACTATAGCCGAAGCATCAAAAAATGGCAAGAGTTGGCCGATTCGGCGAAAAGGGAAAAGAAAAAGACCGCCTTGCCGATGTGCATCGGGGGCGGTCAGGCTGGGCGGCGGGTTCCGCCGGCTTCAGGGAAGCCGGAAGCGGAGAACCGCCGAGTCGTTGGGAGCGGGGCCGTCGGAGGCCGTGCCGGGGTCGGCGTTGATGACGATCTCGCCATCGAGCACCGGCACCGAGCTGTACGAGGCGGAGTACGCGAAGGTGCCCATGGGCGGATAGCCGGGACACTCCGACCGCGTACACAGACTCGGACAGGTGGCGGCCGTACAGGTCGCCGCGCCGGCTGTGTCGTCGAACGGAAAGAAGTCGATCATCCTTCCGCTCGCGAGCTCCGGCACGTCCATCTGGCAGAGCACGGACGAGCCGGAGCGACGACAGTCGCTGGCCCGCCAGTAGTACCAGGCCGAGTAGCGGGTGTCGCCGGGACCCATGATCCACCACACCTGGAACGCGATGCCGGTCATGCCGGTGGCCGCGTTGAAGTTGAGGTGAAGCGGACCCGTCGGGAATCCCGCGTCCGGAGGTCCGCCGTCGAGCGGCCCGCCGTCGGGAGGACCCCCGTCCGGCGGACCGGAGTCGGGCGGCCCGCCGTCGGGATCCACCCACGCGTCGGGACCGGCGTCGACCGGGAGGTCGGCGTCGATGTCCACCCACGCATCGGGCGCATCCGGGAGGTCGCCGTCCGTCATCATGACGAAGGCGTCCACCGGACCGGCGTCGATGCTGACGCATCGACCGGAGTCGTCTGCCTCGAGCGCGCAGCCAAGGGCCGAGCGATTGAGCGTGCAGCCTCCGAGCGCGAGGCCCAGAGCCGAGAGGATGGCGATGATGAGCATCGCCGACATGTTCTGACCGTGCAGTCGGATGCCCATGTGGCACCTCTTTCTCTCTTCATCGCGAACACCTTGTCCGCGAAGGCACCCGCAGCCATAGCTGGGGAACGTGCTTTTATACTATAAAATCATTGTTTTGTCAATGACTAGGCCTGAAAACCCGTTTCTTCATCAACAATATTTTTTGGCTTATCTAAAGCAATTTTTGGCTGCAATCCTAAATCCTTCCGAAGCTGGTCCCGAACATCCCGAACCGAAGAAGTCTCGGAAAACGGGTTTTGAGACTCCAAAAGAGCCCCCTCCTGGGCCGCCAAATCGACCTTATTTGCCCTCCCCTGGGCTCCACGCATACGGTCCAGAACGCCCATTTGCCCCTCCGCTTCCTCCGCATTCGCTTCAGAACGGCGCTCGCGAGCCAACTCTTTCAGGCGCGCCTTGATCTGTTCCGGCGTGAGATGCGGGCCCTCCAAGGCTTGCTGCGCATTACGGGCCGCTTTCAACACCATGGAGCTCGCGCTTTTCGCTTTCTGCGCCATGCCGACATCTTGAAGCGCCGCAACCACTTGCTTGTATCGGGATTGCGACCAGCTTCCCCTGCTCTCGCCGGATAACGCCTTTGCGATGTCTTTCGTATCCACGTCGGTGACGCCGCGCTTGATCAAGGCCTGCTGAAGTTTTTCGCCGCCCTTCTTCTCCAACCGATGCTGGATGCGTTTCGCATCTTGGCCGCCGAAAAGCATCTTCCCCACGGAAGCTCCGACTTGCTTGCCTGAGGCGCGCATCGGCATACGGGATCAGGATATCACGGCTTCCGCCGCCTTGAGCTCTTCAAGCGTTCCGACCGGCATCCAAAAATGCGCCCGGACGGCATCGTACGGATACCGATCCAAAAGCTGCGGGATGGCATGCGGCAAACTCCATTCGTCGGTTTTTCCCGGCGTGGGCACGGGCGTCGTCGCAAACCACTCGCGTCCGAGTTTCATCCCATTGATATTCAAGCGGCCCGATCCGCCCGGCGGGACGGCCTCGAATCCCCGGATCAATCCACCCTCCACCAACCACCCGTCGCCGCCTTTGAGAAATACGTTTTCGTAAAAAAGAATGGCGCGGTCGTGCTTCACCAGCTCCTGCAAATCGTTTTCCCCATAGAGATCGTCTCCGTTCAACACGACAAAGCGCTCACCCTTGATCTGCGGTTCACAATCACGAACCGTCGGACCGGTCCCGTCTAACACGGTATGGCTTACATACATAACTGGCCTGCCTTTCCATTCGTGCCCGACCGCGGCGCGGATCTGCGCTTCGAGATATCCAACGGCCAAAATAATGCGATCGATCTCCGGCGGCAAAATATCCAACGTACGCAGCAAAGTTCCACGGCCGTGGATCGGGATCAGGGGTTTGGGAACGGCATCGGTCAGCGGCCGCAAACGAGTGCCGCGACCCGCCGCCAAAATGATGGCATCCATATCGCGCTGGATGATAACAAAAAATGATCCCGAAAGGGATCAAGCACGCCTCGCCTTGCGAAAGATCGACTCCTCTTGGCGCGCTCCGCTGAGAATACGCTGGACGATGTACTTCTCAGCCAATGGGAGATTGACGAACCCCCCGATCGGCTCGAGCCACGAGTCCGTGGCGATGTGGCAGAACGAAGTCGTGGTCACGCGCCACGGCTTCTGACCGGCGAGGAGCAGGGCGCGGAGAATATCCTGCCGCTCTTCGCCAATCACGACTTCGTGATAGCCGCGCATGACGGCGCCGGCTGTCAGATGCTCGAGCGCGCGCCCGACTTGGAGCAGCAGATGCCGCTCATCGGGCAGACGCACCGCGAACTTCTCCCAGAAGCGGGTCCAAGCCCACAGACCCGGCCAATTCGACATGCCGTGCAGCGTGAAGGCGGACATGTCGTTGTGGAAACCCGCCGCGACCGTACCCGGTCCCCATTTCGAGAGATCGAGGCCGGTCGGCGCGAGACGATGCGGACCATGCTCGAGCAATGACCAGAACAGGTCGCGCGGCTCGCCGAAACCGATGGCCAACATCTGCGCCACGGTCATGAGCACCATGTACATGGTGCGGCCCCAGGCCTCAGACGTCTCGCGATACCCCTCGACCTCATTGACGATGATCGGCTCCGCGAGATCGATCGTCGGGAACTGCGAACCCTGTCGGGGTTTGCCGAACGGGTACATCAAACGCTCTTTCGGATCTTCAGACGGCGGATCCTTGGGCTTCGCCTGATCCGGGATGAGGTGCAGAACCTCGTCCCGGCGGCGCGGCCTCTCGGTGAAAGGCGGTCTCCAACCGTTCTCGTACAGCTGACGGCCATCTTCAAGCGGCGGCTGGATGTACTTCGCCTTCACATCGGGAGGAAGCTTGAAAACTTCCTGCGCGACTTCCCGATATTTCACGGGTAGCCCCGGTTCGACGCGCTCGTCGAGGATGATGGCCAGGCCGTAGTGGCTAACGGCATCCTTGAGCGCAACGCACTGCTCGTCATCCCCGCCCTGCGCGAGGAATTTCGACGTATCAATGATGGGAATATCTTTCAAGGCAATACCTCCACAGGTTGAAATCTTTGGCTCGAACGAACCACCCCGATCCTAACGATGGAACAAAAGAAAAACGAGGATCGTGTCAATCCTCGTTTCTCCCGCCTTATTCCTCGTCTTCGTCGCTCCCCTTTTTGCCTGATTTCACGGCCAGGATCACCGGCTCGAGATCGCCATCGAGAATGGTCGGCAAATTGTGCCAGGACTTCTTGATGCGGTGGTCGGTGATGCGGTCCTGCGGCACGTTATACGTGCGGATTTTTTCGGAACGGTCGCCCGAACCGATTTGGCTTCGGCGTTCGGCGTCGTATTTGGAGCGCTTCTTTTCTTCCTCCGCCTCCCAAATGCGCGAGCGCAAAACCGTCATGGCGCGGTCACGGTTCTGCAATTGCGAACGTTCATCCTGACACGAAACCACGATCCCCGTCGGAATGTGGGTGATGCGCACGGCCGACTTGGTCGTATTCACCGACTGGCCGCCCTTGCCGCCGGAACAGAACGTATCGATGCGCAAATCTTTCTGTTCGATATGGACTTCGGTTTCTTCGATTTCCGGGAGCACGGCCACGGTCGCGGTCGAGGTATGGATGCGTCCGGCTTTTTCGGTGACCGGAACGCGCTGCACGCGGTGCACGCCCATTTCGTATTTCAACAAACCATAAGCGCCCGAGCCTTTGATCGACACCACGACTTCTTTGTAACCGCCGACTTCATTGGTGGACTCGCTCAAAAGGTTCGCTTTCCAATTATGGCGTTCCGCAAAACGGATATACATGCGCATTAAATCCGCCGCGAAGAGGGCGGCTTCATCGCCGCCCGCACCGGCGCGGATTTCCATGATGATGTCGTTCTGGTCATGCGGGTCCGGGGGAACGAGCAAAATCTCAAACGCTTCGGTCGCAGCCGCGAGCTCCGGCTCAAGACGCGTAAGTTCGGCCGTGCCCATTTCCTTCATCTCAGCATCGCTCGAGGAAACCGCTTCCTTCGCATCCTTCACGGCCTGGTCCAAATTCAATAAGCGCTTGGCGCCTTCCGCCTTGATCTTGGCGTGATTAAACGCGATCGAAGTCTCCTTCAACTTTTTCTGATCGGCAAAAACCGCGGGGTCCGCCATGGCGGCCTCGGCTTTCACGAGTTCTTCAAGGGCGAGTTTCGCCTGCTCAATCAAAGACATATTAAAACCGCCCTAGCATTATGCCAGCGCGGTTTAAAATAACCTAAGCTTCGACCTTGGGGGTCTTGGCGGACTTCTTTTCTGCTTTCACGGCCGCACGCTTGGCGGTCTTGGCCTTCTTGCTTGAAGCGGTCGCAGCCTTTTCGGTGGAGCGGGTCTTGAGGCGCGAGAAACGGTCGACGCGGCCGCCCGTGTCCACGAGGTTCTGCTTGCCGGTGTAGAACGGGTGGCACTTGTAGCACAATTCAACCTTGATTTCAGGCATGGTTGAGCCCGTGGTCACCTCGTAGCCGCAAGAAAGACAGCTAATCTTGGCGTCGGTGTGATAATTCGGATGGATTTCGGCCTTCATATGGATGGGCGAAAGATTAGCAAAAAGCCTTATTCTTGGCAAGAGCTAGACCAAAAGCCGCCGGATCACCCACCAATACGCTTTTAAAACCGGGTTCCCGACATAGGTCACGATGGGATTCTGGACAGCCGCTTCCTGGAATTCGATGCTGGCGACGGCCAAATTGAGCAATTCCCTGTCGCCTACTTTACGGGCGGCTTTAATGGAACGGCGCCGCTCTCCGATCCACTTCCAAAATGAGGAAGAAAACACATCACGATAGACCTTCAATTTCATGTCTGACCAACCGCCGGGAATCGAAAGGATGAGGGTCGCGATATCCACGCCGATCAATGCGGGCAGAACCAGAAAGAGCGTCCACGGCCGGTAATAGCTGAAGATCAGCGCGTAGCGATTTCGTTCCATCCAATAATAATTGATTTTGGCTTTGGCAAATTCGTAATAATGCCAAATGACGGACTTCGGCTCGATCACGACTTTGTAACCGCGTAGTTTCAAACGCAGCGAAAGATCGGTGTCTTCGTGGTAGGAAAAAAACTTCTCATCGAAGAGCGAACCATCGATGGCTGAAACGCGCACCAGGACACCGGCGCCGGAGGCGTAACCAATCTCTTCACGCTGATATTTGTTACTTGCTGCTTGCTGCTTGTACCCCTTTGAATATCCAAATCCCAAAAAGTGGAAGGCGTTCCCGATGGAGTTCACCTTGTCGCGCTCTTCTCCCAGCAAGATGAGCGACTGGACCGCGCCGATCTTCGGATCGCTCTGCGCGCATTCGACCGCCCGGGTCAGATAGTCCGGAGCCACGTCGGTATCTTCATTAGTCAGATGGACATATTCACAGCCGAGTTCTTTGGCTTTTTCAAACCCCAGGTTGTTGTTCGCGGCAAAACCCAACTCCCGATCATTGAACACATAATGGATACGGGGCAAGGAGCCTCCGGATTTCGGCATCCAGTTTTTTTCAAACCATTCTTTTACCGGAGCGCGACTCCCTTTCGACTCGACGCAAATCAACTCCACGCGATCTTTTGGATAGTCGAGCTGCTCGAACGAACGCATGGCGCGGTCGATATCGCGTTCCCAATTCTTCGTCGGGAAGGTGAGATAAATAATTCCGACGTTCGGCATCATACGAGATCAATAAAGCGGATATGTTTCAGCCCCATGGCTTCCATTTTTTTGCGGCGGCGATAGGCGGCGGGTAATGCGTGCAATAAATCCGAAACGCCGCCGAACCAAACTGCCGGCGACGCGACGAATACGCCAAGCGAACGCATGACTTCAAAAAAGAAACCAAAAAATAAATCCTTGGCGCCGATGGCCGGCGACCAATGATAGGTATAGAGATGATGCGTGTTGCGATACGTCCAACGTCGCAAGCGCGGCGGACGCGAACGTTCTTGCGCAAGACGGGAAAGCGTCAGGCTCGGTTTTCCGGAAATGGAACGCGCATGGAACACGATCGCATCCGAAGCGCGCCAGGTCTTCCAGCCTCCGCGTCGTAACCGCAAATCCAAGTCCACGTCTTCCTTGTACATGAAGAAGGTCGGGTCATAGAGCGTGGCGTCGGGTGAGACGGCCAAAACCGCTGACCTTCGATACAAAGCCGCCGTCCCGGCCACGCCAAAGACTTCGCCGGAACGCGCCAATTCCGACTTCACGCTCCCCCATTTTCGGCCGGAACCGATATCGCGGATATCGGACAGCAGACGGTACTCATGTCCGGCCGTATCCACTTCCAACTCATCGGTGACGGACGGCGCGCGCATCGTGCCACGCGGCACGCGAAAAATAAGCGGCGTCACGGAGGCGATCGTCTCGTCGGACTCCATCGTCTTCACGAGATGTCCAAGACATTCCGGATCAAGAATGGTGTCGTCATTCAACACGAAGACGCCGGGCGCAGTAGATTGCGCGAATAATTCGTTGTGGGCCGTGAAACCCGTATTGGTTTTTGAAATCGAGAACGTCGCCGGCAAACCGGAGGATGTGATCAAATCACGGCAGCGCGCGGCTTCATCGGCATCGAGGGAATTTTCCTGAAAATAAATTTCAAAATCCCGGAAGGTCTGCGCCTTCAGGGATTCCAAAAGCGGCGCGAGGTGCTTCGAGCTGTGGTACAGGATGACTTGGATCGCGACCTTCATACGAAACGGATCTTCCCCTCCAGCGACGGAAAAATCCGGAACAACACTTCCGCAAAAATAGCCATGCCGAGAATCGGCGGCTTGATCGCGTAGAGCATCCACACTTCCCACGTCGGATGCCACTTTTCGAAATAGCGGATCAAGGATCGAATGAACATCTTTTGTTTCCAATACAAGGCGCGCTGGGCAAAACTCCGCCCCACCAAATCATGGGCGACGATGCTGGGCACGTAATGGACTTCCAGTCCGGCATGCTTCACGCGCTTGCAGTAGTCCACCTCCTCAAACCAGATATAAAAGCGTTCGTCCAAAATGCCGACCTTGGTCAAGGCGCTGCGGTTGATGGCGAAGTACGCCCCGCGCACGGTATCGACGCGCTGCTCCGTCTCCAAATCCAAATCGCGCGCATGGTACCGATGCATTAGCTCCGGGAAGAGGTGCGGCAATTTGAACAGGTTGATCAATTGATCCTTGATCGTTGGGAAGCGGCGCATGTGATGGATCGCATGCCCGTGGGAGTTGATGAGCTTCGGCCCAAGCACGCCGACTTCCGGGCTTTGATCGAGGTAGGCGACCGTCTTCGCGAGAGCATCCGGCTCGACGCGCATGTCGGGATTCAAAAGCAAGACGTGGCGCCCATTCGTCGCGGCGATTCCCTGATTGCAGGCTTTGGAGAAACCGAGGTTTTCCTTGTTCGCGATAATGGCCACCTGCGGGAAATGCTCCCGGACCGCCTCGACCGTCCCGTCCTCGGACGCGTTATCAACCACCACCACGTCAAACCAAGGCATCGGCGACGACGCAAAAATCGAACGCAGGTTGTCGAGGACCGCGTCTTTCACGTTCCAGGTCACAATGACAACTGCCAAATCTTTTTGGCTTGAATCGGCCATAAATCGAGAAATACCCTACCACGGAAGGCCCGTATTGCAATACGGGCCTCATTCCGACAGAATGCCGCTATATGCGGCTTTTGGTTACCGGCGGAGCCGGATTCATCGGATCGAACTTCGTCCGCTTTTGGTTGGCCAATCATCCACAAGATACGGTTGTGAACCTGGATGCGCTTACCTATGCAGGCAACCCCGAAAACGTTCGTGGGCTCGATCCGGACCGTCACGTTTTCGTACATGGCGATATCCGTGATACGGCGACCGTCCAAAAAGCCATGGAGGGCGTGGATGTCGTCGTCCACTTCGCGGCCGAAAGCCATGTGGACCGCTCCATAGACGGCGCGCGCATCTTTTTGGAAACCAACGTATTGGGCACGCATACCCTCCTGGAAGAAGTGAAACGTCGAGGCGATCAGATTAAACGATTCCACCATATTTCCACCGACGAGGTGTTTGGGGCGCTTGATCTTGATTCGGACGAACGGTTTTCCGAAGACACCCCTCATGATCCGCGCAGTCCCTACTCCGCTTCGAAGGCGGCGAGCGACCATATCGTGCGCTCCTATTTTCATACGCATGGCGTGCCGGTTACCATCAGCAATTGCTCCAATAATTACGGGCCGTATCATTTCCCGGAAAAACTCATCCCGCTCATGATCACGAATGCCCTTCGCGATATTCCCCTACCGGTTTATGGCGATGGAAAAAATGTCCGCGACTGGATTCATGTGGAAGATCACGCACGTGGCATCGAAGCCGTTTTGACGAAAGGAAAAGTTGGCGAGACGTATTGTTTAGGCGGAAATGCCGAACGCGCGAATCTTGATGTGGTGAAACACATCTTGAAGATCCTTGGAAAACCGGAGTCACTCATCCAATTCGTCGAAGACCGCAAAGGCCACGACCGCCGCTACGCGATTGATTCAAGCAAAGCCAAGGCGGAGCTCGGCTGGGAACCGAAGAAAACGTTTGAAGAAGGGCTGGCTGAAACGGTGGCTTGGTTCCAGGCGAATGAAGGTTGGTGGAAGCCGCTCCTGAAGGGTTGACAATTCACCTGTTTTTTTGCGTGTTTTTGGTGTAAGACAACGAGGATTATGAAGATCCTCGTTTTCGGTTCCAAGGGTTTTATCGGCGCGAAAATGCTGCGCGCCTGGCCGGATGCCGTGGGCACCGCCGTCCGCATTGACGACAAGGCCGCCGTTTTGGCCGAGCTTGAACGCGTGAAGCCGGATGCGGTCGTGAATGCCGCCGGACGCACGGGCCGCCCGAACGTGGACTGGTGCGAAACCCACCAGGCGGAAACGCATCGCGATAACGTGATCGGCGCGCTTACGCTCGCCGAAGCATGCCATGAAAAAGGCCTGTATCTTTTGCATCTGTCTTCCGGATGCGTGTTCTATGGTGCTTCTCCGGATCCTCGCGGCTGGCGCGAAGAGGATCATGCGAATCCGAGCGCGACGTACTCGCGCTCGAAATATGCGGCCGAACTCGCCCTCGTTACCTACCCGAACGTTGGGATCGCCCGTTTGCGCATGCCCATCGACGATGAACCGGGCGAACGCAATCTCATCGATAAACTCGCGAATTACAAACAGGTCATCGACGTCGCGAATAGCGTGACCGTCGTGCCGGACTTGGTCGATGTCTGCCGCCAGCTCATCGAAAAGCGCGGCACGGGCATTTTCCACACGGTGAACCCCGGCGTGATGCGTCATCGCGATTTGCTGAATCTCTACCGCGAATACGTTGATCCGGGCCACCAAACCGAATGGATCAGCGAGCATGAGCTCGTCGCCAAAGGGCTTGCGACGAAAAAACGCTCGAATAACGTAATGCAAAGCAAGCGCCTGCAGGAGCTGGGCATTGAAATGCGCCCGATCGACGTGGCATTGCGAGACGTCATGATCCGCTACGCGCATAACAAGAACGCCAAGCCCTCCCCGCCCGCCCATATGAACCCGGCCCCATCCTTCGTGACGCCCCCGACCTTTCTCTCGCCGGCCATCCCAAGCATCTCCACCATGCCGGGATCCGGACCGCGCATGAAGGGCTTGATCCTCGCCGGCGGGAAAGGCACGCGCCTCCTTCCGCTCACGGCTACGACCAACAAACATTTGATCCCGGTCGGAAAAAAGCAGATGGTGCTCTATCCCCTCCAGACCCTGCTGGATGCCGGCATCCGGGACATCATGATCGTGACCAGTCCGGACCATGCCGGGCACTTCATGAACCTGCTCGGCAGCGGCTCGCAATTCAACTGCCGCCTCACCTACCGCATCCAGGACGAAGCCGGCGGCATCGCCCATGCCGTCGCCATGGCCGAAGATTTCGTCGGCAGCGACCACATCACGGTCATTTTGGGCGACAACATTTTTGAAGATAATTTCATGGCGCCGATCAGCTCGTTCCAGGGCGGAGCGCTCACGTTCTACAAACCGGTCCATGATCCGCAGCGTTTTGGCGTCGTGGAAGTGGATGCCTCGGGACGCGTGTTGTCGATTGAAGAAAAGCCGTCCCAGCCGAAATCGAACTTCGCGCAAGTGGGCTTGTACGTGTATGACTCGAGCGTCTTTGACGTCATCCGCGGCATCAAACCTTCCGCACGCGGCGAACTCGAAATCGCGCATACGAATGCCGCCTTCCTGGCCCAAGGCCGGTTGAATGCGAAACCGGTGCGCGGATTCTGGTCGGATGCGGGAACGTTTGAAAGCCTGCGCCGCGCGACGGAATTTGTTGAAGGGCGTGGTGTATAATCAAGCCCATGAAGCGCATTGTCATCGCCGGAGGAGGATTTGTTGGATTGCGCGTAGCCCGATTGCTCGCCAAACGCCTGGCCGGATCGGCACACGTCATCCTGATCGACCGCCAGGAACGTTTCGTCTTCTCACCCTGGCTCGTGGATGGCCTCGCGGGAGAAATGGAGTCCGACCAATATAGCGAGCCATATGAAACGGCCGCCAAACGCGGCGGTTTTGCGTTTATCCGCGCGGAGGTAAAAGCGATTGATCGCCACGCCAAAGTCGCGGACGTCACCAAACCCGATGGTTCGCACGAAGCCGTGGGGTATGACGTCCTCGTCGTCTGTCCGGGCGCCCGGCCGGCCTATTACGGCATCGAAGGCGCGGAACAGGCCACGCGGCCGTTCAAAACCATGGCGCACGTCACGGAGCTCCATGAACAATTACGCGAGCTCATCCATCAGGCTCGTACCGCCACGGGCGAGGAACGTAAAAAGCTCCTGCACCTCATGGTGATCGGCGGAGGTCCGACGGGCATTGAGACCGTTTTTGCGATGAAAACGTATCTCGAATGCCATGCCTGCAGCGAAGCGCCGGCGCTCGCCAAAGAATTACGCTTTACCTTGATCGAAGGGTCGCCGAACCTTCTGAATGGATTCCGCCCCTCCATCAGCGCGGGGGCACTGCGCGAACTTGAACGCCAAGGTATCGAGGTAAAAACGAGCATGCGCGCCAAATCCATTTCGCAAGGACGTATCACCACGGAAAGCGAAACGCTCTCCGGCGGATTGATTTTATGGTGCGGGGGCGTGCAACCGAATGACGTTTCGTTTACTCCGGATGTTTCACGCGATCCGAAAAATACCCTGAAAGCTGACCAAGCCCTCGGACTTGGCCAGGATATTTTTGGCGGAGGCGATGCCGTGATTTGTCTCGGCGCGAATGGGAAGCCGGCCGCGCGCACGGCCCAAATCGCCATGCTTGAAGCGGAGGCTCTCGCGGCGAACGTCGTCCGCTATTTGAAGGGCCAGCCCCTCAAGCCTTGCTATCCGGCGCTCAAAGGCAGCCTCATCACGCTCGGGGATACGGGATTTATCGACACCCCCTGGTTCGCCATCAAAACAAAACTCACCATCCCCTTCCGACGCTGGTTCTATCGTTTCCGCTTCTTCCAAATGACGGGACGTTAAACGTTCACCCCAAGAAATTTGAGATAGGCATGCTCATTTGATGGGCGACCGAGAAACGCTTCGACCATTTCCGATTCTTCGCGCGTCGCGCCCATGGCGAGAATCCGCTCACGGTATTCGGTCGCCGTTTGACGATTCATCAACCCTTCGGCGTGGAAACGCGTCAATAAATCCTGCGCGATGGATAACGCCCATTGGTAGCCATAATAACCAGCATCGTAGCCCATGAGATGTCCGAAGCACGCCTGCATGGTCGTGCCTTCGATGAATTGGAAGGGGCTATACTCTTCCGAAAGCTCGCGCATGACGGTCGTGGTGTCGAAGCCGGGTTCTTTGGTGTGATACGTCATGTCGAGCATGGCAAGCATGAGCTGACGCTCGGTGAAGATGGCATCGCCAAAATGACGCGACTTCGCCATTGCTTGGAAAAGCTCATCCGGGATCTTCTCGCCGGTTTTGTGGTGCTTGGCGAACCGATCCAGGCAGGAGCGATCCCAAGCCCATTCCTCCAAAAGCTGCGAGGGAGCTTCGACGAAATCGCGCGAAACATTCAAACCCGCGAGACTCGAGAGCTCGCCCTGGTACATGATTTTGTGAATGGCGTGACCGAACTCGTGAAATAACGTGGTGACATCTTCATGTGAGAGCAAGCCGCCCTTACGTGGAAAGTTGCAGACGAGCGAGCACATCGGCGGCAAACGCGAACCGTCGGATAAACGGCGGCTATTCCGGATGCCAAACACGGCCGCGTGGGAATACTTGTTATCGCGCGGATGCAGGTCGAGATAAATGCGACCCAAGGGCTTCTCATCATCTAACACATCCAGACAACGAACCTCTTCGTGCCAGGCCGGGACCTCCACTTCACGGAATTCAATCCCGAAAAGCTCGGACATGGTTTCGAGCAAGCCCTTTTCCACGGAAGAGAATTCGAAATATTCGGAGAGCGCGGCCGAATCAAAGGCGTAATCGCGGCGATTCACCATCTCTTCATAATAAGTCGCGTCAGAAACCGGGATCACTTCTTTCCCAAAGCGGGTAAATTCTTCTTTTGATTTCGTTTTCAAAGCCGTATGCAGGCGGCCGAGAAAATCAAATACGGTTTTTGGATCCTTGGCCATGCGCGTTTCGAGCACATAATCGGCCCAGGTTTTATATCCAAGCAAAACGGCCTTCTCTTTACGCAAAGCGAGAACGCGATCCAGAATCGGCAAATTCTCCTTTTGCGCGCGGGTGTTGTAGACGACGTGGAGTTGCTTGGCCGCTTCACGATCCTCGGCGTACTTCATGAACGGCTTATAGTCCGGATACGCGGTCGTAATTTTTACTTTCCCATTCTCCCCCGCAGGATGATCGGCGATAAAAGATTCTGACAAACCCTTGAGCTGGGCGGGTTCAATTTCAATAAAGGCATTGGCTGCCGCGATATTGGATTCAAACTTTTGTCCGAGCTCGGTCAGCTCCTCATTCAACTTACGCAGTTGCGCTTGTTTCTCCGGCGGCAACTCCAAACCGTTGCGGCGATAGTCGCGCAAGGTTTCTTGGACAAGTTTCTGGCGTCCCGGGTCGGCATCGGTATTCTTCGCGGCATAGCGCTTAAAGACCGTGGCCAAGTCGGCATCCATCAAGAGGTTGGTAACAAACTCGCTCACTTTCGGTTCCGCTTCAGCCGCCGCTTCACGCACCGCGGCGTCCGGATGCGTCATATGCATGAGGGACGGAAAAGTCGCGGACAATTCGAGCGCGAGACCGGCGTCATCCATGGCGCCAAAGGTCGCTTCCCAGGTCAGCGCTTCGTCCGGGGCGTCTTTCAGGGCGCGAATGCCGGCCACGATCTCTTTGGCTTTGGCGAGATGGTCATTATTCAGGGCGCGGATGCCTTCGGCGGTCATGGAGCCGGGCACGGGGTCGATGGAAATCCAAGCTTTTTCATTCATGGGCCGAAGGTATCACGGTTTGACGGGCGGTCAAAGCTCCGCTAATATCTGCGGGCATTCCGTGGACGGCTAGCTCAGTTGGTTAGAGCGTCACATTGACATTGTGAAGGTCAGAGGTTCGACTCCTCTGCCGTCCACCACGCAGAAAACCGCCGCAAGTTGGCGGTTTTTTGTTTCCCTTTGTCTGCCTAAAGGCCGATATGCTATACTTGAAGACGTCTCTATAAAAATCAGACCAAGACCAAAAGCCCTTTTATGTCCGACCTCCCAACGACGCCGAAAAAGACCGTCCGCCGCAAGAAAGCCGGCTCCACCCCGATCCCGACCGGTCCGGGTTCTACCGGTCCGACCTGTGGCCATGATGGCAACTGCACGACCAATGCCTGCGCGGTCACCTACGCGGGTCCGGTGAGCCGTTTGCACGACCACCACATGATTACGGCTGCGCGCGGCACGACCCATATCTGGCCGGCCGCCGTGATCACGTCCCTCGCCTTGTTGGTGACGGGTACGGTCGCGTTCTATTCGGTTGACGCCGCCCAGGACCAGCGCACGAGCGCGCTCCAAAAGCAGGCCGCCAACCGCGCCGACATCCAGAAACTCACGGAGCAGATGAACCGCATCGAGCGCATGACCACCGATATCCTGAAAACGGTGAAACCGGAACCGACGGCCGAAGCCATGCTGAAAAAGATGGACAACCGCATCGAAGACATCAAAAACGACGGGGCGACGGAATAAACTCCGCGCAATGAAAAAACCCACCGCATTGGTGGGTTTTTTCTTGGCTCCGAGACTTGGATTCGAACCAAGATACACTGCTCCAGAGGCAGTAGTCCTACCATTAGACGATCTCGGAACAGGTACGGACGCGACGGGATAGTACGAAAGATCGGCCGAGCCGTCAACCACCGGCGTCCGATTGACGCAGGGACGGGAATGTGATAGGCCACCATCACCTTTTGCCCTTTTTGGAGGCTCCGTGGACCATCTCAGCATTCAGCTCCTCCCCCAGAACATCCGCCTCCGACTCGAGGCGTCACGGGCCAACCTCCAACTGGAGTGGCTCGACCTGCGCTTGTTCACAGAGGCCATGACGACGAAGGGGTACTTGTCGGAAAACAAGACCCACCCCTTCCGGCACCAGCAGTGGCTGGAGTATCTCGGTGACGGGATCCTCCGGGCGGTCGTCCGCGCCCACATCCTCCAGCACATGCCGACCATCGAGGTCGAAAAGATCGGCGCGCTGTGCGAGTCGCTCATGACCAATGTCCGTCTCGCGGAGATCGGCGCCCAGACGAAACTCGAACTCGGATTGCTCGTGCCGACGAGAAACAAGCTGGCAAAACTGCCCCTGGCCGATACCTACGAGGCGCTCGTCGGCGCCTGCCACACAGGCAGCGGATACGAAGCGGCGCGCGCCTTCGTCTACCGCACCTACCTCACGCCCTTCTACGGAATCGAACCCTGATTCCGGGAAGGGTTTTTTCATTAAAAAAAGACGCCCTAGGTAGGTGCGTCCGGAAGCAGAAACGAACGAAGATAGCCGCTCAGCACCTTCCACTCGACAGGCTTCTGGAGGAGCGTGTAGCCGACGGACTCGGCGCCCTCCGCGAACTCGCTCATCTTCCCGCTGACCAGGAGGGCCGTCTTCACGCGCTCCCCGAGCATCTCGCGGGCTCGGCGGATGAACTGGTCGCCGTCCATCCCCGGCATGTTGCCGTCGCTCAGGATGAAGTACTCGAGCTGGGTGCCGGGAGCCGTCGTCTCGAGACCGAGACCGACTCGCATCAGGTCGAGCGCGGCCTGGCCCGACGTGCAGTCGTAGATCGCGTATGAGGGCGGCTTCGGTTCGCCCCAATCCATGTTCCTGACCTCCTGCTCGAATCGGCGCCTGTACGCGGGAAGGAGGAGCGTATCATCATCAACGAGAAAGATCAGTTTGAGTCTCAACATCTGTTCCCTTTATTCCTTTCCATCCATTAGGGACTCAATAATCCACCATAAAATAGCAGAAAAGTCAACTATACGGGTACACAAAAACCGCCTTTTGGGCGGTTTCTGCGCTTTTGACTGCAGAAAAGTGATTGGAACCGACGTCTTGAAGTTCTGTTAAAGCGCTCACGTGATGACGACCCTTCGAGGGAATCGCCATCCGTTTGAACGCCGCGATCTGAATATTATCAGTCATCGACCATAGGTTAGAGGCCAGAAATAAATCTGGACACTCAATTCTCCCTAGAAAGGAGGTGATCCATCCACAGCTTCCGCTACGGATGCCTTGTTACGACTTCGTCCCTATTATCGGCTCTACCTTCGTTCCCTCATCGGGACCTTCGGGTATTTCCGACTCTCT
>JALNYW010000004.1 GCA_023229665.1 Patescibacteria group bacterium | reverse complement strand
AGTATTCTTTTTTTTTTTTTTTTTTTTTTTTAACCTTACACAAGGGGGGGACGTCTCCCAGCGGGACGACTTCCGTACCCCATCAGTCGACACACCACCCCTGCAATTAAACCTCATTATTAACCTCATTATTACGCACCTTATTGCATTCATAATAAACCCCCTTTACAATACCCCGACCACCAACCCCAGGACTCTTCCCCATGCCAATCACCACAGCCAAATATACTGATTTGCTCTTCGCGGGCCATGATTGCCTAGCAGTCCTCCGTCAACTCGCCGAGGTCGCCCAACAATCCGCAATCGAGATGAAACAGCGCCCCGATGATTCCCAATTCATCCTCGCGCGGCTAATCGCAACCATTGGCTCGTCCAAACCCGATCGCCAATCTCAGATCACAATTGAAAAAGAAATGCAAATTTACACCCCAGCAAAGATTGCACGAAATACCCGAATGCGGGAATATATGCGCCAGCGCGGGGGACATTTGCCATTCATCCCAGCAGGGACAGCGGGCACCGTCCCATCCCCTTCACCAGATACAACCGAAACCGAAGACGAACGTAACGCACGAATTTCGCGAGAAGAAGATGAACGTTTGGACAGAATGAACAATAACCGACTTGACATCTCTGACCCGCCGAACGCCCATCTCCCCCTCCCCAAACCACAAACCGCGGCGGAAATTCTTGCCTCTCTCCGCAAGCAAATCCCGCCAACCGATCCAACTGCAGTCCGCCGGGGCGCGGGCATGACAACGATACTCTCGTTAGAAGCGCAAGAGTGGATTAAGAACAATCCGAACAGCATTCCGGAGTCCCCGGACGACCCAGCGGAGTCCCCAAACGAAACGCAGTCCCCAAACGAAGTGCCTTAATGTTGCCATAATCGTGCCATAATTCCGCCATCTTTCCCTGCCATCCTACCCCACGGGCCAAACCGGTCCAGCCTGCGGCGCTCATGCCAGAATGGAATACGAAAAATGCGCAACACAGTCGATTACAGCAAATCTCCAGCGCCCGCTTTCGACGCGGTAGAGGATATAAAGCAATATCTCGGCGACGAATACGCGGGCAAACTTGCCGTTCTGCGGCAAACGAAAAATCCACAAGACTGGCAAATGGGCTGCGCCATGTTTCTCGGGATCGAGGGTTTCCCCGTTCGTGCTTGGTATGAACATGTTTGGGGGCAGAACAGCTGGGTCGAACCGGCTCGGAGCCAGTCCAATGCGCTTTAAATCAGGACGAGTCACCGGCATCAGGCGCCACCTAGTCGGGGTGGACAGTTCGGCCAAACTATTGGCCATTCTGCAGTCCGCGGGCTGGCCAGTCGCACCGGGGCATCCCATCCCGCCAACGACGGACTTCCGGACAGTCGTCAACGGAGTGGCCATTCACGTCCGGGCCAAGTCCCGTCGCGGGATGGAAAAGCGGGTGTTCGCACAGTGCCCGGACTGCGGGCGGTGGGTTGAAGCGGGGCACTTGCACCAGCACACGGAGGCGGCACATCCATGACCCTTTCTTTTCCCACCCTCGCCGAGCAATGTGCGGAACGTTTCCACGCGCGCACGCGCACCACTTCCGTCTCCACCATTGCGGCCGTGCTCGGCGCAGTCCGGGACGACCGCCCATTTGTCCGGGTCTATGTCTTCCCCGATGATACCACGCTCGAAGCGACGGGAACCGGCCATTCGCGCAAGATTGAGACTTTTCTTCCATGAGTGCACAGCACAAAATCTCCGGAGCAAGCATCATGATCAACCCCAAAATCGCGGCAAAAATCCGCGCACTTCTCGCCCTTTCTGAAGACCCCGGCGCGACCGAAGCCGAGCGCCTCGCAGCGGCGTTCAAAGCGCGGGAACTTCTCGAGAAATACCAAGTCGACATGGGGGCGAGTGCGCTCGCCGAGGAAGGGGTCGAACGGCTGCGGAAACTCGCCAGCGCGATGGATCAGAAATGGTCCATTTCACGTACGCTTGCCCCGGCAATCGCCAAGTTCACGCAGACGAAATGCTGGGGCGGCGGGGGCGGGACGGAAGTCAACTTCCTCGGCATTCGCTCCGACGTCGAGTTCGCGGGCTGGCTCGCCGAGTCCCTCGCCAATTATGTCATCGGGAAGGCGACGGAATTTGCCTTCATCTCCAGCGGCAAGCCCTGGGAAATCGAGTCGTTTGTTGCCGGGGCACTAAAGCGGCTCACTGAACGCCTCCGGGGGCATGAGTCGGTTGCCAATGCGCTTGTCCCGGTGAAGAATGAACTGATCGAGAAAGAGTTTGCCAAACTCGGGATTAATCTGCAGCGGGGCTATTCCCGAAGCTATTCGGCGACAGACGCAGCGGCGTTCGCAGCAGGCCAAGCGGTCGGAGACCGTGCGTCGTTCGGACGGCCGGTTGGCAGACAGGGCGCACTGCTACGACTGGGGAACGCCAAATGACCGACCACTCCATCAACCTTGACGCCCAGTTTCTTTCCCAACTCGCGCGACAGCTCTCGGACAGCGATCCACGATATTCCGACTCGTTCGACTGGCCCCGCATTTCGTCCCGCCTGCGGGTCATCGCCCGGCACATCGAGTCGCTCGACGAGCGAGCCGCGCGGGCGGAAACGCTTTTTGTCTCCAAGTCCAATTTCCCGTCCGAGGCGGCGCGCCAGCTACAGCTGGTCGAACAGGCCGAAGGGGCGACGTTGCTCCGGAGGTTTGAAATGGGCGCCCGGGCGCTCCCGCCGAAGGCCCCACAGAAAGACCTAAGCGGGGTCAACTTTGCCGATCTGTTCCCTGCGCCAACAGGGCGCAAACACAAGAAAAGAAAGTAAAAGAAATGACACGAGCAAAATACGAACGCTGCAAACGGGCTCTGGCGCGGTACAGGTTCATCGCTTCCCGCGACACCAAGTACAGGCTCGGCAACGAGTGCAACGCCGAGCCGAACCTTGGCGATTGGCTCGCGGCCAAGATAGCAGAGCGCGATCGCCTTACCCGCATCGTCGGCAACTACAGCCACCGTGCTTCGCGCAATCGTATTAAAGGCAGCCCTGCGAAACATACGGGAGAAAAATAATGCTTTCCCAACTCATCTCCACCGGGGCAATCCCCATCACGCTGGACGAAATCCGAACGGCCGTCGGACTCAATTCCCGAGAACTCGACGGCCTCCTTCTGGCCAAAATTACGTCCCAGTGTGTCTGGGACGGGATCGTTCCAGCCACGTGGAACGAAGACGAAGAGGCGACCGCTCGCCAGCAAACGCGCGGATTCGAGCCGGTGGCCATCGCCTCCAGCGGGGGCCACCGGCTCGTCACCTACGCGCCAACGGCGCGGCAAGTCGAAGTCGTCCGGCAGAAAATTGTCGTCTGGCTGCTGCAGCAGGATGATGTGCACGCAGTCCGGGAGAGCGAGATCGCGGAACGGCTCGCCAACGCGAGGATTTTGATTTCAGCAGAACAGAGAGAAGGAACAGATCAATGAAGTGGAACTTTCACAATCGCGCAACTGCGGATCACATCGGGCTCATCCCGGATTTTCTCTCCGATTTCGACCCGCGTTCTGCGGCAGAGCAGTTTAACGAGAACTATTCGAACGGCGGCGGGTGGTCTTCGTTTGGAGAAGGAGATTGGAAACTCTTCCTCGCAGACTCTGCGATGACCGGCCCGTACGGTGCGAGCAAATTGCAGTACAAGAACTTCTCCGACGAGAAGCATCTGATCATCGCGCATTCGACGCTGCACTCGGGTGAGCCAGACGAGGAATTGATTTTGATCTTCGCTGCCAGGCCGTGGGTCGTCATCAAGCCGATCGCCGGCGACAAATTCGAAGTCTCGAGGATGGATTAGTTCGATGCAAAACCTTGACGATCCAGCGGACATTCGCAATCCTTGGCGCCTGGCGCTGCCCAACGACCCACTCGAAGTCGGCGCAGCCATCCACGCGACTCTCGGCATCGCCCCGGGGCCGCTCAGATTGGTCGCGCAAAAGCACATCGGGGCCTATTCCGCCTGGCTCTGGGCGGATGCCGACGGCAACGCTTTTTTCTCCAAGAAACCAAAAGGCGCGAGTGCGTTTGTCTGGGCCACAGGGGCGGACGTTGCAGCGGTCCTTCGGAAGAACCCGTCTCTTCACGTAGTAATGTCAACCGATAGAAATCTCAGATGAATAAGGGAAGAAAAACTTCCGGCGTGATTGCCGGTCGCAAGACGCTCTACCTGAGACTTCCAGCAGATCTATACGAGCATGTCGAGAAGACAGCAGAATTGAACTGCAGATCAATGAATGCCGAGATGATCAGCCTTATTACATCGAGCATCTCCGCCATCATCGATGGGCCTGCATATACATAATATCAACCAATGCAGAAGAAGAGGGAATGAGAGAAATGAACAAAGAACGAATCGAACAACTCGCCGTCGCGATTGAGACGCACTCGATTGACGGGCTGGGGTTTAACATGGGCTTTTTCCGCTTCACGGGCGGTGCTGCCGACGCATCGGGACACGACTGCGGCACCGTCGCCTGCATCGCCGGGACAGCGGTCGCGCTGGGCAAACTCTCCGGTACGTTCGGCGCAGCCGCTGAATGGCTCGACATTCCATATGACAAAGTCGGGCAGGAACTGTTCTACCCCGGCGATGCCAGCGGCATTCGAGTCCGCGACTGGGCTCTCATCACTCCGGCTCATGCGGCGGCGGTCTTGCGACGGCTCGCCGAGACGGGACGAGTCGACTGGACTGCGGTCCTGCCGGAGGAGATGATCAAACGGCCGGAGGATGAAGAATGAGCGAGGTTGTTCAACAACTCTACGACAATTGGGGCAACCGGGCGAGTCTCCAGTCTCCTGACCTCCTCTCCGACGGCGAGCGGACTTTCAAGGTCGGCGGGTACAGCATAACCATTCCCGACGATCGGAACGCTCCGGCGAAGGTTTCCCATCTCTACAACCGCTGGGGCCGCAACGAAAACCCGATGCCGAACATGTCCTTCAGCGAAGGGGAAATGCACATCCCGATTGAAGACCTGGTTGATCTCATTCTGCGCCGTGTTCCAGCAGATGAACTGGCAGAGGGACTTTGGCAGGACGAGACCGTCCGCGACCGCTTCGTCTACTGCATGGCAAACCGTTATGCGAGCGGCGTTGAGGACGATGACCGACGTAAGTTGCTGACACAAATCCAAGTCCAGATTTACGCCAAGGCCATCGACCGGGCGATTGAGTGGCTGAATCGCTCCGAAACCGGCGAACGGTCGAGGACTGACTATTACCGATGGAAGGATGTCGAGCTGGGCCAGTATCGCGGGGTGTATGACGCGGCTATTCGGCTGGCGGGTGACGACGATGAGAAGCGCCAGGACTTCGAAGCTCGCCACATGCACCCGGATAAGCTCGCGGAATATATTGACAGCGAGCGGGACCCGATAGTCAAGGAAAGTGTCGGGACGCAGTGGCATGACAGTCGGGACTATTGGCGCAAACGGCTGGAAGAATTTTTCCCGGAACCGGACGCTTCCAGCGAAATTCTTGACGAAGAGAGGAAAGAGAAATGAAACTTCGTGCGGATTACATCCGGACCGCAATCTGGCACCACAACGCTCTTCGCGGTCATGTCGCGATGGGGCAGAAGCACATGGCCGATATCGCGGGCTCGCGGACCTGCACGGCGCAAGCGCAGGCCCTCGCCAATACCATCGCCGGACAGCTCGCGGAGTTGGAGCAGCTGCTCCATGAGCGGTATGACGAGCCGGAAGCGTTCGCTTCCAGCGGGGAGCATTCCGAATGAAATGGCGTGTCGATGGCGACTGGTAGGGTGAGTTCTCTACCTATGAAAGAGCACTTCGACGAGCATGTGAGTTGCGGACCAAGCTCAAATTCGCGTTCGATGTTCTAGAAATAGACGAAGAAGGTAATGAAACGCCTGTTGCTTATGTGGCTCCAAAACGGGTGCCACGGGCAATTTCAACACAAAAGAAAGAAGGAGAATGAATATGCTATTCCCAATCGTCGGATCTCATTTTGTCCCCCCGGCCAAGGCCCTGCTGGAACATGCCCCGCAAGGCGCCGCCATTGTCGTTCGCCCGGAACGAGACAACCCATATGACAGCAACGCCATCACGGTGCACATCACCTTCGGCGAGATTCCCGCCAGCCAGCACGACGAACTGCGCATCAAACTCGCCGGATATGGGTTTGACCTTGATGACTGCACAGCCGAAACCGAGTTTGCTCTCGGCCACATCGCCGCCAGCGGCGGCAAGCCCATCGGGAAGATCGAGATGACGACGGGGCTCTCGCTCGCTGGAACGATCGAACTGGCAGCCCTCGCCGGGGCTGACTGGACAGAACGGGAGGGCATTTTGCAGTTCGCGAACGAGGGGGTTCCACTCGTGGAGATCGACTATGTCGAAGGGGAAAACGAATGACCTGTGTCAAGACAGGCTGTCAAATCTTCATCGAGCAATATGGCGAGTACGCTTACGGCGACGCGTTTGAGATTTCTCCGTTCCGGACGAAAGATCCCCGGCTGATTGAAGTGCTCAATCGTGCAATCAACCATCTTCCAGTTCACTCAATGACGGGGCAAATGCTCGGCAGCTATGTTGTCAACATCGCGTATTTCAAGATCGTCCGCCGATCGTTCCGGCCGATCAACTTCCCGATCCTGCACTATACGGTGCATGACTTTGAAGAAATCATCGGGTCACATGACAGCGGCGGGGAGATCGAGCGGGATTTCTGGCCACCGGTGGTGCTGTTGACGAACAATTTCACTTTCCACGGGCATGATGGCAAGCCAATTCCAGCGGGGGCGGAATAATGTCTCACTACACCGGTCGAGGGGCAATCCTCGGCGGGCTTCCCGTCATTGCGGAGGTAAGTTGGGGGACCGACTATTGGGGAGAGGGCTACGCCGAGATCGAGCAGATTTACTGGATGAAACGAGATGGAACGAAAGGCAAGCCCATTTCACAGAAGATATTCGATCGGGCGGAGATTTATGATAGTTATTTCTCTTGTCTCGTGGAACAGCTCTCCGAGCAGGCGGCGCACGAAGCCGACGGCGAGGCCGAGCCACTCGATCTTGTGACTCTAGAATGAATAATTTCTCAGAAAAGGACGTTCGCTCATGAACCCGACCGAAGAACAAGCATCTATCATCCATTCGTGGAAGACAACCAAGTCCTCCATCATGGTCTCGGCATACGCCGGGTGTGCCAAGACAACGACCCTGGAACTCCTGGGAAAAGAAATCCGCGTCCCGGCACTCGCCCTCGCGTTCAACAAGAAAATCAAGGACGAGCTGGCCGCGCGATTTCCGCCGAATTTCCAAGTCCAGACGATGAACTCGCTGGGGTTCCAGGCTCTGCGACGGGCGCTGCCAGCGGTGCAGAAGTGGGACATCGATGATCGGAAGATCGGGAAGTTGGTCAGTCAGGCGTTGAAGGAACAGTCCATCGACGCGACAGAAGACCAGTGGGCGCTCGTGCGAGCGCTCGTCTCCGCAGTGATGAATGCCGGGGTTGTGCCGAAGGAAATCTCCGCGACCGGCGGGCTCTTGCCGGACGAGCCCGAGGTCTGGAAGTCGATCGCGGATGATCTTTTCATCCCGAAAGAGGATTTCGCCTTGCTGCTCCCGGTGGCCCGGCAGACCATCATCGACTCCATCCGCCTCGTTCCACGCGGGGTGATCTCGTTCGATGATCAGATCTACTACCCGGCACTCATCTCCGGCCGGTTCATTCCGTATCCAGTCGTTCTCGTGGACGAGGCCCAGGACTTGTCCCCGCTCAACCGGGAACTCATCCGGAAGTCGATCGGGGCAGCGTCCCGGCTCATCGTGGTCGGGGACCCAAAGCAAGCGATCTACGCGTTCCGTGGAGCAGACTCACTCTCGATGCAACGTCTTCGCGCATTGCGCGAGGAGTGGATCGATTTGCCGCTTACGCTCACGTGGAGATGCCCTCGGGCGATCGTCGCCCGGCAGCAAGCCCACGCCCCGGGATTTCGCGCTGCGCCGACGGCGCCCGATGGCGTCTTTGCCCGGCTCGAAGTCCCGAGCGAGGTCGAGGGGGAAGCGTTTTGGAGTTGGTCGGACCTGGAATCTCGTGCCCGTCCGGGCGATCGGATCGCGATCCTCTGTCGCAACAACGCGCCGATTTTGAAGCTCGCGTTTAAGTTGCTCCGACAGCAGATCGGGGTGAGCATGCTCGGGCGAGACCTCGCCGGTGGACTCGCGGCCCACGCAAAAAAGCTTTTCAAATCCGACACTGACGCGAGCGAAATGCGAAAAATTCTCGACGAGTATCTCGAGACCGAGACCTCGAAACTGGGCGAAGGTGACGAGGCGAAAATCGACTCGATCTCCGACCGGGTGGAGTCGCTTCGCGCCATTCTCGATGGGAGCGGAGCTCGCACGGGGGCGGAGTTGCAGAGTGCCATTCGCCAGGTCTTCTCGAAGGAGAACGGTCGGGTCGAACTCGGGTCCATCCACCGGGCCAAGGGACTGGAATGGGACGTCGTCGTTCATCTGGACCCGTGGAGACTCCCGAGCAAAAGCGCGCGGGATGCGGCAAAGAAGGGGAACGAAGTTCCGCTGGAACAGGAGAGGAACCTCAAGTACGTCTGCGAGACCCGGACGAAATTCGCCCTGTTTGAGGCAAATGTAGAGGAGTTTATTTGATGCAGACCAAGGTATTCCGAGCCGACGACCCTCCAGTCGTCCCAACCGCGACTCTTTTCTCCGAAACTACCCCCGATGGGATCAACCGATCGTTGACCGTCTCCGCCGCGTACGATTTCCGCGCCCATCCGAGAAACTACGGAATTCACCATACCGAATTCCAGTGGTTAGTGCAATATCGCAATATTGGTGTGGAACTCCGAGCGAGTCCGCGATGGTTTCTCCCGCAGAATCGATCCGGCGGGACCGACGACGGGAGCCCGCGATTGGCCGAACTGACAATCCACTCGCCGGAGCCCCTCTACGAGGGACACGAGCCACGAGCGGGCTGTTCTATCACCGGTGGGGACTGCTATTGCGACGGTTCCTTTGCCGCGGGCACACGACTGGCCGAGATTCTGATCGCCGATCCGGCGGGCTTCTGGGCGGCGATGGAGAAGGAATTGAGCGAGACGCAAACTCGTGTGCTCGCGGAGAAAGAAGCAAGGAGAAATTTCTCATAATGCAACTTCCAATCAACTTTGCTCACCGCCCATTCCGTGACAAATACATCGACGAAGAAACGAGAGAAATGGCATTCTGGTTTGAATTCGGTTTCAATCCGAAGACCGGAAATGTCGACATTGCAGATCATTATGGCGATGTTATAGTCGATGTTCCGATCAAAATAGCAATGGAAATAATTCTCGCGCGAAATCAGTTTGTCTCAGTGTTGAATAAACACCTAGGAGAAAAGGAAACGAAGGAATGAAACTCATCATTCGACGGAAGAATTCCCAGCGGGCATCCGCCCCCATTCCGGTCTCTTTTTACCCGAACTACTCCGGGCAGGGCGGACTCCCGCTGCTGATTCTGGAGTCGGACCAAACATACTACACCCTCGAGCCGGAAACACTGGACGAAGTCCGGCAGGTAATGAGCCAGGTGCATATTTTGCACCATAACTTTCCCGCCAATGACGGGAAACGAGACAAAGGAGAAGAAAGATGAGCGATGCAATCGAGGCAGCGCTGCGTGCGTGGCTGGACTGGCTACCGAACGCGAGTGTCGCAGGACACAGCCAACTGCCGCGTATGGCTGCCGCCCTCACCGCCTATGAGGCGGCCAAGGGTGATCGGCCCTATGTGTCGGTGCGGGAGATGAAACTGAGCCCCGGCGCTGACGGCGAACCGCGCTCCGACTTCTTCGTCTCAATCAAGGTGAGCGACCGTGAGGTGACCCCGCACATGTTCCGGGAGCGCTCCAAGAGCGAGTACCACGTCGCCCTGTACGACTGGCTGCTCAACGGCGGCGATGAGCCCAAGCTGATGGCCTTCGGCCCCGACGAATGGCCAGCCCGCAAACTCGGAGCCCCAGTTGAGGCGGCCAAGGGTGGGGGTGTGGGGGTGAAGCCGCTGGAGTGGGAGGAGTTCGAGCGAGGTTCCGGATCGGTCTATGCCATCTCTATTTTTGGTCGTTACAGCGCATGGCGCGAGGGAGAATACGGGCGATACGAGACGCCGGAAGGTTACCGTAGCCGCAGCATTGATGGAGGGATAGACGCCGCCAAGGCCGCCGCCCAGGACCACTTCGAGGCTCGCATCCGCAGCGCCCTCACCTCCCCCGCCGACGCCACTGCTGAGTGTCCACGATGCCACGGTCGCGGGTACGTATCTGGAGACCCGGAAGGTGCCCCAATAGAAGGATGTGACGGATGCGGCGGAACAGGCCTCACCTCCCCCGCTAGTGGGGAGCGGGATGCAGTGACCGAGGAATGCGCGAAGGTGGCGGATGGCTTTGTGAAGCATCGCCCGGTCTTTGAAACCGAAGACGAGGGCGGGATAAAATGGGCAAATGGTGGCGAGGAAATCCCCGTTCTTGCGTCCGATGTCGCCGCCGCCCTCCGTATGGAGGGGAAGTAGATGGGCGACACAGCGGAACTGAAGCCTGTGGCATGGCGCGTGAAGGATTACGCGGACGGGTGGATTATCTACACCGACGAGAAGCGTGCTCGCATCGAGTCGGTGGTCATGAGCGGCGCGTTGGTAGAACCCCTCTACTCCGCCGACGCCCTCTCCTCCCTTGTGAGGGAGAGGGACGAGGCTAGGGAACTGGTCACCGAGGCGAACAATTCGCTGTACGGATCGCAAGGCTACTTCCACAGCCTGAACGGTGGCCCCTTCGACAAGTACCACCTCGCGACCGGCATCGAAAAACTCAAGTCGGGAGCCAACAGACAATATCATGCATTCGAAGCCGCCGAGGCCCGCGCTACCGCCGCCGAAGCCGAGCGAGACGAGGAAAGGGAGGCGCTGGAGGAGCTTGAGGCAGCAAGCGATGCGCTAGCCGCCACCAGAAGCCAGCAGACCTATCTTTCGATGATCGACAACGACCGGGCCACAGACGCGCTCAATCGCCTCGACGTCGCCCGAAAGCGCGCCCGCAACGCCCTCGGAGGCAAAGATGAGTGAAGCCGCCAAGGACGACCTGATCGCACGGCTGGAGCCGGTGGCGTATACGTGGATGATAACTGGCAATGGGTATGCTGACCGATTGTGGTCATGGGGTGCGGGCTGTCCAAGCCCTGATGCGGCCCCCCTCTATTCCGCCTCCACCATCGCCTCCCTCACCGCAGAGAACGAGAAGATGCGGGAGGCGCTGAAGCCGTTCGCGAAGGTGGGCGAGGCGTTCTCATGGGCTATCGGGCCAGACGGTATAGACGATGATGATCTGACCGTCATTATAGAGCCAGTCGCCCGCCGCGAATGGGCTCAGCACCTCAGTACAGTGAATTTCACGAACGCCCGCGCATCCCTGTCCAACACCAGCGAGGGAACGGCCGTTCCCACTCGTTACGCTCACTTTTCATCGCGCATCCGCACCTACGCCAAAACACATTCCTCATTCCGTGTTAAAGACCTTCTACGGCCTGGTGAGTCCCCAAAATCTGTCTACGACGCCATTTACTATCTCTTCCGCATGTCCGAGCTTAAACGGCTTGCGCTTGGTCTTTACGCACTTGAAGATGGAGAAAATCTGAAATGACTCGTCAATTACTCGCCGGGCGTCCGACCTGGCTGGCCCAGCCGCTTCTCGTAATCCCGGCCATCGAGCTTCGTTCCAGCGGGGGCGGATTCTGGTCCGTCCGATTTATGTTCCCAATCTCCCCGATCTCCCTCACCACGTTTTCTTACGTCGAGCGGAATCTCGCCGGACGAGACGAGCTGGACAAATTTCTCACTGACTGGGAAGAAAGCCCGGAGACAGCGGTGCAAGTCTGGTTCCATCGGGAGGCTCCCCGACGCTCGCGAGCCGGGGAATTTGCGGAGCAAATCCCGCAAGTTGCGGCAAATGCCCAAGATTTGGGGCTTTGACCGGTCATCCCCCTTCGCACACCCTTTGTTAAACAAACCCCCCTCGTTCGTTTCCCCCCTTGCCCATCCCCATTCCCCCATGCGAGGGTAAACCCCTGCGCCCACCCCTCCCGGAGCCTCCCCCCATGCTCGGCAAAATGCAAATCCAGATTTCTCATTACGAATTCACCATCTCCGCGCCCTATTCCGAGGGTCATCAACTGACCGCGGCCGAGGCCAAGGCCCTGAATGTGGAGCGCGGGGAACGACTGCGGACCCAAATCACCCGGTATTTGGTCAAACTGGCAGGAGGCGAAGCTGGGACAATCCTCTCTGGCGAGGCCCTGGCGGCGCTGCGGGCCAGGGCCACCGACCTCGACGCGAATTTCCAATTCGGCATGTTGTACCGGACGAAGCCGAAAGTCGGGACGATCGACTCGGAAATTTCCGCCTTGGCGGAAGAACTCGCACGGGAGCAGATGCGGACGGCAGGTAGGGACCCGGAGGCAGACGCCGAGGAAGAGACCTTCCGGATGTTAGTCGAGGGAAACAAACAACGAAGCGATTTGTTCGAGGAAGCTCGCAAGCGACTGGAAATTCGCGCGAGCGTCGCCGCGACGGCGATTGAGGAATTGACGGCTCAAGATTTGGGACTTTGAGCGGAAGAACGGGAAAATGATTCCGAGTTGGGCAAAAGTCGGAGCAAAAATCGTCTGTGTACTTCAAATCCACGGACCTGCTCGTAGTGATGTTCAGTTTCCGACTGTGAAGAAAGAGTACATCATTCGAGAGGTTCAGTTGTTCGCCGAAGGTGCAGGGCTGCACCTTGTCGAGATTACAAATCCGGTAATGTTTACTGACATGGGTCTTTTAGAGCCGTATTTCCACATAAGTGCGTTCCGACCGCTCATCTCTCTCCAGTCCGATCTCGAAACCCACTTTGTTCAATTCCTCCGCTCGCCACTCACGCGGGAAAAAATCGATGGTTGAGAACCGGGACCTAATTTTCTGGCTCTACGAAGCCCTGGGCCAGCCGATTGGGCTGCTGCTGCACTCCGACGATCCGTTTCGCCTCGTCGAGCGACTTCGCTCGATTCGGGCGAAGCAGGAAGACGAGCAATTGGCGATTCTGCAATTTCGGGTGGTTGATTTCCCGGAGGGAAATGTTGCAATTTGCAAAATCGCGGGCACGGCTGCGGCCGATGCAGATGCAGCTGATTTGGGGCTCTAAGCACGGAACGAAAAATGGCTAAATTCAACATTCCACCGACAATTGCCTTGGTGCTGGACAGCGGTGCCGACATTCGAGCATTCGCCGCGTACGTTCCTGGGACGATCGTCAAGTCCAAGTTCGGCGAGCCGATCCGCCTGATGCAGTTGATTGGACATTTCCCCACCCGAGACGGGGCATTAGTCGCGATCAAAGATTGGAAAAAGAAATGAGCAAGAAAACCATATTACCAACCTCTCGCCGACACGTCATGATGTTTGACGAGGACTGGGAATGGCTCGAGGGTCAATACGGAGCGAACTCGCCGAGCAAAATCGGCGTTGCCGAGGCGGTGAGGATTGTCGTGCACAATTTCTGCAAGCGTCAGCGCGAAGCGGTAAACGCCCGGATCGATGCCGCTTCCAGCGGGGCAAGGAGTGAGGAATGAAAACCAAAACAGCTTACGATATTACCGGGACAGTTGTTACAGTAGAATGGTCTTGGTTACGTAATGGAGAAATCGAAATCGAAGAGATCGACGGGGAGACAGATTTCTCCCACTTCTCCGACGAAGCAATCGAGTCCATTCGTGAAGCCTGTGCAGATGACTATCCGTTTGCCCAATATCAATCAGATTGTGCCGAGGACGCAGAATATTATGACCGATAACATCGGGCAGTTGCCCCAGTCCGACGCCCTGCGCGTCGCACAGACAGATTCCCTCGGCGAGTTGTTGTCCCGAGACCCGATGGGCTTCCAGCGACTCAATCGGGACCGAGTCGTCGCGGAGCTGCGGGCCGCGCGGGAAAAGTGGGAAAAGCTCGAAGCCGCCGGTGGTCGAGGGAAAGCCGCGAAGACGAAACCGACGGTTGACCTTTCCAAAGTGAAGACCGGGGACCTCGGGCTATGATCGGGATTATCACCGACTCCATCGAACGGGCCTATGACGAGTGGGTGCGCCAGCACGCGGAGACCTTCGTCGTGGCGAGTTACTCCGGGCGAAGCAAGTCCGGAGAGAAATTCCGCATCTTCCGCTGTGTCGGGTCGCTCCACGCGGAGACACTTCGCGGGTACGAATTTTCGAGCTTGGTCATCATCGGCAAGCCAAATAAGAAGTCGACAGAGGTCGCGCGGACGTTAGTTCGTCAATCGGAGACCAAAGCCCATGTCAGCTAAACTCCGCCGTCTTGCTGAGCAGCTTCGCATTGCCCGTACATTTGCCGTTACGTTTCCACAAAATCAAAAACTGCGCCTTGAATTCGAACAATTGCTCGTCGAATTCACGCTCGCGAAGGAAGCTGAATTGGAGGATGTTTCATGATCACCCGACAGCCCAACTCCTCTTTCTCCGTCTCGAACGAGTGGATGCAGACGGCCCTGGACTCGACCTCGCTCCGCGAGTTCAAGACCTGTCCACGCAAGTACTATTACTCGACCGTCCTCGGAATGGTCCCCCGCGACAGCGGCCCGCATCTCACGTTCGGAATCTTGATGCACGAAGCGCGGGAGCAGTACGAACACTGCCGGACGCGCAACATGTCCCACGACGATGCGCTCGACAGCGTCCTCGCGTCCACGCTGGAGAAAACCTGGGACCGCGAATTGCGCCGGGGCTGGGCCAGTGGCCATCCGGCCAAGAATCGCCGGACTCTGGTCCAAACAATTGTCTGGTATTTGGATGCCTTCGGCAAAGACGATCCGATTGAGACGCTCCAACTCGCGAATGGCAAGCCCGCGGTCGAGTTGTCGTTCCGATTTGACTCGGGTCTGACGACCCCCGGCGGAGAGCATGTCATCTTCTGCGGCCATCTCGATCGGATTGGCCATCTCGGAGCCGGGACGTACATCCCAGATATCAAGACTTCGTCGAGTGAGCCAAACGCCCATTTCGCCGCCTCGTTCACTCCGGGCACCCAGTTTTCGTTGTACACCCTGGCGGGAAAAGTCGCCTTCGATCAGTCAATCGACGGGGTCATCGTAGACGGGATTCAAGTCGGCGTCGGCTTTGCCCGATTCGGTCGGCATCTCATTCCCCGGAGCGACTCGCAACTCGAAGAATTCCTCTCCGACACGGAAATGCAGATCGAGACGATGTGGCGTTGCGCGGTCACCGTGCATTGGCCCCAGAACGATATGGCCTGCGGCATGTACGGCGGGTGCCCGTATCGCGGGGTTTGCTCGCTCGCCCCCGCACAGCGAGAAGATTGGCTGCGGCGGGAGTTTGTCCAGCGGGTCTGGGACCCGCTTCAAATCCGAGGGGAGTGAGAATGACAAAATTCCGCTACATCGGAGATCGTCCGGAATTTACGTTCCACGGGGAATATAAAGTCGGGAACGATCTTGTTGTCACAGACAATGCAGGGGGACTGTGGGAGTTTTCCGCCGATGGATTTGCGCTTGACTTTGAACCAATCGAGATGACGAAGGGAACAGAAGAAATGACCGAAACTAAGAAAGCGCCGCCGACGGCGCTGTTCACCAAAGCCGATCTGCTCGACGCGGCCAAGCTCGCGGTCGGGGATCGCGGGCTTAATTACGGCCGTCCGGAGGACAACTTCGCCCGGATCGCTGCCCATTGGAATGCTTTCCTCGCCAATCGCGGGATTGTCATTCCCGGCGGCGGGCTCGTCTCGGCGAGTGACGTCGCGATCATGTGTGCGCTGCTGAAAATCGCCCGGCTGGAGAACGATCCGGGGCACCACGACTCGTGGGTTGATCTGGCGGGCTACGCGGCGTGCGGGGCGGAGATCGAGTTGTCGAAATGACCAACCTCGCCCCAGTCGTCTTTTTCTACAAAAACCACCGCGGAGAGATCGAGGAGCGCCATGTCGTTCCCGAGTCGATCGAATTTTCCCTCGTGTATCACGGGGACTATCATCCACAGCCGGGATGGTATCTCAACGGGTTTGACCTCGATCGGCAGGCCCGACGGTCGTTTTTGCTGGCGAATATTGCCCTGCCGTTAACAGTCGCAATCGGCGAATTCGGGAAGAAGATCGAATCATATGGGTCGCTTCGACTTGATTTCAAACCGGCTGCAACAGCCAAACCCGAGGAGCATTCTTAATGCCCAAACTCAGCGACCACCAGTCGCAAGACACGACGAAGATGTTACTCATCGGCGATACTGGGGCCGGCAAGTCCGGGTCTCTGGCGAGCCTTGCCGACGCGGGGTACAACTTGCGAATTCTCGACATGGACAACGGGATTGATATTCTGCGCAGCCTGCTGACCGATCCCAAGTCCGGGTATTCGAAAGAATCGCTCGCGCGGGTCGACTACGAAACCATCACCGACCCGATGAAGAATGTCAATGGCAAACTCATTCCGGCGAAGGCAACTCAGTGGCAACGGGCCATTAAGTTGCTCGACAATTGGAAAACCGAGTCCGCGGATTTCGGCCCGATCTCGACTTGGAGTCCGAAGGACATTCTGGTGATTGACTCGCTGACCATGCTGTCGAATGCCGCGATGAACTTTGTCTTGGCGATGAATGCCCGGCTCGGGCAGAAGCCCCACCAATCCGACTGGTTCGATGGCCAGATCATGCTGGAGGGACTGTTCCAGATGTTGTATGACGAAGGAGTGAAATGTAACGTCATCGTGACGTCCCACATCGTCTTCATCGGGGAAGAGAACGGGCCGCAGCGCGGATACCCGAGCGCCCTGGGCAGCAAGTTCCCGCCCAAGATCGGCCGATATTTCAACACCATGCTGTTGGCCAAGTCCAGCGGGAGCGGCGTCGGGATCAAGCAGAAAATCTACACCAGAACCCAGGGCCTGATCGAGCTAAAGAATACCGCCCCGGGCAAGGTCCAGCCGGAATATCCGTTGGAGACCGGGCTGGCGCAGTATTTCAAGGACATTCGGTCGTAATTTCGCGACCGTGAAATTGAAGGGAGAAACGAAATGACTGAATTTGACGGTCCCGGGACATGGGCCGAATTTGGCGGACTGAGTAATTTTACCGTCGCACGGGAGATTGCCCAGTCCTTTGTCAAGGCTCGAAAGAAGCACGCGCCGATGCGCGGCCCGCACGAAGGCTACGCGGTTATGCTCGAAGAAGTTGATGAACTCTGGGACGAAGTCAAAAAGTGGCAGCCGGACTTCGGCAATCGAGAGCAAATGCGAAAAGAAGCTCTCCACGTCGCAGCAATGGCAATGGCTTTCATTGTTGAAGTTTGCGCGGAGCCGCGTTGATGGCCGATTTCTGTCTCCAATGTTCCGCGCTAATGTTTGGTCCAGAGATGTCGAACGACATGATCGGTTGCTCGACGGAACAGAATACGAAAGACGGGCTCTTCGCGACGGTCCTATGCGAGGGCTGCGGCGGAACGCAAGTCGATCATACCGGCCGGTGCATTTGGCACTCGGACGAAGAACATGAGAAGTTTATCCTCGGCGAGACAATTGCCGAGTTTAAAGCTCGCCGGAATGGGTCCGGCGATAGCGAAGGGAAATAAAAATGGAAATGACTGAAGAAGAAAAGAAGATGCTCGTTCGGAAGGAGATCGTAGTCGAGCTGCTTCGCTGCGGCGCCACCAATGCCGACGAAATCACCTCCGACGCGCGGAAGTTGGTCGACTTCATCTACGACCGGAAGACCGTCGAGATCGAGCCAAACGCCGAAGAAGACGAGGACGAAGACGAGGAATGAGTACGATTGAAAACTCCCCTGTGAAGGGGTACACGGATCAGACAGCGACTGCCGTTGATCTGGTGAACAAGTTCAAGATTTTGGAAGAACGGCTGCTTCGGGAAATCGACGCACTCAACGCCGGGCCGCAGAAGTTCCTCGGTTCGGACGGAATCTACTATACCGACCCGACCGAATCGGTCAAGTCAACTGACCCTCGCTGGCTGGCCGTCGCGAAGACCCACTTCCAAGAAGGCTTCATGGCGCTCAACCGGAGTGTCTTCCAGCCGCAACGAATTTCCCTTCCGGAAGATTTTCCGAAGGGTAACTGAATTTCACGGAAAGTCCCGTGAAATACCGGCCGACAATGGCCTTCATGACTCGAAAAACAGAAAGTGAAATGAAATGGTAGATTTTGGCTCTCTTCTCCGCAAGCCCGCTGGCCAGGCCCCGAAGCCCGTCGCACTCGACGCCGGGAATTACCCGGGCCGGATCAAGTCGTTCGAGCCGGGGAACCAGAACAAGAACAAGACCCCGTATATTCGGTTCCATGTCGTCCTGACCGACTGGCCGGAAGGCGCGGAGCCGCAGCAGAATGACAAGGGTGAAGTGGTCGACCTGTCGAAGCGCCAGTTCCGCCGGGACTTCTACCTGACGGACGAGTCGCTCGCCCGGCTCGATGATTTCCTCTCCTCGCTCGGCATCGAAATGGCCGACCGCTCGTATGAGGAATGTCTGCCAGATACGCTTGGCCAGGAAGTCCTGGTCGAGATCACGCAGTACATGCGGGAAGACGGCACGGTCGGGGATCAGGTCAATCGGCTCAGTGGGCTGGGCGCCTGACGGCAGCGCTGGGGGGACGGGACAACTGTCCCCCCAAATCCTCGAAGGGAGAAGCGAATTGCAAAGACGTGGATTTCTCACCGGACTGGTCGGAGCACTGGCGGCGCCTGCGATTGTTCGAGCAGACTCGTTGATGAAAATCTTCGTTCCAAAACCGGAAATTCTTCTTCCGTACGGTTTGATTCCGCCGCCTGGAACTCTTGATGAATTCTACGCTCGAATTCTGCAGCCTATACTGCAACAATATGCGATGCAACTCGCCGACCAGCAATTCTACTCCGATATCCAGTGGGGCAACCAAAGTGATCCTCGATAAATTCTCCCGTATTCCTCTTTCCTCCATCATCGTCCTGCGTGATTCCCGCCAGCGCAAGATCATCGACACTAGCGGACTTATCGACTCGATCCGCGCTCGCGGGGTCATCAACCCGATCATTGTGCGGGATGCGACGCTCGCCGAGCGGACGTTCTTCGACGGGCCGGAATTTGTCCTCATCGCCGGGGAGCGCCGCACGGCTGCATCCCGCGAACTCGGACTCCCCGACATCATCGCCCGCCATGTTGAAGATCTCTCGGCGAGTGATCTGCAGTTGATCGAACTGATTGAGAACTTGCAGCGGAGCGATTTGACCTGGCAAGAGACCATGGTCGCGACGGCGGACATTCATCGGCTGCTGAAGGAAAGCGATCCGAAGTGGACGCAGGAACAAACAGCCGCACAGTTGGCCATTACCCCCGGTTGGCTCTCGCTCTATCTGACCGTCGCGGAGGAGTCGAAAGACCGGCCGGAACTTCTTTCTGCAAAGACGGCCCGCGAGGCGTTTAACTCGATCAAACGACGCGAGGCTCGGGCACAGGGCGCAGTGATCGAGTCACTTTTTGCGGCAGCGGGTCAAGCGAATGCGGGGCTCGTCCCGAGCGGGGACGACGACGAAGATGACCCCCCGGAGGGAGACGACAATGTCCCGTCCAGTATGCAGCCCCCTGTTGGTGGGCGCGCTCCTGGTCCTCGCGGACCTCTTCCCCTGCGCAGCGTGCTCCCCCCACCCGTCGAGTCGATTCTGAACGTCTCGTTCCTCGACTGGGCGCCTCAATATTCTGGCCCGAAGTTCAACCTGATTCACTGTGACTTCCCGTACGGCATTGACGTTTTCTCCGGACGGCAGGGCCGGGGAACAGAGCTGGGCGCCGCGTACGCGGATAGTCGGGATATCTATTTCCGCCTACTCGATTGCCTTTGCGATAATTGGTCCCGGCTCGCCAGCATCTCGACCCATCTGATGTTCTGGTACTCGATGAAACACGATCTCGAGACCAAACGGATTTTCCGGGAGAAACTTCCGCAGATCGAATTCACGACCCATCCGTTAATCTGGGGCAAGTCCGATGGAAGTGGCATCGCCGGGGATTCCCAGCGCGACTTCCGCCACACGTATGAAGTCGCGCTGCTCGGCCGAGCAGGACGGCGGAATCTAGTCAAGATGACCTCGGACTTGCACTGGTCTCCCCCGGACCGGACCCTCCATCCGTCGACCAAGCCTGAACCGATGCTGAAGCATTTCTTTGGAAGTCTGGTCGACGATACGACGAGATTGCTCGATCCCACGTGTGGGAGTGGGTCGGCAGTTCGGGCGGCGGATGCCCTCGGCGCAGAATTCGTGTTGGGCCTGGAAATAGACCCGGATCACTTCGCCAACGCCCGGACGGCACTGTCCAACGCCCGGCGCTTGCGCGCGGCGAGCGACGTGTTCTCCGCGATTGGGGTTTAAACAAATGAAACCAGTTAGTGAAGAATATAGCGGTCTTGTGACCGAACTCCAAGACCGTTTTCCGGGTCGACATGTAATTGTCGTAATGGCAACTCCAATGGAGACCGGGACGTACATCGAGACTCTCTGCAACCTGCCAATCACACCAGAACTTGCAGTACAAGTTCTCAAAGAAGCTGTCCACGGAATCGAAGGGAATAAATCATGAACCGCAATGAACAGAAATGTGAAAACTGCCGTTTCTATCTGGCTGCCCCACCGACGGTTGTCGCGCTCACCCAGGCCGCCGCCCCCTCGGTCTGCCGCCGGTTCCCCCCACAGTCGCACGTCGCCCGGGTCCAGCGAGACGATAGTGGGAACGTGATCGGGAATGAGCAAATGTCCATCGTCCCGATTGTCAATCCGGGGCACTGGTGCGGAGAGTGGGCTGAGCCGCAGGCCGACGCATGAGTGAGCACAAGCCGCTTCCGCCATTCGCCGCCACATCTGGTCCGCGAGACGCAAAAATCATGATCGTCGGCGAAGCCTGGGGACAATCCGAATGGGAGTCCCGACGGCCGTTCGCCGGTCAGTCGGGGCAGGAATTGTTCCGGATGCTCGGCGAGGCGTGGCCAGACGAGTCGCCGGAACTGCACCACCGGGCGAGCGCTGCGATGCAATACGGCGCCGGTTGGGTTCGGGAACGGGAGGACTGGCTTGCCGCCGCGAGCGTCTTCCTGACCAACGTCCTCGCCTTGCGTCCGGCGGGGAACAACTTTCTCGAACTCTGCGTTCCCACTGCTCAGATCAAGGAAGAATTCCTTTCCTACGATTTGCCCTACGTCGAACGGGGACAATATCTGCATCCGCAATACCTGGGCGAGATCGTCCGGCTGTTTCACGAGATCGAAATCGTCCGGCCGAATATCATCGTCGCGGCTGGGGCCAAGGCCGCGTGGGCACTTCTTCAGACGACGAACATCGGGTCCATCCGGGGGACGATCTCGCAGAGCGCGGTCCCGTCTGTTGACGGAACTTTCTGGAAAATTCTCCCCACATATCACCCTGCTGGAGTGATGCGCCAGTGGAGCTGGCGCCCTCAGGTCGTAGTTGATTTGATGAAAGCCCGAGTCGAATCCGAATTCCCCGAGATTCGCCGACCGGAACGGCACATCATTGTCAATCCGACAATCGACGAAATCATTGCCGCTGTTGAAGAAATCGAGAAATGCACGATTGTCGCGTCGGACACCGAGACGACTCGCGGGCAAATCTCGATGATCTCTTTCGCCTGGGCGCACAATCGCGCGATTACGATCCCGCTGATTGATATCCGAGACGGAGCGCATTATTGGAAAACCGCGGCCGAAGAAACGATTGTTTGGGGTCTAATTGCGCGGGTGCTGGAAAATCCAAACATCGCCAAAATTTGGCAAAATGGCATGTACGATCTGCAGTACATTCTCCCGCTCGGCATTGCGGCGCAAGCCAATCTCGAAGATACGATGTTGCTGCACCACTCGCACTATCCAGAAATGAAAAAAGGACTCGGGTTCCTTGGGTCCATCTACACGGGCGAGCCAGCGTGGAAACTGATGCGGACGATGAAGGCGGATACGGAGAAACGAGATGAGTGATTTCAGTTTTGCTCTTGTCATCTACATTTGCTCTCATCTGGGCTGTCATTTTGAAGAAACAGAATTTGTTTGTGTGAAAAACTACACAAATGAAAAGCAATGCGTTGTTTTTGTGCAAAATGACGAAGGCACTTGGGATCGCGCCAGGGCAATTAAAGTAAAGGGAATTGAAAAATGACCTTCGTCCGGAATAGAAAAGAATATTCCGGGCCGGGAATTTACTGCGGGCACGGCACCCCATTCGGCAATCCATTCGTTATTGGACTTGACGGAACACGGGCAGAAGTCATTGCGAAGTTCGAAGAATTGTGGCTGGCCAAGCCAGATCGATTTCTCGCCACTGCCCGCCGTCGCTTGCGCAGACAGATTCTGATCTGCTGGTGCTACCCGCGGCAGTGCCACTGTGACTTTCTCGCCGAATGGGCAAATGCCCCGGACGGGATGGATGGGGAAATGAAAGAAAGGGAAGAGAAATGCGTGGAAGGGAAATCATGAAAACCGGACGGGACCTCATCATCTTCGACCTCGACGGAACACTCGCACTCGACGCCCACCGGGTGCCATTCCTACGGCAAAGCCCAAAAGACTGGTCTTCCTACTTCGACCTTTGCCACATGGACACCCCCAACTCCGCGCTCGTTTCGACGTATCGCGCCCTGCTCGCCGATGGCCATTTCGTCGAAATCTGGACCGGCCGGGCTGGTGAATACTGGGAAAAAACCGAGTTCTGGATCAAGACACATCTCGGCCCAGTTCCGGATCGACTTCGAATGCGCCCAGTTGGCGAGCGCCTCGATGACAACGAGCTGAAGCGTCGGTGGCTGCACGAGGCGCGCAGCGACGGGGACCAAGTTGTGCTGGTGTTTGAAGACCGGCGCCGGGTGGTCGAGATGTGGCGGGAAGAAGGCGTGCTCTGTGCGCAGGTCGCGGAGGGCAATTTCTGACGGACTTTGCTAAACAAACAATGGCCAAGGGGGACGCCCAACGGCCCAACTCTTCGGGGGACAACCCAATATGCCGATTATCAACACCGCGACTCTCTCCGCCGCATCCCGCCTCGACCTTTCGACCAACCAGCAGGTTTATTGCGGCCTCGACTCTTGCATCACTCTCGAGGTCTTTGACAAGATTCACCTGGACCACCCCGTCGACCCGGCCATCTATTCGTTCGAACGCGCGCTGCAAGGACCGTATATGGAGATCATGCAACGCGGGATCGCGGTGGACAAGCTCGCCCGGTTCAAGGCGACTGGCGAGTTGCACGAGCAGATGGACCGCGCACGGGCAATTCTCGACGAGTTCGCAGGCGCGATCTGGGACCGTCCGCTGAATCCGAGAAGTCCGAAGCAGCTGAAGGAATTTTTCTACGACAAGCTGAAAATCCCGGAGAAGTGGATTTCGATAAAAGGCGAGCGAAAACTCTCACTCAACCGGGAAGTTCTGGAAAAATTGTCCGACGAATATCTGTTCGCCCGGCCATTCGTCTCGCTCATCTTGACCTATCGCGAGATGGCCAAACAGTTAGAACTCTTCGAGACGGAGATTGACCGAGATGGACGGTTTCGAGCTTCATATAACATCGCCGGAACGGAGACTGGACGTCCGTCGTCAAGCGAAAACGCCTTTGGAACTGGTGGAAACGCTCAGAACATTGCACCGGGACTACGGTATATCTTTTGCTCCGATCCAGGCTACCGTATGTGCGTTATTGATCTTGAACAAGTTGAAGCACGAGATGTTGGTTTCTTTTGCGGTTGTCTCTTTGGTGACTGGACTTTCTTGGACAACTGCGAGTCGGGCGACTTGCACACCAACAACGCGAAACTAATTTGGCCCGAGCGCCCGTGGACCGGCAATCCGAAGGAAGACAAAGAAATCGCGGAACAGATATTCTACCGAGAATTCTCCTTCCGGGACATGGCCAAACGCGGAGGCCATCTTTCGAATTACTACGGTACCGCCTGGACCGCAGCTCGGTCGTTGAAAGTCCCGTCTCAGATTATGGAAGATTTCCAAGCACGCTACATTCGCGGCGACGCCTCGCGCGGGATCGTTCCGGCATATCCCGCGATTGCCCGCTGGTGGCAGTGGACGGCCGAACAGTTGGAGACCGTCGGCCACATCACGACGCCCTTCGGACGGAAACGTCATTTCTTCGGTCGCCCGAACGACGACACGACCCTTCGCGAAGCCATCGCGTTCCTCCCCCAGTCCACGACCGCCGACCGGATGAATTTGGGGCTGTGGAAAGTCTGGCACGCCATGCCACAGATTCAGCTGCTCGCCCAAACCTACGACTCGATTACCTTCCAGTATCCCGAGTCCCTGGACGAGAATTCGATCATCGAGGAAGCACTGGCCCTGCTCAAGGTCGAACTCGTTTCGCCGAGCGGCCGGAAATATAGCGTCCCCGGCGAGGCCAAAGTTGGCTGGAACTGGGGACGTCAAGTCACCCCCGCGGATCAAGAACGTGCCCGGGCCGCTGGCAAGCGAGTTCCCCGACTCAATCCCGACGGACTGATCAAATGGTCCCGCTCGAAGCCGGACGCCCGTTCCCGTCTCGTCGGCCTCGCCCGTATCGCCTAGCAACTCCTCTCTTTTCTCCGAAGTTTGGAGTCTCTGCCCGATGGCCGACATTATCGACGACTTTGTCACGTTGACCCAGCATATCTTGTCCCCCGACATTCACCGCCTCTGGGCGGGAATATCCATGGTCTCGAGTGCGCTTGGCCGGCGTGTCTGGATTACCAACGCCCAAGGCGCAGTCTTTCCGAATCTCTATATCTTGCTCGTGGCACCGCCCGGAACGGGCAAATCAGTCGTGGACCGTGCCCGGGATATTCTGACCGAGGTCTGCGAGCCTGGGACCAAGATTCCGGCGCTGGCCGTCGCACCGGACTCCATGACCAAAGCATCGATGATCGACGAATTGCAGAAAGCGAAGAAAACCTTTCTCCCGCCGACGGGGTCTTTTCTCGAGTACCATTCCCTCGTCATCGCGCAGGAGGAACTGGCCGTGCTGCTCCCGGCATATGACATGGAATTTGTCTCGACGCTCAACGCCCTTTGGAATAATAAAAAACTGCACCACGAGGTCCGGCGCACCGGTCGAAGCCAGAACGTCTCGATCACCAACCCCCAACTCTCCATCCTCTCCGCGACCCAGCCCGATATGATTGCCAAAGTCTTCCCGGAGGATGCTTGGAACACCGGGATCGGCCGGCGATTAATCATGATCTACGCCGGGCAGTCACAGTGGAAGGACATTTGGCAGTTCCGAACGACGGACAATGTGCTGCGAGATTCGATCATCTCCCGGCTCGGGAAATTGACCACCGCGTACGGGGAGATGGATATCCAGAAAGAAGTCATCGAACTGCTGACCCAGTGGGACCAGTCCGGACGCGAGCCCCGGCCAGAACATGCCAAATTGCAGGGATATGAGACCACTCGGTATTTGTATCTGATCAAACTGGCCATCATTTCCTCCGCGAGTCGCGGGGACGTGAACGTCGAGATCGATGATCTGCACCGCGCGATGGACTGGCTTTTCGCCGCCGAGTCAGTCATGCCAGATATCTTCCGCGCGATGGTCGGCCGGTCGGACAGAGACGTGATCGATGAGTTGCACATGTACGCGACTAAGGAATACGGCCGCGCGCGAATGAAGCCCATCGCCGGGGATCAACTCCGCCGGTTCCTGCTCGAACGGGTCCCGCACGACAAGGTCGACTCGCTGTTGATGTCGTGCGAGCGGGCGGGGATCATTATGATGGACGCAGGGGGAGGGGACAGGTGGGTCCCCCAGCCAAAACGAAACATGCAATCGAAAAGAGAGGATGAATGAGATGACAAAGCCAGGACTTTATATTAATTGGAGAAAAGACTGCCTTCCAGAGAACCTTGGAGTCGGTTTTTCTATTCAAACAAACGAGGCTGGAGCGTTAATTATCTGCAACTCAGACGGTTCAATCAAAGGAATAATCGCGTCAGGACATTGGATTTCAGCGTGGGTTGTTGAAGAAGAAAAGAAGGAATCGCGCTGATGACCCGTCACTATCAACGCGCGATCATCTCCGAACTCCACGACCTAGGTGTCTCCTTCCCCGTCGCCGTCTCGGCGCTGCAAAGTTCCGGCGCACTCCGCTCAACCATCGTCACCGCGATTTATCGCTGGGAACAACGCACTGGCCGAGCATTTCCCCGGCCATCACGTCGCGGTCCACCCTCGGCTCTCCGGAACTTAAGTTCCCTCAACTCGCGTGATCCGCTCATCCGCCAGATTTTCACCGTCATCGCGCAGCGCGGGATTTCCCTCGAACAGCTCGTCTCGGGGACGGGGCTGTCCCGACGGACGATCTGGGACATTCGATCGGGCAAGGCCAAAGACCCGGGAATCGGGAAGGTCAGACGGCTGGCGAAAGTGGCCGGGTTGGCGTGGCCGGAACGGTTGGCGGGGGTTGACATGGCGCGGGGGGACGCGTACGTTACGGGTCGGGGAAGGGCGGCCGACCGGACCGGTATCACCCTACCCGCCCACGGGGCACCCGCCCCATACCCGTTACATTCCCCCGCCCGCCGGAGTCCCTCTCCATGATCTCTCTTCTCAAATTTCTTTTCCCCCGTCTGATAGCAGACGTGGAACGTCGGAGCAAATTAACCGGGTCAGCCGAGCGGTCGTGGAAATTGGGGTCGTTTGAGATTACGATCGGGCATGACAACAACGGAGAGAAGAAATAGCCACCCTGAAGAAAATCAAACAATACGACGTCTGCATTCATTGCGGAGGTCGCTTCGTCATCTATCGAACAAAACAGAAGTTCTGCAACGTCGCGTGCCGCGTGGCGCATCATCGGGACGCCAAACGCGCTGCGCTCGCGGAGAAACTTGCCCGGCTGGATTTTCTCGAGCAACTGGTCGGCGAAACGCCGAAAAACGAAAAGGGGGGATGATCCCCCCTTCCACATGGTTTGTTAAACAAAGATGACTTACCTAGTCGCCATCCTCGTCTGGCTCATTTTCTGGATTCTCTGGGACCTTCTTTTTTCCTGAGAAAAAGTTCACTTGGTCCAATTATCCGCCGCGTCAGCACCTTCGACTCCCAACATCAGCGCGTTCAGCCGCCCGGGATTTCCGAGGGTTGACTTTACGTAATTCAGCGCGTAGGGCGCGGCAATCGACGCCACTGCTCCACCCGCTGCGTGCAACGGAGTCCCGCTGCCCAGACCCGAGATCGCCGCCGACAGCCCGCCCGCTGCACTCGCCCCGAACGCTCCGTGCGCAACATCCCGTTTAATCCGCCCGATCGTTTCCCCAATCGACTCGACTTTCGGGACTGCCGCTTTGGCCCGGCCGATTCGCTGTTCAGCCGTCAGTCGTTCCTTTGCCGCCTCGATCGAGCGAGTCCGCATTTCTTTCTTCGCCTCGGCCAGCCCGGCGGCAGCGGATTTCTTCGCCTCGGCAAGCCCAGATTTGGCCGCCTCGATCGCGCTCGCGTGTTCACTCGTCGCCAGATCGAGAGCCTTCCGGACTGTCGGGTCCCCGACCAGTGCGGCTTTGTCCTTCGCCCCGAGTTTGCCCCACTCTGCAAGCTTGCCCGTCGCGATGTCGAGTTTGTCCAACGCGCCGAGCGTTGCCAGATCGCGGGAGATCAACCCGCCAGCAGCCACCTGGGCAGCGGCCAGCTTCTCCGCCGCCGCCTCAATCCCGGCCTTGCCGCTGGCCTCTGCCGCCGCAAGCGTCTCGGCTTTCTTCCCCCCGAGATCGGACATCATTTTTTCAAAGTTCAATTTCTCGTCCAGATGTTTCCCCTGCAACGCGGCTTTCGTCGCGAGCGCGTCCTCGAGTTCGCTCATTGTGCTTTTGGCTCCTTGCATGGAGGCGATCTTCTCCATCGAGCCGTGAATGACCCCGCCGCCGAGCAGACCGCCCAAGAACGGTGCGAGTTCATTCTCAGGAAAAAGTTCACTCGCACCTTTTGCCGAAATTGCTCCGCCAACACCGCTGGCCAAATTTGGCAGCATGCCTCCACCAGTCAATGCAATTGGAAGCGCCGCTCCGAGCCCATACGCTCCAGTTGCCGCCCAGTCTTCACCCCCTGGCTGCGGGCGGAGATCTGGCGAGTCGATGAGTCCCAGCCCGCGGAGAAAATCGTTTGTTTCTTCACTTGTCGGAAGCCAATGTGAACCAGCTTCAGGACGCTCTGATTCTGTCCCGGTAATCGTATTCCATCCGGTCTTTCCTTTGTCTCCGAGCAGCCCATTGATTAGCGCTTCAAAATCGCCGGGAGCCCCGAGCATACTCGCCGCGCCTTTCAGGACGTTCTGTCCCAGCATTGCTGGAAGCCTCTCCGGTCCTGTGTTCTGTTGATAAACGTCAAACGCCGAGCGAATGTCTTTTTCGTCCACCGCAGACAGTGCTTCCACTACCAGCGGTTTTTCTTTAATCGCTTCCCAGATTTCTTCGTTCGTTGCACCGAGTTTCCGAGCATTTTCAACAAGCCCGGTCAGGTCGTCAAACTGCTTCTGATATGAATCGGCCAATTTAACCTCCGAACAATTTCTTCAGCGCGGCTTTGCGCTCTTCCGGGTCCGATGGAAGATTTTCGACTTTCTCTTCCTTTTTCGTCTTGTCCCCGCCCTTCACGTCTTTCGGACTCGCGTCGCCCAGATCGACCCCGCCCGCCGTGTATTCCGGGAGATTCTCCCAATCCCGGTGGACTTCATACCAAGTTGGGAAGGACTCGAGCCCCAGCCCGTCGACATCCTCATGCGGCACTTCTTTGCCGTCTGCCCGTGCACGGGCGTTTGCCGCGATTTTTCCCTTATACTGCAGCCACTGATGAGTCGCGTCGGCTTCCAGCCGGACAATATACTTGGCCTGGTTCAGCAGTTCAACAATCGCTTCCGGGTCAGTCGCGTCGTTGAGGGACTCCAAAAACGCATCGACTTCCGGCCGCATCACATTGCCCGTCCCGGCGACCGCCGCTTTCAGCTGGGCGGTGACAAATTGCTTAGAGAGGGCGACAAATTCCTGTTGCGCCGCCAGATCCCCGTTGCCGACCTTGTCGATCATATCCTGCGTGATCCCGGTCATCCCGATGTTCTTCAGTCCCTGCATCGCCGACGCGATCTGACCCCGGACCTGCGCACCACCACCAGCTTGGAACGATTCCATCGTCTTGAGCATTCCGTTGATCGCCTTGGCCTGCATCGGAATGCCCGTGGCCATAGCGTTCATATCGCTCTCCACCCCGCCCGCGACAGCGCCCGTCGCTCCAGCCGCAGCTTGTTCCGCGGTCGTCGGGCCAGAGGCGATTTCTCCGCCCCCAGCCGGCCCAGTCACCGGACCACCGATCTGAGTCGTAACTGTCCGGCCTTCTGCGTCTTGGTACGAAATGATCTGTGGCGCGATTGTACCAGTCGCCGCGCGAATTGTCTCCGGAGTGATCCCCGTCGCCATCAGCGATGCCGCGAACCGGCGCTGCCACATCTGGCCAGCGGCTTCCGGATCGTCAGTCGGCATCCCGTCGAAGAATGCGGCTTGTAGATTCGGCAACGCCTTCATCACGCTCGCCCGGGACTCCGGGGGCAGCGTTTCCGCATATGCCGAAACGAGGGGGATGAATGACGCCGGGTCGTTGAGCGCGCCGAACGAGCCCTTCAGCACCGCGTCGAGTCCACTCAGGGCCATCTGCTGTTCCGTCGCCGCCGCGCCTGTCATGCTCGCCTGAACCGACTGCATCGTCGACGTGACTTCGCCCGCGAAACCCCCGACCAGCGGGTCCTTCGACAGCGCGTCAATACCACTTTTCAAATCCGGCGCGGCCGCCAGAATTTCCCCCGCCCTCTGTCTCCCCAGCAACTCGAGTCCCTTCATCCGGGTCTCTTGCATCTTCTGCTGGACGTCAACGAGGGCCCCCAGTCGGGCCAAGCCCTGGCCCGGATTGATTTCCATCGGGCGAATGCCCAAGGAGATTTCAGGATTCAGTCCACTCGAGTCAGCCATCACATCATTCCTTCAGTTGGTGGGGCAGCGCCCAATGGTCCCATCTGCGGGGGCGCTGCTTCCGGCGCAATCTCGCCTGGCCTCTGCATGAGCTGTCGCAGCCCGACCACCCCCATCTGATGTCGGGTCTCACCGAGCAGCGCATCCAACTGTTCGCTCCGTGCCGCCACATCCTTCTGGTGCTGAGCAACCCAGTCCTGCAGCGCCTGCGAATTGTCCGGCATGTCGGCTAGCATCCCTGCCATCGCTTCGGGGGCAAGTCCGGCGGCCACGAGCTTGCCCGCACTCGTCACCACGTCTTCCGGACTGACAGTGTCATATTTGACCGCCAGTCCATCCATCTGTTCCTGCACCGCGTCCAGCATGTCCCGCGCAGACGAGAGTTTCGAATATTTGGCCTGCAGTTCACCAGAGACTTCGTCAAGATTTGGCATTTTATCAGTTCCTCCCGCGCGACGCGCGATTAAACAACATTTCCCCACTGGCTCGGCGACCGCCACGTCCCGGGCGAGAACGCACTCTGCCCGCCCGCTGGCGTTGCCCCGAAGAGTCCCGCCTTGTTCAGCGCAAGCATCATCGCACTGTTGTCAAACGCCCCGGCGACAGTCCCGAGTCCGCCAATCGCGGCATTTGCCGCTCCAACAGTTCCCGCCGCTGTGGCTGCTGCCCCTCCGGTCGTCAGCTGATTAACCGACGCCTGCGATTCCATCCCGACTTGGCCGAGAGCCCCCGCCGCTTGCTGCCCGGTATTCGCGAGGTTGAAGAAATTGCCCAGCTGCTGCTGATACGTTCCCTCGGCCAGCCCGGTGGAGTATTCTGCCGCGCCGCGCAAAGCGGCTCCGCTCGACCCGAGCCCCTTCGCCGCGTACGCGTTTTGCGTCGCCATCAGTCCCTGCTCGCGGACAAATTGATAACCGGGAAGACTCGACAGATACGACTGAATGTCCTGCCCCCCGAGTTGGCCGTCGCCCAGCCCGAGCAAATCCTGGACTCCTTCGAGCCCTTCGAGTCCCGCAGTCATGTACGGCTCGAGAGTCCCTTTGATTTCCCCGTATCGCTTTTCCTGGGCTGCGGCCGCTTTATCTGCCGCTTTGGCCTGCGTACTTGCCGCTTCCTTCGCCGCGTTCCCACCGATCAGCGCGGAGCCGACGCCTGCGGCTGCACTCACTCCGCCGGAAATCAACATCGCAGTTGGGATTGAAATGCAAGGCATTTTTCATTTCTCCGTATTTGGCGCCGCAGACGCCCCAAGCCATAGAGACCAGACGCTTTCCAGCGGGACAGCGCCGAGTCGGGCGAACTTCTTGCCGAGGCGCTCCCCGGCCCCGCCAGTCCAGTGGTGCAGCATCACGTTATCAATTCCGAACTCGCGAAATTTCTCAATCGAGAAATCCAGCAGCAGTAGCCCCGCGCGGGAGCGACGTTCCGACTGGGTGACAAAGAACGGGCCTTGCGAGGCAATTAACGTCCCGACAGATTCCAGATCGGACGAGAAAAACCACATGCAATACCCGATCAACTTGCCCTCCCGTCTGACCGTCGCTGTCGCGAGAGCTCCCGCCGCGCACAGCACCCTCGCCTGCGCAGTATCCGGTCGGAACTCAACCGGCCGGGCAACGCCAACTTCCCGATGATGCTGTTCCATCAGCACCAGCGCCTCATCTTCGATCGCGGCCCAGGACTCGAAATTCAGTTCCAATTCCGCCCTCGCATATCCCCGAGCTTCGCCGTTTCCCGCTCGATCTCGGCTTTCAGTGCCGCAAGTCGTGGGGCATTCTGCTGCAGCTGGCGCAGCCGCGCTGACATGTCGACTTGAATATTCGTATCCTTCAGCGAGTCCCACCATGTGTAGTCAAACTCGAGTTCCAGCGTATGCTCGAAGATGGCTTTGCAAACGGACATTAACCGTAGTTCGTCGAATGTCACCGCCAGCACGCCCGGAAGCTGTGCAACCCCCCGAAGCATTTCCGCCCGGACGTTCAGTTCCGTCATCGTTCCGCTCGGCACGCCAAAGCCCGCGCGGGAAAACGAATCCACAATCTCCCCAATCGGGCGCGTCACGACGACCAACTTCGCCTGCGGGTAACGGTCAATCAGCAGCCGCCATCCCGCGATTGCCCCAGTCTCGACAGTCCCGACCCGTCCGGCGAGCGCGTTCTCGAAATCCCCAATGGACCCGCACTCAGCGGCCAAATCGTGCCCACAATCGAGTCCCTCGTACGAAAGGAACGTGGCCAGCCAGCGACTACGGGAACGGGGCAGTGACAGAACGAAGAACACTTTCTTTCCCTTCTCAATTACGTCTTGATGATCTTGCCGAGAGACAAATACGGGTTCCAGATATTTATCGGATCACCAGACCCGGTGTCGTTTAGAGTGATCCCCGTCACCGACGCATCTGTCGTTCCAACCGATGTATCGTTCGCTGTGTCGCCGCCTTGCGACCCGACTGTCCCAGCGACATTGTTCGCCTGGACTTGCTGCACATGCGCATGCCCCGGATCATTGATCGTGTGCGAGTGAGCAGGCATTTGGCCAACGGTCAGCCCGATCGAACTCGCACCGCCAGTGGCGCCAACTGCAAAAACTCCTGCCCCGACGATCACCCGGCTCACCGCATTCGGCAGATTGAACGTAAATACTCCGTCTCCCGCCCCGAATGTAGTCCCGATGATGGAGAAAAGGTCAGCAAATGCGGTCCGCAAGACTGCGGTCCCGTCGCAAAAGAGCCACCCGTCAGGGATCGAGGCGAGCGGGCCACCCCAGTCTGCCATCAGCCCAGTCGGAACATTTGTCGCACCAACTGCCCCGCCAGTACGGTTCCACAGCGTGATCAGCAGGCGATACCACGGAATAGAAATAATCCCCGTCCGGTTATCCACCAGCGGGGTGTTGAGTTGCGGCATTGCATTCTGTTCACTAGCCACGGCGGGGCCGCTCCTAATTATTCAAAATCGTCGCGTCGATCCAGGCGGAGTTCAGAGCCGCTGGTCCGCGAATCGAGTGACCGATCTCGAAGACAAAGTCTCGGGCAAGTCCGGCGGTAGCCCACTGCGGCTGAGTCATGTACTCGCCCGGCGCACCCACGCTTTGCAGCACTTCCGTTCCAAATGTCTTGCCCTTGTCGCGACTCCAACGAAGCCAGACTTCGGCCGGATTTCCCGCCGCATCAAGCGGGGCCTCGCCGACCTGAAAGTCAAGCAGAAATTGGTGAATCTGGATATTCCGTCCGTCCGCCAACTCCGGCCGCCCGGTCGTGTTGTTCATTCCCTGCACGATATGGGGAAAGCCTTTTACACACGGGATGTTCTGCTCCGCGTCGCCGACCTCGTCATAGTACCGGGAAATATCCAGGGCGTAAATCGTCCCGTCCGCGTAGTCCCCGACCACGTTCGTCCCGTACATGAACGCCGCGCAGCGCTCCCTCGGCCGCTCGAGGCCGTTCGGCCCGCCCCAGCATCGCTGATGCCATGCCATCGTCGGTTCTTCACCAAGCGCCGCGTCATACAGCCAGGCTTGCCCTGCGGACGGAAAAACAATCTCGTAATAGACATGCCCGCCTTGCTGAAAGGTAAACCCAATCGCGTCGCTGACGATCGCCATTTGCATCATCGCCCATTCGAGCGCGTGATTGGAAATCCGCCGGGTATCGTACCCTTTCTGGGAAAGAATCATCCGATCGCCTTGCAGGTCTTGCGACAGCCAGAAAAGTTCGATGTCCGCAGTCGCGGGCGAGTACGGTGCCCCGCAGCCATGCTCGATATACGCACCGGGCAGCAGAGCAAATGGAAATTGCGCGTTCCCCGCGTTGTACCAGATTTCGGACTTCAGTTGGCCAAGCAAAATGATTTCATGTCGGTTGATAATCGGAACGACGAGTGGGTCGGGGAATGCGGTTTTTGCCGCCACATACAGCGCATTAAACGAGAGCGAGTTGGACAGCGTTGAGCCGAACTGGTTCGTCCCGGGAACGTTCCAGATCATAAACGTGTCGATATAGTCGACCCGGGTGGCTCCGGTGAAAGTCCCTGTCGCGTCGACCACGACGGAGAAGACATTTGTCGCCAGAATGATCGAGTAGCCGCTGGTGCTCCCGTCAACCAGCCAGATTTCAATCCCATTGTCGATGAACGAGACGGGGGTCGTCCCGGCCGCGACAAGTGTCCCGATATGCGTCAGCACCCAGCCGGGGGAGATCGAGTAGACTTTTTGCCCGATCACGCAATACCCGTTCCCGTTGCTCGCCCGGTACAGGCCCCGAACTGGCGCACGATTCGCTGCATCCCGGACCAATTTGCGAAGTCCGGGTCGCTGGTAATACGTAAACGGAACGGGCGAGTCTTTCCGGTTGACCTCGGGAAAGTAATTGACGCATCGCTGAGCGTTTGCAATCACGCTCCTCGCTTCATACGAACCACCGTAGAGGTCAAGCCGGGCCATCGCACAGCGACCTTATGCGGAAACTACACCCAGCTGGGCCGACACGATCACCCCGGCCGCCATCTGGAAGAAAACCGCCCGTTTGGTCGAACTCAAGGCAACTCCCGTCGCACCGGCAGTTCCGTCAATTGTCGAGTCGTCGGAATAAATAACCGCGGCGTCGGCCGCGTCGGAGTTGAACACAACGCACCATTCGCCCGGATTCATTGCGGGCAGCTTGGCCCCGGTCGCCCCGGCGACGACGACGGTCAGATTGTTGACCTGCGCGGACAGCTGGAATGCGGTTGCCGCAGTCGCGCCAGTCGTGGTGATTGATTGCTGGGCGCTTCCGCCCAAGAACCCAAAGAGTTCATTCAACTTGGTCCCATCTTGCAGGGCAAAGCCGGACTGAAACGGCTGGGTAAAAATCGGATCGCTCATTTTTCTTCCTTTCAAGAAGTGCCCCGCAGGGCTCAGTAATACCGGTCGGAGAAGATGTTGTAGTTCCCCCGCGTCCCAACGTTCGTTCGCAGCCGGGCGATCTGGGCGTTTGCCGGACGAAGCACGTTCAACGAGTCCTTGGCCTGGCCGACTAGCATATCCCCCGGATAGGACGGGATCTGGTATTTGGCCCGGAATTCAAGTGCCAGATTTTTCACGATCGCCCGGTAGTACTCAAACGGCAGGGTAAATGCCGTCGCGAGCGAGGCAAATCGATTGGGCAGCTGTTCCCGCACGACGAGTGCAGGACCATAAATCGACGCCTGCGGAACTGGCCAAAAGTACGCCTTGCCCAGCGGCCAAGACGCTTCATAAAAGACGCTCGTCGGGAATGACGAGAGCGACTTGAGCGCAATGGACGAATAGTCCTCCATCGACTGGAGAATCTCGAGTGGGTAGTCGATTTGATTCGGCTGACTCTGCGTCAACTGCCGCAGAAACGCCCGCTCGATCTTCTCCGGCCGGACGGAATTCGCGCCCAGATTGAAGTTCCCGCCATCCCCGACAGTATAGAAAAGTGCCCCGGTCGAGGTAATCAAGTAAGTCTTCAGGACATAGACCAGCCAGCGCTTGCGCTCCCACCCCTGCAGCATCCATTGCAACCGGGCCCAGCCGTCGTTGATCTCACCCTGGGTTGCGTTCTGCCCGATGCCAATCACCCCGGCGTCCTGCATCGCAGCCCGCACGAGGTCCCCGACGGTTGTTGTTTCTGGGTCCAGTTGCGACACGGGGGATTACTCCGCTTCGGCTTTGGCTGGGGCATTTGCCTTCAGCTTGGCGATCACCGCCGCCCCAGTCGCCGGAGCATCGGGCGAGTTCTTGATCGGCTCCGCAATGGCGCTCGCTTCTTCTGCAGCCGCCGCATCGAGCGTGGCTTGCAGCTGCGCGATCTGCTCCTGCACTGCCTGCCGATTGACCTTCGGAACTTCGACCGCCCGACCAGCGGCTTTGTGTGCCTTCGCCGGATGCTTGTGCCAGCCAGCGGCCAGCGCCTCGGCCAGTTCTTCTTCCGAGTGGACAGTCTTGGTCTTGAGCCGGCGCTGCTCGCCCACCATCTTCGGACCAAACGGTGTGGCCACGGCTTCCGCCGGGACGGCAATGATCTCTTCCCCGGCCGGGTGGTAGAGAATCTGTGGAAAATCCGCCTTCTTGAAGATCGAGAGCCCGCGATGATCTTTGGCTCCGCGATTTGCCGGGTTTTGACGGAAGTCCCCGCGCTGGGACATCACGTCATAGATAGTGAATCGGTTTCCGTTTTCAGCCATTTTTCTTCTCCGGGGTTTTGGTAGTCCGGTGGGCTACCTTCTTGATTACGGCCCTGCTCGGTGCCGCAGGTGATTTGGGGAGAGACGAATTCGCGACCGGAAGGGAGGGTGCGGCTTGCGACTCAGTCTCTCCCCCGGCGGGGAGGGTAGACCCGCCGTTTGAGTTGTTCTCCGGTTCGGCCACGTTCGCCGAAGTCCCCTCGGCCAGATGGAAGTGGTGTCCCAACCGGCCGAGGGTTTGCAGTCCGTCCCGGAGCGTACGGACAGCTTGATTGATTCGCTCTTGCGCTTCCATGTTGCCACGGTGCGATTTAGCCAGACGTTCTTTGAACTCATTCCAGTCCATCGATCTTTCCCTTTTCAAATCGCCCGGGCAAATGCCCGATTAGCCGTAGACGATGTCTGCAACCACGACTGCCCATTCCGGACGAATCCACAGATAGCCGTACAGGACATCCAGTCGGGTAATCAGCTGATCTGTCCCGATGAAATAATCCGTGACCATTCTCATCGAAACCCCATCAAACGACTCTCTCGCCGCTTCATGGACGTTCTTCGGCATCTCCAAATCCGCCGTCGCCAGCGTAACCGCCTCCGGCGCGTAGCCGAAGTTCTTCGTGTACTGCGTGCTCGCGGCGAGAGTATTCGCCGGGTTCACGCCAGCACCGTTCGCCGGACTCGCGTCCACCGTTTGGTACTGCACCGGCTGGCCACCAACCGCCGGGACGATCGCGGGATAGATCGGAATTTCCGTCGCGCCAGCCGCCACGTCCGCAGTCACTGCGAACTGCCGAAGCCGCCCGAGAGTCTGCTTGGTGATCCGGTTGACCTGGAAGACCCCGTCGATCGTGATGATGTCGCCCTGATTGAGAGTCCCCGCGAGGGCCGCCACCGTCAGCGTAAGTCCCGTCTGGTTTGCCCCGTCGACAGTCGCACTGGCCTGGGCCAGCGTGCCGTTCGTATGGGCGATGGTCGTCTGGTCTTCCATCCAGACAAACCCGAGTGCGTCGTACATCTTGCCGGTCACATATTGCCGGGAGATCTCCGCCGCCGGATTCAGCAGACCGGACAGGGTGGCGACCACGCTGGCCTGGGTGTCCGGCGAGTTGACGACTTTTCGGTTCCCAACCGGAGCGGAGTTATTCGACAGGTTCGCCCCGGCACGGAGATAGGTTGAGGCAATCGGGCTCAGGATGTTGTTCCCCGCGTCCTGATTCGCGACGAAGTTACAAATCCCGCCTTCGCTGCCGGACATAATGTCCACGGCGACTGCACCGGCCAGGTTATTGACCATCGGTGCAAGCACCCGGCGAGCGTAGTCGTCGAGAGAGAGGGTCCGATCAGCCGTCGAATATCCAACATCAACGTGCTTCTGCGTCGCGAGGACGAGAGTGGTCGACTGTTCCGCCGTGTCCTGCACGGACAGTGCCGGCCCGGTCGTCACAGTGAAGTCATTCGGCAGACGGATTCGAAGAGACGAACCGATCTTCGCCCCCTGCACGGCGAACGAGTCGTCGTACTGCATATCCACGTTCTGCAGAAATGCGTTGGAGTTTTTCCAGAGACGAACCGCCTCTCGCGTGATCATGTCGATTGTGAGTAGTGCATTGGCCACTTCGGCCTCCTTTGGCAAGCGGGGCCTTTTCCCCTGTGGTGAGTGCGGGGCGGCACTCTGCAAATTGCCCCTGTCATTCCATTCGCCAATGGCAGGCCGGAAGTGGCCCGACGAGATCGATTTACGGCTCGATCAGGAGAACCGACGGGCACAGCCCGCGATTTATTCGCCTTGCAAGCGCAGTCGCTCGACCAACGGACCAAGGTCCTCGACTCGGCTTGGAACAAACCCAATCGCTGCCCGAGTTCCACGGAGCACAATGGCGGCCAGATCGCCGTTCCGGCGCAACTCCACATCCTCGGGGACGAGTGGACCGTCGGCCCAAACTGGAAGGGTCATCGCCCGTACATACGGGTCGAGCACACGCGCCGTGCTCATCGCGCGCTCCGCTTCGCGACTTGCTCGTTCCGTCGAGCCATCCATTCGGATGTGGACAACTTACTCGCCTGTTCCGGGTTCGCCGGATCGAGAATCGTTTCGTTCCCGCTCGGTGTGATCGGACGGATTGGCTTCGGAGCGCCAGAGATTTCGTTCTTCCCGCTTCCAGCGGGAACTGGAAGCGCAAACCGCCGGGTCAACTCGGCCGTCATTTCGAGCGGGTCGAGTTCCATCACCGTCTCCGCCTCGTCCAGATTCCGGCCCAGTTCGAAAATCACATCTTCTGCATGGCCGGTGGCCAGCGCTGCAGTGATGAACGCATTGTACCGGCCAAGCGCATCGCGATCGCTGTCATCCGGGACGAACTGGGACACGAGGGATCGAATGGACGAGTTGAATTCGTCTTTTCCATATTTTGCTCGGCCAGTGGCCGCTGCGGCATTGGACTTCTCATTGAATCTCGTCGCAGCGACCTGGGCAGCAGCCGCAGCGGCCACTCGACCGTTGAAATCGGCTGTCGGGTCGAGGGGCCCGGCTTTCGCCGCAGGAGCGGGCGTGGCGCTTGCCTTGCCTTTCTGCTGCTCTTCCCGCAACTGCGCAGTAAGCCGGGCAATTCGCCGGTCGCGCCAGTCGGCGGTCTTTTCGGCGGGGGCAGGGGCAGGAGCCGGAGCCGGAGCAGGTGCAGCCGGGTCTGTCGCAGGTGCCGGAGCTTCTACCGCTGGTGCTGCTGCTGGCGTCGCTGGTGCAGGTGTCGGGGCAATATCGCTCGGCGTTGCTGCAGGCGCTGGGGCATCTGGTGCTGCCCAATTGATCTGAATTTTTCTCATCTCTTCGTTTCCCTTCTTTTCTCGGTCAGTTGTACGCGATCTTCGTCCGACCCGCGCGCAACGTCGCATCCAATACAAGCGCCTCGTGGATTTGATCTTTCAAGTCAGAATCGTACGGCATGGCCAACATCCCGGCAAGGGTGTGTCGCGCGGCGGCGATGAATTTGTGCTGATTCCGTTTGACCCACAAGTTCTCCAGCCGTTGCGGGGACGAGATATTCGGGTGGGATTTCTTCCAGATGGTGTACCAGTCATTCCGCAGCATCAATTCATCATAGACATTGTGCGCCATCTCGGTCGCCAGCTGTGCAACCCGCCAATGTGCGTGGATTACTTTCCGTGTCATTTCATTGCCCTCCGAAGCCAGTGAGAAGTTCATTCAGTCGGTACTGCGCATTTGCCGGAACATCCATCGTTCCGAGCGGGTTGTTCAGTTCCAGATCACGCGGAGTGAAGCCGCGCTGGAGCAGACGGAGGCGCTTCTGAACATTCCGCGCTTCGGTCTCGCCGATCGACCGACGATATCCCATCGATCGTGGGTCGGTCTCGAACTCCATTATTGCTTTCAGAAAGTCATCGTCGCTCAGCTGCGCTGGAGTGGATTTGTTAAAAAACTCTTCCATCTGCCCAATGAAATCTTGCGAGACCGCTCCGGGATTTGCTCCACGTTCCAGATCTTCGATCGACTGGATTCCGTGTTGAATCTCATGCAGTCCGGTGGACAGCGGCCCGCTTCCCGGATCGCCATACTCTGCCGCGGGTTTCAGCGCCAATCGATTAGTTTCCTCGTTGTACGACCCGCGGTAGAGTGGATTCCATTCCCGCTGCACCTGCACCCCGCGCAATTCGGGGTATATCTGGAAAAGTTCCGAATGGTCGATGATTTGGTCGAGAGTCGGCCGCTTCGGCATAGGAGGCTGACTGCCAAATGTTTTGTTCGCTTCGTCGCGCAGGTCTTTGACCCAGCGCCAATCAAGCGCATTGTTTTTGTCGTAGAGTGCTTCGCTGAGTTTGGTAATATCGGTAGACATGTTACCCGAAGCTGGAACATCAATTCCTTTTTCCTTCAATTTGTCTCGAACAAATCCCCACTTATTTTGCAAATACTCGTCGTGTGGAGCCCAAGCTTTCTTTTCGTCTGTCAATTCCATAAATTTGTCAAAGTCAAACTTTGCGTTCGCGTCTGGAATCTCCATCCGCCAGCCCTTGTCGATCGGGTGCTGAAACCACCCGGTTTCATTCCAGACTTCATCCGACGACTTCCCCGTCGCGGTCAGGTCCTGCGCCTTCAGCCAATTCGCGAAAGACCCTTTCTTTCCCAGCCCCATCGCGCCAGAGGCCAGGGCGTTTGCCTCCCCGCCTTCCTTCAGCATTTTCTCCAGCCGGAGAACTCCCTTCAGCCCGCCAAAGACCGCGACGTCGTCCCGCCGGGGGCTCTTTCGATCATCCCTCGACTCGAGAAGCTCATTTTTTGCCACTTTGACTCTCCAACACAGCAAATGGATCGTAGTCGACAGGGACAAATTCGTAGTTCTTGTGGAAGGCTTGCAAGAACTGGGGCAGGTCAGACGGGGCCATGCCGCTTCCAGCGCTTCCAGCGGGGGAAGGGGACGAAGATTGCGGAGCATCCTGAGCTGCTTGCGGGCGTGTTCCGTCTTCCCCGTCAAGTGACGGCCAGACGGGCTTAAGCACGTCCCAATCAACCTGTCCGCTCGCCGCGTCTTCCAGTAGCTCTCTTCCCGTTCCCTTCCGGTACGTCTCGTTCGCCAAATGCCATGCCGCTGCGTCCTGACTTGCCGGACCAAAGTCTTTCAGATTGAGCGCATTTTTCTCGCTCTCCCAAGTCGGGGTGAGAAATTGATACCGGCCAGCAGCACTGGTGTAAGTTCCATCGCCGAGATCGTGCCGGACATTCGGGTGCTGATTTCCGGAGAACAATTCCCCTCCATACAGCACGTTGTATCCCTCCCCCGGCGCGTCTGTCGTCTCGCCCGACGCAATCTCATCGAGAACGTACTGCCGCAGCAGCGCGTTCTTCGCTTCGCTTGCTGGCAGATATTTCTCCTCACTCATTGCCGCTTCTCCACCCGGAGGAATTTCCCGGGCCGCCGTTCATCCGGAATATAGTGGTTCCCGTCAGCAGCGCGTTTCGCATTCGGAATGCCCCCGGGACCATCGATGTCCAGATTGTTCGCGTTCGCCTCAATGACCGGAGCGAGCGACGTCCCGAGCGCTTCACTCACGATCTGCCGGATCAGCGCTTCCAATCCCTGCGGATTCGCGGGTAAGAAGTCCTTCAACGAAGAGAGCCGTTCGGTTTGGGCTTTGAACACATCCGTCTGGCGCAACTGCGCCCGGCCGGCCAACTGAATTTCCGCCTTGCCTTGCTTCTGCAGGGACTCCGCGAGCGCTTTCTGTAGCGACGCGACGACTTGCTGCAACTGCTGTTCGTTCGGACTCGGGCCGGCTCCAAGGGCCTGTGGCGGGACCATCCGGCGCAGACGCACGGCCGCCTCTTGTGCTTTGTCAAACGACATGGAGCCCAGCAGCAGGTCCCCGACCACCGGAACGAGAGCCGGGGCCTGCGTCAGCAACAGCGTCAACGCTTCCGCAGTTTCTTCCGCCCTCGTCCCGAACGCCGGGCCGATGCCCGGAGCAACATCATACATCCCCATCTGCGGGTTGAAAATCCGCGTCGCGACGAAGCCATCCTTTGACATCTGCGTCGCGTAGGCCTGCTGCGCCGCCGGGTCGATCTGCATTTCGAACGTCTGCCCGTCGTCTCCCATAATCGAGATCACTCGGCGAGTATCATATATCCGGGGGACCAGATCAATTAGCT
>JALNYW010000012.1 GCA_023229665.1 Patescibacteria group bacterium | reverse complement strand
TTTCCGGACCGCGCGTGGTCATCTCGACCGAGCGGAGCAAGGCCTTGATACGCGTTCCCGGGAAGTAGCGCTCGCTCTCGACCTGGTCTTCCGGAAGCATGATGCCGGTGGCGCGACCAAGGTCGATAAGGACGAGGCGGCCTTCACGGCGCTGAACCGTGACATTCATGAGCTCGCCTTCGCGGCCCTTGAAGTCGGAGAAGATGACGCCGCGTTCTGCCTCGCGGATCTTTTGCAAAATAACCTGCTTGGCGGTTTGGGCGGCCATGCGACCAAAGGCGGCAGGCACTCCGAGCTCTACACGAATCTCTTCATCGACTTTGGCGTCCGGCTTCAAGTCGCGGGCATCGCTCAACATGATCATGGTCTTCGGGTTGAACTTGAATTCATCCGGAAGAACTTCTGCCGCAGCCGGATCAGGCTTGGGAGCGCTTTTATCGAACGGCTTGTCCTTCTTAGGGGCTGTCGCGGCGTCGAGACGGGCAAAGTAGTCTTCATCGAGCTCCATGTCCTCGACGACCGTCTTCACGTCAAACACGCGGATGCCGCCGGTCATGCCGTCGTATTTTTCCGGGTCAAACTCGACCTGGAGGTTCTGGTTCTTGTTGCCGAAGTCTTTGCGATAGGCGGCGGCGAGAGCGTTCTCGACCGTTTCCAACACGGACTCAAAAGAAATATTCTTTTCGTCCGCGATCTGTTTCATCGCTGTGCTGATGGGTGAGGCCATAATCGTGTAGGTAATAAATAAGCCCGATCATCCAGATCGAGCAATGGCAAGAGGATACCAGAACAAATCCAGATTGACAAGATTGGCGTTTTGGCTTAGGTTAGACCCCTGTCTGTACCATACAGATGCCGTGCCGGACGGATTCCGGTTGATCCCGCTCTTTTTACCAAGGTGAGGCATGCAGCAACAACTCGAGCAGAGCTCCGGTACCATCCCCGAGATCCAGCTCCCCGTATTGAACCGGTTCACCCGGAACTTCCTCAACGCGATGGCGGTGAGTCTCACGAGTCGAGGTCACGCTCCCGGCGTGCTCGTCGTCCCGGAGAAGGACCGCCACGAGCTGCACAGCGCGATGAAGCTGCTCGCGCACTTCGTCGCCGAGGACACGGAGCCCGTGTTCATGCGGAGCGACGCGGACTTCGTCGAGTACGTCTTCGACGAGTCGCATCACCGGCCCGTCGTGCACCTCAATGCGGAGAACGTCTCGCTCGAGATGCAGCAGCGTGCGGTCGACTACTGGTCGCACGCCTCGATGATCCGGCCGCCGGTCACGATCTTCGTGGTCCAGCGCGACCCCGGAGACATCCTGAACGAGGGCATCTGGCTCAAGTCGTTCCGCGAGATGATGCACATGCCGACGTTCCGCTGGCCGGAGTCGCCGAGCATGCTCAAGTCGCCCAAGCACCGGCTCGGCTTCTTCCTCGAGGTGTTCCCGCACGTCGCGACCAAGCTCGCGACCGGCGCCGAGATCGAGCCGGGCGCGCGCGACTTCCTGCTCGAGAAGTTCTTCGCCCAGTTCAAGCCGCGCTACACGGGCAACTACGTGAAGCTCGCGGCGGACCTGATCGCGACGATGCGCAAGTTCGGCGAGAGCAAGGTCACGACCAAGGTCGTGCTCTCGCTCACCGATCCGGAGCACGAGCTCGCGCTCGGCTGAACGGTCCACCTTATCTTTCTCACACGCCCCCGTACCAAGCTTGGTACGGGGGCGAAGTGTTTTTACTAATAATTTAAGCGAATATAAGGCTTTTTTTGACCATTTATACAGTCGACTATTCTGTCAACCACTCTTGACATTTTATTAAAAATGTGGTTAGCTACGGGCACGTGTGATAGGATTTGTGTAGGTCCAGAGGGAATGGTTCCCAAAGGAATCCTACGCTCCTTTCTCATGGAGGTCCGACATGGAGAAGCCGACGCTGCGACTCTTTCTCGCGGCCGCCTTCGTGGCGGCACTCACAGGTTGCCCGGGCCCCCAGCCCGGTCACGACACGGGGACTCCCCCGCCCGACTCCGGTACGCCGGACGATGGCGGGAGCGATCCCGTCGACGCTGGCACCGATGCCTACGTTCCCCCCGGGGACGGTGGCACCGATTCGGGAGTGATCCCGAGCACGTGTGACGACGTCGAGTACGTCGGCACCGAGTGCAACCTGCCGGAAGGCATGGCCTACAACCGCGACGGCTTCATCTGCGCGTCGTTCATCAACAACGACCTGTGGGTGTGCGACACATGCTCCACGCCGGAACGTGAGGGAACCATCGAAGACGGTGGCATCCTGTACTCGTTCCTGCGGTTCGCTCGCGCGAACACGGGCATGTACATGCCGGCAGAGACCAGCATGAACTTCACCTGCGGGCCGGAAGGCCGCTGCTGGCTCAACTGGTTCAATCCGGTCAGCAACTACTCGCATTGCCGAGTCACGTTCAACGCCGCCGGTGGCGGCGCGGGATGCGACATGGCGACGACCGAGTGCTGGATGCCCGGGTCTGCAACCCCGGTCACCAGCTCCGCGATCTACATCGGTGAGTGAGCTCACGCTCCTCCCCCTACCTGAAAGCCCCCGAGTCTTGCCTGACTCGGGGGCTTCTCAGTTTCTTTGATTTTCTAGCGAACTAATTCGCCACTTTCACGAAGCTGTAATGATCCTGGGTAAACGATCCAAGGTCTTGCTGTACGGCTACCGGCAGGTACTACGCCTGTCGGTATGGAGTTTACGGCATCTTCTTTGCATTCACTTATTGAGATTACAAGGTTACTTGTAACAAGGTTGCTCCCCGCGGAATTTGTATTAGTTCGAATATTTTGATCCCTGCCTAGAGTAGCTCCTGTCCAACATCCACCGTTTGGATGACGGACAGCCACAGATGAAGAATCATCCGGCTGACCTCCCGTAACTGATGCGCGGCATTCGCCGGTACACCAGCCAAAGTTGTCTTGGATCATGACGCGTGGGCTGAAGCGGCAGGAGCGGAGCTCGGTGTCGAAACATCCGCCAACGGGAGCCAATCCTTCAAGACAAACATCGCCAGGAGCACATTCCGTGGTTGAGCCCGGGGTTGTACAGGTGCGATTTGTGTCGCGTGAGCAGCGCGGTTGGTTGGTACAGCGCTGCAAGCCGCCTTCTGCGGGATCGGCTGTTTGTTGTGCGCCACACGAGTATAAGTGGGCGAAGTCAAAGTAGTCGGCCTGACAGGCTTCCGTGCTGTTGCCGAACATCGTGCGGACATTGCAAGTGTCCGTGACACCGCCGACGGTACAGTCGGCATCCTGGGAACAGGTCAGGTTTGGATTCTGCGCACATGTTCCAACGGCGACACAGCGTCCTGCACCAGCCGGACAATCAGAATCAGTCTGACAGGTGAGACCTGGCGTGTTGGAACATTCGCGCTGCACGCCACAGAACGGTTTGCGGTTTTTCATGCGCGTGTCATCGACACGTTGATTGAAGCCGTCACCCCAATCGATCACGACTTGGCGGAGTGGCATCTGGTTATGTGCAGCCCAGGCGTAGAAACGCATGGTCGATTTGTGTGAACCACCGCCTACGTTCACGACACCGTCCGTCTGACCGTTGAAGGAGAAGGCATCCGAGCGCGTGATCGGACATTGGCCAGGAACCGGACAGTTGCGTGTATCCGGAGCTGCCAAGCGCGGCGGCCGAGGCGTGTAGTACGCCATATAGCGGAAGGTGGATGCGCCAACGCCGGCACCGGAGAAACCAAGGAAGGTTGGCGTGTACATGCCGAGCGTGTGGTCGGTTGGCAGCGGATGTGGGCCACCCGGATCAAGTGATCCATCGTTGGTGCGATCGGTGATGCGGTACGCGATCAATCCGCAGAATTCATCGGCCGGGTTGGGACAAATATCGATACGCGGTTGGTATCCGCCGGAATGCGTACAGATATTGTTGTCGGTATCCGGATCATCCGAGCGGTTCGGGCCGATGTCATCACTGCCAGGAACGCGACAAGTGGCGATCGGCGTAAAGTCCGGCGAGGAACCGGAAACGGGTGCGCAGGAGTTGCGCGCATCCGTCTCATCGTCTACATCCAAATTCACCTCACAAGATCCATAGGTTCCGGAGCGAGGCATTTCAACACGACCATCCGGACTTGCCCGGTAGAAACAGATCTGCGTGTCGCGCAAACCACCCACGCAGCGGCCAAGCCAGCCTGAATCCGGAGCCGCGCAGATTGAGGAGAGCGGGATCGAAGCAAAGTTACAATCCGTATCCGCTCCACATGTGTTGCGGAATTCATCGGTCGTCATGCCGGCTTCCGCGAGGTCGATTTGTCCCGCAGCCGTACCAACGCCTTGCGTACCGAGATCACACTTCTTGTCACCGGTAGCTCCCAGACTACATGTTCTTCCTTCAATCTTTACCGGACAGTCAAAGCTCGCTGCTTCCGGAGCCGCACAGTTGGAAGCGACGTTGGGGCCGATATTTGTTTGACACTTGAAAGCAAAATGCGGAGAACGGCCCGCTAACTCGGTCGAGACCGGTTGCGGCAACGGGCCCACCGTTCTGTTCCAGAAACCCGGGGAAACCTCTGTCCAACCCTCTGGAGCACAGGCGTTCAACAGCGACTTAATGGTTCCATCTTCCTTGGCAAAGGAAGGGGCCTTACATACATCGACGCTCTCCGCACAGGAAAGCAGACGGCTGATTCCGGAGCGACAGACTTTCTGAGCGATATTTTCATCTTCCGTGAGCGGCAGGGCACAAGCACCGTCGACGGCACAAGCTGGTGCCGCGGAAATACACGTTCCAGCTCCGCCGGAACAGGCATCTCCCAATGTAGTGCATCGCTGACTCATGTTGCCGGAACAGACAAAGGCGTTACTGCATCGCGTTCCTTTGAACGGTCCGTCTGTACAAGCCTGATCCGCCTTGGTTACCGGCAAGAACTGGAAGCGATATACGCGATAGATACGCGCAAACAAGTTGGAGAGATAGGCCCACTTGTCCTGCGGAACGGTGTTTGGACGGAAATAGGTTTGCGACGGAGGCGCGAGGAAGGTCGGCGGATTGAGCGGCGAGAAGCCTGCGATCTCCGATCCACTCTGGAACAATGGATCCTTGCCTGCGGGACCGGTGTTGATCGCACTTGAGAATGGCGAGCCACTATCCGAGTACTGGAGACCGGTTCCTGGCTCGCGGAAATCACCACGGCGCCAGACACGATCCGTGAACGCGGCATCCTGGCCGGAATTCTTGCTGCGGACTTCCGCCAATTCCTTACATACGCTCGCGGTGCCAACTTCCATGTGCATGTAGACGTAGCGCTGGTCGCCGCCCGTGTCGCCGCCACATGCAGAAACCCAGAAGCCGACAAAGCGCCATGGGCCGTTCACATTGTCTTCCGTCAGATCGGCACCGGTCGCTGTGGTGTTTGCTGCACGTGATTCAAACACGGCGCGTACGGCAAAGTATGGCTTGCTGTTTTCACACACGCTCTGGATCGGATCGCGCCGGATATCGAGCAGGCTGCGGACAATGACATCGGTCGGCGTTCCGTCTTGACCGGCACGCTGTAAACCGACGAATTTCTTTTGGTTAGCCGAGCGATAGTCGAGTTCCCAATACTTCACGTAACACTTGGCATTTGGATCCGTATTTCCAACACAGGAGACCTGGAATGGACGTCCGCCTCGTGAGGAGTAAATACCTTCATTGCCACGCGTCAGGTATGGGTTGTAATTCTCGTAGAATTTCTCACGCCACTCGGTATCTTTCTGGCGATTGGAACCGGCGTCGTCGTAGTTCACGCTACCCAAGTTGTCGACCCAGGCGGCCTGATATCCACAGGCGATACGGCCATGAGGACCCTTGATCGGATCGATCTTGAAGTACGAGATCGTGTTATCGCTCAAACCGGATTCAAAGAATGCTGCTCGCGCATCACGAGTCGGGGCGGAATCCGACACATATTCCCCTCCCTCCGCATCATGCGCAGGGGCACCGAGGAGCTGCAGTTGAGCCGCCAAGTTGTCGTCGTTGGTACGCAAGAAGTATTCGCCGTAACCAGCACCGGCGTCGACAAGACGGATGCCGTAACGGTCATTTTCATTTGCTCCACCGGAAATTTCGTCAAACGATCCATCGTCATCCTGGTCATCGTCGGCCAATTCACAGTCGGTTGTACCCGTGTAATACGATTGCGGCTTGGCACCGTAGAAGGACGAGAACCAGTTCTGATCTTCACCAAGAATGCCGTTGTTGTCTGCCGAGACCCAGTCATCATGGAAGTCGATCTGCGTTGACCAACCGGCAAAGAATCGCAAGAGATTGCGGCGTGTACCGAAGATTGTCTCATCCCAATCGTCATCGCCAGCATAATACATGTTGGCCGGTTTCACTTCTCGGTTACCATCCCCCGTTCCGTTCTGCGGGCCGTTGAATTGCGAGAATGAATTCCAAATCAAGCGCGCCTTGGTCGGTTTTTTGACCGGCGAGACACAGTAATATTGACCCGAGTTCTGCGGAGGCAAGTAACCGGATGTCGGCTGGTAGTGGAACGAGTCTTTGTCGCCAAAGAGAATCGGAGTCGGGTTCCAGGTCAGACATGGCTTGTTAGCCTGGTCTTCACCAAGAACGCGGGTTTCATCGCGCTCCAAACACTGGCCAAAGACACCACGGATTATTTCCAGCTTGCTGAATGCGATACAGCGGCCGCCGCCTTCCGGAGGTCCGCAGGTCTGTGACGCATTTGAGCCTTCCACGCCTTGGACAAGCTCCGTGGCGTCACCGGATGTGCCAACACCGCGGTTGCCTTGCGTCTGGATCTGGAAGATCGTGGCCGGCAAACAAGATTGGCCATCACGCGGACCACCCTGACAGATGCCTGGCGGAACGTTTTGCGAAAGCGGATCAAAGAACTTGCTGAACGCGGTGGAGCCGTAATCGGCGCGCTTGTAGTTACAGACACAGTCTTCACCAAATTCACAGGTGTTGGCATTGGTGAACCCGCCGACTTTGCTCGTGACCTTTGGCGGATTCTTGGTGAGATCCCATTCCGTCACGTAGGAATTTGGGAACGGAGAATCGGCTTCCGGGTTCACGCGACACTCGGCTGGCGGGAATGCATTGGTGAGCGTTGCATCGGTGCGCGGGTCTTCAAGCGAGAAGCGCGTCGAGACATTCTGGAAGTTGTAGTTATCGCCGCCGGCTTTTACCGGGAGGTAGCAATAGACCGCTGACTTGGTCGTCAAACCAGAGGCTGGCAAATCATTTCCGATGTAGTAGCCGATAATTCCGGTTCCAACGTGCTGACACAATCGGAGATCCGGGTTGGCCAATTGAACCGGCGTTCCGGTCATCGGACGGGCGTCGTTTGGTCCAAAGACGGTGCGCAGGCGGTAGAACGTTCCGAGGCGCTCAAGCGGGAACGGAACGGCGGCCGCGAGACGATAGTCGAGTGCAAAGCGGAATTCGTTAGCGTCGACATTGTTGGCGCCCTCTGAGCCAACACGTGCCGTCACGTACTCCGGAATCTGGAAGGCGTTTGGTACGGCGTAACCGGAATAATCCTTCTCACCCAATCCGACCGGACGATCGGAATAGGCGTTGATGTCAAAGAATTTGCCGCGTTGCATGACGGCTTCCGTGGAAGTTGCGGCGCGATCGACATAGTTGGCGCAGAAAATTTCACCCGGGCGATCTGTTGATTTGTCACACAACGCAACGTTGGTACAAATTTCACGGTAACGGCTGGTGGCCGGATCAAAAACCGATTCCGAGCTCTGACAACCAAGCCACTGGGCACAGTCGC
>JALNYW010000002.1 GCA_023229665.1 Patescibacteria group bacterium | reverse complement strand
CAATTCTCCCTAGAAAGGAGGTGATCCATCCACAGCTTCCGCTACGGATGCCTTGTTACGACTTCGTCCCTATTATCGGCTCTACCTTCGTTCCCTCATCGGGACCTTCGGGTATTTCCGACTCTCTTGACGTGACGGGCGGTGAGTACAAGACCCGAGAACGTATTCAACGCCCCGTGGCTGATAGGCGTTTACTAGCGAATCCAGCTTCATGGGGGCGAATTGCAGCCCCCAATCCGAACTGAGGTAGGGTTTGTTGGGATTAGCTCCGCCTTTCGGCTTGGCAGCCCATTGTCCCTACCATTGTAGCACGTGTGTAGCCCTAGGTGTAAGAGCCATGCTGATTTGACGTCATCCCCACCTTCCTCCCCGTTATCCGAGGCGGTCTCCCGTGAAAAAACAACACGGGACGGGGGTTGCGCTCGTTACCCGACTTAACGGTACATCTCACGACACGAGCTGACGGCAACCATGCAGCACCTGTGTAGCACCCTCGAAGGCGGCCACTGTTTCTAGCGGCTTGCAGCTACATGTCAAACCTAGGTGAGGTTCCTCGCTTACCGTCGAATTAAACCACATGCTCCTCCGCTTGTGCGGGTCCCCGTCTATTCCTTTGAGTTTTAGTCTTGCGACCGTACTCCCCAGGCGGGATGCTTAATGTGTTAACTATTTTAACCGACACTGGGAGGGTCGATACTCCCAATATCTAGCATCCATCGTTTAGGGCGTGGACTACAGGGGTATCTAATCCCTTTCGCTCCCCACGCTTTCGTCCCTGAGTGTCAGCAATGTTCCAGTACGCTGCCTTCGCATTTGGTGTTCTTACTGATATTAACGCATTTTACTACTACACCAGTAATTCCGCGTACCTCTCCCATGCTCGAGCTGAACCGTATCGACGGCGGTTTCAGGGTTGAGCCCTGAAATTTAACCGTTGACGTGAACAGCCACCTGCGGACCCTTTACGCCCAATGAATCCGGATAATGCTCGAGGTCTCTGTATTACCGCTGCTGCTGGCACAGAGTTAGCAACCTCTTATTCTCCAAGTACCGTCATGTTTCGTCCTTGGTAAAAGCGGTTTACGACCCGAAGGCCTTCTTCCCGCACGCGGCGTCGCTCCCTCAGCCTTTCGGCCATTGGGGAATATTCTCGACTGCAGCCACCCGTAGGTGTCTGGGCAGTGTCTCAGTCCCAGTGAGGGGGGTCGTGCTCTCACACCCCCTACCCGTCATAGCCTTGGTGAGCCATTACCTCACCAACTAGCTGATAGGGCATAGGCCCCTCTCGTAGCGTCTTGCGACTTTACTCTTGCGAGACCATCGTGGAATTAGACCCTCTTTCGAAGGATTATTCCCGACTACGAGGCAGGTACCAATGTGTTACGCACCCGTTTGCCACTAACCACTTCAAGTATTGCTACAAAAAGTGATCCGTTCGACTTGCATGCCTTAGACACGCCGCCAGCATTCATCCTGAGCCAGGATCAAACTCTCAGTAAAACCCACATAACCCCTGGCGGAGTTATGGGATCAAAGGAAATTCTAGACGTTTATGGTTCCAATCACTCTTCTGTTGTCAAAGCTTCGGTGCCTCGCCAGCCGTTTGGCTCTGCGCGGTAGCTCTGATTTATCCATGTGGATACCTTTCAGAACGTGCGGGAAGTTTAGAGGAGACAGGAGGGGTTGTCAAGAGCTTGTCAATCCCCCGGGGACTGGGGCTTTAGGTAAGAAAATAGGGCCTATCTTGGGCCCTAAGAGCAGTTCGGGACGCGCAGGGGCGGCGTCCGGGAATCGGGGTACGCCGAGGCGTCCGGGCTGGACGTCCGAAGCGCCGGAGTCGGCGCGGACGGACCAGAAGGAACAAGGATCGCGGGAACAGGACCCGGCTTGGCATCCGTCCCCCGGTTCGAGGGATCGTTCATGCGTTCGACTCCACCCGCCGGCCATCCACGGCCAGGTCGAAGCTGTGCGTCTTGCAGAAGCGCCGAAGGCTCGGCGCGAGAGCCGCCACGTCGTCGAGCAACTCGATCGGCTCGAGATCGAAGCTCGCTCCGAGCTCGTCCGCGATGGGCTTCATGCGCTGTCGCGCTTCGGCCTCGCTCGCGGCCCGGACCACGGCGCGAAATCGCGCCTGATCGGCCACGCCCGTCCTCTTCCTGGTCACGTTGACCAGGAGCGTCACCAAGAACAAAGATCCACTTTCCATCAAAACCTCCCTAATGGTTGCCGGCCGAATCTACCCCAAAAACCCGAAAAAGTCAACCGACGAGACTTGTGAGTTTGACCCAGTTTTCAGGACTCAAATCTTCGGCGCGCGCCTTCTCGGGAATACCGGCTTCGCGCATGACATTCGTGGCCATTTCTCCCTTCAAGCCCAGGTTGGAAGTCAGGAGTTTGCGCGGATGGGCAAAGCCTCGCTTGGCGACCGACATGATCTTTTCCGGGTCTATCCCCCAAATAGCTTCGCGTTCTTCATGCGTCATCGGAATGATGCGCAAAATAGCGGACTCGACCTTGGGCGGAGGAAAAAAAGCGCCGGCCGCCACGCGTTTCACGATGCGCGCTTCATGCGAAGCGAACGCGACCATGAGGGATAATAAGGAATGCTTTTGATCGCGGGCTACGGCGCGCTCGGCGACCTCACGTTGTACTAGAACCACGAGATTCGCCGGCGGATGTTTGGCGTAGAGCGCTTTGCGCAATGCAAGTGAAGTAATCGAATAGGGAAGATTGGAGACGAATTTCCAATCCTTCTTCTTAAAATGGCTTTCCCACTCAAGTTTGGATGCGTCCCCCATCACCAGCTCCAAATTCTCAGGATATTTTTTCTTCAGATATTCGGCAAAGCGATGGTCCCGTTCAACGGCGGCAACCGATGCCCCGGCCTGGATCAAAGCGCCGGTCAGCACACCTAACCCCGGACCGACTTCGAGTATCCTGTCCCCCGCTTCCGCTTCCGCCTCTTCGACCATGGTCGCGAGGGCATGCGGATCAATCAAAAAATGCTGGCCGAGACGCTTATTCGCGCCACCGCCTAATTCGGCCATCACGGATTTGATTTCGGAGGGATTCATTCGATTGAAAAATAGCGTATCATACGCGCATATGTTTGATGGACTTCGCAAACGTCTCCACCTCGACAAGCACGATCATCCGATCGATCGCCTCACGGAAGCCGCGGCCCTGCTCTCCGGCGTGGCCCTCTACCCGCAGGTTTTTAAGATTGTCACGACGCGCCATGTAGCCGACCTGGCCCCGACCACGTTCTTTATCATGGTCATCACAAACACGATTTGGATTGCGTATGGCATCCACCGAAAGTCCATTCCGCTCTTGATTTCATCCACGATGAACCTGGTGGCCGCCTCGCTCATCGTCGTATTTTTCTTCGTATTTGGGAACGGCGCCTAACGAGTCGGATTTCCGCCCCGCCGAAACCAGTCAACCGTAAGCCAAAGCCCCTCTTCCAGCGTGGTCGTTGCGGCCCAATCCAACTCCTTACGGATCTTGGATGAATCGAGCGAGCTGCGGAACGGCGCACCGATATCCGCCGGGCCTTTCAGTGGCTTCTTTTTATAACCGGTGAGTTTGGCGATACGTTTGAACAAATCATTTACCGAAACCTCTACGCCATTCCCGACATGATACGGCCCTTCGGCTTTTTGAACTTCTTGCGCGGCCATCATGGCATCCACCACATCCCCGACATAAATATAGTCACGCGTTTGCTTGCCCGTACCATTCACTTTCACGGACTCCCCTTTTAACATTCGCTTGGAAAAAATAGCGACCACGCCGGCCTCACCATGTGGATTCTGGCGCGGGCCATAGACATTGGCGAAACGTAACGAGACAAAAGGCAGGCCGCGCGACAAACGATAAAACGCGCCATACCGTTCGGATGCGACTTTCGCGATGGCGTACGGCGAAGTCGGTTCCGAGGCATGCTCTTCGTCGGTGGGAAGCCTGGTCTTTTCGGATGACAACGCGCCGCCGGTCCCGGCAAAAATAAAACGCTTCACTTTTGCATCAGCCGCCGCATCTAAAAGATGGAGGGTGGCATGCAAGTTCGTTTCCGCGTCCCCGATCGGATCTTTCACCGATACGGGCACGCTCGCCTGAGCCGCCAAATGAAAGACCGCCTGAGGCTTAAGCTTGCGGATCAACTTTGCGGCCGCCGGTTTGCGAATGTCGATCTTGAGAAACTTCGCCGCCGGATTCACATTCTTTTTGGACCCAGTGGAAAGATTGTCGATCACCACCACGGACCAATCCTCTTGAATAAGCCGGTCCACCAAATGCGAACCGATAAACCCGGCGCCTCCTGTCACCACGGCAAGTCTGGCCATATAAAACGAGTTTACTCCTCCGCGTTCAACTCCGCACGGATATCACGGCCTTCGGCCTGCGCACGCAAATACCCTTCGATAAACCTGTCGAGATCGCCGTCCAACACCGCATCCGTATCGGCGGTTTCCACATTGGTGCGATGATCTTTCACCATGTGATATGGGTGCAAGACATAGGAACGGATCTGGTTCCCCCATTCCGCGCTCTGATATTCGCCGCGTAATTTCTGTTTTTCCTTCTGGAGTTCCTCTTCTTTTAATTTGATGAGCTTGGACTTCAAAATCTTCATCGCGGTTTCCTTGTTTTGCGCTTGCGAACGTTCGTTCTGGCAGGAAACCGTGATCTTGGTCGGCAAGTGCACGATGCGCACGGCCGAATAGGTCGTATTTACCGACTGCCCGCCTTTGCCGCCGGACATGAAGGTGTCGATGCGCAAATCATCCGGTTTGATATCAATGTCGATGCTCTCGTCGATTTCCGGAACGACCTCGACCAAGGCGAAAGACGTCTGGCGCAAGGCATCGGCATTGAACGGCGACTGGCGCACCAATCGATGCACGCCGTGCTCACTCTTCAAGTGCCCATAGGCATATCGGCCCGTAATCTCGAACGTCGCGGACTTGATACCCGCTTCCCCACCGCGCGATTCATCCAGTAATTTCACCTTCCAGCCCTTGCGTTCGGCATAACGGAAGAACATGCGCATGAGCATCTCGGTCCAATCCTGCGCATCGGTACCGCCCGCGCCGGCGTGAATCGAAAGAATGGCATTTTTCCCGTCATAGGTGCCTGAAAACATGAGAGTAAACTCAAGCTCAAGAAAATGCTTTTCAAGCTCAGCTAATTTCTTTTGCGCATCGGCTTCCACGGATGAATCTTTTTCCTGCGCGGACATTTGGAGGATGTCCTGCAAATCCATCAACTCCATGCGCAAACCATTCCATTGTTCGTATTCTTTTTTGAGTTCCGCCAGCTTCTGCGATTCGGTTTTGGCGCGCTCCGGATCAGACCAAAAATCCGGCGCGGAAGATTCGACCTCCAAAACATTCATCTGCTGCTTTACCGCATCCAAACTCAAGATCCGCCAAGCTTCATCGAGCTTGACGCGCAGAGCATCGGCCTTGACCATGAGGTCCTGGATCATGAGCGGGAGTGTGACCTGTTTAGAAGTTGATCTTCTTGCGAAGCGCGCCTAAAAACGGGATTTCCCAGAATGCCCCTTTGAATACGTGGACGAGACCAGCAATCGAGGCAATGAATGCCGCCGCTGAACCGAGCTGTCCCAAGACATCGAGAACGGGCACCCCGCCGTTAGAAAGGATGGCGAACATGATCTCCACAAAGAGGAGAACAAGCCCTTGCTTCGCATGCTCTTGAACAAACTTGGAGTCTTTCTTCGCAAGCAAGGGAATCAGACAGAGGATTCCGAGATATGAAAGCGCTGCCATCCACCTATTGTCTTCGGCGTCTTTCTTGTCAAAAGCAGGCACCGCTGCGGTTTGAAGAGGTTCGGTCATATGCTGAGAAAATATCTGTTTTCTAATAAAAAAGCAACCCTTGCAGGTCGCTTTTTTTCGTCTTAGAGGTTGATCTTGTTGCGGTAGGCGCCGAGGACCGGGATTTCCCAGAACTCGCCCATCAAGCACTTGATCAAGGCCACGATGGCGACGATCAAGAACACGATGTTGCCGAAGAACGCGATGATCCAGCCGAGAATCGGAATGATACCGATGACGAACAGGACGACCCAGGCGAGCAACAGCACAAGACCCTGCTTGGCGTGTTCCTGCGCGAACTTGGAGTCCTTTTTGGCAAGCAACGGAATCAAGACGAGAATACCGATATACGAGAGACAAGCGAGAAGCTTGTTTTCTGACACGTCCTTCGGATCGAAATGCATCTTACCCGTCGGATGCGCGTCGTGAGAGGCGCCCTGGTTGTTGGTTTGTTCCATACGGCAGATATGATAGCTCTTTTTAGAATAGGTTACAAGATGATGGCAGAAAAAATGGCTCATTTGAGCCATTTTATTACTTCTTCAGATTACGTGCCAAGAAGTCCAAAGTCTTCGTCCAAGCATCGGCCGTGGCTTCGGGTTTATAGGCATCGCCTCGTGTCGGATTTGCGAAGGCGTGACCAGCGCCCGCATAGTAATGGAATTCCGTCGGCGTACCTTGCGACTTCAACGCTTGCTCAAAGGTTCGCACGGTATCAGCTTTCACGGACTGGTCGTCCTCACCCCAAATACCGAGAATCGGCTGGGACATATTTTTCAAATGCGCCGGGTCGGTAATCGGAGTTCCATAATATACGACCGACGCTTTCACGCGCTTGTCGCCGGATGAAACAAGGATATTACTCATGCCCCCGCCAAAACACCAACCCATGGATGCCATGCGCGACGCATCCACTTCGGGCTGCCTCTCAAGAAAGTTGAGCGCAAGTTTCATTTGGCGTTCGGCTTCAGCCGGATTAGCGCGGACCTGACCAGCCAATTCTCCAGCACGCGAGGAAGTGGTCGCGACTTCGCCGTCATACAAACTGATGGCGAATACGGCATAGCCCTCATCCGCAAGATTGCGCGCCTCGTTTTTAATGTAGTCATTCAAGCCCCACCATTCGTGCATCACAAGCAAGGCCGGCAATTTGCCTTCGCGTTTACTCGGAACAAAAAACGTCCCTTTCAATCCATTCTGATCAACATTCTGTTCAATCACGGCAGACATGCCTTTGGGTGTTTCAGGAGTAGATACGGTTGGGGCGGTCGGACAGCCCGCAGCCATGAGGGCCAGGGCAGAAACGGCGAGAAGAATTTTTTTCATATTGAGAATAGAATAACAAAAAAACGGGTGGCGCGGCGAATGACTTCTCGGACGGCCCCGGTCGGACCGAACGTCATACGCTGCGGAAGGACCCGCTTTTTTGTTCAATTTAGAATCCCATTCCCCCACCCATGCCGCCCATTCCTCCGCCGTGATCGTGAGCCGCTTCTTCCTTTTTCGGCTTTTCGGTAATCACGCATTCGGTGGTGAGGAACAACGCTGCGACCGACGTCGCGTTCTGAAGTGCGAAGCGCGTCACTTTGGCCGGGTCGATGATGCCGGCCTTGATCATGTCTTCGTACACGTCCGTTTCGGCGTTGTAGCCCATGGAACCGGATTGCTTCTTCACTTCTTCGACCACGACCGCGCCGTCCTTGCCCGCGTTCGCCGCGATCTGGCGCAACGGTTCTTCCATGGCGCGGCGCATGATGCGCATGCCGACTTCCTCTTCGCCTTCGACCTTCAACGTCTCAAGCGCCTTCATGGCACGGAGCAAAGCCACGCCGCCGCCGGGCACGATCCCTTCCTCGACAGCCGCCTTGGTGGCCGCGATGGCGTCTTCGATGCGGTGCTTCTTTTCTTTCATCTCGACTTCGGTCGCGGCGCCAACCTTGATTACGCCGATACCGCCGGCGAGCTTGGCCAAACGTTCCTGGATCTTTTCCTTGTCGTAGGACGAATCCGTCTGTTCGAGCTGTTTTTTCAAGGCCGAAGCGCGAGCTTCGATCGCGGCCTTGTCGCCCTTTCCATCCACGAAGGTCGTGTGGTCCTTGGTCGAGACGACCTTGCGAGCCGAGCCCAAATCAGTCAGTTCGATGGATTCGAGTTTGCGGCCAAGATCTTCCGAGATATAGGTCGCGCCCGTCACGATGGCGATGTCCTGCAAAAGCTCCTTGCGGCGATCGCCGAAACCCGGAGCCTTGATCGCGAGCGTGTTCAAAATACCGCGCAACTTGTTCACAACGAGAGTGGTGAGCGCTTCACCGTCCACATCATCGGCGATAATGACGAGTTCCTTGCGGCCGGTCTTCAACACTTTCTCCAACAACGGGAGCAAATCCTGCAACGAAGAAATCTTTTTGTCGGTGACGAGAATCGGCGCATCCGTATATTCGGCCTCCATGCGATCCTGGTTGGTCACCATGTAGTGCGAGCTGTAGCCCTTGTCGATGCGCATGCCCTTCACGACTTCCTGCTCGATACCGAAGGACTGGCCTTCTTCGACCGTGATCACGCCGTCATTGCCCATTTCCTTCACCATGGCGGCGATGGTCTTGCCGATTTCCTTGTCATTGGCGGAAATCGAAGCGACGTTTTCGATCATGTCGCCGGTGACCGGCTGCGAAACCTTTTCCTTCAATTCTTTCACGACGGCTTCGAGCGCTTTTTCCATGCCGCGCTTCACAGCCAAAGGCGAGGCGCCGGCCGTGATGTTCTTGATGCCCTCGGCGATGATGGCCTGCGCCAAAACCGTGGCCGTGGTCGTCCCGTCACCCGCGACATCGTTCGTTTTGGACGCGACTTCCTTCACGAGTTCGGCGCCGACGTTTTCCATCTTATCTTCGAGTTCGATTTCTTTCGCGACGGTCACGCCATCCTTGGTGATGGTCGGCGAACCATAGCCGCTTTCGATCACGACATTGCGGCCCTTCGGACCGAGCGTGACTTTGACGGCGTTCGCGAGCTTGTCCACGCCGCGCTTGAGCGCCTGGCGGGCTTCTTCGTTAAAGACAATGACTTTTGCCATAGGTGTTCAGATTATTTTTCAAGAACCGCGATCAAATCGGATTCAGACAAAACGAGATACTCTTTGCCGTCCACCTTCACTTCGTCCGGCGAGTACTTCTTAAAGATGACCACGTCGCCGACTTTGACCGACATGGGCACGCGCTTCTCACCGTCTTCATCAAAGCGGCCGGGACCGACGGCGACCACGGTTCCCTGCTCCGGGCGTTCCTTGCTGGCCGTGTCCGGCAATACCAAACCGGAGGCGGTCATTTCTTCCTTATTGGACGAGGCGACGATGACCTTGTCCGCGAGCGGGCGTAGATTCATAGAAAGTTTGTTTGGTTAGCACTCTAAAGCGTTGTTTGCTAATGGTAGCTGCTAGTTTGCGTAAGATCAGGGAAGGCGTCAAGGGTAAGAAAAAAGCCCGGGAGTCAGGGACTCGGGGGCTTGCTGGAGGTCTGGGCGTGGCTGAAACTGACCACGTAGGGCTTGGGGCGGTCGATGCCCTTGCCGCTCTCCTTGCAGTCGTACATGGCGCGGTCGGCCTCCTTCAGGAGCAGGCGGAGATCCGGGATGACGCCCGAGGTGCGGAAGCATCCCCCGAACGAGACGCCCACGCGGAACCGCTCACGGACGCGGGTCTTGGCATTCTCGGCCTCGGTCTCGAACGGCATCGTGTCGGCGAACTCGCCGACGATCATCTCGAACTTGGTCGCGTCCAAGTCCGTGAAGAGCGCGTAGAACTCGTCGCCGCCGAAGCGAGCGAAGAGGCCCCCGTACTTTTCCGCGATGACACGGCCGCGGCTCGCGAGCTCTTGGATGAGCTCGTCGCCGATGTCGTGGCCGTAGGTGTCATTCAGCAGCTTGAAGTCGTCCGGATCGAGGAAGAGCAGGCCCGCGCTTCCGCGCTTGCGCCGCTGCTCCTCGATGCGCATCCGCGCGTTGCGCGAGAAGGCCGGCTTGTTCAGGACGCCGGTGAGGTCATCGGTATCGACCTGGATGCGCAGGCTGGAAGCCTCGACACGGAGACGCTCGAGCTCATCGTCCTTGGCGACGAGAGCCGTCTGCAGCTCTTGGTTGAGCGTGCGCAGAGTCACGTTCTCGTGCTCGCATGCCGACGGGTCCATGAAGAACCCGATGGCGCGCACGAGAGTCTGCGTTCCGGATGCGAACACCGGCGTGACCGACAGCATCCGGAGCGAGGGCTCGCCCTCGGACGCGCGGACGTACACCGCTTCCTGCCGGATGATCTGGCCCTTCGCGAGGCGGCGTCCGATCTCGGCTCCGATGGAGTTGCCATCGGCGTCGTAGAGGAAGTCGTTCGCCTTGTGGCGCGCGAGGTCGGCCTTGGTCAGGCCGAACAGGAGCTGCGCCGGCGCGTTGGCGTACACGATGGTGCCATCGTGCAGCGTGGAGATGGCGGCGAACGGCATCGCTTCGAAGAAGCGCTCCGTCAGCTCCGCCTGGCCCTTGTAGTAGCGCGTGCGCGCCTCGTTGAAGGCCTCCTCGGTCTCGAAGGTCTCCTGCTCGGGCATCTGGTGCGGGTAGCGGGAATCTCGGATCTTGTCGTCTGCGGTATTGGTCAAAGGGCACCTTCCTGGAACAGGGTTCCGGTTAAATTCCGTACCTTGTCCTTAGGCTATTTTTCGCGCTTTGTCAACGGGAGCAGGGCGAGCCACATCAATAAAACCTGACCGGACCAAATGGACCAAAGATAATGGTCGAAAAGAAGCAAAGGGATGGCTATGGCTAGCGGTAAAAGGCTGGACCAACCGCTTTTCGCCGCCCATCTTCCAAAAAGCAATACGGCGCCCAATACCCCGATAATGCCCGTTTCCAACAAAATAAGGATGGGGATGAAATGAGGAGGTACAATCCCTTTTCCGGCCCGATCCAAGGCGAAAATAGCGGTATTCTGACCTTGGCCAAGCCACCATTCCTCCGGAATAAGCGACTGGGCCGCGGACAAAGACGCGCTCCGCTCGCTGACGGATTTTTGTTCCAGGCGGGTGCCCGTATCCGCTCGGATGAGCGCGATGTCACGCACGAAGAACAGCGTCACGAGCGTTGAAAGCAGGATCACGCCAGGTACGAAATACCGTTTTGTCTCGCGCCAAGCCATCAACGCGGCGGTCAATACGCCCAAGGCCGCGGCGAGCCAGGCGGAACGTGAAAAGGTGAACACCAAGGCGACGGAGAATATGATCGCGGCTGAAGCGAGAATATATTTTTCTCGCTGCTTCGCCTGGATGGCTATCAGCGTCACGGCCGATAGCCCATACGCCAGCCATCCCCCAAAAATATTCGGATGCGGAAACCCACCATAGGCACGCAGGATGCGCTGACCTCCCGCCTCCACGACGGAAACACCCGGCGTCGCCGGATGCTGGGCCGCCATCCCCAACCACTTGGATCCGAAAACCGATTGCGTAAAAAATTGGAACATGCCCAGAAGCGCATGGGGAACAAGCGAACAAACGCTCCAACCCAGAATATCCCGGCTCTTGATTTTGAGTTGCTGCAAAGACCAGGCGAAGAAAACGAGAAGAATGACCTGCGTCAGCCATTGCCAGGAGGCCTGCGGGAACACGGACACGAACGCCGGAAGGCCAAGCAGCAAAATTCCCGCGAAGAGCATCCAATCCGTGATACTGATCTCGTCACGATCTTCCGGATTCTCCTTGAAATCCGCGCACGCGACGAAAATCGTCAGGATCATGGGAATCCACGCGACATACACCGACAGCCTCCCCTGCTCCCAAGGCAAGCCTCCGGCCATCGGGCCTTCCTGAAACCAGCGCGTCTGCCAAGGCAGCGCGAGAATGGCGAGCTTCCAACCCCATTCACGTATCCAGGCCATATCGTTTGCACGTTTGATAATAGGCTTCGCGGAAACGCTCGCGCCCGTCATCCGCGTGGAACTTGAGGACATGCGGCGTAATCACGACGCGCGTATCCTTGTTCGCCAACTCCCGCAACCCTTTGGACATGGCGCGATCCTGGAGCCGACGGACCAACGCATCCAAAAACGCGAAACGGGGCAGCCTCCCTGCCGGACGCCGGACGCGCAAGCCGGGATTCATCATCCACCGCCGGGCATGCGGATGATGCGACAGGATCCTATTATTTGCCGCCCATAATTCGGAGGACACCCCATCATCGTATAACGGCAAGAGGGACAAAAACCAGTACCGGAAATACGGATCGTCTCCGGGCAGCATCAACTTGGACAAATCCAACGCCGAATCATCAATAAAAAAGGAAAGGCACACGGCGTCCCGTTCGCTTTTGCGCGCTCCCGGACGCGCGCCCGTGAGGGCGTACCAGACGGTCGCGAGCGCCCGCGCCAAGGCGAGCGATCCGCGGCGCGTGATGACGAACATGTCCAAATCCCCCTCGTCGCGGGCATGGGCGAGCGCCGTGGTCTGGGTAACGGCGACGAACCGCACGCCGGGCAGGCGCGCGAGGAAACGCGCGACCCTGCGCGCACGCCGGATTTTGCGCGGGAAAAACAATTCGCGCCGTTCATGTTCTTCCACCAACTCTTCCCGGCCCTGAAAGATGACCCGGCCGCGATAGACGTTCAGTGGGGGCGTGATTTCGCCAGGCTCCGACCACGTCGCAAGCTCAGCCTCGGTCGGCGCATAACCGATCGCGTCGGCGAAAGCGAGAGCGCGGAGCCGTAGCGGCGAGACGGACATATCAACCGGCTTTGGCAAGAACGGTCGCGCCTGCAGGAACCGTAGTATCCGCGACGATCAATGCATCAGCGGTCAGCTCGAATACCGAAGCCCAGGACACCATCAGCTCATCGGCAAGCAATCCGGTAACCAATCCGCCCGCTTTGACGTGGAATGTCCCGATACGGCCCGTATCCACATCCACATCAATGCTCGCCACCTTGCCGAGGGCGTGTCCGGAACGGGTTTGCACCGGTAAACCGATGAGGTCTTTGGAATTGATGGTCATATCAGGATTCGACAACCGAACCGCCGAACGCTTTGAGAATATTCGTCACGATATCTTGCGAACGTTCTTCCGCACGGCCCTCGTCCTCTCCCACCATCCCCTCAAGCCCGAGCGGCATCCCCAACACCTTCGCGAGAGCCTCTTCCACGATACGGCGGTTGCGCGGGTCGCTGACAATCTTATCCATGTGGAACGGATACTGGAAACGGACGACCACGGCCGAACCGCGGATGGCCTCGGGACGGCTGATCTTGAGGATGAATGGGAGCGAATGATTGACCTCGTCCACCGCGCGGATCACGGCCTGCCATTTCATGCGCACGGTATTGAGTTCGACGACCGCTGGACCTGAGTCATTCCCGCGCAGGCGTGAATCCAGGGGCTTGGCTTCCGTCGGTGTGGGCTGGACCTCCGCCTCCGCGGAGGTGACAGCTATCGGACTAGGCTCAGGGACGGGTTCAGACTTTACCGGTTCAAGGGGCGGTTTTGTTTTTTCCTGCGCTTTTGGGACGGCGACGGGAATCGGGGCGGTCTTGGGCGGGGCGGGTGGCGCTTGGACCAAGCCTTGCGGCGCATGTTTCAGCAATCCGTTCGCGGCAATGGTTCCGGCGAGCTGAAGGGCAAAGAGCGGATCAACTCCGGACTTCGCGTCGCGACGCCGCTCGAACAGTAATAATGCCAAATCGTTTAATTCGCCCGGCGTGAACAATGGGGTTTTGGATGAATCAGCGGAGGCGATGAGCTGCAGCCGCACCTCTTGGATCAAATCGTCGAAAAATGGGACCAGCGGCACGCCGTCATCCGCCAAACGACGCGCTTCTTCGAGCGCTTGCGCGTGCTCATGGCGTGACCACATGCCAAGAAGTTGGATGGCTTGCTCGGCATAGCCGGAAGGGATGACGAGCGAAGCGACCTCCATCGAAATCTCTTTACCTCCAAACGAGGAAATTTGGCCAAGCAAGGTTTCCGCATCGCGCACACAGCCATCGGCACGGGAAACAATAAGCTTTACGACCGCATCATCAATCTTCCAGCCCTCGGCTTTCACGATTTGCTTCACACGATCGCCCAGCTCGGCTTCGGGAATGCGTTTGAATTCAAAACGCTGGCATCGTGAGAGGATGGTGGCCGGGATTTTGTGCCATTCGGTCGTCGCAAAAATGAAGAAGGCGTATGGCGGCGGCTCTTCCAACGTCTTGAGAAGCGCATTCCACGCCGGACCCGTCAGCATGTGGGCCTCGTCGAGCACATAGACCTTCCGCTTGCCGCCGAGCGGCGCAAAACGGACATGCTCGATCAATTCGCGCATGTCATCCACGCCGTTATGGGTGGCGGCGTCCTGTTCAATCAAATCGAGCTGACGGCCTTCGTTCGCGGCAAGGCATGGCTCGCAAGCATTGCACGGCTCCCCATCTTTCAGCTTTTCGCAATTCAGGGCTTTCGCAAAAATACGCGCCGAAGTGGTTTTCCCCACGCCACGCGGACCGCAGAACAAAAACGCATGGCCGAGCTTTCCGGTCGCAACTTCCTTGCGAAGCGTTTCGGTGACATGGGCCTGGCCCGTCACATCGGCAAAGGTTTTTGGGCGGTGGACCTGACTCAAAGAGGGCATACGATTGGCTGATCGTAGCCCGTCGGTTTACGGACGTCTAACCCCCTCAGCTCACCCACGCATCTTCCGCGCGTTTCACGATATTTTCGAGGGCAGCCCAGCGGGAAGGAGCCTCTTTCGGGACCATGATCACGGCATCATCCCCGACCGCGCCACGATGGAATGAGACGGCGGCGGTCAGCACTTTATACGCACGGTTATCCGCGATGACTTTCCATTCTCCGGAGATGTCGTCTTGTACCAACGTACCCATCAAACGCTGGCGCTCGATCGGCCCTTTTTGTTTGAAAATGAATTTTCCGCTGTCGCTGATATTCAAACGCAACAAATCACCTTCGACGAGCTTGGATTTGGACGCGTAATTCGGCGGAACCAAATACTGGCGACCATCTTCGCCGACCATATGCTCGCCATCAAAGACGCCTTCGATCACCCGGCCGCCAAAACCGCTTTCATCGTCCGCGAGCGCGCGGCGCGAAGCCGCGATATACCGTTCGGCCTCATCCGGCTCGGCCTGGCCCGCGAGCACGCGCTCCAAATTCTCCAATTGCGCGCGCATATTGGAAATGACGCGCATGGCGAGCGCGAATTTGGTGTCATAGCCCGAAAGAGGCGCGGCGTCATCGCTTTCCTCCATCACCTCTTCCTCATCATCCCCGTCTATGATGATTTCTTCATTGTCTGCCATATTCAATTTATTTTGTTTTTTCCACACCCGCACGTTTTTACTCCACCATCATATCACACTTAGATAAGGGACTCGTCTTCTCCGCCCAATACGGTGGCCATGGCATCGCGGCGCTCAAGGATTTCCGCCTCGACCAAGGCGCGCTTGCGGCCGAATTTGTAGCGCGAGAGCTCTCGGATCATGGCCGGAATGTCTTTCTTGGACGGGCGCTGCGGCATGATCGGCTTCATATTGAACGGACGCGAGGCCGTATTGTCGATGAGCATCTTAATATTGCAGGTAAACGCTTCCACATTCACCAAGTCATACGTCGAGAATACGGGCTGGAATTCTTTCGCGAGGAATTCCGCGTCTTCCACGCCGATACGGAAGGCCACCATGGTACCCACGTTACCGAAAATGGCGTCACGGATGACCGTATCCCCTCCCTTGCCTTCAAGTTGACCGATGAATTGGTGCGCGATGATAAGGTTCAAGCCGTATTTACGCGCTTCGGACAAAATCGCGCTAATGGAATCCGTCAGGAAGTTCTGGAACTCATCAATGTAGAGGTAGAAATCTTTGCGGTCCGAAGCGGCCATATCTCCACGCGCGAGCGCGGCCATCAAAATCTTGCCGACCAAGACCATGCCGATCAGATACGCGTTCAAATCACCGATCTTTCCTTTGGATAACTTGAGCAAAAGGATTTTCTGGCCATCCATCACGTCGCGCACATTAAAGGCGCTCTTTTGCTGGCCGATAATCGGCCGCATGTAATCGTTATAGATGAATGGCGTGAGCTTGGACGTGATATACGGCACCATGTTGGCGAGCGACGCTTCACCGCCGGCCTTGAGCGCCTCTTTTTGCCAGAAATCTTTCACGTCCTGCGACTTGCACTTGGACAATTTGTAGTTGCGATAATCCTCGTCGGCGAGGACTTTGGGAATCTCCATCAAGGTTGAACCGGATTCGACGTCTTCCATCAAAAGCAGGATGGCATTGCGCATGTACAGCTCGAACATCGGGCCGCCGGTGGACTTCAGATCGTAGAGCTTGTCGAAGATCTTCAGCATCTCGTTGATGACGAAGGTCTTTTGCTGCGGCTGGGCCGGATCGAATTCCAGCATGTTCAAGCCCATCGGACGGTCGTAATCGGCCGGATCGAAGAAAATGACGTCATCCGCGCGTTCCTTGGGCACGTACTCGAGCACCTCGTCGCACAAGTCGCCGTGCGGATCAATCACGCATACGCCACGGCCCTCTTCGATATCCTGCTTGATGAGCGAGGCTTGATAGACGGATTTACCCGAACCGGATTTACCAATCACGTACATGTGGCGACGTCGGTCGGCCTGCTTCATGCGCACGTCATACAAACGGCCGCGATATTCGGACTGGCCGAGCAAGATGCCTTCCGTTGGCAAGTTGGACGGCGGAAGCGCGCGGCGCGACAAAAGCCAGTTGATCTTGGGCGTTTCGGTGGTCGGCAACGGGAAATGGAAAAGCGTCGCCATTTCCTCGCTATTCAATACGATGCGGAATTTCTCATCGAAGGTGCGGTAAATGAATGGACGGATAATCCCCACCTGGAAACGCGGCGTCTCCTGCTGGAACCCGTTTCCGTATTCGTAAATATTGAATCCTCCGTAGGCATTCAGAACGTCATTCAAATAGCGTTGCGCCGCTTCCGGGGAATGCGCGGACACCACGACTCGGATGTTTACGTCCAAACCTGCTTTGGAAGCTTTTTCTTCCAAGCCCTTCACCATTTCCTCCTCCAGCGGCGACAGGCGATAACCTTCATCGGGTTTTTTGTCTTTCGGGGATGAGGTCGAAGCCGCGCTTTGCAAGCCCTTGGCCACGTCTTTCATGATGCCGCCGCCTCCCGTGACCTGGGACAACTTCTTCCCCTGCTGCATGGCGCGCGCGATGCGCAATCCTTCGCTGCGCCAAATCTTGGGTGCGCTACGGCAGACATATTGGATGGCGACGCCGTCTTTTGCCTCCACCTTGGACAAGGCATTGGTCAGCGCATTCATCGAATCCGCCTCGAGCTTGCGGTAGGTCTTGATGGGGAAATAATTCGGACGGCGCAATTTCAGATAACTCCCGAGAATGACGCCGGTCGGCGAAAAAATATTGTAATCCGGCACTTCATCAATCTGCGCATTGGGATATTGCGCGTGGACCTGCTGCTCGACGAAGGCGTGGAGATAGGTCGGGACCGTGACGTAGAAAGAAATCTTGTCGCGGTGGGCCACGATCTCGAACGTGAACAGGTCGCTGCGGCCGCGGAGCCACGCTTTCAAGCCTTTTTGCGCCTTCAAACCGCCGAGGGTCGCGAACACGGTTTCCATCGCGCCGATCATTTCTTGGATTTGCTGTTGCGATTTATCCTCCTTCGATTCTTCGGCATTCAGCTCTTTGGGCACGCGGATCAACAGCACTTTCAAATCGAAACTGGTGCGCGTCGCCGTGTTTTTCCGCAATTGGCGGCGGACCAACAGAAGCAGAATCAAGACAAAAAATGCCAAGCCGACCAACGTATAGAGTGCGATGGCGATCGGATGCCACAAGATGGAAGAGATATCCAAGACCGGCGTCGGCTCCACCGCGACGCCGAGATCAAGTTGGAAGAGAAGGAGCGGCAGCATGGGATTAGGCTTTGGGAATGACTCCCGCTTGTTCGTTACGGCGGACATTCGCCAGCTCGACGATCTGGTCGGTTTTGATTTTGGACTCTTGCTCGATGTAATACCGGTTCACACCCGGAATGGTGAGCAGCCACTCCTTGATCAAGGTCACTACCAACGTCACCTGGACATTGAGCGTATGCACCATGGTGGAAAGCTGGGCCGCCACTTCGCCGCCTTTCTTGAGGAATCGCTGGCGCGCCTCTTCCGGCATGTCGGGAATGTAATCGCCAAGGCCGTATTCCAAAATCTTTTCTACTTCGACGGTGATTTCATCTTTCGGAGTTTCTTCGGCGATTTGCGCGGCCGCCTGCTGATTCGCCCCGGGGACTACGGTCGTCGTCGGCGCAGGTTCCTGCGCTTGCTCGAGAAACGCATTTTTTTGTTGTTCGGACTCCATTTGCTTGCGCGCACCGGATTCGGCTTCCGTGCCGCTCACTTCGGCATTTGTTTCGGGAACTTCAACCACTTTCGGCATTTGTTCAGCCGAAGAACCGCCTAAAAAGCCCCCGTCGGACATGCGAACAGTATATCACGTAACACATAGCCCGTAACACGTAGCAAAACCCTGCTACGAGCTACGCGCTATGCGCTTGGATGAAGCTCGTAGCTGTCTTTCGTGTCTTCCACGATCCAGCCCTTCGCTTTGAGCGCATCGCGCAGCTCATCCGACTTCTTCCAATCCTTGTTTTTGCGGACTTCGAGGCGCTCATCGGCCAAGGCTTGAATGGCTTCCGGGATTTCGATTTTTTTGCCCACGATTTCTTTCAAACCAAGGCCCAGAACCTGATCCATCTCGATCAATGTCGCGCCTTTTTCATCAGCCCCGACATCGGACTTGAGCATGTCATGCAAGACAGCCAGCGCTTTCGAGGTATTCAAATCATCTCCCAAGGCGGCATTGAATGCTTCGAGCGAAGTCTTATCCACGCGTGCTCCCCGTTCCAATTTACGAGCCTCGGATTGAAGGTGGCGAAGCGCATTCTGCGCTCCCTCCAGCCCCTCCCACGTAAAATTCAATTTCGAACGGTAATGGGTTCCTAAACAGTAATAACGGAACGCGAGCGGATCGAAACCACGGGCGACCAATTCATCCAATAGATAGGCATTCCCTTCGGACTTACCCATGCGACCGCCATCTACCAACAAAAACTCCCCATGCATCCAGTAATTAGCGAGAGGTTTATCAAAAGCCGCTTCGCTTTGGGCGATTTCATTTTCATGATGGACCGGAATGTGATCCACGCCGCCGCAGTGAATATCAAACGGTTGGTCCAGAATGGCCTCGGACATGGCAGAGCACTCAATGTGCCATCCAGGGAAACCCTTGCGACCCTCGAAGTCCCATTCCATTTGGCGCTTCTCCCCTTCCGGCGAGAACTTCCACAACGCAAAGTCCGCCGGATGCTTTTTTTCTTCGTTTACCTCGACACGCGCGCCGGCTTCTTTGTCTTCGCGTTTTTGGCCGGAGAGTTTTCCGTAGCCGGCGAACTTGGCGGTATCGAAATAAATGCCGTCGCTCGTTTCATAGGTATACCCCTTTTCCTCCAGCTTCTTCACCAACGATTCCTGTTGAGGGATGTACTCGGTGGCATGCGGGCGATCCTTTCCGACCGGTGAAACGATATTGAGACGCTGCATGTCGAAATCGAACAGTTGCTCGTAACGCTTGGCGATGTCCCAGGCGGTTTTGCCGGTCTTGGACGCTTCGCGTTCCATTTTGTCCTGGCCCATGTCGCCATCGCCGACAAGATGGCCGACATCCGTGATGTTCATCACATGATGGACATCGTAACCGAAGAGCTCAAGCGTGCGCTTTAACACATCCTCAAAAATATACGTACGAAGGTTCCCGATGTGAACCGGATTATAAACCGTGGGTCCGCACGCATACATGCCAACCTTCCCTTTTTTGATGGGTTTGAACTCTTCGAGCGACTTGGTCGCGGTATTCCACAGGCGGAGCATGCGGAAACGGTAGCGGATCAGGCCTTTTTTGTCATTTTACGCCGACTCGCCCACCATCCGTCGAATCCCCAAATCCGTCCCGCGTCGAACGCGACAAGCGTGAGTAAGGCGACGGAGTAAATCACATGTTCATCTACCAGAAACGCATGGGCATTCGGGTACGGGAAATCCATCGCAGCTAAATAATAGAGCGTCATCAACAGGACTCCGGCGTAGGCGCTATACCGGACCAGCCCGCCCGCAAGCAGCGAGACGCCGAGCAGGGCCAGTCCCCACGCATTCATGAAGTTGATGAACGGAAGTACGGACGGATCCAGCATCCATCCAAACAACATGGCAAATGTTTTTGCGCCCTTCAGGTATCCCGCCGCCGACCACGCCGGATTGAATATCTTGGTGATGCCCGCGTAAAAAAATAGCCAGCCCAGGGAGAGTCGAAGCGCGAAGAGACTTATGCGTTGATAGTTGGTCATAGATTATCGAAGGATAAGTTCGCCCACGTGCGGACGGAAGAGATCGATGATGAGCTCCATCTCGGATGCGTCGGGGGCGGAGTAAGAACCGAAGTTGGGATCAAGGGTCACCGCAGACCGAAAGGGCTGGAGGACATACCGCTTGGCCCGCGCGACCAGACCGATCATGTCTTTCAAAACCGGGAGTCCGTGAACCTCGCGGAGCAAAGTCGTCCGGAACTCGTAGTCAGGCGCATGATCACGAATGAGATCTATACTATCTTGGATCGCCTTTGGCTGGATACAGGGACCGACCAACCCCGGATACTGCTCCAGCGACGTTTTTACATCCATCGCAACATAATCGAGCAGGTTCTCATCGAACAACTTGCCCACAACCTGAGGTAAGCTGCCATTCGTATCCAGCTTCACGAGGAACCCAAGCGATTTCACGCGACGGAGAAAATCCGGCAAGCCCCGGTGCAAGGTCGGCTCCCCGCCCGTGACGACGATCCCATCGAGCAAGCCCTTCCGACGCTCCAGGAACCCGATCACCGTCTCTTCGTCGATGAAATCGGGCTCCAGCAGCTTCACGCGATCCGGCAAAACGAATTCCGGGTTATGGCAATATCCGCAACGGAAATTGCACCCGGGCGTAAAGGCGATGCACGCCGCCTTGCCCGGATAGTCCAGAACCGTGAACGGTTGGATCGCGCTGAATTTCATGCGCGTGACATTTCCTGCTTCAACTTGAACTCCCGATTGGCTGCCGCGCATTCCGTGAAATGCTTGCGCGAATAGTGCTCGGATTTTTTACCGGGATTGAAGAATGAAACCGGGCGGTGATAGCCCATGACGCGGGTCCAAACTTCACAGCGCGTGCGGGTACGTGGGGTGGCGGTCATATGTAAGTGGGAAGATGAAATAGAATTAAATATGGGGGGCGGCCGATGCGTGTTTCTCACGCACGTCCGCGTCCAGCCGAGGACCGGCCAACCCGGTCTCGTCATCGCAACGGGGACAGAAGTCCCATTCCCCGGTCAGGTATCCGTGACGCGGGCAAATAGAAAACGTGGGCGTAATCGTCACATACGGCAACCGGAAATTCGTGAGCACTTTCCGGACCAAGTCGCGGCACGCTTCTCCGGAAGACAACCTCTCGCTCATATAGCAGTGGAGAACGGTGCCGCCGGTGTATTTGGTTTGGAGATGGTCCTGGAGCTCGAGCGCCTCGAAGACGTCATTCGTATAGCCGACCGGGATTTGGGTGGAATTCGTGTAGAACGGGGCTTCGGAAGTCCCCGCTTGCCGGATGTCCGGAAAGCGCCGGCGGTCTTCCTTGGCGAAGCGATAGGTCGTGCCTTCTGCCGGCGTCGCCTCCAAGTTATAGAGGTGCCCGGTTTCCTCCTGGTACGCCTTGAGACGCGCCCGCATGAAATCCAAGACTTCGGCGGCGAATGCCCGGCCGGCCGGCGTCGTAATATTTTCGGCATCCGCCGTCATGTTTCGGATCGCCTCATTCACGCCGTTAATCCCAATCGTGGAGAAATGGCTGCGCAATGAAGCGAGGTAGCGTTTCGTGTATGGGAATAATCCACGGTCTATCCAGGTCTGGATGACCTTACGTTTGAGCTCAAGCGATGTCTGGGCGAGATCCATCAACCGGCCCAGGCGCTCAAAGAACGCTTCGGAAGAACCGTGAGCCAGATATCCAAGCCTCGCCGCATTCACCGTGACGACGCCGACGGAACCCGTCATTTCAGCCGAACCGAACAGGCCCCCGCCGCGCTTCCGCAGCTCTTTCAAATCCAACTGCAATCGGCAACACATGGAACGCACGTCGCCGGGGTTCAGGTCGGAATTGATGAAATTCTGGAAATACGGCGTTCCATACTTCGCCGTCATCTCAAAGAGCGGGCGCGTATGCGGGTCCTCCCAGTCAAAATCCTTGCCGATATTGTAGGTCGGGATGGGAAAGGTGAACGTCCGGCCGTTGCGGTCGCCCTCGGTCATCACCTCGATGAAGACCTCGTTCAACAAACGCATCTCGTTTTGCAATTCCCCGAACGTATACGGGAACTCTTTGCCGCCCAGCATCAATCTCCGATCCTTCAGGTCCTCAGGACAGACCCAATCGAGCGTAATGTTCGTAAATGGCGTCTGCGTCCCCCATCTCGACGGGACATTCATGTTAAACACGAATGACTGGAGGTTTTGTTTTACGTACTCGCGGACTTTCATTTGGACGAATTCGGCGCGCGCCTCTTCATCCGGGAAGGACGCGCCCGCTTGCACGAGCTCGGCCCGAGTTTCCAGCTCGAATTTTTTCACGAACGGGGCAAGATACGTATCAAAACTCGAAAATGCCTGGGCGCCCGCCCATTCGTTCTGAAGCGTTCCGAGAAAATTCACCATCTGCGCGACGGCTGACGACAGGTGCTTCGGCGGGCCGGATTCGATTTTCCCCGGCACGCCGTTAAACCCCTCCTCTAAAAGCGCGCGCAAACTCCAACCGGCGCAGTATCCGGAAAACATGTCGAGATCGTGGATGTGAATGTCGGCATTGCGATGCGCATCCCCGATTTCCTTTGGGTAGATATGGGAAAGCCAGTAGTTGGCCGTGACCTTGCCGGCCGTATTCAGGATCATCCCGCCGAGCGAATATCCCTGGTTCGAATTCGCTTCCACGCGCCAGTCATTGCGCTCCAGATATTCGGAAATGGTTTTCCCGACCTCGACAACGACATCGCGCGTCTCGCGGGCTTCCCGGCGTTTTTCACGATAGAGAATGTACGCCTTGGCCATTTCCGAATATCCGCGGCGGATCAACGTCTCCTCCACTTCGTCCTGCACCTGCTCGACCGAGGGAACGCTCCCGTCGTACAGCTCCTCGAGCTGGCGCAACACGTCTTCCGCCACCCCGGGAACGACCGAAGCGCCCTCGAGTCCGACGGCCTTGGCCGCCTTATCCACCGCGGCGCGGATTTTTCCAACATCGAAATCAACGATGGCCCCGTTTCGTTTTTTGATCTTACAAATCGTCATAGGCGTTTTTAAGGATGAGCACCCTCCCAAACGCCTGGAAACAAAAAAGGTGTCACGCGACACCTTATCCCTCTCTCCGCATGCGCTCCCCGATCCGGCGGCGGGCGCGCGAGAGCCTGAGTTTGACCGCATTTTCGGATATCGTGAGGCGCCGGCTAATATCCCGGACCGAAAACCCCTCTCCATAAAACAGTTGCAGGGTTTCGCGGTCGCCAGGCTCGAGTTCGGCCATGGCGCGCTCCACCTCATCCTTCGCTTCCAGCCGCGTCATCCACGCCTGGCGGTCGGATTCTTCGGCTATGATCGGCGGCGCGGCGCGCCGATACTCGCTTACGAGCAAATTATGCGCGATGCGCAACAAATAGGTCTGATAGGACGCATTCGACATCTGAAACCCGGGCAGGGCCCGAAACGCGCGCTCAAACGTCTCCTGGGCAAGGTCTTCGGCGCGCTCGGGATCGGAAAGCCGGTGCCGGAAATACCGGCGGACCGTCCCATGGTATTTGGCGACCAGGGAGGAAAACGCTTCGCTATTCCCTTGGGCGCGGCGCACCAATTCCGCATCCTCCACCCTTGCATGGAAACGCTCACGCACCGGATCCACCAGGGTCCGCGCGAGCAAATCAAAAAGCGTGGAACGGCGCTCGGCGCGCTCTCCCGTCTTCCATCCAAACCGTCCTTCAAGCAAATCCTGTAGCCGCGTCGGGGATGCATCCGCCGCGCTTGCCTGAAAAAACTCCTCCCGGAATCCCGCCGTGTCTTCGTCCGGCTGGAGGGCGAGGTATCCCCAGACATCGTCCTCGCCGCGCAAGGGCGCGATATACAGCGGTGTTTCGAATCCGTCGCCGTTCTTGCGGTGATTGCGTACTGACTCCGCAAACGGGACGCCCTTGGTGATCAACCGCCACATCCGCGCGTAAAATGGACGCTCCATTCCGCCACCCCACAATTCGGAAGGACGCCGCCCAATCGTCTCGGGTAAATCAAACCCGGTCCGCTCGCCCACGCCCCGCGATGCAAACAAAATCCGCGATTCCGTATCAGTCAGAATCACGGATCCGCGGATATCGTTCGTGAGGTCCATGGGCCCATGGAACCACAGGCGTTACTTCCTACGCAATGAACCGGGCCGTAGCTTCCGCGCCTTTTCCTGCAGAGTCTGGATGCGCTTTTCAATTTGATTGAATTTTTCGTCCGCTTCGCGCTGAAGGCGGGCCGCTTCGCGCTTATCGAGGGTGCGCATACGGCGTTGCAAAAGCGCATTCCACGCGTCGATGGCCATCACGCCCTCTGCCGTCGAAGTCGTTTCGAGACGGAGCATCGAATCACGCAAGCGCGTGATGACGCGCGGGGCGAGCGCCAAGCGGCGGTCCCGCATAATCCGGATTTCCTTCAGGCGACGCTCCACAAATTTCCGCTGCACGGCCGTTTTTGCCTCCGCGTTCAATGCCGTGGATTCTTCCAGGGATTCAACCGTCTCGCGCAACGGATACAAGGGATGGTCGGGCAAAACGGACTCGGATGCATAGGCATAGCTCGCCGTGCTTCCACCGAGCACCAAAACGAAAGCACAAGCCGCGGCTGCGATACGCAAGGTGGTGCGATACGCGAAACGCACAGCGCGCTCAGGCGTGAAGCGTGATGCTAGGCGTTCGACAAAGGCCGCATCCGGCCGGGCGCGTCGCGAGATCTTCCAGAGTTCGTAACGGGTCATCATAAAGGTTTTTTCATGAAACGTTTCAATTTCTTCACCGCGCGGCTGGCTTGGACTCGCAACGCGCCCGGCGACTTCCCCACTACCTGCCCCAAGTCCTCAAAGGACCAGCCTTCCAAATATTTCATGCGAACCAGTTGCGCGTCATCCTTGGAAAGCAGGTCGATCGCTTCGACCAAGTGACGCTCGTCGTCGTTCAGAGCCATGCGTTCGCGTCCATCCTCGGAAACCGCCGTCGAGTCCAGCACGTCCTCGATATCGACTCCCGGCCGTTCCTTGGCCATGGAATTGATGACGTGGTTGCGGGCGATGGTGTAAATCCAGGCGCTCTCTCCCCGATCGGGATCGTAGCGGTCAAAGGCTTCAAAGGCCTTTAAAAAGATATCCTGGACCAGATCCTCGGCCATGGCCTTGCGGCCACCGATACGGAAATAAACGAATGCATAGATCCGTTTGACGTTGGCGCGGTAGAACGCCTCGAAACTGGGTTTCGCCATCGGATCTACGGTCATAGATACCGACAAAAACGTCAATTGTTACCAATCCGCCTCAGGAGGATTACTCATCGTCATCGTCATCATCGTAGGCCTCACGCCCAACGGCAAACAGGAGAAAAATGGGCAGAATCAGCCAAAGAGAACGGCCTTCATCGCTTAAAAAGATCATGCGAAAGCCGGGTGAAAGGCTGGCCGTGACTTGGGACGGCAGGAGGTACAGGGCCGTGCTGACGGTGAGTCCGACCTGGCAGACGCTGAACAGGATAGTTTCCCACCAGGAACCGCGGCTGTATCCCAGACTCCGCAAAAGCTCGCTTTTCCAAAGGATGGCGAAGACGGCGAGAAACAAGCCCAAGAACCAAACCAGCCCCAATGAGGTGTTGGCGGAAAGATGGAACGCGCGGTCGAGCATGGCGACGGCCGGCGCATTGGTCACGACCGCGAGCGAAACATAGCTCGAAATGAGGATGATAACCGCGCGATCACGGCCCGCATAGATGCCGTACACGATTCCAAACAACACAAACGCCGCAAGGATGATGACATCCCACGAGGATCCAAAAGATGTGAGCGCTGCGGCCGCCTCCGGGGGCATGCCGAAATGATAACACGGGCCTAGAGGCCCGTGTTACGCAACTGATCCAATAATTGTTTTTGCTCTTTTGAAAGTTTGCGCGGGACATCGGCTTCGAGGCGGATGAGTTGGTTGCCGCGTCCGCCGCGCTGGAACGGTACGCCCTTCCCTTTCAGGGTGATGACGGTGCCGGTCGGCGTGCCTTCGCGGACATCCACTCGCTCTTTCCCATCAATGGTTTCTACTTCGATGGACCCGCCGAGTGCGAGAACGGAAAACGGAATGGATTCGATGCTCATCAAGTCGTGGCCTTCCCGTTCGAACTTTGAATCATTCTTGATATGGATGCGCACCAACAGATCGCCGGGCTTGCCGCCATGCGCCGGCGTCTCGCCCTGGCCATCCACTTGCAATACCGTGTCCACATCTACGCCGGCGGGAATGCGCAGGTTCAAATTCTCTTCGCGCTTTTCCACGCCATACCCATGGCAGGTGTGGCACGGTTTTTCAGGACGCTTGCCGCGGCCATGGCAGTCTTTGCACGGCGACACGGAATGAAAGACGCCGAACATGGTGCGCTGGGCTTGCTTGGTCTGGCCGGTACCGCTGCACGTTTTACAATCTTCGATTTTGGAACCCGGCTCGGCGCCATTCCCCTTACACGTTGAGCACATGGTCTGGCGATAGAGCCTCACGGATTTTTCCGCACCAAAAATCGCTTCGCGGAAGGTGAGCTCGACATCCATCTCGATATGACGGCCGCGCTTGGGACGCGCCTGGCCCTGGGCCTGGCCGCCGAACCCGAACATCTCGCCGAGAATATCGCCGAGATCGCCCATGTCGCCGGCGTTGAAGTTGAAATCAAACCCCTGACCGCCGAACCCTCCGAATCCGCCCGGGCCCGCTCCCCCGTTTTCAAATGCGCCGGAGCCGAAGCGGTCATACGTGCCGCGCTTTTGTTTGTCCGACAGGATTTGGTACGCCTCGTTCACGTCTTTGAACTTTGAAGGATCACCGCCTTTGTCGGGGTGATGCTCATGCGCAAGACGACGAAATGCTTTCTTGATTTCGTCGTCGGTCGCGGTCTTGGAGACGCCAAGAATGGCGTAGTAATCCTTCTGGGCCATTGTTCTTTATCCGATAGACACTTCGTGACCGTCTTCCGTCGCGCCTTCTTTGGACACGTTCGCTTTATTCACGCCGTACTCCTTGGCGGCGAGCTTCAAGAGCTCGTCCACGTCCTCGGACGCAACATTCATATACGTGATGTCCTCGCTCGAAAAGCTCGGCGAATACGTTTTTCCAGAACCAAGCACCAGGGCCGTGGGTTTCACGTCCATCTTCTTCCGTTCAAGCACGATTCTGGTGTTCATAGGGTTAATTCTTGTTGGGCAACTCGTAGCGCATCTTTTCCCATTCCGCGAGCGTTTTTTGGATGATGTCAGCTAACTCCTTCGCCGTAAAGTGGTTGAGATACATGCGCGAGACGAGCTGCGCCTGCGGCGTGTCGCCCGCGCGGCCCTGCGCGAGGAAATCGATGATCACGTCACGCTCCTGCGAGGTCACGGACACGATATTCGCGTAGCGGCCCTGGAGCTCTTCCGGGCGGGCGTTCACTTGAAGGGGTTGCTGGGACATAGATGGTTTTATTCAGCTTTAGGTTCTTCCGGCTTAGCCTCGCCTTCGGCGGGCTTCGCTTCGGCTTCCTGCGGCGGGACTTCGGCTTCAGGGCGCGTCTGATAGAGCGCAGCGCCGACTTTTTGCGCTTCGGTCGCGAGTTCATCGGCGGCCTTTTTGATGACTTCGAGATCTTCGCCATCTTTCACCGCTTTCAACGCGGCGAGCTTATCTTCAACCGACTTCTTGTCTTCCTCTTTCACCTTGCCTTCGGCTTCCTTCATCATCTTTTCCGTCGTATAGATCATGGTTTCGGCCATGTTCTTCACTTCGATGGATTCGCGGCGCTTCTTGTCGGTTTCGGCATTGGCTTCCGCATCCTTCTTCATGCGCTCGACTTCTTCCTTCGGAATATTGGTCGAAGCGGTGATGGTAATGGTCTGTTCTTTATTGGTCGCTTTGTCTTTCGCCTTTACGTTCAAGATGCCGTTCGCGTCGATATCGAACGTAACTTCGATTTGCGGCACGCCACGTGGCGCCGGCGGAATGCCGGACAAGGAGAAGCGGCCCAGCGACTTGTTGTCGCCTGCCATATCGCGTTCGCCCTGGAGCACATGAACTTCCACCGACGGCTGGCTATCAGCGGCGGTCGAGAAAATCTGCGTCTTGGACGTCGGGATGGTGGTATTGCGTTCGATGACCTTGGTCATCACGCCACCCAACGTTTCGATGCCGAGCGACAAAGGCGTGACATCGAGGAGCAAAAGCTCGCCCTTGATATCGCCCTGCAAGTTACCGGCCTGGATGGACGCGCCGATAGCCACGACTTCGTCCGGGTTCACGGACGCATTCGCCTTCTTGCCGAAGAACTTCTCCACGGTTTGGATGACGAGCGGCATACGCGTCATGCCGCCGACGAGAATCACTTCATGGATGTCCGAGGTGGAAAGCTTGGCGTCGGCCAATGCCTTTTTGCACGGCTCCAGCGACTTATCGATCAAATCGCCGACCAGCTGCTCAAGCTTGGCGCGCGAGAGCTTCAAAAGAAGATGCTTCGGACCGGTGGCATCCGACGTGATGAACGGCTGGTTCACTTCGGTTTCCATGGCGCTCGAAAGCTCGATCTTCGCTTTTTCGGCCGCGTCCTTGATGCGCTGCAAGGCCAAATTGTCTTTCGACAAATCCACACCTTCGGCCTTCTTGAATTCGTCCACGATCCACTGGATGATGCGCTGGTCAAAGTCATCACCACCCAAGTGGGTGTCGCCGTTGGTCGCGCGCACTTCGATGGTGTTCTGCGACGTCGCGGCGTCATACGCCACTTCGAGCACGGACACGTCGAAGGTACCGCCGCCCAAGTCGTACACGACGATCTTTTCATCCTTCTTACGATCGAAACCGTAAGCCAAAGCGGCGGCCGTCGGCTCGTTGATGATGCGGCGCACGTTCAAACCGGCGATTTCGCCGGCGAGCTTGGTGGCCTGGCGCTGCGCATCGTCGAAATAAGCCGGAACCGTAATCACGGCTTCGGTAATTTTCTCACCGATCTTCGCTTCGGCGTCGGTCTTGAGCTTCTGCAGCACCTTGGCGGCGATTTCTTCCGGCGCATATTCCTTTCCGCCCATCACGATACGGACACCCTCGCCGTTCTTCACGACTTTATAGGGCAGCCACTTCAAATCGCGCTGCACTTCCGGGTCATCCCAGCGGCGGCCGATCAAACGCTTGGCCGAGAACACGGTATTTTCCGGATTCACCACGCCCTGGCGTTTTGCCACCTGCCCCGCAAGCTGCTCGCCGGTTTTTGAAACAGCGACGACAGACGGCGTCGTGCGTGAGCCTTCCGCGTTTTCCAAGACCTTCGGCTGGCCGCCTTCAACCACGGCCATGCACGAGTTGGTCGTTCCAAGATCGATTCCAAGAATTTTAGGCATAAAATTATTTTGAGATGATGACTTTTGATGGGCGCAGGACTTTGCCGTTTAACATCCAGCCGTCCTGCATGGTGCGAATAATGGTTCCCGACTCCTCCCCTTCCTCTTCGCCGACCGCTTCATGCTTGGTGGGATCGAATGCGCCTTCAGTTGAGATGCGTTCGAGTCCGGCGGACTTGGCCGCCTGTTCCCAGAGCGTCGCTACGGCCTTGATGCCGGTCAGCCAGTTATTCCATTTCTTTTTCTCTTCCTCTGGGAGCGTGGCTGTATCCGGAATGAAACGCAGCGCGAGTCCGAATTGATCGAGCGCGGGCAAGAGGTCGGACAAGAGGCGCTCATTGGCGTACTTAGCGAACTCGGCTTTCTCGCGCTCGGATTCTTTCTTGAGATTCTGATAGTCCGCCTGGGCGCGTTTCCATCCGGCCAAATACTCTTCACACTTCGCGCAGGATTCTGGATCCCCGCCTTCGCGGGGATGACTTACTTCTTCATTCATAATTTATTCAAGAGCTTCGAGAGCGGACAAAAGATTTGAGAGCGCGCTTTGATAATCCATGCGCAAGGGGCCGACGATCCCGACCAGGCCATAGGGCGTCTGGGCAATAACCGTGCCGCTGCCCGGACCGAAGGGCGAATCCTTACCGAGGAAAATCTGCGGCGCGCTGATGCCATGGCGGCGCAAACGGCTGAGCGTCTGGTCGAGATGGTCGAGGAGCGCCGTCATGCTGACGACCTGCTGCCAGTCGCGGAATTCCGATTGCCCGAAGAGCTGTGAAAGCCCCATGCAATAGGAATCGGTTTCATTCGGCATGGCGACGGCGGCGAGGCCGGACAATTCCGACAGCTCGCGCGCCAAGGCCTTGATGCGCTGTCCGCGTTCGGCCTGCGCCGCGTCTTCGAGGCGCTCGCGTACGCGTTTGCCCGCGGGGCGCGGCATGACGTGGGTTGATACGTAGTGCTTAAAACCTTCTTCAGTCGGGATGCGGCCGCCGGACGTATGCGGCTGGGCCGTAAGTCCGAGCTCGTCGAGCTCCGCGAACCAGTTGCGGATGGTGGCCGGGCTCACGTCGAGATCATGCCGGTCCACCAGGGCCTGGGAGCTCACCGGTTCGGACGTGGCCACGTACTCCTCGACCACGAGGCGCAGTAAATTATTGAGTCGTTCGTCCATAATTGGCAGTCTAAAACAGAGACTGCTAACGGTCAAGAACGTAATAAAAAAGACCCCTTGGGGGGTCAGAGGCCGTTGACGTGCCAGATGCGCCCGATCTTGCGGACGGCCTGGAACGCCTCGCGCGGGTCGAGGTTGCGCATCATCGTGTGGCGCGGGAGATCGAGGTGCGCCGCGCCGTGCGCAAGCTCGGCCAGCGGATGACCGACCGGCAGCGCGAGCGTGCCGGCGGCGCTGACGCTCCAGTGGAGCCCCTCCGCGTCGGCGCGGCAGGCGAGGAGCACCGACGGCGGAAGCTCCATCCGGGCGAGCGCGCAGATCACGTTGAGCTGCGCGCTCTTCGGATCCACGAGGTCTTCGTGCGCCGCGATCACGGCCTCGACCTTGAACGCGTGCTCGTGCTTCGGCTCCAGCTCGACGACCGTGACGCGCCGGTCCTCGAGGCACGTGATCATCTTCTTGCTGATCTCGGGATCCGCGAAGAGATCGACCTCGGCCTCCAGGAGCGCCGGGACCACGAGCCCGTAGAACGCGTGCTCCATCAGCTTCTGTGCTGCATTGACCTTCGACTGCTCCATCTGAACCTCCTCGGCCTTGCGGCCCTTACGAGTGCGTACATGACGTATCACAAACCCCAGCCCTGGTCAATCCTCATCCATCGAATAAAAAAGACCCCGAAAGATCGGGGTCAGGTTCGCATTCGTCCGCTGGCGATGTAGTCGCCCACGGGGATCTTGCTGGGGATCGACCGGCTCCTCAGCCGCTCGAGCTCGGCGGCGATGAAGTCGACCATCGCCCGCGCGACCTCGGCGGGCTGGTCCTCGCCCACCAGGGTGACGGCCTCTTCCGGGTTCTTGAGTCCGTAGCGCGCGGCGAGGGCCGCGAGCGGAGGCGGCGGATCGTCGCCCTTGAGCTCGAACTCCAGCCGCCAGACCCCCATCGAAGGGTCGAAGATCATCATCAGGTTGCCCAGATCGTCGGGCGAACCGGAACGGTCGAGGCCGAACCCGATGGACACGCGCGCGTCCATCGAGTCGAACTCACCGATCCCCGGCATGCTGCCGATGTAGAGCGCGTAGTTGCCCGCATGCGACACGAAGGTCGGCGCGACGGGATCGTAGGGCGCCGCGTTCTGAAGTCCGACTGCATTCGCCATCTGAAGGAACGGGTCGATCAGCTTCATGTAACCTCCGAATTGTCCAAACACCGTAAAATGAGAACGGGGTGCCATTCAATCCGAATACGGCGATCTTGTCAAGGGTCAAAACCGACGGGAATAAAAAACGCGCTCAGGTTGAGCGCATCTGACGCGGAATCAGGACGAACTTGCGGTAGTCCCGGAGCATCTTCACGGCGACCTTGGCGACGCCGGCGGTCAGGCCAAAAGATCGCTTCTCGGAGAAGCTCCCCCCGAGGCGGCGCGCCGAGTGGCTGACATCGGCCTCCGGGCGCTTGAACCCGTCGCGCAGCACGCACTCGAGCACCCATTCCCCTTCGGAGAAGAGGCGCGAGAGCGTGATGTCCGCGATCGCCCGCCGATGTCCCACCGTCTGGTAGTAGATGAGGCTCACGCCGAAGCGCACGTCGTCGCGATGGCCCATGCGCTCCAGCTCGGCGAAGATGTTGATGGCGCGCGCTTCTCCGGGCAGATGCAAGGCCGAGGCCTGGAAATGCCCGTCGCTGCGCGTCGTGTCCACGAAGGAGATGCCCAGCTCGGCGGCGAGCGCCATGATGGGAAAGAGCTCGCGGTCCGCTTTTTCGAGCAGGCGGATGGCGGGATGGAAGGTACGCGGCACCTTCTGTTTCTTGATCAGCTTTTCGATCTTCGACTTTTTGTCACGCCCCATGGAATCCTCCCTAAAAAAACATCTACCTTCTGGCGGGCCGATCCTAAGAAGATCGAAGGGGGATGTCAATCCGGCAAACGGTAGAGCCGGGCAATCCCCTCTTTCTTTTCCTCGACTAACCCGGGCAGCGCGAATGCGAACGACACGATGCGCACATCGCGCTTGGCCTCGCGTTTCAATTTTTCGGAGATGAGCGGCATGATCCACTCCATTCCGAACACGAATACCACCGTGACCTCTTTGAGATCGGCTTCCAATAAATTCCGGCGATAGACCTCTGCGCGACGGCTGTACTTTTTGAGACGCGCGCGCGAAACCCACACCATGAACGGATTCAATTCATAACCGATCGCCCGCGCGCCCCGTTTCGCGGATTCGGCCAAGAGTCGGCCATCACCCGAACCCAAATCCACCACCACGTCTTGCGCGCCGACGGATACGAGCTTAAAGGCGGCCTCCATATCCTGCTTGCGCACCGGGAGCCAGGGCGCGCCGATCCCCATCCCGCCAAACCAGCGGGCAAACAAGAAGAGCGCCAGGAGCACGCCGACCAACCAAAGAAATCCGGACATAAAAAGACCGCTGGAGTGTACCAGCGGCGCATTAGTCGAGCGAGGAAGATCCCCGCAGGGCGTAGTGATAGATGATGCTGACGAGCTGCCTGCGCTTCGCTTCGTAATTCAACAGCTCCTGGCTGCGCATCTGGGCGCGCAACCGGCCCGTGAGGCGTTCGGCCCCGCGCGGCAACTTGGCGGGCGGCGCGCGCTTCGCCACGATATCCCAGTCCATGCGAACGCGGTTTTCCACGACGCTGGCACACGCGGCCACCGCGACGGATCCGCGTTCGATCCTCTCGCCGTCCTTGTGACTGAAGAAGCGGAGCGTGAGGCTCAAGCCCGGCTCGACTTCGGGACGGAGCAAGACGAGCCGAGTCTCGAGCTCGGTTTGGCTCACCGGGAATAGCTGGCTCTGGAAGAGCTCGCCATTCTCGAGGGTCGTGGGCGCATAGGAATTGATGCCCTCGAAATGCGGCCGTTCGGCGTCGATGATCGAATGGTAGTCTTTCAAGACCGCGTCAAGCTTCGAAAGATACGGACGAAAACTCATGAGGTACCTCCGGGCCACGGCTTATCCCATACTGCCGGCCAGGTCAACCCTTACTCGTACCGAAGCGCCTCGATCGGACTCAATCTGGATGCTCGGCGAGCTGGATTGAATCCGAAGACAATACCGATGGCCGCCGAAACGCCGAAGGCCAGCACCACCGCATCCACAGACACCATGAAGGACCAACCCGGTTGGAAAGAATTCAAAATCTGAATGGTCAGCCAGGACAAAATCACGCCAAAAATGATGCCGACCACGCCGCCGACCGAAGTCACGGCAATCGCTTCGGCCAGGAATTGGCCGAGCACGTCACCCTGTTTCGCGCCGAGCGCCTTGCGCAGGCCGATTTCTGACGTACGCTCCGTCACGGTCACGTACATGATGTTCATGATGCCAATGCCGCCCACCACGAGCGAAATCGCGGCGATGGAGCCGAGCAGAATCGATAACACCTGACCGATGGTGCCGGCATTCTGTTGCGCGTCATCTTGCGTCAGCACGCGGAAATCATCTTTCGCAAGATCACCATTCGGGTTATCGAGGTCATGTAAATCACGGAACAAGTAACGGACTTCTTCTTTCGCCTGGTTGGGCGAGATATCGCGCGGGATCATCGCCAGATAATTCAGGCGTTCCTTATTATATAAATCCATCGCCGCCGTAAGCGGGATATACACAATTTCATCCAGTTTGGTGAAAAAACGCGTGCCGCCTTTTTCCATTACGCCGATCACGCGGAAGTTCTGGCGCTTGATTTTGATTTGTTTGCCGACCGGCGAGGCATCGCCGAAGAGTTCATGCGCGACCTTATCGCCCAAGACCGCGACCTTGGTGCGGCCATCCACATCGTCGCTCAACAGGAAACGGCCTTCACGAACAATGGAGGTGGAAAACACCTCAATCTCCCCTTCGGTCGAACCGTAGATGTTCGCGTTCATGGTTTCCGCGCCGTAAGTCACGGGGCCCGCGCTGATTACGTTCGCATTCACGGCTTCGACCCAGGGTTGGCGCTTCAACTCACGATAATCTTTCAGGGTGAGCGTCTGTTTGGTCTGCGGGTTCGGGGCGCCGCTTTTTACTTCGCCGCTACCCGGCGCGATATTGATCACATCCGAACCGAAGGACGCGACCTGTGACAGCAAGAAATTCTCAGCCGCCTTGCCGACGGACAACATCAAAATCACCGAGGCGATACCGATGACAATTCCAAGCATGGTCAAAATCGCGCGGGCCTTATTACGGACCAGGCTTCCCATTGAAATCGTGACGAGATCGCGGATTTTCATACTTATTCTTTGCGCAAAGCCTCAATCGGATTCAATTGCGATGCTTTGCGGGCCGGAGCATATCCAAACACCACGCCGATGGTCGCGGACACGCCAAAGCCGAGCATAATACCCGTCGTGGAGACCGAGAACGTCCAGCCAGACTGGAAACTTGAGATGGCCACGATCGCGAGGAATGAAAAGAAGATGCCAAGACCGACGCCAATCGCGCCGCCGGCTCCAGTAAGCACGATGGCTTCGATCAAGAACTGGGTTAAAACATCGCGGCTGCGCGCGCCGAGTGATTTGCGTAGGCCGATTTCACGCGTACGTTCGGTCACCGAGACGTACATGATATTCATGATGCCGATTCCGCCGACCACGAGTGAGATGGCAGCGATCGAAGACAGCAAGAGACCGAGGATGTCGGTGATCTGGGTGACGGACTTCACCAATTCTTCCTGCGTCAACACATTGAAGTCATCCTCTTCGCCGAAGTCGATATTGTGGCGGTCGCGCAAGACGTCCTGGATGCGGCGCATGCCGTCGGTAATCGAAGCGAGCTTGGTTCGTAGGACCAGTGCTTGAACGAATTTGAGATTGTAGAGGTCGGAGGCGGCGGTCACCGGGATATAAATATTCTTGTCGACGTTATCGAAACCGCGCGTACCGACTTGCTCCATCACGCCGATCACGCGGAAGTTCTGGCGTGCGATTTTGACGGTACGCCCGACCGCATCGGAGTCACCGAACAATTCACGCGCCACTTCATGGCCAAGGACCGTAACTTTCGAACGGGACTCGACATCTTCATCCGAAAGAAAGAGACCCTCTGCTGGTTTGATATCGTAAAACTTAATTTCGTCAGGCATGGTGCCGGTCACTTTGCCCTCGCGCTCCACCCCATTGGCGGAAATCTCATCCATTTGTTCGATACTGGCGATACCGACGTCCATCCAGGATTTTGATTTCAACGCGCGAACGTCGTCATAGGTAAGCACTTCTTCGGCAAAAGCTGAGCCGAAAGCGCCGGCGCTCGGCGGGCCATTGGCGACGATAATCAGACCGGAACCGAACGAGTTTACCGTGCTCACGATATACCGCTCGGCCGCTTCCGCGATCGACAAGACCAGGATCACCGAGGTGATCCCGATAACAATTCCGAGCATGGTCAGCGCGGTGCGGCCCTTGGTGCGGCCGAGGCTGTCCAACGCGGACTTGATCAAGTCGCGGGTATGCATGGTTATTTGCGGAGCTCTTTTTCGCCAAGCTTGTGGCGTTCGCCGTCGGTGCGTCGGTCGCCGACCAGCAACCCGTCGCGCAAGGTGATAATGCGCTCGGCGTAGGCGGCCGTATCGGTTTCGTGCGTCACGAGAATGATGGTGTGGCCCTTTTTCAGGTTCAGTTCGAGCAAGGTGTCCATGACCGCCTGGCCGTTTTTGGAATCGAGGTTGCCCGTCGGTTCGTCGGCGAAAATCACGGACGGTTTGCGGACCAAGGCGCGCGCGATGGCCACGCGCTGGCGCTCACCGCCGGACAATTGGTTGGAAAGATTGTTCACGCGGTGGCCCAAACCGACGATGTCGATCGCTTCCATGGCCATCTTGTCGCGCTCGCGCAACGGGACGTCGGAGTACAAGAGCGGTAATTTTACATTTTCCAGCACCGACGTTTTCGGCAGCAAGTTGAACGACTGGAAAATGAAGCCGACTTTTTCCCCGCGCAAGGTCGCGAGCTCGTCGTCCGTAAGTTTGGAAACGTCACGGCCCTCGAACAGGTATTTCCCATCGGTCAGCGTGTCGAGGAATCCCAGGATTTGCATCATGGTGGACTTGCCCGAACCGGACGGTCCCATGATGGCGACGAATTGTCCCTTCGGAATTTCGAAATCGATCCCGTGTAAAACATGGGTCGGCACATCGTCGTTGAAGTAGGCCTTTTTCAGGCCCTGTATGCGGATGACGGGTTCAATTTTGGACATACGCGTCCGATTAGTTGCCGGCCTTGGCGTCCGCTTCGAGCTTGCCGAATTCGTCGGCCGAAACTTCGCTGATGACGACGATCTGGCCCTCGGTCAACCCGTTCACGACTTCGGTGCGACCTTCGTCGCCGCGCAAACCGAGTTCGACATTCACTTCCTTCGGCTGCTTGTTTTCGAGCACGCGGACATAGCGCTGGCCGTCTCGCTCGCGCAAGGCGCGCGTCGGCACAACGAGGACGTTTTCACGCTCCCCCGTTTTCACGATCAGGTTCGCGGTCATGCCCGGCTTGATGTCGCGACCTTCCGCTTCGATCGTCGCATAGACTTTATAGTAGATCGCTTCGGACACCTTGGTCTGGTCCGGATTTTCCGAAACGACGATCCCCTTGAATTTCACATCGTCACCAAAGGCGTCCAAGGTGATTTCGATGGTCTGATTGGCTTCCACCTTGGCGATATCCGCTTCCGGAACAAGCGCTTCCACGGTATAGCCTTCGGTGGAAACCATCTTCACGGCCGTCACGTTCGCCGTCACCTGCTCGCCGATATTCGGGACGATTTCGGTGATGATGCCGTCCACCGGCGCGATGATTTGCACGTCGGCCAAGCGCTCCTGGGCCTGCTGGAACGCGGTCTGCGCATCCAGCACTTGGGCGCGCAGTCCGGCCACATCCACTTCACGCGGACCGGCCTTCTTCGAATCAAGCTGGGCCTGGGCCTGGGCCAGGGCGGCGCGCTGGACCATGACCGCGGTTTCGGCCGTCTTTACCTTGTTCGTGAGATTGCGTTCGGCGATATCGAAATTCGCCTTCGCCGTGTCGTATGCGATCTGAAGCGAGTCCTTGGACGTCTTGGACGTAAGACCCGAGGAACGCGCGGCTTCGGCGCTCGCGATCACGGCCGAAAGCTGGGAGCTGACTGCGGTGCGATCGGCGCTGATGGTCGCTTTTTTGGACGCGAGCTCGGTTTCCGTAAAGGAGCTGTTGGTAATGGTGCCGGCCAAAGCCTTTTGCACGTTATCAAGATAGGACTGCACTTTTTCGAGCGCGTCTTTCACGCTGACGGATGCGCTCAATACGGCTTCATTGGCCGGAGTTTGGCCAAGGGCCGAGACCGCGTTTTCCGCCGAAGCGACTGACGCCTTCGCGATCGGATATTCCTGCTTCGCGCGTTCAATGGATTCGCGTGCGTAAAGGCCGAGCAAGCTTTCGTAGTCATCGTTGGCGGAGCTGTTATCAATGCCGACGATTTCATCGCCATCAATCAAGCCCGTGCGCATGGCACCCAGCGAAGCCTGGAGCGCACTCTTCAAATTCGCGTATGCGGTAATGACGGTCTGGTCGGCCGTCGCGCCGGAGTTTTCATTGGCTTGGCGCGCGTTTTCCAAGGCGAGCTGCGCGATGCGGTATTCGTCCTGAACGGATTGCTTGGTGATATCGAGATCCAACACCGCCTTGTCATAACTCGCTTTCGCCTGGTCCACCTGTGCCTGGGCGATGGCGATGGACTCCTTGGTTTCGCCGGCGAGGCGCGCGGACAAATTCGCCTGCGCGAGCGCGAGCGACGCGCGGGCGCGTTCCATTGCGAAACGCAAATCGCGCGCTTCCAATTCCGCGACAATGTCTCCGCGCTTCACGATGCTGCCCGTCTTCTTAAAGACACGCTCCAACGGGGCCGTGCTCTTAAAGGCCAGGTTCAAACGGGCGTCCGGTTTGATTTCGCCGGTGATTTCCACCGTTTGCACGACGCCACCACGTTCGACTTTGCGCGTTTCATAAAACGGGCCTTGGTTGGCATTGCGCGATGAATACCAGAATCCTCCGACGACGAGTACGCCGACGCCCACGATCCAAAACCACTTATTCTTCAAAAATTTCATACGGGATGACTGGTTGCGTCCGGATCCTCCTTCCGGTCATTGGTTATATATAAGATAGTTTAACTGTTTTTCATGACATTTGCGATACGATCGGACATGCCCTGCACGAATTCCTGCATTTGCTTCGCCGGAAAAAGCAGAATGGGCCCATGGCCATGATGCATGACGATCAGAGTCTCCCCGGCTTCCAACCCCAGCTTATCGCGAAACTCCTTTGGAATGACGATTTGCCCGCGCTCGCCGACCACGGTCGAGCCGACCATGGGCTCGGGTTTATTCATGTGTTCGTTAGACATAGAAAATATGATTGGTATGAATAGTATGAAAAGGTGGCTTTTTTGTCAATAACTGCTAGCCTGCGGCCCATGGACGTCTCCTTATTTGATTACGCGCTCCCGCCGGAGCGTATTGCCCAGAAATCGATGGAACCGCGTGATGCGGCCAAGCTTTTGGTCCTTGATCGTGCGTCGGGAAATATAAAGGACAAGCATATCAGCGATCTCCCCGATCTTCTGAAGGCCGGCGACTTGCTGGTGTTTAACGATTCGAGAGTGTTCAAGGCGCGCTTGAAAGGCGAGGTCTCGAGCAAATACTCGCGTGATCTGGGTTTGAAGGTGGAAATCTTCTTGTTGCGTCCCGAAGGCGATACCTGGATTGCCATGGCCAAACCGGGGAAGAAGCTCCACACCGGTTCGCGCATCATGTTTGCCGATGGCAGCAAGGCGACCATTGTCGGCAAGCGCGATGACGGGACGGTGGATATCGACTTCCGCGTCCACCCAAGATTTGTTTTTGATCTCGCGGAGAAACTCGGCGAAGTTCCAGTGCCTCCGTATGTCGATCCGGATGAAGTGAACACTTCAAATTACCAAACCATTTACGCGCGGGAAGTCGGTTCGGTTGCCGCACCGACGGCCGGTTTTCATTTCACGCAAGATCTTTTCAAGAAGCTGGATGAGAAGGGCGTGAAAAAAGCGTTCGTGACCTTGCACGTCGGCGTCGGCACGTTCCGCCCAATCAAAACCGACACGCTCGAAGCGCATGAGATGCATGAAGAGTGGGCACAGGTCCCGGAAGATACGCGCCGCGCGATTGAAGAAACGAAAAAGAACGGCGGACGCGTCATCGTGGTCGGCACCACGGCCATGCGCGCGCTTGAATCAGGAATGGAATCCGGTTTCACCAAACTCTTCATTACGCCCGGCTATCAATTCAAAGTCGCGGACGGGCTCATCACTAATTTTCATCTCCCAAAATCCACGTTAATCGTGCTCGTTTCCTCGTTCGCGGGACGCGAGAATGTCATGAACGCCTATACACACGCGGTCGAAAACGACTACCGTTTTTACTCATTCGGCGACGCGATGCTGATCGTGTAGCTATTCAACCGTTCCCAAGTTTTTCCCCAATTCATCCTCCGGAAGATTCAGATCCACATACCCATCCGTGACCTCGCGGGGAAGATTAGCGCGCACATCAAGGGCTTCGGCCGTCACCAATTCAATCAGGGCCGGCACGCTCCCCTTTTGCGTTTCGGTCGGCGTCAGCTGGATTTCAAACGAAGCGCCCGCGCCATCGGCATCCGCCGGCAAGAAGCCGACATTCCAGATCAGCTCGGTATCGGTTTGTGAAAACGACCCACCATCCGGCAAGGCATCGCGGCCCGTGACACGCACGCCCGGCGCGAGCTTTGCGCGCACGCGGACGCCGGAGAGGTCGGACGTTGTCGGACCAAGGCGCAGTCCGATCCAGAGCTTGGTCGTCTCACCGACGCGCGGTGGCAATGGCCCGATGCCGATTTGATCGCCGGAAGCGGCGTAATAGCGGCCGGCGGCGTGGATCGTAAACGGCGTGCTAATGGGTGCCACGGATAATGCGCCGAGGGCATTCCCGTCGTTCCGCTTTGCAAACGGAAAAGCATACCAAACGCTCGCATCGTCAGACGCCTGGACCGGTAATTTAATCTCGGAACGTCCGGTAGGCACTTCGACGACGCGCAGGTGGTCTTCGTCGATCAGGCCCGGGTGCCAGATCGCGACGGACGCCGGACGATCCGCCTGGGCGATCAAAGATAAACCCGTCCCATCGGAAGGGTCCAGCTCCAAACGTACGCCGGTCGGATCTGATGCGAGCAGGGCATAGGCTTCGCGGCGGCGCAGCACGGCTACGTTTTCAACAAAGGCCTCCGCGAGAACGGCATTCGTCGCGGAAGGACGGAAAGCGACCATGCGTTCTTCATACGGTTCCAAACGCTCAATCGAAAGGGCGGCCTCGCCATTGATCAAACTCGCTCCCCCGACCACACGCACGTCTTCAATCGGCAGGTTCGTGTCGTTTTGTATGCGATATAAAACCGGAACGTCGCGTTGGACGGATGCGAGGGGCACGACGGGTTCAAATACCAATCCGCTTCCGGAAATACGGCGCGAAGAAAGGCCGTTGACCACGGTCTCGCGATCCTGGACGCGGAAGGAAAAGGTCGCGACATCCTGAGACGTCAGCAAACGGACCACTAAACGCGATGAGGAAGATTGCCCGGCGGGGATGGATCCGAAATACGCGCTTCCATCATCCCCGATCGGCGGATCGGATTCGAGAATTTCCGTCCCGGCCGGCAATTTCCAAAACAACCGAACATCCACGTGCGGACCGGCGCCGACCGGCGTGACGCGCGCCTCCAAGGCGACCGGAGCGACGGTGCGTAACTCGGACGTGATCAAATCCAATCGGAAGGCATCCAGGGGCGCCGGTAAAACGGTGAACAGGTAGATATTCAATCCGACCAGGATCGTCGCGAGTCCAAGCAGGGTGAGATCGAAACCGAATACGAGCGGAGCAAACCGGTACTTCCCGTGGTAATGCGAGTGGTAACGGCGGCGGACATGCGAGGTCACGGCGCGCGCCGTCGTAAACGCGGCCGTACTCGCCTGTTTGGCGAGGCCGGTGCGGCCATGGATCTGCACGTCTTTGTTCGCCATATTAAAAGGCTTGTCCCGGTAAAAGGATTTCGGCTTTGCCGTCACCGTCGATATCCGCGAGCGTCGGCTTTAACCCCGCCGCCGAAGCGGCCGTCCCAAGCGAGAATTCGGACTTCAAGCGCATGGCTCCATCGTACACCCGAATCCGCGGCGCGAGGCCCGGACCGCTGCCGACCACGAGTTCATCCGCCCCATCGCCATCCACGTCGCCGGCGGCCACGCGCGCACCACCATTTGTATTTGAATCAAAAGCGAAAAATGCGCCGACCCAAGGCACGCCATCCGTTTTAAAGCTGCGGATATGCGGACCGCCGCCACGACCGGGACCGGTCACGATTTCGCGCAACCCATCGCGATTGAAGTCCCCGATGGCCACAGTCGCGCCGCCTTTGAATTCGCGGCGATACGCGAGCCAGCTGCGCAAAGCGCGGCCGCGGGTATCCGTAATGACGACCGTCGCCTCGCGGCCCGAAGAAGGCGTAAGGATCAATTCCCACGCGGCCGAACGGTCGGTCTGTCCCGCCGCCAATTCGATCCCTCCGCGATACGCCGTCCCATATGGGCGGACGTTGGTGGCCGCTCCCCCATTCAAACGAATGGTGACCTGGCCGTTTTGCGAGTAAATCAAATCATCCTGGCCGTTTCGGTCCAAATCAACCACGAGGGCATTCGCGCCGCCGGGCACGTCGTCACGATTCGCGAAAAACGCGTTACGCAACCGGTTGCCCTGCGCATCAAACACTTGGAGGAAGCTGCCATTTTGGAAAGACGTGCCGCGCACTTCGGTGGCTTCGGTGCGGCGCACGAGCACGATGCCGTCTTCCGGCGGTACGATAACCTTGGTGACGATGGCGCCGTTATTGATGCGCGGGTCCTGTGTGCCGGAAAGCTTTTCAAATTCGCCCGGCAATGTAATTTCTTCGGCTTTTTTCGTGCCGTTCACGAGCGCATATCCCTTGGTGAATTCGCGCGCCCAGACGGCCGGGTATGCGCCTTGCGTCGGCCCGCGCACGACTTTGGCTGCGCCGCGCGCCGTTCCGATGGGCGCGTCATACTCGTCATACCACCACGTGCGGTGGTGTCCCGCATCGCCAGCATCGAAAGAAAAATACCCGTCCGCGATGAGAGTGGTCGTGAGTCCGTAGCGCATCAGACGAAAGTCGTTGGGATTTTCTTGGTTATTGGTATTCGTGTTCACGGAAGAAATTTTCGGCGAGGCGTTTTTCGAAAGCGCCGTGCGCAGTTCCGCAAATGGCCACGCCCAACCCCCGCGCGGAAAATTTTCGAACAGCACGCCGTTCGTAAGATCGGCATAGGCGGCGCTCGAATTATTCATGATGAGGATGCTCGGATTCGCCTCGCGCACCTTGCGGATGAGTTTGGTCATGCCGCGCTTCCAGGCCGCGTTCACGTCATTATCGCGGTCGGAAATACCATTGCGATCAATATCAACGCCCGTACCGGAAAACGGCGTGACTTCGCTGTACGCGGAATCGAGGAAAACGCCGTCCCACGCGCCGGTGCTCATCACTTCGTCGCGGATGAATTCGCCGATGATGTCATTCCACTGGCGACCATTCACGATCGGACATTTGTCGCTCGCATTCATCATCCAGCTTCCGCCCCACCATTGGATGCGCGCGCCATCCGGGCGCGTCAAAAACCATGATTCAGGAACGCGCGAGGCGAGCTTAAAGCCGGGCGATGACGGGTGGCCACGGAAACGCGCCTCTGAAACGTCGCTTGAGTTTACGTAGGCCAACAATTTTACTTTTGGATTGATGCGCTTAATCTCGCGCAGGCGTTCCGGAAACTGGAAGGTCTGGTCCATGTCGAGCACGACAATATCCCATTTGGCGAGCTTGGCTGGATCATCCGGCTTGATTTCGTATCCCAAGAAAAAATTCACGAGTTTTGGCGGAGCTTGGTTGCCATTTGCGGCCAAGGACGGAGCTGGAACAAGGGCCGCGACCAGGGTCGGGATGATCAATAACGCGGCCAACCGCTGTTTCATAGTGGACAGCGTAACATGGCCGAAAATTACCAAAAAGTCAAGGGGAATAAGATATAAAAAAGACCGAGCTTTCGCTTGGTCAGGACTTCTTTGGTGTTTCACCACGCAGCATGTGCCCCCAACCTCTCCACTCCGAAGGGTAAAACTTCTGCGGATCGGATGGTAGCCGAGGATCTTCGCTCCTTTTCTGTCGGTACTCGGCAGGGGTCTTGTATCCCAGTCTCCGGGCAGCCTTCGAAGTCTGCGCAAGTGAAGGGTACAGGTTCTTCGCCTTCAACCCGAGAAAGTCGCCCCAGCTTTTCCACTCCGTAGAGTAAAAATTCTGTGGGTTACTGGGGAGTCTAGGATCCTTCTTATACACTTTCATGTACGACTTCTGCGAGTCAGCTCCGAGCTTCCGTGCTGCTTTCGCAGCTAGCGCGAGAGTCGGATAGAAGTTCTTAGGCCCCTCTCCCCGAAGGAAGTGGGCCCAACTCTTCCACTCAGAGGCATAGACGATGTGCGGATGCATCGGCAGCCTGGGATCTTCCTTGTACACCGCCCAGTACGACTTCTGCGAGTCAGCTCCGAGCTTCCGTGCTGCTTTCGCAGCTAGCGCGAGAGTCGGATAGAAGTTCTTAGGCCCCTCTCCCCGAAGGAAGTGGGCCCAACTCTTCCACTCAGAGGCATAGAGAAGATTTGGCGCGCTATGAAGTCTCTGGTCTTCTCGATAGCGACGGACATACTCGGCGCGAGACTTGATCCGCAACCTCCTCACCGCCGCCATCGCCTCAGCCATCGTCGGGTAGAACTCGACATCGAGACGGCGCAGGATGTCCTGCAGATCACGACTCTCCTCGTCGAGGCTGAAGATGATGCTCGAAGCGTTGATGGTCGAACGAATCCGATCATCCCCGTACTCGCGCTCCAACTTCTGCACTTCTTCCACGAACGAGGTAGCGATCTTGACCCGATCACAGTTCCCGACGAAGTCGAGTACGGTGACGTGGCTCTTGGTGGCCGTCTTACGGAGGCCACGCCCGAGCTGCTGCAGATAGACCGTCATCGACTCCGTGGAACGGAGGAAGACGATCAACTCAGTGTCGGGGACGTCGATCCCCTCGTTGAACATGTCCTTCACGAGCAGGTACTTGATGCGTCCACGACGGAAACCGTCGAGGTTCGCAGCCAGCATGCTTCGATCGAGCTTGGAGTGGTACGGCCGCGCCTTCTTCAGGCGCTTAACCATCCCCTCGGCCTGCTCGATGCTCGTGCAGAACACGATACCCTGAGCCTTGTAGCTCATGATTTCGTCGGCGATCTCTTCGTCGAGTCGGTGAATGAACACCTCGTCGTTGAGTTCGCGCAACGTGATCCGTTCGCCGGCCAGGACGCGACGCTTCAGCTCGCGGATGGCATCGCGCGCCGCCGTTCCGACCGTCATCAACTTGTAGTCGATGTCGGACAGGAACTTCCGTGCCACCGCCTCTTGCAAGGTCAACGTCACGGACGGCTCGCCGAACTGCTCGCGGATTTGGAGACCATCCTCACGGTCAGGCGTCGCCGTCATGCCGAGCAAGTACTTCGGCTTGAAGTACTCGATGGTCGGTCGGAACGTCTCGGCCTGCGTGTGATGGCTCTCGTCCACCACGACGATGTCGAACGAGTCGGCCTCGAAGAGCTTCCGGTGCCCGTGCATCGTCTGGAACGACGCGAACAGGAACTCGGTCACCTTCGGATCAGCCTTCTCTTCGCCGGTGAACATGCCCATGGTATGCGAGCCGTTGAAGACGGCGCGATAGGAATCCATGGCCTGCCGGAGAATATCGTTGTTGTGGCAGAGGAAGAGCATGCGCCCGCGCTTACGCGCGAGCTGCTGCACGACGAGCGCGCTGGTGATGGTCTTACCGGTACCGGTAGCCATCACCATGAGCGTTCGGCCGTCGCGCTTCAGAGCGCGGACGACGTCGCGGATGATGGGAACCTGGTACTTGTGCGGCTTGATCATGTGAAACCTGTGTCTCGGGTTGTCTAAGAAACCTCGCAGGAGTATCCCTGCTGGCCTCTCCTTAGCAGAAAATTACCAAAAAGTCAACCCTTTGCCCCTGCGCTCCGATAGGCCTCTTCGACCGTGACAACATGGTCGCTCCAAAGATGCTTGGCACGAATCTTTTCACGGCCCGCTTCGCCCATTTGTTTGCGGATCTCGGGAGTGGTGGCTTGGAAACGGCGCAGCGTGCGCAGCCAATCCTCCGTATTATTCGGCAAAACAAGAAACCCGTTTTTTCCGTCTTCCACCAATTCCGGATTGCCGCCGATGCGCGTCACGAGGCAGGGCAAACCGGAAGCCATAGCCTGCAAGAGCGAAAGACTCGCGTTCTCATACCAAATGGACGGCAAGACATACGCCTCGGCACGGTGGCGCAACTTCAACACTTCGGACGGCGCGGTAAATCCCAAAAACTCGATATGCGCGGCGCCCAGCTCTTTCACCAACGCCCGCAATGATTGATCCAACGGACCGCGGCCCGCGATCTTCACCGCCAATTCCGGCACTTGCGCGGCCGCGCGAATAAAAGACTCCAACCCTTTTTCCGCGGACAACCGGCCGTCATATAAAAGATACCCTCCCCCGCCGATGGCGGCTTCGGCCGGCAGCTCGGTCGGATTCGGAACATAACGCATCTTTCCGGCCGGTTCGCCCCAATCAATCATCTTCTCCTTCATGAATCGCGAGGGACACAAAAAGAAACTCACGGTACGCTCGTAGGACTGCCTTGCTTTCGTCATGTACATCTCGGTGGCCGCCAAGACATTCGGAAGCATTCCGGGAAACAAACAACGATGCTTCACGACGCTCCAATAGTTTCCGCCTTTGCTACGTTCGCAAATGGCTCCATGATCGAACAGCGCATAATTCGGCGCGATCAGTTTATAGTCGTGCAATGTCTGTACGCAGGGAATGCGTCGCTTGCGAATTTCAGATAGAAGCGAGCTCGAAAGGTGGTGGTACAGGTTATGAAGATGGATGACATCGGGCTTCAAATCATCCAATTGTCGTGCAAACGATTTTTTCGCCTCAACATTCCAGAGAAAATTCATCGCTTTTTTGAAATCGGTGACCGGCCCTTCGCGACGGTCCAGGTTATAACGCGTCACGAAATAATCCTCATCTTTTGACGGGAGATTCCGTTCCGAGCGAGTCGAAAACGCGTGGACATCATGGCCGGCTTCGCGCTGGCGGCGCGACAGCTCATGCATATACACCTCCGCGCCGCCGTGGAGATCGAAAAATTTATCGACGTGCAGGATTTTCATACGCGGCGGGATGCGCCATCCGGCGCATGCCGGCGGCCAAGCAAGCGCCGATACAATTCGGCGTGCGACTTGGCCATCACGTCGAGAGTATAGCGCGAAGAGACGGCGGCCTGTGCGCGATCGGCACGCGCCAGCGCTTCCGGATAACGGGCCAATGCCCGTTCCAAGGCCCGGCGCCACGCGTCAACATCGTCGGCCGGGGCATAGGCGACGGCATCCTCGCCAAACGCTTCGCGTACGGCGGGCAGATCGCTGGAGAGAGCGGGAACACGCGCAGCTGCGGCTTCGAGTAAGGCAATCCCCTGCCCTTCGGAACGCGATGGAAAACAAAACAAATCGGCGCGCTGATAAAACGAGGAAGGATCGGCGACCGCGCCGACAAAACGCACGCGTGGCAAAATACCGAGCACCTCGGCCTGGCGTTTGAGCGCGGGAAGCTCCGGCCCATCGCCCACCATCGTCAGGCGCCACGGACGCAAAACGCCAGACAACGCCTCAAGCAATACATCCAGGCCTTTTTCAGGAACGAGACGGGACACGGTTAAGAGCTCCGGCGTGTCACTTGCCAGATGCGGTTCGCGCGGACGGAACCGGTCCGGATCAATCCCGGGCGGAATGACGGATGAACGGTTCGGGCCCAATCCTCCGGAACGGCGGAGCGACGCGCGAACGGCTTCGGAAACGCATACGACATAGTCGGCGCGGCGATACGCGAAGCTGCGCGCGAGACGCATCAACCACGGCAAACCGCTTTCATATCCATGCACGGTCGCGACCCACGGACGCACGAAGGATGAGCGCGCCGCGAATCCTCCCCAGACCGGCGTGAGATGCGTGTGCCAAATCGCCGGACGATGCTCGGACAGCTCTTGGCGCAAAAACGCGACGGCGGCGCGGCGCGAGCCGGGATTCGGATTCAATGCCAACGGAATTCCGGCGTGCGCGAAATCCTCTTCCATGTCGCCTCCCCCTCCTGCAGCCACGACGCGCACGGAATAGCCAAGGTCCGGCAAGCGGCGCGCCAAATCAAATACCATCCGCTCGGCGCCGCCGCGCCCCAGCGTCCACAAAACATGCGTGACAAGAGGCTTAGCCATGGGAGGGTCGGAGGAAATCGGGTTCGCGATCCGCTTCGTGGCGGCCGAAGATGCGTCCGGCGGCCAACATCAGCCCGACGGGAAGCCACAATCGCGGCGTCCAATAACTCGTGCTGGTGAGTTGGTACAAAAACATCGCGCCGGCCGTAGTGACGAGCACGACATAGGAAACATATTCCGGCCGTTCGCGCGGGATGCCGTTCCATGCCTTGCCTACCAGCCGCATGGTTTCGGCCACCACCCACGCAAAAGCCGCGAGACCGAACACGCCGGCTTCAGCGCCGATCTTTTGGATGACGCCGTGCGAATCAAGCGGAACGCCGAACTCGGCCAAATAGGCATATGAATTCGTGACGCGACCCACGAAGGTGCCCGCGCCGACGCCGAACCACGGACTGCCCTGGAACATGGTCCATGCGATGGCGGTGAGCGCGGCACGCGCATCCAAAGAACCGAGTGAGCCGCGGGTCAATGAATACGCGACCATGAGCAAACCTAGTGGCACGGCCGCATACAAAGCGTATTGAATTTCTCGACGATAGCGCCGCGCGTCTTCACGAAAAATCGTTGCGCCCAAAACCAAGACTTCCAATGCGAGCACGATCCATGCCGTACGTGAAAACGTCAGGATGCACACGACGAACATCAGACCGGCGGCGAACAAAGTCATACGTCGGCGCTTGGATGTCGGCGAAAGAATGGCGGCATACGCCAAGGCGCATCCAAGGCAAACGATCAGCGTCTCGGCGAGGGAATGCTGGTTCCCGCCGAGCGGATTCACTTCCAAAATCGCGGCCGGCTGCGCCTGGCGTATGGAGATCCCTCCGGAATTGATCACCACCATATTGCGTAGGCCATCGAACGCGAACACGACGCCCAGCATGGTCATGGCGATCAACATTTGGCGCAACCGTTTTTTGGACCGGACGAAATTCACCGTGAGCGCAATGCACGAAAGGTAGACGAACACCTGGTAGCGGCTCACGAATCGCAGCACCTCCCCCAAGGCCGGCTGTCCCGGACCGTAATAGGAAACGAAATGCGCGAGGGCGAGGGCGGCGAATGGAAGGACGAGCGGCAAATACGGCTGCCAATACCGGTCACGCCTGCCGCGCCACAAAAGCAGCATGCGCAAGGCCCACGCCGCGACCAATCCCATCGCCAGGACTTCCCCGATGGTCAGTTCCAATGTCGTGCCAAAACTTCGTTCGCCGATGCGGTAATACCCGGTGGACACCATCACTTGGACGCCGAGTAAAAAGGACAGCGGCATCCAGGCCGCGAGCATGGCGTACGGATATCTCCAGGCGAGCGCAACGATCAACCCGGCCGTCATGACGAACGTGATGGCGACGCGCGTATCCGCCGTGATCGCGAGCAGCGCCAATGCGGACAGCAAAAATACGCCCCAAGCCACGCGTGGCCAGATGGAATCCCGCGGAAAGAACACCTCCGTATTCACGCGGAAATCATAGCATATTTACCCCTTGCGGCTTGTGCCTCATTGCCTGATACTTACGGCATGTCCCGTCTCGACTATCATCACATCCCGAAAGTCCTCGATTTGGTCGCGGCGTGCGGCGCGAAAAGCGTCCTCGAAGCCCATGACGGCGAAGCGCTCTACGCCCCGCTTATGCGCGCGTTTCTCCCCGATCTCAAGCAGGTGGATGAAGCGGCGGCCGAAGAGGCCCATGTCTTGCGGAAGAATTATGACTTGGTGATTTGCAGCGTCCCTTCGCGCGCGCCCTCGCATGCTTCGCTTGATCATGTGCGCGCGCTCTTGGAACGACACCGTAGCGTGTTGTTGGTCGCACCGAAATCCGATTGGGAAAAAGCTGACTTTGCCGAGCTTGGCCCCATCCTGTTCGTGAATGATCCCACCGGTATCATCGCCTATCTCGCGGAAACCGCGAATATCAAAACCACGCGCCGGAACCTGCTCGGCCGCCGCGTCCGCCGCCAATCTTCGCTCACGCCCACGGTGGAAGCCTTTTATAAAACCGTCCGGCGCGTGGCCCAGCACCGTATGGTGCAGGGCGTGGCCGAACGGTCAAAATCGAAAAAACGAAATTAACGTCCGAACTGTTTTTTGATGAATTCAGCCCCGCCGTATCCGGGGCTTTTCATTTCAAAAGGAGCGACTGCTTCCATCGGCTTGCTTTCGCCGATGGGCATGGCCATCCGGGAATCGGTGGACGCCGCCCACACATCTTCCTTTGCCATGAGTAAAGGACCGAATCCCAGTAATACCAATCCCACCGCGCAAATCAAACCGGCGATCAGGTAGCGGACGATTTCGCGGTTTTGCATGGCCAAAGTGTACCCCAAGGTTTCAAGAAAAGAAAAAGACCCGCCCACATCTTCTGCGAAGAAGTTGTGGCGGGTCAGCTGTTGTCGACCCCGAGAGGTCAGGGGCCCGTGTCCGAGCGGCAGCCCGTCAGCGGGAAGTCGAGGCTCGTGGTCATGCGGATGTAGTCCGCGTCCCACGTGGATCGCGACGAACCCGCATGCGCCGTCGCGTACGTCTCGTCCCAGCAGAACCAGGAATTGGCCGTCACGTTGACCCCGTTGAGCCAGATCGTGATGCCCGGGTCCCAGGTGGTCACGCGCTGACCGAGCAGTGCGCGCCGTTCCGCGGCCGTGAGGCCGTAGTACAGACGCGTGTACGGCTGCGACGGGCAGATCACCGTCGTCGGGATGTGACCGAACGAGGCGAACTCGCTCGCCGCCACGTGGAGCGCGCCTCCGAGCGCGGAGTCGTGCTGATCACCGGCCGAGTCGTAGCACCGGGTGACGCCGCTGGGAGCGCACATCGCCTGACCAGCCGCGCTGAGGATGACGTCGAAGCCGGAGCTCGTGACGCCAGACGGGCAGGTCGCAGCGGAACCGCTGCAGTCCTCGTCCGCGGCGTTGCCGCAGATCTCGGGACCCGTCGGCACGCAGGCCGGCGGACCGGCATCGCGGCCGGCGTCCGTTCCGGCATCGGCCATCACGGGCGGGCCGCTGTCGCTCCCGGCGTCGACGGGCGGAGGACCGGAGTCCATGCCCGCATCGACCGGAGGCGGACCCGCGTCCGTACCCGCATCCATGGCTCCCGCACCCGCGTCGGCCATCGTCCCGGGTCCGGCATCGCTGCCGGCGTCCGTCATGACGGGAGGACCGCTATCGGTCCCCGCGTCGGACATCGCGGGCGGACCTGCGTCCGTCCCCGCATCGACCGACATCATCATGCCGGCATCGGTTCCCGGCATGCACGACTCCGGGAAGATCGGGTAGCAGGCGTCGCCGAGGCAGAAGTCCTGCCAGGTCTGCACGCCCGCGTAGTCGCACACCGTGAGGCAGGCGACGATCAGCGAGCACTCGATGCCCACGCACGGGCAGTCGCTCGGCGTGACCGTCGTGCAGCCTCCCGTCAGGTCGGTGAGGTCACGCACGCAGGGACTGGTCGGATCGCACGAATCGACCAGGAAGCCGATCGCGCCGGGAACGCCACACGCGCCGGTGCAGCTCCGCACGATGCTCGGATCGCACGTCGGACCCGCGTCGACCGGCGGCGTCCCGGCATCGCTGCCGGTCATGCCGCCGTCGTCGGGCGTGCCGCCGTCGGGAACCGTCGTGCCGCCGTCCATCATCGCGACGCCCGTGTCGACGGGCATCGCGCAGGACTCCGGGCCGGTGCACAGACCCCAGTGCAGGTCGGTGCCGTGTCCGCCGCCGGGAAGCGACGTGAAGCCGCAGACCTGGATGCCCTCGCACCCGTTGGACTGGGTGCACAGCATCGAGTCGCCGCGGTTCGGGCAGGAGCCCGTCGCGGGCGGAGGGCTGCCCATGGGGCAGCCGGTGAGCGCAGTCGCCAGGAGGGCGACCACGAGGACGAACATCGCGTTGATGCGCTTCATGGGCGCACCTCCTCTCTCGTTGTGGAACAGGTCAAAGGTCAGTCCAGAAACCGTTCTGGATTGCAGGCTGACATTTGCATAAAACAATAAAAATGTCAATCCGTTACGGGTGTCATCACAGCGAAAAAACGTCGTTTATTGCCCGATTTGTGACAGGAAGAGCCGGATTTTTGCTTGGTAGAGGGAAAAACGCATAAAGAAAAGCACCCGCCCCTCGGAGTAACCGAGAGAACGGGTGCGAGCACCACCCCCGCGAGGCGGGGAGAGCTCAGAGAGCGGAGAACGTCAGCATGTGACGGCAGACGACGTCCACGACTCGCGTCGTCGCGTCGTCCTCCGTGATGTGCCGGTAGTTCTCGGCGAGCGGGTAGCCGGTCGACGGGAGCAGCGAGGCTCCACTCGGGCGGCGGATGATCCAGGAGACCCCCGCCGTGTTCGGCTCGATGAGGGTCGTGCCGGCCACGTCGTTGCAGTCCGTCCGGTTCCAGCCCGAGAGCGTGCCCCAGTTCGTGCCGTCGGTGAAGTTGATTCGGCCGACGAAGGCGAAGCGGGCGCCCGCGGGGCGGGAGACGTCGCAGCGGTAGTAGGAGCGACCGCCCTCCGTCACCATGGCGCCGAGGCCGCCGCCGTTCAGGCAGGTGACCGGCACCGCGACGGCGTGCGTCGCGCCCTCGTCCGCCGTCTCCTCGAGAAGCTCGAGGTCACGGATCGGACGGGTGATCACGGACGAGTCCACACTGAAGAGGATCTCGTACGTCACCAGGGCCGAAGTGCCGGCATCGCTGCCCGCATCCGTCCCCGCGTCGCTTCCGGCGTCCGTTCCGGCATCGCTGCCGGCGTCGACCACGGGCGGCGGACCTGCGTCCGTACCCGCATCGACCGGAGCCGTGCCCGCATCCGCGCCCGTGGAAGGGCAGAAGACCGTGAGGCACTCGCCGTCGTACGTGCCCGTCACCGGGTTACACGGACGCATGCGCAAGCATCCATCGGCCGCGAGCGGGCAGAACTGCACCGTATCGGCGAGGCAGGCCGGCGCGGGCGAACCCGCGTCGACGACCGGCGTTCCGGCATCGGTTCCGACCGCGGGCGAACCCGCGTCGGTCTCGACGCTCGGGACGCCCGCATCCGTCTCCGGACGGGGCATCTCGCAGATCGCGCCCGTGTCGGGCACGCAGCGCCAACGGCTGTTGCCGAGGCACACGAGGTAGGCGCGATCGCACCCCTCGAGGGCGCAGTCGTACGTCTCGCGGTCGCGGTCGGGATCGCACGCGCTCCCCGACACCGGCACTTCCCCGAGGGGCGTGCCGCTATCGGTCTCTCGCGGCATCTCCATGCCGCCGTCCGTCGTGGGACGGGGCCGCTCGGGGCCTCCGTCCCCCACGGGCATCACGCCCGCGTCGGACATCATCGCCGTGCCGGGCGCGGGGCCGAAGCCGTCGCAGCCGGTCACGATCGCACACACCGCCAGGATCATCAGGTTCGTTCGCATCGATCTTCTCCCAGTTAGGGCGTCCCGGCTTGAAGCCGAAACTAACTCAGTTTCATCTCATGACCCTCGTGGGTCATGGAATGGTTCGGAATTCAGTTGTTAATGTTCATGAATACGCGAATTTCAGCTCGCGGTTCATGCCATAACAGCCATTCTCAGAACCAATCATCATAGCACAAATTGCCCATTTTGTCAATAAAACATGACATTTTTCTTGGCTAATCTTCGCAAAATAAATTTGGCTAATATAAAAGAAAAAGCACAAAAGATATTCTTTTCTTGCTAAAAGATGCCATTTTTAACAAAATAACTCCCGTTACGGTCCATGCACCATTCGGCGCATGGCCTAACCCGTTTCGATCCTGTTGGATGGGAGGCCACCCCACCCTCATGGTGGCCGGGACTGCAAACCGGATCTGGAGGAATCGAAACCGTACCGTCGCAGAGCCGGTTTCGCGCAAGCGAAACCGGATCCCGCCCGCGTCATCGGCGCTGACCGTTCTGGCCTGATCAGCCGTGGATGGTAGGTGCGCAGTGGAAGCAGGGCAGCTTCCGAAGAAGACGATGGGAATATCGGGCCGGCCGCATAGCCCGTTCGCCAAGCGGAAGATCGGCCGAAACGATGACTATGGCTCAGAGGTGCCCCATGGACACTCAGCGGATGTCGCCGCTCCTGTCCCTCCGCCGTTGGTGGCTTCGCCCGGTTGCGCACTGCGTCTCCGGCGCCATACGAAGCTGCTGAAACAGCCCTCGGCTGACCTGCTCCCCGGCAAGCAGGCGCCCCCAGCACCATGCCCCCGCGCCGAAAAATGCGGGAACGGGTGGGAGGCGTATACCAAGCTCCTGCTCGACTGCGACCAGCCTCTGATCGGAGGCATCGCGCGGAAGAGCCACGCCTTGACAAAGAAGGCGTTTTTTGTTTGAGTGGCTGGTCACGGACGCGGGATAGTCCCGCCGCGATCGTGATGTGGTATCTCTTCCGGGACTTTCGACGAGGACGCGATGAACAGGCAGATGATCCCCTCCCAGCCTCAGCCCGAGCTCCAGCTCGAGCTCGTGGCCGCCTGCACCGAGAACATGAAGGACAACGCGATCGCGCACGAGACGCGCGGCGTCGAGGCGAGGTGCCTCGAGCTGAGCGACGCCGAGTTCGCCGCGATCACCGCGGACGCGTGGTGCTCCGGCGGCGGCAACGGCGGCTGCAGCACCCCGTTCTACCGGCACATCTACTGCCCGAGCTACGGGCAGGCCTGATCGGCCATCACTTCAGGTCAAGAACAAAAAACGCCCGGGCTTAGGCCAGGCGTACACATCCTACGGCTCGGCCGTGACGGATACAGCCGCACGGCCGTTTTTATTTCTCTAATTTATGTTTTTCCCAATCCGGCGGCGGCGTCCATGGAATGGCGCAGCTCCAGGCCATCTCGAACAGGGCGCGGACGATCTCCACGATTTCCTTGCTCTCGATGGCAATCGCCCCCAAGCGGCCTTTATAAACGAAGATGTATACGCGATCGCGGAAAATGGTGATATCCCCGGTGAATTGGTGCACGGACCAATCCAAGGCGCGGATCTCGGTATTCTTGGGATCGAAATACGGAAGCATCTGTCCCGGCTTTACGGTGATCAGCGAACGCCCCCTGATGCGGCGGGGAACTTCCATGCGCTGCTCATGCGTTTGAAGTTTTTTAATCACTTCGATCAGATGTTCATCCACGGCATACATTTCCCATACTTCTTCCCGGACGCCCGCGATCTCATTCAGGATTTCGCGCAAAGGCGCTTCCCCTTCTAAAAACCGCACCTTGGGCTTGTCTTCGACCGTATTAAAAATCGCGAGCAATCTCGGCAGGGATTCTTCCAAGCGGCTCTTTTTCGCCTGGATGGTTCCCAGTTGGCGCGTCAGGATCTCCACGAGCTGCTCCGGGTTCTCGGCCGCAAAAACCGTTTTTTTGCCGCGTTCAAACGTCGAAACCAAACCATGCTTCTTCAGCGCCTCGATCATGACGTAAGCCGTGGTGCGGTTGATTCCGGCTTTCTTCGCGATATCCTGCACGCTCGACGGGCCGAGCTCCAACATGGCGATATAGGTATCGGCTTCTTTGGGCGCGAGTCCAAGATCGGCCAGCGCAAGCTTCACGTCATCCATCATAACAATGGAAAGAATTTTACCACGTTTCCAGGATTCTGAGGGTTTCTTCGGCGGTCCGGTTCCAGGCGAATTGCTTCGCACGCGCAAGCCCGCGCTGGATCAGGTCTTCGCGTAGGGTCGGTTCAGATAAGATACGGCGCATCGCCGAAGCGAGGGCTTCGGTATCTTTTGGATCAAAGAAGAGGGCATTCCCCTCACCGACGACTTCCGGGAGGCAGGTGGAATCAGCGCAGATGGTTGGCGTGCCGCAGGCCATGGCTTCGAGCGGCGGCAAGCCAAACCCTTCATAGATCGAAGGCTGGATATAGATCGATGCGCCGGACAACAGGGCCGGCTTCTCCTCCTCTTTTACATATCCGAGCATGTCGATGCGGTCTTGATACGGCGAGAATTGGATGGCTTCCATGAGCTCCTTGGCACCCGTCGTCGAAAGCCCGGCGGGGCCGGAAAACGTACCCGCGATCTTCAGCTCCAAATGCGGAAATTCGTCGGCCACAAGCTCGAAGGCGCGCACCAGCGTTATTAAATTCTTTTTCTTATCAACGCGGCCGACGAAGAGGAGATACGGTTTTTCCGGCCTGACGGTTTGCGGACGATACCGGTCGTGGTCAAGGCCGAGGGGCGTCACAAAAATATGTTCGGGCTTCGCGCCGTATAATTCCACAATTTCGCGTTTGCAAAACTCGCTCACCGTGATGATCCGCGCGTTCCGGCGCACGATATCGCGCGTCGTAATCTCGTGATACGCGACTTGGATTTTTTTATAGGCTTCCGGGAACCGCTTGAACCCGACATCATGCACGGTCACCACGGATTTCTTCGGACTAATCACGGGCAAGACATGCGCAGGCACGAACAAAACGTCCGAAGGGCGGCGGCGCATTTCCCACGAAAGACGCGCTTGGGTCCAGAGATACCTGGGCGGCCAGGACAGGCGGCGCTCTTTCCAATTCGCCGGACCGGACTGCAATCCCCCTTGGAGCGGACTATTGGAATACAAAGACCATTGGTGTTTGGCCGCGCCGGGCAATGCCTTCAATTGCTGGATCACATGCCAGGCATACCATTCCACGCCCGTTTTTACGGGGCGATTGGCGCGCGAGGCTTCTATCCCGATGTGCATGGGAGTAGCTTAGAGATACCTGGGAGGATTGACAAACCCGACAAGTCCTGCTAGGTTCGAACGTCTCTTTTCCCGGAGGTGAATCATGGGAGACACGCACGTTCTTTGTTCCCTGTGCCGCCTCCCGATCATCATCGACGAGGACGGCAACGAAGACCCGACGGCGGGCGAACGCCCGAAGCACATCGCATGCCGGATCAAGGAAGGCAGGGCCGACGCGGCCCTCGCCGCCGCTACGTCGCTCGCCCTCAGGGCAGGACGGGCCATCCTGGGCTCCGGCATCATCGAGGCCATGCAGGCCTGGGACCGCGAGGTGGGCGGCCTGCAGACGGGCCCGCCCTATGCGCCGGACGAGCTGCGCGATCTCGTGCAGCGCGTCATCATCGTCCTGCTCGTGAAGCACGATGCGCGCCACGCCGCCCTGCTCGGCGAGCTCGAGACTCTCTTCGGGAAGTTCCCGGAGCCTGTGCGAGCCGCCAGCTAAACAAAAGCTCCGACATGCGTCGGAGCGTTTTTATTATTCCCTATTGTTACGCCGACTTTTTGATGGCCGGACGTGAACGCGGAACCTTGATGCGCGGTCCCGAGATTTCCTGGTCCGCGGCTTCTTCCTGCGAACCCAGTTCCTCGCGCAGGCTGGCGATCTGTTTTTCGATCATCAGCACGTCCCGCATGCCGGCATCGCCCTCTTCTTTGAGTTGATGGGCCGCCGCCTCCACGGCCGCCAGCACGCCCTGCTCGACCGGGGTGCCGCCCGTCATCTGCGCGCGCAACTCTGAGAGACGCTTTTTCAAACCTTTCAAGTCATTCCACAATTTGGAGACGCGGTTCAAGGCTTCGACCGACAGCTGCTCCAAATCCTCCATCGCTTCCAGCATCTGGGCCTGGCGCAAACGTTCCCGGTCCGGACCGCTCATCGCCGAGGCGCGCTCGCGCGTCTTTTCTGCCAAAAGCTGGCCGAAGGGGTCTTCATATTCCACCTGGGTATCTTCTTCGGCGGCGAACTTCTCGGCCAATTTCGCGACATAGGCATCACGTTCAGCACGGTCCGATTTCTTCGCTTTCCGTTTTTCCAAATCAAGCGGCTCCAAATCATGGCCTTCAAGCTCCATCTCCACGTCTTCATCGCCGATCACCTCCTCTTTTGTCTGGGCAGGTTCGATGTCCTGGTCTTCCAATTCCATTTCGACATCTTCATCGCCGATGATTTGCTCCTTTTTCTTACCCCGGCCGATCTTCGCTTTGACGCTGCGCTCCGTTTCAGCGCGTTCGTCCTCGCGCTGTTTCAGATAGAGATTCTCCACGGCCAAACGGCCCTCATCCTCTTCCTGGCCGATGCGGTCCAAGCGATTCTGGAAATCTTTGGAAATCCAGACTTGTCCGGCGGTCGCCGGATCGCGCAATTCAGCCTTAGAGGGTTTGGAGAATTTTTTAATGGCGGATGACAAGGCGTCGCTCCATTCGCTCAGTTGGCGAATACGGGCGGACTTTGCGCCGAGGGCGGCGGCGCGGCCGGCCTCATCTTCGGGAATCGCCGTTTCCTGCGCCGACTCCAACGCCTCGCTTACATACTTTTGACGCTCGGCGAGAAGGCTTAAAAGCTCTTCGCGCTGGTAGGGAAGTTGCGAAGCCTCCAAGCGGTTTTCGCTTTTTCCGGCGTTCGCAAAAATTTGTTCTAGGCTCATACGCCGACCATTGTACCCTACCTGCCATTTCTTTACGACGAAAACACGCTTCGCTTGTACAATTCGAGGTTTTCGAGGGCGATGCCGGTGCCTTTGGCCACGCATTGCTGCGGGTTGTCGGCGACATAGGCCGGGACGCCGGTAGCTTCAGCGAACAGACGATCGAGGTTACGGAGCTGGGACGAACCGCCGGACAATACCATCCCCTTTTGCATGACGTCGGCCGAAAGTTCCGGCGGCGTCGCACGCAAGACCTCCTTAATCGCATCCACGATCCCCTGAAGCTCGTGCTGGATGGCGTCGGTTACGTCATCGGACGTCACGGCGATGATGCGTGGCAAACCCGTGATCATGTCGCGGCCTTTCACTTCCATTTCCAATTTATCTTCAAGATACAATGCCGAACCGATTTTAATCTTGATGTCTTCGGCCGTGCGTTCGCCGACGGCGAGGCCGTGCTTACGGCGGACATGTTCCTGGATGGCGGCGTCGAGTTTGTTGCCGCCAATGCGCACGGAAGACGAAGACACGATGCCGCCCAAGGAAATAACGGCGATTTCGGACGTGCCGCCACCGATATCGATAATCATGTGGCCGGAAGCCGAACCGATCGGAATATCGGCGCCAATGGCCGCCACGACCGGTTCTTTGATGATATACGCGGCGCGGGCTCCGGCGCTGATGGTCGCGTCAATCACGGCGCGGCGCTCCGTGGAGGTGATGCCGCCGGGCACGGCGACCATGACTTCCGGACGGAAGAGGCGCATGCCGCCCAAGGCCTTATTAATAAAATAACGAAGCATGGCTTCCGTCGTGCGGTAGTCGGCGATGACGCCATCTTTCAACGGACGGCGCGCGACGATGGTGTCGGGCGTGCGGCCGATCATGTCTTTCGCTTCTTTGCCGACGGCCAGCACTTTGCGGTCGGCAAGGGACACCGCCACGACGGACGGTTCATTGATGATGATCCCTTTCTTCGGAATATAAACAAGGACGGTGGTCGTTCCAAGATCAATGCCGATTTTTTTTCCGAACATAAATAGAGTTGCGCGGACCCCTGCCCGCCCTAGAAGCCGATGGTAAACGTTTCGTTTTCAACGAGGTCCGTTTCGTACCGATACCGGTCGTCTCCGAACTGCTCTTCGTCCTCACCGGGTGAGGCGCTACGAACCGTCTTACCGAACCGGAGATCGAGCGTCAATTTTGCCTCGGCTCCAGGTTGGCGTTGAACCAAAAGCGTATACGGTCCCGAGCTGATCTTCTCACGAACGCGGGCCGGAAGGCGGTACCTGAACACCAACTCGCCAGTGGCGCCCGGTTGGACGATCCAAAAGCCGCCAAACACGGTTTTGCCGAGCTCTTTTAAGACATCCGGATTGCGATTATTCGAGATACCCGACCAGGATAAAAGCTCGCTTCCCTCCGGAACATACACGCGCGTATAGCTGCGATAGCGCGTATAGCGCCAGCTTAGGGTCCGGTTCGTATTCGTATAACGCAACCGCACCGTGGCGACCGGACCGCCCGGATCGGTAGCATCCACCGAGTAGATGATCCGCTTGTCCATGACGCCGTCGGTTTTGAGGGCGGCGAGGTTGGCATCAATCACCCAGAGCTCATCCCCTTCCGTCCCGAGCGTACGCCCTCCCCATCCGCGCGCGTCAATCAAACTCTGGAGATTCCGGTCACGTGAATAAATTAGAATATCTTTCTGGTCGAGGCTCTTGGCCGCAATATCCAGCATGTTCGGCCAACGGCTCGCCGGCTGGCTCGTGAGCTTGGCGATTAACTCATCGCCGACCTTGGCTACGATTTCTTTGCGCTGGGCGACCGGCAAATCATCCTCCAGGAAAAACCCTTGCTCCACGTCGTATTGAAGCTGGTCGAAGAAGTTGTCGGCGCCGAAGGTTTTTCCATCCACTACGATCGGACCCGTGAGGAGCAGGAGCTGGCGGAAGAGTTCGGGCTGGAGCGCGATGACGCCATCCACGTGGAGGTCGGCGTTGCGTCCGAGCTTCATCTCACGGACATAGAAATCTAATACGCGCTCAAAGGATTCCGGGACATCCGGCGACCAGTTAGCGTCGCGCAGGAACCATGCCGGGATACCCAGCTCGCGCCGCATGATTTCCGGAGGCGCCTCTTTCCACGTATTTATGACCGGATTATCCACGGCATATACGTCCTCAAATTCGATATGGGCGAGATCACCCGCGTCCACGCTCATCAAGCCCACATTGCCGATAAACCCGCCGGTCGGGCGCATTTCGTCGGCGTTCTGCAAAAGCACGAGATAGGTCTTGGGCGTCGGATACCCCAGAATCGGGACGGCGATTTCCAAAATGGAAACGGCTTCGTCCAACTGGCGGCTGGCATCCGGCAAACGGTCGGCCAAGGGCGCGAGCGCGTTGCGGATCGGCGCGAACAGCTGGTCCTGTGGGACGCGCTTCCAGGCTTCGGCGGCGATCGCGACTTTTTCGCGGGCCGTGCGCATGCGCGGCAGGCTTTCGGCGAGACGCGCGATGACCGCGCGTTTTTCTTCCTTACTTAAATCGTTATAGCTGCGGTTCGGGTCAACGCCCAAACCATCGGGACCGGTCGCGCCTTCCAACGCGTCCTGGATAGAGATTGCGGCAAACAACAAATCGCGCAAGCCGCCGATGGCCGCGGAGCCCGCGCGTTCCACCTCTTCCAATGCGCGTATCTTGGAACCGACCCAGGGCGCCTGGCGCCACGGTCCGGTCATGCGCAAGCCCGCGCGCACCTCAAGCAAAGCGCTCTCGGCGGAAGAGAGCTCCTGGTCCGCTTCACGGAATTCCCGCGCAAGGGCATGCGCTTGCGCCTGTTTCAAAGCCGACTGGGCGCGCAAGGCGCCGGATCCCGCGCGGACGCCGCCCACGAGGCCGGGCGCGGCCAAGAGCATCACGCCGACCAACGCCAAAATACCGACCAACACCAAGGCCTTCTTCCACGGGAATTGGTATCCGGATTTAGGCGGTTCAGGGCGAGGAGCGGGCCGTTGGGGCGGCTGGCTTGAAGTCGGAGGAGCATCCCCTGCCGGAAGTTCCGGCATGGCTGGGCAAGTCAAAAAATTCGGCTGCTGCTCCAGGGACATGGAGGCATCTTATCACGTAGCCCTGGGATTGGGTTTGGCGCGGTACTTTAAGAAATACCTCAAACCGCTCTTGATATGGGCGCGGGCTACCGGGTTGCTGAGCGCCTGCCAGGGATACCGCGTCTGGCTTTCGCGCTTATGGTAGTGCACGAGGCGCGCCTTCGGCATGTACGTGACGCGATGGCCCGCCTCCCACACGCGGCGGCACAAGTCCGCATCTTCGAAATACATGAAAAAACGATCGTCGAAGCTCCCGACCTTCTCAAGCACGGAGCGACGGATGCACATGGCCGCGCCCAAGACCCAATCCACGTCCTGTTCGGAGCCGCGATCCATATCATGCATAAGATAGGACGCGATGGCTTTTTTGCCCCACGGCAGGTGGCCGAGGAAGGTGCGGCGGTACATCGGGATGAACAGCCCGGGAAAACGATAACTGGAATGCTGGTCCGATCCGTCGGGATTCAAGACGCGCGGGCCGGAAACCCCGACGTCGGGACGCTTATCCATCCACTCGATCCATGCCTCGAGCTCGCCGGGGAAAATGGTGAGGTCGGGATTCAATAAGATCACATACTCGCCTTTCGCTTTTTCAATCCCAAGATTGTTGCCGGCGCCAAAGCCAAGATTTTTTTCCGAAGCGATGGGCGTGGCCCAAGGGAACCGTTCGGCCACCAATTCCGGCGTCCCATCCTGCGACGCGTTGTCCACCACGAAGTATTCGTACGGGAACGACAACTTCGCCTCTTCAATCCCGGACAAAAGATGCCGGATGAAATGCGGGGTTTTGTAGTTTACCGTTACGAATGAGACCTTGGGCGTCATACGCGGGGCGTGAGGCGCCACGATACCGCTTCCGTCGCGACTGTCAATCGGTATTCCGCGCCCTCAAGCCTGCGGAAAAGCCCGATGGCGACGCGTGGCCATTCCCCGCTTTCCTGGAACCAGGGTCCGTGGGCGGAGAGCGCCCGCAGGGCCGACAGGCGCACCGCGAAACACGCGGGCGACGGCGCGTACGGCGGCTTCTTCAAAATCTGCTGGCCGTCATCCGGATCGCCGCGGCCGATGAAGTTCGCCTTCCCCAGCCAATTAACCGTTATACCGATCCCATCAAGCGTGTCGGAAAATTCTATTTCACGACGATCGCCATCCAACGAACCGGCGATATACGCGCGGCGGAGCTTCGGACCGACGACGGCGAGCAAAGGCTCCGCATCGAAAAGCGCGTCGAGCTTCTGGAGGAGATCGGTGCCGACGATGACGTCGGGCGTGATCAGGAGGGCGAAATTATTTTCCAGCTCACCCTGAGCATGCGCGAGCGCGAGTTCAATGGCCTGGTTGTAGGAATGTCCGACGGATTGCGGGCGCGGATTACGCAACCAACGCAAGCCGGGCCACACGATATCCGGGCGTTTTTGTCCGGCTGGCGCATTGTCCACGACGGTCACGGACGGCGGCGGCGACAATGCCTCAAGGCCGCGCAAGGCTTCGGGAAGCATCGCGTTCGGATCATCCGCGACGACGAGCGCGGACCAATGCACGGAACCTGCCATATTATTTCACCGTGCGCTTTGGCGACACGTTAAACCCAAGATAGCGGCCGAGCATCAAGCGCGTCTGCGCATCGATCGCGGGCAATGCGCCGAAGAGCACGAAGGTCACGGGCAATAACAGCCACTGAGCCAGGATGACGAACCACGCATACGGCCTGGAGATATGTTTCGGGATGGGCGGCAACAAGGTCAGCGCGAGGCCGGCGGAGAGAAATAACCCGACCATGGCGAGACGCATCAGCCATTGCAAGGTAAACGGCGTATTTTGGAAGATGGCGAAGCTGCGGAATTGGTCCGGCGCGGCGTAAAACGGCAGATATCCCAAAATAAATATGAGGAGCGGCGCCGTGGCCCAGGTGTACATGCCCTCCACCTGCTTGAAGAGCCAGGTGAATTTGGTCATGAACGGCATTTCCTTGTCGCGGCGGAACGCGTCGGCCATGTACGGGAAATTTTCCACGCCCCATGCCCAGCGTCGAAGCTGCTTATACAATGCCGGGAGCGCTTTCCAGTAATTTCCGGTCATGACGGTATCCATCGAGACGGGAAGATGGATGGGCGTCACGCGGTACTGGCCGTGGTACTTGATCAGGCCCTGCAAAAAAATGCGCGAGTCTTCGGACACGATGTCTTTTTGCCAATAGCCGACGTCCATCAACATGCGCAACGACATGGAATGCGACGAGAACGTCATCATGCCTTCGGGGCGCGCGAGCTCGGTCATCAGCCAAAACGTCGTGCCGAACATCGAAACGCGCACGGCCGCCGGCGATTCCCACAAATTATTGTTATACAGCGCGACCGGTTGGTAGGAGCTGCGCGTCGGTTCGGGCACGGTCAAAAACTGATAGGTGAGGCAGGAAAAATATTGCGTGTGGACGATCGTGTCCACGTCGAAAGACGACACGATGGTCTTCTCGGGATCCAGCCCGCATTCCGGAACGACTTGGGAAGCCGAATAGTGGAGGTTGGAGCCTTTTCCGGGGATTTCATCCGGCAAACCCACGGGGTGCATGGTCGCCCGGAAGCTCGCGAACAATGACGCGAACTCGGGTTCAACGATTTCGACGATGGCGCGGAAGCGTTCGGCGTCGCGCGCTTCGCCGGCGAGCACGATATGGATACGGTCGGCCGGATAGGCGCAGCTGGAAAGCGAGCGCAGGGTATCGCGCACGACGGGCAACTCCTCTTTATATGTCGGAAGGAATACGAGATGGCGGATATCGTCGTACCCCGCGAGGCGTTCGGCTTCGCCTTGCCAGTTCCGTTTCAACGCCCGGCGATACTGCCACCACGAGGAAAGCAGGAACGGGATCGAGTACGTGACGCGCATCAGCCAGTACAAATCGAACACGATGATGAAGTACACCATCCAAATCGGACGCACGAACGACAAAAGCACCGACGCGATGAGCGTGGTCCAGACGAGCGCGCCCGGAAGGATTTCGCAGGCGCGTACGAAGCGGGACTTGGGGATCATGCGATTTTTTTCGGGATGGTGATATTGGGTTCCTGGTCGTAAATCGGCGCGACGTATTCGGCGGTGGAAATCTCCCCGGATTGGATGCGCGCGGCGAGGCCTTCGAGATCCTGCCAATCCGACGATGGGACGGGCACGAGCGGAATCCCCTTCAGGCGGGCAATGAGGTTGGCATCCAAGACGCCGCCGCGCACCGCAGAGAATGACCCGGGACCGGCCACGACGCAGACGCCGTTCAACTTCATCTTCTCCAAATCCTTGGCGATCATCGGCAACAAAACGGCGGCTCTTCCTTCTTTTTCCTGGCGTTTCAGGACTTCGCCTCCCTCCAACCAAGCCAATCGGACATGGCCGGATTCATGGGTATCGATGAAGAGCCAGGCCATAGGCTTAGGTAATGGGCGAGCGCTCGGCCAAGCGGTCGATGACGACATGCTTGCGGCCTTCCAGGATCGAATAGAGGAACTTATCGGTCATGTCTTTGCGGTAGCGGAAGTCTTCATGCGACATGACGGTGAAGTTGATTTCGTAACCGAGCGAGTGCTCGGCTTCGGTGATCAGTTTTTTCAATTGCGATTCGTTCACCTGCCCGACGATGAAGACGTCCACCGGCGCTTTTTCACCCAGGAAGACACCGAGGAAGGCGAGGTAACGCACGTCGCCGAGTTTCGGGATTTCATGGTCGAGCCGGCCTTCGTATAATGCCTGCGCGCGCAACAAGAGTGTGCTCAACTCTTTCAGCAAACGAAAATCCGGATTCACTTTGTAAAACTTTTTCTTCAATCCCGGTTGGCGCGCTTTTGCCTTGGTCCCGTCGCCCTCCCCTTCGATGGTTTCGACGATCAATCCTAACTTCAGCAGGTTGGAAAGCTCGCGGCGCACGGCATTAATCTGGGTGCCGACGCGGCGGGTAATCTCGCGCACGAAAATCGGCTCGTCCGGCTGGCGGAGAAACAAGCTCAAAAGCTTGACGCGGGTACGCGAACCAAAAAGGTGTTCAAGCATAGTCTGAGTCCCATATTGCCCAAGCATTGGTCCCTTGACAAGCGTCGGCGGAGTACGGCGTTTGCTGGACGTTTCCGTTGTCCCGCACCTATACTCAACCTCGATATGGACCAGGTATTCCGGATCGCCGAAATAGAGCGAAGCCAAGCTGCCGGCGAGCGTATCGTCGGCCTGTTCCGCTACGAGGGGTATGACCGCGGCAAGCGCGGGCCGACCCTGATTATGGTCGCGGATATCGCTTCTTCGCTGTATGCCTATGAACAGCTGCTCGACACCCTGAATGAAGCGGCCGAACAGACCCGGAGGCTCCTGGCTGCCTATGAGGGCGACCCCATGGCCCGCTTTGAAAAGCTCGTCCAGCGCCTGAACGAGGCCGTGGCGACCTTTGTCGAGCGCGAACCGACGGCCATCGCCTGGAACCGCGTCAATCTCTTTCTAATGGAGTTCCAAGACGGGATGCTCTGCGTGACCGGGACGGGCCGCCTGTCCAACATGTTTCTGCAAAAGCAGGATGACGGAGGCTGGAAGGGCTTTGACCTCTTCGGTTCCCTGGAGCAGCCGACCGACATTGATCCGAAAAAGCCGTTCGCCTCTTTTATCTGCGGCGACATCAAGCAGGGCGACGTGTTATTCGCCGGTACGCAAAACTTCGAGGCCTTGCGCGGCGATTTGAAGATCGCGGAAAACCTGAAGACCCTCCCGCCCGTCACAGCCGCGCTCGAAATCAAGCAAGAACTGGACCGCCGTGATCTCGCGGATGATTTTGCCGCCTTAGTCGCCTGGGTTTCGCCGGCGACGCGCGAGGAAAAGATCGAAGCCGTCGAAGAAGCCGGCAAGAGCACGCGCTCGGTTGAGAAGATGTACTCCCGCGAACAAGAAACGGAAGGCGTCCTCTCCCCCGCCGTCCGCACGCCCAAGACGGCCGCGACCCTCGTCGGCGTATTCGCCGACCTGACCGCGCGCTTCAAGCAGCGCCGCGCCAAATCTTCCGATCCGGTGGCCGTCGCCGGGATGCGCACCACGGCTGCGGGCATGGGCTCGACCCTGACGGTCAAACGCAAGCGCCAACTCATCGCCGTAGGCGCCGTTGCCCTGGTTTTGCTCGTCGGAGGCCTCTGGTTCCAGTCCTCGCAAAAGGCCAAGGCCGAACAGGCATTCTGGAATAGCATGTTCGACCAGGCCACGGACCGGAAAACCCAGGCCGAGGCGAATATCGTCTATAACAATGACACGCGCGCCAACCAGCTCGTGAAGGAAGGCCGCGACTTGGCGAACGGTTTGGATGAAAAGACGAATGGACGTAGAGACGCCAAGGAAAAGATCCTAGGCGAATTTGATGAACTGGCCCAAAAGCTCCGCCGTGAAGTGACCGTGGAGAACCCGCCGGAAATCGCCGCGGCGTCGCTTGGCGCGGCCGATGGTTCGCTCGGTACCGTCTCGGCAGCCGCGGGCGCGGTGTATGCGACCGACGCGGTCGCCAACCAATTGATCGAAGTGAAACCCGCGACGCGCGAAACCAAGCGACACAATCTGCCGGAAAACGCGGGACGCATCGTCGCGTCGTGGCCGGGCGCCTCGGGCATCTATCTTTTGAATGAGAACCGCCGCCTCTTCGTCTTCAACCAAACCAATGCCACCTTCACCGAAGTCTCATGGACGCAAAGCAAGGTGAGCAGCACCAAGGCCTTCGCAGTCTATGGCCGCCGGTTCTATATGCTGGACACCGCTAGCAATATGGTGTGGCGCTACGCCCCGTCCGGCAGCGGCATCGCCCAGGAAACCGCCTATCTCAAACAGAACTCGACCAGCCTCGCCGATGCCACGGGAATTACGGTGGACCAAAACGTCTGGCTCTCCTTCCGCGACGGAACCGTGCGCCGCTACAGCCAGGGCGCGGATGATGGGTTCGCCCTTCCGGTCATCGATCCCCCGCTGACCAATGCCTCGGCCATTTGGACGGATGACGTGAGCAACTTGTTCGTGGTCGCGGATACGGCCGGCAAACGCGTGCTCGTCTTCCGCAAAGACGGCCGGCTCATCGTCCAATACAAGTCGCCGGTGCTGACCGGACCGATTTCCGTGCATGCCGATCGCGATGCGAAAAAGATTTACGTGGCTGATGGGAATAAGGTATATCAATTCGATCTGCCAAATCCCTAAAGCAACATATTCACACATAAAAACGGCCGCGAGGCCGTTTTGTGTTATTCTATACGAAGTCCTATGACCGTTAAAAAAGCAAAAACGACAAAAAAGAAAGTGATGAAAGACACGTGGAAACTCACAACGATCCCACTCCACTCGTGGATCACCTTTTGGGTGCTCGTGCTCGCCACGATGGCACTGGCAACGGTGTGCTTCTCCAGCGCGTTCAAAAACTCCGACGGTGAAGTCGATCAAGAGACGGTCGCGGCCTTCCAAGCCATCCGCCAGAGCCTCGAAACACAGGTGGAGGATTTACAAGGAAAAGTCTCGGAGCGGACCGACACCGCCAAGGGAAGAGCGCTCCTCAATGACATAATCGAGGGCTGTAATCTATCTTGGGCAACCTCAACCGCGGAGTTGTATTACTCCTATCTGGAGCCCACCACGAAAGTCCGTGCCTCGCTCCCCTATAGCTTCGCCTGGGGAAATGAGAGCTACGCCCTCAATCCTATCCGCCTAGGCGATCCGAGTAATGATCCGGAAGTTGAATTTGGACCGGCCTATCTCAATTCCTGCCTTGTGCGACGTGATGCAGCTTTGACCATCCAAGAAAAAGGCGACTCCCCGAACGAAGTCCGCGCCTCGCTTCGCCAAGCCTTCCCGACTCTGGCGATCCGTGAGCGAACCTTGGGCGGCGTCACGGTGCTGAGCTACACAAACGCAGCAGACAATATCTGGCCAAACCGCTGGCAGGTCTTCGGACGGACATATATGTATACGATCTCTTCCCACGGCTGGCTCACGGATGCGGAAGCGGTAAAGATCATCCAAAGCCTGCGCGTCGAGAACTAGAGATAACAAAACTCCCACCAAACGGTGGGAGTTTTGATTTGAAGAGCTTATTTGAGAGTGGCCTTGCCGCCAGCTTCCTCGATCTTCTTCTTCATATCTTCGGCTTCGGCCTTCGGCACTCCGGTCTTCACGACCTTCGGAGCGGCGTCGACGATGTCCTTGGCTTCCTTCAAGCCGAGGCCCGTGACTTCGCGGATCACCTTGATGACGGCGATCTTGTTGCCACCGGCTTCGCTGATTTCGACGTCGAAAATCGACTTTTCTTCAGCGGCCGCGGCGCCAGCGCCCGCGCCGGCCATCATGACCGGGGCAGCAGCCGACACACCGAACTTATCCTCGAGCAACTTCACGAGCTCGGCGAGCTCCATGACGGTCAACTTCTCGATGGAATCGACGAGACCCTGGAACTTGGCCGGGATCTCGACCTGTTTCATCTCAGACATAATGTGAGAGTTATAGATCTAATGAATAACACGTTAGGCGGCGGGAGCTTCCGGGGCAGCCGGAGCTTCAGGGGCGGCAGCTTCTTCGGCCTTCGGGGCTTCGGGAGCGGCAGCGGGGACTTCGACAGGAGCTTCGACCGGAGTCGGAGCAGGAGCGGGGGCTTCGGCTTTCGGAGCGCCGGCTTCTTTCTGTTCTTTGTACGCGTTGAGGAGACGGGCGAATGCGCCAGCCGGGCCATTGAGCACCCAGAGAAGCTGGGTGAGCAATTGCGGCTTGGACGGAAGCTTCGAGAGTTTCGTCACGAATTCCTGGTCCACGATATTGCCTTCGAAGATACCGCCGACGAGCTTAAGGGTGGAATCCTTTTCGCTCGCGGCCGTACCGACGATGCGGGCGGCAGCCATCTCGTCATCCATCGCGATTGCGGCGCCGAGCATGCCAGGCATCGCCTTGAAATCGATCTCGTAACCGGCGTCCTTTGCGGCGCGGGCCATGAGCGATTTCTTGGCGACGATGTAATCCACACCTTCCGCGTGGAGCTTCTTGCGAAGACCGGTCACGGACTGCACGGACATGCCCTGGAAGTCGGCGAACACCGCGGCTTTACCGGCCTTGAACGCCTGCGAAAGTTCGGAGACGGCTTCGGCCTTCTGTGCACGGGTTTTGGGCATAGATGGAAACGGTGAATTAGGTACAAAACGACCGCAGAGGTCTTACGTGGAAGACATCCTGCGGTCGCTATTTAGGGCCAAAAATGGCTCTGATTCGCGATCCTCGGAAAGGTCTCCGCTTGGGAGTATCAAGTCCGACATGCCGTCGGACCCTCTCTGTCTCAGGACTCTTGCGTTCGTTTGCGCGTAGGTTAGCGGAGGAATGGCCGGGCGTCAAGGCCGGTCCTCTGCTACGATAAAGGCATGTTCCTCCAATTTCTCGGCACGGGACCGGCGGGCGCCATCCCGAGAGCCGGTCATACCGATGCGGCCTGCATGGACGCCAGAAAGGGTGGCAAAAGCCGGAGGCGGCGTTCGGCGGCCTTTCTCATTTCCAAAGAGACCGTCCTTCTCATCGACGCCGGACCGGACATCCTCGAACAGCTGCAGAAAGCCCGTCCTCAAAAAATCGACGCCGTCCTGCTCACGCATGTCCATGCGGATGCGACCGCCGGTTTGCCGCTCCTTGACCATTGGGCTGGGTCCATGGGCTTCGCGACCAAACTCCCGATCCTGACCGACGCGGCGACTGCGCGCCGCTTGCGCGTGCACTATCCGCATTTGGACTACCTCCAATTCGTCCCCATCAAACCGTTTGACCGCATACAAATCGGCGACCAGGACATCCTCCCCTTCCCCGTCATCCATGGCGACGTGCCGACGTATGGATACCGGTTCGGAAAAGCGTTGGCCTTTGCGAGCGACGCGAACGATCTCCCCGCGCGCTCCAGGCGCGCGCTCAAACATATTCCGGTACTCATTTTGGACGGCGCGTTTTTCTTTTTCCAAAAAAGACTTCCGAGCCACCTCACCACGGACGAAACCATCGAATGGGGCCAGCGCCTCGGGGTAAAGCAACTCATCGTCACTCAAATCGGCCACACCTATCCGCCACACCACAAAGCGGTGACCGCCGTGCGCTCCTACATGAACATGCACGGAATGAAAACGCCGGCCGTGAGGCTGGCGTATGACGGGCTAAGGGTATCTATCACGCCGCGATCTCTTCATCGCCCGTAAGCGGCGGGAGTTCCGGCGGATTCAGATGATCGAATTCCTCTTCGTCGCTCGCATACCCATTGCGATCTTTCTGGATTAACCGCGAGCTCTGGCGATCCACCCTCGCGCGCCTGAACCCGCTCGCTCCCCCGCCCATCTCCAACTCCTGGGCATGCAGGACTTCTCCAAACATGGAGATGCGCCCGATCATCCGCTTGATGCGCTCGCGCCGAAGGGCGACTTCTTCCGAAAGCTCCCGCATGACGCGGTAATGCATCGGTAAAAGCTGCTCGCCGGCGTCGTGTTTGCGTTGCAAAACGGACAAACGGTCTTCCGCATCATGCAAAGCCATCTGGTCTAGATGCAGCGCCTCCTTCGCCGCGCGAATGCCTTCATACCCGGGCACGCGTCCATTCTCGATATCCTCATTCATGGCCTGCAACTCGGCCGCGTGCTCGTTCATTTGCTTGATGCGCTCGCGTTCGCCGTCCATCACATCCTGCGTAAGCGGCTGAATCTTGCCTTTGGCAAAGGCCGAATCCGCATCAACTTCATACGTCGAAAGATGGATGCGCTCCTGGCGGGTCAATGGCTTCACAACCTTTTCCGCGCGCTCGCCCAATTCGGCGATACGCGACTCCGAATGCAAGGCAGCCTCTTTGAGGAGGCTGCTGTAGGCGTCCAAATCTTCCGCGACCGGAATGAGCTTGGGTTTTTCGATTTTGGCTGCTCCTCCGAACCGCTCCATAGCCCCTTAGACCTTGCGCGGACCCTGCTCTTTCACCATCCAGCTAATAATGGTGGCGAGCACGGCATACAAGAGACCGCCCCAGAATGCCGGACCGAATCCCGCGACCGAGAACCCGGGCGTAAGCCAGGCGGCAAGCGCGAACATCAAGGCGTTGATGATGAGCGAGAACAGGCCAAGCGTGAGGATGGTGATCGGAAGGGACAGGATTTCAAGCAAAGGACGGACGAGCGCATTCACGAGACCAATGACCAGGGCGGCGAGCAAGGCGAAAGGAAAGCTTTGGACGGCGATGCCGGGGATCACATTGGCGACGATGAGAAGCGCGAGCGCGTTCAAAACCAAACGGATGACAAACATCATAGGGTTGGGGGTTAAGACCGGTCTTTAATCTCTTTCATTTTATTCTCCGCTTCCTCCAGACGCAAACGCAAGGCATGGGACAGCTCGCTGGCGCGCTCGAATTTCTTCAGACCCTGCTCCAAATCGGGCTCGCCCTGCTCAAACCAGGCCGCGATCTGTTCGAGCTCGGCAAATCCCTTGGAAAAATCAATTTCGGCTTTCTTTTTGGGTGGCATATCAGATAAGCGTACCTTGCGATCCTTCGATTCTTCCATCCACGGAGCCATCACGCAAACGGATGGCGATGGGCATGCCGGGCTTGGCGTCTTTGATTGAGGCGACGACGTCACCGGCCTTGTCGGTCAGGATGGCGAACCCGCGTTTTAAGACCGCTTCCGGACTGAATGAGGCGATCAGGCGATGCAGGCCGTCCAGACGCAAGCGGAACATCTCCAGCCAGCGGTCGGCCGCGGACTCGAAACGCGTCAATGTCTCTTTATGACCCTCGATCAGATTCTCCACCGACGCGGCAATCCCCTGTTCCAAATGCGCGAGCTCATACAAAACGTCTTTCCGGTCCGGCACGAGGCGGCGCGCGCAATCGGTCGGCGTTGAGCCGCGCACGTCGGCGACTTCTTCGGCGAGCGTCACGTCACGTTCGTGGCCGATGGCGACCATGGTCGGAATCTTGGACGCGTAAATCGCGCGCACCAGGCGCTCATCATTAAACGCCATCAATTCTTCGAATGATCCTCCCCCGCGCGTGATGACGATGGCGTCATAGGGCCCGTGCTTTTGGGCGGATGCAAGACCGGCCATGACCGAATCCGGAGCTTTATCTCCCTGCACAACTGCGTGATACAGATCTATCTCTACGCCCCTCCACCGTTCATTCACCACGCGGATGAAATCGCCGAATGCCGCGCTTTCGCGCGAAGCGACCAGTGCGATGCGCGACGGGAACCGCGGGAGTTCGCGCTTTCGCGAGGCATCGAACAACCCCTCGGCCTCCAACTTGGCCCGCAAGGCCGCGAGTGCTTTTCGGAGCGCGCCTTCGCCCACCAATTCCACCCGTTCGACATTGAACGAAAGCTTTCCCCATTTTGGATAGACTCGGGGACTCCCGGACACGCGCACGCGCATCCCATCTTCGATCGGCACGCGCAGCTTATTCAGCACGGCAAAACAACTGACGACGGCTTCCTGGTCTTTCAAATTGAAATTCACCCACTGTCCTTGTGAGATCCGGAACTCGCTCACCTCGCCTTCGATCGCGGCTTCGTTCGTATCCCAAATCGCCTTGAACGTGTCGTTCAGGTACGCGACGTACTGCGAAACGGAAAGGATGTGCATCAGAACTCCATCTTCCCAGCCCGGATTTGATCGCGCAAACCCTCATCGGAAATGTTCGCCAACCCCTGCAAACGCTTGATCAGCTCTTCGCCTTGCAGGAGGGTCGGCCGGCTTTGGTCGATATTAAGCGGAATCGGTTCAAGCGTGATTTTTCCGCCTTTCACCGTGAAGGCGACCGCCAATCCCTGTCGCGTTTGCACGGACCAATCCTGGTCAAAGATAAAATTCCCCAGAGACCACGCGATCGGCTTGCCTTTGTAGGAAGAAAAACCCTGGGCCCAATGCGGATGGCCGCCAATCACCGCGTCCGCGCCCTGGTCGACGAGCCAGTGCGCGTCGGCGATCATCCCCGCCTGCGGACGATCCTTATATTCCTCTCCCCAATGCGTAAACGCGATGACGAAATCCACTTCGCGCGCCGCTTGCTGGATGACCGGACCGGCCTGGGTTTTGTCGATGGGATTATCGGTGGTGTTATATCCGACAAACGCGAACCTGACGCCGCGCACCGTCGTCGTCGCGAGCGAAAGGGAGCCGTCGAGCACTTGATGGCCGAATACGAGCAAACCGGCTTCGCGCAAACGCCGGACGGAATCCTCATATCCGGCGGCGCCCTGGTCCAGCGCATGGTTATTCGCTTGTGAAAACGCATCCAAACCCTGGGCCTTCAAAACCGGGACCACGGAAGGATCAAAAATAAAATCGATGGACTTCTCGGGTGAACGACGGCGGTCCGTAACCGGACCTTCAAGATTGCCGACGGCATAATCAAAGGAATCAAACCACCCGGCGGGAAGCTTTTGGAATGGATAGTTCGGATTTCCCGATTGTCGCGTGCGATACGCGACATTGCGGTCGAGCATGATGTCGCCAACAAACAGTAGGCGCGCTTCGATTTCTTGCGCGGGCGTGTCCATGCCTCCTCCGACAATGGGCGAAGCGGCGCCGGCCAACATCGGACGTTCAAGCGAGTGCAGGAGGACACGAAAATTCGGTACCTTCGGTTGGAATGACAAAATCCCGATCCAGGCTCCAATGCCAAGCGCGATCCCGGTACACACCGCGCCCGATAACCGCCATGACCTTAGCGGAGCATCCATACGCGCAACAAAACCAAGAACAGGTGGCCCCACAATACGTTGGTGATCAGCGCATCAACGATGAACCAGGCGTCGTGCTTGCGGCCAAAAAACCCATGACCCTCAAGCGGCATCACGACCAAACCGGTAAACAGGGTGAGCGCGACAACCCAGATCAGCATCGGGACATAGGCGTAGTCGGAGAGCCAGCCGAGCTCGACGAATAACGCGAAGGCGAATCCAAAGATACCGGAGAGCAGGATGTGTACCAATAAACCGATCAAGTGTGCTTCGCGGCGCGAAACTTTTTTTCCGAACAATTTTGGCTGATCCGTGTCCGGGATGAAATTCCCGGCTCCAAAACGCGGCGCAAGATGCGACAGGAACGCCAAAATGGTCCCGGCTGTCATGCCGGCCACCATTCCCATCAGCAAGGATGCGCCCATACCTTAGGGTTGTAGCGTTTCCTCCGGCGTTTTGCCAACCACCGAGATTACGACGTTCTTCACCGTAGAAAATTGTTTGAGCGTTTGTTCGATCTGTCCACGGATAGCTTCCACGTTGCAGGAACCACCACCGTAATTCTGAAGCTCCGGACTGAAGCTGACGGTCGCTGTGCCGCCCGAGACTTTGAGCGAAACTAACTGAGTACCCTCTGGAATGACATTGAGACCTTCACCCATCCGACGATCGGCCGCAAGCAAAGTTCGTAAACTAGCCTCGACCGGCAAATTTGAACGCACAATCGTGACATCCGCTGACTTATTAGCGGTACACTCCGTATTATACCCAGCCAAAAAGATACGCGCGGTCATGGTGGTACGCGGAAGCTGCACAGGGATCTCCACCTTATGAATCGGTTCCCCGTCTTTCGCCGAATACTCCAACACCTCAAGGGTTCCCGTGCTCGTCGTCGGCACGTTGAGCATGAAGGCGCGGATTTCGAAGTCCCCGGCTTGGCCGATGTCAGGCGCATCCGCGGTCACAAAGCCTTCTTCTAATTTCTGACCCTTTCCGTCCAACAAACGCCAGTTGATCGTGTTCTCAAACGCGATGCCGCTCCCCTTCACGGTAAACGGGCTTGCGAGCGTCGAGTCTTTTACTTCGTCATCCACGCAAATGAAGTTCAGGTCATCACACAGCATGCCGGACGGACGCTCACGCACCGGTTCGGATGGCGCAGGAACCGCGGCCCGGGAACGGCAAACGCCCAGCGCATCCGGCGTACCGGCTGAAGGCTCATAATCGGTACAGGTTTGGTTTTCGGGACACATCCAGCCGGCAATGCCGCCGCACAAACACTGCGGCTCGCAGGACGTGATGCACACCTCGCCCGGTTTGCCATGGCACGGATTCCCGCATTCGACCCATTTCCCACGGGCGGCCTCGCACGCCTTTTGCTCCGCGCTCGCCGGCGTAGCCGGAACAGGCTTCACGTCCGTCACGGATGTCGGGGGCTTGGGTTGCGGTCCCATCGGCAATTCGCGCCAAATGAGGAGAAGCCCGACAGTCAGCAAGGCGACGATCACGACCATGAAAAGCGGCGCATAGGGCGCGTGAGGCGCATGCGGAGGGCGGGCCGGGGTTTTGGGCGTGGTTTTGCGGGGTGGCATATGTGTTTTTAGAAACGAGTTTCTTTTTACGGGATGACGACGATCATGACTTTCCGGCCGGTGCGCATATCGCGCGGATCAAAATCGTGGATGGCGTCGAGCAAGAGCTGCTTCGGATATACATAGTCGGCGCCGCGGCGCGTTCCGGGGTCATTCGTGATCCAGGATCCGTCTTTATTATATCCCTTGATGACAAGCATGTGGTATTCCGGACCTCCGTTACGGAAGTTTGGATTGTTGAGCGCCTTCCCATACGCCGGAATGATGACCGGGCGCTTCTCGTTCAACATTTTTTTGATATTCGCCTCAGTCGCATCCATGACCACGGTATTCTTGTATCCGAATTTGACCTTGGCCGTATTCGCGACGTCGGCGGCGGTCGTGTCTTTATTGTATCCGTAGGTCTCGTCTTCAAACGCGACGACGTCGAGGATGTCTTCGATACCCTCATCCGCGGTCCAGCCCCGTCCGCGGCCATCGTAATAAGCATCGACCATCAGCAGAGACGCTTCTTCGCACGCGTCTTCAAACGGCTGTACCCAATTCTGCTTCGGCGCCTGGAGCAACCACGGTACGGCGAGATTTACCTCGGCCTGGATGGTCGGGGCAGGGGTCGGGGGCTTGGGCGAGGGCTTGGTCGGCGTCGGCGTCGGAACGGCGGCCGTCGAGGTCGCGGCGGTCGTGGTCGGCGTCGGCGGCACGTATTCGACGGCCGGCGGCAAGGCCGGACGCGTCACGTCATACCAAAACTCACGGATAGCCCCGCGCGCGAGCCATCCTGCGCCCACAAGAACGATCACCGCCCCGGCGAGAGCAAGTAATGGGACATAATTTTTTACGCGTTTCTGACGGTAGTACATGCGCCGATCGTACCCGAAAACACGCGTTTTTTCAATCATGAAAACAAAAGTAGGGGCGCAATTTATTGCGCCCCTACCCTAGACGAACGTTATTCGATGGTGACCGAAACCATTTTCACTTCCGTGAGCGGACGGTCGCTCGGATCGCGTTGCGTCATCGAGATCTTGTCCGCGATGTCCTGGCCCGCGATCACGCGGCCGAAAATGGAGTAGTCGGGACCCAGCGGGTAATCGCCCACCATGATGAAGAACTGGGAACCGTTCGTATCGCGTCCGGCATTCGCCATGGCGACAATCCCCTTTTCATACACCGGAGCCGTGAGCGTTTGGCCCTGGATGGTGATGGTCTTGGTCGGCAAACCCACAACGGCGTCGTTCTTGAAGGTATAGCCAGGACCGCCACGGCCGGTGCCGGTCGGGTCGCCGCCCTGGATCATGAAGCCCGGAATGACACGGTGGAAAATCGTGCCGTCATAGAATTTCTCGGAGATGAGATAGACGAAGTTCGAAGCGGCGTTCGGGCCGGCCTTCGGATCCACCTGGATGACGATGTCGCCAAGCGTGGTCTTGATGCGGACCTTTTTATTGAGTTCGGAGTCCGGACGGGTGCCCGGGAAAGCGAGAGGCATGTTGGGAGGAGGGGTTACGGTTGAAGTGGCTGAGGTGGACGTCGAGTACGCGTCCGTCGTGGATGAGGGCGCGGGCGTCGGCTCGACCTGGGTCGGAGGCACGGGCGTCGGCGGGACATAGGGCGCGGGAGCGGGCTCTGCCATGCATCCGGCACCGAGCAGCGCGAGCGTACCGGCGGCTGCCAAAAGGATCTTTTTATTCATAGCTACTGGATCATAAGGGAAAAAAACTCGCGCGGGAAGCGGGCGTCAAAGGCGGCGCCTTTTTCCGTCCGGACCCTGGTCGAAACCGGCATGATTTCATCGGGCAGGTACACGAGCTCGATCCAGGCCGCGTGGCAGGCGCCGGACGCCACCAGCTCCGAAGCGGCATTGCGCGCGAGCTCGGCTCCGCGGTTCAACGGATGGGTCGGATGCAGTCCGGCCCCGCTCCCGTTTTGCGGAAGCGCCGATCCATATCCCCCGCCCAATGGAATCACGCGCGACGAACCGACGCGTCCGGCCAAGCCGCCGCGCGCATCCGAACCGGTCGGATTGATGCGCCACTCCAATTCCGGAAGGAGCCTGGAAAGCGCGGAAGCGGTGCGCATGCGCAGATCATCCAGCGCGATGGACGGGACATGCGACAAGCGGACGGTCGCGAGTGAACGCTTCGGCTCTACAGAGACGCCGACTTCATAATCCGCTCCGCACCAATACCAATCCGGATCGTCACGCCGTAGGCGTTCGATTTCCTCCAAGACGCGGCGCGCATACGCCGAAGCCACGGGCAACCGTTCCGGCGTCTCGTCGGTCGCGTATCCGAATACGGCCTGCGGATCAGCGGCCCCGCGCACGGGCAGGCTCTCCATCCGTTCCAAAGACACGAACGGCTCCAACGATAATGCGGGATCAATGGACGCGAGCGCGGCCTTCGCGGCCAACCCAACGTCGAAATCCGCCTCGGAACGGATATTACCGCTCACGAATAACGCTCCATGGCCGCCCATGACGCGGATGTCGCAGCGGCTTTCCGGGTCCCGTTTTACGTACTCATCAACCAACGCCCGCGCCACACGGTCGCAGGCTTGGTCCGGATGTCCGGGTCCGCGCAAAAACGCGAAGGCCATACGCGGGAGACCTTAACCACGTAGCACGTAGCACGCAACACGTAGCACCCAGTCTAATGATCCCCCAAAAATGACCCTGGTTTCGGCTTGTTTTTTGGAGTTTCTTTTTTGAACTTGGTTGTTGACTCGATTTGGATGGATGGTTCGTCCCAACCGGCATCATCGCCGTCCCAGCTCCAACCATCCGATTTCACCGAACGGGATGAAGCCGGCTTAAACCCATATCCCGCCTCGCGGATTTCGACGCGCTCGAATAAACGCTGGTCCACTTCATCGAGGAACGTCGAGGGTTGGTTGAAGATCAGCGACTCTTGGCCCATCGTCATCGGATATGCGAGGAACAGCTGACGGCGGGCGCGGGTGACGGCCACGTAAAACAAGCGACGCTCTTCTTCCATGCCCCCTTCTTCGCTCAGCGCGCGGCGGTTTGGGAACGCGGTATCGGCCAAGTGAATCAAAAAGACGGAATCCCATTCCAAACCCTTGGCTTGGTGGATAGTCGAGAGCACCATGCGCTCTTCATCGCCCCGGCCCGACTCCTGACGGCCGACCGCCACATTGTCGTAAAGCGAGAGGTCGTTCAAAAAGGTCGCCAAATTGTCATATCCTTCGGCAAACAAAGCCAACTGCTCCAAATCTTCGATGCGCTCGCGCCAATTCGGATATTCGCGTTCGAGATAGTCCTGATAATTCGAAGCGGCCACCGCGCGGATCAGCGGCGCGGGCAAACGGCCCTGCTCAATGAGCGTCCGCATCACTTTTATAAAATCCTCCCAACCGGCGCGCGCGCGATTCGGAACCCGGATGGCGCCGGCTCCTTCGACAATATCTTCGATGCGCTCCGCTCCCTTGGTTTGGTTGGCGAGATCGGCGGCCGTCGTCGCGCCGATACCGGTTTGCAATCCAAGGACGCGCAACCAAGCGACTTCATCTTTCGAATTTTCGTAGATGCGCAGAAACGAAACGACGTCTTTGATATGCGCGCGCTCGAAAAACTTTTGACCGCCGCGATAGTCGTACGGTACGTCGCGCTTGATGAGTTCGAATTCGAGCTGTTGCGAATGCGCGCTTGAACGGAACAGGACCGCGATATTCGCGAGCGCGACGCCTTCGTTCCGCAATACCAAAATTTGCTCCGCGACATAGCGCGCTTCCTGCGAAGCGGACGCGCAGGCGATCAATTTCGGCTTGCCGCCCGATTCCCGCAAACCGACCAATTCCTTTTTGTATTGGTGCTCATTGTGACTCAATGAAGCATTGGCCAAATCGAGGATTTCGGGCGTTGAACGATAGTTTGTGAGCAATTTAAAAACCTTTGCACCCGGAAATTGTTCGGGGAACGAGAGGATGTTTTTTACATCCGCGCCGCGAAAGGCGTAGATGGACTGCGCATCATCCCCCACCGCGATCACATTCCCGTGCACCGACGCGAACCCTTTCACGATACGCGCTTGCACGGCGTTCGTGTCCTGGTACTCATCCACCAACACAAAACGGAATCGCTCGGAAATTCTCTTGCCGAGACGCGCATCATCAAGAAGCATGGCGAGATTGGTGAGCAGGTCGTCAAAATCCATCGCATTCGCCGCCTTCTTGCGCGTCTGGTATTGGCGCGCGATCTCTTCAATGTCATTTTCGAATTGCTGGAAATTCGGATGCTTCACTTCCAACGACGTCGCGATCGAAGTCTGCGTATTGCGCGCATACGAAATGATATCGCCGACCACGGAAGCGGTCGGAAACCGGCGCGCTTTCGGATCAATCTGCAAATCCTTCATCACGGCTTTGATGAGATCGCGGCTGTCTTCCTGGTCGAGGATGGAAAAGCTCGAGGTATAACCGAGTTCGTCGGCGAAATGGCGGAGCAAACGCGCGCCGATGGAGTGGAAGGTCCCGCCCCAAATGCCTTTGGCGCCCGGCCCCAGCACCGATTCGACACGTTCGACCATTTCGCGGGCCGCCTTATTGGTAAACGTCAGCAAAAGAATGGAGGATGGATCCGCTCCCCGCTCAATCAAATGAGCCACGCGATACGTGAGCGTGCGGGTCTTTCCGGAACCCGCGCCTGCCAATACCAAACACGGTCCATCGCCCTCAAGGACGACCGCGAGCTGCTCCTGGTTTAGGGCATTCGGGTAATCAATGCGTTTAGCGGGACCGGACGAATCGGGCGGTAAAACGAAAGTCGACATGCTTAGAACCCGGCTTTGCGACGGTTGGCGGCGTGCTCTTCCAGGGTACGGCCATAGTACACGTTGCCGGCCGTATCCGTCAGGAAATACAGGTAATCATTCGGAGAGGGGTCCAATACCGCGCGGATAGACTCGGCGCCCGGGTTATTGATGGGCGCGGGCGGCAGACCCGGATATTTATACGTGTTGAACGGCGAATCAATGCTCAAATCCTTCGCCGTGGAACGCGAGCGGCCCGAACCGGTGATGTATCCGATCGAGGCGTCGGTCTGGAGGGCCATCCCGGCTGCAAGACGGTTCAGGAAAATCCCGGCTACGGTGCGCTTATCGCTCACGTCGCGCACTTCGGCTTCGACGATGGAGGCGAGGATGATCACGTCATCCAGGGTTTTTAACGGCGCGGACTGTGGTCCCACGGTCGTGGTCGCGAACAGGCCACCGAACTCATCCAGCTGTTTGCGGATCAAGCTGTCAGGCAGCTGATCGCCCCAGACACGGTAGGTATCGGGATACAAATATCCTTCGAGCGATCGGTTCCCGGGCAGGTTCTTCAAAAACGGATACTCGGCGCGCAACGATGAATCAAAAGGCGCCCGATTCACCCCCTTGCCGACCAAGGCATGGGTCACGTCTGGAGGGATTTGATGCGCTTCCTCCAGCTGGGCGGTGATATCCTCGACGGTCCAGCCCTCGATCACGCGAATTTGGACTTCATCGCGTTCCGGTCCAAGCGCGAGCGAACGCGCGATCTCCCGGTACGATGAGCCGACGCGCAGCTGGTACTCCCCGGATTTCGGACGGCTCGCCGCGCGGTCGATCCGCGCGTACAAGCGATAGCGCCAGGCGGACGGGATAAGTTTTTCCGCCTCAAGCCTGGATGCGACTTCCGCCACGGTCGCGTTTTCCGGAACGACAAAAGCGGTCGGGACCGGGGCGGGCGTCTGGCCAAACCAGGACTCGGAGACGAAGACCCAGGCAAACCAAGACGACAAGAGAGCGACAACAACCAAAACGGGAGTGATGAAACGTTTCATGTGGGATGCATTTAAGATTTTGCCGACTTCCGATTCACATTCGACGTACGGATGAGGCGCACGATGGAGGCGCACAGGATACCGAGAATGGCGCCGGCGATCACGTCGCTCGGATAATGCACGCCCACGAAGACGCGACCGAGGCCAACCGCGGCGGCGGCCACCAAGGCCACCAGTCCCCAACCCGGACGGCCATAGGTTAATGCGGCGGCGCAGGCAAAGGCAACCGACGTGTGGCCGGACGGAAACGCGTGGGCCGTCAGCGGCGGCGGAATGAGCCGCACGATCTCCATCGAGACTTCGTAGGGACGCAAGCGGCCGATCAGCTGGCCCAAAGTATTCGCCACGATCAGCGCCGCGAGCGCAGACCAGCCGGCATCATAGAGCGACAGCTTCAGCGGGACCTGCTTCTTCCGCACATACCCCAAACCGGCAATCACCGGGATGAACAAAAAGACCAGCCATCGCGAAGCGAAGACCGCGGCCGTGCGTAGCGCGTCGTTGGCAAGCAGCGACTGCATGCCATGGATGATCTCGAGTTCACCGGTCATGGGAAGAGGATACCGTTTTATTCGGATACGCGCACCATTTTGCGACCGGGCAACGCCAACACTGCGGCTTGGGCGCGCGGCAAACGTCGCGGCCGAATTGGACCAGGGAACGGTTCACGCCGATCCAGTACTTCTCCGGAATAAGCGTCCGTAATTCTTTTTCCACCTCGACGGCGTTCTTCCCCTTCGCCCACCCTAGGCGGTGCACGATGCGGAAGACGTGCGTGTCCACGGCGATGGCCGGGATCTTGAAGGCGTAGGTCAAGACACAGCTCGCGGTCTTCCGGCCCACGCCCGGCAAACGGACCAGCTCTTCCATCGTGCGGGGGACGCGTCCGCCGAATTCATCCAGCAAAACATTCGCGAGCTTTTTTACGGATCTTGCCTTGGCATTATAGAACCCGATGGATTTGATAATCGTTCCCATCTCGCGCACATCGGCCTTCGCGAGCGCCTTCAAGGTTGGGTAACGCTTCCGCAATGCGGGATACACGCGCAATACCTGGACATCGGTCGTGCGCGCGGACAAGAGCGTCGCGATCAGGGTGTCTTCGGGATTTCCGAAGTCCATCATGCCCTTTCCGGGATAGCGGACATCGAGGACCTTTAGGACGCGTGCGACCTTTCCTGCTTCCGGTTTCATGCTAGATGAGGATTTGGCCCGTCATGTCCGGCGGCGGCACGAGTCCCATCATATGGATGATGGTCGGCGCGACGTCGGCCAGCATGCCCACGGGCGGATTGAGCGACAAATCGCCTCCGATGACGTCCCCGCTTGGCGCGCGCAGGCCTTCCAAATCCTTATGGACGATGATGAGCGGGACGGGGTTCGTCGAATGCTCTTTATCCATGTCACCCGTCACGAGATTTTTCACTTCTTCGGCATTGCCATGGTCGGCCGTGATCACGACCGCGCCGCCGACCGCCAAGGCCGCATCCGTGATCTGTCCAAGGCACGTATCCACCACCTCGCAAGCCTTCACCGTAGCGGCATAATTCCCGGTATGGCCCACCATGTCCGGATTCGCGAAATTCAGCACGATGAAATCGTATTGATTGCCGGCGATTTCCTTCACCACGCGATCGGTGATTTGCGGCGCGGACATTTCCGGCTGCTGGTCATAGCTTGAAACGCGCGGGCTCGGAATGATGGCGCGGTCTTCCCCCGGAAACTCCTCTTCGCGCATGGCGTTCAAAAAGAACGTGACGTGGGCGTATTTTTCCGTCTCGGCGATATGCAATTGTCTCAGCCCCGCATCCGAAATGACCTTGGCGAGACATTCTTTGATGAGCTGCGGCGGATAGGCGATATCCACGGGCAGGTCTTTTTCAAACTCCGTGAACGTCACGAACTCCAAATCCTGGATATATTCGCGCGGGAACTTGTTAAAACCCGGCACGGCGAACGCCTTGGTGATTTCGCGCGCGCGGTCCGGACGGAAGTTGAAGAAAATCACGCTATCCCCCGACTGGATTTTGGTGAGCGGTTTTCCGCCCGGGGCGATCACCGTCGGTTCGACCTGTTCATCAAAGACCGACTTGGCATAGGAGGCGTCCAAGGCCGCTTCCCAAGACTCGGCCATCAGCCCCTCGCCCTTCACCATGGCGTTATACGCTTTTTCGACGCGGTCCCAGCGATTATCGCGATCCATCGCCCAATAGCGGCCCGCCATGGTGGCGATTTTCCCGACGCCAACGGCGGCGATCTTGGCTTCGAGCTCGGTCAAAAATCCCTTCCCCGAATTGTAGATGGCATCGCGTCCGTCCAAGAACGCATGAATGAATACATTGGTGAATCCTTCACGCTGGCACAAATCCAACAAGGCGTTCAAATGCACCTGCGAAGCGTGGACGTTCCCTTGGGAGACCAGCCCCATCAAATGGAGGGCCCGGTTCTTTTCCTTGGCATGGGCAATGGCTTTCTTCAGGGCGGCATTGCTGAAAAAATCCCCATTCTCAATCGACAAGTTAATGCGGGGCAAGCTCTGATAAAAAATCTTTCCGGCGCCGATGGTCAGGTGGCCGACTTCGGAGTTTCCCATCTCCCCCCAAGACAGACCCACGGCGCCGCCGGAGCCATGGACGGTCATGGCCGGATAGGACTCTACCAGCCGTTTGAAGACCGGCATCTTGGCATCAGCAATCGCATTCCCCTCGGCTGGAGGGGCTATCCCAAATCCGTCGATAATGACGAGAACGACCGGTCGCGAACGACGCATGGGGGTCATCATAGCCCTGAACAATCAGCTTGACAAAAAGAGGTTTTTTGGCTATTCTTCGCGGTTCCTTGATTTGCACCCCGGTGGGTGGCAGGTCATGGACGCTAGCCCTTCAAAAAGGGCTAGAAATAGATCATTTTCGACCAAGGAGGTCGTCATGGGTACGCTGAGGACTGGTGAGAAAATCGTGAGCGCCGGGGCATCCCCCTTGCGCGCCAGCATCGGGGAGCAGATCGCCGCCAAGCAGACCGAGGAGGCCAAGGCCGAAGCGGACCGCAAGGCGAAGGAGGAGCTCGGAACCGCGCCCACCCGGGCGATGTCGAGCTCAAATCCGCCTCCGCCGGCCGCCACCCCCACGCTCGACGCCTTCAAGAGCGAGCTGGAGGCGGAGAAGGCGGCCGAGGCCGCACGTCTCGCACGCGAGGCCGCGGAGACCGGTGACATGCCGGTCTCGGTGGACGTCTCGTTGACCGGACTCGCTCCGGTGCAGGCGCCCGTCCCGGCTCCGGCGCCGGAGCCGGCCACCGACGCGACGAGGTCACCGAACCCGGTGATCCTCGGCGTGCCGGTCGCGCCGCCCGAGCCTCCCCGCGAGGCTCCGCCCACCCTCTCGAACTTCGTGATGGGTGGACGGTTCATGAGCGACGCCAAGGCGGCGCTGACCGAGTTCCGAAAGCAGCATCTGGGCAAGATGATGTTCTTCGGTCCGCTGATCGCGATCGCGAGCGCCATCGTGGTCGTCACGCTTGCCGTGGACTACTTCGGCGACGCCCGCGAAGGCTCGGCTCCGATCGCGGCGCCGGACCTTCCGATCAGCACGACCCTCCGGGCCACGGAGCCGGTCGTCGAGCCGGTGGCCCCGATTCCGCCTCCGCCCATCGTGGCGCCGACGGAGCCGGGCCTGCGCGGCCGGCGCGGAGAACGCGTGACCATGCGCGCCCGCGACGCCTACCCCGTGAGCTGCCTGACCGCCTGGGTCGTGGACCACACCGACGACGCGGTGTACCTGTGCACTCCTGGACAGCGCCGGGGCAACGACATGTGCGACTGCAACGTGACGGGCGTCGTCCCGTAACGCTGACAACAACTGAGTCCCGCTGCACGACCTCGTGCGACGGGACTCATTTTCTTTTTCGTGAACCGTTTTTTAGTACAAGTAGGGATACCGCGTACCGCCCCCGCCTCCGCTGGTTGCCGGCGGCGGTTCGGGATCCAGCGTAATGACGGCTGAAGCTGTTTTCGTCACCGAACCCTCGGTATAGCTCGCGCCCATGGTCGCGGTCGTGGCCTGGGCCACGCAAAACGTCGTGACGACCCCGTCACTCACGAAGATGATCTTGGAATCGGAGACGGTGAATTTCGAGAGCATGGTCACGTCCTGCGTCTTGCCGTCCGCATAGGTCGCGATGACTTTAAACGGCGAACGTCCATTACACGGCAAGGTCGTGGGCCCCGTAAACGCGATGGAAATGCGCTGGAGACCCGTCGTTGCCGGCGCGGAGGCGGGATTCACGGTAATGGAGACGCCGGTCGCACGCGTTCCGTTTTGATCGGTATAGGCCGCATTCACCTTGACGGTCCCGAGCTTGGCCGGCCGGAAATAATTTCCTGAAAACGATCCGTCCGCCGAAGAACCGGTAGAGAACGCGGCTCGCGAAGTCAGGTCATCGCTCTGGCCCTCGGCGGTCACGCCGAACAAGGTGAGACGAACCGTTTGTCCCAATTCAACGATGGATGGGCTCGCGAGCAAGACCAGACGCTGATAGACAGCGGCCGTCGGCTGGGTGGTGGGCGTGGTCGGCGGTTTGATGACGGGCGGTTTTGGTTTTGTGGGATCCGGAATTTGCGCTCCCTGGAGAATCTCCGGCGCGGGTTCCGGGGTCGGCGGCGGCAACGGGGCATTTTGCGCCAATGCGATGGCATAATCGAGGCGCTTGCGCATCGCTTCGGCTTTCCGATTCAAACCGGTTTTCCGTGATGCATCCGCTTCCATGTTTTGGATGCGGGCATCAAAGATATCCAAGTCTTCCGAAATAGATTGGAGCCGTTCCGGCGAACGATCCTGTTCGCGTAGGATCGCATCATCAATACGTTCATCGATACCGAGCGCGTCGAGGTATCCGCGGCCCGCTTCGGTCGGGTCGGCCAACTCGCGGCGCATCCCGCGCTCGCGCGACAGGCCCGTAATCCCCTCGCGGCGCGCATTCAGGGCCACCGCAAGATGCACGCGGCCGAGCAAAGCCCCCCTCATCGGTCCGGCTTGCTTCGCATATTCGGCAAAGGCCTTCCAATCTTGGTCTTTCTTTTCCATCAACGCTCCGGCGAGTCGGCGTTCGGCGTATAAGGCGGCCAAGGCGGGCGTATGGCCCGCGGAAGCGACGCGCAGGTGCAAACGCTCGGACGCATCCACCAAAAACCGCGGGGCGGCGGCCATCTCTTTCGAACGCTGCATCATGAATTCGCGCATGGCGCCGAATACTTTTTCATCATCTTCCTTGTCTTTGCGCATATTGCCCTGGGCCCAGAGGTCGTCAGCGCGCAGGTCGCGCATCTCACGCATCACGGCGCCGCTTCCGAAACGTCCCCACTGGTTGTCGCGCACGAGGGTGGACATGCGACCATCCGCGGAAGCAACCTCCACGACCGACTCGGCCACCGCGATCTCGGATTCGCCTTCTTTCACGATACCGAAGGTCGTTCCGCGCACGGTGGCGACGACATCGCTCGTTTTTACTTCCATCGAGCTATCAAGATCGAGCAGCTTCAACATGCGCGACCAGACGCGCCCGCTCTCCACGCGCACACTGATGCTCGCCCCGGGCGTCAGCGTCCCGTCGAGCGGCGTCTCTTCGATCACGATCTCGGAATTCGGATCGATGCGCGTATAGCCACGATCACCCCAGATGATGCGCGCCTCACCCTCGGCGCCGGTGCGCACGCGATCCCCCGGAAGAACGACGGCCGGATCGGTAAGAACGGTCCATTTCTCTTCCGTGGGATGGCGCCATTCCACCGACGGCTTTACGACTTCGACCTGGATGGCCGGCGGCGGCCCGGCATGGACCGAACCGAGCGACCAGAACCAGCCGAAAAAAACCACCGCCAAAAGCACGACGAGGGCGCCGGCAAGGCTGGAGAGAAGGCGTTTTTGATTCATAGACGCGGGAAGCGTAGCAGGCTTTGCCCAAACGAAAAAGACGCCGGATCCGGCGTCTTTTTCCCTGGTCGGGCTAGTGGGACTCGAACCCACGGCCTCTTCGTCCCGAACGAAGCGCGCTACCAACTGCGCTATAGCCCGATATCGCTTTGCTGAGCGACGGAAACCTACCAAGTTTCTAAAAAAGCCGCAAGCCTCCGGGGCTTAACGCTCGCGAACTTCGCCTCCGCGCATGCCCACCATCGCCCACGCGGCCAAGAGGGCCGTAATAGGCACGGTGAAGACCAGGCCGATAGTGCCTGCCAGCGAACGGATGACTTCGTCGGTCACGGAATCAAAGTTGATGAACTTGAGCCACGAACCGCCGAACTGGGAATACAACAGGAGCGAGGAAAGCGATGCGCCGACATAGGCGAACACCAGGGTATTGGCGAGCGCGCCCATGTGGTCGCGGCCAACCACCATGCCGGACACGAATAATTCCCTGTACGTCGCGCGCGGATGATGGCGGCGGACTTCGGACACGCCGGAGGCGATGGATACGGCCACATCTTCCAAAACACCGACCGCGGCGATAATGATCCCGGCAAACAAGAGCCCGCGCGGATTCAAGGTCGGATTTTGCTCAAAAAACAGACGATCCTCTTCCGTGGACAATCCGGATAAACGCGCCCAATCCGCGAAGATGATCGAGATGAGATAGGCAATGAGAGCCCCGCCCATGGTTCCGACCGCGGTCACAAGCGCTTTGCGGTTCCAACCGGTCGTAAACCCGGCAGTAAGCAGGGTAAAAATCCCCGCGAGGACGATGGCGACCGGCACCGGGTTCGCGCCGCGCAAAAACAATGGGATAAGAATGTACCCGATCATCGCGATGGAAATCATGATGGAAAACGCCACCTTCAATCCCTGCCATCCCGAGAGCAAGACGAGCGTCGCCACGAACAATACGACCAACCAGAGCATGGCGGCCCGGCGGTCATATCCCTCCAAATACAAATTCCAATCTTCCGCGCCATTCGGCTGCATGAACACCACCACTTTGTCGCCTTGGCGCGGCTCCAGGCCATACGGATTGCTCCCCACGTCCGAACGCATTTCGCGCGTCTGCCCATTCAACGGACCGGACAAAAAGCGCACCTGATAGGCTTTGATCTGCTGCGCGCCGTCAGCCTGGGGTTCGCCACGAAGCGTCACCGCCTCGACGACACCGCGCTCGTATTGGCCCTGCTCGCGCGCCACGACCGTATGAGTCACCTCCGGAACGGTCGCTTCCGTGGATGTGGCGGCCAAAACCGGCGCCGCGATGGTTGCGCATGCGGTCAGCGTGACGAAGGAGAGCAAAATGCGTCGGATAATCATACGTTTTTCCAGGGATACGGCGGGGCGAAGGATTGTTCTTTGCGGGCGTAGCGGCGCAGCCAATCCAGCACGAACGCCGTGGCCCGCACGTCTTCCCGGTTATATTGGATGATGGAATCCAGGGTGGCACGTTTTTTGCCGGACAGCCAAGTTTCGTACGCCGTTACCGATTCCCCTCCCCCTTTGACTTCGCCTTCCCAGGCAAAGCCCAAAAAGTTCCCGATCTTTTTCAAGCTGTAGAAGTACAAGGGAAATACGGCGGTATCCGTCACGATTTCTTTCAGGTCGCGCAATGAATTTTTAAACTTGATGAGGTGCGGGTTATTTTCGGTTTGATAACGACGGGCGAGGATATCCAAGCGGCTGGCTTCATAGCTCGCGTAATGCCAGACCGTATAGGTCTCGGGCAGGGTTTCGAGCCACGTCAGAAACGATGCCCACATCAGATGCTCGTCTTCCGGGCGTTCCGCCACGAAAGAAATATATTCACCCTTTTGCGGTCCGGAGGTGATCCAAATGCCGTAGAGATAATCCACGTCCGTGGGCGGATGGCTTTCAATATCAAAATGGATTTCAAGCCCCTCCGTCGCATCAACGAAAGAATCACGAATGATCACAAGATCCTGGATTAGTGATTGGGCCTGGCGCTTGGCCGCCTCCAAGGCACGGCGCGTGAGGCCGGGCATCTGGCCCTCGAGTGCGTCCACGTCCATCTCGGCGGCCTGGTCGACGGTCGTCACTCCAAGCGAACGCAATCCGCGTAATTTGCGGACATCCACATTGAAGAGCAGCGCGATATCGCGCGTTTCTTCCGCCAACCGCCGGCAAGCCGCTCCCCACGGCGACGTGTCTTCGCACGTTTTGCGATAGACGGGATCCGGCCGCATGCCCTCGCGGATGCGCTCGAGCTCCTGCAGCAATTCCCGAAAGTCGGTTTCAAACAAAGACGCGTCAAAACCGATACGGTCACCATCCGCATTTAAGATCGCCGGGTGGGATGGAAAGACGCCCTGGATGCGTTCCAGCAACACCGCATAAAACATCAGCTGCGCCTTATGCTCTTTTTTGAGGACATGCGAGCGCTTTACGTCAAGCGGGACGTAATACCAATCGCCAAAGTTACTTTTGCCGGGCTGACGTTCCAATAAGTCGGGACGCCCGAACCAATCCCCGTCCTGCAAACTCCCCTGATAGATGATGGCGGCCCCTTGGCGCATGAGCTCAAGCGTCCGCTTCACTTCGTCTTTGTCATTCGTGCGTTCGACCGCCTCCGCTTCCCCGAATTGGTCGGCGACGATTTCGCGCTCGTGGACCAGGCCGTCATTCATCCGTTTTTCTTCGTCGGCGGTCAGCGGGCGGCGGTCTTTTTTGTCGCCAAAACGCTCCCAATACGGCCAATGCGGGCATTGGAGGAAACGGTAGAAATCCGTGGCAGTCAGGCGGTCCATGAACTCCTTAGTACGCGTCGGAGAAGACCGGCGCAAGGTAGCGGTCGGTCGGCACGTAATCGTCGCGGAGGGCGGGCGCTTTTTTCCGGTCGAGCAGCTCCGTGATGCGATCCGGGTTAATCAAGCGGATCTGGGTTTGGCGAGCGTCATCGGCCAGATTCTTTTCCACGGCTGCCGGCGACAACGTGCCGTACCAGGCGACTTGGTCGATCGCCCTATCGCTCGCAATGAGCACGATGGTATTGCGTCCCGGTTGGACGGTGTCCGCTTGCGGCGCGACATACACATTCGTCCATACCTCGCGCAAGGTGCGCACCATGGCCGCGAGGAATTCGCCGTAACGCGCGTCATCAATGATGTTGAGCGCGTACACGCCGTCCGCCGACATGCGCGACTTCAACAGCTTGTGGAATTCAACCGTGGTCAGGTGGTACGGAACGCTGAAATCATTGAAGGCATCGCCGAAGACCAAGTCATATGATGCATCGCCACCACGCATGAGATGCATGCGCGCGTCTTCGTTGGCGGTGATAATGCGCGTCTGACGATCCAATCCCATATAACGATGGTTCGCCTCAGTCACGCCCGGATCGATTTCAGCCACGATGGACGTCGCCTGCGGATATTCCGCCTCGATATATCGCGGCAGCACATATCCGCCGCCGCCGATAAAATATGCGGTAAACGCAGTCGACGTCGTGAAGCGGCTGGCGATCAAATTCGCATAGACCTGCTCGTAATCATATCCGAGATCGCGGGGATTGGCCGGATTCACATACGAATGGACGAGGTGGTCGAGGCGCAGGATGTGCGTCTTCGCCCCCTCCTCGTTTTGCGAGCTGGCGATACGGATACAGAAATAATTCGTTTCCATGATGCAGCCTCCCGGCAAAATAAAGGCCCCGATGAAAAATGCGACGGCCAAAATGCCGAACTTATTGCGCCAAAGCTTTTCCCCGCGCGCGACCCAAAGGCCAAGGAGCATGAGCACGGCGGCGATGGCGATCATGACGCCCTTGGTTCCGATGAACGGAATCAGGACATAGCCGCCGGCGAAGGTGCCGAGCAGGTTCCCGATCGCGCTCCAGGCCGAAAGTTCGCCGACCGTCCCTCCGGTCTTGGACAGGCTGGACAACGATTGTTTCACGGCCTGCGGAACAATGGTGGAAAGGAAAAAGGCGGTCGGGAAAAAGACGCAGAACGACATGACGACCACGCGCGCGATGAGCGGCATGGATCCGGCGCCCATGCGTTGGCCGAGAATAATCAGCACGTAATACGAGACGAGCGAAGCCAATCCAGCCAAGGCCAGGCTGATGCCGAGGGTTTTTTTGTTGCCATTCGTATCCGCCATGATGCCGCCGGCCGCATAGCCAAAGACGATGCCAAGCAAGGTGGTGCCGATGACGCCGGTCCACACATACACGGACACGCCGACATACGGCGCAAGCGCGCGCCCGGACACGATTTGCACGAGCATCAAGCAGAAACTCGAAATGAAGACGATGTATTTCATACGACAGCCTTTGCTTTAGTAGGACGGAACCAAACCCAGAACGCGACCGCGATGAGCAAAGCCGCCGTCAGGAACCAAACGAGTCGCGTGGACACGAAGTAATTAAAGACGAATCCGGCCAAATACGTCCCAAGGATGCTGCCGGCGGCATTCCATGAACCAAGCATACCGACCACGCGGCCCGTCTCCCCCATTTCCACCAAATCTTTTTTGATGGCCGCCGGTTGCACGGCGGAAAGGAATAATGAGGGCGGGAAGAATACGAGGAGCGCGAACAGCGGCATGGCCACGGGAACCGCCACGTGGGTTCCGAGCCAGGGGCCGATCAGGGCGGCGACAAAATAGCCGAGCGCCGTCGTAAGGCCGCCGAGCCCAAGGGAAGCCGCCAAGATGGTCCGCGGCGATGTTTGATCGGCGAGCTTTCCGCCGACATAGGCGCCGAGAGCGATGCCGAGGAGCACCGACGCGATAATCCCGGTCCATGTATAGAGCGACGATCCGAGATACGGAGCGGTGACGCGGGCCGCCAACAACTCGACGGTCATCATCGCGAACCCGGAGAAAAACACAATCCCCCGCGAGCCGAGGCTCCGGGGGATGGGGGGAAGACGGAGAGGAGGCATGGCCCCACTCTACACCTTACTTCGTCTCTTTGTGCAGGGTGTGCTTCTTACACGTCGGACAAAGCTTGCTAATCTCAAGACGGCCCTTGATGGTCTTCTTGTTCTTGCGCGTGTGGTAGTTCACCTTCTTACAGACGGTGCACTCCAATTTGATGAGGTTGTCCTGAGACATACGAAAATGTTTTGTGGAGCCAGCGACCGGGTTTGAACCGGTGACCTGCAGTTTACAAAACTGCTGCTCTACCAGCTGAGCTACGCTGGCCCGGGGGAAGCTGGCTTTTAAGGTGGCCAAATCCTACAAAAGAACGGATTAAATGTCAATTCTAGGCCATTTGTTTATCGGAAGTGCTAGGATGGAGGAGACCTATGCAGAAAAAACTCATTTTTTCGCTTGTTTTGGCCCTGGGCATCCTTTCGAGCCTGATCGTGGGCGCTATCGCCGGCCGGCTCTGGTTTACCCCGGAGACGTCCGTCCGGACCGTGGTATCGAGCCAGACCATCCTGACGGCGCTTCGCGACCAAGGCTTTCTGGTGACCCAGACCTATGTCTTTGATCAGCCCGTCACGATCCGCAAAACGACGGGAAGCATCTTTCAAGACTTCTTCGTGGGACAGACGATCGAGGCGCGCGGCTCCATGGAAGCGAACCTTGGCCTGGACCTCTCCAAGCTCTCAGCCGAAGACGTGATCGCCACGCAAACCGACATCGTGGTGCGCGTACCGTCCACCACGCTCTTTAATACCCGTTTGGTCGGACCGATTGAAGTCAAAAACTCCCAAGGCCTCCTGAAGCGCGTGCTCGAACCGGATGACGGCTATAATATCGCACTCGTGGAACTGACGGCCGCGGCCGAAGCGGCGGCGCGCAAACCGGAAATCATGGATCGCGCGACTCAAAAAGCCGTCCGGGAAATCGAACGGCTTGTCGGGCTCCTGCTTCAGGGTGATGCGCGGACGATCAAAGTCGAAGTGAAGCGCTGATTAGTTCGCTTTCTTCCATGGCTCGATCGTAATCTCTTCGTACGGTTTTTCCGCCTCCATCTTCGCTTCGTGATCCGCCAGCTTTTGCTTCCAATCGGCGAGGGCCTCGCTGTCCGTTTCGTTGATCATACCCTCCATAAGACTCTTTTGAATTTTCTTTTCCAACTCACGTGTCTTGGTTTGCAAATATACAAGATAGGCTTCGTCCTCCCCTTTTCCGAGCGCTTCGATAGCCTTCCCGAGTTTCTCGCTCGTCTGCTTGATGTCTTCAGGTTTGGCGCTCTTACCGACCTGCGACAGAGCTTCCTTTAATTTCGCCTCTTCAACCCGGGCAGCTGCTTCGGCTTGGCGCTTTTCCTCTTGGGCCTTTGTTGCTTCCGCGATGGCTTCGGCGCGCTCAGCCGGCGTCATCATCCGCAACTTACGCTCATAAGCGCGCTTGGCCTCCGCTTCACGTGCAGCCCAAACATCTTCGGGTTTATTCTGTTTTACCTCTCCATGTCCGAGTTCCATAAGACAATCCTTATACAAAGATGAAATCTGTGCAAATAGCATAACAAAAAAGAGACCTTTCGGTCTCTAGTATCCCGGCGGCAGCACGTCATCGAGCTCGGCGAGCTGGCGGTCAACGTGGTGACGCTTGGCGCGCAGCAGGACGGCATTCACCGCTTCGATGATCTTGCGCTGGTTGCGGAGCACGTCGCGCTCGATGGGATCGAGCGTCGACAGGTCAACGCCTTGCAGGTTGCGGATCTGGCGATCCACTTCAAGCAGCGCGAGCCGTTCCACGTCGCGCACCAAAGCATCGGACATGGCGTCGACCCACAGCCCGGCGCGATACTCGACCCCGCCGCGCTGCTTGGCCGAGCCAATGCACTGGCCGTCGAGTAGAAAACCAACGGCGGCCACCTGTGAAAGCAGGTTCCTAGAGGCGGCCAACGCCTCACAGTGGTGCCTGATCGAAGGATCAACCTCCGCGCCGGACAAGATGTCCGAAAGCGGGTGCTTACGAAACTTTTTACGGTCCGGCATGGAGCCGACTCCTTTCCATCCCGCGCAAGCGGGACGCGGCAATTCACCACAATTTGGCCGAATTGTCAATTCCCACCCGCCGAACTCTACACCTCCTCCCACGTCAGCCCCGGTTTGCCGAAGTGCCCATACGCCGCCGTCTGCCGAAAGATCGGCCGGCGAAGCCCCAGCCACTCGATGATGGCGGCTGGGCGAAAATCAAATTCACGTTTGACGAGGTCGGTAAACGAGCGGCCATTCTCGCCCGTCGCTTCGACCATGAGGGGTTCGGCGCGGCCGATCGCATACGCCACCGATACCAATGCCTGTTTTGCCAGACCGCGCTCGACGAGCTGTTTGGCCACGAACCGACACATATACGCAGCCGAGCGATCCACCTTGGTCGCGTCTTTTCCGGAAAACGCGCCGCCTCCATGCGGAGCGAGCCCGCCATAGGTGTCCACCATGATTTTGCGTCCGGTGAGCCCGGTGTCTGCTTCAAAGCCGCCTTGTACGAAGATGCCGGTCGGGTTCACATGGAAAACAGGTTGCCCATTCTCTGTTGAAAGCGACTCGAGCAAGGGAGCCAGCGCTTGGCGGATATACGCTTGCGTGACCGACGGATCGTGCTGGGTGCTGATCAGCACGTCCGAAATCTTTCCCTCATGCACCGTAACCTGGGTCTTCCCGTCCGGGCGGAGCCAGGCATAGGCCGGATCGTTCTTGCGCAAGGTCTCAAGCTCCCGCGCAAGACGATGGACGTGGACCAAAGCCGCCGGCAACCGTTCCGGCGTCTCATCCGTGGCAAATCCATACATGATGCCCTGGTCCCCCGCGCCGCCCGTATCCACGCCGACGGCAATGTCCGGCGATTGGCGGACGAGATGGCTTTGAACGCGTAACTCCGAGTCGTCATACCCGATGTCACGATAGACGCCGCGCGCGATCGCTTCGGGATCAATGTCGGCCTTGGTCGTGATCTCGCCGCCGATCACAAGCAAGCCATGACCGCCAAAGCACTCGGCGGCCACGCGACTCATGGGATCTTGAGCCAGGCAGGCATCAAGAATGGCATCCGAGATTTGGTCGCACACCTTATCCGGATGGCCAGAGGTAACGGACTCAACGGTATACGTGGAAGGAAGATGGAACATAGGGAAAGAGAAATAAAGAAAAAACTCTTTCCCCGAAGACGAAAGAGTCGCGAAAAAACGCGTTATCTTTCCCCATTCGGGGCTGGAGGTCGCACCTTGTCCGACAAAATCGGACCGGTTGCGGGCAGGGCTTCGGGCCAGTTCCCTTGGCATCCCTGCGCTCTTGATAGGCGCACTCTTCAATTGTGCCTCCACCATATCGCACTCGCCTTTCCACGCGCAAGCCGGCCAGCTACGATCGAGCGCGTGACTTCGCTTTCCTTCTCCGAAGACCAGGCCCGCGTCCTCGAACGCCTGCGGGCGTGGAGCCTTAATCCTGACAGCCGCTCCATCACGCTCGGCGGCTATGCCGGTACAGGTAAAACGACGGTGACGGCCGCGCTCCGCAAAGAGCTGGCCGTGGCTCGTCCGGATTTGCGCGTCGCATTTTGTTCCTATACCGGAAAAGCCAGCCAAGTTTTGCGCCAGACCTTACTTTCCCAAGGCGCGCTCTTTCCGCAGGACACGTGCGGCACCATCCACTCGCTCCTCTACTCCCCGGTCACCAGCGAAGACGGAAGCATTATTGGCTGGATGCGTTCAAAAGAAGTCGAAGCCGATCTCATCATCGTGGACGAAGCGTCCATGGTCACCGACCACATCTGGCAAGATTTATTAACGACCAAACTTCCGGTAATCGCCGTCGGCGACCATGGCCAGCTCCCGCCGATTGAAGGCAGTTTTAATCTGATGAACAAAACGGATTTAAAACTGGAACGCATCCACCGCCAAGCGGAAGACAACCCCATCATCCAACTCGCGCAGGAAGCGCGCATGCATGGAAAAATTCCCGTGGGAGATTTTTCAAACTCGGTGCGTAAATTTTCCTACGCCACGCATGAAGCTTCGGACATTGATGACGTGGTTGACCACCTCCTCTCCAACATCCACGACGACATGCTGATTTTATGCGGCTATAACAAGACGCGCGTGAACTTGAACAAAAGCGTGCGTCAAAAATTAGGCCGAGAAACCGATGATCCGGAGGGCGGCGACCGCGTCGTATGCCTAAAGAACACGTATGTGGTTCCGGGCAGCCCCATTTATAACGGGATGGTCGGAACGCTCGAAAGCGTCTGGGAGGAAGGCGAACATTGGTATGCGGCGGAAGTCGCGTTCGCGGACGAAGACCGGAAATTCGAGGGGCTGATTTCACGCCACCAATTCAATAAACCGGAAACGATTTCGAGCGTGCCCGGACTTGAACCGAAAAAAATCGGCGAGCGTTTTGATTACGGCTACGCGCTCACGGTCCACAAGTCGCAAGGCTCTCAAGCAAAAACCGTCCTCCTCTTCGAAGAACGGTTTCCGAAATCCGATGATGAGACCTGGCGGCGCTGGCTCTATACGGCCGTGACCCGCGCACGCGAGAATCTGTATATCGTGGGAAGGGATTAGATTATTTCTTCTCCATGCTGAGCGAGGTCGAGTTGATGCAGAAGCGCTGGCCGCCGTGTTCTTTCGGGCCGTCGTCGAAAATGTGACCAAGGTGGGAACCGCAGCGTGAGCAACGCACTTCGATACGGCTCATACCAAGGGAATTGTCCTCGATGAATTTCACGCGGTCACCGGCCGCCGCCGCGAAAAAGGCCGGCCAACCGCATCCGGAATCATATTTCGCCTTTGAATCGAAGAGCTCGACGCCGCAAGCGGCGCAGCGATACATTCCGTCCCCGAATTCCTTATCGTATTCGTTCGCGAACGGACGGTCCGTGCCTCCTTCTCGTAAAACGTGATACTGCTCGGGCGTCAGGATCTTCTTCCACTCCTCTTCGGTCTTTGGAAGATCCTTGTCGTCTTTGATGATAGGCATAGGTTTTAAAACTTCACCGGAATTTCGACGCGATCGTCATTTTCCGGCAGGCCAGACGGATTGTCTTTCATGAGAATAAGCTTTCCCATGGTCCCCGGGGCTGGCGGCACAAAGACCAACTCCGCCGTAAACGGCACCCATTCTTCGGTCATCCAACCCCCGTCAGCCGAAGCATATGATTCGACCAAGGCCATCCCCTTTTGGTCCACCAATCTCACCGGGAACGTGCCCTCAAAATACCAAAGGCGCGCTTCGCCGCTGATAATGAGCGGGCTTGTGACCGTTTCCCCGGTCGGGACGAGTTGAATATTGCGGATGGCGTCGGTTTTTCCTTTCACGCTTTTGTATGTTCCGGCCGGAAGCGCGGGTTCGGACGGTTTCGCGGACGTATCCGACTTCGGCGTTGGCGTCGGCGAGGCCGGAGAGGAGGGAGCCGGGGCACATCCGGCACCCAAGAGCGCGATCGCGAGCATCGGGATAACGGAGCGGAGATGTTTCATATGATCACATCTTGGTCTGTTCGGCGTTTTGAGTCAAAAAATCTTGACGTATGAGTTTCGAGTCAGTATCTTCTTTCAACGGATGGATACGCTCCATCCTTCTAACTCTTGTACGATACAGACTATGACGTTTGATCCGACGATGGGTGGCGACGACACGCAGCCGACCCAGGGCGATGCCGCCCCGATGCCGGAGGAGCAGAAGGAAGAGGGCGCCACGGGTGAAGAACCCGCTGCCTAGTCCAGTTGTTCCTTGTTTGAAAACACTCCGACTTAACGGTCGGAGTGTTTTCTTTTTTTCTGAAAAGCAAAAACGCCCCGTGAAGGGCGTTTTGCGTGGTGGGTGGGCAAGGATTCGAACCTTGGAAGGCACAAGGCCAACAGATTTACAGTCTGTCCCGTTTGACCGCTTCGGTACCCACCCATGGAGCCGTTGACCGGGATTGAACCGGTGACCTTGTCCTTACCATGGACACGCTCTACCAACTGAGCTACAACGGCACGATTTTTCCTACTTTTTCCCTGGTTTTTTAGGCAATGCCTCCAATTTCTCCTTCCAAGTCTGGAAGCGATTTGGATCATCCGAGAGCAAGCGGAGACGGCGGTAACGCGCCTCGGCTTCATTTCGGTCGCCGAGGAGTATAGCAGCCTCGAGCGAAAGTTCAAGGTACTTGGCACTCTGGGGCTCAAGCTCGCTGGCGCGCTTGGCAAAGGGCCAGGCACGCTCCGGATCGCCGGCTTCGAGGAAGAATTCAGCCGCCTCGGCATGGCGGTATGGCTGGCGCGGACTCGCGTCCACCGCCTTCAGACGCATGGCCTCGGCACGTACACGGTCCCCCGACGCCTTCGCGATGTCCGCAAGGCCGGCATACGTCGCATCGTCCGCCTTCCGCGTCTTCACGAGATACTCGAACGTCTCGGCCGCCTGCGGATAGAGTTTTTGTTTGAGGTAGATCTGGCCCAGCAAACGATAGGCTTCAATTTGGCGCGGATCCATCGACAAGACTTCCACGCAGCGGCGCTCGGCATCGGCCCACTTCAAATCGCGCATGAGGGCGCGGGCCTCGGTCAGCAAGGTCTTGATGCGCTCGCGCTGCGAGGGCGCCATGGCGGCCAAGGGCGCGGCCACGGACTTGTACACCGTGTCGAAAGACTGGAGCTTGCGATAGGTGCGACGATACGCCTCGGTCGCACGCTTCCCGACCTGGCGGCCCAAACGGCTTACGGCGGCCACACGGTCAGCCTGGACGCGTTCAAAACGGCGCTGGATGACTTTCTCGCGCTCGCGCTTCAGACGCTCTTCACGGATGGAATCTGGGTCAAGCAAACGAATCTCCTTCCAGCGTCGGACGAGGATGGCAATCGCGAACGCCAGCGCAAGCGCGGCGATCACGAAGGAGACAATGGGGATGACCATGCGACTATCTTACGCCGGCAGGGCGGCGCGGCACAGCATGCCGAAGGCGCGCGGATCGAGGGACGCCGAGCCCACCAGGACCCCGTCCACGTGGGTGGTCGAGACGTATTCGGCGACATTGCGCGCGTCCACGGAACCTCCGTAAATGATACGGATGTCGCTTCCGGGTTTGCCATACTTTTTTACGAGCGCTTCACGGATGGCTTCATGCACGTTCTTGGCATCCAAAGGCGAACAGGGGCGGCCGCTGCCGATGGCCCACACCGGCTCATACGCGATGACGAGCGAGGCGCCATCCCCTTTCACGCCGGCCAGACAGGCGGCGAGCTGGGCGCGCACGACTTTCAGCGTTTCGCCTTTCTTTTTCTGCGCTTCGGTTTCCCCGACGCAGACCACGGGCTGGATGCCGGCCTTCTGCAACGCGACGGCTTTCTTGGAAACCATCTCGTCAGTCTCGCCAAGATTGATGCGGCGTTCGGAATGGCCGACCAAACAAAATGAAAGCGTGAACTCCTTCAGCATGGCGGGCGAAATCTCACCGGTAAACGCACCGTCATTGGCCCAGAACACGTCCTGGGCGCCCAAGAGCGGCACGCCGGCGCGGCCAAGCGAGGCCCGGGCGGCGGCCAGCGATACGTGCGGCACGGCGACGCCAATATCAAGGTCCTTGGGAAGGCGCTCGCGTCGGAACGCGCGGATCCAAGCGCCGGCCTTTACGGGGCCGTAATGCATCTTCCAATTCGCAATAACCAGCTTGCGCATACGCGCGTATTCCTACCGCAAATCGCCCAATCAGGCAAGGGTAAAGAGCTTTTCCGCGTTCTTTTTGGCTCCAAATGGCCCAATCACGGCGCTGGCCATATGTTCGTACCGGAAAATCTCTTCCGCCAAGGCGCGGACCTGCTTTGAAGTCACCGTTTCCAATTTCTTCAGGCGTTGCTCGGGCGATTCTTGCTTGCGTTGGAAAATCCACTGGCGGCCATACCAATCCGCATAGGTCGAAGAATCTTCAAACGCGAGCGTCAGCTTGCCGCGGATATGGTCTTTGGCGCGGCGCAATTCATCGGCGCTGATCGCCTTCTCGGCGGTCTTCCGAAGCTCGGCCCAGATCACGCGCACCGCCTCATCCACGCGTTTTTTATCGAGACCGGCCATGACTTGAAACAGTCCCGTGTCTTCCATCGCCTGGTGGCTGGCCTGGATCGAATAGCACAGTCCCCGCTTCTCACGCACTTCGATAAATAGGCGCGAAGACATGGTGCCGCCCAAAATCGTGCCGAGAATATTCGCCGCCGGAAGACGCTCATCCCCGAGCGGTAGTCCGTGGAAGGACATGGCGAGCTGCACTTGCTCGGTATTTTTGTCCTGGTACGAAAGCGGGTGCGTCAACTTCGCCGGCGTGATGAACGGCGTGAACGGCTTGTCCTTGGGTTTGGCCGGCTGCTTCACTTTTCCGAAGGTTTTTTCCAAAATCTTCCAAATATCCGGAGTGATTTTGCCGGAAACGGCCACGCACATGCGTGAGGGGATGTAATACGCGTCGCGGTATTCAATAAGCTGCTTGGGGCTTACGGTCCGGATGACCTCGCGCGGTCCGGCGATATTCCATCCAAGCGTCGAATCGGGAAACAGCGAACTCTCGATCAAATCCTCGATGTGCATCCGGGGATTGTCTTCGTACATGTTAATTTCTTCGAGGATGACATTGCGCTCACGGTCGATTTCTTTCGGATCGTATTTCGAGTGGAAGAGCATGTCATGCAACATATCGGCGGCAAGCTCGGTCTTCGCCGCATCCATCTTGATGTAATACGCCGTCAGGTCTTTTGATGTGAAGGCGTTGTAGTCGGCGCCATAGCGGTCCAGCTCTTTGGAAATCATTTGCGAATCGGGGCGGCGCTTGGTGCCTTTGAACATTAAATGCTCGATGAAATGCGAAGCGCCATTGATTTCCTTGGATTCATAACGCGAACCGACGCGCACGAACACCATGATCGTCATGGATTCCGCGCCCTTCATGGGGACGACAATGGCGCGCATGCCATTCGATAGGTCTCGGGAAATGGGTTTCATACGGCAGAGTATAACCGAAAGACGGCCCCTTGGGGCCGTCTTTGAATTTAGACCAATTTTGACTGGATCCACGCCGGAACGTCTTCCATCTTGATGCGCTCCTGGGTCATGGCGTCACGATCACGAACGGTAACGGTACCGTCTTCCTTTGTTTGATAGTCGAGAGTGAAGCAAAACGGCGTTCCGATCTCATCCTGGCGGCGGTAGCGCTTGCCGATGGAGCCGCCTTCGTCATATTCGACGGTGAGACCGGTGGCACGCACCTTTTGGGCAAATTCACGACCGAGTTCGGACAAGCCATCTTTCTTCTGGAGCGGCAAAATGGCGGCTTTGACCGGCGCGAGGCGCGGCGGCAGGCGCAAAACCATGCGCGGCTCGCTCTCCCCTTCAGAGGTATCAGCTTCGTCGATGTCGAGGTGTTCGCACAAGACGGCCAATACGGTGCGCGTGAGCCCCCACGTCGGTTCGATCACGAATGGGATGTAACGCTCTCCGCTTTCCTGGTCGAGCCAGCGCAAATCCTCGCCCGAAGCTTCCTGGTGGCGGGACAGGTCGTAATCCGTGCGGTTGGCGAGGCCGTACAATTCCTTCTGGCCGAACGGGTATTGGTATTCCGTATCAATGGAACGCTTGGAATAGAATGCGCGGTCGGCATCCGGAATTTCACGATAGACCACGTTTTCCTTTTTGATCTTCAGGACTTCGTGTACCCAGAATTTCTGCTGCTCGAGCCACATGTCAAAGGCGGCGGCGGCTTCGTCCGGTTTCACAAAATACTCGATTTCCATCTGTTCGAACTCACGCGTACGGAAAATGAAATTTCCCGGCGTGATTTCGTTACGGAAGACGCGACCCACCTGGGCGATGCCGAACGGCAATTTCTTGCGCATGGTGTCGCGCACGTTTTTCCAGGCGGTAAACATGCCGGCGGCGGTTTCCGGACGCAGATAGGCTACGGAGGCCGTGTCCTCGGTCACGCCGACGCCGGTTTTGAACATCAAGTTGAATTGCTTCGGCTCGGCCAACGGATTCCCGTCCGGGGATTTGATCTTGTGAGCCACCATCTCAGACGCCATCTGCTCAAACGACATGCCCGTGATATTCACGCCCGCTTCTTCCAGCAAATGGTCGAGGCGATAGCGCTTGTGCGTCTTTTTATCCTCGACGAGCGGATCACTGAACCCGGCCACATGGCCGGACGTCTCCCACACCTTGGGATGCTGGATGACCGGCGTGTCGATACCCACCATATCCTCACGGCCATGGACGAACAGCTTCCACCAAGCGTCGCGGATATTGTTTTTCAATTCCGTGCCATACGGGCCGTAGTCCCACGCATTGGCAAAGCCGCCGTAAATGTCCGAATCCGGATAGACAAAACCGCGTCGCTTACACAGCGACAGCAGCAAATCCATTTTTTTCTCGTTGGAGATGGCCATAGCGCTAGACGGTCATGATTTCCTTCTCCTTTTCCGTCGTAATGGTCTCGACTTTCCCGTTCCATTCGGCGACGACCTTGTCGAGCTGTTCGAGCTGGCGGCGCTTTTCATCTTCGGCGATCACTTTTTCCTTTTCATCGTTCTGGATGGCCGTCTTAATTTTTTCACGCACGTTCCGCATCCCGATTTTCGCCTGCTCTTCCTTTTGGTGGAGCACCTTGGCCATGTTCTTGCGGTTCTCTTCCGTCATGGGCGGCATCGCGAGACGGATGGTGGAACCGGCCACATTCGGCTGCATCCCAAGCGAGGCATCCACCAGGGCCTTTTCAATATCCTTCACCACGCCCTTGTCCCACGGTTCGATTTGGACGGTTTTCGCGTCCGGCGTCGAGATATTCGCCATGGATTTCAGGTCCATGGTCTGGCCATACGCTTCGACGCGGATATTCTCAACCAAGGCGGCGGATGCGCGCCCCGTACGCAAACCGGACAACTCCTTGTGGAAGTGGTCAATCACGGCCTGGAATTCACCTTTGTGTTCATCAATGCGGTTCATAGTCGCTGGCGAATATGCCACGCCAAAGCCCAACAATCAAGTAAGGCTACGAAAAAAGCCGCCCTGGCTGGACGGCTTTTTTGGTTGGATTTTTTTAGTTCGACGGGGGCGGCGATGCGCCGAGAAACAAGGCCGGGGTTTCCGCTTTGTTGTAAAGCATGAAAGCGGCGCCGCGGGCGGTGGGAAGCTTCTTCGTGGTCCAGGTCGTCCCGCCATCCACGCTCCAGATCACGGCCTTATTGGTGGCGTACACGATGCGCTTCGCGTCTTTCGGATGGACGGCCATGGCTTTCATCTCGACCGTGCCCGGAGGCGTCGGGAGCTTGAGCGCGGTCCAGGATGATCCTCCGTTGTCGGATTGCAGAATACCGTACTTGGAAATGGTATAGACGCGGTTCGCATTGCTCGGATCAAGCACGATCAAATTCGGACGGCGCGCATTCTCAAACGCTTCGAATTCCTTGCGGATGGACGTCCAGGTCTGGCCGCCGTCCGTGGTTTTGACGAGGCCCGCGCCCTGCGTCGCCCCGTACAGCACGCGGGAGTCCCGCGGATCCATGACGAGCTGGTTGACGCGCACGCCTTCGACGCGATGCACGACGCGCCAGGATTCACCCGCATTGTCGGAACGGAGAATGTCGCCGTCATTGGTACCCGCGTACACGACGTTCGGGTTATACCAATCGGAAACCAACGTCGTGAACGATTTATCGGTGCGCGGATCGTAATAGATGCGGGTCCAGTCGCGCGAGCACGTCGTCGTCTTCATGATCTGGTTCGCGATCGTGGCGTACACCGTGCATTTGGCCTTGGAGTCTACCGCGATGGCATTCACGCGACCGACAGACAGGCCCGTGGCCGGCTGCCAGGACTCGCCTCCATCGTTTGAGAAAATCACGCCGTTTTCCGTGGTGCCGGCATACAAGGTGTTTACGTCCTGCGGATCAACGGCCATGGTCACGATACCCATATTGGCGATGGACGCACGTTTCGATCCGATATTGATGACCTGCAGCTGGCGCCAGGTATCGCCTCCATCCGCCGTGCGAAAAATACCGCCATCCGGACCGGTCGCTTTATTCGAGGAACCGCCTAGGCAGCCTTGTCCAAGCAGCACGAGGGCGATGACCGGGGCGACCAGCCGAACACGGGAACGTAAATTGATCATAGGTACGAAGGGTGGAGAAAGGATGGAATGTCCCCATCATAATACGGCTCAACCACGCTCCATTCAAGCCCTAGATGCGGAGACAGCGATCCGCCCGTAAAACGACGAGCCAAGACGAGGCCTCGCCCGATAGACGTAAACGCTTCCGGATGATCCGCCGCAAACTCGGGCAAGAGACGCTCACAGGCCGAAATGAGTCCGCGCCAGGCCTTGGCTGAGTCGGCGGATGCGGACATCGCCTTGGCCAAACGTTCCAATTCCCCCAACGCCCGTCCCTCGGGGCCATCGCGCAACACCACAAGCAACGAACGGGCCAGGTCTTCATTTTTTTGCCAGGCTTCCGGATCTTCCAAAAGCCGTTTAGCGATGCCGGGACAGCCACGGCTTGCGCCGACCGCCCGCTCGGTAAGCGCGGCATCAAACTCGCTCCCCAACCAGGCGCGGATGTCTTTGGCCGGAACCGTCATGAGCGCGACGGATACCAAACGCGAACGCAAAGTCGCCGGCATGCGCTCCGGTTGTTCGGAAATAAAAATGTATGCGGCATGTTCATCCGGTTCTTCGACGGCTTTCAAGAATGAGTTCGTCCCGGCCTCGTTCAATGCGTCGGCCTCTTCGATGAGCGCGACTTTGCGGCCCCCGACCGCCGAGGTGAGGTGCATGCGCGCAAGCAAATCGCGCACCGCTTCGACCGCGATCCCCTGCTCCCCATCTTCCCGCTTTAATCGGATGAAGTCGGGATGGGCCGCAAGCGCGGGCTCCTCCACGGATAAGAGACACGCGGCAAACCAGTTGGCGATCAAACGCTTCCCGATGCCATCCGGTCCATGCAAAAGATATCCCGGCGCGGGATGAGACGCGGCCTGGTCCAACATCTTTAATGCGGAGGCGTGTCCGATGATGCGTTCCGGCATGCGGGCAGGATATATGGCCAGTCGGAAAAAGAAAAAGACCCGCCACAACTTCTTCGCAGAAGATGTTGGCGGGTCAGCGTACCGTCAGAAGTGGCCGAAGCCGATGAGGATCTCGCCTCCACCGGCCCCGCCGACCTCGAAGTTGCCGGGACTGACCTCGCGGGGCGAGACGCCGCCGAACCCACGCAAGGTGAGCACCGGCGACCACTCGCTCTGCGCGAGGAAGCGGAACGTGGCCTCGAGGTAGACCGCGTAGATGGTGTGCGCGAGCCGTCCGTCCGGCAGGAAGCGCAGCGTCGCGAGGCCACCGAATCCGAAGCCGAAGTGGACATCGGATCCGAGCGGGGTCATGACCCCGAAGCCGAGATGCGGCTCGACCATGGCGTTCGTGACGCCGGTGACGTCGGGGAAGGCCGCCCCGAGTCCGAGGCCGCCCTGGATGTTCCAGGCGCCTCCGAGCCCGATGCCGAGCGTGAGCTCGCCGCCGACCGCCCACGGCAAGCCGTAGGCGGCGTTGCCGTAGCGGACCTCCGGTCCCGCCAGGAGCCCGAAGGCCTGGAACAGGATGAACGCGCGGCCTCCGTTGTTCTGGAGAGCGACCTCGCGGGCTTCGCGTCCCGCCTCACGACGGGCCTCCTCGACGATCTCGCGACGGGCCGAGGTCAGGATCTCCGGGCACTCGTACTCGTGCGTCTCGCCGGTCGAGGTCTCGGTGAACGAGACCCGGTGGCCCTCGCCGCGCATGATGCACTCGGTGAGGACGTCGACGCGGTTGGACAGCGCGCTGATCATGTCCGTGTGGCCGTCGATGGCGGTCGCGTGCGCGACGCTCTCGTCGGCCAACTGGTCGACCTCGCGCTGCTGCAGCTCGACCGCTTCGGTGAGCTCCTCGAGCCGACTGATGAGCGGACCGAGGTCCGCCGGGCCCTCGCTCGAACCGAGCGCGAGGAACTCCGAGCGGGCGCGCGCGCAGGCCGCGACGAGATCCTCGTCTTCGACCGGCGCACACAGGGCGCGCAGCGCCGCGTCGTGCGCCGCCACAGCGTCCGCGAGCGCATCGCTGCGCTCCTCGACCGAACCAGGTGACCCTCGCAGGGCCATCGGGTTCGCGCATACGAACACGTTGTGTCCGCGCGGCACGTCGAGCGACCGCAAGCGATCGCTCGAACGATGCGTCGAGACCGCCAGCGGGAAGGTTCCCGCCGGGCAACCGCAGCGGCGCGAGCCTTCGTCGGCGACGCCGGTGCCGTCGGGCAGGATGCAGAACCCCGGCAGGTCTCCCGTGCGCGCCGTCGAAGGCGCGACCACGGGCGTACGCGTTCGACCGAACACGCTGTGGCAGATCGTGCCCGCGCTGCGCAGACGCGCAGCCGTCATCGAAACCGCCGTGCACGCCGGAAGCGCGGTGCAGTGCTCGATGATCTCGTCCTCGGTGGACTCGTCGTCCTCGGACAGGGCCGTGGCGTAGGCGGAGCAGGCATCCAGGCAAGCCTGGACGTCCGCGATCCCGCACACACCGCCCTCGTCCTGGGCCGATGCGGTCGGGACCATCATGAGGGTGATCGCGAACATCACGCACGCGGCGAACAGAAACTGGATACGGTGGGTCATGGCTCTATCCTCTCTTCCTTCTTTTCCGAACGTCTCTTGAGAAATAGACTTGTCCAAGGAGCTGGGCAGGTCCGTTTCTGGGAACGCCCGACGACCTCGCGCTCGGAGGAGATACGCGAATTCGCCGGACGATCACAGAAACAGACAAGGTCCCCCCGAAGGAGGACCATAAAACGTCCTCCGACGGTGACTCGTTTACTTACCCGATCTTCATAATAAAGTCAAGCGTAAGCGCTCAACTTAGCCTTAAAATAAAAAAGGCTCTATAAAGCCAAGTTATCGTTATAAAGAAAAAGACCCGCCACAACTTCTTCGCAGAAGATGTTGGCGGGTCAGCGCTGTCAGAGGTCGGCGGGGTGAGCGCCGGTCTCGTCGCAGCCGGGGTTGAGGACCGCGCGGATCGCGACCTCGCCCGTGATGTCGGGGTGCAGGTTCGGGTCGTCGGCCCAGAACCGCATGCCGACCGTGTCCGGCGCGATCGTGTAGAACTCCTCGGGGAGCTCCACCCACTCGCCGTCCGCGCACGTGCCGGTGGCGCGCTGGCAGACGTAGGCTTCGATGCCCACGCTCGCGGCGCTGCGACCCACGAACGAGCGGAAGTCCGCCACGTTCAGGATGTCGAGATCCCACTCGGGGTGACCCCCGGTGCGGTCGACGCGCCACTGGTTGATGAACGGGTGCGTGTTGATCCCACCGAGGATGCCGGAGAGATCGTAGTCGCGGCAGCCGCCGGCGGGCACATCGGGACCGAGGGTCCAGACGCGCATCGCCGAGCTCGTCATCGCGTAGGTCGTCCCTGCGCGATTCGGAACCGTACGGACACCGCTCATGCCGCGGGCGCAGAGGCGCACGGTGTACCCGATGCGGCTCGCGCCGTCCGAGTCCACGCATGCGAACGTGCCGGTCGTGCGGTCGACGCAGCCGCGCGCGGCGTCACAGCGCTGCGAAGCGCTGCACGCCGTGTCGTCCGCGAAGTGGCGGCAGGAACCGCCCGAGCACGAGTCGACCGTGCAGGCGACGCCGTCGTCGCAGCCGCTCGAGCACTCCACCGGAGGCGCGTAGCAGCCGCTCGGACCGTCTCCCGCGAGCGCGCGGCAGACCGAGTCGCCCGTGCACGCGGTGTCGTCCGCGACGTGACGGCAGGTGCCGGCGTCGCAGAAGTCGCGCGTGCAGGTGAAGGCGTCGGCGCAGCCGCCGGGGCACTCCACGGGGGGAACGCCCACGCAGCCGCGGCTGTCGTGTCCGGCCGCCGACGGGTCGCACCAGCGCGTCCCATCGGTCGAGCAGCGCTCGTGCATGGGAACGTGCACCAGCGCGCCTCCGCCGCTCGGGCACACCTCGTCGGTGCACTCGAAGGCGTCGGCGGTGCCGTCGCAGCCAGTCACCGTACGGGGACCGGTCGCGAAGCAGCCGCTCACGATCACCGCGCAGGCCGCGGCCGCCATCACCATCCACAGGTTGAGGTTCTTCATCTCTATACCCTCCAAAGACCGGGGCTGGACCCCGTTTGTCACAGGATCCGAAACTATCACGGTTATGACCTGATCAAAGACCAGGTCATCGGGGAGCGCCGTAATCCACTTTCCCGAACTGAGGCGACCTCGGAGAGATCGAATCGGTTCGAGAGGTCCGACGCATGGGTTTCATTCCATGCGCCGGACCTTCAGAAGTTGGGGCTGGCTATCTCGCGACAGTCAGCAGTTGAAGGTTGGTCGACTAGAAGCTGTCGAAGAGCGCCTCGATGCGCACCGTCGGCGTGATGACCGCGCCGTTCAGCACGACGAGATCCCCGTTGCCGAGGTAGCGCCGCTCACCGCCGCCGATCGCCACGCCCGGAACGAGCCGGACGTTGGGATGGAGCGGGATCGACACCGCGAGCTCACCGCCGAAGCTCCAGCCGAGCGAGTCGGCCTGGAGCTCGGCAGCGGGGTCGGAGGCCGGGTCCCAGAGGTTCTCACCCCAGAGCCCGATCTCGAGCATCGTGTCCCGGCGGGTTGCGCCGAGGTAGATGCTGACGCCGGCCGCGCCCGCGACGTAGGGCGTGTCGCCCACGGAGTAACCCGTGAGCTGCCACCCCATCCCCGCTCGCGCGTAGATGTCGAGCGGCGCGAGGTCCGGACGGTAGTGCAGGGCGAGCGACAGCCCGCCCGCTCCCGTCATGGGACCTGCCGTGTGGATGCCGACGAGGCCGAACGCGCCCACCGCGAGGGTGAACGAATTGCGACCGTCGGAACCCGACGCATCGGGCGAAGGCGCAGGACGCGCCTCGAGCGCCGCGACGCGAGGCTCGAGCTCGTCGAGCCGCTCCTCGTGATCACCGACCTGTGCCTCGAGCGCGGCGAGTCGCGACTGGATCTCTCCGAAGAGAGGGACCAGCACGCTATCGACGAACTCCTGCACCGTGTAGTCGCGATCACCGTGGTGGATCGTGACCTGGCCGGCACGCATGCCGCGGATGCTCTCGATCAGCTCGCGCGTCGCGCGGCAATCGGCGAGCACCTGCTCGTCGCTCGCTCCCTCCGCGGAACCGCAGAGGATGCGCGTGCGCTGGTCGATCGCATCGACCAGCAGCGCCTGAGCAGACCCGTCCGCACCCGCCGTTGCCAGCGGATCGATGCAGGCCTGCAGGGCCACGACGCCACGACCGCGACGGACCGAGTCGAAGTTCTCGATCTGGTCCGCGATCGACTCGGCGAAGTCACGCGTGACGATCACGAGCGAACGCGCGCGCCGCGACCCGAGGGACGCAGGGCACATGCACTCGCCGTTCGCGCCCCGCTCCGCGCCGAAGGCGCACAGCGGATCGCTGTACGAGCCCCAGGAGGGCTCGTTGCGCTCGCAGGGGTTGGACGCCGACGGGACGCCGCCGTCACGCGGGCTGTAGCCCGCGTCACAGACGCACGTGCAGTCGAAGTCCGCGCCGCTCGCGCCGCAGGCACGAACCTCCGCCCGGAGGTGCGCGTGCGCCGGACACGAGTCCTGCGCCTGCGCCGTCGAAGCGAGGGAGAGAGCCAGGGTCGCGCTCGCGACCATCATCCAGAGATTCTTCGTCATGACAGGCCTCCTATGGCCAGGTGAAGACGCCGCGTATGCGACGCCGGGTGAAGAGACGGGAGCTTGATTCAGGAAGCCGAGCTTCCGCTCGGCCCGGGATTTTTAGTCCCAAACCGAACGAAAAGGCTACGACCTCCTTTCTGCCTCGAAAGCCGAGGCAGGAAACTTTGTTCTAGTGACCGTAATGTCGAAGGAGCAGGAGAGGGAATCTCCATATCGACCGGCCCTCAAGCCGTCCCGCTTCCCGCCATGCGCATGGTGGGGACGGAACGGCTTGATTTCCTGTCGTATGGCTACGATTAGCCATTTAAAGAACGGATTACAATACCACAAAATGACGCTTTTGTCAAGCCTTATAGACAAACATTTGTTTTGCAAGGCTTTATAAGAAAAAAGGCCTAGGATTAGGCCTTTTCCATGAAAACCTGTTAAAAAACGAACATTTTTTAGATCTTTTCGCGGTTGGCAATCATCCAGAGCAAACCAAGCAAAGAGCCAAGAACCAACCCTGCCAACGCATTATTGAGGAAGTTCGGCCGGGCAATCCAGCGGGAATCAAGCGGAGCATCGATCACCTGGACTCGGACGGAGTACCCAAAGAAATTCGGGGCCTGTTTCGCCAACTCCTGCGTCGCAGCCTGGACCAAGGAATGAGCCTGGGTTCGATTTGGATGGAAGATCGTGACGAGCATGAGCCCGGAACCCGGTTCCACCGTCGTTCCGATGGAACGGGACCAGGCGCGGCGGCGGTCATATTCGTCCGCCGGGAAATACTCACGGTCAATGCCCTCAGCTTGAGTCAGGATATTCTCAAAGAAACTGGAGGTGTAAAGCAATTGCGAAAGGTTCTGGGCAATGCGTTCGTTCGATTTGAGGATGGTGTAGGGATCGGTATTCGTGGCTCCCGGCTGGGTGATCAACAAGCGAACGGTCGACGAATACTCGAGCGGTTGCGTAAACGACAGAAGCGCGGCTAAAAGCGCGCCAGCCAGACCGCCGAACAGAAGGGCGGGCCAGGAGCGGCGGAGAAGGGCGACGGGATGTTCTTTTAAGATCATACGATTTTTTTATTTGATTTGTTCGGACACGATTTCCGATCCAAGGGTGACTTCGACTTGGAAGACGCCGGCTTTGCGGCGGCCGGAAACGCCGACGCTCGCGCCCGGACGGTACTCGAGCAAACGTTCGCCGAGATCCGCGGTCCCATCCAGGATATCACGCTCGATGCGCTCGATCACGTCGCCGTCCAATAACGCGCGCGCCGACGGCCCATTCGCGCTTACGGCCGGAAGCCCAAGCTTTCGATCCGCGCGCAGCCACGCGCCCAATGAAGGCAGGCTGGATGTGGCCGCATCAAGCGTAATGGCAGACAAATCGAGACTACGCACGCCAAGCGTTGCGCGACGGATTTGGCCATCCCCTGAGAATACCTGGGACAAGCTTGAACCAATCGGACCGGCCGGGATCACTCGCCAACCACCGACTTCGGATGTTTCAAGCAATCCGATCAAACGACCGGCGCCATCCCATACTGAAGCTCCGGACCTCCGACCTTCCTCTGCGCCTGACACCAGGAAACGGCGGGCGGTCTTATCGCTCGGTACCGGATCGGCGGACGGACGCGCACGGACCGTGAGCACGATTTCAGGAGCGAGTTGATGCGGCATGGATTCGACCCAAACCGGAGCGCCGGGCACGATATCGGACGCACGGACAAATGCCGGAGTAGGTAGGCCGGTGGCCGAAACTTTCAAATAGGCCACTCCGGTCGACGTATCGCGCACGCCGCGTTCAACGGTTAACACTTTTCCGTTCACGACGGCTCCGATCTCGGACAAACGGAATCCGCTCAAGGCTTTCTCGGAGGTCGCAAGCCAGCCATCCGCCGTTACGACCACGGCCGCGCCAAACTCACGCTCGGGAGAAACGGGTTCATCCTGCACGGGACGTGCCGCGCGGCGGACCAGCGAGACGACTGCCGATGTACGGCGTTCGGAGAACGCGATGGGATACGCCGGGGACAAGGGGCGTGATTCAACCGGGATAATTTCGATCGGCGGCTGGGTGGAACCCTGGATAGGCCGCGTGCCGGATACCGAAAGGGCATCCACCGAATCCTGCAAACGCATGAGTTCCGGCTGGACCGACTGGGCGAACAAAGCCCAACCGGATAAAATGCCGCCTAAAACGCCACACACTCCCGCCAAGACGACGGAAAGCGCGAGATAACGCATGACGGTTTTGTCCCTGGCCGACATAGATCGCGGATATCTTAGCATGAAAATAAAAACGCCCGCGGAGGCGGGGGTCATGAAGGCCGTTTCTTGGGGAACGGCAGGACCTTCGCGAGACGCGGAGGCGGCGGGGGGATGCACGGAAGCGGCTTCGCCTTGTCCGACGCCATCTTGGGCAGGTCCGGCACGATGGAAATCCCGGCTTCGGCGCGGATGAGATGGCCGAGCAGCCGCACCATCAGTGTGGCGGCGAAGTTGTAGGCCAGCTCCTGCGGACCCGACGAGATCTCGATGCCCCGATGCAGGCACTCGAGCTGTTCGAGGATGTACCCGACCTCCAGCCCGCAAAACTCGTCACGGCGCCTCAGGCGTTCGATGAGCCTGCGGTTGGCGTAATAACGCTTCCCGCTGAGATCGGTGAAGTCGGATGAGGGTCCGAACGAATGGCTCGGGGCGAAGCGCACCAGATGCGAGAGCATCTGGAGGAATACCAGTCGGACCTGGGCGGGCAACGGCGCCAGACCTTCGCGCAAGCCGGCGGTTACCGGCGGGCAGGCCTCCCTAAGGAATGCGAGAAAGCGCTCGCAATCGCGTACGGGGTCTTCCCCCTTGAAACGAACATCTCTTGCCACGGGTCACCTCCTTTCGGCTTGAGGTCAGACGTATCCGTTCCATATTTTTTTGTCCTTGTCAAGACAAACCCGCCTATGGGCGGGTTTGCTTCTGTCAGTCTATGCTCCTTTTTTCTTCTTCTTTTCGCGGGCGGCGCGAGCATCAGCCAGGGAAATAACCTGCCCTTCATCTTCGGCCGGCGGCGTTTCGGGTTCGGCCGTTTCAAAGGCATCCAGGCCCAAGATGGCGCGCACGCTATTCAACTGGTTCAGGTAAGCGGCTTTCCTGACTCCGCTCGGACTGGCCATCTGATAGCTGCGGAATAGGTTGAGCAATTTTTCCGCCGACGAATTTCCGGCCACACCCGTCAGCTTAACTGATAGTTCATTCATCTTGGCTTCATTGTTCCGGAGACCATTGATGCGTCGGCGCATGGACTTCAACGTCTCTTCGGTCGGATAGAGCGCGCGCTCTTTTTGGCGACGGATAACCTCTCCCTGTCGAAGCTGTTCGCGGAACTTCTGGACTTCGGCCAATCCCGCGATGCGTATCGTATCTGTTTGCGGAAGAGCCCGTACCAGGCCCTCCAGCTCCCCGATCTTTTTCCTGAGGGAACCGCGTTCCGTCGCGACCCTTTCGTTCAAATCCTTGCGAAGCGCGCTCCAAACCTCCCTGATCTCCTCGTAACGTTCGCGCGGAATTTCGGCTTCCGGTTTTTGCTCAATCACCGGCTCAACCGAAGCCGAAGGCATATTGATCAAATCTTCGTTGGAAGATGCCGGAGCCTCTTCGCGCTTCCCCATGGCGGCCAATTCTTGAACCGAAGGAATGCCGGCTTCTTCGGCAGCTTCCTGTTCCTCTTCGGATAAGGCGCGCTTAATGTGCGGAAGCGGCTGTTCGGGCGTGGTTTCGGTAAGCGAAGCCTCGAAAGACTCACGAGCTTCCCGATCAATGCGCTCACGGACTTCGGTCGTGGGAATTTCGAGCGAGGGTCTTTGGGGCTTAAGCCGCTTCAACGGGATCGGCTCTTCGACCACCTCTTCAAGGTCAGAGTCCTGAAGCTCTACTTCTTCCTCTTCTTTTTTCGCCGCCGCTTCGGCCGCATACCCCGGCTCGACCATCACCGAAGGCAGGCCGCTCAATAAGGCGCTGACCAAACGGTCCGTCGTGCGGCCCGTATCCCATTGCGCGCCGAGCAATTCGTCGGTGTGGTTGATCTCCTCCGATGCCGCCTGGCAAATCTTCTCGCTATATTGATGCTTGCCGTTTTCCTTGCGCGCATACAAGCGATACAAGTTGAGCGCGTAATCCAAGGCCGGATCCGGACTGCCGGTCGTGAGATTCAACTCGCCCTGCTCCATCATTTCTTGGGCGCGCTTCTTATACGCTTCATACACCGCATGCATGGCGGAGCGCACGGCTTCGTTTGAGTTGATGGTATCGATCAATTCCTTGCGCCACTTGATCGAGCGGTACATCTGCACGTCCTTGTTCACGCGCTCGGCCGCCTTGGCCGCTTCGCTCTCCTTCCGTTCTTTCGTATCCGCGGTTTCCATCTTCGAGAGCGACACCACGCGGCGGTCAGGGGTCGAAGCGCCGTAGGTTCCCTTGGTTCCCGCGCGCATGCCGACCACCGAACCGGGACGGGAGCCTTTGCCGCTTTCACGCACGCCGCGCTGCAAATCCGCGACGGCCGTATTTACCATGCGGCGATACTGGGCCAGAGCCGCTTCGGTATTCTTGGCTGCTTCGGCCGCTTCTTTTGATTTGCCCGCTTCGTTGTCCAAATTCGTGACGCGCGTCTGCAATTCCTGCAAGCGATCCTTATACATCTGAGCATCCTCCAATGTCATTTCATCTTTTTTCGATGCCACATTCTGCATGGCGTCCTGGATATCTTCTTCGAGCATTCTCAAGGCACGCACGGCGGCCAATTCTTTTTGAAGGCTCCCTTCTCCAATGTGCTTAAGCGATTCCAATTCTTGCTCGACATGGAGCTGATCCGCGCCGGCAGGAATTACCTTGTTGAGCAAGCTGGATACATCCAAGCCGCCATCGCCGCCACCGGAACGCACGCGGCGCTCCATCGCGCGAAGGGCGGCCGTAGAGATGGTCCCGGTGCTTACTTCATGGCCGGCCGCGGCATGAGCGGCCATTAATTCCGCTTCGGCCTCGCGGCGCTTGTGCAATTGTTCGTTCATTTCGCCTTCCAGTTCCGCGTACTTCTTCAGCAACTGCTTCACTTCCGGCGGACGCTCAAGACCCATTAAATTGCGGCCAAGACGCTTCATCTTGTACCAAATGTCCGGCTTGAGACCGATGGATTTTTCACGAAGCTCCGGCGAAATTACTTCCATCTCGGCATCGATCTGCGCCGCATCCTTGATGCCGTGCTTTTTCAGCTCCGCCTGAACGGCTCTCTGACGGGCGACGATCTCTTGCTCGTACCCGTTCATGAAATCGATCGTCTTGCGGGCGTCGGCGACGCGGTCCTCGGGCGTGGGCTCGCCGGCGACCATCATCTCTTCCGTCATCGGCGCTTCGACGGCCTTCGCTTTCTTTTCCTTCGACCGGCCTCCCAACTTCGCCAACTCAGCTTCAATTTCTTCGTTGCGTTCACTCAATAAGAAATAAGACTCGCCTCCCCACACGCCGCCCATTTCCTGCATGCGCTTCAGATTGTCGGCCTTCTCAGCTTCGAGTTCCTGGATTTTTTTATACTCCGCGACCTTACGCTTGCCCGTCTCCGCGCGACCCGCGCGTTCGGCATGGCGCATCGCGGCATCAGCCTTCACCCATTCAGGATCATTCATCTTATCAGCGAACGAGGTCACGCCCATCTCCGCCAAATCTTTTTCGATTTTTTCAAAGCGTGCACGCGCTTCTCCAACTGAAAGCGTTTCTTCTTTCTTTTTTGACTTCGAACGACGCTCGATCGCTTGCGCGGTTTCAATTTGCTCCGCTTCTTCCGCCAAGGCCTTACCTTCTTCGGCTTCCATTTCAACCTGCTCGACAATTTCAGGATAATCCTCAGCCGCTTCTTTGCGGCGCTTCATCTCTTCTTGCATCCGGGCTTTTTGTCCCTGGACATTCCGCTTGGTCTCGGCCATACGGGCGAGCGCGGCTTCTTTCGCCGAGCGCGGTGTGCCTGAACCGGGTCGTTCTTCCGGCTGCGGAACGTCTTCGACATTCCTATACATCTTGCGGGGCATATATTCGGGACCATTCTAACACAAAAACGACCCCCGTGGGGATCGTTTTGTGCTGAACTTAGGCTTTGACCAACTTGGCGAACACCGTGGGGTGCTGGGCCGCGAGCTGGGACAGGACCTTGCGGTCGAGTTCGATCTTGCGGGCCTTGAGCGAACCCATGAGTTTCGAGTAGGTGGTGCCGTTCAAACGGGCGGCGGCGTTGATGCGGACCTGCTGGAGGGCGCGGTTGTCACGCTTCTTCAGCTTGCGGCCGACATACGCGTTCTTGCCGGCCTTGGTGGCCGCCGTCTTCGCGAGCGTGATCTTGGACTTGCGACCCCACATCATGCCCTTGGTACGGGCAAGGATGTTCTTTCGGCGCTTGATGCGGTGAGTACCGCGCTTTACACGTGGCATAGGAGGTTAGGCGTGGGGCATGAGCTGCTTAATATTGCGGGTGTACGAACCGGAAACTTCAAGGTCACGGCGCTTGTTGCGCGTCGTGTTGCCGGATTCACGGCTATTGAAATGGCCCTGTCCGCCTTTGCGCTTCAAAAGCTTTCCGCTCTTGGTCATCTTCATGCGCTTGGCGACGGTCTTGGAGGTCTTTTGCTTCATATGGATAGGTTAGGACTTGCGGCCGACAATGGCGGTGACGTTTCCGCCCGAACGGGTAATAGGTTGCTCGATGGAAAGTTCGTATTCCTGGCCGACTTTGGCCAGATACTCTTGGATCTTGGTTCTGGCGATGTCCCCATGCTCCTTCTCGCGTCCGCGCAGGCGGATCTCGATATTGAGCTTGTGGCCTTCGGACAAGAACTTCTTGCCTTGATCCACGCGGAAGTCGAAGTCACCGACGCCCATCTTTACCGACAGGCGAATCCCCTTCACGTCCACCTTTTTGGAGTGGGCCTTCTGGGAACGGATTTCCTTCTCCTTCTGGTATTTGAACTGACCGTAGTCGAGCATTTTGCAGACGGGCGGTTCAGCCTTTGGAGAGACTTCGACCAGGTCGAAGCCGCGTTCCTGGGCGGTCGCGAGCGCTTGCGACGTGTCGAGCACCCCCATGGGAGCGCCGTTCTCGTCGATCACGCGCACTTGGGGCGCGCGAATCTGCTCGTTCACGTTATACAGGATCTTCTCCTCTTTCTTCTGTTGGCCGCCGCGGCGGCGATGGTGGATGCGCATTAGTATGCGATGGTGGAGATGGCGGGTATCGCACCCGCGTCCGAACAGCTGTCCGCAACCCGTCATTCACAAGCTTGGTCCGCTCAGGAGGTTCGACGACGCGTCAGGGAACGGACGAGCGCGCGTCATCTACGCCTTCAAGCCGTCGCGATGCATCGAAGGCAGATGCATCGTCTAGATCCGTCAGTGACGGCCTGTCCATTCCCCGGATCAAGGAGTGGCAGACCGGCTCGTCAGTTCGCCTTAGGCGAAGGACGGGGCGAAGGTCGGAACGCTGAACGCCGAAGCGATCGCGCTGCGAACCTTAGAGATGACATTGGCAGTTGTCATGCGTCGGTCATGATTTACGAGCGGATTCGACACGCTCGGCTTGCCAGATTGTGGAACGACCGTCGTCGATGCTGATTCATCCCCTATTATTCGTCGAACCGACGAATGGACCGCTCAACGTCCCGCTTCTTCAGCGATGCCCTCTTGTCATGGGCTTTTTTCCCACGGCAGAGCGCAAAAGACACTTTGATGCGTCGGGCGACAGGATAGAACGATAAGGGCACAAGTGTCAAGCCTTTTTGCAGCGTTTTATCTGTTAACAGACGCAATTCTTTCTTGGAGACCAGGATGGTCCGGGTACGGTCCGGATCATAACCCTCCCGGGTCGCGATCTTCGAATATGCGCGAATATGAGCCCCAATCAGGGCCAAACGACCCCCAAACACCTTTATATGGGAGCCTTCGAGCTTAGCTCCCCCCTCCCGGATGGCCTTTACCTCGGCCCCGGACAACACTAAGCCGCCCTCGTAGGTCTCGAGGATTTCGTATTCGAACCGCGCTTTGCGGTTTTCGGCATAGGGCTTCACGGGTGGTATTCAACCATATTACCGTGCAGACATGGAACCCCGCATCATTTCGATCTCCACGGAGACCATCGTCAAAACCGTTGTCATCGTGGTCGGCATCTTTATCGCCTGGTTGATCAAGGATATTTTACTCCTCCTGTTTTCCGCGGCGTTTTTGGCGGGCATCCTCTATCCGTTTGCCGAATGGGCCGCGCGGCACAAAGTTCCTAAGGCGCTCGCCGTCGGACTGATCTATCTTGCCCTGTTCGCCCTCATCGCGGTCATCATCAGCTTCTTGATTCCGGCCCTGATTGACCAAGCGCGTCTTGCTTCGAGCAATTTTGGCGGGGCCTTCGGCTGGCTGCGCGACGGCGCGAATGAATTGCGCGATCTCACGGAGCGCGTTGGCCTCGGCAGCGGGACCACGCCGACGCTCGCGACGGTCGCCGAGCGTTTGCAAGAAACCGCGATCAACCTTGTGACCTCGTTGAACGACGTCCTCGGCACGGTCGGCGCGGTGGTCGTTGTTCTCGTTCTCTCTTTCTATTTGGTCATCGAAGACAAGGCCATCAAAAACGCCTTCCATCAAATCGTGCCGGCCCGCTATCGTGACTTCGTTTCCCACGTCGCCTGGGCGGTCGTGGAAAAATTGGGCGCCTGGGCGCGCGGGCAACTCACGCTTTCCGCGTCGGTCGGCGTCACGTCCTTCCTTATCTATTCCGTTCTCGGTGTCCCGTATGCGCTCCTCCTCGCCCTGGTCGCGGCGGTGAGCGAATTCGTCCCCTATCTTGGTCCGGTAACGGCCGGCGCGGCCGCGGTGTTCGTCGCGCTCACGGTGTCACCATGGAAAGCGCTGATCGTTTTGATCTTCGTGCTGATTTTCCAACAAATCCAAAGCCACGTCATCACGCCAAAAGTCATGCAGCGCGCCGTCGGCCTCCATCCGGTCGTTTCCATCGCCGCATTCTTGATTGGCGCCAAACTCTTTGGCGTCGCCGGGGCCATTTTCTCGATTCCGGTCGCGACCGCGGTCTCGGTGGCGCTCAGCGAATATGGTAAGTTCAGGTCGGTAAGTTCCACGACATAACCTCATGCGCTTCCTGCTCACCCGCTTCTCGCCCTGGCTCGTCGGAGTCGCGGCTTTGCTGGCTTCGCAGTGGACGTGGACGCATCCGACGGATTATCCGTGGGTTCTCATGGCCGTACTCGGCGCTTATGTCGCCGCGAGCGTGGTACTCGGTTGGAAAAAATTGGGTCCCAAGGACCTGGCGGCAAAAATGCTGATGCCCGGCTTTGCATTCGCCTCGTTGGTGCTTGCGAGCCTGATGGCCGAACGCATCGAAGAGCGCCTTCTCCTCACTATTTTGATGACCGTCGTTCCGCTTTACTCGCTCGAACTTTTATATCTCCTTGCGCATCAACCGTCGCGCTATCCGGTGAACGGATTGTCCCGTTTAAATCTCGCCCTCGTGCCCTTGTCGGCGTACTGCATCGCCGTGGGTTTGGTCGGCATGCAAATTTTCATCCGCTGGCCGGATTGGGCAACCGTGCTCTGCTTCACCGCGCTTGGCGCGGCGGTCGCGCGCATCACCGAACACCCAACCGTGGGGCGTGCCGCTTCAATCCGTTGGATCATTTTTGGCGCCGTGCTTGGATTGCATGTCGGCTTCCTGGCCGTGGTGTTGCCGGTCGGCCTTGAAGTAACCGGAAGCCTCGCCGCCCTCGCTTTCGCCTGGCCTTTGCGCGCCCGCCGTTACTCGTATGAACCAAAACCGCCCCGGCGTCTCGCCATGATCGAGAGCGCCGGAGCGACCGTGTTTTTTATCGCGATTTTGCTGGTGAGTCGATGGGCTTAGGTTGCTTTCTCTTCCACCATCTTTAAACACTCGGCAATGAAGGCCTCCTTCGGGAGGCTCTTTTGATCCGCCTCGCCGCGCACGCGCACGGTGAGCGGACCGCCTTCCATTTCCTTGTCGCCGACGACGAGCATGCGCGGCGCTTTGCCTTTTTCCGCATTGCGGATTTTCTTACCGACGGATTCGGTCGAATCGTCCACTTCAACGCGCAGGCCGCGCTCTTTCAGCTCTTTTGCCAAAGCGAAGGCGAAGTCATTGTGGCGATCGGCAACCGGCAGAATCATGACCTGGACGGGAGACAGCCACAGTGGGAATGCGCCCGCATAGTGTTCGATGAGCACGCTCATGAAGCGCTCGATGGAACCCATGATGGCGCAGTGGATCATCACGACCTGCTCACGCTCCCCAGCTTCATTGATGCAGAACACGTCGAGATTCTTCGGTTGGGTAAAATCGAGCTGAATGGTCGCGACCTGCCAGGTGCGCCCGATGGAATCCTTGGCCATGAAGTCGATCTTCGGGCCGTAAAAGGCGGCCTCGCCCGGACCATCAACCCAATTGATTTTCTTCTCTTCCAGCATGCCCTTTAACGAAGCTTCGGCTTTGTCCCAGTCCTCCGCGCTCCCCTGGTATTTTTCCGGTTTCGCCATGTCGCGACGCGAGAAACGGGGCGTGAGCGTAAACCCGAACGCATTGTAGAAACGCTGGATGATGTCCCAGACTTTTTCGGCCTCATCACGCACCTGCGAGACGCGGCAAAAGACGTGGGCATCATCCTGCGTGATGGAAAGCACGCGCGACAAACCGGACAATTCGCCGGACTGCTCGTCGCGGTACACCATGGTGGTTTCCGCGTAGCGGATCGGGAGCTGACGGTAGGAACGCTGCTCGCTCGCGTAGATCTGCGTGTGGTGCGGGCAGTTCATCGGCTTCATCGCGTACAAGTGGTCTTCGCGCGTCTTGATCTTGAACAAGTCCTCGGCATACTTCGCCCAGTGCCCGGACGTTTCATACAAATCCTTTTTCGTGATGTGCGGGATGGTGACGCGCTCATAGCCATAGGGCTTGCGCAATTGCCAGACGAAATCGTTCAGAAGCTCACGGACCGTGGTGCCGCGCGGGGTCCACAGCGGCAAGCCGGGACCGACCAACTCCGAAAAAACGAAGAGACCGAGTTCTTTCCCGAGCTTTCGGTGGTCGCGTTTCTCGGCCTCGGCCATCATCACTTCATACGCTTCCAATTCGGCGGCCGTATCAAAGCACAAACCATAAATGCGCTGCATTTGCGGGTTCGTATCTTTGCCGCGCCAATAGACGCCGGCGATCTTGGTGAGCTTCCAGCCGTCGCCAATTTCCTTCGCCTCGGTGACGTGCGGGCCGCGGCACAAATCCGTGAATTCGCCGGTGCGATAGATCGAAACCATGCCGACATTTTGCGGGTCCACGTCTTGCGCTTCTTCAGCGCTGACCTTGGTCGTGCCTTTGGTTTTCAGATCGTTCAAAAGCTCGACTTTGTAGGTTTGGCCCAGGTCCTGGAACAGCTTGATCGCTTCGTCCAAAGAAATATCCATGCGCGTAAAGGCCGGATTCTCTTTCAAAATCTTGCGCATCTCTTTCGTGATGGCTTTCACGTCGTCGTTCGTCACCGGACGGCTGATATCGATGTCGTAATAGAAGCCGTTTTCAATGACCGGACCTACGCCAAGCTTCGCCTCGGGAAAAAGGCGCTTTACGGCGGCGGCCATAACGTGGGCCGCGCTATGGCGGCGGGTTTCAATGGGTTGGGGCATAGCAAAGGGGTTATCCATATAAACAAAAAGCGAAACAACGTGTGTTTCGCTCGGGCTCCGACGGTCGGAGGGTTCCACCCGAGTTCCCCGACGCCGTACGCGGTCGGGACACTCATTTTCTGCAATTGTCGGCGCCGGGTGGTGAGGCCGGAGATGAGCTTAGGATGACAAAACGCTTACTGAATGTCCAGCTTGATGCGGTCCTTGAGGGCCGGGAGCGATCCGAGCCAGGACGGGCGGACGGTGACTTCCACGCTTTCCACGCCTTCGATGGACATGAGCAACCCCTTCGCTTCTTCGATGGATTTTCCCGCGATCACGGACTTCTGGAGGAGCGGGCTCGTGGGGCTCAGGCGGTAATCGGCGTCGGCGGTGACGCGCATGGCCGCGACTTCGGTTTGGGGATTGGCTGACTCCAGCGCATAGGTCACGGCGCCGCCGGTAAACGGCAGGAATTCGCGGCCGGCCGGCACGCGCTCACGCAAACGTGAGCGCACCAGAGCCTGCATATCCTCCTTTGAATAATACACGGCCGTCACATCCAATTTGATGGAGTACAAGAACGAATCCGTGACCTGTCCGACATTCGCATTCTTGCTTTCATCCGCCACCTTCACGACATACACGACTTCCATACTCTCTTTATTCTCCACTTGGTCGGCCAAAGCCTTCATCGCCTCATTGAGAATTTCATCCGTCAGCGATTTTTTGGCGTTCTCCAAATCTTCATACGAAACCGGGCGGGCATTGGGTGAGGTCGCGACCGGGCGCGGGGTACTGGCGGCCGGAGCCGTGGAAGGCGTGCTCCCGCGCGGGACGGCCGTGAAAGCGCCGACAGTTTCCGCAAAAATAAATTGCTGCAAATCAACGAAAAGACCGGGGATCGTGAATTTAGTCGGACTGGTCAGCACATATTCGCGGCCCGGCTTGTCCGAATAGGCGGGAACGGTGAGCTCGCTCTTGGCCGGGACATTCACCGTCGCATCAATGCGATAGAGCTTGCCGTCCGGCGTGAGCAAACGCGTGGTTTTTACCAATGTCTGCGCCTTGGAGTAGTTGTTGATGATTTTAACCGTGCCGCGCGCCGTCACATCATTGGATTCTTCCGGTTCAGATGTTGGGGCAGGCGCTGGAGTCGGGGTCGGAGCGGGCGCGGGAGCATCCTTCGCAACCTGAAATTCACGCGTCTTGGTGTAGGCGTCCTGGACGACGCGGCCGGGAATCTGGCCGTCGCGAGGCTCCTTCGCCACTTCCACGACGCCGTCGAGGCGCACCGCATCACGCTTCAACTTGACCACGACTTCCGCGCGGACCGATGTCAGCCAAAGCACACCCAGAATCACGATGACCGTGAGGCCGATGAACGTATAGGCGATACGGCGATAGACCGAAGGGCGTACGCCGACGGGGAACGAGGGGGCGCTGATATGCACGGCGCCGGGACGGCGGGATCGGACCGGATTCATAAGGACGGATGAGTGGATAGTAACACATCCCCTCCCCGATTCCTAGCCGGAAATAGCCGCGCGCGCGGCACGAACGCCTTCCAGGTCTTCTTCGGCGGCTTTGAGCTTTTGCTGAAGCTTTTGCTGTTCGTGGGCGTACTTTTCTTTCAGTTTTTCCGAGGTATCGCCCCCTTCTTTGAGACGGGCTTCGAGTTCGCGGATGCGTCCGCTCAGGTATTCGATGCGTACCGCATAGCCCACGTGGTTTTCAAGCGCTTCATGCTCCTTCACTTCCTGCTGGAAGGCCTTGTCCATCATGTCCCAAACGAATTCATTGATCTGGCCGTCCAATTCTTCGGGCGTCGCGCCGGCCGCGAGCTGTTCCATCCAGGATTTCTGATGGACGCCGCTCGTTTCTTCTTCGCCTTCTTCCGTTTTTTCCGCAGCGGCCACGACTCCTAGGCGCTCACGGCCTTTTTGTCCGAAGATGGCCTTGTCGGAAAACGCGAGCAACTGTTTGAGATGTTCTTCTTCGCGACGAATATCTTCCGCAGCCCCATTTTTCGCTTTCAAATCCTGGATGCCCTTCATTTTTTCCACCAAAAGCATCAAACGGTTGGAAGCTTTCTGGAACTCCATCACCTTATCCGCCACCTTCACCATGTGGTCGGCTCGCTGGTTGCGTTTCCACGCGTCATACCCCGGCAACCCCTCCACGAGCCCTTCAGGCGCCTTTTCCGTCAGGCCATAGAGCGCGTCTTCCGCTTCGGCGGCTTTCCCATCTTCATAGACATGTACGCCGATGCCGATATTCAGTTTGCTCGCGAAGTAGCCCGGCTTGGCTCCGGTCGAGGGTGGGATGCGTCCGGCGCGTTCGATTTCACGATAGAGCGCAGCTTGCAGCTCCCGAAGCTTGGTCCGGAAATCCTCCGGTGAAATCGCGGACTCGCCGATCACGCTCATACCGAATTCGTCGCCGCCCAAGCGGTGCACGCTGACGTCGATCCCCTCCTTGCTGAAAGCGTCTTTCACTTTTTGGAACACTTCCGCGACCTTCAAAATCGCGAGGTCGCCCGTTTCACGCCCGCCGACTTGATCAAAATATTTAAGGAATCCCATGTCCATGGACACCGAAGCGATACGCTTGGATGGGTCCTCCATGGCGCCTTCAAGTTTTTTAAACATCTGTCCACGCAATTCGAGGCCGGTGGCGTAATCGCGCATGGCGCGTTCGCGGGCCAACTTTTTTTCCGCGATGCGCTGCTCCTGCGGATTCTCCCGCGGCTGCTGCGCCTCCGCTTCAAGGGCCGTAATGATGCGCAACCCCTCGGTCGCGTCTTCGCGCTTCGGTGCGACGAATTCCGTCACCGGCTTGTCGGCCGGCAACTCAGCGCCCGGCGGAGCCGAGGAGCGTCGCTCATACACGCTTAATCCGTGCTCTGCCTTCACCTTGTCGGCCACGAAGCCCTGAAGCTGTTTGGCGTATTTGCCGTCTTTTTCATAACGCACGCGCAAATCCGCCAACACTTTCCCAAAGGCCGTTTCCCAAAGCGTACCTTGGGCATGCGCCGGATCGGCATCAAGCGTTTTTACGTAGTCCGTAAACTGTTCATAGGTTTCGACCGGGACTTGGATGGCCTCCGGCCCGACTTCCAGAGAAAACGTTCCAGCGATGGATTTCTTCAAAAACTTGTCATACAAATCCTGGGCTTTGACCGGGTCTTTGGCCATGGCTTCGCGCATGCGGTCCACGCGGCTCACGATTTTGCGCGCGTCCTGCAAACTAAAGAGCACGTCTTTCAAAGCGCCGACAGCATAGGTCTCGGCTTTCCCCGAGGTGCGCAGCGAAGGCGGCAAACCGGACAACACTTCTTCGACCGAAACGTAGTCCGCGATGACCGGCGGCGCCTCGACTTTCCCTTCAAATAAATCCGTTTCTTTTTCTCCGTCGGCAACCGGCTCTTCCCAACGTGCTCCGGCCGGCATGGAAAGATGCTCGCGCAACGCTTCGGCGACTTCTTTCGGCACTTCGCGCACGAAGCGCACCATGAAACTGTTATTGTCCGCGCGGTAAATCTTATAAAAGGACTCGGGATTCTCCCCCGCGATCGGACCAAGGGCGGTTTCGAGCTTGCGCGACAAGACATCCGCCAAACGCGTCAACGCCTCGTTCCCGAAATCCGGACTGACTTTGTTCAGGCGGTCGAGCTCGCCCATGTTCACCAAAAAGACCGGCGTGATGTTCTCGGGCGAAACCACGGCTTGCGGCTCCGTCTCCGACGCCATGCGCTCGGTTAATTGTTCCGCGAGGTCTCCGCCGATCGCCTCACGCTTTAAAGCGCCGGTCGGGTCATGCGTCATGTCGAAGATCTCCAAATCCAGGTTCGCCTCTTCAAAATCCATCTCCGCCTGGCGACGGGCCGGGTCCTCTTCGGGACTTGTTTGTAGCGCTTCGGCTTTTTCACGCATCGCGATGGCACGCATGCGCAAGACTTCTTCGTTCGCGTTCGAAGGGCGCAAGCGACGGCCCGTGGCTTCATGCACGGGAGCTAATTCCGTCGGGTTTGGAAGCTGATCACGCGGGGGCATAGACGTCCTCTAGGGTATCACGTAAGTTGCCGCCAGCCCTTTTGGGGCCCTTTCGACAACCGAATTTCTGTGGCTGAAAGCCATGAAAGGACCGTGCCATGCTGCTGAACCGATACCGCTTGATTGATTCGGATGCGGAGCGCGAATACGGCTTCTACATCGAGGTGAGCGAAGGGCTCACCGCCGACGAAGAGGCGACGCTCGACTGGCTCCTCTCGGAGACCTTCGAGCCGCACGGCTACGGCCGTACATCGTTCCTCAAGGGCCATGTGTTCGAGGTCGGACCCCGTCTCAACTTCGAGACGGCCGATTCCTCGACGGCCGTGGACATCTGCCGCGCCTGCGGGCTCGACAAGGTGACGCGACTCGAGCGCTCCATCCGGACGCTCGAGCCTTTTGCCTTCGACCGCATGACCCACATGGTCTATGCGTTGCCGCCGGAGAGCCTGAGGCTCGCGCTCGTCCCCGAGGCTTCGTTCTCGGTGGATGTGCTCGGCGAGTTCGGCTACGAAAACCTGGTCCGCTTCAGCGGCAGGTTTGGCTGCGGGTTCGACGAAAGCGATCTCACCTTCCTGCTGCGGCTCTACCGAGAGGTGGAAAAGCGGGACCCGACCGACGTCGAGCTCTTCCAGATCGCGCAGGCGAACTCGGAGCACTCGCGACACCACCGCTTCGGCGGTGTGCACGCCATCGACGGCGTGAAGATGCCGCACTCCCCCTTCGACCTCATCAAGCTTCCGTGGAAGCAGCACCCGGGCAACTCGGTGCTCGCCTTCGCGGATGACGCGTCCGCGATCCGCGGGCGCGAGGTCGAGCTGTTCGTCCCGAGCCGCCCCGGACAGCCCAGCGGCTTCCTCCGGCAGCGGCACGTCGTGCATCCGACCAACAAGGCGGAGACGCACAACCACCCGAGCATGATCGCGCCCTTCCCGGGCGCGGAGACTGGCGTTGGCGGCGAGCTGCGCGACCGCATGTCGGTCGGACGCGGCGGACAGGTCGGGATGAGTGCGGCCGGCTATTTCGTCGGCGCGCTCAAGATCCCCGGCTATGCGTTGCCGTGCGAGCGGGATGCGGTCCCGCATCCGAGCTACGCGGCTTCGCCGCTCGACATCCTCATCCAGGCCAGCAATGGCGTCTCGGCCTATGGGAATTGCTTCGGCGATCCCGTGACCGGAGGCGTTTGCCGGAGCTTCGCCGCTGCCGCGCCCGACGGCCGCCACTATGCGTGGCACAAGCCCATCGTCTACGTGGGCGGCGCGGGCCGGCTGCGCGACCAGCATCTGCACAAGCAGGCACCGGAAGCAGGCATGCTCATCGTCCAGCTGGGCGGTCCGGGCTACCGGATCGGCGTCGGCGGCGGAGCGGCCAGCTCCATCCTGGGCGGCGCGAACGACGTGGATCTCGACTTCAAGTCGGTTCAGCGCGGCGCGCCGCAGATGGAGCAGCGCATGTACCGCGTGATCCGGGCGTGCGTCGAGTTGGGAGACAAGAATCCCTTCGTCTCGACGCATGACCTCGGCGCGGGCGGCCTCAGCAATGCGGTGCCCGAGTTGGTCCATCCGGCCGGCGGTCGCGTGCAGCTGCGCGAGATCCCCTGCGGAGATGCGAGCCTCTCGATCCTCGAGCTCTGGGGCAACGAAGCCCAGGAGCGCGAGGTCGTGCTCGTACAAGGAGACCGCTTCGGCCAGCTTGAGGCCATCTGCGCTCGCGAGGGTTGTCCGGTGACGGCCATCGGTTCGGTGACCGGCGACGGGCGCATCACCCTCGAGGACGCGGACGACACGAAGTCCGTGGACCTCCCGCTCGAGGACATCCTCGGTTCGCTGCCGAAGAAGTCCTACGCGGACACGCGGCAGCGCTTCGAGACCAAGTCGCTCGAGCTCCCGGCCGACCTTACGGTCAGACAGGCGCTCGAACGGGTGCTGCGCCTCGTGAGCGTGGGGTCGAAAGGCTTCCTCGTACACAAGGTGGATAGGAGCGTCGGCGGACTGGTGGCCCAGCAGCAATGCGTGGGCCCGAGTCAGCTGCCGCTCGCCGACTTCGCCATCCTGGCGGACGGCTACTTCGACGCCTCGGGAGCGGTACATGCGCTCGGCGAACAGCCGATCGCGGGCCTGCTCTCGCCGGGCGTCGCGGCGCGTCTCGCCATGACGGAAGCCATCCTGAACATGGCCGGAGCCTGCATCGAAACCGAGAACGGTCTCGATGGCATCAAGGCTTCGGCCAACTGGATGCTGGCGGCGAAAAAGCCGGGCCGGAATGCCTGGCTCTACGACGCCTGCGAAGCCCTGTCGACGTTCTGCGTGCAGCTCGGCTGCGCTCTCGATGGCGGCAAGGACTCGCTCTCGATGGCGGCGGGCGATGTCGAATCGCCGCCGACCGTCATCATCAAGGCCTACGCTTCGATGCCGGATGTGGCCCGCAAGGCCACGCCCGACCTCAAGCGCGAAGGCAGCTCGCTCTTGCACATCAGCCTGAACCCGAACGTCTACCGCCTCGGCGGTTCGGCGCTCGCGCAGACTTACGGACAATTCGGCGACGATCCGCCCGACGCGGCCAATGCCGATCTCCTGAAGCGCGTCTTCGGCGCGCTGCAAGACCTCGTGCGCGACGGGCACGCGCTCGCCATGCATGACGTGAGCGACGGCGGGCTCATCGCCACGCTGCTCGAGATGGCCTTCGCGGGCCACCAGGGCATCGAGGTCGAGCTCTTTTCGCCGACCGACGCCATCACCACCCTGTTCTCGCAAGAGCCGGGCGTGGTGGTGGAAGTCGCAGATGCGGAAGCCGCCCAGTGGTACTTCACGCGCCGCGGCATCGGCGCGAACTGGATCGGCAAGGTCATCGGCTTCCAGCCGGACATCATCGTGAAGCACAACGGCTTCACGGTGCTGCACGACTCGCTCATCGACCTGCGTGCGATCTGGAGCGAGACGAGCTACCAGCTCGAACGGCTCCAGATCAATCCCGAATGCGCGGACGAGGAGCGGGAGGCGGTGCGGGAGCTTCTCGACCCGCCCGCCTACCGGCTCACCTACCACCCGCAACGGACGGCTCCCGACCTGCTCGCGCGGGAAGGAAAGCCCAAAGTCGCGGTCATCCGCGCGGAAGGCAGCAACGGCGATCGAGAGATGGCCGTCGCCTTCCATCTGGCCGGGTTCGAGCCTTGGGACGTCACCATGTCGGACTTGCTCGAAGGCACGGTCGGCTTGGATGAATTCCGAGGCGTGGTCTTCGTCGGCGGGTTCTCGTTCGCCGACGTGTTCGACTCGGCCAAGGGCTGGGCGGGCGTGATCCGCTTCAACCCGAAGCTACGCGGCGAGCTGGAGCGTTTCCGCGCCCGGCCCGACACGTTCTCGCTCGGCATCTGCAATGGCTGCCAGCTCCTGGCCCTCCTGGGTTGGGTGCCGGGCTTCGACCTCCCGTCGGAGCATCAGCCGCGCTTCGTGCACAACCGGTCGGGGCGCTTCGAGTCGCGCTTCTCGACCCTGCGCATCGAAGACAGTCCGGCCCTCATGCTGAAAGGCATGCTCGGGTCGGTACTCGGCTGCTGGGTCGCGCACGGCGAAGGCCGTTTGCACGTCCCGTCGCGCGACGTGCTCGAAAACATCGTGAGCCACGAACTCGTCGTCGCGAGCTACGCAAACCCGGAAACGGGTATGCCGACGGACGAATATCCGTTCAACCCGAACGGAAGCGCGCTCAACGCGGCCGGACTCTGCTCGCCGGACGGACGCCACCTGGCGCTCATGCCGCACCCGGAGCGGCTCGTGCTCCCGTGGCAATGGCCCTGGATGCCGGACGCGTGGCGCGAATACGCCACGAGCCCCTGGCTCCGGATGTTCCAGAACGCGCGCATCTGGTGCGAGGAACATCCCTCGCGCTAACGCCTGCCCTCTCCTGCAAAGGAGAGGGTTTTTCTTTTCCGAAAATAAAAACGACCCCGTTGGGAGTCAGCCTGCTTTGCGGTGGGTACCGCTCTGAGAGCGCTTGCGCACGAGCCGTGCAGCGTGGTCGGCGTCTGGCGAGGCCTTGGACAAGTACCCGTTCAGATACTTGATGGCCGCGGGCACCGCCTCGATGGGCAGCTTCATGAGATCGTCGGACGCATCCAGCGAGACATCGAAGCCCTCGCTTTCGAGCGCGCGCTTGATGCGCGGAAGGAGCACCTGGGGCATGTACGAACCGCGCCCCAGGACCTCGTCATACAACTTGTCGAGATCGGTGTGGGTCATACTTCACCTCGGTTGGAACATGACAGAAACTTCATCTTCTGTCAACCCTAGCTCCCCTTCTTTACAACGCCCTTATTTTGGGCGCCTTCGTCATTCTGCAAATCGCTGGTGAGTGGCGGGAGGGCGCGCACGACGGATTCGGCGACAGTCGGATCGGTGGCGGATAACCGTGATTCGCCCAGCAATTGCGCGAAGCGGCCGACATCAAATTCAGTAGGCGTAAGCTGGATTTCAAACGATGCTTCGAGCGAATCCACGTCTTCCGGCATGCGGTTCAAGCTCCAGCTCACGGTGCGCGTCGCATCGTCATACGTCAGCGTTCCCGCTTGAGAAGACGACGAAGCGCCCCAAGCGACCGACGTCGGCAGCACGGCCGTGACCTGGAGGTTCTCCAGCGGATGCAATGTTTTGTTGATGCTCCAGAAGATGCGGTAACTTGTCGTTTTTCCGGCGACCGGCGGCAAGGGACCGGCTCCCAGCGGCGCGCCCTCTTCGGTGAAGTAACGCGCTTCGGTGACGAGGGTCGCATCGCTTCGGTAGCGGAAGGTGAGCGGCGCGGTACGGATGACGCGCGTCGAGCGTTCGTTGCCAACTGTGTCCATGGAGCCCTCGACCGTCAGACGAACGGCCGCGTCTTTCGTCGTGCTCGCGGCCGGCAAGGTCGGAATCTCGATATCAATGGTCCCTTCTTCCTGCGGAAGAAGCTGGGCGAAAACCGGGATGGATTTTTGATCGTACTTGATGGTCTGGATGCGTGTCTTGGTCGTCGAAACGCCCTTTCCGTCGTCTTCCAATTCGCGCCAATTCAATAAACTGGTGCCGGTCGCGGATTTTCCATCGGACAAAGACTCAAATCCGAGCGTGAGTTTTACCCCAACAAGTTTTTCCGGACTTAAATTCTTATATTGGATAGTGATACGCAACGGATCTCCGGGCGCAATGGTCTTATCCTGATCCGCGCCATTGGCGACGAGCTTGAGACCGAGGTCGCCCGCGAGCACGGTCAGCTTTCCCTCTCCGACCAAGAGCGGCAAAAACGATCCATCTTGTTTGGCCGCGCCGATGCGCGCCTCAATCTTCACGTCGCCGGAACTCTGCGCCGCGAAGGCGCCGATCATACGCAAGGTATTGGTACTCGCCGCCGCAAGATCCCCGAGCGGCGCCTCCCATTCGGCGGAATTCCCTACGCGCTGGAATGCCGTGCTGGTCGGCGACGGCACGAACCCCTCCGGAAGCTTCAGACGCACCTTCAATCCGCGCAGGCCCTGGCCGCCATGGTTCGCGACGGCATACTGGATCGTAATCTGGTCGCCCGTGACGACTTTCGCCGGCATGCTGAAGAGTCCGGCTAAAACGGTTTCGCCATAAATGAGCGGCTTCGTCACCAAAGCTTCGCGCGGACGTCCTCCGGCCTGGCCGCGCGATGTCACAACCGCCTGAAGCGCGCTCTTGGAACCCAGGGTCCCAAGAAAAACCCCTTTCACTTTGATTTCCCCCTTGGCTCCTGCCTGCAACATGCCCAGCTTCCAGACCAGATGCTGTTCATCATCTGGCGGAGGGACCAACGAAGACAACAACATCTCTGCCGGGACCGACAGGCGCAGCTCGACTTCCTGTTCAGGCTGGATGGAGGTATTGGACCAACGGATGCGGAACTGTTCTTCGCGGCCGAGGCCGATGGATTCCGGTCCATCAATGGCCACGATGACGCCCGAAGCTTCCGCAGGGCCCGGCGGGCCGAAATAAAACAGTCCGGCCCACGCAAGCGCGCTTGCCACCGCGCAGAATCCGACAACGATGGAGAAGATCCGCAAGGCGCGGCTGCGCTGGGTGCGTGAGAACGTCTTAAAATCCTGTTTCTTGCCATTCGTGAGATAGATCGCCTCTAATCCGCGGGATACTTCGTCTTCACGCTGCTTTTCCTCGGCGTCCGGCTTGCCTTTGGAAAAGGAAAACGCCGCGCGGCGCCAGGGGCGCGGCGGCGGTTTTGGTACGGCGGCTGGTTTTACGCGTTTCCCTTCCGGCATGCGGCCCATCTTACCCTATTTGTCGGCGGATGACAGGAAGAGTCCGGCGGTCGCACGGTCCCGATCCCAGCTCATGTTCGCATCAAGGCCGTCGGCGTGGCTCCAGGCCAAATTCCATCCCTTTGGATAGGTCACCTTGGTCGTGAGCGTCCGTTCCGGCTTCCCGGATTGGCTGGTGTAGAGCGCGGTATAGGCTGGGCGGATCGCGTCGGCGCGCGGAGCGCCCTCGGGACGAAGGCGCTGCGCGATATCGAACGCGCCAAACGGCAAACGATACTTGAACGTCGTGACTTTTGACTGGCCCGGCTCCAACTGGACCCATCCGCCAAAGGCCGTGCGGCCGAATTCATCCGTTGCTTGCACTCCATTCGGCAACAAGCGCGGATTCGCCTGCACAGCCGCCAGGTCCGCATCCTCCGGATCGCCTTCGAGCATCTGCTTAAACAGATTCGCGGGCGGCGGCGAGAACCCATCGGCGGACAAAAGCTCCGCGCCCTTCGGCACATACACGCGCAAATACGTGACGTTGTTTACTCCGGTGAATAGATCGCCCTTGGTCCCGGTATGCGTACGCGTGATGGTGACCGTATCAACGATGGATCCGTCTTCCTGGATTTCCGCCGTGTGGTCAACGCGCTCATTGATCAAGCGGTCGGACTTTTGACCGGCGATATTCGCGCCAATGACCGCCAACGAGTCGCCGGGCGTCTCTTTAAAGCGGCCGCTCCAGCCAAAACGTTCGACCAATGCCTCTTCCTCGGGATTCGACAGCCATACCTGGATATCTTTCGTTTCAAGTGACTCGGCCCCGAGCGACAAAAGCTTCACCCATTGGTCCTGGTCGGAAGATTTCAGACGCTCCAGCAACTTCGCCATCAAATCGCCGACAATTTTCTTCGGTTTATTTTCCTCCTTGTCGTATTCAAGCTCGACGGCTTTTTGCATTTCCATCCAGACATTTTCCGAAGTGATGGTTTTGCCATATTCGGGCAGCTCAACCGGGCCGGTGACTTCGAGCAAGCGTTCCAATACGCGTAAGTTCACCGCGACGACGCCGTCGATACTTGGCTGACCGGACTTGCTCCAAAACCACTGAAGCTTTTCCGCCGCGGCCGGGAAATCCGGGAACCAGTTGGCGTCCTGGAATTCCCAGCGCTGGGCCACGAGGCGCAACGGCTCCGGCGGACGCACGCGTTCCTTCAGTTCCCCTTTCAAATCGTAGGGACCGCCGCCCGGCACTTCAAGCGCTTTGATTTCGCCGCGATCCAGGGTGATCAATGCCAGCGAACCCATGAAGCCGCCAGTCGGACGAAGCTCGGTCGAGTTCTGGAAAACGAAGAGATAGCTCCGGCGATGCAAATCTCCCGCGCCGGTCATCAACAAATCCGTAATGGAGCGGAGTTCCCCTACGGCCTGACGAACCGTGGTGAGCAAGGTGGTCGCCTCGGTCGCTTTTGCGCGTTCGGATTCGGGCAATGAATCAAGTTTGACCTCGGATAAGGCTAGGTTTGCGTCATCAAGCAAAGGCGCGGCGGAATCAAGATACGTTTTAAAAACGCGGCCACGATCTACCGGATAGCGCGTCGGTTCGCCGAGCGCGCGATCCAGGCCCTGGGTCAGCAAAAGCGCGGCTTGGGCCGAGGCGTCGCCGGCATGCAATAAATTACGGGCGCTTGAATAGGCGTTGCGGGTTTCCGGGAGCGCCTGGGTGATGCCCACCGCCAACGCATTCACGCGATTGAGGGCTTGGTCAGTATCGCTCAAGCTTTGCGAGACGCGGCCCCAGGCGGCGGGATCGGTGGGTGACGCTCCCGCGCGTTCGGCGGCGGAGAGGGCTTCCTGTCCCGAGGAGCTCACCTCCAACCACGACGAACCGACCGAACGCGAAAGCGAAACGGCGCCGGCAGGCAAGGTCACAAAAAGAAGGAGGGCGAAGAATCCGGCCATGACGCGGGCGGGCGCGACGCGCGGAACCAAAATGGGCGCGCCCCACTCCTGTTCGATTTCGGCAATCAGCGCCTCTTCGCGGTCCTTGGCCTTGGCGAAGGCTTCCACCACGGAACGCTTCATCCGATACAGCATCGGGACGCGCTCCTCCGGTTCTTCCACCTGCTCTTCCGGCTCGACATCGGTGATGAGCGGCTCGACTTCATCCGATGGTTCGGCTGCGTAGGCATGTTCGGCGCGCTCCCAACGGATAAACGGCGCGCGGATCCGCGACCAGAGACCATAGCTTTCGCCGAACGCGGTTTCGATGTCACCGGGCGTGAACTGCTCAAGCCACAAGGCCGGCTCTACCCGGTCGAGATACAAATCAGCCGCCCATCCCGCCATGGTATCGATGGACGGAGGTTCTTCGTAGGGCGCCGTCCATGCTTGGACGTTTTCCCATTCCGGTTCGCGAACTTTAGTTTCCAACTTGCGGGCCAATCCGCCCAGGGCCACGACGTGCGGACTCGCTTCATGTTCAGCCACGCGCACCGACAAGCGCCGCCGGGTCGGCGCGCTCTTGCTGGTGACATGCGCGACTAAACGCGCGTCCAATTCACGAATGGACGACAGGATCTGTACGGCATCGTTGCGTGTCGCCACGGACGGCGGGGCTGCCTCTCTTTTTTCTTGCGAAGAAACGGACGGCTTCACCGCTTGCGTCGCTACCACTTCTCCGACCACGACTTGCGAAAGCTGCGCTTCCAATTGGGCATGCAAATTCATCCTCTTCCATTCGGGTAAGGCGTGTGTTTTTTTCAACTTTGGTTTTTTAGACACGCCGCGAGGCATACATCATCGCATCAAGGGTCTTACGGGCTACAAGATTCCAGTTATGGCGAGCCCGTGCGCCCTCCCCGCCCAAACGGGCGGCAACGGCTGCCTCATCGCGGTCGACGAGCACGGTCTCGATCGCGCGTATCATATCATCCGCGTCGCCATTCTTAAAGAAGAAAACCCCCTGTTCCGGCAGGAGCTCGCGCAGGATCGGAATATCTGCCGCGACCGTCGGACATCCAAGCGACAACGCCTCCAAAGAAGGCAGGGCAAACCCCTCAAAAGACGAGGGATGTATGTGTACGGCGGCATGCGCGAGAAAGGTCGAGAGCTCTTCATCGGATAAACGCCCCGGAAAGTGGACGCGCGGAAGATGTTGGCGCTTAGCCTCTTCCATCCAACGCCGCATAAAGACGTCTTGCTCGCCCCCGATTACCAATGAGTACTCGGGGTGTGCGAAAGAAAACGTCTTCCACATCTTTAAGAGAAGATCGAGCCGTTTATGCGGATAGGCGGAGCCAAAATACAAAAGATACGGCGTCGGGAGCAAGCCGGAATTCGCCGCAGGCTCAGGCAACGCCGCAATTCCTTCGCCGGTTACGACGATTTTTTCTTTCGCGAATGGATAATGCTCGGCCACGTCGCGCGCGACTTCCTGCGCGGGCACGAAAATCGCCTTGGCGTGGCGCAGGGCATTCCACAACACGACGCGATGGCCCACGCGCTTCAGCCAAGCGATGATCGGACCGCGAGTTGAAGCCTTCGCACTTGCCGGCTGATGGATGAGAAGCAAATCATGAATGGTGATGACATACGGCCCGCGATACAAAAGCGGGACATTCCAATGCGGGATCCAAACCAGGTCGGCCTTGGCCTCCCGAAACACCGACGGCATCTTTATTTGTTCAGCCAAGGTATACCAACGGATCGGCGGTTGGAGCAAAACGAATTCGTGGTCCGAACCCAAGGCTTTCAAGGCCTCGACCGTCTCATATATATAGCGGCCAATCCCCCGGGTATTCCCGGCTCCCATCATCCGGGCGTCGATGGCGATGCGCATAGCGCCACCTTACAACCCTTGACGGAAAACGTGAAACCTGTTGAATTACCGGCGTTGGCGTACCCTTCGAAATACCTGCGATAGGACTCAGGGAAGCCCCGGAAACCGGGCTTCGAAAAGGATGGCGTCAGAACCGAAACGGAAAGGGTCGAAGCTGGATCCTGGATGACGGTTCGCCTCCTGAGCGCAGGGATGTCTGACTGGCGCAGGCCAGGCTCTCGTCAAAACCGAGGGTAGTAAGGTGAGAGCCCCAACTTTCACCGACGTAGGAAGAAAATGCCCACGAGCGTCGCACATAGGCCTCCCCCAAGCCTCGCGATGTACGTGCATTCCTATCTACCCGGGCCTACTCCGGCCGCTCATCCACTCTGGATGGCGGCTCTTTCTTTATCTGGCAGGTTTGGTTAGGATGCGAACGTTTCAATGATATCGCCTCGATGACATCGTCGGGCTGTAGCGCAGTTGGCTAGCGCATCTGCTTTGGGAGCAGAGGGTCGTGGGTTCGAGTCCCACCAGCCCGACCATGTCATGGAGATTAAGACTATGCACCCATCCGTCATCCTCAAGCCCGGCAAAGACATTCCCCTGCGGGCCGGACACCCATGGGTGTTTTCGAATGCCATCGATACCATCGAAGGCAAACCGGGCGCGGGAGATTTAGTGATTGTCCGCTCCCAGGCCGGCGAAGCGGTCGGACTTGGAACGTGGAACGGACTCAACTCCATTCGCGTCCGTATTCTAGATCGGGACGCCAACCGTTTGATTGATGCGAATTATTTTGCGGAACGTTTTGCAGAACTGGATGAATGGAAGCGCTCGCATTTACCGGAAGCCACCGATGGATACCGCGTCGTACACGCCGAAGCCGACGGATTACCTGGCCTTATCGTGGACCGCTACGCCGATGTGCTTGTTTTTCAAATCCATACCGTCGGCATGGACCGTTTCCGCGGCGAAATCGTCGAGGCTTTGGTTACCACGTTCAAACCAAAGGCCGTGGTTGAACGTTCGGATGTGGAAGCCCGCAACCGCGAAGGCCTCATGCCGCTGCCGCCGAACATCCATCATGGCGTCGTGACCGATGCGGTTCCGTTTAAAGAATACGGGATCACGTTTTTGGCCGACGTCATCAACGGGCAAAAGACTGGCTTCTTTTTAGACCAACGCGAGGCGCGGCGCGCGGTCGGAAACATGTCGAAAGGCAAGCGCGTCTTGAACCTGTTTGGATATTCAGGCGCCTTCAGCCTGCATGCGGCCAAAGGCGGCGCGGAATTCGTGGCGACGGTGGACGTTTCGCGCCCGGCGCTCGAACTCGCGGAACGGCAATTCACCCAAAACGGATTTGATCCGGCCGACGAATCCAAATTCCTGTTCCTTGAAGCCGACGTCTTGGATTTGCTGGCGCGCACCGATATCGAAGGAGGTCCGTATGACGTGATCATCTGCGATCCGCCGGCATTTGCGAAAACCGACGCGCAAGTCGAAAAAGCCCTCAAAGCGTATGCCGAAGTGAATGCCGCCTGTTTGCGCGCCCTCGCTCCCAGCGGGACCTTGGTCACAAGCTCCTGTTCCGGGCGCGTCACGAACGAAGACTTCCGGAATATCCTGAAGCTGGCCGCCGGTCGCGCCAAACGCGAAGTGCGCCTGCTTGATTACCTGGAACAGCCATTCGACCATGCGGAGCGCCTCGCCTTCCCCGAAGGCCGCTATCTTAAGACTGCCATCCTCGAAGTCACCAAAACGCTCGGCTAGCCCGGGCGTTTTGCTATACTGAATCCCATGAACAACAACAAACTCTTGCTCGGGGTCGCGGGTGGCGTGATCGGATTGGTGATCTTGATCGGCGGCGGCATGTGGCTCGCCTCCAGACTTGGCAAACCGTCCGGCAATGCCGTGGCCGCCACCGAAGCCAAGGTGGAGAACGTGAAATATGCGGACAATGACACCCTCGTTTCCGAGAATATCGCGAACCGCATCGCCAAAGTCGAACCGGATAAACTCATCTTTGACGGAAACGTGAATGTCTCCGATCTTCCGGTGGGCAAGCCGTTGCTCTTTCCGCAAAAAGCCGTGCGCCGCATCCGCGAAGTCATCCGCGAGAACGGCAAGACGGTCATTTTGACGGATAAGGCGAACCTGAACGAAGTGATTACGGACGGTGAATTCAACTGGAACCAGACATTCTCCTTCAGCAAGATGGGCCGCTCGGATTTGGAAAAGATCCGTCCGTATTTTGGCGGCGTCGCGCTCGCGCAATCCGGGGAAAGCAGCGATGGCAGCGGCGTGAGTTTTACCGGCGAGATCAATGAGTGGAATGTGACGGTCGAAATCACGCCGAATAGCGCCGAGAACCGCTTGAACGTAATGATTGAAGCGACCAAGGGCGGAACCGCGCGCTCGCGCATCCGCGCCGAAGGATTTATTTCGGATTTCCGCTCGCAAGGCGGACTCGCGTATGGCGGCGGCGAATTGGAAAATTTCAATTATCAGGAAGAAGGCTTGCAGGGGCGCTTGCACGTGATTTTTGCCGCGGTTGAACTCGGCGCCGATGAAGCGCTCTTCAATATCCCGGCGGAAATCGGCATCCCCTACACCGTCGGTCCGATTTACATGGAAGCAAAACTCAAAGCCAATTTGCGCGTGGTTCCGGAAGTGCGCGGCGGAGCGTCTGCCCAGGCGGATTTCACCGTGAACTATAGCGGCAGCCGCGGCTTTACGTTTGAAGGCGGCCGCGTCACGTCCATGGGCGACCTGAACGACCAAGATGTCGCCGTGACGGGCGAAACCGTGAGCGCGGGCATGATCGCGACGGGCATGGGCGTCGGCATCGAATTCCCGCGCCTGGAGCTCGCGATGATGGGCGAAACCGTCGTCCCCTATCTCTCGCTCGATAACTACACCTACACCGTCTACACGCCGGATCCGCCGTGCCAGGAAGGCGGCATGCGCCAACGCGCCGTCGTCGGACTCACGCTCGGCTTCCTCGGGTTTGAATACAACCGCGAATCGGAAATCTGGAAACGCGAACGCATCACCGAACTTCCGAACTCCCATTGCGGCCCGCGAAACTAACAAACAAAAACCCCTCCGATCCGGAGGGGTTTTTGGTGGAGCGGGTGAGGGGAATCGAACCCCTCTCAGCAGGTTGGAAACCTGCGGTAATAGCCACTATACGACACCCGCGTGCCTTCTGCTGACGCGACGCAATCTACGATAAAGCCTTCCGTTTTGCAAGCCTCCCATCTAAGGAAGAAAGATTTTTATTTAAATACTTCCACACTTCCCTGGACAAAAACGCACGTCTTCATGTTATGGTGGGAATGAGGAGGTGCGGCATGAGACAGATTCTCTTCCTCGCGCACGAGCTTGAACAACTCATCCCCGTCGGACAAGTCATCCCCGTAGGACGAGCCCATCGCACCTTCGATGTCCAAGACAAGGAGATCGAACGGTACGCGGACGTCCGAGCTGCTCTTGGCGCCTATGGCCGTGTCATGCGCGAAAAGACGAGCGGAACCTTCCGTCGCGTCTCAACGCCGCCACACGGCATCCCTCGGCCGGAACCGGATGTGAAGCATCGCGTTCTCGTCGAGGATCCCCGCGACCACGCATCTACCGTCGAAGTCCTAGAGGAGCAGGCGAAGGATGTCGTTCGCATCCGCGAAGCCTTCCTGAGCGCCATCAAGGAATGCGACGCCGTCGTCGTGATGGACGAATTCGAAAGCGACACGCGAGGCGCGCTCATCGAGCACGCCCTGACGCGTTGCAAACCCGTCCTCTGCCTGCGTCGAGCCGGCATCAGGGCTCCGCTGCACCCGATGTACCTGCACCGCACAGGGGTCATGTGCTGGACCTATGGCAAGGACGAAGAGCTCCGCCGCGGTCTGACGGAGTTCTTCACCAGCCGAGCCATCGCGCGACCCCGCGCCGGCTGACTCCCTCCGCCCCAGGCGGATTTTTTTTACTTGTAATCGTTCGGGATCGACGTCGTCGCCGACCCAACGGCATAGGCTCCCCAGACGCGTTCGGAACGCGCTTCGAATTCGGCCTGTGCGGCTGGCAGTTTTACAAGCAGGATTTCCGGTAACATCTCGCGAACACGCTCAACGACTTCGGGAGCGATTCCTTGCATGCTCCAAGAAAAACCTTGAGCGTAGATGGCGGCCATGTTCTCGTCAGGCGGAACCGGGAAATCCTTCGCGTCGCGTAAGAAGGGGGTGATTTCCGCTTCTTCAAAAGCCAAGTGTTGATCGAGGAACATTTTCAACTCATTCAAGACGGCTTCGGCTTTCTCCGGATGCGCGAGATCAGCAAAGGCCGCGTCCCCTTTTTCGAGCACAGGATCAATTTGATGATGCTGGTCCGTGAGCGTATCAAGCGCCGCGGCCAGCTCAGGATGCTTGCCACGGATGTCCGGAAAAATATGAGCGTCTTCCATCGTGTGATGTCCGTGCAGAGCTTGGCGGTAGCTCTTTTCCCATTCACCGCGCACTGCCTCAGCGCGCGAGCGATCGCCGGCTTTGATTTCTGCCACGGCGCGGATAAGCCGCGCGATGTCACGGCGGAAGGCGTGATGCGACATCAACAACATGGTGGCCATGGAAGTGGTCCCGTCATCATTCAAGAGGTTTGGAGGTTGGGTCATACCGCACCAGTATTCATCAACTGATCCAAAACGCAAAATCCCGCCAAAGGGTTACTCAATCTCCACGTAGAGCGGACTGTGATCAGACACTTCGTCTGGTAATACTCTAAAATCTTTTACGATTATCCCATTGCTAACAAAAGCGTAGTCCGCAAACTTTTCAGGTTTTTTATAGAAGCTCGTACGAGTCGAGGTAATGCCGAACTCTTTGACGAGATTTCGTAGTCCGAAATCCTCCAATACCTTCAAGCTCTTCGTCTCCGGCAAAAGGTTGAAATCGCCACAGAGGACATATGGATTGGCCAAGGTTTTCATAAACTGAATCATCCTGTCCGACTGAAGCAACCTGTCCTCGCCGTCCCCCTTGCCGCCTCCATTCCAAAGGCCGTGAAAGTTTAATAGGGTTCGGTTCCCCTGCTTCGTTGCGATGGTGATAAATTGAATATTTCTCGCATGTAACCCCACATCCCCTTGGGGAATGTGGCCGCGCTCTTTATGGACGAACACGTCACCCTCGGCAATCACGTCAAGATCCTTTTTCACCAACATCAGAAGGCCGTAATTATCCAGATGATGCGGCCTGAAGTACGCCGTATGACTGTCGAGCAAGGCGGAGATTTCTTGCAGTCCGTAAACCATGATCTGCGAATGATCGATGCCCAGACCCCCAGCTGCATGACCTTCGAGGTGATCGTATGGCGCAGACCAAATTTCTTGAAGGCAGAAAACATCGACATCCTTGTGAGCCGCAAAAAACGTAAGGAGCTTTTCCTTCCCTGCCCGGCCGCCCCAGGTATTCAATGAAATTACTTTCATAGCGAGGCGACATTATCACACGAGCAGCACCTCCATAAACGCTCATAACGCAAAACCCCGCCGGATGGCGGGGTTTTGATGGTGCCGAGGGCCAGGATTGAACTGGCGACGCAAGGATTTTCAGTCCTTCGCTCTACCACTGAGCTACCTCGGCGGGTTGTTTTGCTCGGAGAAAGTATCAGAACCTGCCGAAAAAGAAAAGAGCCCCGGGATCGGAGCTCGTCAGCGGACCTGGAGGTCCTCGGCGGTGTACTCGATGTCCTTCGGCACGAGCACGACCCGCTTCCGCTCGGCCGCTTCGACGCGGCCGGCGTAGATGATCTTGTAGGAGAGCTTCAGGGTCGCGGCGAGCTCCATGAGCTGGTGCGCCGAGTCCTGCGGCAGGAAGAGGGCGAAGCCCCCTCCCATGTTGAAGGTGCCATACATGTCGCGGTCGGAGTTCTTGCTCATCTCCTGGATGAGATCGAACTCCTCCGGCACCGGCGGCAGCTCGTCGAGGACGTAGTTGAACGGCTGGGACGCCCGCATCAGCTTGCGCCAGCCGTGGCCCGTGATGTTCACGCCGTAGTGGCACTCGATCCCCGCCTGCTGCATCGCGTGGATGAGACGCGCGTAGATGTGCGTCGGGCGCAGGAGCACGCGGCCGAAGGTCTCGCCGCTGGGCAGCCGGTGCAGGTAGCTCTCCGGCAGCTTCTCGGCGACCTTGCGTGCGAGCGAGAGCCCGTTCGCATGGATGCCGCTGCTCGTGAGGATGACGATCGCATCGCCCGCGCAGATGCGCGAGCCGAGCATGATCTGGTCCTTGCGGACGAAGCCGACGCCCGAGCCCGAAAGCACGATCGCCTCGGGGTTCACAATGCCCTTGAGCGTCGGCGTCTCGCCACCGCCCCACGCACAGTGCGCGTAGCGGCATGCGCGCAGCCACCCCTCGATGAGCGACTTCGTGCGGGCCTCGTTCGTGAACCAGGCGTCGTCGCCGACGGCCGCATGCATCGCGAGCGACACCGGCAGCGCGCCGACCGTGAGCATGTCGTTGACGATCATCGCGACCGTGTCGATCGCGACCGAGGCGTAGTAGTCGCATTCGGCCAGCTTCAGCATGGCGTCGGCCACGAGGTTCTTGGTGCCGAGTCCCTCCTCCACGTGAGCGAGGTAGCGGTCGCCGATGTCGATGAGATAGGCGCTCTCGCCGCGGCTGGCCTCGAGCTCGCGGTAGCCGTGGCGCTCGAGGTAATCGGCCGTGCGCCGTGCCGACTCCTGGGCCAGACGCTTGAACGGGTCGAGGTTACTGTAGTCCACGCCCGCATCCTTGTAGGTGATCTGTTCGTCGCCCATGCGGGCCTCCCTGTAAAAGACCGGACTATCCGGCGGCTGGACCTTACTTGAAGGAAAAAGGAAGTCAAAGACCCTCCCCATCTTGTCAGCCTCGTACAAAAAAATTAGAATCAGCCGGCGTTGCATGTGCCACGCATGGTCAGAAAAGAAAGGTTAGGGATGAACCGTAAGAAGTTCCTGGCGTCTGTCTTCCTTTGCTTCGTTAGCGCGCTCTCCGGCTGCAGCAATTCGGCACCGTCCGAAGCTGCCGCGGCAGAAGAGCTCGTGGTGAGCCACGACCACATCGCGGTCGGACCCATCACGCTCGCCGAGTTCTCCGATGGATTCGCCATCCACGGAGTCGGCGGAGACACGGCGGTACTCTTCGCAGTACAACCCACGGATTCGCCCGAGCGAGCCCGTGGCATCCACGCGGCCCGTCGCGTGGGAGGTCATGTGCTCGCGGATGTCACGCCCCCGCCGGAAGGCTGGGGCACCCCGCTGTCGATCAAGATCGAATGGTTCCGTCGCACCTTGCCGCTGGGCAGTAGCGAAGGCCAGTTCCTCGTCCTCGACAACCGGGTTCCGCCGCTGCTCATGGGAACGGTCGCCGCCCGCCTGTACCGGTACTCGTACCGGTTCCAGACGAATAGCGGTCTGACCACCACCCTGCGCGAGACGCATGTCCTCCCGCTCAACACCCAAGCGCTCGCTCCCGGAAACCTGCCCGATGGGCTGGCCTACCCCGGATCGATCGCCCTCCTTCCCGGAGGACGGGTCGCGGTCACGGACAATGCCTGGGGCTCGGTCTGGGTCTCGGACGCCTCGCTCGACTCCTGGTCATTCGCGCTCATCGACCCCCGCTTCGCGGGCGCCGTCGGCGGAACGATCGAAGGGGTCGGTCTCGACGCAGACGGAAACGTCTCGCCGTACACGCTCGTGACGCCCGCGCCCCCGTTCCTCGGCTTGCCGCCGGGACTCGGGCTCTACCCGGGCGCGCACTCGATCGCCTATGCGGCGTACTCGGACGAGGTCTGCTTCGCGGTAACGCTGGGCATGAACCCTGTCCTGATGACCCCGAGCAGCGGTCTCTACTGCATCGAGCGGGCCGCCCTGCTCGACACCAATCTCCCGCCGTTCGCGAAGTCTGGTGACTTCATGGCCGGCACGTGGGGCCTGGTACGCCCGGTGGTCCCTCCGACCCCGGGCCTCGGCGATCTCACCGATGGCGTCGACTACGACCGCTTCACTCCGGACAGCCCCTGGCTGTACTGGCAGCGGGCGCCGGCCGACGTCGCCGGAGGCGGATGCAACCGCCTGCGCCGCGTCCATCTCGACACGCTCGCCGTCCAAGAGCTGGCGTGCGACAACGAGACGTTCGCGTGGGCCAACGAGATCTCGGCGCTCCCGCCGATCATCCCCGGACTGGGGGTCACCACGATCCTCTCGAGCGTCGGTCAGGAGTACAACAATCCTGACGTGAACGCGCTCCTGAACGGCGTGCCGCGCTACTTCGCCCCTTCCCCGCTCCCCGTCACGCTCGTCGTGAGCTACTGATCCCTCGCTTCGGCTCTGCCGGAGCTTTTTTTATAAAAAATGGATACCAAAAAACCGATGTGAGACATTCGGCTCATCGCAATGGGGCTTGAGGCCAAACCGGAGACGCGCGTCCCAGTCGAAACCAGGACAGGCGTTGAAGGAAATGGTTTGTGCCGCCCAGGGTCCTCGCTCCCCCGCCAAGGCGGGTGCGCCGTCCAGACCCTAAGAGTCGAAAGGTTGTCCCGAATTCTCACACCGGCCCCTCCAATATCCCGCCAAGGCGGAACCTCGTCAACGCAACAAAAAAGAGACCGTCAGGGTCTCAGGATTTTCGGCTCACTCAGGTGGCTGATGGAGTGCGCGATGCAGCGATTCTGCAACGCCCGCGAGCGCCACGGAATGCCGGACCAGGTTTCGGGAAAGAGCGTCGGGTAGGCACTCGCGGCATAGCGCTTCATCTTGTACCAGGCGTGATTCACGTCGGAACGTGCGGCGAGCGAATTGATCCACGCCGCCATGGGTAGGAACTGCACCTCGACCATGCGGTCTTCGATGCGCGCCCCGTACTTCATGGCTTCGTAGAGCTTGCTCGAACGCCGGTTTCGGGGATCGAGACGCTCGCTCCCCAACCGATGCCCGATGGAGGAGTTGAGGTCCGCCACCATACCCGGATTCGGCACCACCACTTCCTGAACCTCGGACACGAGCTTGCTCAGGTCCTCGCGCTCGACCACGAACATCATGGCGACGGAATCGCCGATGCCCACGGTCTGCGGGAAGATGATGCCCTTGTCGAGCTGCTTCAGGAGCATGCGCTGCTTGTGACGCAAGAAGAAGTAGATGTGGATGGGCGGTGCGCCCGGCTTGCGGCGGCGCGGCACCGCACGGCGATACACCTGCATAACGAACAAGTCGTCACGCGGCTCCGGCACCGGCTGTCCCACTTCCACCACGTGGTGGCGCTTGCAGACGTAGTGATCGTTCGGATCAAGCTCGGCCACGATGTGGACGGGCTCGCCCTCCGGATCGGCGAAGAAGGCTCGGTCCATGGCCCCGCGCAAATCCTCTTCGTACGTGCGCAGCTCATCCGGCGCATAGCCATCCATCCGCGCGCTGAAACAGGTCTGCGCGAGAATGAGCCGGCAACGTGCCTGGTGGCTGACCATGCGATCGCGGAGCTTTGCGAGACGAAGCAGCTCCAGCGGGTCTTCAGTGCGCACGTCATCCACGAGCTTCAAATGCTCATGGATGCGGACATAACGGCGTCCGACAAGCACCTCTTCCGGTGCGAGCTTACGCAAATACGCGTATACGCTCTCGACGTCCGCTACCGAACGACGGAAGCGATCTTCGTTCTGCTCGTACGTGCCCTTCCCGTACATCGGGAAGCTGCGACGCGAGACATCGCGCAAACGGCCGACGTAGAAGTCGTGGAAATGCACGAGCTCATTGTCACGCAGCACGCCCGGCGAGTAGTCGAGCAGCTGACGGCGACGGAAGAAGCTATTCAGATGGCGCTCCTGGCGGCGCTTACGCTTGGCTTCGCCACGGAAGAGCGAGTGCTCATCCTTGTACATGAGCTTCGCCTGTGGCCGGTCCAGGTCGAGAAGACCAGGGAATACGTCCGCGATCTTGTACTGTTCGGCGGTCAGTCCCGCCTTTTTGTATGTCGTCACTCAACCTCCCTATAGATCTAAAAACAGAAAGAACGGGATTTGACCTTAGGAAAGAATGCCCCAAATGACAAGGCTCCCGGTCATGAGCAAAAAAGCTCCCCATAAAAGTACGCGCGACATGGGTCCATTTACCATACTCCCCATGACTTTCTTGTCTTCCGTAAGCCGGATCAGGGCTAAGATAAGCAAAGGAGCGATCAAAGCATTGCCCACGGCCGCATAAATCAGGGCATGGATCGGGTTAAGGCCGAAGAGAGTCGTAAGTGCGCCCGCGACCGTGAGCGCGAGGACAATCACGTAAAACCATTTTGCTTCCTTCCAGGTGGATGAGAGGCCGTATCGGCGCAACCCAATGACTTCGGACAGCGCGTAGGCGGCCGAGCCGGACAAAACCGGGACCGCGAGCAACCCCGTTCCGATCACGCCGAGGGTAAACAACCAGGACGCGTACTTCCCCGCGATCGGTACGAGGACGGCAGCGGCTTCCGCGGGCGTCGAAACGTCGTACAAACCATTCGCAAATAACACGGTCGCGGCCGTAAGGATGATGAACCATGCGATCACGTTTGAAAGACCCATGCCGACCGCGACGTCGGCGCGACGTCGGTACAAAATCGCGCCGTCATCGCAGGCTTGCGAATCTTCGCCATGGTCATGCCCACAGCCGTCGGCCTTTTCCTCCTCCACCTCCTGCGCGGCTTGCCACACATAGAGATACGGGGAGATCGTCGTGCCAAGCAAAGCGACCAACATCAAAAAATATTCTTTTTCAAATCTGATTTGCGGCATGAACGTCGCAAACGCGGCCGACATCCAATCCACGCGCACCGTGAACGCGACGATGACGTAGGCGAGCAAGGAAAGGCACAACCACTTCAGTACGCGCGCATAGCGCGTGTAATCAAGAAAGGTCTGGAGCCCGAGGATGACGACAAGAAAGAACACCAACCAGACCCATTGCGGAAAGCCCCATAAAAGCTGGGCGGATGCGGCCATCATCCCCAGGTCCGCCCCAAGATTGAATACGTTCACGGCCGCGAACAAAAGGACGCCGATCGCCAATACCGAGCGCGGCACGCGCGTGAAAAGGTTTTTCACGATGCCGCGTCGCGTGACTAGCGCGAGACGCGCGCTCGCCTCTTGCACGGCCGTCATGAATGGGATGGTAATGAGCGCGACCCAGAGCGTGGCGAAACCGAATGCCGCACCCGCTTGCGTGTAGGTCGCGATGCCGGACGGATCATCATCCGACGCGCCCGTGACCAGGCCGGGTCCAAAAAACTTTTTGAAACGCTTGAACGACATCCGACCTAGTATATCAAAAATCCCCGCACGCAGCGGGGATTATTCTTTTATGACGGGAGGAACCACTTCGGATCGTATTGCACCGCGTCGAACGCGTGCTCGTACTTGTAGAGCTCGGTGTCGGTGAACCAAATCTTGATTTCGTTATTCGCTTCTTCGAGGTTGCCGGACGCGTGGATCAAATTGCGCAACGGACGGTTCTGCGAGTTTGAAAGCGCGTAGGTGTCATGGGAGAAGTCGCCGCGGATCGTGCCCGGGGCCGAGGAGGCCGGTTCGGTGGCGCCCACCAACTTCCGAACCAGGGACACGGCCATCTCACCCTCCAGCACCAAAGCGACAATCGGAGCGGATTTCAGGAAGTCCACCAACCCGCGCTTGATCTCGCCGCCATAGGCTTTATGGTCCGGATAGTCGAAGGGGCGGCCTTCGGCCTCATATTTTGCCTTTGCTTTCGAATAAACGGCCATCATCCACTCTTCGGTGAGGGCATAGTGGCGATCCACATCCTCATGCGAAGCATGGACCATCTTCATGGCTACCAATTTCAGGCCAACCTGCTCAAAACGGGCCAAAATCTGCCCCGTGAGGCCGCGGGCCACGCCATCCGGCTTGATCAGAACGAGTGTTTTTTCCATAGAGTTGGCCAAAGTCTAGTTTTTGGGCGGTTTTTTGTCAAAAACTTGCCAAAAAATCGGGTTTCGGCTAGACTATTGAATAATAATCTGTATCTAGACGACTATGAGTCTTCCCGGACATCGCCGCACAAGTTCCCACAAGCGCCGCCGCGCTTCCCATTTTGCGTTAACCAAGCCCTCGATTACGGTCGATAAGGCTGGCCGCACCCACCGCATGCACACCGCCGCCCCTGGCGCCACGGAGTACAATGGCGTGAAAATTTTCGTGAAGGGTCTCGATCGCAAGATGGAACGTGCCCTCAACAAGACCAAATCCGCGACCGTAAAGGAGGACGCGCACGATCACGAAGGTCACGACCACGATCACGAAGGACACAATCACGGCCCGGTCGCGAAGAAAAAGTAAGCCTCACGGCTGTCACCCTTCCCCCGTCCGATCCGTTCGCACCTTTGTCCTATGTCCAATCGACACCTCGCCCGCGCTATCGCGATGCAGTCCCTCTACGAGTGGGACTTCTATAGCGGTACGCGGGATTTGGTTGAAATGGCCAAACGCAATCTCGCCGAACAGCCGGAAAGCTTTGATGAGACGGACTTCTGTCTCTCCATCGTGAACGGCGTCGCGGATCACCGCGAGGAAATCGACAAAGCCATCACGACCTTTGCGCCGGATTGGCCTTTGGCGAAGATCACGACCGTCGATCGCAACATTTTGCGCATCGGCATCTACGAACTCCTGTTCAATTTCGACATTCCGAGCAAGGTCGCCATCAACGAAGCCATCGAACTTGCCAAGACGTTTGGCGGGGAATCGAGCGGGAAATTCGTGAACGGCGTGCTCGGCGCCGTCTATCGCGACCAACTCGCGAAGGGCGTCGCCAAAGACTCGGACAAGCCGAAAGACAAAGGCGACGAGCCCGCCGGAGAAAAGAAAGAGAGAAAGCCGAAGAAATCTAAAGAACCCACCGAAGAATGATATGACAACCATGCCAGACTTCGGCCCGCTGGAAGAACGATTGGGGCACGCATTCCGTGACCGCTCGCTCCTCCTGCAGGCCCTCACGCACCGGTCGTACCTGAACGAAAATACCAGCTACGAATATCCTCACAATGAACGTTTGGAGTTTTTAGGCGATGCCGTGCTCGAGCTGGTCGTGACGGAATCCCTCTACAAAAATTACGCGAACGACGAAGGCGAGCTCACGAACTGGCGCGCGGCCATGGTGAATGCCAAAACACTTTCAGGAATCGCCAAAGAATTAAACTTTGAAGAATACTTGTTGCTCTCAAAAGGCGAGGCGAAAGACAAAGACACGAAGGCGCGCATGTACATTTTGGCGAATGCCATTGAAGCGATTATCGGCGCCATTTATCTCGACGGCGGCATGCCGGCGGCGGAAAAATTCGTCGGTTCATTCATCCTGAGCATTTTGCCGCGCATTCTTGAAGAAGAGTTGTACGTGGATGCGAAGAGCAAATTCCAGGAAACCGCGCAGGAACTGCTGGGCGTGACGCCGACGTATAAAGTATTGGAAGAAAAGGGTCCGGATCACGCGAAGGAATTCACCATCGGCGTCTTCTTGGATAAAGAGTTGATTGCCGTCGGACGCGGCACGTCAAAGCAGGAAGCCCAGGTCGCGGCGGCGGATGCGGGCATCGAGGCAAAAGGCTGGCGAACGCACAAAGCGAAAGGGAAATAAAAATAAAAAGAGCCCGAAGTTCCGGGCTCAGCCTGACTTGCGTCTCTTCTTGCGTCGATGCGTCTTGGAACGTTCATCCGCGGCCTCGTCATCCTCGTCGTCTTCGAGATCAGGTTCGACTCGGACTCTCGGGATGTCGGCCTTCTGCATCGCTTCGGCCAGCCGTTCGTCGAAGGTACAGGCGAGCTCCTTGTCTGCGACCAATACGTGGATGGTCGTGTCGATCTGTTGAGCGAGCTCCAAGCGCTGCTTGTGCTGTAGCCCCTCCAACTCCAACCGCCGTTGGTGCTTCTTGCCCGCCCGAAGCCTACTCTCCCAATCGCTGTACACCGCATACACGTACCAGCCCAGGATACTGACAGAGAACAGGGACAAGATCAGCAGATGAGTGCTTTCCACCTCACACCTCCTAAAAACGTGAGCATGCTATAGCAGAATATGATGACCGCGTCAATCGGCGTAACATAAAAGAAACCCGCCGATCGGCGGGTTTCTTTTATTTACTTCACTTCGCCAATCTTCGACTCCATATGCTTGAACTTCATGCCATGCGGGCCGGCTGGGAGACCGGCTGTTTCGAGAAGCGCCTTGGCTTCATCGTTTTTCCCTTCCTCGTGGAGCTTACGCACCTGTTCGAGGGTGGCTTTCTGCTCAGCCGTGAGCTCCGGGCGCTGCATCATCTTCATGCCCATCATCGGGTGGCGAATGGGCAAGCCAGCCTTCTCAAGAATATCATCCGCTTGCTTACGCAGCGCCTGCGCCTGCTCAACGGCGACTTTCTGTTCAGCCGTAAGCTCGATGTTCTTGAACGCAACATCTTTACCTGGGGCGAACTTAAACATGCCCATCGTGCCGGAGGAAGCGGCGTGCACGCCGGTCGCGGCCAAGGCCAACATAGGCAAGGCTACGGCCGAAGAATAGAAAAGTTTGCGATATTTATTCATAGGTTGTCTTAAAGAGTTAACGGACGCTTGCAAACAGTACTACGCGCCGGTCTTCTATTTTCTGACACATCGCAAAACACCCCCGCATTGCGGGGGTGTTTTTATGGTGTCCCGGGAGGGAATCGAACCCCCATTACGTGGTTCGAAGCCACGCGTCCTATCCGTTGAACGACCGAGACAGGGATGGCGCGGACTATAGCGTAAAATGGACTAAAAATCAAGGCTTTGACAGGTTCTCACGACAAACATAAGGTCAGCCCGGTTCCTGACATCCCACCCGGAGGTCCGCGTGCACAAAGACGACTCCCCGTTCGAGATCCTGAAGAAGTGCGGCGCCCGCAAGCAGGGCCATTTCATCCTGAGCAGCTGGCGCCATTCCGACGAGTACATCGACAAGCGCGAAGTGTCGGTCATCCCGCGCTACGCGTCCATGCTTTGCATGCAGGTCGCCGACCGGTTCCGCGGAAAGAAGATCGCGGTCGTGGCCGGTCCGGCCGTCGGCGCCATCGTCCCCTCGTGGGAGACGGCGCGGCTCCTCACCCTCTACGAGGACCATGACGTGAAGCACGTCATCCCGGAGAAGGACGAAACGCGCGGCTCCAAGAAGTTCAAGCTCTCGGGCACGCATGCGCGCCACGTGAAAGGTCAGCTTGTCCTTGTCTTCGAGGACATCGCCACCACCGGCGACTCGGTCGCGGGTGCGGTCGAGGCCATCCTCGAGGCTGGCGGCATCGTCGAGGACGTCGTGTTCATCTGGAATCGCGGCGGGGTCACCGCCGAGAAACTGGGTGTGAACTCGGTCTTCTCCCTGATCAACGAGCGGCTGCAGGACTGGAGCGAAGAGGAGGCTCCGGCTTCGCTGCTCCAGATCCCGGTCCATCCCGAGCTCGGCCGAGGCGCCGAGTACCTGCGTTGGACCGAAGCGCAGAGCGACGTGGAGATGCTCCTGCGGAGCGCGGCCGAGAAATGGCCCGACCCGGCGATCGACCGCCAGGTGCGCGACCATCTCAAACTCGCGCGGGAGGGCAAATACTACGACCACCCGACCGTACAGAAGCTCTCCAGCCTGTGCCTCGCCCCCTGATCCCCACCCGGGATCTTTTTTATTATGGTGAGGATTGACCGTGCACCACATGGTGCACGGTTGACAAAATCCAAAAAATCTGGCAGGAAGAAAGCGCACAAGGAGGCAGTGATGACCGATCAGCAACAGCCCGAAGAGCCCCAGATCCTGAAGGAGCTTCGCGAGCTCGACGGACGGATGACGCGCGGTGACCTCTATCAGCTCGACCACGGAAAGTGGAACGACGCCGAGGTCATCGGTTACCTGACAACGCGTAAGGTCGCGGTCGAGAAGACGCTCGAAGCGATCCGCCAGGGCCACAACAACCACCCCACCGTAGCTTCGATGCTCGCCTTCTTCCGCATCGACCCCAACCATCCGCGCTTCTGATCCCGCAACACGGGATCTTTTTTGTTCCCTGCGGGAGACGTATGATTCGACCATGAAATCCCCCATCGCGATCCTGGGCGCAGGCAATATGGCGAGTGCCCTTGCCCTCAATTTGGCCCGCCATAAACGACCGGTGCGCCTGTACTGCATCGAACCGGACGTCGAAGAAGACCTGCGAAAAAACGCCTGCAATACCAAATACATGGCCGGGCATCGTTTCCCGAAACACGTCACCGCCTCAAATGATTTGGCCGTAGTTTTGAAAGACGCGGAGGATGTCTTTGTCGCCGTGCCCTCTTTTGCCGTGGCCGAAGTGATGGAAAAAGCGAAACCCTATCTTTCATCCAAAATCAAAAGCATCGCGAGCATTACCAAGGGTTTAGATCCAAAGACGCTAAAGCCGCTCGTGGTCGCAGAGGCCGAGCTTGTCCCATCGTCGCTCCGAAAAAAAGTCTGTACGCTCGGCGGTCCGGCCATCGCCACCGAAATGGCCAAAGGCTCCCCTACCGGCTTCGTGATTGCCGGACGGGACAAAGCCACCCTTAACCGCGTGAAGAAACTTTTGGAGACGGACCACCTGAAATGCGCGACCTCGCTCGACTTGCTCGGGGTCGGATTGGCCTCGGCGCTCAAAAACCCTTACGCGATCGCGCTCGGGATGTGCGACGGACTCAAGCATCCGACGAATGCCAAGGCGCTCCTACTCACCATCGCGATTGAAGAAATGGAACATGTGCTCGTAAAAGCCGGCGCGAAGCTCGAAACCGCGAGCGGCTTGGCCGGTTTGGGCGATTTGATCGTCACGGGCATGAGTCCGCATGGCCGCAACCGCACCTATGGCGAACGGCTCGTCGGAGCCAAGTCCAAATTACCGGCCGATCTCGGGCTTGGGACCGTCGAGGGCATTGCCGCGACCGGACTCGCGCTCAAACTCGCCCGCAACGTCAAAGCCCGCGCCCCCTTGCTTGAATCCATTGACCGGTGTCTCTCCAAACGGGATAATTTCGAGCGTCCATTTGTTGATTATCTGAAGAATCTTACGCTTGTCTGATATGCAAATCCCTGAAGCTCTCCAACAGTTCCCCGAACCCGCCCTGATCGTCACCGCCGACCACTTCCACGCCCGCCTCTGGCTCGCGTTTGAGGATTCGATGGAAGCGGTCGAGTCATTCGAAATGCCCAAGGACGCTCTATCGGATAACGAGGGAAAAGAACTCGGCCAAGAAATCACCGATGAAGAACGCCTTAAGCGCTTCACGCATGTCCTTGCCGACCGTGTCAGCCAGCTTATCCGCGATGAAGAGGTGGCCATGGCCCTCCATATCCTCGCCCCGGCCGATGTGGCCCACCCATTCAAGAAACACCTGGCTCCGGAAGCGGCGAACATCCTGGGCAAAGAGCTGGACGTGAACGTGATGAAAGAAGACGAAGTCCAAATTTTGGAACGGCTCGTCGCCGCCTAATCCCAAAAGCCAATCGCGTACGTCGTGGTGAACCCGGGGGAACCGGCGTAGTCGCTCGAAATGGATTCTCGTAAGAGAGTCCATTTTGTTTTTCCGAGCGCTCGTAAAACAGCGGCAATGGATTCGCCGTTGTCCGTATGGTCGTCTTTCGCGGCGATGAAAAAATCGACATCCGAATTCTGAAGCGCCCGGTTGTCCTCCGCTTGCTTGCGCCATGCGATATCGGCCGCCAGATAATGCGACATGTCGGACGAAATCACGACGAAGGTCGCGGGATTTTTTAATTCGTTTTTTAGCCAGGCTGAAACCTCGGCGCGCGATACTTCGTCTATTTGGCTCCGGATGATCACGGGCACGATGCGCGCGTCCGGCACAGAGTCCGTAAGGAATGGCAGCAACGCACCAATGCCATGCTCTCGCGTGAAAAGACTCGCCTGCTCCTGATGCGACGTAACCGCTCCCTTCAGGCGATCCGCCGAATGCTCATCAACCTCGATATCTCGTCCGGACACGCGGTAGGGCAAGCGATGCGTCGTCACAGCGGCAGAGGCCTGGCCGAAATGATCAGGCGAAAGGATGATCACGGTTTTCACATCCGGCCGGCAGCGTTTTAGCGTCCGGAAAAAGGCTGCGAGCAGATCCGATGCCAACGCATGATGGTTCACGATGCCGGCGCGATATTTCTTACAAACAAAAACGGCCTCTTCAGGCAAGGGTTGTGCAGCCGCGGCCATCAATTCTTGAATGGCGAAAACATCGGCATCAATAAAAGAAGTTGTCGTCGTGGAAGCGCTTTGTGCCCACACGGATGTTACGGGTTGCGTGCTACGTGTTACGCGCTCCTCGGGATACGAACAGCCCGCGCCTAAAAGGGCGCAGGCTGTGATCGTGAGAATGATTCTCGGAGGCGTCATTTGATTTCAATGGTGAGATCCGTACCGACGGCGGCGACCGACGGGAACTGTTCGTGCTGGATGACCGGAGCTTCGGCCGTGTACGTGCCGCGCGTAACCACGCGGGCCGTATAACTGATGGGCATATCGCGCCACGTCCCATACTTGCAGGCGGTGAACGTCACTTCGCCGTCCTCGACCAGAGACGTATACCAGCTGGAACGGCCGTCCTGCAGGCCATAAGCCTCGGAAGCGCCCCAACCAACGACGGCCTGGAACGCGCCCGGCATATGGTCACGGACCGCGTAGCAGCCATCCTGGGCATTCGCCTTCCATTCCGGCGTGAGGATGACGCGGACCGCATCGCCTTCCTTCAAGTCCGCGAGCGGCTTAGAGGCTTCGTAGCGACGCGACACGGCGAGTTCCGGTTTGGAAGTCGGGCGGCCGGCGGCGCGGCGGATGAAGGTCATGGCAATCGGACCGTCCACGCGCGTCACGCGGAAGTTGGCGGCCTCTTCGCGGGTCAAGTCAATGGACTGGACCGCTCCCTCCTTAAAGGTGAGCACGCTCTCCCCTTCGCCTAAGGTATACGCGAGCACGATGTCGCGGTTCGCGCGCGTCGGCAGCACCGCTTTCAAGTAACGAGCTTTCGCGAGAACCGGGAACGCGTCCTCGACCCAGTTCGTCTCGACATAGCGTGAGAGATTGTCCGCCTCCGGATGCGCGAGACGCGCCGCGATGCCGGCCGCATCCGCCGTGGCTTCATAGACATCGGCTTCACGGTCGGAAACCTTGAGGAAGGTCAGCTCATCGCGACGTTCCGCCTTGGACAGCAACGCTTCAAGCAATCCACGGGCGCGTTCACGGTCCCCCGCGGCTTCGAGGCCGCGCGCGATCGCGAGCTGTTCGCGCCAACCGAGTTCCGGAATCGCCGCAGCCGCCTGAAGGGAAGGAAGGACAGGTTCGCCAAGCGAAGCGAGACCCGCCAGAGCCTGGATTTGTACTTCACGGCTGGCGGTTTTGGAATCAAGTGTCGACCAGAAATATCCGGCGAGACTGTTGCTGTCCACATATTCGGGAACGGTGGCGGCGATTTCGGCGGATAATTCGAGATCCGAAGTTCCGTAGGTCACGAGGCGCATGCCGCCGGCTTCATCCTGATAATCGGCCAGGCGCGTCGCGAGGTCCGCGTCTTGCGGCAGCCAATCGCCCCACCAACGGTCATTCACCTTGAACTCTTCGCGCAACAACTTGGCGGCCAGGCGCGTCGTCAATAAGGCATCGGAACGGCTCGAACCCGGCTTCAAAAGATCATAAGCCAACGGCTGGAGCGCGGCGCGGTTTTGCGGGATGAATTGGATGGTCGCTTCAGGGCGGCCGATATCCGGCAAGCTTGAGCCCGGAGCGGCATCCACGCGGGCGAACTCATCGCGCAGGAAACGCGACGGAACAACCGTCACCGTGCGCTCGATCGCATCCGTGCCCTTGGCGGAGGTGATCGAGATCGTGATCGGATGGCGGCCATCCACCAACTTCGAGATGCCGACCGAAATGGATTCGCCGGCGCGACCCGGAACCTGCTGGTCAATGCCGAGCGTCGGCGCTTTGACGGTGTAAGTGACCGCATCCCCCGTCGCCAAGCCGGCGCCATAGGCACGCAGTTTCAGGAACGGCTTGTCATTCGTAAGCAAGCGCGGAGGAGCAACCACGTCCACGAAGACGGGCTTGGTCACGTTCACGTCCGTGCGGCCGGCACCGGCTTCAAGCTGGGCGGATACGCCGACCAATTCGAGACGCCAACCTGTAATATTGTCCGGAGCCGTAAAGCGAAGCGTCGCTTTTCCATCGCCATCGGTTACGACCGTGCCAAAGGCTGCCGTATCCTTAAAATTCTTGCGGACTTGGTTCGCGAGACGCGCGGCGTCGCCGCCTCCCCCGCCTTTTTCCGCGCCGCCAAAGCCGTCATAGGCTTCATCATGCAAGCGCGAAGTGAAAATCACGCCGTCCGCCACATATCCGTATATCGAATCGAGCGGCGACGCTTTTTCGTCATAGCTGATGGCGAGAAGCGCCTTGTCCACCGCGCCGAACGCCACCACGGTGTCGCGAGCGGGCGCATTATTCGACTTCAAACGGGCCGTCACATCCACTTCGACGGTTTCTCCCGGAGCATAGGCGGTCTTCCGCGGCGTCGCTTCGATCACCACGCTCTTTTCCTCACGGCGGTATTCCGCCGTCGCCTGCACCGGCTCGAAGTGGCCATTCACCCACGTGATGGCGCGGACCTCGGCGTTCGGAACGAGATTCTGGTCGAAACGGAATTTCATGTCCGCCGTATTCTGTACGTTCACCGAACGGAGCCCGCGGCTCCCGACCAGGAATAAGATACCCGGCGTCTTCGCGACCTCGATGGGCTGGTTCCCCATGAGATAGGTCGCCGTCACTTCTTCGCCGAGGCCGTATCCATACGGACCGCCCTCCGGAGGCTTGGGCGTAAGTTCAAGGCGCGGATACACATCCACGACGCCCGTATCGGAAGGCATCGGGCGCGATACTCCGCCCCAAGAACCCGGATAGACCCAGGTACGGGATTCGGAGACGCGATTCTTATCGTCGCGCGTTTCGGTAATCAGGTAATAATCGCGCGTATCATCCACCGGGAAGATATGCGTGAAATTGCCGCGCGCATCGGTGGTGAGCTGGGCCGTCACGGGCGCGTCCCAACGTTCTTCATAGCGATAGACCGGAACCTGCACCTTCTCGATCGGGTCGTAGCGGAAACCGGTTTGGACACGCTCCCAACGACGGCCATAAATATAGAGGGAAACGGCGCGGTTCGCCCACGCTTGGGAGCGGTCGGTATCCATTTTGCCCAAGATGCGACGCCATACGTTCCCGGTTACGGTCGCATTATTTTGATCGGCGCGGGCATTCAGGGTCACGCCGGCTTCGCTGCGCTGGACCACGACCGTGCCGGTGCCAACCACCTGACCTTCCTCCCCTTCTTCGGGGACGGCATTTACATTCAACCAAACCGTCGCCGGACAAAAAGAGGTGCGGCTCACGGACGGCGAGGCGCAAACAGGCATGCGATACGGAACCGTAAAGCGGACCATGCCGGCTTCATCGGTTTCAACCGTGGTCTGGCCGCCATCCCAGTTAAGCTTCACGCGCAGCTTGGACATGGGCGTGCCTTCGAAAAACGAGGCCTTGAGCGTGCCGGAAATCTGTTCGCCGTCGAAGAGCTCTTCCTTGTCCATGACGACGGAAAGCGCGTAGGCCGGTTTGGCGAATTCGCGCACTTCGAAGCTGCGCGAGGCGACCGTTTCGGTGCCGCGGCGGACTTCGACCGAGTAATACCCCTGGGCAAGCTCATTCCAATTGAAGGACGCGTCAAAACGGCCGGCCGCATCGGGACGTACGGTTTTGCTCTGATAGACTTTTTCGCGTCCCGTACCCCAATCAATCCAATACGAACTCTTGCGCAAACGTACTTCAATGTCGCCGCCGCTCTGGCGCGAGTCACGGTCCTGCGCGAGTCCGAACAACTTCAATTCATCCTGCGTGCGATACAACGGTCGGTCGAGATACAGGTATCCCCAGGTCTTCGAGATGCCCGCGTCGCGGTTCCCGAGCTCGAACCAGTACCCATCATACGTCTTGCGCACGATCCCGAAGGCTTGGGTGGCCGTACCTTCATCGCCGTACTCGGTGAGTTCATACGGATAGACGTCGCCCGCCTGGGTCGTGGTCGCGAGTAAAATTGACGGGGTCTGCAATTCGACCAAGCCGCGCTCGTCGGTGCGCTTGTCCTGGCCGGACAAACGGACGCGCAAATTGGAAAGCGGACGGTTCGTGGTCGGATTCACGCTCCACACGAAGAAACGCTTTTCATCCGCGATCAAATACGCGGCCACATCGGTAAGCTGGAGGAACATCCAGGTCGGCTTGCCGGCCGTGGCCGTTTTTGGGGTCACGCGCACGGCATAGAAACCTGCCGGAGCGGCCGGCATGCTCACTTGGCGCTGATAATTCGTAACCACCGTGTCAGCCTCGGCACGGAAGGCTTCCGTCTTGTTCGTTTTTTCGTACGCCTCAAACCGACCGGCTTCCACCGGAGCCCAGGTCGGAATCTTCAAACGATCTTGGAGCAAACGCTTGGCTTCATTCGCGTCCAGGCGATACCCGATGATTTCGGCTTTCATGGCCGTACCGGCGCTGCGTGAATCGGTATATCCAAGGTCAAGCAACCAAGCCTCGTTCGGCGATTTTTCCTGGAATTCGCTCACCGAGAACATGGGCGGCTGGTTAGCATTCGGACCCGTCGGCTGGGCGACGGCCGTCTCAAAACGGATGCGCGCATCTTCCGCCAATCCGGCATCGCCGGGACCGCCTCCAAATCCTTTTTTCAACGTGACTTCAAAACGGCGGCCGGCTTCAAACGGCAGCGTCGGAATAAACGTGAGATAGCGGCCGCGCGACTCGAAACGGCCCGGGACATTCGGCACGATCGAGAACGAAGAAGTCGCGTCGGTCCATCCGTCACGGGACAATTTGAATTCGATGCCGGTCGTCGTCGGCACAAAGGCGCTGCCATCGCGCGGGATGGTCGAAAGGACGCGCATGTCGTTCTTCGCCTGGAGCGCCCACGAGAATTCGCGGCGCAACCGGGTGCCGTCTTCCTTGTCGACCAAGGTCTCAATGCTCACGCGATAGGTTTCGCCCGGCTCAAGATCCTGTTTCGGCGTGACCTTATACGTACCCTCCCCTTCTTTCACGACATCCACCTCGAGCGGCGGTTCAATACGCAAAGACTGCTTCAGCACTTCCGGCGATATATCCACCTTGGAAGTGATGGTGAGCGTGGAATCCGAGGCGACGCCGGACGCATCTGAATTATCCGCCACGAGCAGGAAGGCGTCCCCGGCATGGGCGGCGGGAATCGAAAGCGCGTTCGCGAGCGGACGCGTACCCGGCAACGGGGTCAGCCCGTTCGGACTGACAAAAACCAGAACCAAAGCCACGGCGGCCAATACCCCGGCAAAACCGAGGCTAAATCCGCGCCAGGGGTGATGGGCGGCGACTTTCTTGGGCTTGGCGGACTCGGGAGACGGCATAACGGAAGGAGAAGAAGACGGTTTAAGTTGTTCGGCATGCGCGAGCAAAGCCGCGCGTTGACGCATCTTCACGCCGGAAGCCATCGGCTCGGACGACTCATCGGCGATGGAAGAAATGACGTCAGCCGCTTCTTGCAACGGCTTCGGAACCGGGGCATGACGGTCCGACCCTTCCGGAATCGGCGGGGTCATATCTTGTTTGGGGTGGAGGAAGTCGTTCATACGGTGGGGATGGCGTAGTGCTTGCGCAATCGGCCGATAGCTCGATAACAAAGGACGGATGCATGGTTCGGACTGATGCCGAGCATGGCGGCGATTTCATCCGGCTCAAGGCCGCCAAAGAACCGCAAGTCGAGCACTTGCTGGTCGCGCGGCGCCAGAGTCTTCATCGCGCTCAGCAGCTTGTCTTTTTCGAGCACGAGTTCCGCGTGCCAGGATGGATCGTTCTCCGTAATAGGCGCATCAAAATTTTCATCAAGCTCGCGGTCCATGCGGACGCTCGCGCTGCGCCAATGGTCAATCAAGGCGTTCGACGCGCTGCGGTACAAATACGCGCCGAGCGAGACGCCTTGCCATTCGATATTCGGCAACGCCTCCATAAATTTTATGAAGACGCGCGAGACCAAATCTTCGGCCGTTTCTTTATGGCCGGAGCGTTTGAGCAGGAACCCGTAGAGCCTATCCGCGTAACGGTCGTAAATTTCGGCGACCACCGCGGGGTTCTCCTTGGCCCTGGCGAGAAGCTCCTTTTCAAGTTGGAGCTCCACTTCAGTAACGTTTTTCATGGGCTTGGATGACGGTAGCTTAACACACCTATATATAATGATATATCGCATTGAACCTTAAGCGGGTTCTTTGCTTTGGGCAAGAAAAAGCCGCCTAAGGGGCGGCAGCGATCTTGAGCTTTTTGAGCTGGCGGCGGGAGGCGATCAGACGCACCGCCTGATGTTTCTTTTCGAAGCCGATCTTCTCGTCGATGAGACGGCAGCCTGTCTCATACTTGCCGATCAAAGGCGAGATAAGCTGAAGCTGTCGCCAGACTTCCCGAAGCGGAATCTTTTCGCCACGTCGCTCACGTTTCGCGAGCTGGTAGTAAAGGCGCAGGGCCCGATCTTCGGCATTCATCGTATCGTCGAGAAGCTTCAGGAGCTCTTCGTCTACCGGAAGCGGCTCCGGCTCGATCGACGGTTGTTTGCGATCGCTCCACCACTTACGAATGGCCTTGAACATACTTCCTCCTTAATGGTGCTGACCACGTTTTAAAAAAAATCCCGACATTTGTCGAGATCAGGGGATCAGGGAGCTATGTCCGAGGGACAGCTCCCGAAGGTCTCGCGCGTGAAAGACGTGGTGACGATGGCGAGCTCGCGCAGGCGCGTCTCGCTCATCATCTGCATGTCCTCTTCACGGTATCCGGCCTCGAGCGCAAGCCCGGCCGGACGGAAGAGATACGCGCGACCGTGCAGCAAGTAGTACGTGCCAAGCTCGGTCCGCGCGAGCGAACCGTCACGGAACGGGACGGGATCGTCTTCGAACCTGTAGGAGAGCCACTCATCTTCTCCGCCATCGAAGTAGTCCATCCATCTCCAGTAGTAGCCCCAGCTCTCGAGGACTTCATGGGCGACGGGACGGCGGACGAAGTGTTCCCCGTCCAGGATGAACGGCCCGCGCTCTTCTTCGCTCGGCCCATAGACAGGCCACCAGGCAAAGTTTCCGGGACCCCAGTAGCGGCTCTCGTCCGGAACGAGGCAGCGCTCCTCGTCGAGCGACATCGGGATCGCGTCGTGCTCGTCGAGGCTCACGTAGCCGAGCGTGTCATCGCCGGAAACCGGCAGACGCGTCTCGTGCTCGCCCACCATCCAGAGATCGCCGGCCGCATCCACCAGCAACGTGCCCTGCGGGTGCCAGCTCGGCCGCCACTCCGGTTCGGGAGCGGGCCGAAGCGACAGCTCCGGCACGTCCGGCTCAAGCGTCGGATGGCTGAACACCGGTCGAACGGCGTTCGGCGAGGCGTCGGCCGGCATGCCGGCATCGGAAAAACCGCCCTCGGACACGACGCAGCCCTGCATGAGCCACGTGCATACGAAGACCAACCAAAACCAGCTCTTTTCCATAGGAACCTCCTTCTGGGGTTTTCTCTCCCCTCTCTCTACCACGTTCCCTTTTCAGGACCGGACGTCAAGGGCTTGATCATCTTCCTCAAATATGGTGCGGTAAGCATGCGAGGTCAGCATGGAATGGTTATTGGTCGGTTTGTGCGTTTTTGCGTTCGTGGCCCTGAACGTCGCCATGATGATCGTGGCCATGCGCCAGTATCCGCCGAGATGGGAGGATATCCTCCGGATTCCGAGCCCATCGAAGCGGCCGCCGCCTCCCACGCCCTCGAACCCGCCCAGCTCGAGCGGGTCCGATCCCCCTGCCGCCGCTTGATGAGGGCGGTTTTTTTGACGAAACACGTTTGGCTTGGTTTGGTAGGAATGCAAGGAGGTGACGATGCAGTTCGAGACGTTCCTTTTGATCCTGTTCGTGGTCGTCGTCACCGCCACCGCGGTGATGCGACGCGTCCGCAGGATCCGGCTCCTGAGAGAACAGCGTGCGGAACTCAAAGCCGCACGCGAACGCAAGAGTACCGGCGGTACGTTGCAGCGCATGGAGTCCCGCCACGCCTTCGAGCGCGGCGAGATCACCCAGGGCATGACGCTCCTCCGCAAGGACGAGCCCGACTCCTGATCCCGCCACGCGGGGTCTTTTTCTTGCCAAAGTCCAAATGAAACGCTATCTTTTCCTCATGATCCGCTAAATCCGGGCATGGCAAACGCACACGGCAATCCGTGCGTTTCGCTATAGCCCGTTTTTCTATTCCCATGATTGAATAACCCTATGCCCAAAATCCCCCTAAAACCCAGGGCCATCCTGATTGATGTCATCCCACCCACCATGCCAAAAGCGGAAGCGGAACGCCGCTTGCTTGAGCTTGAGTCGCTGGTTGGAACCTATGGCGGGATCATCATCGTGAAACTCATCCAGAAAAAAGGCGTGCCTGATTATCGGACTTATATCGGTTCGGGAAAGTTGGAAGAAATCGCCGAACTCGCGCGCAAAGAAAAAGCGGAAGTGCTCATCATCAACAATCTTTTGAAGCCGGGACAGATGTTTAAGGTGGATGAAGCGCTTCGCGACGCAAAATTGAAGATGCAAGTTTGGGACCGCGTGGATTTGATCCTCAAAATCTTTTCCAAACACGCCAAAACCGCCGAAGCCAAACTCCAAATCAAACTCGCAGCCATCCGCCACATGGGTCCGCGTATTTTCGGCATGGGTTCGGAAATGATGCAGCAGGCCGGTGGGATCGGCGGTCGTGCCGGCGCGGGTGAATCGAATACGGAAATGATGAAACGCCACCTTTTCCAGCAGGAACAGCACACCAAGAAAGAACTGGATCGCGTGGCCGTGTCACGTTCCGGCCATCGCGCGCACCGTGATCGCGTCGGACTCAAAACCGTGTCCATTGTCGGCTATACGAATGCCGGAAAATCATCGCTGTTGAACGCACTCACCAAAAAAGGCGCGTATGTGGCCGATGCGCTCTTCGCCACGCTCGATACGCGTGTCGGCAAACTCTGGACCGGTGAGCGTGAGGTGCTTTTGTCAGACACGATCGGCTTTATCCAAGACCTGCCGCCGCAATTGATTGATGCGTTCCGTTCCACCTTGGATGAAACTGTGGATGCGGATCTCTTGCTCCACGTCATCGATGTCAGCGATCCGTATGTAAACGAAAAAATCGTTGAAGTCGAAGAAGTCTTGAAGCAGATGAAAGCCGACCGTATTCCCAAGCTCTACGTCTTTAACAAAGTGGACCGCCTCAAGCGCGTACCAAAAGCCAAGCTCACCAAAGAATACAAAGCGTTCTCCCCGACCTTCGTTTCGGCACATACGGGAGTAGGTTTGGAAGAGTTAAAACAACTCATCGCCAAGCAACTGGTATCATAAGGACGACATGGCCCGACACATTCCGCTCAAACACCAGGACCCGCGCCTGCTTGAAGCCGCCCGTAAGGTCACGGAGCACGTGCCCAAAGCCATGCTTGTGGGTGGGTTTGTGCGTGATGCGATTCTTGGCATCCAATCAAAAGACGCGGACCTGGAAACCTATGGCATCGGGGCCGAGGAGCTGGAAAGCGTCTTGAAAAAAATCTTCGGCGACAAGGTGGAAACCGTGGGCCGCAGCTTCGGCATCTTTAAGATTCCGCTCGGCGAGGGCTTTGATTTAGACGTTGCCATTCCCCGCCGCGAATCCAAGACCGGGCCGGGACATAAAGGTTTTGAAGTGATCGGTGACCCCGAATTAGATCCGACCGAAGCCGCACGCCGTCGCGACTTCACCATGAATGCGATGAGCGCCGACCCGGTTTCCGGCGAGCTCTTTGATCCATTCCATGGCCAGAAAGATCTGGAAGAAAAACGGCTGCGCGTCGTGGACCCCTCGACGTTCGTGGACGATCCCCTGCGCGTCTATCGCGGCATCCAATTTGCGGCACGATTCCATCTCACGATCGAACCGGCCAGCAACGAACTCATGCGCCTCATGGTCGGCCGCGGCGACTTAGATGAACTTTCCAAAGAGCGCATCACTGATGAATGGAAAAAACTCCTGCTCAAGTCCCCGCAACCGTCGGCCGGCTTTGAACTCATGCGCAAGCTCGGCATTATCCGCAAATATTTCCCGGAACTCCATGCCTTGATTGATACGCCGCAAGAAGTCGAATGGCATCCCGAAGGCGATGTCTGGATCCACACCATGATGGTGGTGGATGAGGCCGCCCGCATCTCGCGCCGCGATTTCCATACGGATGAAGAGCGTCTGCAGGTGATGTTGGGCGCGCTATGCCACGATCTCGGCAAGCCTTCCACCACGGCCCCAGGACTCAAAGATGGCGTGATGCGCATCCGCTCGCTCGGACATGAAGACGCTGGGGTCGCGCCGACGGAATCATTCCTGGCACGCTTCGCGTTTGGAGAAAATATCAGCCATGCGGCCATCATCTGCGCGAAAGAGCACCTCAAACCCGGCATGCTGATGCGCCAATTGGTGAACAAAAAAGAACTCACGGAAGAAACCTATGCCAATGCCGTGCGCAAACTCTTGAAACGCATCGAGCCGCTCCCCTGGCGCGTGTATTTGGCGGTGAGCGAGTCGGATCACCTGGGTCGCGGGCTGCCGGATTCGCGTCCTCAGTCGTATGAAGCGGGCGATCTCTTTGCGAAGACCGTGGAAAAAATCCTGAACGCCGCGGAACATAAACCCCTCCTCTACGGCCGTGATTTGGAAGCGCTTGGCATCAAACCCGGCCCGCTTATGGGGCGTCTCATCGCCGAAGTGGAACGCCTGCGCGACGAAGGCATCATCAAAACCCGCGAACAAGCCCTCGCCCATATCACGCGCTTCACGTTTACCAGCAACCCGTTCGAGAAAAAATAAAAAACCCGGAACCTGGTGATGAATCAGGTGCCGGAGGTAGGTGGGCCACGGGACGACGTGCCGGTGGCCACTAGGCCGCCTTCGTCGCCGCCGTGGCCTTCTGAGGGAGGGTGTGCGAGCCGCTGCCCTCGCTCTTCTCGGCCGCGGGCGCCGCGATCGTACCGGGACTGGACCAGTCCTTGGAGGGTCGGAGCTTGCCGTCGCGCAGCGCGACGTAGGCATCCGAGATGGTCTGCAGGGGCGTGCCGATCTCGCCGATGATGACGACCCGTGAGAAGATCGTCTTCAGGTCGTAATCCTTGGCGTGCTCCACTTTCATAAGGGCGATGCCCTCGACCTCGTACATGCCTTGGGAGGCGCGGCCGTCGTCCCGCAGGTCGGAACGGTAGCTGTAGCGGACCTCCAGGTCCGGGGGAAGCCTCGGGGCCTGGAACAGGTAATCCGGCAGGTGCGCATAGCGCAGAAAGAAGCCGGGGTTCCCGCTCGACTGAATCTCCGCCCTCTCGCGAAGGCGGATGCGACGATCTTCCTGGAGGTCGTCGATGTCCTCCACGTCGATGTCCGGATCCGTGAACTCGATCAAAAGCGGCATGGCCGCCTCCTTCCAAAGGTTTCGGGTAAGCTATGAATGCCATGTCCAGGGCGGATTGTCAAGCCCGATCCGACGGCCTACCATGGCCTCTGGAACCGATTCTTATCGCTAATATATGCTGAAATCCTACGAAGCCAAGACCTTTGCCCTCGGGGCCCTCGACGGCCTGTCCGAGACCCAAATCAGTGAGCACCTCAAGCTCTACCAGGGCTATGTGAAGAACTCGAATGCCCTGCTCCAAAAAATCGAACAGCATAAACAAAATGCCGAAGCCATGGCCATCGAGCTCTCGGAGCTGGTGCGCCGCTTCGGGTTCGAATTCAACGGCATGCGTTTGCATGAGTATTACTTCTCGCAATTCGAAAAGGCCGAAGGTTCAAACGACGCCTTGAAGATGGCGCTCGAATCGCAATACGGCTCCTTCGACGCTTGGAAAAACCAGATCTCAGCCATGGCCGTCATGCGCGGGATCGGTTGGGTTCTGCTCGTCCAGGACGAAACCAATGGCAACCTTCTCTCGGTCTGGGTGAGCGATCATGAACTCGGCCAACTCGGCGGCCAGAAAATCCTGTTCGCCCTCGACGTCTGGGAACACGCCTACACGGTGGATTACAAGCCGACGGAACGCGCAAAGTACGTCGAAGCGTTCTGGAAAAATCTGAACTGGCAGAAAGTTGAAGAGCGCTACCGTTAAAAAAATGCCCCGGCCTTTGGTCGGGGTTTTTTGATCAGCGGAGGAAGCTCTGGCACAAGAGAAGCGCCCAAGAACAACCCAGGAGGACGTGCAGCAGGCGCAAGGCCATACGACGATTAGGACGCTCCCAGGACCATCGGAACAGGAGTCCCTGAATGAAAAGCCCGGCGAGCGCAAAGAAGACCGTCAAATAATCCACGCAATAACTCCTCTTTCACATGAACGGGCGGGTAAAATACGACTTCTTGGGCGAAATGTCAACCCCGGACCATCTATGATATCGTATTCAGGTATGCAAAAAATCCTTTCTTCGCTCCTAAAGCTAAGCGTTTCCCTCGGTTTATTGGTGCCTGCCCTGTCCCCGGTCATGGCCCGCGCCGGTGACTGTGGCGCTGACCCTGTCTATTCCAAAAATATGTCGGGCGCGCCAACCGTCGGGTTGCGCATGCGCGACGTTGCCTGCATGGAAGGCTCGAAAGTGTTGACCGTCATTCCGGCCGGAACTTCGGTCCAGATCGTGGCGGAAACCGACGGCTGGTACAAAGTGAAATATAACGGCTTCACCGGCTGGATGGGTGCGTCGTATATCGAGACGAAGGGCGCGGCCAAGGCTGAAGCGAAGACCGAAGCGAAGACCACGCTTCCCGTTGAGCTCGGAAAGAAACTCATGGTCGGTATTTTGGAAAAGGATTTCAAGGTCGTGGAGGCCGGCAACAAGGATCTTCAGGCGCGCTTGAAGGACAAGGTCCTGCTCCGCGTCCAGAAGAAAGGCGAGACTTGGTATGTCGAAAAGGACGGCTCGCTCACCCAGGTGAAGATGTACGCAAAAAATGAATTCAAACGTTTGTTGAAGGACGCAAAAAAGGACACGAAATCCGAAGTAAAATCGGAAAAGAAAGAGGTGAAACCGCTTTCCCCCGAAGGCAGCATCTCGCTCAAGGCCGAAACGGTTCCGGGCAAAGTGAAACTCGTCTGGGTCGCCAACGTGGATGCCTCGAATGGATTCAAAGTCGTGAAGTCCACGGAACCGAATCCGACCTACCCGGAGAACTCCGCCGAATACGTGGATGCGAATACGCGCTCGCGTGAGTGGTCGCTTCCTGCCGGGAAGACCTACCATATCCGCGTCTGCCGCAATACGGGATCGGGCTGCGATTCCTACAGTAATGACGTCGAGGTAACGGTGCCGGCCGGAGAAGAAAAAGTCGTTTCCAAGTCGAACTACACCCCGGTCAGCCATGAGCTCGTGCTCAAGGTCACCACCCTGCCGGGCGCGGCGGCCTTGGAATGGACCAAGCGCACGACCGAAGGCTTTGATGGGTACAAGGTCGTCCGCTCAACTTCCAACGCCGACCTTTCCTACCCAAATGACGGATACATCGAATTCCTCCCTGACCGCGATTCGCAATATTTCATTGATGGAACTGCGGTGCCGGGAAAAACCTACTACTATCGCGTATGCGCGCGTGAAAAAGACGCGCCGGCCGCTTGCGGAAATGTCGTGAAGGTCGTCGCCCGCCAACGCTAGACCGAATCAAGTACCAAGTAACAAGTATCAAAGGGGCCTGCGGGCCCTTTTGTTGTTACTTGGTACTTGATACTTGGCACTCGAATCCAGGGATTGACTTTTTCTTTCTTCGCGTGCCATGCTGGAACCAGCACTCAGGTGCTGTTCCGGGGGTGATCCATGGATACAGGAAGATTTACGGTTGTCGAAGCCCGAGACTTCTTACTTCGCTTCGGACACTGGTCAGCCCACCTTGCGGGCAGCTACGCCGTCCGCATCGATCCGCTCCGAACGGGAGTCAGGAACTCGACCGACCTCACCCGCGAAGAGCGCTCCGAGCTCTACGAGGTCGCCATTCCAACCGTCGAGCGGCTCATCGAACAAGCATTCGACCGCGGCCAGCTCGACATCACGCAGCACTGGATGGACAACCGTCTTTTCCTACGCTGCGAGCTGGACATCGAAGTCGACTCGACCGAACTGCGCGCCGCTTACCACCGCGTGCTGAACATCGCCGCCTGAACCGGGCGGTCTTTTTTATAAAAAAAGACCCCCGCGTTGCGGGGATCAGGTGCGCTTGTCGAGCTCGCTGCGGACGCGGCGCAGATGCTCGCGCCGTTCGGCATCGCTCATCTCGAGCGGATCGGGAGGCCGTTCGGCATCGCTCATCTCGAGCGGATCGGGAGGCCGTTCGGCATCGCTCATCTCGAGCGGATCGGGAGGCCGTTCGCGAACGGCGTGGCCGTACGATCGAAGCGCGACCCAGACCGCGCCACCGACGCCGCCCCAAAGACAAATCTCGATCATCTTGTCGCCGCCGTTGAACAGCCAGACCAGGCCGGTGATCGACTCGAGGCCGATGAGCGTGACCAGGAAGCAGAGCAGAGACTGGACCCACGGACGTCGCATACCCACCTCACTTTGAAGGGATGAACTGCGATGTTGGTATCGTATTGCACCCTTTTCGTCAATCATTCATGCTGCGTGGCAAATGAGCGTTCTCCTCCACATTGAAGGTCTCGACAAGGCGCATGGCCCGCATGTGCTGTTTGAGAATGCCTCAGTGTCGATTTCGGAGGGCGACAAAATCGGCTTCATCGGCCGCAACGGAGCGGGAAAATCCACCTTGCTGCACATGATCGTCGGTGGTGAAGCAAAAGATGCGGGCGAAATTGTCATCCATCCGGCCTGCCGGCTCGGGTATCTCAAACAGCATGACGACTTTGAACCCGGCGAAAGCGTCATCGCCTATCTCGAACGCGCTTCCGGCAAGGAAGAATGGGCCTGCGCCAAAATGGCCGGACGTTTCGATATCAAAAAAGAACGCCTGCTTGTGCCGATCGAATCTTTGTCGGGCGGGTATCGCATGCGCGTGAAGTTGGCGGCCATGCTTTTGCATGAGCCGAACCTGATGCTGCTCGACGAGCCGACCAACTTCCTCGATTTGCAGACCCAGCTCCTCTTGGAACATTTTTTACAGGAGTGGAATGGCGCCTTCATCATCGTGTCGCATGACCGTGAGTTTTTGATGGAGACCTGCGAGCAAACCATGGAGGCCGAACGCGGCAAACTTTTCCTTTTCCCCCGCCCGGTGAATGAGTATCTTGAATACAAGGAGGAAAAACTCGCGCTCGACGTAAAATTCAACCAAAACATCGAGACGCAGAAGAAACATTTGGAGTCTTTCATCAATCGGTTCCGCGCCAAGGCGTCCAAGGCCTCCCAAGCGCAGTCAAAGATGAAGCAATTACGTAAATTGAAGACGATCGATATCGCAAGCGCGTTGAAGACGGTTAAAATCCGAATCCCGGCCGTGGAACATCGCAAGCAGTTCGCCGTGCGCGCCCTCCGTTTGGCCATCGGGTATGGGGATCGGGTCATTGCGAGCGATATCAGCTTTGAGATTGATCGCGGAATGCGCGTCGCCATCCTTGGAGAAAACGGGAAAGGTAAATCCACGCTCTTGAAGACGCTCGCGGGCCGCATCGAAAAACTCGATGGGACCTACACGTGGAATAACCGCCTCAAACTCGGTTTCTACGACCAACACGCGTCGGAAACTTTGCATCCGACGGACACAGTTTGGAATTATTTGGAACGCACGGCCACGCCCGGCACCGAACGGGAGGATTTGATGCGCATGGCCGGCGACTTTTTGTTCCCAAAGGATGATTTGGAGAAACCGATCAGCGTATTGTCGGGCGGAGAACGCTCGCGGCTGGTCCTGGCCGGGCTTTTGTTATCGCGTCCGGAAGTCCTGCTCCTCGACGAGCCGACCAACCACCTGGATTTGGAGACGGTGGAAGCGCTCGGAAACGCGTTGCGACGCTGGAATGGCACCGTGCTTTTTATTTCCCACTCGCGCACCTTCGTGAACTTGGTCGCGACGCGCATTTTGGATGTTCGTGACGGCACGGTCCGCTCTTATCCGGGCACGTACGAAGAATACGTCTACGATGTCGCGAGGGAAGAGGGACTCATCTCCAAACAGGAACAGCTGGAAGAAAAACAAGAGCGCGAAAAGGGCACGAGCAAAGCCGAACGCCATGAAAAACAGAAAGAGCTGAAGCGCGCGATTTCCAAAATCGAAAAGCAGCTCGACTCATTGGAAGAAGAACGTTCGGGCATCATGAAATTGTTTACGCAAGATCCGGCAAAATTTGATTTGGAACGTACCAAGCGCCTGTCATCGCTTGAAACCATGATCCAGCACACCGAAGCGGAATGGAATCGCCTGACGGAAGAGCTGGCGAAGTCGAATAACGGGTAATAAAAAACTCCGGTCAGAGACCGAAGCGCTGGTAGTAGACGCCCTCGTGGCGGACCCACCACTTGGGATCGAAGGCCCGGTCGAATTCCTCCGTGGCGCCGATCTCGCGGCGCTGATCGTACGGGACTTCGTCGTCGTCCGCGTTCAGGAACGCGTCCGAGAACGTGCAGTCCTTCTCGCGCGTGAGGAAGGTACACCGCTGGATGAAGCGGTACGCGGTTTCGCCCGGCACTCCATGCTGGCCGAGCAGATCCCGCACCGCCTGGGAGGCATAGACCTCCTTGGTGGCATCAAGGTTCTGCTGCATGCGCTCCGGGAACACCTGGAGCCCCTCGAGCACGCGCGCGAGCTGGCGCAGCAGGTGGTCGGTGAGCCCGTAGGCGTCGACCACCGCGATGCGCTCGACCGAGCTGTGGCTGATGTCGCGCTCGTGGGCCGTCTCGACGCTCTCGAGCACCGAAGCCGCACAGTGGCGAACATGCCGCGGAAGGCCGAACAGCTTCTCGAGCGTGATCGGGTTCTTCTTGTGCGGCATGGCCGACGAACCCTTCTGCTTCTTGCCGAAGGGCTCGGCCACCTCCCCGATCTCGCTCTGGCTCAAGAGCCAGAGATCGCGGCTGATCTTGCCCATCACGGTCGCGAGCTCGGCAATCGAGCTCACGTGAGCGGCGCGACGGTCGAGCGGGATGATCTGGGTCGCGATGGGCGCGACCTCGAGCCCCAGCTCCTCGGCGACAGCCTTCTCGATCTCGGAACCGAGCGTTCTGTAGAAACCCACGGCGCCCGAGAGCTTCATCACGCCGACCTCACGGGCCGACTCGACCAGGCGGAACGCGGCGCGCTGCATCATGTCGAGCCAGTCGAGGCAGCGCTTGCCGAAGGTCACCGGCTGCGCCCACTGGCCGTGAGTGCGGCCAATCATGAGCGTGCCGCGGTGCTTCTTCGCAAGCTCGACGAGCGCGTCCTGGACGCGCTTGATGCCCGCGAAGATGACGTGATCGGCCTCGCGGAAGAGCAGGGCCATGGCCGGCTCCTCGGTGTCGTAGCTCGTCATCCCCTCGTGGAAGAAGTGGTCCCACTTCTGCGGATGGCCCCGACGAAGGCAGTCCTCGAAGCTCGCATCCTTCACGCCGTTGCCAGATTCGTAGTCGGCTCGCGAGATGATCTGCATCCGCATGATCTCGACGAATGCGTTGAGATCATGTCCGATCTCCTTCTCGCGGTTGTTGATCGCTTCCGCGATCACCGCATCGACGTACGTCGCCTGAGCGATCCCCTTGGCCGTACCGGCCGGAAGCTCGCCGCGCTTCTCGCGCACCTTGAGGACCGCGAGCTCGACCTCGAGCCACTTCTTGAACTTGTTCTCATCGGACCAGACGGCCGACATTTCGGGACTGGAATATCTCGGAATCAAAGGAACATCCTCCTATCCCGACGACATGCCGGAATGCGCCGAGAATGGCAGAAAATTGCCGCCCGGTCAAGATAAAACCCGGGAATAAAAAGACCCCGGTTGGGGTCAATGACAGTGGCTACGGGAGTTCGTAGGCGTAGTAGGCGATCGTGACGATCGGCGTGTCCGACCCGGGCGGCCAGCACTCGGTCGTCGCTTCACTGCAATCAGCTGCGAAACTGACTCGACAGCGCGAATGGTGGCTGTCGAGATTCGACCAGTTGAACCAGCAGGCTCCTTCGGGACCGCAAGTGAACTCGATCAGCGTATCCGGAGGAATGGAGAGTCCTCCGTTGTATTGCGCGAAGTTCAAAGCAGCGTAAAGGACATCCCGATAGTCACGAATATACTCATTGGTCTCGATACCCGTTCCGACGAACCAGCGATCATGGCTGATAGACATCGCGCACAGGAACTCGTCCCGTGCGTACGCCATATCATCCGGCAGGTTGCACTCGACACCGATATACTCCGGATCCGCGCAGGGATCAGGGCACGACGACGCGACTAGCGATGCGGTCAGATCATGCGCACAACTAAGGGTCGTGAGGTCACCCAACACGGAGCCGCTCTCAGCGATTCCTCGAGCCGAATCGGGACTCGCTTTCGTGAGCGTCGCCGCGCTCCCTCCACGGCTCAGCCAGCAGGTCGTTTCGGACAGACAGGCCGGGGTCACGGCCTCGTCAACGTTCGGACCTTCGGGGCGCGAAGCGCAAGCCGATCCAGCGGCCAAGATCGTAAGCTCGTCGAGACTTGCGTCATGCAAGCAACGCGCAGGGTCCGCGGCAGCATCGCACAAGCACACGGTCACGGCTTCGCGCGGGCTGCACCGCGCATCGCTTCCGGCCTGGAGCACGTAGGACAAGCTCCAGACGCCAGTGCTGATCTCACAGCTCGTCCAGGCGATGGATTCGGCGTCGGTCCCGGTGGCCGAATCAGACGGCATTACCGCCGCGTCCTCCATCGCCATGCCGGAATCTTCACGGCTCATCGCCGCGTCCTCGGCAGGCAGGCCACCCGGAGTGCAGCCAGCGAGAAGGCAGACAACGACTCCGACAAAAAACATGTCCATCTTGAATGCGTACACGGGTCACCTATCCTTCTTCTTTTGTAGAATCTATTCTCGAAACGCGGGTGCAAGATATTCCCATCGAGACGTAATTGTCAACCCATCTAAAAGATAAAACCCCTCCGGTTGGGAGGGGTTTTCGTGGTGCGCGGGGATGGAATCGAACCATCGACCACCGAGGTATAAGCTCGGCGCTCTAACCAACTGAGCTACCCGCGCATGTAATTCTCTAACCGCCTGTTGATATATCCTCGACCAAAACCTGTTTTCAGTTGCCGCTCGCGCGCAACCGCGTCGCGCTTATCCAAGCAGGCTTCATAATAAACCAACACCCAGTCTTCAGCACGAGAAGTCGTTTGAGTCGCGCCCCTCATATGTTCTACGAAACGCTTATCCAAATCTTCACTGAAACCAATATAGAATCTGTCTAACGACTGACTGCGAAGGACATATACATGCCACATACCCCCTCAGTTTAGTGCGCTCCCCACCAAAAGGCGACTTTGTCGCCATTTAGGCGGGCCCGCCCAAATGCGCGAAGCGCTTTTGGCGGGTAACCAACTGAGCTACCCGCGCATGCAGGGCGAAGATACGTTCCTTAGGCGGGCGTGTCAAAACGCCAAAGATCGTCTATGCTGCCGCTATGAAGACCCAGACCTGGAAGATCGGCCCGGAAGCCCAAGGCGAACGCCTGGATATCTACCTCACCTTTGAGATGCCCGAGCGCTCCCGCTCCGCTATCCAAAAGCTGATAAAAGACGGCCAAATCAAGGTAAACGGCAAAGCGGCGACCGTCCACCGCTTCTTAAAGGAGGGAGACCAAATCGACTGGAGCGGCGCTGAAGCGACCCGCAAGCGCGTCTTTAAAGATGAGAAGCCGGCCGCTCCCCTCCCGGATATCAAGGACTTGATCGTGGAAGAAACGGCGGATTGGATCGTGCTGGATAAGCCGACAGGACTCCTCGTCCACGCCGACAGCAAGGACTCGGACGGGACATTGGTGGATCTGTTGGTCGCGCATTATCCGCCGCTTGGCAAAGTCGGCGAAGATCCGGAGCGTCCGGGCATCGTGAGCCGTCTCGACCGCGAAGTGAGCGGCCTCATCGTCGTCGCCAAGACGCAAGCCGCCTTTGATTCGCTGAAGGAGCAATTCGCCGGCCGCGAAGTCCGCAAACAATACCTCGCCTTGTGCCATGGCGCGCTTCCGGACGAAGAAGGCGACATCAAATTCCGCATCGCGCGCTCGACCACCCAGCCGCGCATGGCCGCGCGACCGGTGAACGAGGAAGAAGGCAAGGCCGCGTGGACGCATTACAAAGTGAAAGAACGCTTCAAGGGCGCGACCTTGGCTGAATTGGAAATTTTGTCCGGCCGCACGCACCAAATCCGCGCGCATTTGCATGCCATGGGCTGCCCGATCATCGGCGACATGCTCTACAAAATCAAAACCACGGAACGCAATGTAAAAGCGCCGCGCCTCATGCTGCAAAGCGTCTCGCTTGAATTCAACGATCCGGCCACCGGCGAGCGGAAACGCTTCGAGCTTGCCCCGGTTCCGGAATTCGAACAGCTGTCCGAAGAATTCCGCCACTCATGAACCCGATTTTTATTCTCGTCGGCCCGTCCGGCGTAGGAAAAAGCACGGTGCAGGAACGCCTCTTGCAGGACCGCGAGCTTCACCTCTCCCGGGCGATCACCTCCACCACTCGTGCCCCACGACCCGGTGAAATCGAAGGCGTGGATTTCTATTTTCTGACCAATGAAGCCTTTGAAGGCCTCGTAAAAACTGATGGATTCGTCGAGTGGGTCGAAACCTTTGGCCGACGCTACGGTACGACGAAACAGGAATTGGAAGCGCGGCTGACGCAGGGTCCCGTCCTTATGGTCGCGGATATTCGCGGGGCACGCTCCATCAAATCCCAATATCCCAACACGCATATCCTCTTTCTAGATGCTCCTCGCGAAGCCCTGGTTCGACGCATCGAAGAGCGTCCGGGTACGACCCCTGAGGACTTGGAGCGACGTCTCAAAAAAATCGATGAAGAGAAGGCGGGCGCGAAAGAAGCCGATGTCACGCTCTATAATCCGGATGGCGAGCTCGAAACGACCGTGGAGAATGTCCGTCGCTTCATTTCCCAGCAACTCGCCGGTTCGCTACACTAAGACGCGTCTATGACGCGTCTTTCTTTTCCCTTGGTCGCCCTGGTTGCGGCCGTCCTCCTCTTCCCCGCCCACCCGAGCCAGGCTCAAAGCGGCGCGCAAACCATTAACTTCAACGCCTCGAGTTTTACGGCGAATAAATACACGGTCAAAGCCGACGGTATTGATAGCGCGCAAGTAAATGTCACGGTGAAAAATACCTTGTACGGGGCGATGGTGGGCGCCGCCGTCCAACTCGTCTCCGATCGAGGAACGAATGACGAAATCGTCGTCTTGAATGCGACGACGAACAGCATCGGACGCGCAAGCTTCTTGATCCGTTCGCTCCGCAACGGCACGTCGACGCTCACGGCCATCGTGAACGGCCAAACCTTTCCCCAAACGATCAAGATGGGGTTCGTCCAAGGACTCGCCCTCAGTCTCCCGGTCGGCGCGCTCATCAAAATCCCGGATGATAATAACGTCCAAACCCTGTCCGACACGGCCGTGTACTACTACGCGTCGAATGGAAAGCGTTATGTCTTCCCGAATGAAAAGGTCTATTACACGTGGTATCCGGATTTTAACAATGTCCGCATCCTGACAATCGAAGAAATGGCGCTCATCCCGATTGGCGGGAACATCACCTACCGCCCGGCGTCCAAGCTCGTCAAATTCCAAACCGATCCGAAGGTCTATCTGCCGACAAAAGGCGGCGTCCTGCGCTGGGCCAAGACCGAAGACACCGTGCGCGAGTGGTTCGGGAATGACTGGAATAAGAACGTGGATGACATTTCCGAAGCCTTTTACGTAAACTACACCTTCGGCGAACCGATCAACGGACCGTATGACGTCTCGCTCCAGGTTATCGCCGATACGGCCCGCACCGTGAACGCGAACCTCGGCCTCGGGAATCCATGATCAAATAGCAAGTAACAAGTAACAACGGACGGATAACAAAAACGGCCCCGTAAGGAGCCGTTTTTTGATATTTGATACTTGTTACTTGGTCTCTTTCAGATGGACCGTCTTCAGTTCGCGCAAGCGCTTCTTGGTATCGCGGACGAAGCTGATGACTTTGCGGCGGGCCTTGATCATCTTCACAAGTTCGATCTTGGCGATGATCGGCGAGGCCAACGGATAGATGCGCTCGACGCCGATGCCGTCCGCGACCTTGCGGACCGTCATGGACTTGGAGGCGCCATTGCCGCCAACCTTCAAGACGACGCCTTCAAAGATCTGGATGCGTTCTTTTTCTTCGCCCTTGGCGTTGACGTCTTTGATTTTCTGGTGGACGCGGATGGTCATGCCGGTCTCGATCTGAGAGGGCTCAATGACGGCCGGGAATTGCGTGATTTCGGGCATATCGGAATGGGCCAAAGATTAGCGGAGATTCGGAAAGGCGTCAAGGCTTAGAGCACTTCTTTGAGATATTTCCCGGTCCAGGACTTCTTGGCCTTGGCGATGTCTTCGGGGCGACCCTCGGCGACCACGATCCCGCCCTTTAAGCCGCCTTCCGGACCCATGTCGATGACATGGTCGGCCATGCGGATGACGTCGAGGTTGTGTTCGATGACCAGGACCGTATTCCCCTTGTCCACCAAGGCGTTCAGGACGCCCATCAGACGCTTAATATCCTCGAAATGGAGACCGGTGGTCGGTTCATCCAGAATATAGAGCGTGCGGCCTGTGGCGCGGCGTGAGAGCTCGGTGGCGAGCTTTACGCGCTGGGCTTCACCGCCCGAGAGGGTGGTGGCCGGCTGGCCAAGGCGGACATAGCTCAACCCGACTTCATGCAGAACGGACAACTTATCGTAGATAAGGGGCTGGTCCACGAAGAAACGGCGCGCTTCTTCGACGGTCATGTTGAGCACGTCGGCGATATGTTTGCCGCGCCAGGCGATTTCCAGCGCCTCGGCGTTATAGCGCTTCCCCTTACACTCATGGCATTCGACGTACACGTCGGGCAAGAATTGCATCGCGATCTGGACATAGCCATCGCCCGAACAGGCTTCACAGCGTCCACCGCCTTTGACGTTGAACGAGAACTTTCCGGCATCAAAGCCGCGCGTCTTAGCTTCCGGGATTTCCGTAAACAAGTCGCGGATGGCGGTGAAGACGCCGGTGTACGTCGCTGGGTTGGAACGCGGCGTACGTCCGATCGGCGATTGGTCTACGGACACGACTTTATCGACGTGCTCGATGCCATCGATGCGCTTATGCGCGCCGACCGGGTCTTTGGCACCATAGAAATGCGACGAAAGCTGGCGGCCGAGAATATCCAATACGAGGGTGGATTTGCCGGAACCGGACACACCCGACACGCAGACCAATTGGCCGAGCGGAAACTTCACATCTACATTCTTCAAGTTGAATGCGGTCGCACCGCGCACTGTAATCGCCTTCCCGTTCCCCTTGCGGCGAACCTTGGACACTTCCAATTTCTTTTTGCCGGACAAGTACTGACCGGTCTCACTTTCTTTATTCTTCTTGATCTCGGCGAGCGTTCCTTCGGCGACGATTTCACCGCCGTATTCGCCGGCGCCCGGACCCACGTCCACGATATGGTCGGCCGCGCGCATCACGGCTTCATCGTGTTCGACGACGATGACGGTATTCCCAAGATCGCGCAGGCGCTTAATCGTATGGATGAGCTTATCATTGTCGCGCTGATGCAAACCGATGGAGGGTTCATCCAAAATATACGTCACGCCGGACAACTCCGAGCCGAGCTGGGCCGCCAAGCGCACGCGCTGCGCTTCCCCGCCGGACAAAGACATGGCCGAACGATCGAGGGTGATGTAATCCAAACCGACATCCAACAAATTCACGAGGCGGCGCTTCACTTCCCCGGTGATCTGGTCCACGACCAAACGTTCGCGCTCGCTGAACCCGGCCGCGTCCGCTTTCTTTTCGGTTTTCGTTTTGGAAATCTTGGTCGCCTTGGGCTTGGCCTGGCCTTTGCCGAGCGCTTCAAAAAAGACGCGGAGTTCATCCAACGGCAAACGCACCAAATCCGCGATGGTCTTGTCCGCCACGGTCACGGACAAGGCCTCCTTGCGCAGGCGGTATCCCTCGCACGCCGGACACGTGAGCTCGCGCATGTACTGCTCGATCTCTTTCTGCACGTATTCGGAATCCGTTTCCTTATGCTTCGCTTCGAGCATCGCCAATACGCCCTCAAACTCGCCGTCGCCGTTCAATAACACGTCCAATTGTTTGGCGGTAAAATCCGCGATGGGTTGATTAATCGTGAAGCCATGCTTCGCGCCCACCTGTTCGAGCTGCTTCAATTGGGCCGTCTGGGAGCCGGCAATGCGCGTCCAGGGCTTGATAGCGCCTTGGGCGAGCGTGAGACGCTTATTCGGAATGACGAGCTCAGGCTCGAGCACGAGCTTAATGCCGAGACCCGTACAATCGGGACAGGCGCCATGCGGCGAGTTGAACGAGAACAAACGCGGTTCCAGCGTCGGCAAACACACGTTGCAGGTCGTGCAATACAGCGACTGCGACAGGGCGCGTTCATCCCCCGTGTCCTCGGCGAGCAAGGTCACCATCCCTTTGCCGAGGTCCAACGCGCGCTTCACGATTTCGGTCGCGTTTTCGAGCGGCATCGGCGATTTCTTTTCGACGCGCTGCACCACGGCTTCGATGGTATGCGTCACGGCCTTATCGACGCGCGTCTGGAGCAATTCCTCAACGTCGGCGAGGGTGCCGTCAAAACGCGCTTCGCGGAATCCCGCGTCACGAGCGCCCTTCAAGACGACTTTGTGCTCGCCCTTCACTTCGCGGACCAAGGGCGCAAGCAAAATCACGGACGAATCTTTCGTCATCTCGAGCAATACCTTGGCGATATCCTGCGGCGCTTGTTCGGAGACGGCATTTCCACACGTCACGCAGTGCGCGCGACCAGCGCGGGAAAACAACAAACGCAAGTGATCGTAAATTTCCGTCACCGTGCCGACGGTCGAGCGCGGGTTATGTGACGTGGACTTTTGGTCAATGGCCACGGTCGGCGAAAGCCCTTCGATGGAGTCGACATCCGGCTTGTCCTGCAATTCCATGAACTGGCGCGCATACGACGACATGGATTCCATGTAGCGTCGCTGGCCTTCGGCGTGGATCGTGTCAAACGCAAGAGAAGACTTTCCGGAGCCGGAGAGTCCCGTCATCACGATGAAGGCGTTCTTCGGGAGATCCAGCGAGACGTTCTTCAGGTTGTTCACCCGAGCGCCTTTGATGGAGATCCGATTCAACGAATTCTTTGACGGCATGTTGGCGGCGACACTAGCACCGATCGAAGGGGCTGACAAGGGCTAGGCCAAGGAAAAGAAAAACTCTCCCGGCTTGCGGGAGAGTTTTTCATCACGGAGCGGCGCACGGAGTGGGAGTCGTGAGTACCGAGAAAGGCTTGCATTGACCCGACTGCGACAGACCCGGCGATAGGAAGGTCCAGTTCCGTTCGGTCCCGCCCTCTCCGGAAGGGCACCAGGCACACGTAAAGGTTCCGCCGCTGCCATCTATGCCATTACATTGGGCCGGGAATACCGTGCCGGTCCGGCCTTCCCCGGCTCGGAAACAAGGCGTGCTGTCCCGCACCTCGATCTCGCATACTTTGAAATCCGTATTCTCCACCTCGATACACTCATGGCCGCCGCTGCACTGGCTGTCATTGTCACACGGCATGCCCGGCGCATTCCCCGAATCCGTCCAGCACAACGACCAACTTTCAATACAGACGAGCGGAGCCTGGCAGGATTGCGTTTCAAGGCATGGCGCGCCCTGTTCACCGGTCGAGCAGACGCGGACATTGTTCAGGTCTTGCCGGAGCTGGCTCAGGGTTTCCGTATCGCGCGCAAAAGCGCTGCCCGCTACCCCGCCCGCAACCTCGGTAACGAGCCGACCTCGGGCCCGCCTTTCTTCCGTCGTTTCGGTAAGGAGACTGACCAGACCCAACGGATGCGTGACGAGGCCGATTAACCCGGCCGCTTTCCCGCTTCCGACGAAGTCACCCGCGAGTTCGGACCCCTCTTCATACCCGGCGGCCGTGGATTCAGCGACCGCGGAAATGGAGAATACGTAATTCCTTCCCTCCACGCAGCGCGTCCCCTCCCCGCACTCGGCATCCGAGGTACAACGGGCATTCTTCACCGTTTCAGGCAGGGCGAGGTCTTGGCACTCGATCGGTTCCGGGGCTTTGAATGAAAGGATGGTCGTTGCCGGATTAATGGTCGACAAGATGGTATAGGCGCCGAGGACCAAGAGCATGCCGACGATGGCGTCTTGAATGATCTTCTTTCCCGTTTGGATGTCGCCAAGCGTCGCGCCGACCAAATAACGGAATCCTCCATACACCACCATCACGATGGCCACGACCAGAACAATGGTCACCATGTAGCGATAGGCGACATTGATATAGTCGGGCAATCCCTGGACTTCGGACACTCCCCCGATCGGAATAGCCAGTTTGACAGGCAACAGGGCCGTAGCCGCTTTCCGATCCTCGCATTGCGCGATTTTCTGCGCCGTATCGGCGTCACCGAAGGCCAAGCGCGAACCACGGGCTTCGGTACAACTTGAATCGGGCGAGGGGTTACATTCGCTACAGACTGCTTCACGATAATGCGTTTCAAAATGGATGGCGCGGAAATCGCTGCCATCGGCCGCGCACTGGTCCCGGCAGGCCTGACGGATGTCGGCTGTGGCTAATCGACGTTCGAGCTCCGGTTGGTCAGATAACAAATTCTCCAGCGTGGTCTCGGTGGCGAGGACGATCGCTCCGGCTGGCGAGACGAGCGTGGCGAGCCCGTATGTATCCCAGCTTGGGTCATCCTGTTCAATGCCGGAATCAATCTGGTGGTGGTTGCATGTGCGTGTGGTCGTGTTCTGACACCAACAGCTGAACATCACGTTCGCCGCGGAAGCCGGCAAGGCCGGGGTCAAATAGCAAGTAGCAAATATCAAAAAGATCGAGACCTTTGTGATACTTGATACTAGATACTTGATGCTCATAGCTACGGGGTTGCAGGGTTCGCGGTGCGTGACAAGAATTCATCCACAATATAATTCAGGGCTTCGGCATCTGGCGCGCCTTGGACTTTCACGCCATTGAAGAAAAAGGTGGGCGTCCCCTGCACGCCTACGCGCAATCCGACGACTTGGTCGGCTTGGACCAATTCGGCCGCGCGGCCTGAGCCGACGCATTCCGTAAATTTGGAAACGTTCAAACTGATCTCGCGCGCGATATCAAACAAATCGCTTTCCTCGAATGAACGCTGGTCTGCCAAAAATAGCTTGTCGTGATAGGCCCAAAATTTTCCCTGTTCCTGCGCGCAACGCGCGCCGGCGGCCGCCTTGGTCGCACCCGGATGCAAATCTTCCAAGGGAAAGTCGCGGATGATGAGCCTGATTTGGCCCGGGCGCTCCAATGCGAGCTCGCGTACCGGTTCAAACGCGGCGCGGCAATATGGGCAGCCGTAGTCCAGGAACTCGACAATGGTGAGCGGCGCGTCCGCCGGACCCTGGGACGGCGCTTTCGGATCGGCAAGCAGGGCCAAGTCCTCGTCGCTGACGTTTCGATTGGCGACCAAGCGGCTCACCGTGGATTCGAGACGCCGGTCCAGCAAAGGATTCGCCTCCCCACTCCGGATGGCTTGGTAATACGTGTAAGTTTGGCGTACGAAAAGGATGGCCCCCAGTCCAAGCAGGATGGCGAACAAAATCCCAAGGAGCTTCCACACGGACATCGGCGCCATTGTACCATGCGCATTCAGGATTGACGCCCGGCCTAGAAGCCGCTAACCTCAGGCCGATATGAGGCAAACCATCATCGCTATCGTCATGATCGTGCTCTCCGCCCTGCTTTCGGGCGCTATTTTGCTCCAGCAGCGGGGTTCGGGCCTCGGCGGCGCTTTCGGCGGCGACAACAACGTCTTCCGCGCCAAGCGTGGCCTCGAAAAAGGCCTGTTTTACGCGACGATCGCGATTTCCTGCGTATTCTTCGGCACCGCGATCCTCAACCTCGTGGTAGCGTAAGCGTACGCTGAAGCGTGCGCGATATGTTCTCCATTTTTGACCGTTTTCGCTCCGCCTGGAACAAGGTGTTTTTTTGGCAAACCCCTTCGGCCGGCAGCTCGGAAGAATTCACGCCCCACCCGCATGCCGACCATGCGCTCGTGCTGGCCGTGACCTCCCCCAAGCGTGTCCCGCGCTGGAAACAGCTACGCTTCATCAACCGCGTCCTGGTCGGACGTGAGCGCGGCCTCTTTTGGGGGGCGCTCGCCGTCGGCATCATCGCGTTCGGAGTCGGTCTCACGGATATCGTCCGCACGCGCACCGAACTCGTCCCGGCCGGCGGAGGCGTCTTTACCGAAGCGGTCGAAGGTACGCCCAAACTGATCAACCCGTTATTCGCCCCGGCGAATGATGTGGACCGTGATTTGGTCGCGCTCGTGTTTTCCGGATTGTTTCGTCTCGACGGGCAGCTGAATGCCGTGCCGGATTTGGTCAAAGACTATCACTGGCTTGAAAACGGAAAAACGCTCGAAGTGATTTTACGCGAAGACGCGCGCTTCCATGACGGGCAGCCCGTCACGGCGCATGACGTCGTCTTTACATATGAAGCCGCGAAAAATCAGGAATGGCGCAGCCTGCTCTACAGCACCTTTCGCGACGTCGTTTTGATCGAGGTGGACGAACACACGGTGCAATTCCAACTGCCGAGCGCCAACCCGCTTTTCCTCAACGACCTCACCGTCGGCATTTTGCCGGCGCATATTTGGGAAGAAGGCGTAACGCCGAGCAACGCCCACTTGGCCGACGCGAACCTCAAACCGATCGGCTCGGGTCCGTATCGCGTGGTTTCGTATACGCGCGACGGCCGCGGCAATATCCTCCATTTCCATCTCGCGCGCTTTGGCGGCTACTACGGCATCCAGCCGTTTATCGAAGAAGTGCGCTTCCGCTTTTATCCCGACCGTGACCAGGCCTTGCAGGCCGTCACTAATGGCCAGGCTGATGCGGTGGCCTTCGTCTCCTGGAGCGAAGCCGAGAGCGTCCGCGGAGAACATTTGCGCACCGCGAGCTTGGATTTGCCTCGCGTCACCGGCGCTTTTTTCAACACGAAAGATAAATTATTGAAGGATGAAAAGCTGCGCCAAGCCCTGGCGATGGCCGTAGACTCGGCCGAGCTGGCCGCCTTGGTCGGCGACCGCGCCAAGCCCGTGAATTCCCCGTTCCCCTTCTTGAACGACGCCTCGAGCACCGTGCCGGATTTGGACGGCGCGCGCGCCCAACTGGATAAGCTCGGATGGAAACTCGCGGAGGGCACGAATGTGCGTACCAATGCGAGCTCGACGCTCACCATCACCATCGACGTGCCGAACCAGCCGGACTTGATCGCGCTCGCGGAACTCCTGAAGCGCCGCTGGTCGCTGATCGGCGCGCAGGTGGACGTCCGCGCGGATGAAGACATGCCGCTCCTGCGCAATGCGCTCGCGACACGCGCCTACCAAGTCCTGGTCTGGAATATTTTAATCCCGGCTGATCAGAACCTCGCCCAATTCTGGGGCAGCGCGTATGCCGGCGGTTCGCGCGGATTTAACCTTTCGAATTTGGCCGACCGTGACGTGGATGCGGCCCTCGAACGCACGCGCACAGCCACGACCACCGCCGAGCTCACGGATGCCCAGATGGCCTTGTCGCAAGCGATCAAGAAGCGCACGCCGGCTTTGCTGCTGCTTCGCCCATCGGAAGCGTATTTGATTGCGAGCCGCGTCAAAGGCGTCAGCGACATGCGCATCTCACGACCAAGCGACCGCTTCGTGGATCTCCAACATTGGTACGTAAACGAGCGCCGGCAATGGAAGTAAGCATGGCCCATCCGCATTGACGGATGGGCTGTTTTGAAGCAAGATACCGCCGCAATCGTGCCGGATTTTCCCCAGGTGGAGGGCGAGTGGCGGAATTGGTAGACGCACTGGTTTCAGGTACCAGCGACCGCAAGGTCATGAGAGTTCGAGTCTCTCCCCGCCCACCATCTGTGGAAAAGAAGAGGCAGCCTTTGATGGCTGTCTTTTGCGTTTGATACCGAACGAAGTCCCAAATTTGCGATTCAAAATGGGCACGAACTGGGCACCAATATGTGCCCGTTTGGTGCCCATTTGCCAACAGGTATCATTTTTTGGCTAATCTCAGTACAGAAAGTACTTTAAGACATAGGGTCCAAAAAGAGAAGAGACTCTCAATCAAGAAGCATTTGCCTACCGCGGGGCAAAAATGTTATAATATTATATGAGGCAGATATTCCGAGCTCAGACCGTCATAGACCCGCCAGTGTTCTTGCCCCAAGAGGGTTCCATACAACACAAATCGAAGGTCCCGACAGATTCGCTCTTCATTTCATTGCCTTGAGACCGGTTGGTCTCGTCCTGTTTTCGCCGCGTCACGTTCGGTCTTTGTTCGTTACGTAGGGTCCCTGCAGTGGGTTGATTCGTATGCGCGCCATGCGCCGTTTTATAATAATCTTAACCTTAGGTCGACCGAGTCGAGCATTGCTCGGCAAGGCCGGACCGTTCATCGGTTTATGTCCGACCTCATTACCCCGACGCCGTCGCAATCGTCACCAAAATCTGCTTCTAACGAAGCCCCTTTACTCACTGAGGTCGGGCCGGAACAGCCAGCAAGTCCGACGCTCTCAGCCTCGGATCTAAAGCGCTTCAATACGTTTGATCGATTCCGAAAGCTGGCAGAAGATAAGGCCACTAAGCCATGGGAACTTAAAAAAGCGGCCTCGGAGTATCTTGTCGCCGAACTCGGAGAAGATCCGATCTTCAAGAAATATAACGTCGTCTTTGTGAACGACGAGCATGCCTTGGTCCGAACAGATGTCGATGATATCCATAGTGCGCTGAAAAACGTCGATACCCGGCCAGTGCTACTCGTGCTCAATTCACCAGGAGGAAGCATCGAAGCGGGGTATTTCATCAGCAAACTGTGCCGGGAGACGCCCTCAGGACGTTTCGAAGTTGCGGTTCCTCGACGCGCTAAATCTGCCGCTACCCTCATTTGCTGCGGCGCGGACGCGATTCATATGGGTAGCCTGAGCGAACTCGGGCCGATCGATCCGCAGATTGATGAAATGCCGGCACTAGGACTCAAGAACGCCGTTCAGCATCTAGCGGGTCTCGTGAAAACAACGCCTGAAGCGGCAGAAATGTTTGCATCATATCTTGCAAAAGCACTTAAACTCGAGCAACTCGGTTACTACGAACGTGTCGTCGAATCTGCCGAGCAATACGCCACGCATCTACTCGATCTGCGCGGTGACGCGACGACAACAGGCGAAAAAGGGCTAGAACCAAAAACCATCGCTCATCGCCTGGTACACGAATACAAAGATCATGGATTCGTAATCGATGTAAAAGAGGCCCGTGGCATTTTTGGTGAGGCACGGATCAAACGCGACACAGAAGAACATCGCTTCTCGGAACGAGTCTATGACGAACTCCGCCTCATCCAAATCCTTCTAACACAGAACGCGAAACGCCGATACATGTATTTGGTCGGCAGTCTGGCAGATGGCCTCACTGTAGCAGAACGGCCTGCTACCCAGCCTCAAAAAGAGACTTGATGCTGAACAGAGAAACACAAACGCCCCGTCCCGGGGCGTTTGTGTTTGCCTGCGAGCTTTTTCACAGTCGAACTCCATCCAGTCGCTCGCGGTTGAGCTCGGCCTTAGTGGCCGTGAAATAAGATGAAGAGGTGCAGCGAAGGACAAGATTCGGTGCCCATTTTATGCCCGTCTATCTGTGATCTGTGCAGCACATCGATAGTCTTCGAGGTGACAATGGAAGGCGTGCGACGCTTCGCATGAGTGTTTCTACATCGGAAGGACAGGGATCACGATTGTTCGAGTTCGAGTCTCTCCCCGCCCAACATCTGTGGAAAAGAAAGTCACACAAGCGTGTGGTTTTTTTAAGACGAACAACTTACGTCAAAGTTCCAAATGAAATCTACTTAATGAAGGTTGCGTCCCATTTGAGTAACGTGTATTCTCCACGAACTCCAAAACGATCAGTACATGAAGCCCGCTCCGTTCACGTGTCTATAATACGTGAATGAGGCGGGCTTCCTGTGCCAGGGACCCTTCGTACGCATTCCGCGTACGAATTGCGAACCGAGGATCGAATGGAACGGAAAACGAGATACGGGTTCATGGTCGGCTTGATCATGATGGGCGTCGCAAGCCAGATCCAGGCCTGCGCCGCAGAAGCTCCGCCTACTTCGTCGGATGCGCCGCTGAGCGAAGTTCGCTTCGTGGCGGCATTCGCCCCGATCGAGGCGGTCACGCTCTACGACCGCGATGGCTACGTGCTCGAAGAGCTCGAAGGGGTCGACGGTGATCTCACGGCGCTGCTCGAAGAGGGCGTGTACTTCGCGGACATCCGCGACGACTACAACAACAGCGTCTTCGACGCGCACGAGCGCATGCTGTTTGCGCCGCGCATCGAAGGCGCGGAGCTCCATCTGGAGCCGTACGCGGTTCCGGGGTCGGAAGTGCCGCTTGTCGGCATCGTCGTCGGCGACCGCACGCGTTTCGACGAGCACACCCACGACGTGGCGGCCTCTATGGAAGCTCTTCACACCACCGGTCCTGATCATCGGGGTCGGATGGTCTGGGAAGCGGCTCGCGCCATGGTCGGTCCGAGTCTCGCCGGTACCCATACGTGGGGAACCGGCACCACTACCTCGATCCACGCCTACGCCAGCGAGGATTCGGGGGCATGGAGTTCGTTGAGAACTGCGTACGGAACCAACACCTCGTGCCGGAACGACAACGACACGTCGAACAACTTCACTCCCTGTTCGCTGACTTACGGATCCGACGTCGTCGGCATCTATACCTGCCAGGGCTACTGTCCTGCGGGGACGTATCGAGGCGGACAATGCAAGGCGTTCATGAATCTGGTCGCCTACCGCTCCGGGGTCTACCATGGAGCGAGCTGGGCATTTCGCACCTTCGCAGTCGATTCAACGATCGATGATGGCGGGACGAACTACCCTCTAGCCACAAGCTCGAATGTTACCGTAGGAGACCTCCTCCGCAGACCCACCTCAGCAGGCAACCCCCACGCTGCTATCGTCGTGCGCGTGATCAGTGCAAGCCAGATCGTGGTGGTCGACTCCAACTGGGTCAACGGCTCGGGAGCTGAAACGGTAGCCTCTCATACTATGGGGTTCACAGGAACCGGCACTGTCAGCGATCTCGGAACCTATCATCGTCTGAGCTGCGTCTACACCGACGCATGCTGATCCTTACCCGGGAGGGCTCCGCCCTTCCGGATTTTTATTCAGGAAGCTATGCAAGGATTATTTTTTTCTCTACTCTAAATCCATCCTTATGAAACAATCTCAAAAAAATATTCTGCTATATGGAGGCTGTGGGGTCGGTATCGGTATTCTTGTTACATTTGGATTGGTTCTCTCCTTAGAACCGAAAAGGCTGTCTAAGTATTCAGAGCCTGGTTCAACGTATATATGCGTTGAAGATGCGGCTTTCGACAAATCGATCAAAATCCCCCAGAGTAGTGTGGTTGTGGAATATCCAAGCAAGGGATTCCTGGGCATGGGCGCACGTGTCATCCCAGGCGATGGGACGAAGACCCTGTATATCGAGCCAACAGAATCCCATGTCTCCGCCCCACCGACCGAGACCGATCCTTTTGGTGAAGCCTTTTATGGACTTACCTTCAACGTTCGAGTTTCCGACAGAACCACTGATGAGTCCTTCGATTCGTTCGTAAATAAAATGCGAACTGATACAAAAAATCCTTACACCGATTATTTGAAGCAAGGTTCTAGAGTGGTCGTGAATTCGAACGGCAAAATCCACGAATACTTCACTTATCATGTCGGGGAAGATGTCGAAGTCTGGACGGCGATTGCTTTCGGAGAAAAAGAGATTATAGAGGTCTCTTTCGCCGCAAAACCGACCGCAGGAAAGGAGTCCTCTCTTGCGCGGGGATACGTTCCAGCCCTAATGAGAGAAGCACTCACCCACATCTCCTTCGAATAAATAATTGAATAGAAAGAAAAAGACCGCTCCGACATCCAGTCGGGGCGGTTTTCAGTTCGGGGGTCCGTCTGGTGACGGCGCGGTCTGCGCGTGGCAGCCGTGATGCAGCACGGTGGCGGGGCCGGCGACGTAGCCGTCGGCGTTGCGCACGATGCAGCCGCAGGCGCGGCACCAGCCGATGATCTCCTTCTGCTCCTGGATGTAGTACGGATCCGCATCGACAACGTGCTCGCGGATGAAACGGTCCAGTCTTGCCATCAATCGGTTCCACAACTTCCTCATGTCGCCTCCCTCACCAACGTCCGGCCAAGTGGCCACAGAAAGAACGTCGTATCCAACCAGAAATCAGGCCTATTGTCAAGGCTATCACTCCACGAAAAACACGGGTAGGATGTCGAAATGAAACTGGAAATCCAGCGCGACGCGAAACGCCAACGCTTTGACCATGGCTGGCTCAAGACCGCCCATAGCTTCAGTTTTGCGCGGTATTTTGATCCGGATCGCATGGGGTTTGGCGCGCTGCGCGTCATCAATGACGATTGGATTGCCGGCGGCGCGGGCTTTGACGATCATTTTCATGACAACATGGAAATCATCACCATCCCGCTTTCGGGCACGCTCGAACATCGCGACAGTTTGGGGAATGTCGGCCAAATCAAACCCGGCGAAGTGCAGCACATGTCGGCCGGATACGGCCTCCTTCATGCGGAATACAATCCCTCCCCGACCGAAGCGGTGAGCCTGCTGCAAATTTGGGTTTTGCCGAAAGAACTGGCCATCAAGCCGCGTTATGCCCAAAAACGTTTTGATTTGGACGCGAAACCAAACCAATTCGTAACCGTCGTCGCGCCGGACCACCAAGCGGGCGATGCCTTACCAATGAACCAGGAGTCCGTCTTTTATTTGGGTCGCTTCTCCGAGCAAATGAAGACCGAGCTCAAACCCCTTGGTCCGAACCATGGCTTTTATGTCTTTGTGATTGAAGGCGGATTGGAAGCCGCCGGTGAAACGCTCGAAAAACGGGATGCGTTCGGAATGTCTGAGGTGGATGCGCTTACCTTAGACATAAAACCACGATCATTCATCCTGGTTATGGATGTTCCGATGCTAGGTTAAGCCAAAACTTGACCCAACCCCCGTTTCCTGGTATTCTATTGAGGTAACGTTTTTCGCCCGCCGTCCAAGTCGCTTGGAAGACGCCGAAAGTCGTGACACTTATTTCAACAGTTACGCAGGCAGCTACTCGTTTTTCGCTGTCTTAACGGCCAAAATGGCCATCCAGTATCAAGAATATGGATCAAAATCCCAAGAACAATCCCGGGACGCCTATGAATGGTCCGTCCCGTCCTTCGGCTTTCCCTCCGCGTCCGGCTTCGCCGGCTCCGTCCGGCTCGGGCCAACGCCGTGGTGGCGCCAGTTTTAAAACCGGCGGTCAAAGCTTAAAGCAAGGCTTCCGCAAGGAAGAAGGTCCCCGCGGCCCCTCGGACAAGCATGAAGTGAAGAAGCGTAAGCGCGGCCCGATGGGCGGCGCCTTCCAGACCGTGCCGCGCATGAGCGCGTTCAAGCACACGCCGTTCCGCAAGACCGGCACGGACAAAGACACGCTCGAAGGTGATCAGCGCCTCAAGGTCATGGTGATCGGCGGCAACGAAGAAGTCGGCCGCAACTGCACCGTGCTCGAATACGGCAATGACATCCTCATCATCGACATGGGCCTTCAGTTTCCGGACGAAGACATGCCGGGCGTCGACTATCTTGTCCCGAACCTTTCTTCGTTGAAGGGCAAGGAAAAGAATATTCGCGGCGTCGTGATCACCCACGCCCACTACGACCACATCGGCGGCATCCCCCACTTGATGCCCAAGCTCGGCAACCCGCCCTTGTTCGCGACCGACCTCACGTGCGGCATCATCGCCAAGCGACAGGAAGACCATCGCGACAAACCGAAGCTCAACATGTTCTCCGTGAAATACGACGACGTGTTGCAGCTCGGCAGTTTCAAGGTGGAATTCTTCGGCGTGTCTCACTCCGTACCGTCTTCGGTCGGCGTGATCGTGGACACCCCGTGCGGATTGATCGTGCACACCGGCGACTTCAAACTCGACGATAACCCGGGCTCGCAGTCCATCCAGGAAACGGAAAAGATCAAAAAGCTGGGTGAACGCGGCGTGCTCGCGCTCATGATCGACTCGACGAACGCGTCCAAACCGGGCCGCCAAATCGCCGAATTCGAAATCCAAAACAACATTGACGAGATCATCAAAAATGCCGAAGGCCGCGTCATTATCGGCACCTTCGCGTCCATGATCGCGCGCGTCCAACAAATCATCAAAGCCTGTGAACGCCAGGGCCGCAAAGTCGCGATCGAAGGCTTCTCGATGAAGTCGAACATCATGATCGCGCAGCAACTCGGCTATATGGAGGTCCAAAAGGGCACCATCATTGAAACCCGTGACATCCATAAGTATCCGCGCAACAAGACCGCCGTGGTCTGCACGGGCGCCCAGGGCGAAGAGCGCGCCGTCATGATGCGCATCGCCAACCGCGAACACCCGATCCTCTCGATTGAACCGGGCGACACCGTCGTGTTCTCGAGCTCGGTCATTCCGGGGAACGAACGCACGGTGCAACGCGTGAAGGACACCCTGAACCGCGAAGGCGCCAACATCGTCCACTACCAGATGATGGACGTGCACGCCGGCGGTCACGCGCAACAGCAGGACCTCGTGGACATGCACAACATGGTAAAGCCGAAGTACATCGTCCCGATTGAAGGCCACTATTCGTTCTTGGTGGACCACGCGAAGGCCGCGACCAAAGCCGGCTTCCCGGCGGAGCGCATCTTCATCGCGGATAACGGGCAGATCATGGAATTCGACAAGCAGGGCAATGGCCGTCTCACCAATAACAAGGTGGATACGAGCTATGTCTTCGTGGACGGCCTCGGCGTGGGCAATACCAACCAAGTGGTGTTGCGCGACCGCACGCAATTGGCCGGCGACGGCGTGGTGATTCTCGTGGCCGTCATCGACGGCAAGTCGGGAGCCCCGGCCGCCATGCCGGACATCGTCTCGCGCGGATTCGTCTTCATGAAGGAACACCAGGAATTGATCTCGGCCAGCCGCGCCAAGGCGCACGCCATCCTCAAGGACAGCGTGTCGCGCGTGCCGGGCGGTTCCATCGACATCTCGCTCCTGAAGGACAAGCTGCGCGATGAGATGGGAGAATTCCTCTTCATCAAAACCGAGCTTCGTCCGATGGTCATTCCGGTGATCGTCGAGATCTAAGACCAAAACCCGCCCTCAAGGCGGGTTTTGCGTACCCGGCGGCGATCGGATACCCTTGCGGCATGAAAGACCTCGTATTTTCCGGCATTAAACCGACCTCGGTGCCGCATCTGGGCAATTACATCGGCGCGATCAAGCAATGGGTGGACATCCAAAAGAACCACCGCTGCCTGTTTAGCATCGTGGACCTCCACGCCATCACGGTACCCCAGGATCCGAAGGAGATGCGCCAGAATACCCTCGATATCGCCGCGACCTATCTCGCGTGCGGAATCGATCCGGCCCGCTCGACGATCTACATCCAAAGCGAAGTGGCCGAACATGCCGAGCTCGCGTGGATTTTGGGCACGGTCACCAAAATGGGCGAGCTCGAACGCATGACGCAATTCAAAGACAAGTCGCAAAAGGGCGGGCGTGAACGCGCGGGACTCGGGCTCTTCGCGTATCCGGCGCTCATGGCCGCTGACATTTTATTGTATGACACGAGCGCGGTTCCGGTAGGCGAAGATCAGATGCAGCATCTGGAACTCGCGCGCGTCATCGCGCGCCGCTTCAATCAGGAATTCGGTGAAACCTTTGTGATTCCGCAGGCGCTCATCCAAAAACACGGTTCGCGCATCATGAGCTTGCAGGATGCGGACAAAAAAATGTCGAAGAGCGACGAAAGCAAGTCCGGCACCATTATGCTGGATGATGACGCGGATGCCATTCGCAAGAAAATCATGCGTGCCGTGACGGATACGGGCGGCGGCGTCTATTTCGAACCGGAGAAGAAGCCCGCCGTCTCAAACCTGATGACGATTTACCACCACCTCTCCGGCAAAACGATGAAGGAAATCGAGACGCTGTACGAAGGAAAAGGCTATGGCGACTTCAAAAAAGATTTGGCGGAAATCGTCGTGGATTATCTCGGGCCCATCCGCGAAAAGCTCGAAACGTTCCGGCGCGAACCCGGTGAGCTCCATAAGGTCCTGGATGCGGGGCGCGACAAGGCGAAAGCCATGGCCGAAGCGAAGATGGAGCTGGTACGCGAACGGGTCGGGTTGGGCCGCTGATGCGTAGGGGCGAGGCACCGCCTCGCCCCTACCGAGCCGGTTGACAAGCCGGCTTTTTTGCGCCCAAATAGCGGCGCAAGGGAGGCAGACATGACGCAGTACGTTCACAGAATTCCTGACGATCGGGTCGAGCTCCGCGGCTGTAAGGCCGCGAAGCCGCTCCAGGCCGTGCTCAGCGTGGGGTTTGCTGAGCTCTTCATTCCGGCGAACGAAGACCGGACCGACCTGCCGCTCACGCTCACGATCCGGCCCGTGGAGCCGCAGGCCATGGGACGGCGCGAATGGACCGTGCCGTTCCCGCGGGGCATCCGGATCGAAGCCGGCACGCTCCTCAGGCACCGGCGCAAGCTCAAGGCCGCGAGCCCGATCAAGCTCATCACCCAAGAGGGCTCGATCCGGCGCGCGCTGGAGCGGTCCATGCTCGACTGGATCGCGCCCGAGACGCGCGTGCGGATCTACCACTTCCCCAAGGGGCACATGGACGTGCGCGCGGAACCGAAGTTCCGCGTGGAATTCCTCTTCGCGAACGACGTGGCGGGGCAGTGGGACGGTTCCGTCGACCTGGTCGAGCCGTTCGGCTACTTCACGGACCTGAAGAGCCCGTTCACCTGAAACACAAACCCCCGCTCTGCGGGGGTCTTTTTTTATTTCTTGGTCATGACCCAGGTTCCATCCCAGCCTTCCGGCGGGGGCGACTGGCGATAGATCTCGCAACGCTCTTTCAGGTGGATGACGGACACGGCCTCAGGGCGTTCGGTGAGAAGCTTGTCACATGCCTGAAGTGCCTCATCGAAATGCCGGGTGAAATACTGATTCAAGGCTTCTTCATACCGGCGCGCAAATGCGAGCTCGTCTTCAGCTACTTTCCCCTTCAAGCCCAATACTTCGAATAACCGGATGGGTTCTTTTTTCCCTTTCACCGCGACCTGGTCGAGCAAACGCATGTGGAACGCATCCGCCAAATCCACGGCGGTATTTTGGGTCACGATAATGCCGACGCCATATTCCTTGCACAAGCTTTCCGTGCGCGAAGCGAGGTTCACGCTGTCACCGATCACGGTGTAGTCATAACGGGTTTCGGCGCCGATATTTCCCACGACCATTTCGCCCGTGTTCACGCCGACGCCGACCTTGAGTTCAATCCCCTTTGGGAATACTCCCTCGGCATTCATCGCTTTGAGACGGTCGCGCATGCGTACGGCACAACGCACCGAGCGCGCCGCGTGATCAGGCTGATCGAACGGGGCATTCCAAAACGCCATCACCGCATCGCCGATATATTTGTCGAGCACGCCGCCTTCGTCGAAGACGATGTTCGTCATTTCATCGAGATAGGTATTCAACACTTCCACCAGCTTTTCCGGCGAAAGGCCTTCGGACAACGTCGTAAAGCCGCGGAGGTCCGAGAACAATACGCTCATGCGACGTCGCTCGCCGCCCAATTTCAGCTTCTCCGGATTTTGCATGATGGATTCGACCACGGAGCCGGAAACGTATCGGCTGAACGCGGAACGCAATTGGCGGCGCTGGGATTCGACGTCCAACCACCGTTCCAAAAGCAGGGCGGCGTAGGCGAAGAAGATGACGAGGGTCGGCCATACGATGTCGAGGACATACCCGCGGTCGAACAACGCGAAGGCCGCGACCAACCAACCCACCCACAAAATCAAGGTGCCGAGGATGGAATAGCGGGGACGCAAACGCGGGACCAGAAGGCCGAGCAAAACGCCGACCAGCAACAGGAGACCCGCCTGGAGTCCCGCGTTCACATTCCGGATCCAGCGTCCGGAAATGAGCGTGTCGTGGATGGAGGCGTGGATCTCCACGCCGGCCATGGGCTCGCCACGCGAGGTCGCGACGTTTTTATAATCTTGGAGGTTGCGGGCCGTGGCGCCGATAAAAACCGTCGCGTCTTTAAAGATGGATGAGTCCACGCGATCCTGCAGGACGTCCGAAGCCGCGACGGTCCGGAAATTCCGGCCCGGCGCTCCGGGAAAATTGATAATGAAACGGCCATACTTGTCCGTCGGAACCTGGGACAAATCGGGAGCACGGCCGGCCAAGCGCGCCACTTCATAGGACAGGCTATTCACGACCGATCCGCCCGAATCGCGCACCGAAACCGGAACGCGGCGGGAAATGCCATCTTCATCCAGCGGCGTATTCGTGAAACCCGAAGCCGCGGCGGCGGATTGGATTTCGGCGATAGGCTGGGTGATCTTTCCCGCCTGGAACGCGAGACGCCCGTTCTCAATCGTGAAGTCGAGCTCGATCGGCATGACGACTTTTCCGGAACGTCGGACGGCGGCGGCGAGCTTGGTATCGGCTCCTGCATCGGACGGTTCAGGGAAGTTCACGTCATACCCGATGGCTTTGACGCCATACGAGGACAGGCGGTCCACCAGATCGGCGTGGACGGTTCGAGGCCACGGCCATCGGCCGATACGGCCAAGCGAGGCATCATCAATGGCGACGATGATGGTTTTCGGGTCTGCCGGATGGGACAGGAAGAACCGGTCCGTGAGCGCGACGCTCCAGGTGTCAAAAACGCCGACAAATTGGCAAAAGGCGCCAAACACGCCAATGCCCAAACCGATAAGGGTCGCGAGACCGATGCGCGTGGGTTTCATTGGCCAAGTATCAAGTATCAAATATCAAATAGCAAGCCTCATGCTACTTGGTACTTGATACTTGATTATCGCTGCACGATGGTGAGCGCGGAGGCGGCAGTGAGCGTCATCCCCTGTTCCTCGTAACTGGCATTGATGGTGATGCTGCCTTGGAGCTGTGTCGCGGAGAAGACATTGCCGTTTAAGGCGCCGTATCCGGTCGGTGAGGCGGTAAAACGGGCGGCTTTCGAGACATCCCGCGTGAGGCCGGTGTCATACACGACAATGGCTCGGTACGTGACGCGTTCAAAGAAGCCGATCGTGAGAGCCGTCGGTGTCAGGCTGAGCGAAACGGGCTTCGGAGCGACAGGCGGCGTACTCGTGGGAACAACTGGTTGGGTTGATGTAACCGATGGAGGCGTCGCTTCAGTGGACGTCGGGGCTACGATAGGCTCAGTGGACGTCGGGGCTGCCACCTCTTCCGCCGGAGGGCTTGGCATGGGCTCATCCAATGCCTTCAGACGCTGGTCCAGGGCTTCGGCACGAATGGACAGCGCCTTCCATACGCGGCGGATGCGGTCGGTTTGTGCCGGTTCCAAATCTTTCGCTTCTTTCCGTTCGCGATCGGCATTCACCAATCCTTGGCGGGCCAGCACAAGCACCTGGGTCGCAATTTCTTCCTTCGCCTCATCCACGGCCGCGGACGCTTCATCCAGACGCGCATCAATGGTCATGAGACGCGCATACAAACGCTCAGCGGAATGGCGCGCCACCAGCGGCAACCATTCTTCGACCTGTTGCTTGACTCGATAGGCTGCGCTCGAAGGCGGAACGTCCCGGAACATGATCTGGGCCGCAAGAACCGCAGGTCGGACAGTCTGAATATTCTCGGCATTTGCCTGCAGGCGATTGCGGAGCTCGCCGTCGAGACGCGCGAATTCTTGATACGCCAAGCCGCTGCGTCCTTCTTCGGCCATCAGGCGGATTTCAAGCAAACGACGCAGGAGATACCGGCTTTCAAGACGCAAACGGCGCTCGCGGCCGGCAAAACGGATGCGCAGCCCTTCAGACCAACGGGTCAAATCTCGCGAAAACCCGGACGGGGTCCGGCCGGCAAGGGACGTCTTCAACCGTTCCAAGGTTTGGGCGCGAAAATTCCCATCGGCCTCACGATTCCGCGTAAACCAAGGCGTCGCGCGGTCGGCTTGGCTGATCGGTCGTGTGCTGGTGGTACGCGCGCCGGTTCCAAAATCCGCCATGGCACCTTCAGGGATGAAGAATCCATCCGAGGCGCCGCCCACGGTCGCGCCAGATGCCTCGACGACCGAGTCCGCGACCCAAATCGTCGTCGGTCCCCCGCTGGATTTTTGTACGTCGAATGACGTCCCTCGCACGGTGGCCACGACGTCACCCGTTTCCACGGATACGTCCGACCCGAGATCAAGCAAACGCAACACGCGTGACCATACGCGTCCGGCTTCGAGACGCATTCGCACCTGGGTCGTTCCTTCGGTCGTTTGAGCGCGTTGCAAAATCACGGTCGTGGATTCCCCGACGCGCGTTTCACCGCTCCCAAACCAGTCGATCGTCGCCTTTCCATCGGCGCCGGTCATGACCGTTTCCCCCTCAGCCAACACCATGTCTTGTGATGCCACGCGTTCGGTTCCCTCCGCACTGATGACGTTTACCGACCCCTCCATCGCGACGATACGCGCCCGGGCATCCGCCTCTTCCGGCAAAGACCCGAGCGACCAGAACCAAAGACCGCCCAGGATGAGGAGAAAAACGATCAGGATCGGAAGCCAACGCTTCATAATTTGTTCTTCTCGCAGTGTATGGAAATCAAACGCCTCCCGCAAGGCGGGAGGCGTTTGATTGCTTGGGCGAAACGATAAGCCGAGTTTTGTCACTCCGCATTTCTGCGAAGGGGCGACCATCTCTCTGGGCCCCGCATCGCTGCGGAGCTCTAGCGAGCGACCATTCCCAGACATTCTTGCGAACGAAGGGATTTGCTCTTGCACCGGAAAGGGTTTGCCGCGAATCCGCCTTACGGCGGACCGAGCGAAGTAGCAGGCATCCTTGCGGACACCCACCTCTCCGCACTTTTCACCTTTTACCCGTCCAGCGACGGGTTAGAGTCGTCTCTGTGGCACTTTCCCTAGGTTTATGGAGAACGGAATGACACGTGTTCCTTCCGTTGCCCACTATTTCCTGGCGGCCGTTAGCCGCTTTCGCTTTCAAACTGCCTTACGGCAGAAATCGGGGCTCGGACTTTCCTCCCCCATCCTTGCGGATAAAGGCGGTCGCCTGTTGCACCCAAGCCCGCCGAATATATCAGAAATAAGGCAAAAAGTCAAGCATATTAGATGAATTCACATCATGCAGGAGGATTGACTTTTTGACCCATTTATGGTCAGTTATGCCCGCAGATTCGAAATCTGAATTTCTCAAGGAAGGTAGGAGAACATGGCGAGAGAAAAGCCCAGCCCCAAGAACGACAAGAGCAACCCCCGTTCGTCGAGCCCATCGATCGGCAGCATGCCGAGCCTGAGCTCGGTCACCAGCCAACCCCTCGACCCCGAGACGGCGATCCACGTGTTCGTGGGCGTCCTCCTCGCGGCGCTGGATCTCAAGATCCTGGACCTGTTCGCGCTCATGAAGCAGGTCACGGTCAAGCGGCTCCTCGAGAGCCTGCGCAACGACATCCCGACGCGCGCGAAGCTGGTCCACGAAACCATCGGCACGAAGATGAACCTCGCGCTCGCACAGAGCGAGAAGGAGGAGTCGGTCGACAAGCAGTCGTCCGACATCGCCTACTCGCTCGAAGTCCTCAGGGACGACGAGACCGTCAAGGCGCTCGTCGACGGCTATGGCCTCGAGAAGATCGTGCGGCTCGTCCCGCTCTGGGAGCTCTACCAGGTCATCCAGCAGACCAGCTGGATGATGCGGGACGACACGAACGAACGCGAGTTCGCGTTCCGCCAGTGCGGACTGCTCGTCGAGCACAGGATCTACGAGAGCAAGACCCTGGTGCTCGAGCACATCCGCAACTCGATCGGCAACGGGCCGCTCATCGGCGACAGCGTGCCGGCCGAGAAGCGCATGCTCATCCTGGACAGCATCCAGGCGAGCATGAAGAGCAAGGCGATCAACACCACGTTGCTCGGCGAGATCATCTTCGACGCGGTCCCGCTCGAGCTGTACGCCGAGTACCTGCCGGCGATCACGCTCGGAACGCCGTTCGCCGACTACGCGCGGCTCCTCGGCGTGTCCGAGGCGCCGAAGACGGCCGTGGCCGTGCCTCCCCCGCTGCCCAACAGCGCCGCGTCCTCGGGCACGGACGAAGAGGGCCGCGAGAGGCGGCTGAGCGATGCGCCCGAGGTGAGCGTCGAGCCCGCGAAGGGCGGCGACGGCGAAGAGGTGGACCTCGACGCCGAGGTCGACGCGCTCGCGACCGGGGGCTAACCGATGCCGGACCCCAACGAACGAGATCCGCCCGACGAGGACGCGATCGACGTCGATGACGAAGAGCTCGAGGAGGTGGATGCTCCGGAGCTCGTCGTCAGCCACTCGATGGTCCCGCCCGGCCACCCGGACTATCTGCTCCTCACGGGGCAGGCGGATCCGGACGTGGACAGCCTGGTGGAAGACCTGTTCGCGAAGAACACCCTTCCCACCGACCCGGCGCCCGCCGATCCCGAGGACGAACGTCCGACGGACCCTCCGCCTCCTCCGGTCGAAGATCCGGACGACGAGGAATTCCGCTCCTTCATGCAAAGCACCTATGGGAAGCTCCGGCCTCCCAAGCCCTGACCGCTCCGATCCCACGATCGGAGCTTTTTTTGTTTTTACCAAGAACCTCCCCCGCCTCCGCCTCCGCCTCCGCCTGAGCCACCGCCTGAGAATCCCGAACCGCCGGAACCCGCCGAAGAGGGACTATGATACAGGCTTGATGCGGATGCGGCATGCATGGAATCCACCATGTGCGCGTAGTTGAACGCCGTCCAGGCATTGGATCCGCCCTGGATATACGACGGGGGTTGGATGGCAAGATTCGCGAATTGTTTTGCCCACTTTTCTTCGACGCCGAAGGCGACTGCAGCCGGCAGGAAGCGCGCGAATTGATCGGGGCGACGCTCAGGCGCATCTGTAAAATTCAAACGATCGCGCTCGGTGACGGATAGGAAGAGTTTGAAACCTTCGGCTTCTTCGGCCACGATGGCCCCTTCTTTTGTCTTTTGCGGCATATGCCAGCCAAAGGCCCCAATAATGATCGCGGACACGATGGAAGCAAAAATCATCAAGCCGCCAAAGAATCCGGAGAGAAAGAATCCGGCGATGGCGACCACGACCGCGATCCCGCTCCACATCCCGCGCACGGCCGCGGGATTTTTCGAAAAGAGCCCCTTGGATTTGAGCTGGTCAAACGCTTCGTGACGCGACGTTTGTACGCTCTTCCAAAACGATCCGTCTTTCTTGTCTTCGAGGCTTACCTCGTCCTCGCCATCAAACAAACCGGTAAGAAGAGTGAGTTCAAATCCGGAAAGCTTTTTCAGTTCATTGACGTCCTCCGCTTTTTCAAGCTTTTTGAACCGATAGGTCGCCTTTTTCGCGAACCAACCTTTCGCTTCCGGATCACCTTCGATGATGACCTTCATGTATCCGCGGCGCGCCAAATCCAGAATGGTCGCGGTAACCGCCTTCTGTGAAATCTCTTGTTCGAGCATGGCGGCGAGCAAGGCCGGCTGGAGTCCGCGCGGTTCTTCGTAGTGCGCAATGACGGTCCCGCGGCCGTCCGGTTCTTTTCCGTATTTACGCCAGTACGCGTACATCGCCATGAACACGATGAACGGCGTAGCCAGCCAGATATTATCTAATATAATATTCAGGATGGTTTTCCATGCTGGGATGGCGGCGATGGACGAGGCCGGATACCGCACCGCGATCGTAAACCCCTCGCGAATGCCGAGCGGACGCGTGACGCGCGCCACCAACATCGCGCTGGAGCTCGTGATGGAACAATCCTGCTCCGTGCTTCCATAGACGCCGGTAAAACAAATCGCCTTGGTCGCTTCGGCCGGACCGGAGAGCGTAAAGAGGGAGCTCTCAATCGGTATCTCCCAATCATTACCGGTCACGTTCCAATATAATTCGCGCTCGCCATCCGCCTCAAAGTCATTGATCGCGCGATCCGTCGTGTACGTGATGACATAGGTTTTCTTTCCCGTGACATAGAGATCCGGATCACCCAAGCGGATGCGCAGGCTTTCGCCCTCGGTCGTGACGGACTGTTTGACGGGCTGGCCATCCATCGTCGAATCCTCCACGTTCAGGCGTAAACGATAAGAAGCGCCGTTCCGCGAATAGACCACCGGGATGAGGCGGAAAATCCCGTGGCGCTGGGCGCCCCCAAAGTCATATTCAATGGTTTCCTGGATGCGGAGCGTGCGATCGGATTTGAGCTCGGCGCTCACATCAAAGCGCCGGATGGTTTCGGCGGCCCATGTAGCCGAAGCGTATGACATCCCGGCCACAATCAGGGCCAAAGACAAAAGAAAGCGTTTCATGCGGATATCCTCGCATGCGGATATGAAAAAAGGGAAGTCTCGCCGAGTATGGCGAACCTTCCCTTGTTGGTAGTGAGACCGCCCGTCAGTGGAGGACGAGCGACTGTTCCCTTGGACGGACCCGGCGGTTGGTGGGCACGGCGGCGAGCTCGGAGCGAGCATCGAGCCAGCAGAGCAGGCGCGAGGCCGTGCGGCCCAGAGCCCAGATGCTCGCGATGAGCGCGACGCTCATCTGGAGGCTCCAGACGGCCGTGAACGTGAGGTCGTACGCATCGCGCGTGACGTACCGCGCGCCGAGCGCGAAGCCCCACAGCGAGATCGGCGCGAGGAAGCCGAGGAACGAGTACGCGAGGCGCATCCACGCCTTACGCTCTCGGCTGGCCGGGGTCTCGGGCTTCGACGGGACGATTTTACGGTTCTTCTTCAAAGTAAAATGTTTCCTTCCTGGCGAGCGGCGTTCTGCCGCTCCCGTAACTTCCATAGGACAAACCGTTTCGCCCTACCTGTTCCCCGTTGTGACGAGGGCCAGGTGGAGTGACCTGACTCAAGATAAGAGTCAGGATAGACTGATGCTTTGCGGGGATCAGAGACCCGTTACGAGATTCAACGGCAGCAGCAACCAGAGTTCACTACGTTCCGATTCACGAGGTCCAACAAGCCATAGACATAGTTCGTAGTCTGAGCCGTCTCATTGATGGCATGCATGCTACGACAAGCGACAGCCAGGTTGATGAATCCCATGGCAAAAAGGAAAACAAACGCGACGAACTGATACTTACTCATTACTTGCCTCCGTATCCAGCCTCCCAACAAGATGTTGGCCGAGAGGCTGGAGAAGAGTGCCGATCAGGGGGATCGGCGGCCCTGCACGTTGTAGGTCGTGCGAACCGTGCGATCGAGAGCTACTCCTTCACGAACAGGAAGTGCGTGTGGATGTCGAAGCTGTACTCGACACAGCCCTCCAGCGAGAACGGCTTCGTGGCTTCGACCCACTGGATCATGGGCACGTGCTTGATGCCACCATCCATCACGTACGACCCCGGATCCACCACCTCGGTGGTGAGCCCCGTCAGCGTGAGCGGATCGGCGGACACCTGCTCGATGAGCGCATCGCGCTCCCAGGGGTAGGCGAACCGGTAGCCGTTCCGCAGGCCCCACTTGCATGCGGCGTTGAACGTGACGTACCGGACGCGCGGGATGGTCCGCACGCACATCGTGAGCGTGCCCCGCGGGCGCCCTCCATCCGGAAGGCAGACGTCGCCGAACGCCGCGAGCTTCCCGATATCGGGACTGCTCCGGATCCAGAGGTCGTTGACCTCGTGGTATCTCCGGAGGAGATCCACCGACGTCGGATGCTCGGTCGAGCCGACTTCGACTTGGAAGAGGCCAGACACCTTCGAACGCTGAGTCACTTCCCTATCCTCCAGCCTTGGGTTCTCACAGCGAAATTACTGTGAGACTCCCAGGAAGAGTGCCGATCAGGGGGATCGGCGGCCCTGCACGTTGTAGGTCGTGCGAACCGTGCGGTCAGCGGACGTGACGGGTAACGGACCAGGGGAAGTATCCCCCCAGTAGCTGCCCGTCGATCCAATCCCTGGAGCCGCCCGCCGCTCGCGGTGCGGAGCTGTGCGGAACGGCCGACAGGTCAGACCACAGGGGCGAGGCGTGATAGAGCACGCCGTCCACCTCGAGGTGCGTTCCGATCCCGCCGGGAATGGCGATGCCGTCAGCTTCCGAAACGTGTCCCGTGAGGGGCGACGTGTCGATATTGCGCGGAATACCGAAGGAGACGACGTCACCCGAGGTCAGAATCCCTCCGATGATCCCGCGCAAGCTGTAGACGCGACCGGAGCCGCAGATCAACCGCTCTTCGGTGAAGACCACATACGCGCGACTCGAGGCCGTGGCCGGACCCATGGTCGTAGGCCAGAACCGGAGATCCTGCGTACGCAGATCGCGGCCGTCGGAATCCCGGATCGTGTAGAGCGAGGCGTCCAACGGACGCGTGCCTTCCACGAGCTCGAGACTTCCGACCGTGATGTTACTGTCCTCGCTCTCGGTGAGTACGACGTTGATGTCGAAGGCTCGCAGTGCCAGGCACCCCGCCGAATCGGCGCTCACTTGAATCGATACCATGCCCTGAAGGCCGGTGCCGAGTGGCGTCGTGGGCGGCGAGAGGAGCGTGAACGTCGGACGAGTCTTCCGGATCACGAACTCGTTGCCGAAGAGCGGCGAAGTATCGAAGAACCTTCCGGCCCTCGTCACTCCGTTGACGCCCATGCGGAACGAGTCGCCCGTCCGAGGTCGGAGGCTCGTGTCCGTCGTAATGAACGGCACACGCACCCAGATCTCGAAGGCCTCTCCCGCCGCAAGCGACGAGTCGAGGATGACGGTACGGCCGCTGTTCTCACCCGAAGGGAGAAAGGCGCGGCCGATGACCACCTCCGTGCCGAGTGCGGCGTCGTAGTGCGCGATGGCCACCTCGGACGTATCCTCGGCGAAGCCGTCGATCATGACGAATACCGCATCGATGCCATCGCGAACCACGTCATACGAAGCGACGTGGTACCACCGATCCGCACCTGCGACCAGGATCTCGGACGGCGGCATCTCGCCTGCCTCGATGAGCGGTGCAGAGACCGTGAAGCCGCTGTAGGAGGCGGCGTTGTCGCCGCCGATCTGCTCGGGCGTGAGCGCCGCGCCACCCGGGTAACGGACGGACGAAGCCTCGATGATCGAGCCGCCCTCCATGCCGGTGTACACGTTGTAGCTGCATCCCACGAACTCCCCCGGCGCGTCTTCGACGCTCGAGAGGTCCATGGTCACAGCGAAGCGCCACGTGGTTCCGGTCGGAATCGTTCGCGCGTCCCATCCGACGCGGAAGAATCCGGTCGAAGTGGCGCCGTCCGAGAGCGTCGGCATGGAGACGGGGCCCATCAGGGTCATCCCCGTCTCGGTGTTCTTGATCTTGATGTCACGGAAGTATTCCGTGCCACGCGATCCACGAACCATGCAGCCGGGCGTGATGGCCCGGATCTGGAACATGACGCCTTCGCGCCACTCCAGATCGTGTGCCGCCGTGATATGGATGTCGGCCGTCGCCATGTCCTGCTGACCGGCCGGGGTATCCCAGCCGGAGAAGAACGGGTCGACGACGAGCTCGACCGGCAGAGGTCCCGCGTCGGGATCCTCGACCGAACCGGCATCGCTACCGGCATCCGGCTCGACCACGGGACCGCTGTCGGTTCCCGCATCGGCCACGACGACCGGTCCGCTGTCCGGCTCGGGCATCGGAATGCCCGCGTCGCCGACCGTCGGCCCCGCGTCGCCCATCGGGATGACGGGCGGAAGGCCGTGCATGTCGTAGCAGCCCGTGAGGGCGAGACCGAAGAACAGGAACGCGATCATCGTGAAGAGGTTGCGCATGGCAGCCTCCTTTCTTGTGAGAGAACCTTGCGACGCAGGCAAGCATTGCCGCATCGCTTCTGTAATACCCATAGGACTTTCGCCCTATCCCCTGCCAAGTCTTTCAACTTGGCCGGGAAATGAGGCGACCGTCCCGGAGCTTGCGCTCGACAGGACGGTCCATGTGCAGATCAGGGGGATCTGCGCCCATCTTCAGCTGTGAGGAACCACGGTGACGATGACCGTGATCGGCTCGTCGTCGATGAGGTCGGCCGACATCTCCACCGTGGGGCCATCCTCGGGGACGGTCCACATGCGGGAGGTCAGGTCGCACTCGTCGCCGAGGCGAACCTCGTAGATTCCTTCGACGCCTTCGGCGACGTCGACCTCGAGGGTGAGAACGACTTCGTCTCCGGCGCGCAGGATATTCGCATCCCAGAACTCGCCTTCCACGACCTCCTCGCCGGCGGCGATGATGTCATAGGGACCGAAGAGCGACGACCGGCCGCTCACCCGGAGGCGCGCGTTGGTGAACACTGCGCCGCCGTCGGGAGCCGTGAGCGATCCCATGACCGCTTCGAAGCGGTACAGGTACTCGGCGAACTCGAGGTCGCTGCCGTTGAGGCCGCGGAGGCTGACGCTCATGATCTCGGCGCGGCGGGTGCCGGCCTCGATCTCGACGTCGTCCGCCATGAGCACTTCATAGCGCGCGATCGGGTCCGAGGACTCGGGCGCGCAGGTCGGTGCCGGCGGCGGCATCTCCACTTCCGCGTCGCTCGGACGCTCGTGGCTCATGTAGCAGCCGGTGAAGAGAGACGAGACGCACGCGAACGCGATCAGGTTGAAACGGGTCACTGGACATTCTCCTCGATCTCCGCGAAAGCGAAGATCAAAACTTTTGCTTAGCCGTGAGTAACTCCCGGCTCGGATTTCTGACCTTTCAGTCAGACTCCCGAGAGGGAGCGCGTGACATGAGTTCATGCCACGCGCCAGAACCTCCGAAGGAACGATCAGTTGCCGTGGATCGTGATATCGACCCCGTTGCCGACCGGCGTGACCTCGCGGCTGTCGCCGCAGAAGAGGTTCACCGAGAAGACCGGCGCGCCGCCGACGATGTGGCGGTTCGGAACCTCGACCGTGTACATCGTGATCCCGCGCGGCGAAGTGTGGGTGTCGTAGCTGCCGAGCGTGACCGCGACGGCGCGGCCGCCTTCGCAGCGACCCAGATCGCGGTCCAGGCGCGACTGGTCCACCGTGACGGTGACCGTGTGGCGCTCGGTCGCGAGCGCGGGGGTCGTCGCCGTGATGGCGAAGAGGAAGGTGACGAGCGAGAGGGCGATGGTGCGAAGGGTGTTCGTCATGGTGATTTTCTCCCAGTTCTGCGTTTTCATCCAGAGACGTGTACGTCTTCACCCAGGACAGTAATGTCCCAGGTTAGCCAAAAAGCACGAAAGGATTCCTGATCTTTGGCTAATTCAGATTGTCGATGAACGACTCTCCGGCCAGATCTCAGCTTAACAAACAAGTATAGCACGAAAAACACCTTTTGTCAATCATGTAAAACATTTTTCTTGGCTAATCCTAGCTAAAAAGTTTTTGCTAATCCATCTGTTTTTGATCTTTTCTGTGAAACGGTATTTCACATTTTTGGCTAAAAACAAGCAACGCTAATCTAAGCAAAAAATATTTGGCTAATATTGAATAACGTAAATAAAAAATGCCCCGACATGAGTCGGGGCTAGAACTCCAGCGTGAGGGCGAGACCTGCACGCGTTGGGCTCAGGGTGGGGATGAGGCGGGCCGTAGGGCGCTCCGCCGGGCTGGCCCCGATCCACGGATGCCAGGCCAGGACCGTTCCCGCGGCTCCCGCGAGTCCGGCCACGGTCCAGAGGAGCGGGACCAGGACCTCGTACGCCTGGGCGTCGTTGCAGACGCCGAGCGCGTGACGTCCCGCCTCGGACGGATCGTTGGCCGCCTCGGCGCAGACGCTCGACACGCGGCCCGCATCCCACGACGAGCGGTACTCGACGTACTGCGCATCGTTGTTGAGGCCGACGAGCAAGCTGCCGGCGATGATGGCGACGATGGCCGAGGCTCCGGCCGTGCCGACCAGGGACCAGCCGGCGATCTCCAGCGCTTCGCGGGAATCCCCCGTTCGCGTGGGAGGCGGGGGCGAATCCCCCGATCCGTCGGCGATAGGCGTATCCGCCGAAGGCGCGATCCCCGTCATGAGCTGTACGAGCCAGCCCTGAATGAGGCGACGCCGGCCTTCGACGTCGTTCAACTCCGCTTCAGTCAGATTGGCGACCACGTGCCGCGGCTCGGCGCCCGACACGGTATCGAAGAGCACGAGATCGAGCTCGATGCGCATGTCGTCGCCCTCTCCCCGACGCTGCAGCGTCCCATAGATGATGATGGGACCGTAGGCGCCGGAGCCTGGCGTATTCGTGAGATGCACGAGACAGGCGGTGTCTGGCACCGTTCCATCGCCGCAATTGTTGGATGCCAGGATCTGCGGAAGCGTCATCGACGAGATCGAGACGCCCCAGCCGGCCACCCGGCTCGCCGAAGCGTGCAGATCGTTGGTGAGCTCGAAGGCCAGGACCTCGTCCTGCATGTCGACCGAAGAGACCCGGATGAGCGTGACGCGCGTGGCGAAGGCGACCGACGGCTGCGCGATGAGCATGAAACCCATGACGCCGAAGATGATGAGCATGGAACGAACGAAGTAGCCCATGGAAACCTCCTGCATCCCGCTTGGTGCGAGATGGCACCCAGAATCCACCATATTTTCTAAGAAAAGTCAATGGTTGCGGGCCTTTCGTGAAATAAAAAAGACCCCCGCATGGCGGAGGTCAGAATTCGACCGTGAGGTCGAGGCCGGCCTGGGTAGGACCCAGGATCGGGGTGAGGCGCGCGGTGGGCGCGACCTCGTGCGTCGGCGCACCGGGATGCCAGATGATGAAGACCATGCCCGCGACCGCGAGCACGCCGGAGGCGGCCCACATCACGTGGGTGACGATCTCCAACGTTTGGCCCTGTTCGCAGACGTCGAGCGCATAGCGCCCGTCGGCCGACGAATCCATCGCCGCGGCATCACAGATGTCCGGGAAGCGTGTCGCGTCCCATGTACCGCGGTAGTCGTTGTAGCGGACATCCTCGTTCAGGCTGAGAAGCAGCCCGCCCGTGATGGCCGCCGTGATCGCGGAGGCAGCCGCCGTACCCACCAGGATCCACCCGATGGTGTCGGTGGCCGTGGTGTCCGTCACGCGACGGGGCTCCGGGACCGGAACGGTCACGGGCTCCGGTTCGGGATCGGGTTCCACCTCCCTTGCGGGCGGTGGATCCGGCTCTCTCCCCGGCGGCGGATCGACGACCACGGCCGCAGGCGGAGCCATGAGATCGCGGATCCATCCGGCGGCGAGGCGGTTCCTCGCGGCCGGCGCCATGATGCGCTCGACCGTCGCCTCGATCTGGCGGGAGATCGAGCTCGATCGCATGTCGTAGAGGACGAGGATGAGACGGAAGCCGTTGTCCTCGCCCACGCGGTCCATGAAGGCGAAGAGGACGAAGCCTCCGGCCATCGACGGATCGCGCGTCACGACCATGCGTGACATGCACGCGACGTCGGGGTCGACCTCGAGCGAACCTCCGCAGGCGCGCATGAGCTCGGCGAGCGGCAGGTCCGCGGTGGACGGCCGCCAGTCGGGCGCCATGCTGGCCGCCGTACGGAGGGCCGTCGTGACCTCGGTGGCCACGAAGGCATCCGCCGGGTTCGGGGTGAAGACGTCGGGGATCGAGACTCCCCGATCCTGAGCGACGACGGGCTGGGAGAACGAGAGAAAGCCGTACGCGAGCGCGCCGGCCATGGTGAAACGTACGTTGTTCATTGCGAATCCCTCCTACGGGCTCAGAAAGTTGATGGTCCGAGGCCAGATTGGGACTCCCAAGGAACGGCAAACCTAACCATAAAATATCTAAAATGTCAATAATAACGCAATCTTATGCTAAAATCCCGTCATGCCCCGTTTTGACATCCTTACCATCGGTTCCGCCACCCAAGACGTGTTCATTCGCTCAACGGCCCTGGAAGAACACCATGACGATGACGCTCCGGATGGGATTGCCGCCTGCTTCTTGATGGGCTCGAAGATGTCGGCGGATGAACTCACTTTTTCGACGGGCGGCGGCGCGACGAACGCAGCCACCACCTTCGCCCGCTGGGGACTTAAAACCGCCTGCCTCACGCGGATCGGAAAAGACCTGACCGGCGCGAGCCTCTTGGCGGATCTCAAAGCGGAAAAAATCGATACGCGCTTCGTCCAAACCGATCCCAAGCTCCAAACCGCCTATTCGGTTATTTTATTATCCGGCTCCGGCCATCGCGCCATTTTCACGCATCGCGGCGCGTCCCAGGCATTGGATCGGCGCGCATTCCCCTGGCATCACTGGACCAAGAAGCTCGCGAATACGCGCATCGCCAAGTGGATCTATCTCACTTCGGTAGGCGGCGACATGAAGATCCTCGCGGACATCTTTGAGCACGCCGCGCGCACCAAGACGCGCATCGCCTGGAATCCCGGGAATAAAGAATTGGAGAAAGGCATGAAGCAACTCAAGCGTTTTCTTTTACAGACCGACGTCCTGAGCCTGAATAAAGAAGAGGCAGACGCGCTCGGCGGTTTGAAAGAGGTGGGTGATTTGCCGCGCGGCGCCTTTCTCCTGACCGAGGGCGGCCATGGAGCCACGGTCCGAAGCCAGGGAAAAACGCTGCACGTATCGGCACTCAAGGTGAAACGCATCAATACGACGGGAGCGGGCGACGCGTTCGGGAGCGGGTTCGTGGCGAGCTGGATGCGCAAGGAAGATCCGCGCGCCGCGATGGCCGACGCCCTGCTGAATGCCACGGGCGTCATCACCCATATGGGCGCGCATGCGGGCATTCTCCAGCGCCACCCCACCCAAAAAGAACGCGCCCAGGTACGCATTCGTTGATATGCAGCTCGCCGGGCATCTCAAAAATCTCGTCCAAGACAACCAAATCATGGCCGTGCTGCTCGGCATTATTTTGGGCGTCGTTTTTCCGCACGTATTTTCTCCCCTCAATAATTACACCACCCAGCTCCTCATCCTGGTGTTCTTTTTCTCGAGCCTGCGCTTGTCATTGGATGAAATTGTGAGCTATGGGCGCGACTGGCGGCTCCTCACCAACTCCGCGCTGTTCATGCTGGTGCTCATGCCATTCGCGCTCTACCTCCCCGTCCTCCCCTTTGCGCCGGATTGGGCCGTTGCGCTCCTCATCATGGGCGCCATGCCCACGGGCATGACCATCGCCCTTGTGGCGGAATTCTTCGGCGGCAAAACCTCGCTCGCGCTGGTGATCACGGCCGTCACCTCTTTGCTCGCGCCGATCACCATCCCCCTCGTGACCAAGGTTGCCCTGGGTACGGCCGTGCCGATCCCGATGTTTTCGATGTTTTGGTCGCTCTTCCTCACCATCGTCATTCCGTTCGTGCTCGCCATGGTGCTGAAGTCGCGCATCCCAAAGCGCATCGCCAAACACGACAGCCTTTGGCGCAACATTTCCGTCGTCGCCTTCGGCTTGCTCGTCACCGGCATCACGGCCGCGAGCGTCACCGGAAATCCGATCAGCATCAGCTGGCGTGATGGGGCCGTCTTGGCCTTCACCTTGCCCTGGCTCGCCATCCTCATTTGGGCGGCGTACCGCATCACCCCCTGGAGGACGCCCCCGGAACGCATGACCGTCGCCCTCTGCATGCTCTACATGAACAATACGCTCGCCCTGTACGTAGCGGATAAATTTTTCAAGGATCAAAACGCGACGCCCAAACAAATCATGCTGCTCATGGTGGTAAATGCGCTCCTGCCCATGGTCAAAATCGCCGCGGCGCGCGTCTTACATAAGACTCCCCACATCCAGAAGTGAGGATGCTATGATGGGGCGCATATGAAGGTCCTCATCACGCGTCCCATCCCGGACGAAGGCATTGAATTGCTCCGCAAAAAGAACTATCAGATCGACCTCTACGAAAAAGACGAGGTCATGCCCCGCAAGGAATTGCTCAAGCGCGCCAAAGGTATGGACGGAATCTTGTCGCTCTTGAACGACAAGGTAGATGCGGAGCTCCTCGATGCCGCCGGACCGCAACTCAAAATCGTCGCAAATTACGCCGTGGGTTTTGATAACGTGGATTTGCCCGCAGCCAAAAAACGGAATGTCATCGTGACCAATACCCCGGCGCCGGAAGTTTCGGAGACCGTGGCGGAGCATACCTTTGCTTTGCTGATGGCGCTCGCCCATCGCGTCGTGGAAAGCGACGGCTATGCGCGCGCCAAAAAATATAAAGGTTGGGGCCCGAATTTATTATTGGGGACGGATGTCTATGGAAAAACCTTGGGGCTGATCGGCGGCGGGCGCATTGGCGCAGCCGTGGCGGATCGTGCCGTCAAAGGCTTTAAGATGAAGTGCGTCTACAGCGATATCAAGCGCAATGGCGATTTTGAACGCGCCTATGGCGCGAAGTTTCTTCCCATGGAAAAGCTGCTCCAGGTTTCGGATTTCGTGAGCTTGCACGTTCCCCTCCTTCCTTCCACGCGCCATTTGATTTCCACCGCCGAATTCAGCCTGATGAAAAAAACCGCGTTTTTGATCAATACGGCGCGCGGACCCGTCGTGGATGAAAAAGCCTTGTTGCGCGCGCTCAAAACCAAGCGCATCGCGGGCGCAGCTCTCGACGTATTCGAATGCGAGCCGGAAATTGATTGCGACCTTACCGACAAACTCGAACTTAAATCTTTCCCGAACGTGGTGCTCACGCCCCATACCGCGAGCGCGACCATCGAAGCGCGCCAGGCCATGTCCCGCTTCGCAGCGGAGAATTTGATTGCGGTGCTTTCAGGCAAGGCGGCGCTTACGCCGGCAAAATAAAAAACCGCCTTCATCCCTTACGGGACTTGGGCGGCAGCTTGTTGCGCACCGTCTTGAGGACGTCGCGCACTTCCAGCAGGACGCCGGCGCGCGGGTCAGCAGACGGGGCCAGGCGCAGGACGCGGACCTTGCGGATCCGGTCGAGCGTCCCCTCGCCCGGATAGCGGCACGAGAGGGTGAGCGTGCTCTCCATGGCGCGCACGCGAACGATCGGGAAGCTGATCTGCGCTCCGTCGAACCCGATCCACAACTGCACGCGCAGGCTCTCCCAGAGCGGCTCGTCCCGCTCCTCGTTGTGATCGTAGATCGAGCCCTTGAAGCGCACGGCGATCTCGAGCCTCGAAGCGGACGGGCTCGCGCCCATGATGAGCTGCACCGTGCAGCCGCCTTCGACCTGATCCGCGAGTCCGCGAGGCTCGACCATCGGATAGTCGAGGCGCTTGCGCAGCGGATTGGACCGACGCGTCGAACGGACGTTCCGACGGCGCATCAGAACAGCCGAGGGGTGCGGCCGGCCTTCGAGACCAGGAAGTCCTGAGACGTGCGCGCGAAGCGCATCGTGACCTGGAGATCTTCCACGGGCCCGCTCTCGCACAGCGCGATGAGCTCGGGATGCAGCTCGGTCTGGATGAAGAGGACGGAACGCATGTCCGGCGCGGCCTTGGGCGTGTACACCCAGTTCGGGCTCTGGATCGAGGCCCTCGGCCGGAGCGACAGGCTACTCTCGCCACGCTTGAGCTTGAGCGTGATGCCCGCCGGGTAGAACGCGTTCCCGAAGGTCTGGATGAGACACGTCGAGAACGTGGCGAACCCGTCTCCCTCGAGGGGCGACCACTGGATCATGAAGTCGCGGCCGAGCATGCGCCACAGGCGCTCGCCGGGCGACTCGTTGGGGACCGAGACACGGGACCGCGCCTCCTCGGACGCACGCTCCGTATCGAGCATGCGCTGGACGGCCGCCATGTGCTCGACCGCATCGGGGCGGCCGGGCAAAAGCGGCGTCTTCTTCGAAGCCGCGGGCGGATCCGGCACAAAGCCCTCGCGCTCGTGACGCGGCGGAAGCCGCGCACCGGCACGGCGCTTGAAGCTGAACCCGGGACTCTGCAGATGACTCGTATGCTCCATCAAAACTCGCTCCTTCTCCACAAACTGTGGTGCCGAATCCTTATCCGAAAATAGCCTATTTGTAAAGGGTGGCGGGTTCTGTTAGATTTCCCTCACCTTTAAATGGGCCGTTAGCTCAGTTGGCTAGAGCACCGCCTTTGCAAGGCGGGGGTCGTCGGTTCGAATCCGACACGGTCCACCATGTAAAAGTCCGATCCGAGAGGGTCGGATTTTGCGTTTTGTTGAGCAACGATCGGGTGTAGCGCTGGTTCGAGAAAATCGACACCATACCTCATGAGTTCGAACCGCTTCACACGCTACGCACAACACAGCTAAATATCTAATGTCGGCGGTTCGATCCCGATATGGTGTCAGACGACATTTTCGACAATCGATCACCGCACATGCCTCGGCACATGCTCGAGGAGTACAAGAAGATCATCTTAGAAACCCAGGGACGGACTCTCGAAGATGAGGAAGCGGAGTTCGAAGCCATGAACCTGTTGGATGGGGTTGGCTACCTGGTGACGCTGAAAGCCGAAAGGCTTCAACGCGAAAAGCTCCATCGGCTCCTGACGAACGGCTTAAAGGAACCGAAGCTCGGGCCGGTGGACAGCGAGTTCTTTGGGTGATTACATTCTAGTGTATGGCCAAAATTGTAAGGCTCGATTCCATCGAGGCTCTCTACAACTACGATGTTGAGGAGCCGGCGTCAGGGACGTCGGTTCACGCGACCCTTATTGTCGAGAGCTTCATGCCCGACACACCAGTCGAGGGTGAAGACGTCCTCCGAGACGACGAGGATGTCACGGTTGTTTCCTACGTTTCATACAGGGGAGGAAAGGGCGGTATCTCGATTGATCTTGTGGACCTGATCAGGGAACCGCTGGTTTGGGCCTATAGTCTGGTCTTGGTCGTTGGGACGAGCGTAATGTCAGGCTTTACGAATGCCGCTGGAGACGATCTATATCGTCTTTTCAAAGGAGGGCTTCAGAAGTTCATGGCCAAGAGATCGTCTCCGGGACAGATCTGCATCACCTCTGAGCACGGCGCGCAGCTCGAAGTTATCGTGCCGGACATGGTTACCGAGGAAGAGATCGAAGGGCTCGATCGACTAATCAATGAGAAGCTGCGGTCCATGCCGAAGCACGGTTACTCGAAGATGTTCTTCTCGCCCAAGCGAATGGAGCTCACCCGGATCTACGAAAGCTAGCTGGGCCCGGAGTTCGAATAGCCAGCAGCTTGGTCCACCATATAAAACCCGATCTCCGACGAGATCGGGTTTTTACGAATACAAAAAAGAACCCCGAAGGGTTCAGCGGCAGGCCGGCGTCATGGCCGAGGTGCAGCGGCTCGGACAGTCGACCGGTAGTTCGATCCAGGTGTTCTCATAGACGCACGTGGCGGGAATGCAGATCGGCATGCCCGGGGAAGCCTCGACGCACGCGCCGCAGAAGCCACCACCGGGAGCGTACCCGCGGCAGCCGAAGGCACCCGTGCACCCGCAGTCGGCATAGCCCACGCAGGCACCCGATCCACACCCCGCAGCCATCGCCGTCGCGCCATCCGGAGTTGGCGTACGGCAGTCACTGCAAGCGATCTCGTCTTCCGAGAAACCGACCGTACCGAAGGCGCGATTCATGATCGCTGACGGCAAGCCAGTGATCGTGCGGTACGTGGTGCGGCGCAAAGCAGCGCCCTGGCCGGAGAGGAACTCGAACTGCCTGATGGCATGTCTTCCGAGTCCCACGGCCGAGCCGATAAGATTCTCGATCGGACGCGTGAATGCCGCCGCCGCATAGATCACGGCACCCGTGGCCGCGAGGAACGAGTCCGTCGGCCGGTCGGCCAGAATTACGATAGCGGCAAAGCCCAGAGCACAGCGCAGCGCCGCTCCCGACCCCCCATCGCACCTCGCCAGGCCGTCCATCTCACCGCCGCCGGCCCCTTCAGGGAGCTCGAGGGCCGTGAGTCCCACCCAACTATTACGCAGGAACGCATCGACGGCCGCGAGATTGGCCGACCACATTACGGCCGGGCCGCAATCGCAGTTGTACGCGGGGATGCATCCCGATGAGCCGAAGCCGAACACGGCGGTGCCCCCGGCCATCTGCGCCTGCTCGATTCCGATCCGAGCGGCCTCGAAGTTGTCGGCCATCTCGACGTCAGACACCAAGAGGTATTCGTCACGCAGACGCTCGAAGGCGTGGCGAACATAGTCGCCGCCACCCGTGGCCTCAACTACGAGAGGCTCCACATCGATCGTGAGCGGCGTGGGCACGTCCCCGACGGTCACTTCGACGCTGAGGGCGCCGCTCCACGGTTCCCCATTCTCGGGGATTCCCGTCCCACCCCCGCAGATGCGACGAACCCTGATCGGTACCTGGAGATAGACGTTGCCGTCGTCCACGAAGACGAGCAGCGGCATGAGCTCGTCGCGCCCGATGTCGGCGGTCGCTTCGAGTGTGTCGGCGTCGCTCGCGCGGAGTCCCGTGCAGAGCAGTTCGCCCGGCTGTCCCGAGAGATCCGTCGTGCAGGGCGGGGGCGTCCAGGCATCGACCGACGGGGCATCGGAGCCCGCGTCCATCGGCGCCGGGCCATCAGGGGGCGCGCCGGCGTCGGCGCTGGCATCACGAGGCGGCGCCCCGTCTTCGGCGCGGAAGGCGTCGATCGGGACGGAAGCGTCGTCGTCGGTCATCGTCGAGGGAGTTGAACATCCCACGATCACGCACAACATCAAAAAACAAGGACTCTTTTTCACGCATGCCTCCTACGGTTTGAGAAAGGGCCGCCTAAGAATTCCAGAAAAAGGTCCCGAGGTCAAGCGTACGCTTGTATTGAAATACAGTACCCCGGCATGCACCGGGGTACTGTATTTACGGAGAATGCTAGAGCTTTGCCATGGCCGCATTGAATTCCTCATCCGTCGCTTCCGGTCCATCCAGCTTGGCGAATGGATGCGCCTGCCAATATGGCAACGCCTTCATATTCTTGCGAGTCAGGCGCTCCCCGAGACTGCGATCGCCATCAGCGGCCGACTGGGTGAAGAAGACCACGCCCCCTTCGAAGATTTCATCCCCGCTCTTCAGCTTCCCATTTTCGGAATCGAACTTACACACCGGACCTTCGGGAAGCTCCATCCCAAAATCATTGGCATGTTCCCCCTCCAGCGGCATGCCGCAGGTGATACAGGTCTTCATAGATTATTTGATCTTAAACAAGGCTTTGTACTTATCCCAATAGGCATACCCGAGATACGCCGTGAGCACGGTGACGAATACGCCTGAGGGCAAATACTCCGGCGCGGTCATGCCGTTCACGACCAAGACGCCGATACAGATCGGCGCGACAAAGATCGCGGCCAAGGCCGGCAAAAAGCCGACCACCAACATAAGCCCCGCAACGATTTCCGTGATCTTGATCATCTGGAAGATGCCCATATTCCAGAGGGCCCACGTATTCGGAAGCATCGCCTCCGGAACGCCGGCCATATTATTCAAGCCGCCGTAGATGCCGCCCACGCCGCTCATAATGAAGAACAAACCAAGGATCACGCGCACGGCCATGACGAGGTACCTGTGACGAAAATTGTATTTCATAGGGTTTTTGTCATCGTATTATTTCGCCTTTCCAATATAATCCGCAAGATGTACGAGCATGGCGGTCCAGCCCTGGCGTTGCTGTTCGGCGCTGTTCTGGGTCTCCAAAGCAAGCGTGAGGACGATTCTTGTACGTTCGCCCAAATCCTCGAACACGACGCTCACCGGACGACCATCATCAATCATATAGGCCAGCTTCTCCGGCTCAACCAGCTCAGCGAAGGTGCCGGTGAACGGAAAACTTAGCTTGCCATCTCCTGACTGGAATCCGATATCGAACTTTCCTCCCACGCGCGCATCAACCTTGGCATAGGGCGTCGTCCAGCCCTCGCCTGCGGTATGCCAATGCACGAGCTGTTCCGGATCCATCCACGCTTTCCACACGCGCTCGCGCGGCGCGCTGATGAATCGTTCGATGGTGATGGTTTCCCATTTCTTGTTTTCCATAAAGGTTAGTGTCTTGCAAAAACACCCTGAGCGCAAGGCTCAGGGTGTTTTTTATTTCTTACTTCAACTTTTTAAACGTGCCCATGATTTGATCGAGATGCGAAGCGTATTCCGAGCCGTAGAACATCACGTAATAGTCTTGGCCGTAGGTGAGAACGTAGGTCTCTTCCTTCAGGGCCTGGGCGCAGACCTTGTCATCGGGGCACATGCCCGGGTTGGTCGTCACCTTTTCGAACACCAGGGAGATGATTTGCCCATCGACCATGGTCGTATAGGTATCAATGAGGCCGAGGTGTCCGGTATAAGCATCGCCAAGGGCCACATGGCAGAACTCGACGCCGCCCAAAGTCACTTTGCGAGGACCGGTGCCAAGACGTCCCGGGTTCGGTTCTTGGTTGTAGTAATAGCAGCCATCCTTATAGGAGATGTCGGCCGATCCGACGATTTTCGCCGACCAGGTCGGGGCATACTTACCCTTGGTCGGATACATGAATGAATAGGTTTCGGCGCGATTCGTATAGGTGCGCCAGCTCGAGTCGATTTCCGGGAGGGTGAAGCCGGAGGGCGTCGCAGGCACCACGTTGGGCACGGTCGGGGTTTCCGTCGGGGTTTCGGACGGAGTCGGCGTTGTCGGAGTCGTCGGCGTCGTGGGAACGGTCGGAGAGGCCGGGACGTTGGCCGGCGGGGTCACCGGGGCGGGTTCGGGCTGGAAGCAGCCGGCACCGAATAAAGCGAGGGCGGCGAGCGGGGCAAGCCACAGGGAGCGTGGGACGATATTGGTCATATGATTGGTTGTTATCACGAAAACGGCATGACGACAAAGGCATGACAAGGCGTGTTACCATGGCTTCGACGTATGAACCTTGATTTCATCCCCCATAGCAAAATGGAGTTCAGCCAGATCGACTCCCAGGTATTCATCGGGACCAATGCCTGCTGCATGCACCACTTCAAATCCGAATTATTGGACCGCGGCATCACCTGCGATATCTCCCTCGAAGGCGAGGCCGTCGACCATCCCTTTGGCGTGGATTGTTATGTGTGGCTGCCGACGCCCGATCATGCGGCGCCCTCGGCACATGCCCTCCGGATCGGCACCGCCGCCCTTACGAAAATGTTGGGCCAGGGACGCAAAATCTATATCCACTGCAAGAACGGCCACGGCCGGGCTCCGACCTTTTACGCCGCCTATCTCATCCTCAAACGCGGCTTGGATTTCGACCATGCGTGGGAAGCGGTCCGCGCCTCGCGGCCCGAAGCCCATTTAGATCCTCCCCAAGAGGCTTTTTTACGGGGATTGACTCCGCATAGCGCCTAAGACAAACCGCATGATAAACTGGGCATGCTATGCAAAATATCTTGTGTAAAACCGACTGTATCCATGGCCACGGCATGAAGAGCAAGGGTCTTCTTGTCCTGCGCCTGGCTGCGGGTATCATTTTCGTCCTTCACGGGTGGGGTAAGCTCACGGGCAATCCGAGCATCGAGATGTTCGCCGGTATGGTGGGCAATCTCGGCTTCCCGATGCCGATGTTCTTCGCCTGGGTGGTCGCGCTCACCGAGTTCCTCGGCGGTCTCGCGCTCATCTTGGGCATCTTCGTCCGCCCGGCGGCCATCCTTTTGTCCATCGTCATGTTGGTCGCGCTCGGCATGGTGAAGAAATTCGCCTTGCCGGCCGGCGATCCGGACTTGGCTTTGCTCGGCATCTCGGTCGCGCTCGCCCTCATGGGTCCGGGCCGCTTCTCCGTAGCCGCCATGATGATGAAGGACAAGAAAATGCACGACAGCGAGGACGTGAAATAATTTCTCCCTCATTCACTCCATAAAAGCAGGGACACGGCACGCCGTGTCCCTGCTTTTTTACACGCGTCCAATCTTTTTCAACGCACGATACAACCAAAGCTGACGCGGGATATCAAAGGTCCCGGCGAATTCGATACAGCGGCCCGACCATCCAAGCTTAAAACGAGTGATCCCCTCCCAGGTTTTTTTATAGTTCGGGTGATTCGTGTCGTCCGGGTTGCAGCCCCAAAAATCATACTGCTTCTTGCCTTCAGCCTTCGCGGATTTGATCGCATCCCAATGCAATGCAAACGGCGCCATCACGTCGCGCAACCGGGAAGAGGAAGCGCCATGCAAATACGTGGCGGTATCGCCATAGACCATTTCCATGCTCATCGCGAGGACTTCATTTTGCGCTTCGGCGAGGCGGAGCCGCGCCATCCCCGCTTTGGACAATTCGCGATATGTCTTTTCCAAATAGGCATACTCAGGCGCAAGGAACCGGTCGCGTTCTGATGTTTCTTTCGTGAGGCGCAAAAACGTTCCGATATCATCCGTGAGGCGCACCTTTACCCCATGGCGTTCGGCCAAACGGATATTGTAACGCGTCTTGTGATGCATGGCGGCCAAAAGCTCGTCTTCGGATTTAGTGAGATCGAGGATGCTGGTCACCGCGGGATTGTAGGCGCGATGCGGAACGAATCCCTGCGGCAAATCGAGGCTCCCGGTCATGACCGGAGGCTCTACGCGAATAAATAGGCTTTGCGGTAAAGACAGCTGGCCCATGAGGGTCCGTAATACTTCTTCATGCTCCTCCTTACTCAAATCCTGTGAAAAAACGGGACCGCGAGGCGCGAGCCAATATCCCCCGACCAACGGGCGCGGCTGGTGGATGAATTGCGCGGCGGCCAAGGGCGATTGCAAATCTTCACTGTCGTTTAAGATGAAAATGCGAACGACCTCGCGGCCGATGGAGGACTGAAATTCGCCCCAAGCCCATGATTGCGTGAATTGCGCATACGGCAAAGACGAGACAAACGCGTCCCACAGTTCCTGCGAGGTGACTTGGATGATGGTCATTTGGCGAGCATCTTGAGGGCCGCCTTGATTCTATCAGCCGGATCGGTTGCTTTCACGTGCTTCAAGACGTCCCGTACTTGTTGCGTCGAATATCCGAGGCCGACGAGCGCATCCGAAACTTCGGAATCCGCCCCGTCCGAACCGTCGCCTTCGACAAGCTGTCCTTTTAATTCAAGGATGATTTTTTGCGCGGTTTTCTTGCCGACGCCCGGAACGGAAGTCATGGTCGCGAGATCGCCGGTCATGATCGCCTTTTTCACGTGATCTGCCGAACCCACCGACATGATGGTCATCGCGACCTTCGGACCGACGCCGGAAATGCCGAGCAAGCTATCGAAGAGATCCAAGTCCGACATGGTTTTAAATCCGAACAACTCTTCGGCATCTTCACGCACGTGGTGATGGATATAGAGGAAGGCTTCGTCATCCATGCGCAGGTCAGTTAGGAGGGCCGGTGCGATTTTAACCCGATATCCGATGCCGGCCACTTCGATCAGCAGCCAATTCACGCCTTTTTCGAGGATGTTCCCGCGGAGCGAGGCGATCATATTGACAGGAGCATAACCGATCGCGCGACCGCATGCTAGGCTCGGCCAAGTATTTTCGACTCTTCCACCGGAGGTGAAGCGTGATCCATCAGCCCGGAACCCTGACCGCGTATGTCGGCCCCATGGCGGCTAACAAGTCCGCGAACTTCGTCGAGCGCGTGCGCTGGCTACGCAAGGAGGGATATTCGCTCAGCGTCTGCATGCCGGCCGAGGTCGATGCCAAGCTCATGCACGCCCAGTCACGGACCGGCGTGTCTGAGTACGCGAACCGCTTCAACAGTGCGCTCGACATCGAGCGTTGGATGTCCGAGGTCTTCGAACCCAAGAAGGACAAGGATGATCCAAACGAGATCCCCATCCGCGTCAAAAAGGCGCTCTGCATCGACGAGGTGCAGGACGCGGGCCTGTGGCTCGTGGACGCGATCGGGAACTTGATCGAACGCGGCCGCACCATCGTGGTCGCCGGCCGCGAGACCGACTTCCGCGGCGAGCCCTTCCCCATCATGGAAAAGCTCCGGCCGCTCGCCGACTCGTACATGGTGCTCACGGCCGTCTGCGTGATCTGCGGCCGCAAGGCCGAGCGTTCGCAGCGCCTAGTGGACGGCAAGCCCGCGCCCTGGGATTCCCCAGTCCGGGAGCGCGGAGGCCCGCGCGAGACCTACCAGCCACGCTGCGTCGCGCACCACGAGGTGCCCGGACGGCCGGGCGGCTGACCCAGAGCGGATTGACAAATCCGCTTTTTTTATTTATGTTCAGGGTCCTCGACGCGAGGCCTTGGCCCCGCTCAAACACTGAAACAAGGGAGAGCTTGGATGCAACAGGAAAAAACCGTTCCCGTATCCGCATGGTCGTTCGTCCTCGAAGTCTGGCGCTTCACGCGGCCCTATAGCCGCTTCGTCTTCAAAGCGCTGGCGTGGGCGACGGTCATGCAGGTGCTGGCTCTCGTCGAGCCGTACCTTCTCATGCGAATTCTGGATGACGTCGTGCACCATGGCCGCGAAGCCGCAGCGCGCGTCCCCTGGCTTGCGCTCGGCGCCTTCGTGCTGCTGGTCATCACCTCCTATACCAAGGTGCTGAAGGACCGGCAGACGCGCGGCCTCGCCGTGGCCATGCGCAGCGAGCTCCCGGTGACCGTTCTCGGGAAGCTGCTCAAGTTACCGCTGGCCTATCACCAGCGGACCAATGCCTCGGAGAGTACCTCGACCGTCCAAGACGGCGTGGAGAATCTCACCGAGATGGCCTGGATCGCCGTCTATGACGTGTGGCCCGTGGCCGCACAGGCCCTGGTGGTGATCATTGCCCTGCTCACCTTCCATTGGAGCATCCCGCTCCTCATCTGCGTGACGCTGGCCGCGTATTGGGCCAGCGTCTTGCATACCAAAGGTTATTGGCGCGCGAGTCGACGCAAACGCGTCGCGCTCAAACGGCAGTCGCACAAGGTATTCGGCGAAGGCGTCGCCAATGTGATGACGGTCCAGGCGTATAGCCGCGAAACGCATCAGCAAGAACGCGTGGCCGATCTCCGCAGGGAGTGGGGCAAAGCGACCTTGCACGAGCACTCGGCTTACGACCGCTCGAACTTCCGGCGTAATAGCGCGATCAATTTCGTGCGCGTCGGGACCATGGTGCTGTGCGCCTACTTGTATTTCGCGGACATCCTGAGCATCGGCGAATGGGTGTTCGCGCAGATGCTGACCGAGCGGCTGTTCAACTCGAATTTCCAGCTCGCCGGCATCTATGACAAGGTGGTGGATTCGGTGGAACCGGTCCGCACCATGATCCGCGTGATGAGTGAGCCCGACGTCCAGGCCGATCCGGAAGAGCCACAGGCGATTCCGTCCGGCGCGCCGGTGCTGAAGCTCTCGGACGTGACCTACGCCTATCCTTCGCGCCCCGATACGCCGGTGCTCTCGGACGTGAATCTCACGATTCGCCCCGGCAACATGATCGGCATCGTCGGCGAGTCGGGCCAGGGCAAGTCCACCCTCGCCAAGCTGCTGCTCCGCTTCTATGACCCGACCGTCGGCGTCATCAGCCTGAGTGGCATCGACATCCGGCAGGTGCTCAAGGCCGATCTGCGCAAGCTGATCGGCTACGTGCCCCAGGAAGTCGAGCTCTTCGATGCGACCATCGCGGAGAATATCCGCTACGGCGCACCGCAGGCCTCGGACGAAGACGTGCGCCGCGCGGCCGAGCTGGCCCGCGCGCTCCCTTTCATCGAACGCACCGAACGCGGCTTCGACACCTTGATCGGTGACCGCGGGCTCCGTCTCTCGGGCGGTGAACGGCAACGCGTCGGCATCGCCCGCGCGGTGCTGACCGGCGCGCAAATCCTGATCTTCGACGAGGCCACCTCGAGCGTGGATCCGGAAACGATCTACGAGATCAAGCGCGCGATGAACAGCCTGCGCCAAGATCGGACCTTGGTCGTCATCTCCCACCAGCTCTCGACCATCCAAGACGCCGACGTCATCGTCGTGCTCAAGGACGGCCGCATCAGCGGAACGGGCACCCACGTCGAGCTCATGCGCTCGAACGAGACCTATATGGGATTCGTGCGACGCCAGCAGAACGCCGATTCGGCCCTGCTGGTCGCCCCGGACCCGCGTACGGTTTCCTGAAACACAAACCCCCGCCAAGCGGGGGTGTTTTTTATCCTGTTTCTTCCCTAACCTTAGACGAAACTTACGCCGCTGACGCTGTCTCCATCCTCCTTAAAGCGCATGAGACGGACGCCCTGGGTGTCGCGGCCGAGGGAAGGCACGCTCTTGAACGGCGTGCGGACCACGATGCCGTGCTTCGAAATCATGACCAAGTCGCGCTCGTCATCCTTGGAAGAGATGAAGGCGCCGACCACGCCGCCCGTCTTGGCACCGACCTTGGCGGTACGGATGCCGGAGCCGCCACGACCCTGCTGCTTGTACTCCGTCAGGTTGGTGCGCTTGCCCATGCCGTTCTCGGTGATGACGAACAATTCGAGTTGGCCCTTGTCGGCAATCTTCGGATTGATGACGTCCATGCCGACGACGCGGTCATTCTTTTTCTTTAATTTAATCCCACGCACGCCGGCAGCGGTGCGACCCATGGCGCGCACATCTTCTTCGCTGAAGCGAATGCTCTGACCTTCATAAGTCACGAGCGAAATGTCATCGCCGCCTGTGGACGGTTTCACGTAGACAAGCTCGTCGCCGTCGTGGAGATTGATCGCGATCAAACCGGAGCGACGCACGTTCTCGAAATCTTCGAGCGCGGTTTTCTTGATGGTGCCCTGGGTCGTCACCATAATAAGATACTTCGCGCCTTCCAAATCTTCGTCGCCGAGCGTCAACGAAACCTTTTCGCCGGGTGCGAGCTGCAGGAAGTTCACGATGGCCTGGCCCTTGCTCGTGCGCGACGCCTGCGGGATTTCGTAGGCCTGCAAACGGAAGACACGGCCGCGGCTCGTGAAGAACAGGATTTGCGCATGAGTATTGGTGGTGAACATCGTGCGGACGGCGTCTTCTTCCTTGGTTTCCAGGCCGATCACGCCCTTGCCGCCGCGACCCTGGGTACGGAATGTATCCGGGGGCAAGCGCTTGATATACCCGTCCTGCGTGAGCATGACGAGCGTATCTTCTTGCGGCACCAAATCCTCCATCGAGAACTCCCCGACCGGGCCCGCGACGATTTTCGTGCGGCGTTCATCGCCGAATTTTTCTTTCAGCTCGTCCACTTCTTTCTTGATGATGCCAAGGATGCGTTTCGCCGAGGCCAAAATCGCTTCGAGCTCATCAATCAATTTCTTTTTCTCCTCCCACTCCTGTTCGACCTTCAAGCGTTCAAGGTTGGCGAGTTGCTGCAAGCGCATATCGAGAATCGCCTGCGACTGGATCTCGCTCAACTTGAACTTGCCCATCAAATTGGTTTTCGCTTCATCCTTGTCTTTTGATTTCTTGATCGTGGAAATGATTTCATCGATCTTCAAAAGCGCGATGCGCAATCCTTCCAAAATGTGGAGACGGTCTTTGGCGCGGTCCAACTCATACTGCGTACGGCGGCGGACGACTTCCTTCCGGTGCGCGATGTACTCCGACAGCAAATCCTTCAGCGTGAGGACGCGCGGCTGGATGCCATCCACGAGACAGAGCGAGTTCACGTGAAAGGTCTCCTGCAGCTGGGTCATCTTGAAGAGCTGGTTCAAGACCTTTTTCGGATAGGCGTCCTTCTTGAGCTCGACCACCATGCGGATGCCGTCCTTGTTGGATTCATCGCGCAAATCACGGATGCCTTCGATCTTCTTTTCGGTCACCAATTCGGCGATTTTTTCAAGCAACGTAGCCTTATTTACCTGGTATGGCAGCTCTTCGACGATGATGCGGAAGGCTCCGGATTTCTCCTCCACGATTTCCGCCTTGGCGCGCATCACGATGCCGCCGCGGCCCGTGGCATAGGCCTGCTTAATCTCATTCTTGTCGTAAATGATGCCGCCCGTCGGGAAGTCCGGGCCTGGGATGATTTTGACGAGGTCGTCGATGGAAATGTCCGGATCGGCGATCAGGGCGCTGATGCCGTCGCAGACTTCGGTCAAATTGTGCGGCGGGATATTGGTCGCCATCCCGACGGCAATGCCGACCGTGCCGTTCAAGAGCAAGTTCGGAATTTTGGACGGAAGGACTTTTGGCTCGTCATGCGAACCGTCGTAGTTGGGACGGAAGTCCACCGTGTTCTTGTCGATGTCGAACAATAATTCTTCGGCGATGCCGGAGAGCTTGGCTTCGGTGTAACGATAGGCGGCGGCTCCGTCACCATCAACCGAGCCGAAGTTTCCCTGGCCGCGCACCAGCATGTAGCGCATCGAAAAATCCTGGGCCATGCGTACCATGGAGTCATACACGGATGCGTCACCGTGCGGGTGGTACTTACCAAGCACTTCACCGACGATGGTGGCGGACTTGCGGAACTTCGCGTTGGCGCGCAAACCGAGCGTCCACATCGCGTACAAAATACGGCGATGCACCGGCTTCAAGCCGTCGCGCACATCCGGAAGCGCGCGATCCACGATCACGCTCATGGCGTAATCGAGGAAGGCGGTCTGCATCTCTTCAACCAAGGCGGCCGGTTTTACGTTCGGCGGCAACAAGGGCATGGAATTTTGTTCGGGCATAGTCAGGATGGGTGCGTCGGCACAAGGAGCGGAGCGACCGAAGGAATCCCCACGATACCTCGGTCCCTCCGTCCCTCGCGCCGACCACGGGGTTATTTGTTGGCGGCTTCGTTTTGTCGTTTGATGGTTTCTAGCAATGTTTCCGTGGCTTTTTCGGCTTTTTGGATGCGTTCCGCATCCCCGGAAAAACTCTCCCCTAAGGCCGCTCCGCCCTTCTGAATGGCCTGGATGGCGGCGTCCGGTTCGGAGCGCTCATTGGCGGCCAAGGTATGCGGCAACGCGATGGCCCATCCAACGAGTACAAGAATGGCGCAAACCGCTACCCCCACATACATGCCGAAGACATTGCCCGGCGGATGCTTCATGCGCTGCTCGGCATGCGCCATGATCAGCGAACGTTTTTCATCTACCGGAAGCTCCGTGAACGACGCGTGCGCGGCGGATCGCGGGATTCGGGTTGGGGCTTTGCGTGGCATAGGGTTTTATTTTTTATGCGCGTTCGAGGACCGTGACCACGAGGTCTTCGGCCGGCAAATCTTTTTTGGAAATTTTCAACTTGGTCGCATCTTGTCGCTTGCACACCAGCTCTTTGCAGAATGAGTCCACCGTACCGAGCTCGTGTTTGATCCCTTCGACATGATACGCGAGCGGAACGACCATGCGCGGTTCGACGAGTTTGATGATCTCGACCGCCTGCTTCGCGCTGATGAGATCGCCGCCGCCGACCGGCAATAATAGGATATCAATGTTTCCGAGCTTCTCGATTTCCTCGTCGGTGAGCTTGCGCTTCAAGTTGCCAAGGAATCCGACCGACATTCCCTCGAGTTCGAAACGGTACATGAGGTGGTGCGGATGCTGCTCTTCGGCCGTACGCACCGGAATGGCATAGGCGAAGATCCCATTCACTTCATACTCGCCGGGGTTATCGATCACGAAGGGCTGGTTTTCGAAGGAGTCGAGCGGAAATTGTTCACGGTCTTGATGGGTGAGCGCGACCACATCCGGTTTTAGGGTGCGCGGGAAGCGCAAACCGGTGTCGGAAGCATAAGGATCGGTCACCAAAACCGCGTCTTGGTCGCCGTGAGAAGCCTCGATACGGACGCAGGAGAAACCGTGCCAGAAAATCTGCATAATAGAGCGAAAAAATCAGGGTTTTGGAATGGCCCTATTTTACCAGTTTTCCGCTAAGGGTACAAGGAAAAATCAAGACCTGGGACCACGAAAAAGCGTCCCTCCGACGATGGCGATGGCGAGGGCATCCGCCGCATCATCCGGCTTGGGAATGGAAGGTAATTTGAGCAGCCGGACCACCATTTCCTGGACCTGTTTCTTTTCAGCATTCCCCTGCCCCGTTGTGCCTGATTTCACCTGGTTTGGAGTGGGTTCCACAAAGGGCAACCCAGCGTCCGCTATGGCCAAGATAGCCACTCCCCGGGCCATGCCGACTTTTATGGCCGTTTTGGCATTGGTTTGGAAGAAAAGCTGCTCAATCGCCACCACATCCGGTTTGTGGGTTTGGATAAGCTCGGTTAAGCCATCGCGCACGGCTTGCAGGCGTTTTTCGTATGCATCTTCGACCGAGGTCTGAATGCAGCCGCAGCCAATATAAGAGAGCTTGCCGCCGGCATCTTCAATCACGCCCCAACCGGTGCGGTCGAACCCTGGATCAATGCCCAAAACACGCATGGCGGCATCCTACCATTACAAAACACCCCCGCGAACGGGGGTGTTTTGTTTTGGCGATTACGCCTCGGACTTTTCTTCCTTTTCTTCTTTCTTCTCTTCCGCCTTCTGGTCTTCGCGTTCCTTGATCTTCGGTCCTTCTTCCACCTGCGGGCCGTTGAGATCAACACCGAAGCCCGTACCCGACGGCGTCAGACGGCCGATGATGACGTTTTCCTTCAAGCCTTCGAGACGGTCGATCTTGCCCGTGACCGCGGCGTTGATGAGCACGCGGGCCGTTTCCATAAACGAAGCGGCGGACAAGAACGATTCCGTGGAAAGCGCGACCTTCGTGATACCCATGAAGAGCGGTGAGAGATCGGCCGGCGCGCCCTTGGTGACGCGGCGATTGTCTTCTTCGGCGCGGTAGCGGTCCACGATCTGGCCCGGGAGCAAGTCCGTATCGCCGGCGTCCTTCACGTAGACGCGCGAGAACATCTGGCGAACGATGACTTCAATGTGCTTCGCGTTCAGCTTTTGACCCTGCGACGCGTAGATGCCGAGCACTTCGCGGAGCAAGTAGCGCATGACGGCGTCATGGCCCTTCAAGCGGAACAATTCCTGCAAGTCGTACTGGCCTTCGGTGAGCACGTCACCGGCTTCGACTTCCTGTCCGTTCTTCACGTGGATGGAATAGCCGGCCGGGACTTCCTGTTCGACCACCGACGGGGCGCTGAAGACGTGGGTGAGGGAGTTCTTTTCGAGTTTCACCGTACCCGCGTGGGCGGCGATGATTTCTTCGCCCGTGCTCTTGAGGATGAGCAACTGGCCTTCCTTCACCTTCTGGCCATCTTCCACTTTGACCTGGTCCTTCTTGGTGAAGGTCCAGTCGGCTTCCTGCACCGCGACATAATGGATGTGGATCATGCGGTTGCCCGTGGAGTCCACCACCTTGTCGCCGCTCGGCGCCTGAATGATGCGCTTCTCCCCTTCGACGATCTGGATCTTCCCGGACACTTCGGCGAACAGGGCCTTGCGCTTCGGCATGCGGGCTTCGAAGAGTTCTTCAACGCGCGGCAAACCTTGCGTAATGTCGGCGGCGGCCACACCACCCGAGTGGAAGGTACGCATGGTGAGCTGGGTACCCGGTTCACCGATGGACTGGGCGGCCACGATACCGACGGCCGTGCCGAGCTTCACGAGCTGGTTATACGCCAGGTCGTAGCCGTAACACTTCTGACACAAACCGCGCGGGAGCTTACACGCGAGCACCGAACGCACGACGGCGGAGCTCACCTTGGCTTTGCTCATCTCGCGCACGTGGTCTTCGTTGATCAAGGTCCCCTTCTTCACGAGCACTTCCTTGGTGTCGGCGTCCTTCAAATCCTTGACGAGGTAGCGGCCAAGCAAACGCGTGAGGATCGGCTCGCCGATTTCATCACATTCTTCGGCCGTGAGCGTCACGCCTTCGGTATCACCACAGTCTTCCTGCTGGACGATGACGTCCTGCGCCACGTCGACGAGACGGCGCGTGAGGTAACCGGCGTTGGCCGTACGAAGGGCGGTGTCAGTCAACCCCTTACGCGCACCGTGCGACGCGATGAAGTATTCGAGCACGTCCAAGCCTTCGCGAAGCGAGGACTTGATCGGAAGTTCGATAATTTCACCGGACGGCGAGGACACGAGGCCCTTCATACCGATCACGTTCGTCAGCTGACCGACGGAACCACGGGCGCCGGAGTCGATCATGGAGAACACGGCTCCCTGCTTGTCGAGCGATTCGCGCGACAATTTCTGGATCGAGTCCTTCACGTCCGACCAGGTGCGGATGATTTGGTTATAGCGCTCCTTCTTGGTGAGCAACCCCTCCTTATATTGGTCTTCGATTTCGAGCGTGCGGCGGTCACCATCTTCGATGAGCGCGTCTTTGCCGATCTTCGGCAAGTCGCCCATGCCGTAGCTGAAGCCCGACTTGGTGATGTAGAAGAACCCCATGTTCTTCACTTCGTCCAAGAAGCGGGCGGTACGTTCGAAGCCGCGTAATTCGATGGTGGTACGCACGATTTCCCCGAGCTGCTTGGTGCCGATCACTTCGTTGCGGAAACCGATTTCCTTCGGGAAGAGATCGTTCAAGATGAGACGGCCGACCGTGGTCTCCACGAATTTCTCCCCGGCCGCGATGCGGACGTTGATCTTTTCGCGGATGTACAGCTTGCCCGTCTCAAAGAGATAGCGCGCTTCCTTGTCCGAGAGCGTTTTGACCTTGCCATCGACCGGATCGATCATGGTGGTCATGTAGTAACAGCCCCAGGCGATGTCCTTGTCCGGTTTGGCCACCGGGAAACCGGTAGCCGGCTTGAGCAAGTTCTTCGTCGAAAGCATCAAGTTCTTGGCTTCCCAACGAGCTTCTTCCGTAAGCGGGATATGCACGGCCATTTGGTCACCGTCGAAGTCGGCGTTGAAAGCCGGACAGACCATCGGGTGGATCTGGATAGCCTTACCTTCGATGAGTTTCGGCTGGAACCCCTGGATACCGAGGCGGTGCAAGGTCGGAGCGCGGTTCAAGAGCACCACGGAATCTTCCGCGATGACTTCGAGAATGTCCCAGACTTCCGCATGGTCGGCTTCAATATAGCGGTTGGCTGAACGAATGTTGTGGACGAGTTCGCGCTTGATGAGCTCGGCGATGATGAACGGCTTGAACAATTCAAGCGCCATGGTCTTCGGAATACCACACTGCGACAACTCAAGCGTCGGACCGACGACGATCACGGAACGGCCGGAATAGTCGATACGCTTACCCAGCAAGTTCTGGCGGAAACGGCCCTGCTTGCCCTTCAAGATGTCGGCGAGCGACTTCAATTGGCGCTTCTTGCCGGTCGCGGCGATGACGGTCTTGGAGGCGCGGGCGCTGTTGTCGATCAAGGAGTCCACGGCTTCCTGCAACATGCGCTTTTCGTTGCGCACGATGACTTCCGGAGCGTGCAACTCAATCAAACGCTTCAAACGGTTGTTGCGGTTGATGACGCGGCGATACAAGTCGTTCAAGTCGGAGGTCGCGAAGCGGCCGCCGTCCAACGCCACCATCGGACGCAAGTCCGGCGGGATCACCGGGAGCGCCTGAAGGATGGTCCAGGTCGGATCAAGCTTGTTGACGTGCAGCGACTTCAAAAGCTTCAAGCGGCGGACCAAACGGTCGTGCTTGGCTTCGGATGCGCCCTTCAAATCGGCCTCAATGGCCTTCATGGTCGCTTCGACGTCGATCTTGCGGAGCAACTCGAGAATGGCTTCGGCGCCGATGCGCGCGTCAAAAATGTGGCCGAACTTGAGCGAGAGATCATGGTACTCGGCTTCCGAGATGATCTTCATCGGCTTCAAATCCTTCAATTCTTTTTCCGCGGCGTCGAAATCGGCTTCGAGCTCGTTCAAACGGCGGGTCTTGTTGCCTTCGGCCTTGTCGAGCTCCTTCTCCAGAGCTTCCTTCTTCATGTTCTTTTCCTCGGCCTGCTTCAAGATGCGCTCGCGTTCGCGATCGGACTCGGCTTCGATGGATTTCTTCTTGCCCTTGTATTCGGTACGCACCTGCTCGACGGTCTGCACGCGCAGATCTTCATCCACATGGGTGATGATGAAGGCGGTGAAATAAATCACCTTTTCCATCGACTGGATGGACATGTCGAGCACCGTACCGATCTTGGACGGCACCGAGCGCAAGAACCAGATGTGCGAAACCGGCGCGGCCAGCTCGATGTGGCCGAAGCGTTCGCGGCGGACGAGCGAGTGCGTCACTTCGACGCCACACTTGTCACAAATGATGCCCTTGAAACGGATCTTTTTGTACTTGCCGCAATAACATTCCCAGTCCTTGGACGGACCGAAAATTTCTTCGGCGAACAAACCGCTCTTTTCCGGTTTCTGGGTGCGGTAGTTGATGGTTTCCGGCTTGGTCACCTCGCCGTACGACCATCCGCGGATCACTTCCGGGGAAGCGACCTTGAGGCGGATGGAGTCGAAGTCCGTAGACTTGATGTTCTCCGTGTGGAAAAACGCCATAGATGTAGTGGTCGAGGTGAGTTAGAACTGCTCCGGCGGCGGACCCCATTCGGTGTCATCGTCCGCGTTGGTGAGAGCCGGGCGGGCGCGCAGTTCCGGTTTCGGACCGGCTTCTTCGATGCGCTTGCCGTTCTTGAGGAGTTCGACGTCGAGACCGAGGCCCTTCAATTCGCGCACGAGCACGTGGAAGGATTCCGGCACGTTCACCTTACGAATCGGTTCGCCCTTGATGATGGCTTCGTAGGCCTTCGAGCGGCCCGGAACGTCGTCCGACTTAATGGTGAGAATTTCCTGCAGCATGTGCGACGCGCCATAGGCTTCGAGCGCCCACACTTCCATTTCACCGAAGCGCTGGCCACCGAACTGCGCCTTACCTCCCAACGGCTGCTGGGTGATGAGCGAGTACGGACCAATGGAGCGCTGGTGGATCTTGTCTTCGACCATGTGGTTCAGCTTCAACATATAGATGTAGCCGACCGTAGGCGCGTGGTCGTACTTTTCGCCGGTGCGTCCGTCGAACATGGCGATCTTGCCGTCTTCCGGCATGCCGGCCTTCTTCAATTCTTCGCGGATGGTGTCTTCCGGAACGCCGTCGAACACCGGGGTCGCGACCTTATAGCCAAGCGCGTTCGCGGCGAGGCCCAAGTGCGTTTCCAGAATCTGACCCAGGTTCATACGCGACACGACGCCGAGCGGCGACAGGATCACGTCGACCGGAGTGCCGTCTTCCAAGAACGGCATGTCGGAGATCGGAACGATCTTCGAAATAACACCCTTGTTGCCGTGGCGGCCGGCGAGCTTGTCACCCACCTGCACCTTGCGGAGGTCGGCCACGGTGACGACGATTTGCTTCAACACGCCCGGCTGCAATTTGTCGCCGGCGTCGCGCGAGAACGTCTTCACGTCGATGACCTTGCCCTTTTCCCCGTGCTCGAGATAGAGCGAAGAGTCGCGAACGTCGCGGGCCTTCTCACCGAAAATCGCGCGCAAGAGTTTTTCTTCGGCGGACAAATCGGTTTCACCCTTCGGCGTGATCTTCCCGACGAGAATGTCACCTGACTTCACTTCCGCGCCGGTACGCACGATGCCGTGCTCATCCAAGTTGCGGAGTTTTTCTTCGGACACGTTCGGGATATCGCTCGTGACTGCTTCCGGACCGAGCTTGGTGTCGCGCACGTCAATCACGTGATGCTCGATGTGGATCGAGGTAAAGCGGTCCTGGTGCACGAGGCGCTCGGACAAAATGATGGCGTCTTCGTAGTTGTACCCGTCCCATGACAAGAAGGCGCACAAGAGGTTCTGACCGAGGGCGAGTTCGCCGTTTTGGACGGACGTACCGTCGGCGAGCACTTCACCGGCATACACTTTCTGACCCTTTTGCACGGTCGGGCGGTAGTTCAAACAGGTTGAGTGGTTGGAGCGCTGGAACTTGATGAGATCGTAGCGGCGGATGGCCTTGTCCGATCCCTGGAATTCGATGTGCTTGCCGGAAACGGAAACGATTACGCCGTCATCCGGAGCGATCAGCGCATGGCCGGCGTCGATGGCGACGCGGCGTTCAACGCCGGTACCGACAATCGGCGCATCCGGCTTCACGCACGGCACGGCCTGACGTTGCATGTTCGTACCCATGAGCGCGCGGTGGCCGTCGTCGTGTTCGACGAACGGAATCAGCGACGTGCCGATAGACAAGATGTGCTTCGAAGACACGTCGACATAGTCGATTTCATGCACGTCCACGACGGTCGGCTCCCCGTTCTTACGGGCGGCGGCGCGTTCGTTGACGAAGCGGCCGTCCTTGGTGAGCGGCGTGGTGGCCGGAGCCGTGGTGCCACGTTCTTCGGTGAAGGCGTTCAAATAAACAATTTCGCTGGTGACCAACGGGATAATCGGCAATTTGTCGATGGAAACCTTGGCCAGCTTTTCGGCCGTCTTCTTGTCGACTTCGGTTCCGCCCTTGGCGACCGTATTGCCTTCGCCGTCATTCACGTCCACGCGCAGGGTTTCGCCGATGGCGTCCTTGCCGTCGTTCTTCGCCCAGCTCTTCACGACACGGTACGGAGCTTCGATAAAACCGTAGTCGTTGATGCGCGCATAGCAGGACAAGTGGCCCACGAGACCGATGTTCGGACCTTCCGGTGAGGCGATCGGACAAATGCGGCCATAGTGCGTGCGGTGCACGTCGCGGACATCGAAACCGGCGCGTTCGCGCGTGAGGCCCCCCGGACCCATCGCGGACAAACGGCGCTTGTGTTCGAGCTCGGACAACGGGTTGGTCTGGTCCATGAATTGCGAAAGCTGCGAGCTCATGAAGAACTCGCGCACCGCACCGATGACCGGACGCGCGTTGATCAATTTGGCCGGGTTCAGCTGATCGATGTCCATGGTGGACATGCGGTCTTTCACGATGCGCTCCATGCGCGCGAGACCGATGCGGAAACGGCTCTGCACCAATTCCCCTACCGCGCGGACGCGGCGGTTACCCAAGTGGTCGACGTCGTCGGCTTCTTCCTGCGAGACGTTCAAGCGGATGAGCTCGCGCAAAATGTGCACCAAGTCTTCCTTGGTCAAAATGCGGTTCTCTTCCTTGGAGATGAATTCGTGATCCACCGTGAGGCTGAAACGCTTGTTGAACTTGTAGCGGCCCACGGTGCCCAAGTCATAGCGGTCGAAGTTGAAGAACATCGAGTGGATGAGCGAACGCGCGTTGTCGGCGGTCGCGAGGTCACCCGGACGGATGCGCTTATACACTTCGATGTAGCCTTCGTCTTCGTTATTCGAAACGTCCTTCGCGAGCGTGGCCTCGATGTACTTGTTCATCGGGTGCACGTCCACGTCTTCGAACAACTTGGCGATGTCTTCGCTCTGGCCGATGCCGAACGCGCGCAAAAGAGCCGTGGCGGCGACTTTGCGCTTACGGTCGATCTTCACCCAGATGACATTGTTGCCGTCGGTTTCAAATTCCAACCACGCGCCGCGGTTCGGAATGATTTTCGCGCCGTAGTAGCGGCGGCCATGCACGAGTTCGGCGGCGAAAAACGCGCCGGCCGAGCGCACGAGCTGCGAGACCACGACACGCTCGATGCCGTTCACGATAAACGTGCCGCGATCGGTCATGAGCGGAAGGTCACCGAGATACACTTCGCTCTCCTTCTCCGCATTCGTGCGGCGGTTGATCAACTTCAACTTCACGCGCAACGGCGCTTCGTAGTTGACGTTCTTCGACTTCGACGTTTTTTCGTCGAACTTCGGTTCGTCGAAATAATAATCGACGAAGTGAAGCTCGAGGTCGCGACCGATAAAGTCCTTGATCGGAGAAATCTCCTTCAAGAGGTCGCGGATTCCTTCTTCGACGAACCAGCGGTAGCTCGTCTTCTGGATTTCGATCAGGTCGGGCAACGCCATGGCGTCGCGCGCGGCCGTGAAATAGCGTCGCTCGGCGTCTTTCGGCGCTTGGCGGCGAAACTGCATCGTTGACATGGGGACGGATGCGAACCCTGTTGTCTGCGTCCACGCGGGACTGGCTGACGGAGACATGGCGGCCGATGGCGCCAGTGACCGGGCAGAAAACGCAGCAGGGTGAAGTGGATAAAAGACAGCGGAAATGACGGAACAACGCAGACACTAAAACACCTCCCAACGGGGGTTACGGGAGGGGCTTCAATTGTGGGGTTGGTCACTCATGGGGGATCGGTTGTCCGGAAACCGTCCGATAGACGCTCGGAATGCGTCTGTCAAATCGCGCTGTTGTGGGCGAAATCTACCAATAATACATAAGGACGTCAAGGTCACGCGGATTTTAGCCATTCTTGTCAAAAAATCATCATTTTTGGCTCATATTAGAGAAAAAGAGAATAAAACCAATGATACTTATCCACAAAAGGCCATAACCCAGCCAAAAAATATGTTGGCTAATTTTAGACACGAAAAAATGTTATGTTTATTTTTTGGCTAATATTATTCTTTTTCTATTTATAGACCATGTCTTAGCACCCTTGACAAAAGTCATTTTTTATGTTATCCTAGCCCGTTCGATTCTGGAGAAGGCTTCAATTCGAACTAGTCCGGTTTCCGGCCTACCACCTCTATCCCTGCCTTGGCCTCGAGAGACCCGGCTTAGACCGAAGTCCTCTGACGGAAAGGCGTAGAAACTCGCGAGAGGTACCTATCGGAAGCACACGTTTCTGAACGATGGCCCCATGAGGAGAGACGGATGACGCAGACCTTCGTTCCGGGCAGGCCCTTCACGATGAGCGACGAGGATGCGGAGCGCTTCATGCGCACTCCGCGGACCGACTCGCGCATCCAGCAGGCACTGAGCCCGCAGCCGACGACGCGCTACGTGATGACGGGATCGTGCTCGGCCTCGAGCCGGCCGAACCGCAAGCGCAAGTTCAAGCGCTGAAGTACAGCGCATAACCCTAACTTCCATCGCGTATGCGGCGGAAAGAAACGAGTCCTTTCTATCGAAAGCACTGAACAGAACCCGGGAGAGATGAGCGAGCGCCGCCTCTCCTCCCGGGATTCCACCCGATCGCCCGATTCAGTCGGACGCTCAGGCGGAACCTTTCATCAGTCTTCCATTCATCTTTCTAAGGTTTTGGAGGAGGCGAGTCGCAAGGCTCAACTCCATCCTGAATTGTTCGGACCCGGTTTCGACTGGGACCGTTCAACCAAGGTTGGAGCGGATTCACGGGTCTTCGGACCATTGTGGACCAACCCGCCTCCAAAACCTTAGACGGATGGACGTGGAGGGCGAACGTCGTCTTGAACCCGAACACGGGAACAGGACGATGCGATCGCAGAAATGGGACGAGCCGGTTTCGACTGGCGACTCCCACTGTATGCGCTCTCACGAGCTCGACCGCTTCGGCGGATCCGACTCATTCTCGCCCCTACATCCATCCGCCTGATTTATCCGGCGGAAGCCCCTTCCATCAGGACGTGCTCACGCACGTCCGTCCAGGAGCCGGATTTGATATCAGGCTTCGTGACGGGCGCGCAGGCACCCACTCAAACATAAGAACGACGAAACGGAAGTCCCCACCAACCCCGTCCAATACAGCCATCGAGTCTTCAGACTCCCGGCGTCATGGACGTGGTTCCCATCGTTATGACAACCGTCCCGCGTTCACCTCAACAACAAGGGGCGTCAGTAAAAACGGTTTGTCCCGTTCTCCCTGGCCCCCGCCCTTTCCCCGGTGCTTCGGCATCGGTTCCCAAACCCTCCAAACCAATTCCCCTCCAACCGCTCGCGAGAGCCACGAGGTCCCCATGCAGCAGTCGACGAAGCGCAGTTTCGTTCTCCCGGTCTACGGTTACGAGGAGCACGCCAAGGCCGAGCTCGCGAAGCAGGTGCGCCGCGCCCTGCGCACGCATCTCGCCGAGCGCGGCTGGGACTTCGACCCGGAGGAGTTCGAGGAGTCGTTCGACTCCGCGCTCTTCTCCGAGCCGCTCCAGCGCATCCCCGTGCCGGCGCACCTCAAGCGCGCGAGCTGATCCCGTTCCTTCACTTCCTTCCTGCTCAGGGTGACGAACTCCGTCATCCTGTGCGATCCAATCGGCTGACTCCGTCGGCCCATTCGATCGCACCTTCCATCCTTCCAACCCAAAACAGTTACGTTCCCGCGAAGCGGGAACAGAAAGGCTCCGTGATGCTCCGTGATTATTGGCTCGGCTGGCTCAAGTCCCGTTGGGTCTGGGCCCTCGTCACGATCGTCGCCCTCTGGTACTTCGCCCCGAGCGTGCTCAGCACGGTCGGCGGCGCGGCCTGGTCGGTGACGCGCTCGGTCTTCGGATCGGGCACCGCCATCGCGTCCGACGTCTACCATGCCGGACACGGCACGGTGACCGGACGTACCGATCCCGGGCCCGACGCGCATGGGCGCACCCACCGCGTCGACGTCATGGTGATCTTCGACGTCAACCGCGCCTACCACGGATGGGGCCAGATCTTCCGCAGCTTTTACCAGCTGCCGGAGATCACGGGCCGCGTCTACGCGGCACGCATCATCCATGGCCGCGTCGAGAGCTTGCTCCCGAGCGACACCAGCCTCCTCTCCCAGCGCCGGTTCAACTGGCATGCAACCACGACCGCGCGCATGCGGTGGAACGACGTACACGCCACGGTCGGCGAGCGCTCCACCCACCTGTGCGTGGACCTCTGGGAGGCGTCCGAGGGTCACAACGTCCTCGGCCACATCGACGACGCGCTACATCTCATCCACTGGGATGACGCGCATCTCACCAGCGGCGACGCCCCCGTCGCCCACGGCGAGTGCGTCGAGCTGGACGCGAACGGATTCCCCTACGACTTCCCGCCGACGGAGCTCACGCGCCCCGGCGAGGAACGTCCGACCGGAACCCTGTCCGTTCGCTGGGAAGGGCCCAACGGCTGAACACCGTCGGGATCAACATCAACCTACGCCACCGGCCTGCACCACATGGTGCGGGCCACCGTTCATGGCGTCCCCTGCGTTCTCTACGCGGGGTGTCTCCTTGGCCTCTCACTCCCCCAACCAAAAGCGGTGGGAGTCCAAGTCGGACACATTCGACCATCGAATAACGAGTAGCGAGTAGCGAAAAACGGATAACAACCAGACATCATTGTTTTTGGGTTGAGAATCCTTTACGTGAAAACTCATCGTGAAACCCGACCCTCTGTCCGATCGAGCCGAGCCTCGCCACGCACCATGCGGTGCACGGCTCTGCGCTCGCTCGATCGGACCCCATTGCCAAGCTCCTGCTTGGCTTACGTTCGTTTCATATCGACGTCCGGATAAACTTGGAGGATAGGATGGCGGCGGTGCGAAGGAGTCCCCGGCTGAGGCTGGGCGCTCCCGTCGCCGAGCCGCGCCCAACGCCAGCCGCTCTTTCGCGGTCAGTGTTGACCTCCAGGTTCGTCCGGACGTTCCGGACAAAGAACCACATCAAAACAAACGAAAGGGGTGCCGCCATGGCAAACCAGAAGACCTTGGAACAGATCGCCAGCCGGCTGCGCAATTCACCCCTCGTGAGGCGCAGTCTCGAGTACCAGCTGCCCATCAGCACGATGGACACGGCCCTGAGCCACCTGCATCAGGTGCGACGACTGAACATCTACCCGACTGTGCAGGACACCGACATCACCTTCGTGATCGAGCTCCACTCGCTCGAGCTCGATGCGTCGTCGGACGAGATCCACGGACTCGACCCGCTGTTCGCGGGATATGCGAACAGCAGCGAGATGACGTACAAGGACCACGGCCGCGTTAAGTTCTTCCAGAAGAACGGTGACGCGTGGTGGCCCGAGCGGTACGTCCTGCGTCCGACCTTCGGACCCAAGGACGTGGCGAGCGCGGAGGCGGCCGACCGGCGGCTCAAGCTTCTCGAAGAGAAGCTGGACCGCAAACCGCGCCAGATCATCCTGTCGTGGAGCCTGATGAACCGGGCGCTCGAAACCTGGGACCGGGTCGACGACAAAGGCGACCACCCCTGGCGCGCCAGCTTCTACCAGGCAGCCAAGGACCCGGACGGAGAGGACGTGCTCTGGACCGCCGTCCTGCCGCAGTTGAGCAATCAGCAGCGGCCGGACAAGCAGGGACGCCTCAAGCTCGCGCCGAACCAGGGCGGCCTCCTCGTGCAGCTGACCGCCCCCTTCCTCGCCAACCTGCTCTTCCTCCTCCGGAACGCAGGCGCGGCGGAAGACGGGCTCAACTTCGCGGAAGCGTACTATCTGAGCCCGCCGACCCACACGCGCGAGTCGCTCAAGGAGCGCATCCGCCAGCTCGAAAACGAGCTCGCCACCACACGCGAACTTCTCGCGGGCTGCGGCGGAGACGACGAGCCGACGGAGGACTGAACGGGGGTTCCCGGACGCGCAAGCGGCCGGGAACCCCCTCTTTTCTTCCCGCGACTTCGGACCCTGGACAAAATCCCTAAATGAGGCTAGTCTGTTAACCCGTCTTCGGACGGCCTTTAGGAGGATAGAGAGTGAGCGAACACGAAGAGAGAGACCTGCACGACGACCCCACGGTCGTCACCCACGTCCCGGACCTGGGACTCGCCCGACGCGCCTCCATGGCGCCGCCGAAGAGGGCCGCGACTCCGGAGGAGCTGCACCGGCTCCGGCACGTCGAGGCGCCCAAAGCGGATCCGCCGGAGGCCGCATGAGTCTGCGCCGTCCGAATGACCTCATTTCGGACGAAGAGGGGCTGAGCTCCAGCGATCGCGTCTGCATCGGGTTCATCCTGATCGGCGCCGTCGTCGGACTCCTCCTGACGGACTTGGCCGGCCTGCTCTTCGGAGCGGGCGCCGGGTACCTGGGCTTCCAGCTCATGGTCAGCATCCTGACCTCGATCAGCTCCTTTCTCAGCCGACGTCGACGCTGAACACCGCGATTCTCGCGAGTTCGGTCGGCGTCTTTTTTGTTCTTAGGATTCATCCGGCTGCTTCGGGAGCGGCCGGTCATAGATCACGCGTCGCGCGGCGGCTGATTCGTTTCCATGGCGGCGTCTCGCCACGATGCGAATGACCGTGGTGCCTCGCGGCACATTCAGGCGATACTCAAACATCCCGTCATCCCCCACGACGGCCGGCGCCCCATTCACGGTGACGGATGAACCGGGCAAGGTCTTCCCTTTTACGACCACTAGCGGGTCGTCGACTTTTTCCCCGTCCGCCGGCGCGAATAGTTCGAGCGGCGGCGCGACCGACATGGCGCGCGCCTGCGCAAAGACGTAGCCGCCGAGCAGCAACGTGAAGCCCATGAATCCCAGCGCGGCCAAAATACGAGGCGTCACCGCCATTTCATGCGCGCCGATACGCATGGGACGCGGCAAGAGCGTGGAACGGTCACGCACGATCTCGCGGGCTTCCAGTCCTTCACGGAATTTGTGCAGATAATACGATTCATTCGCGCCAAAAAAGGAAACGTAGGATTTTAACAAACGCTCCGCATATACCGGATCAGGCAGATCCGCCCAGTCTTCGTTTTCCAACGCCTTTAAAACGGACGGGGCGATTTTGGTCCGCCCGGCCGCCTCCTCAACGGTCAGCCCGACGCCTTCGCGCAACTCGATCAAATCCGGGCCAAGACGCCCGGGCGCATTCAATCGTTTGGTTACGAAGCCCATGGCTCCGTTTTACCTATTTCTCCTCTTCTTCGCCAGCCTCCTCTTCTCCACCCTCCTCATCAATCTCTTCCTCCTCAAGTTCCTCGCCATCCTCTTCTTCCTCCTCATCTTTTTCAGCGGCCGGAGGCGGTTCGGGCGCGGCAATATTCTTTCGGTTAGAAACGAGCGGGTCCGAAGCTTTCGTGAAGTCTGCCTTCAAAATTTCGCGCGGCTTGGCGCCATCACCCGGACCGATAAATCCTTCCTGTTCAAGCAAGTCGAGCAAACGGGCGGCACGGGCATACCCCACCTTGAGACGGCGCTGCAATAACGAGGCCGAAGCTTTTCCGGCGCGGATGATCTCTTCCTTCGCGTCAGGGATAAGCGGATCGGAATCCTCTTCAAAGCCCGCGCCGCCGCCGAAGACGGTCGGACCACCAGCCGGACGCTCCACCACGCCCGGATCATATTCCGGCGGATCGTATTTGGATTTCACAAACTCGACCACGCGACTGATTTCGGTTTCCGATACGAAGGCGCCCTGCAAACGCTTCGGGACGGGAATGTCATTCGACGTAATCAGCATGTCGCCGCGGCCGAGTAATTTTTCCGCGCCTTGTTGGTCAAGAATGGTGCGCGAATCCGTGGCGGATGCGACGGCGAACGCGATGCGTCCCGGAACGTTCGCCTTGATAAGGCCCGTGATCACATCCACGGACGGACGCTGGGTGGCCAGCACCAAATGGATGCCGACGGCGCGCGACATCTGCGCCAAACGCACGATCGGACCTTCCACCTCCGACGCGGATGAGGCCATCAAGTCGGCCATTTCATCGATAATGATGACAATGTACGGCAACCGATCCTGCACGCGAGAGTTGTAGCTCGAAATATCCTTGGCGTTCATCGAGCCCAGCAAGTCCAAACGGCGATCCATTTCACGCAACGCCCACTTGAGCGCGTTCACGGTTTCCGGAACCTTGGTGATGACCGGCGTAATCAAATGCGGAATGCCGTTATAGACCTGTAATTCCACGCGCTTCGGATCCACCATGATGAATTTCACGTCATCCGGACCAAGCGTATAGATATACGACATGATGAGGACGTTCAGTCCGACCGACTTACCAGAACCCGTCGCGCCGGCGACCAATAAGTGCGGCATCTTGGCGAGGTCGGCGGTCCACGCTTTGCCGGAAACGTCCTTGCCAAGCACGAAGGCCAGTGAGCCGCGGCGCTCGCGGAACTCTTTGGACTCGAACATCTCACGCAAACCGACCGTCGCCACGGATTTGTTCGGCACCTCGACGCCTACGAGCGACTTGCCCGGGATCGGCGCCTCGATACGGATCGGATGGGCGGCGAGCGCGAGCGCGAGGTCGTTATTCAAACCGGTGATACGCGAGAGCTTGATGCCGTCAGATGGTTTGAACGCGAACTGCGTCACCGTGGGACCGACGGATACCTCAGCCATCTCCACCGGGATGCCAAAATTCTCCAGCGTGCGGCGAATCACTTCGCGGTTATGCACGATGTCTCCGGACGTCGGCTTATCGTCACGCTTATCCAAAAGATCGAATGGGATTTCCACGCGCGGATAGCGTTTCTTCGGTTTGATTTTCGCGATGCGGGGCTCTTCATCTCCCTCTTCTTCGCCTTCTTCCTCTTCAGCCTCTTCCTCCTCCCCTTCTTCTTCACCCTCCTCCTCATCTTCGCCCTCTGCTTCTTCTTCCATTTCATCCAAAGGCTTCAAAGAGGTTTGGGCCTTTGCCTCGGCGCGGGCATCCATCCAACGACGGATCGGCGACCACAACCCTTTCAAAAACAGGGCCAACCCTTTCCAAAGCAAATCGATCACGAACAAGACCTGGCGCAGCGTTGCGTTAAACATGAGGAGCAACGAAATCACCAAAATGGCGACGAACAAGATCACCGCGCCGGGCATGCCCAGCATTTGCACGAAAGGCAACGCCACGGTTTCGCCGAGCTTGCCGCCTGACACCATCAACGCCGCATCGGCCACGGGTTGCAGCTCGGGAAAAGTCACGGCATGAATGAGCGGGTTCAACGAAAGAAAAAACAACAGGAACCCGAGCGCATTGGAGAATCGAAGCGGCAAACGGTCGGGAGCGGCCACGTGATAGCCCCAGGCCATGAGCAAGAACGGAATGATCAGCTTATCCCAGCCAAAAACATAAGCTACGCCTTCATTCACCGCTTGGCCGATTTGGCCGCCCATGTCGAAGAACGTAAGGAGCAGGAACAATGCGCCAAAGAAGAGGGTCACGACGGCGACCCCCTTCCGGGTTTCGGGCTCCATTGCCAGCCCAAACGATGATTTCTTGCGACGGCCCATGGGAACCAGCCTATTCTATTCGTTCGGCGCGCTCTCGTCATCTCCCCCTGCCGCGTCAGAGTCGCCGGATGACTTTACCGGCAGCAAACCCTCGTCTTCACGCACGCGCCAGGCGGCCAGACACTTCTCACGGATCTCCTTCATCATCTCGGGACGCTCACGCAAACCAAGCTTGGCATTTTCGCGGCCAACGCCCAGCTTCTCGGCCCCGTAAGAATACGAGTTGCCGGACTTCGTAATCACATCAAGCTCGGTGCCGGCATCCAGCAAGTCTCCCGGAATCGAAATGCCCTCGTTATACATAATGTCGAATTCACAGGTACGGAACGGCGGCGCAACCTTGTTCTTTACGATCTTCACTTTGACGCGGTTGCCGAGAATCTTCTCCCCCATCTTGATATGCGCGCTGCGGCGCACCTCGATGCGCTGCGAGGAGTAGAACTTCAGCGCCGTGCCGCCGGTGGTCGTTTCCGGATTGCCGAACACTACGCCGATCTTCAGACGGATTTGGTTGATGAAAATCACGACCGTGCGCGAACGCGACACGATACCCGTGAGTTTGCGCAATGCCTGGCTCATCAAACGCGCCTGCAACCCCATGTGACTGTCACCCATTTCACCTTCGATTTCGGCTTTCGGGGTCAGCGCGGCCACCGAGTCCACCACGATCACATCCACGGCATTCGAACGCACCAAGGTTTCGACGATATCCAAAGCTTGTTCACCCGTATCAGGCTGCGAGATCAACATGTTGTCGACATCCACGCCGATTTTGCGCGCGTATTCCGGATCAAGCGCGTGCTCCGCATCCACGAAAGCGGCGATGCCGCCCAATTTCTGCGCTTCGGCGATAATGTGTTGCGCAAGCGTGGTCTTACCGGAAGCTTCCGGACCGTAGATTTCGACAATGCGTCCGCGCGGCACACCAAAGACGCCAAGCGCGAGATCGAGCGACAAACAACCGGTCGGAATCGCATCCACCTGCATCTTGTGAGCCTCCCCCAATTTCATGATGGAGCCTTCTCCGAATTTTTCTTTGATTTGATCGAGCGCGCCTTGAATCGCGATCCGACGTCCGTCCTGCAAGTCAGTGGTTTTCTTTGCCATAGCTATAGTGTTCTATTTATGTTCTATACCTTACGTGTCACGTTTCCACATGGGAAGTGATCACGGTGGATAACTTTCTTGGATGAATAAAAACGGGGCCCAATAGAGCATCGGGCCCCAGCCAGTTCTCATGGCGGACAGCTCCCGCGACGGGCCGTATCCCACATGATGATGGGACGAACGCCCGTACCCGGCGACAGCGGATCTTCGCAGATACGGGTACTGGCACGCAGGTCCGTGCCGCCAAGCGAGAGCTCGGAGAACACGCCGCTTCCGAGCGCATCGTGATCGGACGCATCCCACACGTACCACTGCGGAATGCGCTCATCGCACCAGAACGTAATCGCGCTCGTAGGTCCGATCGTCGCCGGGACGAGGCGTTCAAGGACTCCCCCAGCCGGCGACTCTTCCGGCGGGCTGCTGAACCACAACCGGATGCGCCAACCCGCCGGACACTCGTCACGCATCGCGGGGTTGAGCGCGATGCGCATCAAACGCGGGTCGGACACAGGGCCGCAGCCCTCATCAACGCGGCCGTCGCAGTTATTGTCGATGGTGTCGCAGATCTCCGCGCGCGGGTAGCACGCGGTGGACCAGGAACAGCCGGGCGCTTCGCAACGGCGGTCGCCGAGCGCACCGCAACTCGTGACGCACAGCTCCCCGATGCGGCCGAGCGGACACAGGAAGTCCTCGTCGGCCGCGCCATCGCCATCATCGTCGAGGCCGTTACAGCTCTCGCGCATCGGCGACACGGGATGTCCGGCGTCGGGCTCAGCTCGTCCGGCATCGCGCGGAACGAACGACCCCGCATCGAACGAAGGCGCGGCGCCCGCGTCCATCGGGAAACCGGCATCCATGCCGGCCGGCGGCACGAACGACGAACCCGCGTCGTGAGGCATGGGCAGCGATCCCCCGTCGAACGAGAGCGCGACGCCCGCATCGCGACGCTGGGAACGCTCGTGACTGCCACCCGTCGCGCACCCGGCCACGGACGGCCAGAGCACGACGATCAGCATGATGATGAGAAAGAACGACTTGCGCATGAGTACCTCCTTCAGGTTTCCGCCTACCGCGTCCGTTACTAGTGCGGACACGGGAGCGGAAACCTGGAGAGGTGCGGCGGGCGCTTGGTCGGAAGCGCCCGCCATCTTCGTGGAAGAACTTATCCGGGAAAGAGAGGTTCGGCGGAGCCATGAAGGCGGCCGTTCCAGGGCTGGCGCGCAAGCGGCGTGTCTTCCGACGCTTGGCCGGAATCCGTATGCCCCGCATGCCGGCCCTCCACGTCCCGTGGCGAAAGCGATTCACCCGTGGCCCTTTCGGGCGCCGTATAGTCGGGCGTGAGCCGGACCGTGCGGCGGCGGCCCATTCCCGGATCGTTTCTGTCCGGGCGCCACCCTTCTGCCAATCGCTTTCTTGCCTGACAAGTGTTTTCCAAGGTCTCGCGACCTGCTTTTTACGATAACTTAGCTAAAAATAAGGTCAAAATAATCTGTTTGTCTTCATTGACGGAACAATCAAGGCTGTCCAACCAGGACGAAATCTAAGAGAAGAAAAGGCCTCGAATCTTGTCTGGCTGATCCGACGCAGGCCCATCCCCTGACACTTTTTTGTGGATAACTGATTTCCGTTTTTGCATCACTCCCCATCCAACCGCGATCGCGACGTAGCATCCGATCATAAAAAATGGGGACACGAAGACCTCGTCCCAAATCCCGATCGGCGACGCCGCTGATCGTTCCGCGATTTTTAATATCGCCGACAAAAATAGTTTTGCCGTGAAGACAAATGGAGGAAATGGAAAAAGTATGACAAGCGTACCGATGGCCATCGCCCAAGGCACCAGCGGCACGGCAAAGAGATTCGAAATCAATCCGATGAGACTCAACTGCCCGAATGCCCACATCGCATACGGCGATGTGAGGAGCATCGCGCCGATCGTGGAGCCGATGAGTTCCGCGAGCATAGGCGATTTTATTTTTCGCTCGATCCAATCCGCGCATGAACTCCCGTATGTCATGAGTCCGATCATCGCAAGAAACGATAAAGCGAAGGATGGATCAAATAATAAAGATTCAGGACGCCAAGCAACGAATGCGACGGCCGCCGTCAATAATAAATGACGCATATTCGGCAACCGCCCGACCACGGGCGCGAGCGCGACCAGCCATCCCATGATGGCCGCGCGGGTCACAGGCGGCTGTGGAGTCACAAAGAGTACAAATAGTATCAGCCCAATGGAAATGGCCCGGAAACGTTGGCGTTTAGACCATTTGAGAGGCGCGAGCAGCTTCATGATCGCTCCGAGGATAATGGTGACGTTCGCGCCGGATACGGCGACCAAATGCGAAAGACCCGACCGACGTACTTCGTCTTTCGTGGATTTCGAGAGTCCGCGCTCGCCATACAGAATTCCGGCGAGCAACCGTCCCTCATCATCAGGAATAATCTGCAAAATGCGTTGCGTGAGACGCGAACGGCGGTCTGCCATCCAACCGGTTTGCACGGAGCGGTCGTAGGCGAAGGCGGATGCATCAAAGATCCGAAGTTCGTTCGGAAATTTCGGACGCGCGATTTCAAAACGCGCAAACCCGAGGCAACAACCGAACAACAAGATGACAGGTACAACATATTTCTTCGACTTCACGCGGAATGAAAAAAATCCGGATACCGCCGCACAGGCAAACAAAGCCTCCCATCGAAACGGCTGGGTTGGAATAAAAGAGTGGAGCGCGACTCCAAGCAATAAACTCCAACCAAATAACGCAGAAGGAGGTGCGTCAAAAAACGAACGTGACATGTTCCACCACGTTCCATAAAAACAAACGGCCGCCTAGGGGCGGCCGACGGAAAGGTAGGTGAAGCCGTGTTTGCGGGCTTCGTCGGGCTTGAGGAGATTGCGCGCATCCATGATTAGATTGCCTTTCATCGCTAACTTTAGCGCAGAAAGATCCATGGAGCGGAATTCGTCCCATTCGGTGGCGATCACGAGCACATCTGAATCACGCGCGGCGTCGAGCGCATTTTCGTGACGCTCAAATTTGGTTTCGAGCTCGGTGTCGTACACATGCGCTTCCGGATCATACGCGCCGACGGTGGCTCCGGCCGCAAGAAAGCGGCGCAACAATTCAATCGCCGCGGATTCTCGCGTGTCGTCCGTATTGTTCTTGAACGCGAGTCCGAGCAACGCCACGCGCTTGCCTGACAAACCGTCCACCGCCTTTTCGATGCGCTCGACCACGCGATCTTTCGCACGCGCATTCATTTCGAGCGCCGCGTTCACGATCGGCATTTCGCGTCCGACGGTTCCGGCTTTGTGGCGGATGGCGCGCACGTCTTTGGGGAAACAGGATCCGCCCCATCCGAGGCCTGCGCGCAAAAAATCTTTTCCAATGCGCGGATCCGAACCGATCCCGGCCGCGACTTCCTCAATATCGGCTCCAAGTTCTTCGGCCAGGTGCGCGATCTCGTTGATAAAACTGATTTTCGTCGCCAAAAAAGCGTTCGCGGCGTACTTGGTCAGCTCGGCGGAACGCGGCGACATCACGAATTTGGGGCAATCCAAAAAGGCGTATAAACGTTGGGCAACCTCGCTCGCGCGCGGGCTTGGCGACCCGATAATGATGCGCGTCGGCTTCAAAAAATCCGACACGGCATGTCCCTCGCGCAAAATTTCCGGATTTGAGATGACATCGAACTCGCCTGAAAAGTTTTTTCGGATGATTTCCGTCACTTGTTCCGACGTTCCGACGGGCACGGTGCTCTTATCGGCGATGACGGCGTACCGCTTCAGCTGTTTTCCGATCATCTCGGCTGCTGAAAACACATACTGCATGTCGGCCGAGCCATCTTCCGCCGACGGAGTTCCGACGGCGATTGAAATAAATTCCGCGTCCGGAACCGCTTCGGAATATTCCGTCGTGAATTTCAAACGCCCGTTCGCGACATTCCGTTTCACGAGCTCCTCCAACCCGGGTTCAAAAATCGGCATCACGCCTTGCCGCAGCTTTTCAATTTTTGCGGGATCGACATCCACGCAAGAGACGTGATGACCGAGCTCGGCCAAACACGCGCCGGACACCAGTCCGACATATCCCGTCCCAATCACCGCGACGTTCATAGCCCACCGATCTTACGCCCCGATACGGAAGTAGCAAACGTCGCCGTCTTGCATGATGTATTCCTTCCCTTCGATGCGCGTCTTCCCCTTTTCACGGCACGCGGCTTCGCTGCCGCATTCCACGTAATCCTTATATGGGGTGATTTCGGCGCGGATGAAGTTCTTTTCAAAATCCGTGTGGATTTTCCCGGCGGCTTGCGGCGCGGTCGAGCCTTTTACCGTCGTCCAGGCGCGCGTTTCGATCTCGCCCGTCGTCAAAAAGGTAATAAGACCCAGCACGTCATAGGCTTCCGTGATCAATACGTCGAGACCCGAATGGGTTTGACCGGCCATCTCCAAATATTCTTTCTTTTCTTCAGGCGACATGGTCGAAAGGTCGGCTTCCATCTTCACGCACACCGGCACGATGCGGCCCTTCAAATCTTTGACGCGTTCTTTCCACGAGCCATCCCCAAGCTGCGCTTCGCTGACGTTCACGACATACAACATCGGCTTCATGGTGAGGAGTTGGAGCAAACGCAAAGGCACGCGCTCATCGTCGGTCCATTCGACATCGCGTAACATGGTGCCGCCATTCAAATTGGTGATGGCTTTATTCACGGCGGCAAATTCATTTTCCAAATCTTTGGTTTTACCGCTCTTCATCTGTTTCTCGATATTCGAAGCGCGCTTGGTCAGAATGTCCAAGTCAGCCAAAGCGAGTTCGGTATTGATAGTCTCCGCGTCGCGCACCGGATTGATGGAACCATCCACGTGCAAAATATTCGAATCATCAAAGGCGCGCACGACTTGGGCGATGGCATCGGTCTCGCGAATGTTTGCTAAGAATTTATTTCCAAGACCCTGGCCTTCGGATGCGCCCTTCACAAGGCCGGCGATGTCCACGAATTCGATGACCGTCGGGATAATCTTCTTTGTATTGCTGATCTTCGCGAGTACGGCCAAACGCGGGTCCGGCACTTCCACTACGCCCACATTCGGGTCGATGGTGCAGAAGGGATAGTTGGCGCAATCCACCTGCTTTTTGGTGATGGCCGAAAAGAGCGTGGATTTGCCCACGTTCGGGAGACCGACGATGCCGATTTGGAGTGCCATAATTCGGGCGAAGAATACGCAAAATATCAAAAACAATCAAGCCCAAGCCGTAGCATTGACGAATCCCCCGTTTTGGCCTAATCTCGGCCTGATCTATGCAAAAAATTACCCGTCTCCCCTCGGGCGAAGTCAAACTCGAATTTGAAATCCCGTGGGAGGAAACCAAGGCGTATCGCGAAGAAGCAGTAAAAGAAATCTCCACGGCCAAACCCATGCCCGGTTTCCGCCCTGGTTTTGCAACCTACGAAGACGTGAAGCGCATCCATGGCGAAATGGCGATTCTTGAAGCTGCTCTCGAGCGCATCGTGCGTGCCGCCTATGTGAAGGCCGTCTTGGCCGAGAAGCTGGAAACCGTCGGATCCCCGGCGATTTCGATTGAAAAACTCGTTCCGGGCGAAGCCATCACCTTCACGACCACCACGGCCTTGGTGCCGGAAGTCACGAAAATGCCGGACTTGAAAGCGTGCCAGGTGGAAAAGAAAGCCAAAACCGCGAACGACGCGCAGGTTGAAGAGGCGATTGATGAAATGCGCCGCATGCGTCGCACCGAAGTTTTGGCTGAACGTCCCGCCACCATGGATGACTTGATCATCGTGGATTTGGAGATGAGCAAGGATCGCGTGGCGCTTGAAGGCGGCACGGGCCGTGATTATCGCGTATATCTGTCCGAACCGAACTATATCCCGGGCATGGCCGAGCAGTTGGTCGGTATGAAGGCCGGCGATGAAAAAACCTTCACTCTCCCGTTCCCGGCCGAACATTTCCAGAAGCATCTCGCCGGCAAAGAGGTGGATTTCAAGGTGAAAGCGACAAGCGTCTTTGAGCTCCAGCTCCCAAAGGCCGATGACGAATTCGCGAAGACCGTCGGCCTCGCGGATTTGGCAGAGCTTCGTACAAAATTGAAAGAAAACATGCAGGCTGAAATGGAAACTCGCGCCGCTGAGGCCGCGGAAATCGAAATGCTTGAGAAACTCGTGGATTCCGCTAGCTTCAGCGAAACACCGGGCATTTTGATCAATGAAGAGGTCACGCGCATGATGCACGAGCTCGAACATGGCCTCGAAGACCAGGGCATGGACATGGCGACCTATCTCCAACAGATCAAAAAGAGCAAAGATGAGCTAAAATTGGACTTTACCCAGCAGGCCGTCCGCCGCATCCGTACCGCGGTACTCATCAAAGCCTTTGCCAACCAGGAAAAGATCGAGGTCTCGGAGGAAGAAATCGACGCCGAGGTGGACCGCATCCTCACCAATATCCCGGAGCTCCAGGCGGACACGCGCCAGCACGTCTCCTCTCCCGACTACCGAGACTACGTGAAGATCCAGATGCGCAACCGTCGCGCGCTCGAGTGGCTGAAGAAGGAGTGCATGAAATAATATAGTTATGAATTGAAAAACGGGTCCTGCTGCGGCTCACGACTTTCGCTCCGACGTACGTCGTCCGAGAAGTCGCTCGCCGCATCACCCGTTTTTTCATACAATGATTTTATGTCACTCCTCACCGTCCGGGTCGTCCCAAATTCTTCCAAAACCGAAATCACGGGCTGGATGGCTGACGGCGCCCTTAAAATAAAACTCGCCGCTCCACCGGTGGACGGCGAAGCGAATCGCGAATTGATTTCTTACCTGGCAAAAACGCTCAAGCTCTCAAAATCGGACGTGGAAATCACGAATGGACAAACGTCGAAAAAGAAAACACTACGCCTCCCGTTGGAACAGGAGGCGTTGGTGAAATTCTTAGCCGTTCATCTGGGTATTGAGGAACCAGCGATACAGCCAAAGATGTTTTGAGAATACGCCGACGGCGTAGCGGGTTAACATGGACATACGTTGTATACATTATTCGTATGCCCATAAAACGGGGCTTTCACCCATCTATGACAATCAGGACTTCGGAACCGGATCCATCCCTCCCTGGCTCCATGGATGACAACGGCTGATACGTTTCGCGCCGAGCCAGGAGCCCTTCAACAATCCGAAACGACCGACGGCTTCATGCGTATATTCGGAACACGTCGGATGAAATTTGCAGGTCGGATACCGGAACAAGTGGCGCAGCGGGCCATGGTCGGGCGATAACGTTTTCTGATAGACGCGGATCAACAGCTGACCAAACTTCCGTGGGGCGTGAGTCATCTTCATGGGTTCTCTTTATAGACAACCGAGCTCTTGCGGCGCGCTTTCAGATTTTTGCGGGGGCTCGGCGGCTTGGTGAGCGCTTCTGGAACTTTTTCAAACGAACGCTTCACGGCATTTTGTAAATCCACGAACTCCGCGTCGAGCGCTTCGATTTTTAATATAAACAACAAATCGATTTGCTTCGGCCATTCGGATTTCAGGAGGCGCAGGACTTCGCGCATGCGCCGCTTCGCGCGGTTGCGCTTCACGGCTGTGCGAAAAATTTTTGCCGAGGTCACGAAGCCGACCTTGGTGGCCGTCTGGCTCGGGCGCAGGCGCAGGGCATAAAAGGGGCTGTAAATCACCCGCCCTTTTTGGGAGAGCAGGGCAAAATCCTTGGCCCGGCGCAGGCGCTCAGCTTTTGGTAGCATGGATATAGATATAACATGAAACCCTTTCCCTGAAGAAAACACCCCGACATTCGTCGGAGTGTTTTTCTCTTATCTTAGCGGCGGGAGCGCTTGACCTTGGTCTTAATCGCCGAGATCTTGCGGCCCTTGGTGCGGCGGCGGGAGAGAACTTCTTTGCCCTTCTTGGTGCGCATGCGGGCGCGGAAGCCGTGTACTTTAGCGCGACGGCGCTTTTTCGGCTGGTAGGTTCGCTTGGTAGCCATATGAGTATGGCGGATATGATAGGTGAAATCTGAGGTTTTGACAAGAGCCTAGGGGGATATCCCTTTATATCCACTTTCCTTCCACAGAGTTTGACAGGGATATGCTCGGTTGGAATGATCGAACTGATTTATGGACATCCAGGCTCTTTGGCAAGCGGCTCTCGGAGAGTTGGAGCTCACGCTCTCCAAGGCGAACTTCACGACATGGTTCAAGAATACGTTTTTGAGCGAGGCGGAGGGCTCGCGCGCCGTCGTCTCCGTTCCCAACACGTTTACCAAGGCCTGGCTTGAAAAAAAGTACCATGACCAAATCGTAAAAGCCTTAAGAAACGCTTCAAATTTGCCGATTCGCGAGGTGGTGTACCGGGTGGAAGTGAAAAATACGACCGTGCTTCCGCTGGACCACGTCGCGCACAACCAGGCCCCGCAAATGCCAGGCGCGCAGTCCGTGTCGTATGCTCCGCCGACTTCGAGCTCCTTCGTGCCGACCGCTTCGGCCGCCAGCGCCGACCTCGGCTTGAACCCTCGTTACCAATTTCCGAGTTTTGTCGTCGGCAAAAACAACGAACTCGCCCATGCAGCGGCCACGGCCGTGGCCACCAAACCAGGCGAGGTCCACAATCCGCTCTTCCTTTACGGTAGCGCCGGCATGGGCAAGACCCACTTGCTGCAAGCGATCGGCCATCACGCCCTTCAATTGAACGGGAATTTAAAGGTGAAATATGTCACCTGCGAGAAATTCACCAATGAATTCATCCAGGCGGTCCGAAGCGGCCATGGGAATGATTTTAAAGATAAATATCGCTTAGTTGACATCCTTTTAGTGGATGACATCCAATTTTTGGCCGGCCGCGAAGGAACCCAGGAGGAATTTTTCCATACCTTTAACCATCTCCACCAAAGCAATAAGCAGATCGTCCTATCGTCTGACCGCCCGCCCAAGGACATCCAAAACCTGGAATCCCGCCTCCAGTCCCGCTTCGAGTGGGGCATGACGGCCGACATCTCCAAAGCGGACTTTGAAACCCGCGTCGCCATCTTGCATGCCAAGGCGCGTGAAAAAAATTATCCGCTCTCAACGGAAATCCTCCACGCGATTGCCGGCGCGATCCAGTCGAATATCCGCGAGCTCGAAGGCGCGCTCAACAAAATCGTCGCCTACCATCAATTCAAAAACCTGTTGCCGTCGCTGCAAACCATCCAACCAATCCTCCAGAGCTTCACGCCCACTCTTACCAAGCGCACGATCACGCCTCGCGTCCTGCTCGAAACGGTCACGACCTACTTCGATATCACCATGGATGAAATCCTTGGGAAGAGTCGCGAGCGCCGGCTCGCATTCCCGAGACAGGTCGCCATGTATCTCCTCCGAGAAGAGGCGAAGTGCTCCTATCCTTCCATCGGAGACCAGGTCGGGGGGCGCGATCACACCACGGCCATGCACGCCTGCGAAAAAATTTCCGGACTTCTGAAGCAAGACGAACAGCTCAAGCGCGACCTCACCATCATCCGCGAGAAAATTTATTCCAGTGAGGGAACCAAGAACTGAGCCCGCCAGAGGCGGACGGTGGATAACCCTGTGGGCAAGTTGGGTTATGGGATGGAACAAGCATTGGATCAATTGCGTACACAATCGAGGGGGCAGGATCCGGGCCAAAGTTATTCCACCCTCCCTCACAGATTGTTCCAGGGGTACGGTGGATGAAATTGGTCGAGCAAATCCAGCAACGACGCTGGATTTTTGCTTTATCCAGAGCATCCACACCCCTTATTACTACCACCGTATATATTCTTATATATAAACCTAATAACAACAGAGGGACGGATTGGAAGGGCACGTTGACGAGTTTTGAACGCCCATCCAAGATGGGCACGAACCTATGAACTTCGCGTGTACTCAGGAGAACCTCCTCCAAGGCTTATCCCTCGTAAGCCACATCTCGGGCAAGAATGCCAACCTGCCCATTCTCGGAAACGTGCTCTTAAAAACCGAGAACGGCGGCCTCAAGCTCTCGACGACCAATCTTGAGATGGCGGTTTCGGCCATGGTACGTGGACGCGTTGAACAGGCCGGCGAGTTTACCGTCCCGGCGAAGCTTTTACAGGATTACATTTCGCTCCTTCCGGCCGGTAAGGTGGAATTGGTTTTGAATGGCGATGGTTTGGAAGTGCGCGCCGACGGATCGACGACGACGGTCCGCGGAATGCCGTCGTCGGAGTTCCCGCTTATTCCCCGTCTTACGAAAGAGGGTGGCTATCGCTTGAAGGCGGAGGAATTGCGCGGCGCGATCGGCCAAGTGGCGTTTGCCGTTTCGGGTTCGGAATCGCGACCGGAGTTGGGAGGCGTCGCGTGCTACTTCAACGGAGAACATTCCGGCAAGCTCGTGATGGCCGCAACCGATTCTTATCGTCTGGCGGAACGTGTCACGGGTTTGGAGACCGGAAGTTCGGAAGCGGAAGTGAAGTGCATTGTCCCGGCCAAGGCCATGCAGGAGATCGGGCGCATCTTAACCGCCTATAGCGATGACATGGGGTTGCCCGAGGCGGTGGAGTGGGCCATGACGGACAGCCAGATGGTCATTACCTATGGCAATGTGGAGCTGATTTCCCGCTTAATTGAGGCAAGTTTCCCGGATTACCGCCAGATTATCCCTACCCAGTTTAAAACCACGGGCACGATTACGAGGACCGAATTGGCCAAAGCTATCCGGGCGGCTTCTCTCTTCTCCCGCCAAGGCCTCTTTGACGTCCATTTTGAGTTCTCAGAGGGGTCTTTGAAGGTTTCGTCGTCCGACACCGGTACGGGCGCCCATGCCACCTCCTTGAAGGCTGTGGTGGACGGAGACGCAAACAAGGTGACGATGAACTACCGCTATATTTCGGATGGTCTCGCCGCGATCGGCAAAGACAAGGTCACCATTCGATTGATCGACGGCATGAACGCGGTAGTGGTGACGCCGGCCGAGGGCGAAGGATATCGCTATATCGTGATGCCGATTCGACAATAATCACGTAACACATAGCACGTAACAAAACATCCCCCGCAGTGCGGGGGATGTTTTGTTAGTCCGTCACATTGATGAAGATTCTTGCTTCGTCTTTGGAAGCGGAGCCGCGTCGCGTCGCTTCGACGACGACTGAGTGCCGGCCGATCGGCGGACCGGCTGGCATGCTCACCTCCACCAGAGTGGATTGGATATTAGTTTCCGCACCGACGAGCCGGCGAATGCCGTCAGGTCCAAGGAGCGCGATTTCTACGCGCTCGTAGAGGCTCGGGTCTTCCAGGTTCACCTGAATCTTTTTCGGGAATGAGGCGCGCGACCAGGTTTCGCCATTGCTTGGCGAAATGATGGTGACCCCGGAAAGGGTGGGATCAGCCGGAGCCGTGAGATTGATGCTGTGCGAAGTGTCGCCGGAGAAGCCGTATTGGTCGAAGGCGCGGAACAGCAGGGTCCGGAAACCGGTAGCGATCCGGTTCGGGATCTGCACTTCGATGGACCAGGGGGCGTTCACGGTTGAACCGATCGGCACTCCGTCCAAGTAGGCTTCGACGCGCACGATGGGTCGGGGCGCTTCGACGCCAGCCATGAAGACGGCGCGGCGGCTGGTGACTGAGCTGTTTGCCGCGGGCGAAAGGATGGTAACGCGCGGACGGCTCGCTTCGTTAAATTCCGTGTCGATTTCATTCGATACCGTGCTGGTTGCATTCCATTGTGTCTTCTCGACCCAGCCGCGCACGGCCGCTTCCCAATTTCCAAATTGCGGATCCGAAGCGGGATTGCCCGGCGGCGGACCGGTCGGATCGTCTTTGTCGATGTACCAGAGAATGGAATGTGCTTCGCGGTTCACGCGCTCCTCGACGAGATCAGCCGGCGTGGATTCGGTCGCGCGCTTTCCGGTCAGTTTATTCACCTTCACTTTTTGTTCGAATACTTGGCCGAGCAAGGCGGGCTTGGTGGTTTGGGCCGGGGCGGGCGCGGTGAAGCGCTCGATCGGCATGCCTTTCAAGGCCCGCTTCATGTAGCCCTGCCAGATCGGCGCGGCGATAATGGAGCCGTCCGCTCCGCGTTTCATTTCTTCACCTCGGCTATTCCCCACCCAGACGACGGTGACGAGGTTGGGCGTAAAGCCTGCGGTCCAGGCGTCTTTGTTATTATTGGTCGTTCCCGTCTTGGCCGCGACCGGACGATCCGGCAAGGTCAAGCTGTTGTTTTGGCCGAAAACGTAAGCGCGGGCATTATTATCGGTCATGACGTCGTTCACGAGGCGGGCCGTTTGCTGGTCCATTACGCGGCGCGGTTCGGTTTCCTTCCATTCTTCCAGGATTTGTCCGTCCGGAGCCGTCACTTTCAAGACGGAAACGGGCGCGTGATATTCGCCTTCGCGCGCAAAGGCCCCAAAGGCAGCCGCGTGTTCCAGGGGCAATACCTCGCCACCGCCTAGCACCAGGGATAGGCCGAAACGGCTGCGATCGCTTAAGGTCGAATAGCCGAGTTCCTCCGCGAAATCAATGACCGGACCCACGCCGACCATGTACAGAAGTTTTACGGCCGGAGTATTCAAGGAGCCCGCGAGCGCTTGGCGCAGACTGACCGGGCCGCGTTCTTTCAGGTCATAATCTTTCGGTTCGTAGTTTCCGGTCCCCGTCTTGAAAACCGTATTCACGTCCCAGACCTGGGTTTGCGGCAAATACCCGCGCGCGAACGCGGCCGCATAGACGATGGGTTTGAAACTTGAGCCCGGCTGGCGCGGACTGATGGTCACGTTTACCTGGCCATCGATTTCATCGTCGAAGAAGTCCTTGGAGCCGACCATGGCGAGTACCTGCCCCGTCTTCGGATCGAGCGAGACCAAGGCGGCATTCTCAAAACCGTAGCGCTCGCCCCGCGCTTCAACGCCTTTCACGACCTCCTCTTCGGCAAATTTCTGCTTCTCCCAATCAAGCGAGGTAATGATGTTGAGGCCTCCTTCGCCTACCATTTTTTCCCCGTATTTATCTTCCAGCATTTCACGCACATAGGCGACGAAGTGCGGCGCGGCGATATTGCCGATATTGCGCGGCTTCACCTTGGCGAGCGTGTCCACCTTCATCGCGGCGTCGGCTTCTTCGCGCGTGATGAAGCCGTAGGCGGCCATGCGATCGAGCGTATAGTGCTGGCGTCCGATGAGTTGTTCGAATTTATCCTTGGCGCCGGAGCTTGAATACGGTGAGTAAAAAGACGGGCGTTGCGGAATGGCGGCGAGCAAGGCGCTTTCGTCGAGCGTCAATTCTTTCGCGGTTTTTCCGAAATAGGTTTCGGCAGCCGCTTCGACTCCATAGATGGTGGAGCCGTAAGGAATCTCATTCAAATACAATTGCAGAATTTGATCCTTGGTAAACTTGCGTTCGATTTGCAACGAGAGGATCAGTTCGCGGATTTTGCGGTCCGGAGTGCGCTCATTCGTCAGAATCGCGTTTTTCACTAATTGCTGGGTCAACGTCGAAGTGCCTTGGATGCGCTGCTGTTTCAAGATGCTCTGAAGGACGGCGCGAATCAGGCCCTGCCAATACACGCCGTGGTGTTCGTAGAATTGACGGTCCTCGATGGCGATGGTCGCGAATTTTACGGAGTCCGGGATGTCTTCAATTTTTACGAGGGTGCGTTTTTCATCTCCATGGACCTCGTATAAAAGATGCTCACCGGTCCGGTCGTAGATTTTGGTGGATTGGGGCACTTCCCGGGTCTGGAGATAGTTCGGGTCAGGTAATTCCCGGCTCACCCAGGCCGCATACACGGTAAAAACGAAAAAACCCACTATGGTTAGCGCTAAAAAAGCCAAACCCCCTATTTTTAGCCAAGGTTGGGACACCCTCCAAATTTTTTTGCTAACTTTAGCGAGATTATTCATGTTTACCCTTGACAAAACCACTATTATATGGTATTGTTTTGCGTTAAAAATCAGACTCTATCCTATGACACTCTACGCCAATTCCCGCATTGTCCGCCATATCCGCATGGCCGTTACCGGCTTGCTGATCGCGTCCTTTGGCGTGTCCACGATCGTGGTCCCGGTGGCCAAGGCCAACTCGGTACTTCCGAACCCTGGTTTGGGAACGATTTTGGCCGTGTCGTCTGACACGGGTGCCATCGTGAACTCTGATGGTGAAGCCGTGGCCAAGGACCCGGAAAACCGCCCGGCGACCCTTAAGACCATCTACATGGATTCGACGTCCTATACTTCCCGTCCGGAAGAGTGTGACGCCGACCCGTTCGTGACGGCTGACGGTTCGGACGTGCGCGACGGCATCGTCGCTACCAACGTATTGCCGTTCGGTACGAAGATTCGTATTCCGACCGTGTTCGGCGACCGCATCTTTGAAGTCCACGACCGCATGAATAGCCGCTATTCCTATCGCGTGGACGTCTGGACGAATGACATCACCAAGGCCCGCGCGTACGGCTTGAAGCGCCGCATCCCGATCGAAATTGTGGAATACGGCAATAACAAGACGCAGTGGTCTGCCCGTGCCGAAAAAATGAAGGCCGAGCGTTTGGCCGCGAAGCGTGTAAAGGAAATCGCTTTGGCCGGTAAGTAAGGAAACAAAAAGCCCCCGCAATGCGGGGGCTTTTGTATGGAGGCGTGGGCGGGAATTGAACCCGCGAATACAGGTTTTGCAGACCCGTGCCTTACCACTTGGCTACCACGCCGACGAGCAGGATCGTAGCCGAATGCGGCTACGGAATCAAGGCGCTGGTTCGGGGGCGGGTTCCGGCTCCGGAGCTGGCTCGGGGACCGGTTCAGGCGTGGGATCCGGCGTCAGTTCCGGGGCCGGTTCTGGAACCGGTTCGGGTTCCGGCACGGGTTCGGGAGCTGTGGGCGTAGGTTCGGTTGAGGTTGGCGTGGGTGTCGGTTCTTCCGGCACGGGTTCCGTTGAAGTTACCGCTTCCTCGACGGGTTCTTCGCCGTTCCATCCGCCTTCGGGCTGGCCGGTGGTCGTGTTCATGATCGAATTCAATCCATCAGAACGGAAGATGCGATCACCGAGAATCACCGGCTTCACTTCCCAGCTGAAGGACACGTCACGAGGCTGTTCCTGTTTCATCACAATGTCGAAACCGGTATCGGAATAGTTTTCCGTCCACCAGCCTCCTTCGGCTTCGCCTTGCGGCGTTGCCAGCACCTTCGGCCAGCCGCCGATCGTATCAAAGGTTACGCGGACGCGCTGACGGCCCGACTCAATTAGGGCCAGTCCGCTGCGCATAAGGGTGTTGATGTCGAAGGTGGCAGGACCGGATTCGGTCTGGGCCACGGTTACCGAGCTTCCGACGCCGCCGCTCTTCACGAAGACTTCGATGCGTCCTACCACGCTCGCGTCATATGATTCGAGCGCGATGCCGACCACGCGACCCGTACCATCGGACTTCGCAGCCACGCCCGGAATGCTCGATGGGCTCAGCTCGTCGCCGATAGCGATCGCGCCTTTTTCATTGCTGACCTTGGTCGGTACGCGACCGGCCAGCGCGATCGGATAGGTATCCGTGGCATTGCGGCCCAAGAGGAAGCCCGGCTTTGAAGACACGATGCCCATGGGGATGGAGGCGAGGCCGTTCGTCTTGGTGACGCTTAACGGCGACGGACCGGCCATCACGAGATCGCCCGGCTCGAGATCATCCGCCGAGAGATAGCGTTCTGCCAAGTCGTAGCTGTTTTGCGCGGTCCAGCCATCCGCATTGGTGGAGATGTATTGGTTGGTCGAAGAACTGTCATCCACGAAGATGAAGAACTCGTCCTGCATCAAGCCGCGCGCGGAAGGATAGAGACGGCCCGCCAAGGTGATGTCGCCCGTGACTTTCAAATCCCCTTCCTGGCTTAAGGTGAAGATGGGGGTATTGGTGCTGTTACGGATGGTCAGGAGCGAGCTCGTAGCCGAGAGCGTGTCATTCAAGAAGACGAAGTCGTGGTTCACGGCCGTGGAGGAGGTCGCGTCCCAGGCGCTGCCGCGGAAGGTAAGGCCCCACGAATCGGCGGTCGGGTTGAGCGCGTTGGCCGTCGACGTGGCGCTGATGATTAAGTCATCCGTAACGCGCGTGGAAACGCCATCCGTACTCAGGACATCTCCGGCCCAATATCCGACGGCGACGAAGGTCTCGACCGTGCCCGTCGCATTCAATTCGCCGAGCGCATAACCCACGACCATGCCTGGCTTTGTCGCCTTCATGGCATATCCCGGGACATCCGATGACGTGAGCGCGTCGCCGACCTGGATCGGACCGTTGGTCATGGCGACCTTAAGCGGTACGCGGCCGGTGAGGGCGACTTTTTGGTTGCCTTCCCAACCCAGAATGAGACCAGGCGCGGTGGAAACGACGCCGATAATTCTCGGATCATAGACGATTCCAGGCGACATCTTCATGGCGGCTGTCGAGGTGGAGTCCGTATCAACGACGAGGAGATCGCCTGCCGTGGACGTGCCGTTCACGATATAGCGTTCGGCCAAGTCGAAACCGTTTGAGTTAACGGCGCCATCGGACATGAGGGAGACGCCCGTAAGAACGGCGTTCGCACTCGGACACGTGGCCGTATCGTTGGTCGTATCGATACACAAGCCACTCAAATTGTTTCCCGCATGCTGGAGGACCATGCTGTAGTTATTCGAACCGGTCGAGCTTTCATCGGTGGCCACGAGCAGGGCATTCGTATAGATACCGAATTGCGTACCACCCGCTCCGCCGACCGCCGAGTTCACAATGCGTGCGGTTGAAGAGCCGGTACTCATTTGCGCGGTAAGGCCGCCTTCGATGGAGATACCGTTTGAACCCACGAGGAGCCCGCTCTTTGCTTCAAGTTTGCCAAGCACGATCGCGTCATAGTCAATGGTCACGCTTCCCAAGAGCGCGGTCGAAGCTTCCAGCCCATTCGTTTTGATGCCGCCAAGGTCATAGAGGCGCAAGCTATTACCGGTCGAATCAAGCGCATACAGCGTCGTCCCTTCGACATAGACGCTCACGTAATTATCCGCGGCATTGGAGGATTGGAGAGTATAGAGGACCGGCGACTGCGGGTTCTGGAGATCGGCCACGATAATGCGCGAAGACGTGGCCATATAGGCATAGCGTCCGCTGATGAAAAGATTGTCGACCGTCGCGCCCAAGCTGACGGAGGTGACGTGTTGGAAGCCGAGGGCCGTGTAGACATCTAAAGCGCCTGTGACCGAGACGCCATACACATACTGGTTTTGCACCACGACATCGGACCACGAGACGGGAATAGTCGCCGTCAGCGACGGAGAAATCGGATTTGAGATGTCGTAAACTCGACAGCTGCCCGTGGCCGCACAGCCATAGACGTAGCTTCCCATCACGTCGAGGCTGGTGAGACTGTCTTGCGTGAGGTCCACGCGGCTCAGTTCGCGCAGTTTGCCGTTGCGACCCGCGTTTTCGAAGATGGCGAATTCGCTACTTGAAACGGAGACGGCATATACGTAGCGACCATTCGGTTTAATGTCGGACACGCCCTGGAACGTCATGAATTGGTTCGAGAAGAGAAGCTGCGGAACGTGGTGGCGATACACCTGGATGTAGGACGTGCTCGTGCTTGCAATGAAGAAGAGTTCGCCTGAGACTTCGATTTGTGAAAAACCGGTCTGTGTAAGCCCCTGCGATGTGGTGGTTGGCGAATAGGGATCGGAGGCATTGATGATCTTCAGACTGTCGGTACCGTTATCACTGATGACATAGGCGATTTCATCACGGACCACGACTTGTTGCGGGTTCGCGCCCACAGTCACGCTCGAAGCGGCCGTGATGGTGCGGTCGCCGGCGAGAAGGTTGCTAAAGCTTTGCGTTGAGAAGTTGGTGGTCGTCACGCTGCCGAAATATCCGTCGAAACTCAAAGCCTCGGTTCCAAGGGACAGGCCGTTATCCGTGGCCGGCACAAAGGCTCCGCCGGAAGCCGAGAGCGTCATGTTCCCGTTATTGCGGCTGATGAAGCCGTCACCGAAATACGTCGTGCCGGAGCCGGCGATAAAGGCGCCGCCCGTGTACACCGATGACGCAGATCCGATATTTCCACCGACAAATAAGTCGTCGCCATTGATTCTGAAGAGCGGATTCAGTCCACCTCCATATGTCGTGGTGCCGACCGTCAGATTGCCCAAGATCGATGAAGTCGTATTGGTGGCGCCCACGGCCAAAGAGCCGAGGCTTAGGATCCCCCCTTTGCCTACCGTCAGACCGCCCAAGACATCCAGCTGTTGCGCAATCGATACATTTCCAAGAGTTGAAAGCGTTCCAAATTCAGCACTTGCGGCTACGAGGCTGTTCGTTTGCACGCCTCCGATGGAGGTGATGCTGAGCGAGGAACCGAAGGTCGTATATAAATGTCGGCCCGAGACGAAGACGGATGACGGCGTGCTGACCACGGACACGGTGGCGACGATGGCCGGAATAAAAGGATACGTGACATCGACGACGGCGACGGTGTCGCTCGCGCTATTCGACACATACGCATACCGTTCAGAGACGAAGATGGATGAAGGCGAACCTCCGATCGGTATCGTAGCGACGGCACTTGCCGAAGCAGGGTTCGCGACATCGACAACGGACAGGCTATTGGCGTTCCGGTTCGTCACATACGCATAGCGGCCCGAGACGAACACGGACGACGGCGCATCGCCGACGACGGCGAAACTCAGCGTGACAGGGTTTACGGTGTCCAATATGTCGATGACGGACAGCGTGTCGCCACCTTCATTCGTCACGTAAGCATAGCGTCCCGAGACGAACACGGATGACGGTGCATCGCCGGTTTGCGTTGAAGTTACCATGACCGGGTTGGTGGGGTCCGTGACGTCGACAATCGACAGCGTGTCGCTCGCGCTATTCGCTACGAAGGCATAACGACCGGAAACATAAACGGAGGTAGACGATCCTCCGGTGGCCAAGGTGGCGACGGTGAATGGGTTGGTGGGGTCCGTGACGTCGAGGACGGTCATGTTATCGCTCCCTTCATTTGCTACGTAGGCGTAACGACCGGAAACGAAGACGGACGTGGGCGCATCGCCGACCGCGGGCGTGGCGATCGTCACTACGTTTTGCGTGCTACGTATATCAACAATAGAGAGCGTGTCATCGGCCTCGTTCGCGACAAAGGCATATCGTTCCGACACGAATACCGAAGACGCGCCTCCGCCAACGCTCGCGTTTCCCGCCGTTAAGAAGCTTTGGTCGTTTGTATATGATTTTGCATTCAGGAACGAAAAGGTGGTTCCTGTCGCGCCTTGCAGGAATGTATCCCCCGAAACCGTGAGCGTGCTGGTGACGGTGGAGCTTGCCCCGATGAACCCGCCATACAAGAGCAAGGTATTGGTCGTAAATGCGCCGCGGGCCGTGACGGATGCCAGCGTTTCGGAACCTGCGCCCAACATGTCCGTCGTGGCAATGCCAAGCCATCCGTTCACGGAATTATTCGTCGTCTTCAGGTAGGCTTGCGTGCCCTGGGACGTGCCTCCGCTATTGAAGAAAATGCTTCCGGCACTTGCATAGACGGCGCCTTCAGGCGACGTACTCCCCACATGTTGAATGATGGCTCCGCTTGCCTGGTCGCTGCTTAGGCGCAAGACGGCCGTGGAGCTGTTTGCTGTGCTGTTACGAAGTTCATGCGAGGCTTCCGCCGTCGATCCGACGGCATCAAGATCACGCATTCGAAAAACCGCTCTTTCATTGGAAATCCCGGTCTGACCATAGAGGTTTATATTGTATTCGTTCGCCGTATGGTTAAAGAGGTGGAGGACACCCGTGGCCGTCAACGGATTTAGGGTATCGCTCCCGAAGCCGAGAAGGGTATATGCGGAGCCTCCCGCATGAATGCGCGAAAGGGAAACGCCTTCATTTGTGGCGGTGGTAGAGAACGCCAGTCCAAGACTGGGGGCCAAGTCCGCGGTCGGAACGGGAACCTTAATGGAAAGCGGACTGGAACTTGATGTGGGTTCAAACAGGAACCGGCCATTCGCATAGAAGTTGGTCGTCGTGACATTCGTGAAGGTGGCGTTTGCCGCCGTGACGTTTTGAAGCGACGTCGAACCAAGAACCGTAAAGGTCGAAGTTACGGTGGAAGATGAGCCGACAAAGCCTCCAAACAGTTGGAGCGTGGTTGTTGAGAATGAGCCACGTGCCGTGACCGAGGCGAGCGTATCGGCTTCAGCTGATACGAAGCTCGGGCAGTTCGCTCCATTCGCTAAACAAACGTTGAAGCCTCCCACGGTCAAACGTGTGGTGGACACGGTTCCCATGAATGTCGAAGTGGTATTGGTCGCCGACACGGAGATGGATCCGAGCGAAAGGATGCCGCCCTCTCCGACCATAAGGCCGCTGTTTACGGTCAAATTATTTCCGATGAAGGCGTTATCCGTGATATTTGCATACTGGCTGTAGAGACTGCCGATATTCGCCGTCGAAACATCCAGGCCTTGAAGATCAACGATGCTCAGATCGCTCGAGCTTTCTGCGAGATAAGCATAGCGGCCGCTGACAAAGATGTCGTTCACGCTGCCCGTCGGATTCATTGAGCCGGCGGCGACGGGGTTGGTCGAGCTCGAAACGTCATAGATTTCCAGAAAATCCGCGGCTGCATATAAATACCGTCCGGCGAGGAAGAGGCGCGAAACGGAGTTGGTGGGATTGAGTTGCCCTACCTGGATGGGCGCGGCCGGATTCGCCACGTCCAAGATATAGACTCCATCGTTTCCAGCCGCGACATAGGCATATTTCCCGCTCACAACGACGTCCGTTACGCTTCCGGTCGGATTAAAGAAGGACGTCGCCGTCGGGGCGCTCGGATTGGATATGTCGAGAATCGTCAGACCGTTCGCGCCACGGGAAAGAAATGCATATCGGCCGTAGACGCGGACATGCTCACCGGTGGACGTCGCGAAGTTGCTGAGTATGACGGGAGCGGCCGGATTGCTGACGTCTATGATGCTGAATTCATCGGTGTCCAGCATGTAGGCGTAAGAACCCTGAAGGTCCATGTCCTCGGCGCCTTCCGTTGCGGTACCGATCAGGACCGGGCTTTTTTTGTTTCGGATATCGTATATGCGAAGTTGGTCCGGGCTTTGGTTCGCCACGTACGCATAGTTGCCTACGACGCGCAGCGTGCCGATATTTCCACCGCCTGAAGATGTGCGCGAGGTTGAGCTCGGGACGCGCGGATTTGTTACATCGATGATGTTCCAAAACGCATTCGCGGCTTCGGCAGCATAGACGTAGTTTCCATAGACATACACATCCGTAATGGTTCCGGCCGTGGTGTGTGTGCCGACGACGACCGGGATGGCCGGAGGCGTGCTCGTATATAAACTGCTCGATACGGACGAAAAGGCGGCCGTCGTACCTTGGATTTTATTCGTCGTGAAGAGATTGGTCGTCGTCACGTTCGTGGTTGTGACGTTCGAGCCAATCATGTTCACGAAGTTAATCGTCCCGGAGCTGTAGATGTTCGCGAATGCCGTCGTCGCATTTCCGAGCGACAGGAGGTTATTCGCGGATGCGATAATTCCTCCGGCTGATGCGCTGAGAACCAAGTTGCCATTCATTTTTGAGATGAATCCGTCGCCGTAGAAGGTCGTCCCCGTGCCCGCCACGAAGGCGCCATTCGAATAGATGGAAGACGCGGCACCGATATTTCCATGCACGAACAGATCGTCACCGTTCATCACGAAGAGCGCATTCAATCCCGTTTGAGTGGTGGATGTGCCGCCAATCACCACGTTCGCATTGGTCGCATGGCCGAAGTAGAACGTCGAAGTGCCAAGCGTGCCGCCGGAAAGGTCGAAGTAAGCCGGCGCGCCGGTGGAAGTCACGGTTGATCCGAGGACGAGATCCGTCGTCGGCGTGGTTACGCGCAAGAAATCAGAAGCATCGTTGTAGACCCACCATTGCGTGGTCGTTCCGGAGCCGCCCGAGACCGGACAGTTGGTGCCGCTCGACAAACAAACGCTTTGGAAAGAAAAGCGGTTTGCCGAATCCAGGATCATGGCGGTACCGGTGGTACCTACATTTTCCGGGAGAGCCCAAATCGCGTTGATGCCGATGCTGGTCGGCGCACGGAAGCCCACGTAGTCCGTGCCGATGGAGGTCAGCTCCTGGAAGCGCAAGGAAGGCGGGGCGCCGTCATGCGACGCGTCATTTTCGATCAAGACAAAAGTCGCGGAGGCGCTTGTATCATTCACGTTGTCAGTCCACCCGGGTCGCAGATAGATCGAGCCGGCCTGGTTATCCACGACCGAATTTCCACCACGAAGATTCACATTTCCACCGGCGCTGAATAAGGATTCTCCACCGCTCAGGGTGACGGCGCCGCCTAAGCCCTCCAAATCACCGTTTCCACCCGCAAGCGACACGCTGCCGCCGGTGCTCGCTGAAGTCGTAGCGCTCAATCCGCCGTTGAGGGTAATACCTCCACCATTCCCGCCAAAAGCAGCCTGACCACCAGCCAAGCCTACCGAACCGCCCGTTGCCAGGGTTTCTCTACCGTTCCCACCAGTAATATTGATGTTGCCACCTACCGCATTCACTTCATCGTTTTCCGCAGTAATGTAGAGTGAACCTGATTTTTGGTGGATCAAACCATTTTGGTAATACGTAGGCCCGACGCCGATAGTATTGCCGTTGAAATCGTTGAATGTCGTTCCATCTCCGGCGACAAAGGCCGCATTCGTATAGATGGAAGTCACCGATCCGATATTCCCCCCGACAAACAAATCTTGGCCGTTCATCGTAAACAGCGAGTTCATGAATGGAACCGATGTTGACGTGCCCCCGATCACTACATTGGTTGTATCCGTAGTTGTGCGCAAGAAATCACCGCTCGCGTTGTATACCCACCATTGCGTGGTCGTGCCGGAGCCCCCCGTACAATTCGTCCCATTTGCCAGACAGACGAGTTGTCCGGCCACGAACAGGTTCGTTGTTGAAGCGGTTCCAAACACGTTTAGTCCACCGGTTGTGGTCACGCTTCCCTGCCTATTCACGCTAAACACCGTATTCGCAAGATCATTCACGCCTCGAATA
>JALNYW010000003.1 GCA_023229665.1 Patescibacteria group bacterium | reverse complement strand
ACGGGGCAGTAATTGTCGGCGTGATGTGGGACTCGTCGCAGGTCGGCGAGATGCGGGGATCGTCGCAGGTCGGCGTGATGTGGGGATCATCGCAGGTCGGCGAGATGCGGGAATCATCGCAGGTCGGCGAGATGTGGGGATCGTCGCAGGTCGGCGTGATGCGGGAATCATCGCAGGTCGGCGTGATGCGGGGATCGTCGCAGGTCGGCGTGATGTGGGACTCGTCGCAGGTCGGCGAGATGCGGGGATCGTCGCAGGTCGGCGTGATGCGGGAATCATCGCAGGTCGGCGAGATGTGGGGATCGTCGCAGGTAAAGGCGCACGAAAACTGCTCTGTCCGCTCATTGTCGAACAACGTAAAAATCGAGGCATACCATTACGTCAGCATAATCTGTCAAGACTGCAAGCCCTCTATCAAGCGCCACGGAACCGGCGTCACCGTGGTCCGCACGAAAACTTTCCAACACTCGGTCAAATCGTTCTGTGAAATTTTCGGCGACGGAAATAAGCCGCTGACCCTCTATAAATCCGTGCGCCCCGATACCCTCTGCGATTTCCATACGGGCCAGATTAAATATGAGGGTGAAGTCGTTTGCCCTGATTTCGACCCCGACAAGACCCGTCAATGCGGCGGCGGGTTGCACCTGTCGCCCACGCCGCAGGATGCGTTGAGATACAACGACGGGAGGGTATTGGAGTGCCGCGTGGCGCGGAAGGATATCGTCGTGTACGCCACGGACATCACGAAAGTTCGGTGCCGCAAGGTGACGGTGGTCGGGGAGTGGAAGAAATGACCATCCACGACATCATCAGGGCGGCTGACGGAGACTGCCCGTGGCATACCGGGCGGAAGGAGGGGGGATGAACTACGACACCATGGAAGCAGGCCGCGAGATGGACGCGCTGGTGGCGGAGAAGGTGATGGGGTGGAAGGCATGGGAAGAAACACGCGGAGAGTATACCCACGTGGTTTGGCAACGCCCCGGCGACAGGGAGCCTTGGTACGGTTCGCGGGATTGGCAACGCCACGTTGGCCGCTACAGGCCGCTCGTAAAGTACGACCCACGCCGTCACATCGAACGCGGGTTATCGCCATTCAGCACCGACATCTCCGCCGCGTGGAAGGTCGTGGAGAAGATGGGCAACTTCAAACTACTTCGAACGGATATTACACGCGACCACTGGTTTTGTGAGTTTAATGGGGGGTGGGGTGCATACGCCCCATCCGCCCCTTTAGCCATCTGCCGCGCCGCGCTGAAATCCAAGGAGGGGACATGAAGCCATGCCCCTGCAATGTTCCCGTGGCGTTCTGGACGCAATTTGTTCCCAACCCTCATCAGATAAAAGGAGATCGCCATGAATTACGAAATGAAGAATGAACGTCATCGAGTTTGCCGTCGTCATGCAACAGAAGATAGATGCTAACAGCCATAAATCCGGTTGGGAATACTGCACTATAAAGTGGTTGCTGAACCGACTCGTCCAAGAAAAGGGAGAACTGAAGCGGGCCATTGAAAAGAAACTTCATCCTGACGAGATCGATCGTGAAGCGGCAGACGTGGCTAATTTCGCCATGATGATCGCTGACAATTACAGGAGGGACTGGGATGATAAGGATGCCTAAGGCGACCTATAACGGCGAGAAGTTCATATGTCTCCGTAAGGACACAGAGCGCCTTGTCGCCATGCTTGTCTCCAAGGACGCCCGCATCGCGGAACTGGAGGGTCTTTACTCACGGGAAATAGCCGCGCATACCGTAACAGAAGGCGAGCGTATCAAATACCGTGACCGCATCGCCATGCTGGAGTCCGCGCTGAAATGCTCGTCAGAGAATTGTAGCGAACTCGGACGATTCCACGATGGCGATTGCTCGGACTGTCCGCAAGGAATGATACGCGCAAGGTGCGGGTTGTCACGCGCCCTCGACGGGAAGGGGTGAGTATGGGTATAGGGCCGATGACCGATGGCATAACAATCGAAGTTTACCAACACGACTGGATACCCGGATTCGCGGCGTTCCTGAACGATGGAAGTTTGTCCTACCACGGAACAGCGCACGTCGTTTTGAACCTTGGTTCTTTACTGGCCGCTGTTGATGGAAAAGACATTGCTTCATCCGAGGTGCCACACTTTGTGGCAGAATCACTAATGCATGAGGTTTTCCACGCCCTTGAGTCGTGGGCCAATGTTGAATTTTCAGAAGATCGAGTGAACGCGCTGATTGAAAAGTATCGAACCCAAGTGGCGGAACTGGCAGACGCGCCGGACCTAAACTCCGGTCCTTAATGGGTGCGGGTTCGAATCCCGCCTTGGGTACCAAGTAACTCCCGCTCCGCGAAAGGAGGTGGTCAAATGGATAAGGGTGGCGGTTCCCTCAGTCTAAAGAAACATCGACGCGGGAGCTTTGGCGGTAAAAGTCACGCCGCGCCCTCGGGGATGGTGCGGATAATGCACGCGCTCACGATAGGCCGGGCGGAGATTGAAAGGGCCGCGCTCCGCGAGAAGAAGAAAATACTACAAGGATTCGTCAGCATACAGGAGTGGCTTGCAAGCAGGGGGCGGTGAACGCGCCTACATCCCCCTGAACAGCGCGAAAGGAGCAACATTGGTTTCACCTGAAATAATCGGTCCCCTGTTCGACGGTAACGATAAGGTTGCCATCGCCATCGCCCGTATCCGACAGTTCACTCCACCGGAGGGGTTGTACGTGGCGTTCAGCGGCGGGAAAGATTCCGTTGTCCTGCTGGACTTGGTGCGCAAGGCGGGCGTGAAGCATGATGTTCACTACAACCTGACCACGGTGGACCCGCCCGAGTTAGTTCACTTCATCCGCAAGGAATACCCCGACGTACAGGTACATCGGCCCGCGATGACCATGTGGCAGTTGATCGTGAAGAAGAACATGCCACCGACAAGAATGATGCGGTTCTGCTGCGAGTACCTGAAAGAAGGTCGCGGGACGGGGAACCGTGAAAGTGGGCGCATTATCGCAACCGGAATCCGGTGGGCCGAGAGCGTTCGGCGCGGGAAAAGAAGGATGGTGGAGAACTGCAAGAACCATCCCGACAAGAACTTCCTTCACCCGATCATCGACTGGACGACCGATGACGTTTGGAACTATATCCGAACAAATAATCTTCCCGTTTGCTCCCTGTACGCCGAAGGATGGAAGCGGATCGGATGCGTCATGTGTCCGATGGCGGGGCCGACCGGAATGGCCCGAGACATGGAACGGTGGCCGAAGATCGCAGCCGCATATAAATATAAACGCGCCATCGGTAGATGCGTGGAGGAACGCAAGCAACGCGGGATTGCTGACGTGTCGCGGGAATGGGGTACAGAGGACGATATGTGGGATTGGTGGCTTCGCGGAGGATCGAAGGAAGAAGATCCAAACCCGTGGCTCTTCGAATGACCGACCTCATCATCGTCTTCCTGTTCGGCATCTTGGTCGGATGCGAGTTGATGTATCGCAAGATGAAACAATCACATCCTCCTGAACAGCGCGGCGATCGCCATGATGAACAGTCCGATGGTGCCGACGATGCCCTTGGTCCGCCAGCCCTCCAGTTCCTCGATGCGCCGCAAGTCATCGGTACGGTGGGCGCAACCTGCCACCATTATCCGGTCCACCTTCTCCATCAGGGCCGCCAGTTGGCGCTGGATGCCTTCCTGCCCCGCGTATAATTTGTCGATCATTTCCTTGTCGGTATAGCCGTTCGCCATGATTGCCTCCCGCCTGTTATTTTGCCGCCGCGCCAACAAACCCGACGATGATCCCTAGCGCAACCCATTTGACCACGGACAGCGCACGGGAATACCACGGCCCCGCCGCAACCTTGGCCGCGTCCTGTCCCGCCTTCCTGGTGTCCTCTACCAGCTTCCGGGCCTCCGTCAACTCGCGGTCCTGTTCCGCGACCCGTTGATCGATGATCCCGGCGCGGGACTCGCACGAATTGAGCGCGTCCTCAGCGGCGACTACCGCCTCCCGGCAGGGGGGCAGGGATTCCAGATCCCGCAGTATTCGCTCCCCATCGGGCAGGGGGAAGCAGATTTCGCCCCCAGCGGGCTTCGATGCCGGGGGGTAGGCGGGGTTATCTCCCCCGAGGCCATAGGTAGGCATACCCCCCGCCAACAGGACGCAACACAGACCGATTACGGCGGTTTTCCTCATCGGATTGCCCCCCGATACCCCATTTTCAGGAATCGTTCCTCAATTTCGCCGGGATTCTTGGGAGGGACCCATGGTGCCGACATCCTCCCCTTCGCCGCCACGTACTTCGCTCGGTAGGCGTCCCGGTCAGCGGTCAGCACCTTGATCCTCGCCTCGTAAGCGGTCTTCGTCGCCGCCGTGTCGCGCTGATACGCCGCCGCCCAGCCCTTCGCCGCGTTCAGGTATCCTTGGGCGGTCTGCCGCATCGACACCCCATCGGCTACAGACCCGAGGACAACGATCCCGAAGGCCACAATGATGACCGCAAAGAGTCGATTCGATTTCGCCCATTCCCACATGATGCCTCCTACTCCTTCGGTTCCGGCGGCTTCTCCGGCGGCGAGTTGTACCGGCTGTCCATGTAGTATTCGGCCCCCTTGCGGACGACGAACACGCCCAAAATGAACGCATAGACCCCGAGGGGAACGGTGACGTACCACGCCGGGGCCTTCCACCCGCCCTGGACGAACTCCCCGACCGCCATGAAGATGAGCGCGGCGGTAGCCATGCCGACGTAGACGCCTCCACGTTGGTCGAACAGGGAGGACATCATCTTCTGGAACCAGTTCTGGTCGGCCATTTAAGCCTCCTTCATCTTGTCGTGTAACGCGATGATCCGGTTCATCCACCCGCGCAGGTATTTCAGCGACGTGGGACGCGCCGCGACGATAGCCGAGTATTTCTTCAGTCGGTAGAACAGCATGGCGTCCGCGTCCGCTCCGCAATCGGCGACCATCTTCCGGGCGAATCCAAGCCCCTGATTGACCGCCGCATCGAACGCCACGAAATCGGCGGGGGATGGAAGCGCGTCCGCAATCGGCGACCAGTAGTCCGCGAAGTAGATTTCCTTAGCCCGGCCAACCGTCATCCCGGCGATGTCCTCGTTCGGATAGGACCGCTTACAGATGCCGAAATTCGTCTCGCCGCCGGGGTCGGAAGAATCGAGACTATATCCGCCCTCGTGCGCGAGGACGAAATCAATGGCGGTGGGGAAGGACTCCCTCACTTCACATCCTCCCACAGATGCGGCGTGGGTTTAGGCTTGACCTGTCGCTTGCCGCAATTAAGGCACATCCTTGACCGATTGGGCGAACCGCAACCGGGATAATCCTCCGGGCATATTACGGTGTAGACGACGTTCGGCGTCGTGTCCTCCCACGCATGAACGTACCCGATGGATTCGCAGTCGGGACGGGACCGCACGGACGGGTCAGGCGAGTTACTCTCGATGTGATAATGCACTTCCCCCCACGCGCTCCCCGCGACCAACAGAAGCAGAATTGCCAGATACCTCATCTCCACCCTCCGCTCATTGAACTACCCCGGAATCGGGGCGTCTGCGGGTCAGCGACCGCCGCCAATGTCGTCACAGACCACGTATCCGTTACCCCGCCGATGTTGAGTACGCACGACACCGCCGTGTTGTGGGACGCGCTACTCGTTACGCGCAGGGCCACGTTGTCGTTCAGCGTCACGTTATCGTCCGCCGTGGCGAACGCCGCACCGTTGATGGAATACTCGCAACCCGTACCGGTCAGCGTCAGCGTGGTCGTGTTGTCGATACCCGTTACGGTTACGTTGTCCGAGGTCGTGACGGTCGATAGAGTCGCGCCGGTTACGTCGGTGAAGGAGAAGGCGGCGGGGGTGGAGTCTATCCCTCCAGACTCGTATGCTCCGATATCCCACACCCCTCCGAGTGGTCGCGTAGTTCCTGCGATGTCCTCCTGTATGTCAATACCGTAGCGGTCGAAGAACGTCTGATAGGCGGCGGATACTACCCCACTATCAATTGCAGGTGAGCCTACCGATAACGTAAAATTATTGTCCGTGGCGTTTGTGAATAAAGGGTCTGCCGAAATAGACCCGCCGCCTTTCCCCGTTGCAGACTGGAACGCGGCCAGACTTGTATACTGCGAACCGTTCCACGAAATTCTTATATCCCCCGAATTATAAAAGACACAATTATCCACGGTTGAGTTAGAAGATGAAGTCGCCCCCTCCATGTATATGTCGTTTACTGTATTGTCTGCCCTGTTGGAAAATATATTATTGGTTATGGACAACACCCTGCCGTCACTGGCCATGTTTATCCCAGAATCATAATCGTACATAGTATTATTTATGATTGCTATATTGGTTCCTCCACGCAACATCATTGCACCAGATCCGCTTGTGCTTTTATCTGTGGAATGAATGTTATAGATCAGGTTTCCAATAATATACTGATACAAGCCATCTCCAGGGGGATCACCACTCCCTGAATTAATTCCCATTTCAGCATCGTATATCTCGTTCGCTAAAAACCACACATATTCGGGTCCATATTGCCACCCCGCTACACCACCGCCAGAGTAAGCATCTACCTTTTGTTGTGAGTGCAACGTATTTTGAGACACAACTACGTCTGTGGCGTGTTTAATCCACACCGTATTCTGCTTTACGTCATGGATGTCGTTTTTCCCTATGTAGACATGGTGTATCCTGTCCCTGTAGGTGCTTTGTGCTTCAATCTGTATACCATCCCCAATGCAGTCATTAATTGTACTGTTGGTCAACCACAGATTGTCTATTACTCCCGCTAACCCCACTCCGTGAGCGTCAGTATCTACACCCAACACAAGTTTTCCTAAATCGTGAATGTAAAGGTTGTCCAATACAACATTGGATACCGAGTTATCGGCGATATGATAACCCCAACTCCCAACGCCAACGCCGCCAGTCTTTATGTCGTTACCAGAAAATTCACAGTTTCTTATAACAATATTACTTTGCCCTGATGTATTTGGTATTCTTACGCCTAAAGTAGTATTCGCGTTGTCTTGAGAACCGAAGTGCAGATTCTCTACAATTACATAAGTACCGTAAAGATACAGTTGATTCGTTACTTGCGTCCTGTCAGCGTAACTTGTACTGCGAATAAATACTGCATTATCCGCCGATCCGTTTGCTGTTATGCTCAACGTTCCACCTTCGTCGTAAGTGGCCCCATGTATCTCAACAACAGACCCCGCCGGAATTGTATGGGGAATGGTCTGGCGCGGAGCGGAGGGAGTACCGTAAGTTCTTCCGGTGTCGTCGCCGGTTAAATAGTTGATATAATAAAACCCTCCTGTCTCCGTATCCCACGGTGAAGGAACTGCGGTAGCCGTTTCGTTGATACCAAAAGGCGGTTCTGGAATCCCGATTATCGGCGTCCATGCGGCATCAGCCACAACCGCAAACAAAACAAGGACGATCGACGCAAGTATACCCCTCACGATGGGTTGTCCCCGATAGTGGCGTCATCTACCCTGATTTTGTCAAATATCGCATCGCACGATGACGTGGGTGCACCATAAGTTAACCGCAATTGCAATCTGGTGGCATTTGCCGTGGACGTGCCATTTGTAGACTCCGCGTAATTATTGCCGGAGGCTGGCCTAACTCCGTCGGTTGAAAACGCTATAGAAGAGAATGCATCCGCTCCCCCACCCTTTAAGTATCTTATCCATACATGGTACACAACATTGTCTGTTATTGTTCCGACAGTTGTTCCTGCTGTCCCGCCCACAGAGGTTATTTTGAATTTTGCAGTTCCACCCCCCCTGGACACATACGCTCTGGATACGTTATTTCCTCCTGCGTCCTTGAGGTCGAAAACAGTATAATCCGTAGTAGTGGTGCCAATATAAGGATACTTAATTAAGAAATATATCTCCTGCGCTTGACCATCAGTGGGGGTAAATGCTGTATATAATTCCTTGGTTTCCGCGTCGGTCTTTACTGCCATTTCGAGGGATTGTGTCCCCTCCAACACGTTGTCCGTATAATCTGGATCTGGCGTTCCCCCAACAACAGTCCACGCTCTATCGTACCCCACTGAGTTGTCGAACGATTCGGAGGCAAGGTATGTAGGCGGTGCCGCTCCTCCCCCCCCCGCCGCCTTCTTCTTGAAGTACATGAAGTCGTCAGCCTGCGCGAACGAGGACGCGACCGCGAGGAGGATGATCCCTTGCAGGATGCGATAGATGGCGTTTCGCATGGGCTACTCCCGATACCTGATCGTGCAGGAAAACCGGTTACTTGCCGCACCTACGGACGTTGTATCCCATTTCAGCGATGCACCCGCAGCGATAGCCGCGTTCTCAAAATCAGCCGCCAACACGGTCACTCCCGCCTCCGCATTCGTGATCGTCCAGTCGGTATCGTCTACCCTCACGCACGAGGCATTGTTGTCGGCGGCGCACTCGCTCATAAATCCGACTACGTTATCGGTAGACGCGAAACATTTAATGGAGATCAGCGTCGAGGCGACCGGACTCCACTCCGCTCCGAGGAAGATACCGTCATCGGTAGCCGCCGCGTTGTCCCAACCGAAGGACTTTGATTTGACCGCCCGCACCAGTATCACGTTGTCGGCAATCGTGTTGTCGTAAATGGTGAGTGCGCCTGTCGTCAGGTTGTACGCGTAATCCCCGGCGGTAGTCAGATTGGAAGCCGCCCCGGAGTTTGCCACGTTACCCTTATGGGTCCCGTTAGCCGCAGAGGAAACGAACTCGTCTGCCGTCACCGTCGTGAACGTACCCGCCGACGCGGTCGTGCCGCCGATCACCGTGTTGTCTATCGTGCCGCCATCGGTGCCCGCGACGACCACCTTCGGGGCGGTCACCGTACCCGTGAACGTGGGGGAGGCCAGCGTAGCCAACGCCGACAGCGGAATCTGGCCGTCCTTGATCGACACGTTATCCGCGCCCCATGTGACTACGTAATCCTCCGTCGCGGTAGCGGGGCCGGTAACGGTGCCCACCCCCGTCACCCCGGTGATCGACCCGCCGGTGATCTGGACGTTATCGGAAATGAAGGGGACGCCGGAGGCAACAGCCACGTTGTCGCCGGAAAGACTTAGATATCTACCCGCTTCCGCTAACAGATACGTGGCGGTAGTAGTGAAGTCCAGGTACCCCACGGAAGCGCCCGTATTATCCGACCCGCCAAGGTAGACCTCACCGGTCGAATAAAACCGCAACTTTCCCAATGCAACATTGTCGGCGGAATAATGCGTTAAAATAATCCTGTTGCCGGATGGCTGCTCGAATACGGAGTAACTGTTGTCGTCCGCGACGAACTTCACGTGCCGCAAGTTCACCGCATTGTCCGCGATGTCCCCGCCCACGATCGTGTTGTCGAGGATATGCGCCGAGGTGACGGAGCCGGTGGTGAGGGTGGTGGAGCCGCCACCGCCGATCACGTTGAACGGATTCTCGGCGTAAGCCCACGCCGCGAGGAGGATCAGGAACAGGGTGAGGAAAAGTTTACGCATGGGGGTCTCCTTATCTCTTTAAAGTGAAACCGGAAATCCAAATGTCGAACGAGGAATTTGCGCCCTTGTAGTAGAACGTCTGGCTTTCGATTATCGGGAGGAAGAAAGAGTACGGATACTCTCCGCCCGCCGAGTCATCGGATATGACCGTCGATGCGTTCGCGCCGTCCGAAAAGGTGGTGGGATTCGAGTACAGGATTCCCGGCCCCTGATAGATGGACATTTTCCCGAAGACGCTCTTTGTGATGCTTGGCGGTACAGCCGCGTAGGTCATCGCACCACCCGCCGCAAGGTTCATCGTCGTGGTGTTGTGGTCGCCGCCAGCGTCGTTCGCAACCTTCTGTGCCACCGCCCACGTATAGAGATCGTCCACAATCGTGAACTCCGCAATGTTGAACGGGGTTGCCGTCGCGTCCGTCGTACACCACCCGACCAACGCCTTGTACGTGTACCCGGACGGCATCACGGGATCGGTCGCAGAAGTGGATGCAAGCCCCGCCGTGGTCGCACCGTTGTCGATGACGTACAGGAAGTACCCCGTGTTCGCGGCGATGGTCCCGTTATCTAACCCGTTTGCTCCGGCAACGTCCAAGTTGACCGTGAGGGATACGGTGGATAGAATCCGCGCCGTGTTCGTGTTGTCCACCGCGACCACCTGATCAGCGGTAATGGTGACGGATTGATTGTCGGCCGGGGTCGTGATCGTCAATCCCTTGTACGCGCTGAGAATAGTGGTGGACGTGGTGATGGAAGGAGTGCCCCATGTACCGTCACCCCGAAGATACGTGGAGTTGGATGCGGTACCGGAAGCGGCCAACTTTCCAGCGGCAATCGTGTTATCCAGAATCTTCGATGACGCGATGGAGTTGTCGAGGATCTTCGCGGAAGTAATCGTGTTGTCTATTAGGTCCGCACCGTTGACCGTGTTGTCGGTAAAGGTAGGGGTGCCGGATACCGTAAGCGTAGCCGTCGTCACGCGCCCCGTGAACGTACCGTTGTCGAAGCCGCTGATGTTGCCGGTGGAGTCGCCGGTGAGGGAACCGTAAGATCCCACCGCGCCGACGTTATCCTTCGTCCAAACGGTCACGTCGGCGGAGTCCACGAGGACGAGCTTGATCGTCCCCGTGAACCACACATCGGCTTCCCCGTTGGCATCCAGGACCACCGGATTCGCGTTCGCCACGGTCCCCGCGCTCGTCGTGTACGTCGTCGTCGGAGTCGTGGTCCCCGGCAGGTACGTGTAAAGTTTCCCGCCGGCCAGAGGGTCACTGGTCCCGGTCACGAACGCCTTGAACCGCGGGTAAGGCAGGATGCTTTGGGTCGCAGCATCGGCGGTCGGAGGCATGACGACGGGATGAATACCGAGCGCGGCGAGGAAGAAGAGATGCGCGAGCAGGAGCGACCAGAACTTCGATTTGCGGAACGTCATGGGCCGGGGACCTCCGTGGGGATCTCTTCTTCTTCGCCCTTCTTGTTCGCCGTCACGCCAAGGCTCAAGATTACGAGCTGATTGTTGATCCTACGCGCCACTTCCTTCGGAGCCTGATTCTTCGCCGCCATCATCAGCGTTTGCGCCAGTTCAGGGTCGTACATAGCACGAGCAAGCAACTTATTCAACTCCGACTCGTTCAGATTGCTGACTAATTTTAGCCCGGCGCGGGCAAGCCTCCCGGTGTACGAGAGGCCAGGAATGCGGTCGAGTACCCTGCTCATAACGCCTTGGGCCATCGACAACTTCTCGAAGGTATCGGACCCTCCTCCGACCGGGGACTTCAGCGACCGCGCCTGAATCTCGATCGCCTTCTGCACGTTCAGCAGGGCGTCCAGTTTTTGCGGCTCATCGTTGTACAGGATACGCATGGCCGGCTCGTACTTCTTCATGTTCTTGAGGATTCCCGCGGGGCTGATTATCTGGTCCCCGGCGACCGTTTTCGCAGTCGTTTCGGCCTCGGAGATGATGAAATCCTTGAACGCATTCTTCAATCCGAGCAGGGCCTTCTTGTCGATCACGCCATCGGCATCCTTCAGTTGACCCATCAGTCGCCGCATCGTCTCGCCGGTATTCTTCCCGCTGATGCCCTCGGCCCCCTGCATGGCGGCCTTGATCGCCTTGTCGGGATCGGCGTTCAGCAACTTCGACGCGACCGATTTGCCGAATTCGACCTGCATCGCCTTGAGATCGTCGAGCGCCACGTAGGCGTCACGGACGTTGGCGAAGTCGTCTTGGATGCCGAATTTCTCCAGCACCCGACGATTCCGATTTACCCACGTCGCGAACTGTTTCGTGTTGATCTCGTTCGTGAGTTTGTTCACGGCGCCGGATTCCATCAGCAGTTCGGCCGCGTGCTGACGCATTACCGTGGCGGCATTCTCCTGCCCCACGGCGCGGATGAAATCATCGGCCCCGTCAATCGTGAACAACTTGCCTGGGATCTGTGCGTCCGGGACGGCGCGACCGCTCGCCTGACCACCCCTCTGAAGCACCTTCCCGACCGCCCCCGACCGGAACTTCAGGTAGTATTCGCGGGCGAAGTCTCGCGCCACTTGGTAGGCGTTTTCGCCGCCAAGTGCGGCCTCGATGTCGGCGTCGATCGCATTCCTCAACGAGTACAGTCTCCGCGCCATCGGCATGTTCGGGTTCGCACCCGTCACGGCATCCGATATCTGCCGCCCGATGTCCTTCCGGAGCGAGTGCAACTCCTGAAATCCACGCTCACCAATGTCGGACATTGCCGCGCTGACGCGGGCCGTAGCCTTCGCCAATCGGTCGGCGTACACGTCCTTGCTTCGCCCGAGGACGGGATTCGATTGCAACCACTCCACGAACGTCGATTGGTCAATCTTCTCGCCAGCGGCGAAACCCGGAATCTCACCTTCTTCGGCCAACTCCTTCGCCACCGTGTCCCACGTCACGCGGCCATCCTTATCGAACAGTTTGTAGAGATTGCGTTGCTGCTTCTCCTTCAAGACCACGGCGATGTCATCGGTCAATTTGATCTTCTGCTTCCCGTATCGCGAGAACGCCGTCTCAAGGCCCTTCTTCGCAAGTTTCTCTGCGCGTTCGGCGACCTTTGGATTCGGCGGGGGTGCCTCGGTTCCCGGCGGCAACGGTTCCGCATCCGTGACCTTCCCCTTCAGCACCTTCTTGATCTTCGCGATGATTCCCGACGGGTACACAGCCTCCTCGCCGGGAGTGAACTCCGCTTCCAAGGACTTCACGGCCTCTTTCGTCGCCGATGTCTGCACGGGTGGATTGCCCACTTCGGCGTAGAGAACATCCTTCTTCGCCTTCAGCGGTGCCCGCGCCTCTTCGATCGCCGCAACCGCCGCTTGCCCGGACTCCTGCTTCCCCGCGACCGGCAACGCTTCCCGCGCCTGATCGGCCTCGCCCTGCATCCATCCGACCGTCTTTTCGATGTTTTTTTTCTTCGTGTTCAGCGCGTCGATCACTTCATCTATCGACTCGTCACCCTTGAACTCGTTGGCAAGATAATCCTTCACCGCAACTTGGTTGACCGCTTTCTTCTCCGCCATCAGTTCGGCGGCGGTTTTATCGGGACCCGCCTCAAGTGACCGCTGCTTCTTGATTAGTCCTGGGTCGTTCGTCTTCTCGCCGATCGTGGCCTTGAATCCTGGAATTGCCTCCTCTATTTTCGTTGCGGCGGCGGCATTCTGGTCGTATATTTCCGATGTGCCGGAAATCTCGTTCAGGGTTTGACCGGCCTTCGTCCGCAACTGGCCCTCCGTCACGGATGGAGCACCACGCCTTAGTGCAGAGAACGCCTGCTGACCCTTGCGGTACAGATCAGGGCCTTTGCCGATTGCAACACCGCCCGCAATTTGCGCGGCAAGGTCGATGCCCGGTGAATCAGGGGCGGCTTCGCGAGCGATACCTGACGCTGTTCCCGCGCCGAAGGCCGTCTTTCCCGCAACTTTCGCCGCCTCGATAAGTTTCGGAATCTGCCCCAACTTCGGGGCGAGGTACGCTTCGGCGGCAACGCCGGGGATGACCATCGCGGGAATCTGCTCACCGATGCCTTCGATGATCTTCTCACCCATCGTCTCCGGTACGGGAGGATTCGGCATGAGGGTCTTCGTAACCTTGTCCGCCCTCAAGGGATGTTGCGATACGTTCCCGAGGTTGACGCCCGTCTTCTCGCTGATCCAATCGGCCACGCGCTGTACGCCAAGCGATTCGAGCGCACTCGCAATGGCATCCGGTCCCATCGCGGCAAGGTTCGCTGTCCCCTTCACAAGTCCGCCGGCGAGGACATCCGCGCTATGCGCCAAGTCCCGAGGCAACGCCCTCAGGGAGCGTGCGGGGGGCGCAGTTACATCCTTCTCGTCGATGACTTCCGCGCCTTCGGGCATACCGGCGTACTTGACTACTTCCGCCCCCTCCGGCATTCCCGCGAACTGAGGCATTTACTTCCATCCTCCCACGCCGTCAGAGGTCAGGATCTTGCCGTCTTTCGTCTTGATCTTCGTGCCTGCGGGCGCGATGTCTCCACCAGCCGATGCCTTGCCGACATCCTTCCTTCGCGTGGTCGCCTCGGACCCAATACCTGGTATTCCGCTCCACAGTCGATCCACTTGGATGTCGAACTTGTCGAGGGCGGACAACCCCATCTTCTTGTTCGGCGTGCGCGTACTCGGGATCATCTCCGCGATGGCCGCACGGAGCATGTCGGACCCCTGCCCCATGCCGCCGACGGTACGCAGGGAGAACGAACTTTCGCGAAGGTTCCTGATCGCCGTGACGTACTCGATTTCCTCCGGGGTCAGCGTCTTCGCGAAGTTGGAACTGATGAACGACTTCAGCAGGCTGCCGTCGTCGTTGACCCGCAGTTGGTCCGCGAACTTGAGCAACTGCGACTGCGAGAAGTTTTCGTGCTTGAGCGACTTGAGCGCCTTCCGTGCGATCTCGGATGACGTTGCAATTTCCTCCATGATCGCGTTGCGGGACTTCAGCTTCGTTGCCAACTCCGCGCCCACGTAGCGATCCCCGATGCCGAGCTTCTGATTCGCCCTGTTCGCCTCGTTGATCTCCCCCCGCGTTCTGAGTGCCACGGTCCCCGTGTTCGCATCATAGACCGACACGGGAATTTCCATGACCATCTGGAGCCGTTGCCGGCCGTATTCCTCGGCACCAAGCTTCTTCTCGCGCTCGTAGGCCCACGCGAATTTCTTCTCCTCGGCGGTGACGGGATACCTCACCGGATCGTTCATCTGGACACGCTGAAGGATGTCCAGATACTTCTCTTTCGGCGCCTCCGGTTTCGGCTCGCTCGTCTTTGCAATCTTGGCGTTGTACGCCAACACATCAGGGTTTTTCTCCGCCTCTTCAGGGGTATTCCCCGCCGCAACGAGCGCCGCTTTCTTGGCGTCTCGTTCGCGGATCAATTTCCCGATGTCGGAAGTATGCGCCGCCTCGGTGGACGCGATCGCCTTGAACCCCACGATCTTCGGCACCTGCTTGCCGTCTACCGTGACGTACCCCTTCGTCTTGATCTCGTAGGTCCCCGGTGTGGCGTTTTCGAGCGACTTGCGGACGATTTCGTTCCCCGCCATCGGGATCAGGGCCGCAAACTGTTCCTTGCTCGTGAACGCGGATTCCGTCTGTGTTTCACCCTTGCCGGTGACGACGAGCCGCTGATTCTCAGGGCCGTCCGGGTCGCCAAGGAATCCGACGACATCTCGAAGCGCGTTGCTCTTCTTGGCGGCGCGAAGGAGCGAATCCATCATCGGTTGCCCATCTGCGCCCAAGTCTGCCGCCGATTTCAGTAGGACTTTGAACGTATCACGCGCTTCCTTCATCGCCTCCATGCGTGCGCCTTCCCGCGCCATGTACTGCCCCTCTGCCTCGGGAGAATAGGGGATGCGTCCACCACCGACAGGTACGACACCGGGAGTTGCGGGGCGACCGTTGAATGTCTCTGGTGGCGGTTGAGTAAGCGCATTTGCCGGTTGCAGCATGGCCGCCTGCTCAGGAGTCATCCCGGACATCAACCGTCCCGTCGAAGGATCAACCTGTTGCCCATTCGTAGATATAGGCAACGCCCAAGGAACCGCAGGGGCGGGTGCCGCCGCAGGGGGGCCGGGAACCCCCGTAAAGGCGTTTGCGGCGGCCGGAGGGGGAGCGGGTATATTGGCGGCGGCAGCGGCGGCCTGTGGCCCCGTGGCGCCCATGTTCATCAACTCTTCGATTTTCGACTCGTGTACCGCCTTGTTTCTTTCGGCTTCTTGCGCCTTTATGAAGTTGATGCGGTTTAGATACTGTTGCTCCTTCAACATCTCCGCCTGCCGCATCTGCTGAAGCGGGTTGTTCTGCATCTGCTGACGCTGCATGAGCGCGTTCCCGATCTCGGGAATGCTGATGTACGGCGTCTCGGCGATCATTCGGTAATCGACAGGCATCGTGACCCCCTACACCCAGAGCGCATTGAATTGATCTTGGGAGATGTAATCCGCGGCCGGTTGCTTGTACATGTAGTACGATGCGATTCCCTTTTCGAGATCGCGCACTCCGCCGGCCATCGCGTTCGCCCCGGCGACTTGTCCTTGGGCGATGTTCTGGCCCGCCTGGTTCAAATAGTTCGCCATGACGTTGCCGGTCTGCACGCCAAGATTCCCCATCTGCTGACTCTGCACCTGTCCCGTGCCGGACATGCCCGCCAAGCGGTTGTACACGTTCTGGAACTCTTGGGATGCGAGGTTCTGCCCGAAGTCCTGAAGCGCAACGCCCATGTTCCCGGAGCCGTAATTGCCCGAAGCCGCACCCGCCGCCGCGAGAGCGTTGACCCCCTCCTGCTTGCGGAACTCGTAGCCGGGGTCCATGAGGGAACGCCAATCCTGCGATTGCGTTTGCGTGGCAGGTTGCGTAGCAGGGACCAAGCCCCCGCCCTTGGCGTTGTACTCGGCCATTTTGCGTGTATAGTCGGCCCAATCCGCGTTGTACTTTTCCATCTGCGAAGCAGAATCGGCGTAGGCGGGATTCCTTACACCTCCGTAACCGGTGTCAGGATCAGGAGGGGTTATAAATTCCGACACGTTTGAATTGAACGTCGGTTTCGTCGGGGCGACAGGGGCGGTGCCACCTCCGGGAACGAGAGCATTGCCACTCTGATACTTCGGCAACCCCATCATCGCGTTCAGGCGGTCGAGGGCGTTGCTACCCGACGTGAGCCACGGCTGCATCGAAGCCTGCTGCTCCCGGAACATCTGCAACTGAGTCCCTGATGCGTCCTTGGATGCTTCGGCCGCAGTCGCGGCGGCATCTTCAGTGGCGCTTGATTGCATTATTCCAGAGATGACGCTCATAAGACCTCCCGCATGTAATGCGATTCGATCAGTTCATACCCGCGGCGTTCGTAGATGCGCGACAACACTTCAGGGAAGGAATCGGCGAGGTGGATGATGGCAACTCTTTTGCATCCGGAGATTTTCGCCCATTTTTCGTAGGCATCCAAGAGTCGAAGTCCCTCTCCCCGGTCCTCCGGATTTGTGAACCAAAATATCTCTATTGCCGTGAGAAGTCCACAATGAATATCGGGCACTTTGATCGCGCCAAGCCCGCCGATCAGCCGATCATCTTTCTTCAGCGCGAAAACAATGCCCGTACCGTTCTCCAACCACTTCATCCACACGCCGGTAGCGTAATCCACGTCCACCTTGACGTGCCGGGAGAAGCCACCATCGTATTGCTTGGCGAGCAAGAAAATGGCCTTCGCCTCCTCGACCGTGGCGACAGTTACCGTCGTCATTGACATACGGCATCCGGGTAGCACGACATCCCCTTCGACTCCGCAAATTCATGGAACGCCTGCGACAGAACTTCACGGTCCTTGCCGAAGATTCCCGGCTTCGCCTTGATGCCGGCGAACGGTTGCAGGAGCGACGGGAACACGTTGTACTTCTTCGGGGCCGCCATGAACTCGGCCATGATGTCTGTCACCGACTCACCCTCGAATCCCAAGAGCAGATTCCCGTGGTACTTGATCCCGTGCTTGTGGAGCAGGTCAAGCGTCCTCACGTTGTCGGCAACGAACGTCTTCTTCCCCATCATGTCGAGGCGCCGTTGAACGAACGACTCCACGCCGACGACGAAGTATTCGCACCCGGACTTCTTCGCCGCGACCGCCATCTGTTCATCGAACCGATCCGTCCGAATCGCCGCGGACCATTTCAATCCACGCGATGCCATGCCGTCGCAGAACTCCATGAAGCGCGGCTTCTTCACGTTCAGGGTGTTGTCGCAGACCACCAGCATCGTGATCTTGTACTTCTCGCGATAATGGTCTATCTCGGCGAACACGTCGGCCAACGGTCGCTCTCGGTACGCGCACGTCTGGACGCAGAACGAGCACCGGAACGGGCAACCACGCGAGGTCATCACGCCCATGTAACGAACCGAATGCCGCTTGTGGTACTCGTCGATGCCGAAGCCCTCGTAGTCGGGCCACGGAATCTCGGTGAATGGGATCGGTGGGCATTGGAAGATTCCTTCCTCCGCGAGCGCATCGGCCAAGACTCCTTCGCCCTCTCCGGCCACCACGGAATCGAAGTACCGCGCCATCTCCTGCGACCGGAACGTCGCGAGTGCGCCGCCGATCACGGTCTTCACGCCCTGCGCCCGCGCCTGCTCGGACATGGCCTTGTTGAGCTCCAAGAATTCATCGCCGCCGGTGAACAGGACCACATCGTAATCCTTGAACTTGATGCCCTTGAATTCGTGCAGATTCAGGTTGAAGAAATCGACCGCGTGGCCCAACTTCTTCGCCATCGCGGAGATGTAGAGCACCCCCAACGGAGCGAAACAGGGGTCGTGAATGCTGACCCCGTACCGCGGAAGTATGAGGCAGAGTTTCACCCTCTATCGCTCCACGATGATGTGGACCTTGGCGTTGCTGCCCGCCGTCGAATTGCAGATCGAGGCATTCCCCACCGTGTCCACCCCGGCCCACCGCCCGGTAGAACCTGCCGTTATCACCGTACCAACATTGTCCACGGAGGGCGTCTGCTGGAACCCGATTCGGATCCCGTATGTCTCGGGTTGCAAGGTGACGGCTTTCGGGGGGGAGGTGTTTTTCAGCCACGTTCCCCCGCCGGCCACGAACGCCGCTTGAACCGTGACAGCGGCATCGGCCGCGAAGGTGTAATCCTTCGATTCGGATTCTCCCATGACCGAGAACACATCCGGCCCTGCGTAGGCGCAGATCGGAATCACCATCAGAGCAAGAGCCAAGATCAACCAGATAGATCGCTTCATTTCGTGCCTCCTTATGGCTTCGATGTACCGAGATCCGCGAACGTAAGAACGCCAAGGGTTGATATCGTTCCACGCCAGTAATGCGGCGTCCCCTGCGTATCCTTGAGCACCAACCCCTTCGTCGCAAGGTCCACGATCAGGTCGTCGGTGGTGTCCACGCCCTTCGTGGTCCGACTTGCTGCTGAGAGTCCTGCGTACCCTGAGGCGGCGTCCTTTGCCGTGGTGACTTCATGCCCTGAGTGCGGCGCCGCGGCCCCAAGATGTGTGTCTACCTGCGCGTGGGTATTGGTCCCCTTGCTGGCGAGGTTCACGTGGTCTACTTGTGCTCCATCGCCGCCGCTGTGGTCGTGGGAATCGCCGTTCGTCACGCCCTTGGCGATCGGAGCGAACAGCAACGCTCCGCCAATGTCGAACAGTTGCCACGCCCCGCTCGTGTAGAAGTAGATGCCCGCGCCCGATGACGAACCCCCTGGGTCCCAATTCACCCCGTCTGCGTAGGCGAGCAACCCTTCCGAAGGATTATCCGGGGCCGACTGGCCGAAGTTGGACGCGCCTGGGTCGATCAGTTTCGACACGGTTTCGTAGTAATCCGACAACCGCTGGAACCACTCCTGCCACGCCGGGGAAACGACGATTACCCCGTTCGGGCCGGCCGTTCCGATCGGCGTCCTGATGGGGGCCGGGGTCCTCATGTGATGTCCGCGAACGCGCCGACGATCACGCGCTTTACCGGGTCGGAAATCGTGAGTTTGAAGATGCGATCGCGGGACGCCCCGAGGCGTTTCCACGACATCCGCTTCTTGTACTCACCGATCTTGCCCATCGACTTGTAGTATTCGTTCGACCACGTTTTCGCACCGTCGTCCGACCACGAAAGGCCCGCCTGCGGATCGAGTCCCTGCCCCGTTTGCGTCCCGACACCGGATTCGATGTCAATATGCAGGCGGTGATACGACAGCAGCCGGCCATCGTTCTTGTCGGCGAAGTGCTGCGCCTGCCGGATTGACGTGAGCGCATACCCGGCGTCGTCGTAGGTCGCCGCGGACATCTCGTAAATCTTCCCGTTCGCCCGATAGTCGCCGACCAGGTGCTTTCCGGCGAAATATGCGTAGCAGTTCCCCGTGTGCCGGCGCACCGATGACGCTCCACCGATGTACGTGGACCGCTCGTGCCAGAAATTCGTCGTCGCGTCGTACACGATGGTCGCGTTCGCGGTCGGGAACGTGAGGACGTAGAACTGATGACCGGAATCCGAGTACATGTACGCGATCGCGTCCGAAATCGTCGCAAATTGACCGATCTGGTAGTTGATTGCCGGCGGGGATATGACCTGCGGCACGTTACCCGCCAATTTCACGACACCGACGAACTTGCTCCCCTGATTTTCGCGGATGCTCCCGAGGAAGAATACCGCCCCGGCGCCGTGGGCCACCGAGAAGGCGGCGGCGTTGCCGAATTCGATCACGGAACCGGCGATTCGGGAGAACGGCGACCCCTGGGAGGTCGGAGTCCCTGCGTTGTACCAGACTTCCGATGTCTCACTCTTCAGGAACCACAACTGATTGTGCGCGGAGATCACCGAAACGATGGCGTCAGGCGAGGCGATGATCGAAGCCGTCGCGAGAGCGTTCCACGTGGAACCATCGTACAAGTTGCTGACAGCATAGGCCATTTTCCCCGACCCGAACACGATGAAGTACCCGTCCATGTACGCCGCCATGACCGGATTGGCGGGAAATCCACCCCCGGAAATGGTCGAAAACGCCGATGTAGCCACGTTGTACAGGTATCCGGCGGTCCCGTCTACCACGATCAGTTGATTCCCGCCGATGCCGGCCGACGCTAACCCGTTGTTTTTCATGGAAACAGGTCCGGTCGAGGTTTGAAGCGTACCCAATTCGGTACTTACTCCCGCCGTCGTCACGGAATACAACTTGTTTCCCGACACGACGAACATGACGGAATTGAAAATGTGCTGACCGCGGATCACACCCGACCCGACCGTGGCCCAAAGCGCCGTCCCTGGGGTCCCGATCACGGAAACGACGCTCTTGGAATCTTCTTGGGAGACTTCGGGGTAAAAATTGATGGCACGGGAGGCGTCGATGGCACCGGATACCGCGTTGTAAGTGCCACCGACGAACGGGATTTTCACCGTTTAATCCCCCGTGTTGATGTTGAAGCCACCGCCAGTTTGACCGGGTATCTCCATGCCGCAGATCACCTGCTTGGAATTCATCGCCTCGATCACGGCCCGCGCCCGCTGCGCCTCGCGCTTTATGGCATCCGGCACCGGGGCGCCCTTCTCGGAGAAGTACCCCGGCCACAGATCCACCGCCAAATTCAGCCGTAATGCCCTCAGGTACGCCGGAGCGAGCGTGACCGCATTGGCGACCGCCGAGAACTCCGTTAGGGGCTTCTGACCACCAAAGAAGAGCGTGTACGTGGTCGAACTGTCGGGCAGAGGGTAGAGATTGATCGTTCCCTTGTGCGCCGCCTGCTGTGTCGCCCCCGGATCGTAGTAAAGCGACTCAGGACGCCCCGTGCCGGTCTTGTCGCCGTAGGAGTTCCACTCGCCCAAGGTCACTACGCGCACAACGGAATCATTATTGTCAGAGTCCCGAACGAACGCCTCGGTGATCGCGGTCGGTTTGGACGATGTAATGTCCGCCCCGGACGCTCCGATCGTGTAGGTGCCATCGCTCGCCGTGAGGACCTGGCTCTCCATGACCGTCCCGACCACCATCGTGCTTTCTGCGGACCACTCATCCAAGAGCATGTTCAGGATCTTCAGGGCGTCGGCCGACTCGTCGGCATCCAACGCCTCGGACTTGGCGATCGCCCCGATGTCCAGAAGCGCGAGTCGGATGATGTCGTAGACGGTGAAGGTCATGGCCGGTTACTTCTTCCCCTTCAGGTGGTCGGCGATCCTTGATGCCGAAAATGGCGCCGACTTCGTTCCCGCCGCGGTAGGTTCGGGCGCGGATTCCCCCTCCTCCACGGCGACCTGCGCCTCGGCCAACTTCTTCGCATCGGCCTTGGCCTTCTCCTCGGCGTCGAGTTCCGCCTGTGCCGCCTGATCCTCGGCCAACTTCTTCGCCTCGGCTTCCTTGGCGGATTTCTCGGCCTGCATCTTTTCGAGGATCTTCTCGGCCTGCATGGCGACTTCGGTTTCGTGGATCTTCGCCGCGAGGTTCTGCTTCAACTCCTTCAGTTCCTTCTCGACCTCGGCGATCTTCTCCTTCAACTTCGGGATCGTGTTGAGTGCCGGCGGGACGAGCTTCCACCCGCGGGAGAGCGCCAGGTCCAGCGTCTCCTGGCAGTCCACTTCGATCACGTCATGCACGTCGTTGTACATCTTCCTCGGGAAACCCGACTCGTCGGCCATGTTATTTCTTCCCCTCTTTTTTATTTCTTCGCGTCATGAACGCCTTGATCGGTTCGGGTTTCTTAACCTTAGATTTCGGCGGCTTGCCCGTCGCGAGAGCCAAGCCGGTTTTCGACTGCGCGATCCGCGCCGCCTTCCCCTTGTCCATGCCCTCGGCCTTCATGGCATCGTACATCTCTTCGACCTTCGTTCCCTTGGGCATGGCGTTACAACTTCCCGCCGGTGCCCTTGCCCCCGCTGCACGGCACGTTCGTCTTCGCCGAAGGGGCGAACCCATGCTCGGCGAAGGCCGGCTTCGTGTTCGGGACGTTCGCTCCGCCGCTCTTGATGCCCTCTTTCCCCGTAACCGGCTTGATCTTCGCACCGCCCAACGAACCCGCCTTGCTTGATCCCTTCATTGTGATGCCTCCTCTTTTCTTTCGATTATCTCCGTCGTTGAAACACCCGGAGTTCTTGGCAACCATACCGTATTCGGCCACTCCTCGGGAAGCATATTCTTCTGCTCAACGGACTTGATCCAGACATCCGACATTTGTAGGTAGTGCCTCATGTTCAGGGTGTTGATTGCGATCACTCTGTCCGCGAACGGCCTGACGTTTTCCATCCGCTTCTGGAGAGATTCTTTCGGCCGATCGTGTCCCTTCTGGACCCTCACCCAATAATCCGTCATCACGCCGACGACGAGATAGTCGCATTCCCCGCGGCACTTCCCCATGAAGATCCGATGCCCCTCATGGAGCAGGTCCCATACGCCGACCGTGAATCCGATCTTCATGGTCGCACCATGTTGGCGGCTTGCTCCCACCAATTCTTTTTCGGTTGCGGGATGGCCCAATCCTTCCCGTACCGAGTCGCAAGATATTCCTCCGGCGGAGACGGAAAGCGCAGGTCGATGCCTCGGACATTGACGATTTTGGCGTTGTCGATCAGGTGCGATGGAACCACCACCGCCCCGAACTCGCTGAAATTCACGAAATCGCTTACTCCGCGAGTGTAGAAATAGATGTCGAAGATAATCCCATTCTTCACAAGCGCTAGTTGGCACTTCACGGGACCAACGGACGCTTCCGTGTGTACCTTGAATCCGCTGTCCATGAATATCGGCTTCAGGTCGATGTACCCTTCGACCTCCACGTCAAGGTCCGTGTCCCTTGCCAAGAATTCGTCGCTCAAGGCGTCCCGGTAGGCGCCGAGAGCTGTGCCGGCAGACACCCACCAATTAGTGTCGGCGAGCAACTTTGTCCCTTCCGACAGGACCTCAAGCGCGAGGGCGGGGTTCACTCCACATCCTCCCATCGGTGTGATATCCGGGGATCAACCGCTCTACCGCGATCTGAACCTCGGGAAAGTGAAAATCATCGCCGCAAAGGAACCCGCGCCCCCTCCATGCCTCAATGTCGGCCTTCACGTCGCCGTACTTATGCGACCCGTCCAAGTAGATCAGGTCGGCCTCCAAGTTCAATTTCGCGGCATCCAAGGACGGCATTACCAACGTAGTGATATTTCCGAATTTGCCCGTGTTCCTTCGGTACTCATCGTACAGATTCGGCATCAGGGACTTCACCGTACCCATGTAGTGCTCGTCGTTCCCCTTGAAGGTGTCTATCGCCGTTACGCGATCAACCCTGGCCGCAAAGAACGTCGTGGACTTCCCGAGGAAGCTCCCGATCTCGATCACCGATTTCGCGTTCAGACTCGCCATCAGGTCCTCAAGGTATTGCGCGTTACTCTCCGGGAACCACCCGAAGATGTCTTTGTAGCAATCCTTCACGCCGGAACGGCCACCTTCCTCAGCGGATCATTGCTCCCGCCAGGACACGACAACAGGAACTCGTGGTAATTGCCCTCCCACCCCTTAACGCCAAAATGAGTGATCGTCACCCTCGGCTCTACCCACAATTCTCCGCCGATCGAAACCCACCGCCGACAGAACGAGATGTCCTCGCCCATCGGAGGGATCCTGCCGAAGAAGTTATAGTGGTACGACTCCTTTCCGTCCTCGTCCTTGCTGCATTCGTACTTGTTGTCCGGCATTTTCTCAGCCAACTTCAGGAACACTTCTCGCCGGATTTTCATGAACCCCGTCGGAACGCCCCATGCGCTGATGAGGCCCGTCTTCGGGTCTACCTTCGGGGTCTTCAGTTCGTCGTCGTTCACGTTCAGGATGCACGAGTAGAAGTCCCATTGGTTCTTGCAGGGGTATCCGGCCCCCACAATGTCCACGTCCGCCTGAAGGAGATTCCCAAATCCATCGAGGTCCCACGCCATGTCCGAATCTATGAATATCAGGTGCGTCGCGTCCGTCTTCATGAACTCGTTCGCTATGGTGTTCCGCGCACGGTCCACGTAGGAATCTCCCGACAGGTCCCAATAGTCGCATTCGATGCCGAGCTTGTGAAGCAGGGAAAGCGTTTTCGCAAGACTGGAAATGTACGGGGAAAATCCTTTCATCTCGTAAAACGGGGTCGCGATGACGATCTTCAATCTGCCTCCATGAAGGGGAGGGGCCGCGTCCGGCCCCTCCCGCGTTGGTTTTGTTCTTCCGTTGCCGGCCTACGCCGACAGGATTCCGAGGCTCACGAGTTTGCTGTAGAGATCGTTCACCATCGTCACGAGGTCGTTCGCCTGCGTGGACGTGGAGAATCCCCACTTGGTCGTGGTCGTCGAGATCGCCGCGGTCGTCGCGACTGCGGCACCACCCGTGGAGGCCGTCTGCGCCACCGGAGTAGCACCGTAGAACCCGACGAGGCTCGCGGCGGCCTGCCCGATGACGATTCCATCGGGGTTGTCGTTGCCGATCTGCTGCTCCAAACTTCCCGTTTCGCTGTTCGGTGCGGTCATGAGGCTATCCTCCTTCTTGAGGGCTGGTTACGTGTGCCCAAGAGCGTTTCTTTCGGATGTCACAGATGGTGCTGATGCTCACGCCGAACTGCTGCGCGAGTCTGCTGTACGATTCGTTGCTTGCGCGGATGCCGACCACTATCTCAGGCGTGATCTTGTCGCTGACTCCCTTGTGGGCGCTGACGCGAACCGCGTGGACCGGTTCGATGCCCGAGATATGGGACCACGACACGCGCTGCTTGATGCTCCCGATCGTGGCGCCCTTCACCCCGTAGTCGGCGGCGATCGCCGTGTGCGGACGAGGGTCGATGAGGATGGCGCGGACCTGCTCCTCGGTGAGAATGGCGCGACCGGCATCCTCCCCGAAGGCCGCACGATGCCGACCCTTGGAGATTTTGTCGTTCATGTTGTCGCTCTCGGTCCCGAGGAACAAGTGCTCCGGGTTGACGCAGGGCGGGTTGTCGCACTTGTGGCAGACGCACATCCCACCGGGGATCGGCCCGTGGACGAGGGCATACGCGAACCTGTGCGCCCTTCGGTAGACGCGATCTCCCACCCTCCCCTTGAAACTGCCGTAGCCGTCTTGATCTTTCCCTGAAGTCCAGTTCCAGCAGGTATCGGTTTTCTGAACCTGTGCCCAGAACTTTTCCTCATCGGACAAACCACGGTAGACCCACTGCATTGTCTGACGGCCCATCGGTGATCCGTGTTTTCGGTTCCGCCGCCAGTGATTCACGCACATCCCGAGCGCGACGGTTTCCTTGTCGCACCCCTTAATGCAACATACCTTCGGGTCCGAGAAATAGTCCATCCCGGCCTCCTTGTGGGTTAATGACGTATCATCATTAACACCACAAAGGGGCGAGGATGTCAACTCTTTTTTGCCGAAGTATGCCATGTTCTATTGTTGTCCTACCCCGTGATTCTACACGCCAATTCAGGCCGTAAAGTCTTCCAGCCTCCGAGGACATCGATTCGACAGGGGAATTGGTCCGAATTGACATCGTAGGCCCGCACGATCCTCATCGAGATGCCGTCGTAGTTCTCGCGGGCCGCGAAATCCACGCCCTTCGGCAGTTCGAGGTCGGCCGTTCCGAGCGTGAAGGCGTCCTGGTGGTACGCCATGTTCTGCGGACCTTGGGAGCCGGTGGCGCCGAACCAGACCACCTTGTCGCTGGCGGTCGGCACGCGGTTGATGTTCCCATCGGCGACGGTCGAAGACGCGAGCTTCGGGGTCGGAGAGATCGCGACCGTCGTGGTGCCGCTCATCGTCACGTTGGCCGTAACGACGAAGGGCTGGAGGACGCCGGTGGACGCGCCGTTTTCGGGGTTGACCATGTAGACATCGGCGACAGTGAGGACATCGCCCTTCTTGATGGTCGCCGTTCCGCCGGTCAGGGACAGACTGGCGCCGGAACTCCACGTCGCCTGCACCGTGATCTCGCCGGAAACCGCCCGGGTCCCGTTGGTGTGCGTCGCGACGTTCTGGTCCATCGCGAAGTCGAAGTCGAGGGCGTTCCCCATCAGTCCCTTCTGGAACTGCTTGGAGATGATCCCCTGCGGGTTGTAGAGGCCGGAGAGGCCGTCCACCGAGGACGCCATCGCAGCGGGGCCGAGGATGCAGCGCCGGTTTCCGTCACGGGGGCAGGAGTTGTGGTCCAGGATCATGCCCGCGTTCAGGTAGATGCCGGGGACGGTGTACTTCAGGAGGCCCGTGCCGCCCGACGCCGAGCCGGGAGTCGTCGCGAACGTGCCGACGATGTTGTACACGTCGGTGTAGAGGGCCAGCCCCGCCTCGTCGATCTTCGAAGCGATCCGCGCCATCGCCGGCGTAAGGATGCGCTTGGAGAAATCGTCGAGAGAGAGGGTCAGTTCGGCCGAGGAGAACGACACGTCGATGCCCCATTGGGTGTCCAGCGAGAGCGAGGTGTACGCCTCGGACGTGTTCTGGACGTTGATCGCGGCGCCGGTACGGACGAAGTACCGGTTCGGTTTGCGGATGTTGACGGTGGACCCGATCTTCGCGCCGGACACGGCAAACTCTTTCGAGTACTGCCGGTTGACTCCGCGGGCGAAGGCGAGGTTGTTATGCAGGACCCGAAGTGCCTCGCGAGTCAAGGCGGTCGGGGTCAAGAGAGTATTGCTCATCTGCTTGCCTCCTTCTACGAGTGTGTACTGCTACTACTCAATCCGCTCGCCGGGTCCCTGAGTCCCGATGTGACAGGAGGCAGGCTTTACGTGCCTGATTCGCGCTTCCGTGCGGGCGACGAACCCCGCCTACGTCGTGCTTACGGAAGCCTTTCTGTACGATCAACTCCTTGCTGCGCCGAACTGCTGCGCGTTTCTTTTCTTCATGAAATCATCAATTGGAACTTTGTCAAGGTCTATTTCCGTGACCCCTGACGGAGTGAGCGACTTGATCGGCTCGGGCGCCTGTGAAACGCGCTTCGGAGGCTCTGGTGCCGGGGTCGCCATGATCTTCGCTTCGATGCGCCCCAACTCACGCGCCGCGGCCAACGGCGGCAGGCCGGCTATGCGTTTGCCCTCGGCCCGGTTGTCCGCGATGAACCGCAGGATCTTCGGGGCCACTTCCGACTCGCGAATGACCTCGGCCATCGCCTGACTGACCGGGAGCGTCCTGTCTTCCATCAGGTCCAGGATGCCGGGGTCCGTCTCGGCGGCCTTGTTCACGCGCTCCATGAAGGTCGATTGCGCCCTTGCGACCGACTCCTTGGCCCGCGCTTCTTCGGTCTGCTTCGCCATCAACGCGCTGGCTTTCCTCGTCGCGAACGCGGATTTGGCGATGAGCAGGTCATCGTAGGACCGCCCCGCCTTTTCGAACGCATCGGCCGTCAGCCCGACGGCGGCGAACTCCTGCTCCGTGGGCAGGAAATCCTCGATCCGCATCGGGGCGGGAGCGGCCGGCACTTCAGGCTTGGGGCCGCGCCCTTCGGACAGACCGCGGAAGTATTCCGCTTGCCGCTTGGCCTCTTCACGCTCGGCGATCAGTTTGCGGATGCGAGTTTCGGCACCCTCGCTTGTGGCCGGTTCGACCTTGGGTGTTGTACCTTCCGCCGCCCGCTTCGCCTCTTCGGCAAGCCGCGCATCCTCGGTCGCCTTCGCCGCATCGTCCACGACCGGCGCAGGGGTGTCGTCCGCCTTCTTCGGTTCGTCCGTTACGACTACGACTGGTTCGGCCTTGAGTGCTACGTCCGCCGCCGTACCCTGTACTGTCTCTTCCGGTGTGCTCATCCGTCCCCTCCTATTTTTTCGTCCTGGCCTTCACGAAGTCGTCCATCGACCCCTTCTCGTAGGGGGTCTTGCACGCGATGTTGATCTTCTGGATTTGGATCGACAGTCCACGATTCTTCTTCCCGCCCTGCATCTGGTCCGAACGCTTCGATGTCACGCATCCCTTGGCCGTGATCGTCACTTCTCCGTCGGCGTCCACGCCATCGAACAGTTCGCCCATCTTCGCCAACTGTTCCTCGTCGAGCGTGATCCGAAGTCCGTAGGGGTACTGGTCGCGGCCCTCGCCTCCGATACATGCCGGGGCTTCCGGTCCACCCTTTGCGCTCTTCTTCGGAAGTTTCAGGTCCACGAAGTCCATCGTCATCCTCCTACTGCGTCATCTGAGGCGGACCGCCTTGTATGGCCGCGTCCGCCGGGTGGTCGGGCCCCATCACTTCCTTGAGCAACCCGAGTACGACGTTTCGTACCTCGCCCTTCGCGTCCGACAACTCCTTCACCGCCTTGATCTGCTCGACCTTCTGCCGCTCGATCTGCACGGAAATCTTCTTGTTCTCCAACTCCAACTTCTTCATCTGGACCTGCACCTGAATCGGCGGAGGTTGTGGTTTGATGGGCGGGTCGCCGGGGCGCGCCTCAAGGAGCGCGGGCGGCAGCCCCTTGCGGAGTCGCGCAGCGAGACGTTCCGAGCCGGGGAAGTCCATGTTCTCCACGAGAATATCGACGCCCACGCCCATCTTGTCGGGCATGGAGTTCATCAGCGTGAACATGTTCTGTGACGCTTCCTGACGCTGCGTGGTGTACGACGGACCGACCGACACGATCACGTCGTACTTGCCGATAGTGATGTCGTTGAACCGCGCATCCGGGCCGCTCTTGCGGATGGACTCCTGCAACTTATTGGGGTCGAGTCCGAAGTACCGATTCGGATTCTTGCGGATGTTCTGAAGCGCACCGCCCGCCGTCGTGTTGATCGGCACGAACGTCTCGGACTCATCCACGTTGCGAAGCCGCACGTCGCGCTCGGTATCGTACACCTCGGGGATCATCTCGTTGATGATGCGTCCGGAGTGCGCGATCGACCGGGAGAGATTGTCCAGGAACGCGAACGTGCCGACATCCCCCGGCGTCTGTCGTGCAATGATGGCCGGCGCGGACCGCTCGGGGCCGGGAGCGCCGACATCCGCCGCGAACATTCCGATCACCTGCTTCAAGTTCTCGTGCGCCGACTGACGCTGCGCGAACAGGGCCATCGGTGGGTCGCCGGCGTGGTTGCGAATAGGCGTCTGCATCGGTGAGTTTGGGTCGATGTTGTACTTCAGGTACGGGAAGTTTTCCTCGTGCGCGGTCGCGTAGTCGTTCTCGTACCCCTTTATCATCGCGGCCGTGACGAGCCACGGGGCCTTCGGGGCGATGGCGACAGTCTCCGCGCACGAAGTCTCCCAATAGTTCACCAGGCGTTGCGGATCCTTCGCGTCCCGGATCATCCCGCGGACGTACCGCTTGCCCTCGATGTTGCGCTCTTTCCCGAGCACCAACACGATCGGGATGTACTTTCCGGGGAAATATTTTTCGTCGCCGTCCATGCCCTCGATCACGTCCGCCCCGTTGATGATGTACCGACGGATCTTGATGATCTCGGTGTCCTTCGTCTTCGCGATCTCGGGCTTCGGTCCGATCGTCATTTCGATGATGGCGTCCGCCGGGGGCGCCGGGGGGGCGGCTGTCGGTGGTACTGCCGCCATGTCCCCGGCAATTGCCCCTTGAGGCTCTGCACCCACCTGTGGTACGGCCGCGGTGGACGAGTCCGGGCCGAATGTCGGAGGGGAACCAACGGCGGCTGCTGGCGGTTGCATCGCTGCCGCCGCCGCAGCTTTGGCGGCGATTGCCGCTCTGATCTGTTCCGCTTTCGCTTCCCATGCGGCAACGGCTTCCTGCGCCTCTTCGAACGGCACCACCATGCCATCGGAGAACTGCGCCATCTTCTTCTTTTCCGTCTCGCGGGTGAAATACTCCGCGACCGTCACCGTGTTGTCGTCGTACCACATCTCGTTCGATATGCCGAGGCCGGTCTTGAGCGAATCAGTCGGGTACTGCGCGTTAGGCCATCGTTCGTCGAACTCTTCACGCGGCATCCGTTGCAAGACGAACCCGTACTTCGCGTCGGCGAACGTGTCGTCCTTGCAGTCCGGGTCGAGGTACACGAGGAACGGATTCTTGATCGCCTCCTCGTAAATCTCTTGGATGAACGGATTCTCCTCGGTGTACCGCGTACAGATGCGCCACGCTCCGTAGCCGCACGACACGGCCATCTCGAACGCCTGATCGTAAATCTGCTCTGCGCGTGACAGGTACTCGATGTTACGGACGATGCCCTCGCGAATTCGCGCCAGATGCACATCGGCCTTCGAGTCCACGGGCCTGATCTTGATTCGCGGGCGATTGATCCGCTCCTCGCCGACGATCTGATCGACGTACTTCGGGAGGAGATTGATTTGCAGGCAGGGACGCTTGCGGCGCTTGCGGAGTTTTACTTCCTTTTCATCCCACTGCTCGCCGTTCAGAAAGCGCAGGTCTTCGAGTGCGTTGGCGCGGTTCTCGTTGTCGTTGTCCACGCACCGCTTGAGCCGCTTGTTCGCAAGTCGTAGAACTTTTTCTTTCGGTGTTTCGTTCAGTCCGCTGTTGTCTTTTTCCTTGCGGGCCAACTTACCGTCTCCCCTTCGCTTCCTTCGCGTTACGGACCCGGATGAATCGCTCGGTTGCCGTCTCTTTCTTGGCCGGGATCACGCGCTCGCCCTTGTGGACAAGCGCCACACCGGTCTTCTTGACGATGCCGCCCTTCTTGTACGATTGGAGTTTCTTCAGGTCTTCGATTTCGTCGTCGGACTGCCGGAGGACTTTCTCGTCCAATGCCTTCTCTTCGAGCAGTTGTCCCTTGATTGTTTTCTTTTGTTTCTTCTTCGGTACGTACCCACGCGCCCGATCCTGATCCGCTCCACCGCCCGGCCCGATCGGATCTTCCTTCGGCATCCCGTATCTCCTCTTACGCAAAGTTTCGTGCCTCGGGCATTGAGTCCATCACCTGCGAAACACTCCTTGGGACATTTTCTACATCGTAATATTCCAAATTGCAATCTTTAATTACGTCCTCGGAGTAGGCCATCGCGTTCAGGGCGTCGTCGTGCCAGACGGGAAAGTTGGTCATCTCCATCCGAACGCGGTCGAGGTAGGCGTTCGGTATGTCGTCCACATAGTGCCATTTCCCGTTATTCAGCGGCCACGACAGGGCACCTTCTATGAATTTTTTCTTGTTGCGTCCAGCAGGGCGAAGCAGTTTCCCTGCCGACCACGGAGAATCGTTGAACTCCACGTGCCGGCCGCGGGCTTTCAGGGCCGCCGCGATATGCAGATGTGTCGTCGTCTGACCGACTTTTTCGACGCCGAGTTTATGGATGATCCCTCCGCGGGTGAACATGCGGATGGCCTGCTCGATCGCCTCGGATTCATTCGCGGGTTGCACCCACGCATCTTCGAGAAACCTGCGCGACTGCCCGAGGTCGTCCATGCACGGTTCGACCCCGACGATGACTACCGCCCACGAGTCTCCTGGGCCGGTCTTGTTGCTGGCCGCATCTCCCGCCTGGTCGATCAGCATCATGCGGAACCGGCCCTTGGGCAAGAACGCCCGAGAGATGCGATTCATGAATTCGAAATTCAACTTCTGGTCGCTTTGCGGCGTCGGGTTGCAGAGCATCTGCGTGTTGAACCCCGAGTCACCCTTCTTGTCGTCGAGAGCCTTCTGCGACAACAGCACCGGCACTCCGTTCGCCGTGCCATCCTCCGTGGCAGGCTTCAGACGCAGCAGATACTTCGCGCTGCCATCGAGATTCTTCTTCCCGCGGATGTACACCAACGGATCGTTGTGGTGATAGAACGTACCGATCACGCGATGCGTACCGCCGTCCTTGCCGAGATATTGCGAGAGGTCATATTTCTCCTTGACCTTCTCCATGACCTCAACCGATTCGGAGATGTCCTTGTTCACGATGTCGTCGTAGATGCGCCGATCCAGATGCAACCCGGTTGGCATACCTTCGGTCAGACCCCACGCGGAGATCGTCGGCTCCGCCATGTTCGTTCGGCGCTTCAAGATAAGCCCCTCGTCCAGCGACCACAGCGGCGCGTCCCGCTCGCAATCCTGCCACACGATGTCGGGGAAGCACGTCTGGAGAATCTTCGAAGTCTGGAACGTCTCTTTTATTTCGAACAGGAATTTCTTCGCCAGCGGCCTGACTGCAGAGAAGATTCCCGTGGACGATTCGGGGTCCTTCAATGCGAATTGAATCGTCTCGGCCTTGGTGAGCAGCGAACTTTTCCCGTGCTCTCGACTCCACACGTCCAGCGTGAAATCCTTCGGCCCCAATTCTATCTCACGAGCCGCGCCCACCCAAAACGGATGGTTCGCGACCTTCACGCCCATCACGAAGTAGACCACGAACCACAGATCGTCCAGGATCAGCGACCGAAGCGTGGACAACTCCAGCACCCGAGGGTCGGCCTTCTCGCCGCCGCGCATCAGTCCCGCCTTGGCGTCGTTCAGCATCTTCTCGTAGTCGTACTTGTACGAGCAACCCTCGCGCTTCTCGAAGTCGATGCCGTTGACGGATATCACTGCTCCCCCACCCTCTGCGGCCGCTCGCACCCCCCGAAATCCAGCACCCGCGCCGACAAGTACCCCAAGGGCACATCCACCACGGCCTCACCCGCCGGCATCAAATCCATGACCTCGACCGTCATCCCCGACAGGTCATCCGACAGCGGGAACAAAGATTCGAACGGCGGGAGATAGGCCACGTCACGCCGCCTTCTTTACGGCCTTCTTCGTCTTCGCGAACTTGAGTTGAATCTTCCCGACGGGGAACGGCTCGCCAGACTTGCGACACGCCTTGATGAACTCCCGCTCCTCGTAATTCGGCACCCCGAAGGTCACGTGAAGCTCCGTCAGGCGCGGGTTTGTGCGTCCATTGAATTCTTTGCGCTTGACCTTGACGACGAGCTTCGGGGACAGATATTTCGTCGCCTTGACGGCACCGGAATTCAGCAACGCCACGGCCCCCGCGTGGATCGCATTCGAAACATCGGACTTCTCTTTCACGTCCATCATCGCACCACCCTTTCCAGAAATTTTTTCGCGCTGTACGCCGCCCTGAAGATGAACCCGGGGTCGTGATGCTCGCATCTCGCGCCGTCCGACTCGTACACGCCCATGTTGCGCTTCACGCAGATCCCCGAGTCCTTGAACGGTGGGGCATCACGCCTGAAATGCACACACCCGTGACACGACAAGTTCGCGCTCACAAAGACTCCGAAATTCTTGAATTTGAAAGGGAAGGGGGATTTGAAAAAATTACCGGCGGCCAAGAAGAGGACTTATTATTAAATTTATTTTCCCTTCCGATGGCCCATCCCCCCCGGTGCCCGGACGAATCAGGCGAACCGAACCCGCAAGAGTCCAACATCCGGTAATATATATTATGTCTATAAACCGATGTTTTGGATTGATAAGTAATGGGAATCAATGGGGAATCAATATGATAATGAACCACGAATCATTCCCCCATTTGATTATTATATTCCATCCGATATAAAACCTGATACCTCATCGGTATCCCCTTGTTTTGATGGCGTAATGTCCAGGATCGGCACGGGATCGGGCGGCGGCGGACCGTATTGACCCAGGTTCACGGTAACGAACGAGATTGACGGGCCGGAGCTGGATTCCGAGCGTTTCGGATCGGACCGGTCGAGCACGCACTCCGCAGCTCGTAACACCGTGGAATCTTTAATCTCTTTGATGTCGCCGAATACCTTAGCCCGCATCAATTTATCAACGACACCGGCCGCACGCTCGATTCGTTTCAACGTGAGGAAGCTGCCCGAAGCACCGGAAACCGCCTTTTTCCTCGCAAATTCCGCTAATTTCCCCTCGATGTACCGGCCCGTCGATTCCGCATACCCCAGTGTCGCGGCCGCCTTTTCCACCGTGAATCCTTGGTCGCGAAGTAATTGAAATGCTGTATATTTCTCCGTCAATTCGGGAGATTCATACCACGGTTTTTTCCCCGTCCGCTTGACCGGCGCCGGATCGGGTGGAGCGTTCGGGGGGATATATTGCGCTCGGAGGGTATCGGCAACGCCGTTTATAGCCGTTTCCATGCCGTCAGAGTATTCCCCTCAATTTCTCTGTCAAGTCTTTTTTTTATGCCCCCTCGATTCAACCGGCACCGTCGGGCGCCGTTTGCCCGACAATGGTTTTATTACCTTTCAATCTTCCTTTCTCTTTCTCTGCTATAGTTTATAGATAGGGATATAGACAACTATCTATCTCCAATGCCTCGGCGATGCCTACCGCATACCCTCCCGATGACCCTGTAGTATACTGACAACGAGATAACCCTTGACAATGACATTAACGTATAGTAAGTATATGGATACCAACATGAAGGAGGAATGAGAAAATGCAGGAACCCCTCGTTTTACAGGCGAAAAAAGGAACGAAGTATGAAGACGGCGAACGGGCGCCGAAGGATTTTAGGCCCATTCAATGCGGGAATTGCGGACACATTATCAACCTCCGGAAGTACCCCGACCGGAGGAAATCGAAGCTCCAATGCGGCCGCTGTAAGGCCATCCTAGTTTGGATTCCGACCGAGGCCGAATCTTTGGAGGCTTGCCACCGCGGACAGAAGGAAGGACGCCATGTGAAATACGGGAAAACCGATGAGTAGACCACCCATCCCGGAATCAATGCGAGCGAGAATATACCGACAACACCGAGGCCGCTGCGTGGATTGCGGGGCGCCGGGATCGGCCGGGGAATATGGATTTACCGCCAGGTCGGGTATGTCGTTCCTTTTTTGGGCCGGAAATATGGAATTCCACCACGTTATCCCTTGGGCCGAGATTCAATGCCACGACGAGAATTTAATCGTTATCCTTTGTCATAACTGCCACATGGATCGGCACGGATTTATTATCAAGGCGGAACCGAGGAAATATATTACTTTCAAGACCGAAGAGGAATACCGAGCCGCCCACCCGTAAAGATAGGTAAGAATTATTCCCCGGAATTCTTATAACCTCAGGATTAAACCCCTTAATATCCCCTTAAATCTTTTAATTTCAGGGATTCCCCTTTATATTCCGCAAGATAACCCATATTATTACAATTCCGATATGACAATTTACGTCACCTGATAATTCATCCTGATTCTATCGTATTGATTTTATGGGGCTATCCGTCCGGTCCATTCTGGCACGGCGTATGCTTTATATATGGCATGGTTCGAACACATCCCGCGAGGAGGGAAAAGACGATGGTACAGAAAGAGTACACCGTATATTTCAAGGACGCGCGGACAGGCAAGGAATTAGAACCGATGCGGTTCGACTCCTTGGGGGAACTTTTCCGGTTCAATTCGGATCGGCGCGGCGAACTGGTACAGGTCCGGATGACGGAGCGGACGTTTTCGACCGGGCACGGACACCTTTACCTTTACTCGAAGGTATAACCCGATGACCAAAGTACAGTTCACCGGACGCAAGACCGGCCGCACGCTGTATCGGTTCAGACTCACCGAAGCCGAAGCCTACCGCCTTACCGATGAGTCCGCCGGCGCCTGCATCCTTTGCGGCGCCCGTCAGTCTCACGGCATCGAACCGGACGCGAGGAAGTACACCTGCCCGAAATGCGACGGCGCCGGAGTCTACGGAATTAAGGAGCTGGTACTTATGGGCTACGCAACTATCACCGGACCAGGGAGGGAGTAACGACCATGCCCAAATACTGCGACAACTGCGGAGAATTGACGCACCACCGGAACCTCGAACAGTATTGCGATTGCTGCGGCCTGAAGTATTGCCGACGCTGCCAGGCCCCGCCCGATCCGCAAGGATTCAACTGTCCGGACCGGGTGTGCAACCTCCACCCGATGCCGAAGGAGAAATAACCATGCGAACCGTACACACGCCAGTCTACAAATTTGACGAACTGTCCGACGCAGCGAAACAAACCGCAATAGAGAAATTGTACGACATCAACGTATCTTTCGATTGGTGGGATTCAATCTACGACGACGCAAACACGATCGGCTGCAAGATCAAAGGATTCGACACGGACCGCGGGAGCTACTGCGATTTAAGATGCGACGACGCACACGAAACGGCCCGCCTCATCATGGAGAATCACGGTTCCAAATGCGACACATGCAAGCTCGCCGCGCAGTACTGCAAGGACCGCGAAAAGATTATAGAAGAAGCCGAACGCGATGAAGACGGAGAACTTGCGGACGAGTACGCCGTGGATAAACTCCTGGATGAATTAAACGCCGAATTCCAGCGGGCGCTTGGCGAGGAATATCTTTCAATGCTCCGGCAGGAATACGAGTACCTCACCAGCGAAGAGGCAATCATCGAAACCATCGAGGCGAACGAGTACGAATTTACCGAAGACGGCAAGATGTTCTAACCCTCACCCACCCCGCGCAAGCGGAGAAAGGATTTTATCATGGCACATTTTCTCGGCGATGTAAGCGGATCGAGAGGAAGCGCCTCAAGACTCGGCACCAAGAAAAGCGGACTCACGGCCCGCGCTATGTCCTGGTCCGGAATGGTCCGCGTGGACGTATGGCACGACGAGAAAAACGACGTGGACCGGTTCACGGTAACGCAGGAACAGCACCCGAGCAACGGCGCCGGGATCCGCGAAACGCTCGCCGAAGGTATCATCGGCAAGACGACGAGGAAGCCGCAGCCCCGCCCCGGACTGATCGGAGAATTGACGGAAACGCTCCGCGCCGCGCTTGAATACTGCGATCCGGACGGATCCGCCCGCGGTCGGTATCTACGCGCCACCATCGAGAACGCCATCAAGAAAGCGGAGGGGTAAGAAAATGTCAAAGCCATTCGGACGCGATGCGGTATCGGAAATCCAATCGGCAATATCGGCGCTTCACATGGAACCCGAACCCCTACCGGGACCGTTCGACGATGAGGAACCCGCATTTCTCGCATACCGTGACAAATGGGCCGCCCATGCCATCGAGCACCTGCGATCCGCGATAAATATCCTGATTGACCGTGAAATAGCGGACCAAAAGAAAGCGGAGGGGTAAACGCCATGAAAACGGAAAACAAGTACACCCTCGGGAAATGCGACTACAATGGAGACGGCCGCCCGAATTGCACCGCGAAATTGACCTGGACCCTCGAAGATCGGGACGGGAAAATCCGCTTTTCAATGTCCGGGGAAATATGGCAGCCGGACGGCCGGGACATTCTCGCGGGCGGACAATGCGTGGACACGGTAACCGCCCTGTTTCCGAACGATACGAGAGCCGCACGGATGGCGGAAGTTTGGCGCCGATGGCACATGAACGACTGCTGCCCGGGATGCGAACACCAAAGGGAATGGAACACGGCCGAGGAAATCACGCTGCAGCATTTCACTTGGTCGCCGAAGTTTCACGCCACGCGCAAGGAAGCCGAGGCCGGGACGATGCCGCCCGAGGAATACGCCCGCTGGAAAGAAATTTCCGCCCACGTAATGCGGGCCACCATCAACAGCGCCGCACCGAAACACGAAACCCCCGTTGTGAAAGAATTACTCAAAGCCGGATGGATCATCCCGGGCAAGATCGAGACGAAAACGGCCGGATGGATTTACGAGACGGAGCACCCGCAAGGGCTACTTTGCAAGCCCTGTCCGGTATGCGGGTACAAGTACGGGACCGCGTGGAAGTACGAGGAAATCCCGCCCGAGATTCTGGCGGAAATCCGCTCCTGGTAGCACCCATCCGGGGCCGCGCATCGTACACGCGGAGAAAGGGGAAATGATGGGCCGATCTTTCACCTATCACGTAATCGGATATTCGCGGCCGGAAGGCGCCAGGGAATACGTTTATCCCGCCATGAACCGGCTTGAAATGGAGCAGGAGACACGTAAGGCATTTATACGCGATGGCCGCGTTATCGTCCGATGGGAAGCTCAGACGCGGACGGGTACGCGGATCCTCGGAGGGAAGGAGATCATCCCCGCAACCGACGCGCCGAAAGTCAAGACGGTTCAATGTCCGAAATGCACCGGGACCGGTTGCTCAATCTGCAACTTTTCCGGCATCACAACGGCCCGATGGTTGAAAGGTTTTCGCGCATGGCAACTCACGCCGGACACGAAAGGAGCATAGCGAAATGTTCATCCTAATAGCGCATCAACTCGGCAATCCGGACGCGGCCGTTATCGCCCAGGAGGAGGACGGGGAAAACATCGTATTTGCCACCCGCGAAGCCGCGGAGGACTACGCCGCGGATTCATTCCTCGGAGTGTTCGACTTTTCGGTTCTGGAAATTTGACGCGAAACGCGCCAAGCAGAACCGCAAAAAAAGCGCAGGAGAATAAAGTAATTGACATGAACCCCCAAATTGGTACCATATTTGTATCACATTCTCGCAGGGTGTCGGCCCATGCGTGCTTACGAAACAGCGAACGGAATCCCCGGTGGAGATGGTGCGCCCGTGCCAGTCTCCTTTGTCGTCGTCAGGCCGACACCATGCGGCGGACGGGGGTATTGATGCCAGCAAAAGATCCAGAGAAAGAGAAGGCACACCAGGCGGCATTTAAAGCCAACAACCCGAATTACTGGACAGAATGGAGGGCGAAGAACCCCGGATACTATGCCAAATATAGAGCAAAAAACCTAGAACGCCTCCGTGAATACGCAAAATCATTTTATGCGAACAATGCAAGAGCAAGAGCCATCCAATCGGCATGGGCCAAGGCAAACCCAGATAAAGTGAAGGAATACGCAGCCGCGCATAGAGCAAGAAACCGCGACAAATATAAAGACAGAAACGCCAAACGGAGAACAAACACCACCGCGGGGTTATCCCCCGGAATAATAGCCAAATTATTTAAACTACAGAAGGGCAAATGTCCTATCTGCAAATCCGACCTACGCAAGACAGGATTCCATGTAGACCATATTGTTCCGCTAATCCCAAGGAAGGGCGAACCCGCCGGGAAACACGAGGACAGGAATATACAACTCGCTTGCCCGAAGTGCAACATGAAAAAACACAACAAGAACCCGATTCAATTCATGCAGGAACAAGGATATCTACTATGACGAAAGGGCGCAACTTTATGAGGCCGATATATCTTGATGTGTTTTACTCCCCCAAGGTTGTCCCTTGCGACTCCACCGGCCGCCGCGGGATCGTGTATCGCATCTGGTACTGGAACCCGCACGGGAAAAGTTGCTTCACGCGAGGCTGCTACAGCACGGAGACGAACGCGCAGAAAAAGCTCGACGACTTAAAAGAGAAAGGAGAAATTCGATGAGGGAACGATACCGGAACGCTGCCGTTATTATCGGCGCCGCCGTGATGCTGTTCATCTGGTTGACGCTCCTGATTCACTTTGTCAGCATTGAGGAACGCGCCACGGTGAGCCGCGGATTCATGGTGGACAACGCCGGCGAAATCGTAGAGATTCATTCAAGAGTTTGGGAACTCGGCAAGGGGACGCGGCCCGCAACCCAGGAAGAGGAAGAATTCGAGGCGGACCGCGTGGAGGGAGCGCAGCGGTGAGTGCAGACGAAAAGAAAGAAAAAGTCGTGACATTCTCGGGCATCGCGGACCCGAAATGCAAATGCACACCGGTCTGGTTGTGTCACCGATGCGCGGGAAGAAATAAAGCGGACAAGCAAATATCCGGCAGACACTTCGCCGGGAAATTCAAGGAACCGTTTGCGGACGCCGTGAGAAAAAACAACGGGAAAGGAGAGGGAAAATGATCGACGGCAACGAAGCCAAATTCGTCAACATCGTACTGCAACTCAAGGACGGCACGATCCGGACGTTCGAGCCGACGCGGGGACAGCACGTGATCCTGGCAACGCAGGACGACAACATCAAGGACGGCGAAAACGCATCAATTCTCATGCACGCATCGGACGATGTTACGGCGTTTATGATTCTCCGCCTAATCGAGAATTCTCCCGACATCATGCCGCTGGTGATGCTCGGCATCCTGAAAATTCAGGCGGAAAAAATGACGGCGATGCTCGAAGGCGTAAACGCCCCGACCACGCCGCCGAAAGGAGGACTCAATTGAACCGCTACGCCGTCAACCGAGCTTGCAAAAAATGCGGCGCCACGAACGCCAAGACCGAATTCCAAGACGCCATGCGGGCCCTACTCGGCCGCGAGGGGAAGTATCCGCTCATGAAAAGGGATTGCAAGCGATGCGGATACACCTGGTACGAATGGCCGCTGGACGCGAAGGACCCCGGAGACGTTCCGGAAGAAAAAGTCAGGCACATCGAATCCGACGACGGGAACGCGGTCTGCCTGTGCGGGGAGCAAGTGGTCGATAACGGATCGGGCCGGTTCGTCTGCCCGAAGACTTTCCCGAAGAAGGGGCCGGTGCTACCCGGATCGTTCATGAAGGAATCCATCGAGGAAGGCCCGAAGTGGGAGACAAATTGCGGGTGCAGGTGGCTGGTAGATCCGACCAAGGACATGAGCGAAGTGGGATACCCGAAGGCGGAAGTGTTCGCTCGTGTCCCCGACTTCCCATGCCGGAATCACAAGAAAGGGGCCGCGTGATGGGCACGATTCACACACTCGTCGGCGCCGCCGTCGAAGCCGCGAACGAAGAGGCGCGGAGATTGTCGCTCAAGCACGGGCACACCGTCGCCATCGTGACCACGGACAAAAGCGGGATGTTCCTCGCATGGGCGACCGTTCCCCAAGACCTCGCGCCGAACGAAATGCTGGCCGGGAGGTGGAGGGACGGGGAGAGGGTATCGGTATGACCCTCACCGTCACGCTGCCGATACGCACGGAGAGCGAAGCGAATTCATCGTGGCATGAGCATTGGTCGAAGAAAAACAAGCGCAGGAAGGAGCAACACGACGCCGTAAAAATAGGACTGTACAATCACCGCGCCGCGATCAAGGGACACGATAATTATACGATCACGCTCACCCGCATCGCCCCGCGAGGATTCGACGGAGACAACTTGCAGCGTAGTTTCAAGGCGTGCCGAGATCAGATAGCAACAGAGATCGGCATCGACGACGGATCAAAGCGGATCACGTGGAACTATACACAAGAAAAGGGCAAGCCGAGGGAGTACGCGGTGAGGATCGAAATCAGGGCTTGACAACGCTGTATCGTATATAGTAAACGTATTGTCATACAACCTTAAACCCTGTGCGGAGGGAGAATACGATGATCGAAACTCTCAAGAAGTTCTGTGCCGCTGCCGATGGTTCGCGCATCAACCTTCACCCGTGGTCGAAAGGTGAGTATTCCTACGCCACGAACGGTCACATCATCGCCCGCGTCCCGCGCCTTGCGGACGTGCCGGAAAGGGATGGCGCGCTGAGCACGGATTACTTGTTCCCCTACGCCGACCCGCCCGCATGGTTCGCGCTCTCCGACATCGAACTGGCGAAGGTGAAAACGGTGGACTGTTCAGAGTGCGACGGCGATGGGGAAGTGAGGCACGAGGAATGCCCCGACTGCGATGGACATCCGTGCCCCGACTGCGACGGCACCGGCAAGGTGACGCCCATGCAACCCGTCGCCGTCGGGAACTCGCATTACCAACTCGCATATCTCCTGATCCTGAAGGCCCTGCCGAACTGCAAGATCGGCCCGAACGTGAACCCGATGTACCAGGCCCCGTTCACCTTCGACGGGGGCGACGGACTCCTGATGCCGATGAAGCCGTTCGGGGAATGGAGCAAGGTATGAAAAAGAAACTCATAAATTATTTCAAGGCAGCGTTTCCGGGGATAGCCGTCCAGACAGCCGAGGAAAAACGCATCGGCGCGGACGTACTCGGAGCCGCAAAGGAAGCGGGGAAGGCCCTCGTTCAATGGACCGCGACGGAGGGGATGAAGAACATCTTCCCCGCGACGAAGGCCATCGCCAACACGGAAGATCCGGTCGCCGCCCTCGCGCAACGCCTTCCGAACACGGTCTATATGTTTTGCGACCTCGCCAATTTTCCGTTCGACCGTGACCCGATCCTGCCGCGAGCCTTGCGCGACCTGCTCACATGGGCGCCGTCGGAAGGTTCGTGCATCATCATCGTCGGGCCGTCTTTCCGGCCGCACCCTACGCTCGAAAAACTCATCGTCGTGACCGACTACGCGCTCCCCTCGAAGGCCGATTTGACGAGCATCGCGGAGTCGATCGCCAAGTCCGCGGGGAAGAAGTTCAACGGGGATGCCGAGGACGTTTTACGCGCACTCTCAGGACTATCGACTACGGAGGCGGAGAACGCGCTCGCGCTGTCGATCGTCGAATCGGGGAAGTTCTGCCCCGAGATCATCTACCGGGAGAAGGTAGCCGGCGTGAAGAAGTCGGGCCTGCTCGAAATCGTGGACCCGGACCCTCGCGGACTGGACGCCATCGGGGGGCTGGACGTGCTCAAGGGATGGATCACGAAGCGCAAACGGGCGTTCACGAAGGAGGCGGAGGAATACGGGCTGCCGAGTCCGAAGGGTATCCTGATCGTGGGCGTCCCTGGTTCAGGGAAATCCTTGAGCGCAAAAGCATTCGGTACGGCACTCGGAGTCCCAACACTTCGGCTCGACATCGGATCATTATTTAATTCGCTGGTCGGGGAATCAGAGAGCAGGACGAGGGACGCATTGAAGCTCGCCGATGCCATGAGTCCCTGCATTGTCTGGTGTGACGAAATTGACAAATCGCTTGCAGGATCAGGTGGTTCCGGCTCCGGAGATTCGGGCGTGACAAAACGTGTTTTTGGCACCCTAATCACGTGGATGGTCGAGCGCAAAAAAGGCGCGTTCCTTGTAGCGACCGCAAACGATGTGACCGCCCTGCCGCCTGAATTCTTGGGGAAGCACCGGTGGGACGAATTATTCGCGGTCGATCTCCCGAACGACGATGAGCGAGTAGCGATATTCAAGATCCACCTGAAGTCGCGGAAACGCGATGCGCTCGCGGAGAAAATTACGGTGGATTGCGTCCCCGTGCTCACCACGAACGGATTCACCGGATCGGAGATTGAGGGCATCATAAAAGAGGCAATGTTCAATGCCTTCGACGAGGGCCGGGACATCACCATGACCGACCTGATGGATGCCGCGGTCGCCACCACGCCGTTGTCCGTCACGGCCGGCGAGAAGATCAAGGCGATCCGCGAATGGGCATCGTCCCGGGCGCGGTTCGCATCGACCGTGAAGGAGAAGGCAGTCAACGTAGGGCAGAGGATGATCGGCGGGTCAGGAAAATAATCCTTGACAGCGAATAGCGCGTATGGCATTTGTATGACAACATCACATCAACCTTCGTGCGGGAGGGTATCATGACAGAGAACAGCAAGGCCCCAGGATGGTCGGATTTATTCCTCAACGGCAGCGTCGTGGACCTCGACATCGGACTCTGGTCGGGCCGCACTCAGATTCGGTGTCAGGACTTCGGCATCGAGGACAGCAAGGAAGTTCAGCGGGCGCTCAGTCTCGGCTCCCATCGCCTCTTCCCCAAGGAGTCGTTCGACGAGATCATGGAAACCGTCCGGCAGGCGAAGCGGGTAGTCGAATGGCATTCGCTTCCCTTCCCCTTCGTCCGCGGCGCCCGGTACGTCCCATCGGACAAGTTGCCCGACCTGATCGTCAAACTCAAGAAGATCCGCGAGGGATTCGACGGCGCGGTCGCCATTTTCGTCGCCAATTACGAGGCGACCAAGACGCTCATGCTTCCCGTGCTGGAGAAGGCCCTGAAGGACGCCGCGCATACCCCGGAGGCGGCTCAGGCGGCCCTACAGCGTCTTCAAAGCGAGTACCCCGCTCCTGATGCCGCCAAGGAGAAGTTCCGGCTGTCCTGGTCGGTCTACGCCATCTCAGCGCCCAAGGATGCGGCCAGCACCGAAGGCATCGCCGCCGAGACGGAGGCCGTGAAGTCCATTGTCAAGTCGATGGTCATGGAATTGCGCGAGGAATTCAGCGAGAAAGTCGGCAAGATCGCCAAGGTCGTCGCTCGCGGCGGCGTGATCCCCGAGAAGATGATCGAATCGGCCGTGGAAGTCATGGGCCGCGTCGAATCCATGAACGTGATGGGCGACGAAGTGCTCCGTCAGCAGGTCGGAATCTTGCGCGGAATCCTCACGGCGGCCGAGGGCAATTCGCGCAAAACCGTGGGGATTTCCGAGGCATCGCTCAACGACATCGAGAAGGCGATCGAGGAGTCGGCGGACGAGGCGGTTCGTGCGGCAGAGGAAGCCCTCACGGGCATGGGCCGGCGGAAGATCATGTCGGAGCCGGAAGGGGAGGCGTGATGAAGAAATCCATCGTTGTTAGCATAACCGGCAAGCGTAAAGCAGGCGACGACAACAACGAGATCGTATACGAACACGAAGAAGGGGGGTCGAGGTCCCCGCACGTAAGCAGCATGACGAGGTTCTTTGGTGAGATGCCCAAGCCGCCGTACAAAGTCACCTACAAACTCGACGACAACGGACCATTCAAGTTGCGCTGCGGGTGCATGACCGACATCAAGAAATTAACCAAATCGGGAGGATGGAGTAGATATAGTTCATTCCGAATGTGTATCTTCCCGAATGACTGGGACGGCCTCCGCGTCTCCCGCAAGGTCACGCCGATCAGGAAGGTGAAGAAATGAGTCCCCGATCCGATTTCTCCATCGTCAAGAACGTGCCCGGTGAACCACTGGTGATACTTGATCGGAACTTGGGGAATATGTCCGTCACGAATGACGCGGAGGCCGTGGTCGAAAGCCTTACCCGCGAGGGCCTTCTCCCCGCCGAACGCCGCCTGTTCTACTACGATTCGGACGGAGGATTGGACGAGATAACGCACAAGAATGGCGTGTTCACCGGGTTCCTCGCCGGTACGAAGGGAGGCAAATAAAATTCCTTGCGATGCCCGTATCACAACGAATCTCACCGACGCCGAGCACCTTGGCGCGGCCCTTGACGCCTTGGGCTACGCTGTCAAGTCTCGCGGCGAGTCGATCGTCGGGACGCGGGACAACCGCAGCATCACGTTCTCCAAGGGCTACGGCGGCGCCTACACCGTCGCACGCGGCGTTCAGGGCCTCACGGAGATCACGATGGAATATGCGAAGATCGGCGTCAAGTCTTGGGCCAAATCCCGCGGGTACGCGATCCAGTCGTTCGACGAGAAGACGCAGACCATGACGCTCGTGAACAGGAGGGTGTGACATGGCGTATATACTTTACGCAATCGCCTACATGTTTATTGGAATTGCCTACGTGGTCGCGTGGGATCTTGATCTCAATTCAGAAGAGGTTGGAAATTTCGCGATAAACCTGTTCGGATGGCCGATGTTTCTCTTGATAGACATCTTCCGGGCGATCATCGTACTTGGAATCATAAGGAGCGTGTGATGGAATTCATTCATACTGACATATTCAAGGGGTTCGCAATCGGATGGTGCGCCGCATGGATTCTGACACCGTTCGTACTCAATTACTTCAGGGAGAGATGACCATGCCATCCAAACTTATCGTCCAGATAATGCCCGACGGTTCGCTCAAGACTAACGCTCGCGGCATGGTCGGCACCGAGAAGGAAATCCTCGCCGAGTTGAACGCGCTCGCGGCCAAGGTCGGCGGCACGTTGACGGTGGAAGCGCACGAGAAGGGTTTCCACGCGCATCATACGCACGACGACCACGTTCACGGGAGGGGATGATGTCGTTTCCCAACGTGAGAGTCATCGCAATAAAAGCCGTCAAGGGATGGACCCCTCTTATAGACGCCACCACGGGAGGAATTGATCGTGTCGCCGCAGCCGATTACGTGGTCGCCTACAAGGTCGGCAACTCGGGGTGTATGGAGATCCGTTTCCTGAAATGCCGCTGGCCCTTGGACAACATTTCCGACGGAGAATGGTGCGAGATTCTGGACGCGATCAAGAAGCGCGAGAAGGATGAGCGGCATGGTTGACAAGTACCACGAACTGTACGATCGCATCCCGGTGTTCGAGTGCAAGCCCGGTTGCGCCGATTGTTGCGGCCCCGTGCCTTTCGGCAAGAGCGAATACGCGAAGATTCCCGAGCCGGTGTTGGCCGAGGGTATCGGTTGCCCGTACATCGGCGACGGCGGCTGTTCGATCTACGAGGTCCGTCCGTTTCTGTGCCGCATCTATGGGACCGTCGAGGACTTGAAATGCCCGCACGGATGCGGTCCGGAGAAATTGTTCGACGTGAGCGAGGGGAAGACGATGCTTGCGTATTACAAGATCCTGATGAGGGAGGACCGATGACCCTTTCCGCCGCACAATCCAAGCTCCTCGCCCGCATCAACCGATGCCCGAAGACGGGGTACTATCTGTCGCCGAAAGAAGACCTGTCGGCACAGATTCTTTTCCGGGCAGGGTTGATCGAAATCCACGGGGTGACGGCATGGCCGAAGAAGGAGGCGAAGGGATGACCACCCGCCGTTGCCCCGCATGCAAACGCTTCGAGCCTTTGCGTCCCCGCATGACCGGTGTGACTCGCGGCAAGCACGACGAGATCCTGGCGGCCACGTACCTATGCGATTGCGGGGAACCGCGGGAGATTTCCATCGGCCGTACAACGATCCAGCAGATGAACGACGCGAGGCTCGCGGAGATCGACAACATGCGTGCCAGAGCGGCGGTCTAAGGGAGGGAATCGTGAATCCGAAGCAGGAATTTTCAGAACTGGTGGACCGGTCCGGCAGTCTTGTAAATTCGGTGCTCTTGCTGTTGGTAAGTCTCGCTCATCTTTTCGTTTCAATCGGCACTCTTTTCTGCACCGTTTTCATCACGGTATTCGTTTTCGGACGAGGGATAGCCGATCGCATGACCGCCCGAGTGTCGGCGCACAAGACGGAGGAGATGCTGAATGTCCTGTAAATTGTGGCGCTCCCTGACCCCGCTCGGCAAGGGCATCGTGGTCTACTTCGCCGTCCTCCTGGTGCTGTGCATGGGCGCCGTCACGTACTACTACTACGTAGAAATAAATCATCAGCAGGAGGTGCCGCAACGTGCGAGTGACCGGTAAGGAAAGGATGGTGGTGTTGGCGATCCGCGGCGTGACGATGAAGGACAAGCGCACGCTGTTCCTGATCGCCAAGACGGAAGGGTTGAATACCCTTTCGGCCCTGCTCCGGCGCGAGATCAAACGCCTGGTGCGCGAATTCAAGAAGGTGGCGTGAGATGACCGATCCCTTGCGCCAATGCGCGAACTGTTTTCACTACAAGATGAAACTCGTCAACGTCACGCCGGAGGGCAAGTGCTACCGCTACCCGCCGAAGGCGTCGCTCGTCGGAACACCGACCGGGCCGGTCACGGCGACGTACTGGCCGAGTCCGAAGCCGACCGAAGCGTGCGGTGAGTGGAAGATCAAGCTGCAAATCGCGGACTCCAACACGAACTGAAAGGAGCAGGAAGATGGCGGGAGACGAACTGGCGAAAGCGACGGGCATGGGAGTAACGCGATACGTTCCGACCCTCACGTCGGACATCGTGAAGAAGTACATCTGCGACAAGGCGAACGACCAGGAGATTTACTTCTTCATGGAACTTTGCAAGTCGCAGGAGTTGAACCCGTTCATGAAGGAAGCGTTCCTCATCAAGTACGGCAGCGAACCGGCTTCGATGGTGGTCGCGTATCAGGTCTTCATCAAGCGGGCCGAGAAGAACCCCACGTACAACGGATTCAAGGCCGGCATCATCGTCCTCGACGGCGACAAGAAGATCACGTACCGCGAGGGCGCGTTCTACCTGGAAACGGAGCAGATCCTCGGCGGATGGTGCGAGGTGTACCGTCGGGACCGGTCAACGCCGTACCGCATCGAAGTTGCGTTCAACGAGTACGTCGGGCGCAAGGGCGACGGGACTATCAACAAGCAATGGGCCACAAAGCCGGGAACCATGATCCGGAAGGTGCCCATCGCACAGGCTCACCGTGACGCTTTCCCCGACGAACTCGGACGCCTGTATCTCCCCGAGGAATTCGCGGCCGACGAGGATGCGCTTCCCGCCTACGAAATGGGCAAGGCCCCCGTCATTCCCGTCCCCGAGGGGATGCAGGGATTCCGCGCCCCGACGCAGACGCAACCCGCAACGCAGAAGCCCGCACAGTCCGCCGCGCAGTCCGCCGGCAACGGTGCCCCGGCAGGGGCCGCAGCGGCACAGTCGGCCGCCGGCACCGAAACCGGCGAACTCGCCACGGAGCCGCAGGTGAAGAAGATCGCCATCTGCCTGAAGGAACTCGGCCTGACGACGGACGACGAGAAGCATGAGTACGCGAGCGTCATTCTCGCCAAGGCCGAGAACATCGCGTCGATCAAGGACCTCACCAAGCGGGAGGCGTCCACGCTGATCGAAGCCCTCGTGAAGAACATCGCCGCCGCAGGTGCGAAGAAATGACCACGGAAGAAACCATCATCCATCTGGTCGCTCGTCAGTCCGACCGGTCGGTGGCCGACATTCACCGCGAGAATACGCTCATCGAGGACATCGGCCTTGACTCCTTGGACATCATGGAACTCGCGATGGAAGTGGAGGACGAATTCGCCATCGACATCTACGATGACGACGACGCCGAGAAGGTCAAGACTGTGGACGATCTCATAAAATACGTGGAGTCCCACGTGAAGGAGGCGAGGGCGAAATGACCGAGAAGATTTACATCGGCACGAAGATCATCGCGGCGGAACCGATGGAATATACCCGTTTCTGCCAATCAGAAGGACGTGCGTGTCTTGCTGTCGAAACGCACGGCTACCGTGTCCGCTACGAGGACGGGCACGTTTCTTGGTCGCCCAAGGAAGTGTTCGAAAGGTGCTACCGGGAAGTGTCGGATGTCGAACAACGCCTCGTCCTCTTCGCGGGAGACAAATGGCCCGAAGGAGGGGCGCCGGGTCCCTTGCGGTTGAACGTGATCGGCAAACCCAACGCGGACCACATCAGGGAATCGCTCGGCAAGTTTATACCTGAATCCGAATGGCCCGAAGGCATCAAAGATGCGGTCCGGGGGTACGAGAAGGAGTCCAAGTCATGACCGGCATTGAACTTATCACCAAGGAACGCGATCGGCAGATCACCGTGGAGGGATTCGATCCCGAGCACGACCGTTGCCACACGGACAACGAACTGGCCCTCGCCGCAGCGTGCTACGCAGTCAACGGGATTCAGGGCGTGAGCGTGTACGAATACGGCGACAGCGATGCGTTCCCGTTCGTCGAGGAACACGACAAGCGCAGGAAGCACGGAAGGCTAAGGAGTCTCGTGATTGCCGGGGCGCTGCTATGTGCCGAAATTGACCGAATACTCCTTGACAATCCCGAAGATGCGGCGTAACGTAAGCACATCATATTCTCGCAGGGTGACGGCCCATGCGTGCTTACGAAACAGCGAGCGGGAAAGCCTCCGGTGGATGCCACGCGCTAGCGTTGCGTCCTTTGTCGCCGCGTGCCGTCACACCCGGCGGACGGAGGCTTTGATGGCTATGACGCCAGAAGAGAGAAGGGAACGCGAAAGAGAACGGTGCAGAAAATGGAAGGCCAACAACCCAGACAAGATCAAGGCATACAGCAAAAAGTATCGCTCCGAACACCTTGAACAAGAGAGGGAAAAGTGCAGGGCGTGGCGTAAAAACAATCCCGACAAAGACAAGGCAATAACCTTGGCGTGGAGAGCCGCCAATAGGGAAAGAATGTTGGCTACTTGCTCCGCGTACAATCTAAAACGAAAAGAGGCGATGGCGGAGTATCGGAGAAATATGTACGCCTCCGATCCAGAGAAGTACAGGGCACGGGCAAGGGAGTACGCAAAATCTAACCCTGAAAAAGTTAAAAGATACCGCGAAGAACATCGCGAGGAAAGACGCATAAGAAAGTACGATCGGATCGCATTGGAAAATAAAGGCGGAAAACTCTCCAAGGACATCATTCAGAAGTTGTGGAAGGTACAGAAAGGAAGATGTCCTGTCTGCAAGGCCGACCTCAAGGAAACCGGCTACCATCTTGACCACATAGTCCCACTGAAACCGCGCACGGGTGAACCTGCCGGGAAGCACGAGGATGCCAATATGCAACTGACATGTCCTACCTGCAACCTGAAGAAATTTAACAAGAACCCGATCCAGTTCATGCAAGAGATGGGGTATTTACTCTAATGGGCCGCCCGCGCATAGCCGAAGAACTTCGCAAGAACTGGACGCATAGCGTGAACTTTTACGATGCGGAATACAGATCCATCGCCCGATGGTGTGCGAAGCAGGGCATCGCGATTTCCCACTTCTTGCGCGAGGCGGCGATGGAGAAATTGAAGCGAGATAAGGAGGCCGCAACATGATATTCCCCTGCCCCCGGAGAAATTCACTACAGGGAGGTTGTCGGGTGGGTAGCCCCTGGTCCGGGCGCGACGATCTCCGGGGGCTTTTACTTTGATCTCCATCCCCGACACGATTGTTTTTCAGCCGCATCACGCCGAACTTACGTTCGATGAAGAGACGCACACGTACCGACTCAAGGGTGGCGAGATTCTTTCGTCGGTGACGGGCATCCTCAAGGCCGAGGGGATTCAGCAGTACGGGCCGCGCAATTCGGACGCGGATTTCAAGATGCAGGTCGGCACATGGGTCCACCAAGCGATCGCGTGGTTCGAGCATGGGACGCTAGACGAGAGTACCTTGGGCGAGGGGATCGCGGCGTATCTTGAGAGCTACAAGAAGTTCGTAAAAATAACATCTTTCAAGTCCGTGGTCCAGTTAGCAGAAGTACCAATGTGGCATAACTCATGGCGGTTCGCAGGAACGCCAGACCTCCCTGGGCTAATCGACGGGAGATTCACCGTTTGCGACCTCAAAAGCGGAGAGAAGCGATCCGGCGATAAAGTACAGGTTTCTGCATACGGGGAACTCATAGGCAACTCTGTCGTGGGTCTTGACAATGTGTATCCAGAGGGTTGCATCGTGTACTTGGATGGCGATGGGGGGAATCCACGAATAGAACATGTCAGCGCGGACAATATGTATTCCTTGCGGTCCGTCTTCTTGGCGGCACTTCAAATAAACAGATGGAAGTCAAGTAATGCTTAGGCAGACAATGTATAGGGAATATGTATGTTGTATTTGCGGTGGCGTCACGGTAAGGAAGAATAAAGGGAGCAGGGAATATAAATATTGTTCAATAAAATGCAGAGGCATTGGCATATCCAGAAACTACAAACACAAAAATACCTGTTCACGTGACGAACTTGTTGAGAAAGCCAAAACTTACAGCTCGAATTATTACGCAGCGAATAGAGAGACAATAAAAGCCAGGAGCGCAAAGTGGAGAGAGGATAACCCAGAGAGGAGCAAGGCCAATACTTCTGCATACCGCATAGCAAATAAAGAGAAAGCAAAATCATGGTTTACTGCATGGTACAAATCTCATCCAGCAGAGTACAGGGAGATTCAGGAAAGATACAGGCTAAAGAATAAAGATAAAAAGAACATTGCCACTCAAAATCATCGCGCCCGCAAGAAAGCGAACGGAGGGAAGTTATCCAAGGGCATAATCCAGAAGTTGCTCATGCTACAGAAGGGCAAATGCCCCGTCTGCAAAGCCGATCTGCGGAAGACTGGCTACCACCTTGACCACGTGGTCCCTATAGCCAAAGGCGGCAAGAACGAAGACAAAAACGTTCAATTACTTTGCCCTACGTGTAACCGAAAAAAATGGAGTAAAGACCCGATTCAGTTCATGCAGGAGATGGGGTATCTGCTGTGAAGAAGACGGCACACAATCAGGCAAACGAATAGGAGACGTGATGACCCGCAAACTTGTCCTCGGAGAAGCCGCAACGGAGCAGCAGATCGAAGTCGCCAATCAGGCCGCTGATGAAGCCCTTACCCTTCCCGATCAGGCCCGCGCCCTGAAGGTGGAGGATTCGGACACGCTCGCCAAGGCGAACGAACTATTCCTGTGCTGTCACCAACTTGAAAAGAAGATATCCGCCACGTTCGACCCCATCTGCAAGGCCGCGAACGCCGCGCACAAGGCGGCCACGCAAGCCAAGGCCGATGCGCTCAAGCCCGTCACGGAAGCGAAGGGGATCATCAAGCGCGAGATGGAGGGGTACAACGCCGTCCAGGAGGACATCCGCCGTGAGCGCGAACGCTTGGCGCAAGAGGAGGAACGCAAGAAGGCCGAGACGCGCCAGGTAGAACGCGCCGCAGTCCTCGAACAGCAGGGCCACGCGGCCCTTGCGGAGCAGGTTCTCGCCGCGCCGATCCAAGTCCCGCAGGTGTCGCTGCCGACCGTGAAGGAGGAACTGGCGGGGAGCAACTTCGTCCCCGCGTGGAAGTACAAGGTGATCGACCCGAAGGCGTTGCTTCAGGCCGCCGTGGACGGGAAGATATCCTTCACCGTGAAGGACGCGGACGAAGAGAAAACGACGGGCGCCGTGCAGATTTCGATAGAGGTCGGCAAGTTGCTCGGGGCGACGAAGGAGATGTTCAATCTTCCGGGAATCCGTGCGTGGACCGAGCAGGCATTACGCGCCGCCGGCCGATGACGATTCACCTTGACATCCTCATCGCATCGCATACCATAGAGTTCCAATAGACGCTCGTGCGGGAGCAAAAATGAAATACGATTCCCCGGTTGTGCGTGGGCAGCAGGAAACCTCCCGGTTCCCTTTCAAGAGTGTGGGGCCGCACCCTCCGCTCCTGAAGCCCGCGCACATTTTCTTTCCCCCGGAGATCACCTGATGCCTCCTGAAAAGGGACAGTATCGGTCCATCTATTCGTGCATTTGGGATGACCCGGAATTCCAATCGTTCGACCCCGTGACGCAACTCGTATTCTTTAATCTCAGGACATCAAGGGACTGCAATTTTCCGTGCATCTTCACCTTCTACCAGACGACGCTGTACGAGCGCATGAAGACCTCGGAGCCGTCCGACATCGACGCAGGGCTGGACGCCCTGATCGCCGCCGGTTGGGTACGCTATGAACGTCCCGTCATCTGGATCGTCAAGGGGCTTCGCAACGAACCGAGTTTTGTACCCTCCAACTCCAAGCAGGTATGCGGCATCGCCAACACGCTGCGGACCCTGCCCAAGCTCTCCATCGTCCAAGAATTCGCGGAATACTACGAGATCCCGATGGACGCGAAGGCGTCAAAGAAGGCACCGAAGGAGAAGGTGTCGCCGAAGCAGGACGAGCGCGAACTTGAGGACATCATTCCGGCCAAGGACATCATCGAATACTTGAACGAAAAGACGGGGAAGAAATTCTCCGCTACGTCACGCGCAACGAGGCGGCACATCGCGGCAAGGTGGAAGGAAGGATTCGGCATCGAAGAGTTCCGAAAGGTGATCGACCACCAGGTTGCGAAGTGGACGGGCAATGCCAGCATGGAGGAATATCTTCGCCCGGAAACACTGTTCGGGACGAAATTCGAGTCGTATTTGAACGCGCCGCCGGACGGTAGCGGCAGGGGGCCGCGAGGGACGGATACCGCGGGGAGAGAGTTGGAGGAACTGCGGTGACGACCCCCGCCCCCATCGTCGAATCCAGGAATTTCCTCGAAGTCGAGGCCGCTTTGCTTGATGCCGCCATGCGAAGCGCCAGCGAGGCCGAGCGGATCGTCTCGATCATGTCGCCCGAGGACTTCATTTCCATCGATAACCGCGACATTTTCAACGCGATTCTCGACGTGCGAGTCGCCGGCAGCGCAGTTGACCCCGGCGCCGTAGGCGAAGCCCTTGCCCGCCGCGGGAGGGTCGATTCCTGGGCCACGATGTCGGACCTGATCGCGAGGCCGAACCCGATCGTCATCCCGCCTACGTCGATCATGGAGGCCGTGGCATCGCTCAAGGAGCGCAGGACGAAGCGCCGGATTCAGGAATTGGTCCGAGAAGGGGGTGTATCGGCGGTCAGGGACTTCTTGGGAACGGTTCGCGAGATCGGAGGGGCCGCAGAGGACGGCAGGATCACCCCGGATCAGGCCGAGGAGTTCATGGCGATGATCCGCAGGAACGCGAAGATGGAATCCCTCGGACCCCCGACCGGAATTAGGGCACTGGACCGCGCCACGTTCGGCCTGGTGCCCTCTTTCCTTTGGGCCATAGGAGGACCTACCTCGGGAGGAAAGACGCTCCTGGCGGTCCAATGCGTCGTCCAGACCCTATTGTGGGGCGGCAGGGCGGCCTACTTTTCGGCCGAGATCCCGAAACGGTGGCTTTTCGCACGACTTGCAGGGGCCTATTTGGGAATCGCATCCAATAGGATATTCCGGGGCAGGCTCACCGAGCGCGAGGAGATCATGGTTGAGGGGGCCGTGGGGCTTCTTGCCGAGATGCCGTTGCATACCTTTCGCCAAGAAATCGAACTTTACGACATCTGCCGGCGAGCGCGAGGCATCAAGGCGACGTATGGAAAGTTGGACGTTTGCGTTATTGACTTTATCCAGAACGTACAGGTAAGAGGAATACAGAACGTAAATGAGCGCATGGCCTTAATCGCAATGGAGTTGCAGAACTTGGCAGCAGACGTAGATACTTGTGTAATAGCGGTGAGCCAACAGAGTAATGCCGCAGTAAGCGAACAAGGCAAGGGAATGCTTAATTTTCGGTATGCCTCGGAAGTCTCACATGCTTGCGATGTTGGCATTGAGATAATTCCATCTAAGGGTGAACTTAGGCTTGCCAAGAACAGGGCGGGGCAAACAGGTATAATAAAAGTAATAATGGGCAGAGAGTGGACTGCTTATATGGCGGTAAATGTGAACAGCGACGAATTGGAGCCAGAACGATAATGAAGTGTTGTACTAAATGCAACATTACAAAGCCGTCGTTAGAGTTCCACAAAAGGAGCAAGGCAATAGACGGCCTTGATTATTGGTGCAAAAAATGCAAACACGAATACCAATTAGGATACTACGGCATAAACAAAGAGTCGATAAGGAAACGCAACACCGAATGGGAAAAAGACAACAAGGAAAAGTGTAAGGCGGCAAGTAAAATGTGGAGAGATGCGAATCGGGAGAAGGTGAGAGCCTACCAGAAGAAATACGTTGAGGCGAACAGAGAAAAGGCTTATGCGGCCAGCAAGGCGTGGGAGGAAAGGAATCAGGAGAGAAAGAGAAGGGTCGCGGCAGAATGGAGGGCCGCCAATATTGAACTATGCAGGGCATACTGGCACTCCTATTACGGACGAAAAATGGACGCGAAAGGAAGTCATACTGCCGAAGAGGTGGTCGCGCTTTATAAGTTCCAAAAGGGACGCTGTGCGGCTTGTAAAGGTAAGTTGGGCAGCGGATACCACAAAGACCATATCGTCCCGCTGAAGCCGAGAGAAGGAGGGCAGAAGGGAACGAATTATATTTCCAATATCCAGTTGCTGTGTCAGAGATGCAACAACAGGAAGTGCAATAAAGACCCGATCCAATTCATGCAAGAGATGGGGTATCTCTTATGACCCACTCCTCCTGCAACCGTTGCTTCGACCCGATCGAGAACAAGAAAGGTCCGTGCATCTTTACGTACCACACACCGGCGCCTGCCACGTTAGAGCAGGAGAAGGAGGAAATTGATGGCGCAGGGGACGGAACTGGACAAGGTGTACACGTATCACCCGCCGTTCGGCACACAACAGGAGCGGTACGTCAGGATTCGGGACGAGGCGAAGTCGTTCGCGACAACGATCTTGGCGCTCACGCCGAAGAGTCGGGAGCAGTCACTCGCGCTGACGAAGTTGGAGGAAGTCGTCATGTGGGCGAACAGCGCGATCGCAAGGAACGAAAACGACATCGCACCGAAGTCGTAGCACCACCAAATCCGAAGGAGGAAATCAGTATGGCGAAGGGCATTCATTTCGTGCAGGACGGCAAGGTGTTTCGGACGACGACCCCCGAGGCGAAGAAGCTGCTCAAGGCGGTCATCAAGGGCGAGAAGGCCGTGCCGCGGGCCGAGGACGAGATCGCTCCCGTGATCGACCTCGACAATATCGACAAGGACGGGGCGTGGGAAGCGTTCAAGGCGATCGAGGTCGGGGAGTAGGACGATACCGGCGGTGAGTCCCACGACTTACGCGGGGATTCATAAGCACAGGGAATACGATCGGCCCTGTCACCGTCACACCCCCATCTGCGGAACCTCGAAGGGAGGGAAGATGCCTGACACCGTAGAGGACGAAGGGATCGACTGTTACGATTGGGTAGGATGCCCCGGCACTTGCGACGAATGCGAGGTCGGCGCGGACATGGGGATCGAGCAAATACAGCCCCTCCCCTCCCCGCCGGTGTCGCCATGACCGTACACGATAGGAGGAATAATTGAAAACTATCATCGTAAAGAATCAAGCCGAGTGGGATGCGCTGCCGGATGCTTTCCCTAAGACGACGGCGGTACATATTTACTCCGACCCGGGGGTGCCTATCACCCTCAAGCGATCCATCGAAAATATCTATTTGGAATTGCGCGAGAACACCGTCGCGTATCTTTACGGGGCAGTAATTGTCGGCGTGATGTGGGACTCGTCGCAGGTCGGCGAGATGCGGGGATCGTCGCAGGTCGGCGTGATGTGGGGATCATCGCAGGTCGGCGAGATGCGGGAATCATCGCAGGTCGCCGTGGTGCGGGGAT
>JALNYW010000011.1 GCA_023229665.1 Patescibacteria group bacterium | reverse complement strand
GGGTGAGCGTGATCGTATAATTATCGTGTCCCTTGATCGCGGCGCGGTGATTGTACAGTCCTATTTTTACGGCGTCGTGTTGCTCCTTCCTGCGCTTGTTTTTCTTCGACCAATGCTCATGCCACGACGAATTCGCTTCGCTCTCCGTGCGTATCGGCAGCGTGACGGTGAGGGTCATACTTGCACCCTCTCCCCGTCCTTCCACCTGCCGGCGAGCATTTCGTTCGGCGCGAGGTCCTGGGGAACGGTCGCCCACGCGAGGAACGCTCCGCTTTTGTCCGTGGTCACGATGGCGACGGTGTGCCCGTGCTTGAGCGACAACTTCCGCGCTTGCTTGTTCGCAGACTCCACGGCGGCGCCGACCATTGTATGAATCGTTCCCATGTCACGCGGCTCCCTTCTTTTCGATCACGCTCGGGCAGACGTAAAGCACGGCGTCGTATACCGACTGGACGAGGTTCAAACCGCACAGGCATATCGCGTTCGAATCGGTGCTTTCGATGTGCCGCCCTTTTTCTTCCGAATCGTCTCCGGGGTCCTTCGCGTCCAGCGGCCATTCGTACCAGGAGTATCCGCATCGCTTGCAATCCCTTTTCATGAGCGGATACTTACCCTCGCGGCCGAGCAGGGCCTGCGTGGCGTCTTGGAATTCGGTCTTGGCGTTCGTGGCGCCGCATTTTTTGCAAGCTCGGTTGACGGCGTAGCGGTTCAATTTAATCCCCCTTTCCCGTCGGGAGACAGCGCATCCTTGACGGCCGCTTCGCGGACCATTTCGATCATGTCGGCCATCGCAACCGCGGCCAGTTCCTGCGCCACGATAGGATTATCTTTCAGGAATTGATGCACTAGTACGGCCCCTGCGTGCGCGGTGAAGGCGGATCGGATCATCACCTTCGCCATATCGCTTTTCTCCTCTTGCAGCACTAGGAGGATGATGTTGGTCCCTTCCGCTCTGGACTCGAACGCTTGGAGCGACCCGTCGCCTTCCTGTAGCACGATATTCTTAAATTGCGGCTTCTCTTGCTTCACCTTGCGCCTCCTTTACCGTTATTTTTTCTCACGGCGTCCGCAAACGGTTCCCGGAACTTTCCGCGGAATCTCTCCGGGGTTTGGTGAATGATGGCCGCATATTTTCCGGTCGGTTCGGGGTTGCATCTTCGGCAAAGTTTTTCCGGCGTACACTTACATTTCGGGTCGGCGATTCCCGAGAATGTCACGACTTTTTCTTTCTTTTCGTCTGCACTCACCGCTGCGCTCCTTCCACGCGGTCCGCCTCGAATTCTTCCTCCTCCTGCGTTGCGGGCCGGTATCCCTTGCCGAGTTCCCAAACTCTTGAATGAATCTCCACGATTTCGCCGGAGTTGTCCACAACGAATCCGCGGCTCACGGTTGCGCGTTCCTCGATGCTGACGGCGTGCGTGTACATCGCAATCCAGACGAGAAACACGACGAGTGCGGCGAGGATCAAGAGTTGTCGGTGCCGTTCCCTCATCGAATTTCCCCTTTCTCTTTTAATTCGTTGAGCTTTTTCTGCGCGTTCGTCTCCGTGCTGTAACAACCTCGCGTGAAACAACTTTTCCCGTGCGGGTTCCAGTACCAGATGCGATACACGATCCCGCGGCGGCCGGTCGAGTCGCAAGGGACAACCTTCGGGGCGAAAATGGTGGTCACGGGGTCGGCTCCCTCTCGCATTTTTTGCACGTCTGGCACTCGGCCGGTGCTTTTTTGCAGATATTTGCTTCGGGTGAAAATGGAGCGTTGCAGTCTGGGCAAATCTCGCGGACCGTACAGGTCGAGACTTCGCCACAGGTGGAGCATACTTCAGAGCGTGGCATTAATTTTCCTCACTCTCTCGGCCGTCCAGGATCGGCGGCGGGATGTATTTTTCGATCAGGTCTACCAGGTCAACTTCCCCGCGGTTAAAGTACGTCATCAGGCGCTCGGTGTTGCCGTATGCCATGCGTTGATCTTCTATCGCTCGGGTGTTTTTATGCTTTACCGTCTCGGCGTATTCCTCGGCGGTCATCAGGCGGCAATCCTGGCATGGGCGGTCCGTCGTCCATGTACCACAACGGCACCGGGACAATGGCGGCGCCTTCTCGTATTGTCGGCGCCGGTCCTCGTCCAAGTTGTAAGGCATGGGCGGTTCATTCCGTGTTGATTTCGTGCTGTGTCGGCGCTTTACTTCTTCGCTGTCGCGTGCCTTTTCCTCGGGCGTGCGGAGTCCTTTCTTTTTCGGGAATCGTGCCTCGTCCCGTGCTTTTTCTTCCGGCGTCCGGTATCCCTTTTTCTTTGCCGAATAGTACCCCGGCCATTCGTGCTCATCGTTTTCGCGTACCGCGATGAATCCGCCCATGATTAACATTTCATCATCCTTTCTGGTCCGCGAGATTCGCGGGGAGTAGGTACACCAGGCCAAAGGCGAAAACAAGGGCCATAAGGCAACCGTGGGACCGTGAGAAAAACTTTCCGAGGATGCGGGGTTTCATGGGGTTAATTCTCCGAGTCCAGAATCCGGTTGTCGTGCAGAATCGCGCTGACGGCCGAGACGGGGACGCCAAAAAACCGGGCGCCGAATTCCCCCTCCATGCTCGCACAGTCGTGCATTTTCATCTTGTTTCCCCTCCTTGCGGGATTTATTCGAACCATGCCTATATACAAAGCATACACCGTGCCAGAAACGTGGGTATAAATACACCAATAAATACAGGTAGATATAAACGGCAGGAATTACCATGTAACAAGAATTGTTTGGTAGATATACCATGAAATGAATGAAATCAGGTACTTATAAGATTAAAAGATTTAAGGGGAATATTGAGGTTATTTAATCCTGATGTTATAAGAATTCCGAGGAATAATCCTTGAAAGTATAGAATTCCAGGGGTTGAGGATACCCGCATCGCATACCCGCATATATACCCGCATCCGATGCCCGCATAGATACGGGTATAAATAGAGTATAAACGATACCCGCATAGATACCCGCTCCGAAGCAGAGAAAGAGAAAGAGAAAGGGAAATAGAAAGTGAACCATTGTCGGGCAAACGGCGCCCGACGGTGCGGATTGAATCGAGGGGCTATAAAAAAAGACTTGACACGGGGAAACGAAAGTTTCATCGTGACGGCATGGAAACGGCTACAAACCTTGCCGAGAATAACTCCCCTGGATTAAATTCCCCTCCCCTTCGAAGCGGATCGCCAGACACGGGCCGCGTAGCTCGTCGGCCGCGGTGGTATGAATCCCCTGAAATAAGTGAGAAATATGCGGCGTTTCGGTTACTTCGCGAACAAGGGTTCACTATCGAACAAGCGGCTAAAACGCTCGGTTATGCACTATCGACGGGTAAGACTATCGACGCGAATTTAAAGGCCTTCGAGAGAAAAGCGGCGGAATCCGGCGTCTCAATGGGTTTCCTCACGGAGAAAAGAATCAACCGGGCGGCCGGTGTCGTTGATAAATTAATGCGTGGCGTAACCTTTGGAGAAATAAAGGAAATAAAAGATTCCACGGTGCTCCGTGCTGCCGAAACGGTACTGGATCGGTCGCACCCGAAACGCTCGGAGTCCAGTTCCGGACCGTCCATCTCGTTCGTTACCGTGAACCTGGGCCAGTATGGTCCGTCGGCGCCCGATCCTGTGCCGATCCTGGACATTTCGCCATCGAAACAAGGGGATACCGATGAGGGTCAAGGTTTTATATCGGATGGAATATAATAATCAAACGGGGGATTGATTGGTGATTCATTATCATATCAATTCCCCATTGATTCCCATTACTTATCAATCCCAAACATCGGTTTATGGACATAATATATATTACCGGACACTGGACTTTTGCGGGTTCGGTTCGCCTGATTCGTCCGGGCACCTGGGGGGATGGGCCATCGGAAGGGAAAATAATTATAATCATAAGTCCTCTTCTTGGGCGCGTGAAATTTTTCAGGATCCCCTTTCCCTGCGTTCTGCACTACATCGCGCCGTAGAATTTCTCGGTGTATGTCGATTTGCACTACATCCAAATTCAAGAATTTCAGGGGGTGTGTGATGATGGTGCGTGCGAAGATGGAGGTCACGAGCGTCACGAAATGGGTCGGTCAGGATCAGGTGAAACTCAATTGCGTCTACACCGGTACGCCCGAGGATAATTCTTTCGCGCAGGCAACGCCAGCGGGGGACGCGCAGTTGACCGTCTCGAACCCTGCGCTTCTCGGGTTCTTCCAGCCGGGCCAGAAGTTCTATCTGGACTTCACGAAGGCCGAGTGATGGTGCTTGGCCCTTCGCTCTCATGTCACGGGTGTGTGCATTTCAGGCGTGATGCCCCGCCGTTCAAGGATTCGGGGGTCTGCGCGAAGCGCAATGTGGGCGTGTATGAGTCGGACGGCGCGAGATGCGAGCATCACGACCCGGGGTTTATCTTCAGGGCGGCGTACAGCGCGAAAAAATTTCTGGAAAGGGTGGTGGCGCGATGAAGGATATCGTCAACGCCGTAGCCTGTTCGGTGGCGAAGATTCTTGATTCCGGTGCCGTCAAGGCGACGAAGTATCTGTCCCCGAAGCTCGTCGTCAAGGTCAAGCGCAAAGAATTCAAGGGACGCGCAAACCCGCGCCTGACGGAGCTTCATGTGACATTCGGGGTGCCGAATTACGAGGAGCGGGAGTTCATCAAGGCGTGTCGCAAGTCGGGGGAGCCGTTCCCTGTCGGGAAGATTCAACTCAAGTTCGCGAAGCCCAGCAAGGGCGCGAAGAAAGCGGCGTGACGTGGCCGATACAGCAAAGAACCAGAACACGGTTCTCTCGAAGCCCGGGCAGGAGGAGATGTTCCGCGAGTGGTACGCAACCGCGGCGAAAAATCTCGGGCTGAACAAGAATCCCGACGACCCGAAACACTTTTACGATTACCGAGGGGCATGGCTTGGAGGGGTGGAAGTTCCGTCGGGTGAAGAGACGCATTGGCCGTCGAAATACAAGTGGGACGACCATCCGAACCGGTTCATCAAGGTGAAGGATGGCTCCATGTACGACACGAAATACGAGAAAAAGGTTGTTCCCTGATGGCCTACCTGCCGCCCTTCGAGTCGTTGTTCCCCTTGTCGGATGACCTGTCGGGGATGACGTTGGAGGTCATGGATCTGATGCCGGCGGGAGAGGCCGTGGTCGATGTGCCGTTGGGGTACTTGTCGGCGCGGGTGCTGGATTTCGATGGGTGCGAGATGCCGCAGAGGGTGGGGGAGCAGTGATCTCCGTCAACGGCATCGACTTCGAGAAGCGCGAGGGTTGCGCGTACAAGTACGACTACGAGAAGATGCTGAACGATGCGAAGGCGGGGTTGATGCGCGGCGGCGAGAAGGCCGACCCTCGGGTGCTGGAGTTGTCCACGCTTCGGTCGCTAATCTTGGACGATCTGTGGTTCGTGGTGTACTTCGTGATGAAGCCGTGGGCGGACGAGGCGGGCAGGGCCGCGACGAATCATCCGTTCGTGGTGAGCGCGTGCCGCGAGGTGGAGCAGGGGCCGAAAGACTTCACGCTGGACGTGTGGGCCAGGGAGCATTTTAAGTCCACGATAATTACCAAGGCGGAGACGATCCAGTTCATCCTCGCGAATCCCGATGCGGCGACCGGGATCTTTTCGCATACCCGGCCGGCGGCGAAAAAATTCATGGATTCGATCCGTGCGGTGTTCCAGACATCGGAGTTGGTCAAGGCGTGCTTCCCCGACGTGGTGTGGGCCGATTGCGAGAGGGACGCGCCGTTGTGGTCGGACGAGGGGCTGATGCTCAAGCGCAAGTCCACCCGGTCCGAGCCGACGATCTCCGCGTGGGGCCTCGTCGAAGGCATGCCGACCGGGTTGCACTTCGATCGGCGCATCTACGACGACATCTCGACCGAGGATATGGCCGAGTCCGTCGATCAGATGGAGAAGGTGAAGACGAAGTTCGACTCGTCACAGAACCTCGGGAAAGACGGCGGGCATCATCGCGTGATCGGAACGTACTACCACCACAACGATCCGCTGGTGTACATCCGCGGGAAAAAAGATTTGTCGGGCAAGCCGAAGTATTCGATCAGGATCAAACCGGCGACGGCGGACGGCATGGCGAACGGCGTGCCGGTGTTCTTCTCGCAGAAGCGATTGGACGATTTGAAGGGCGACCGATCGTTCAACTGCCAGCAACTTCTCGACCCGTCTCCGTTGTCCGACCGAAGGCTCAACTTCGAATTCATGAATCGCGTGTCCCGTGCGTTCGTGCCGAAGGGTCTGTACCGCATGATGCTCATCGACCAGGCCGGAGATCAGGCGTCGAACGTGAAGAAAGAGGGCGGTGATTCGTGGGCGATTGGCATCATCGGAATCGAACCGAAGAAGGACGACATCGGGCAGTCAAGGCGCTTTCTCGAAGACCTGTGGGTGTCGCCGGCGAACGAGTCCGAGGCGATAGATCAGGCCGTGCGGATGTTCACCCGCGGCGGCATTATTCACAAACTCGGCGTGGAGAAGGTCGGCATCTCGACGACGCACATTCACATTGCAGCGGCGCTCAAGGCCCGTGGCCGGCACGTGGAGTTCGCGGATTCTCCGTGGTCCGTGGGCGTGCTGTTGCGGCCGGCGGGGCGCAACAAGAAGAAGTTCATCGAGAGCGCCCTGTCGTGGCCGCTGAACAACGGGAAGTGGTTCTACGCCGACGACATCCCGAATGCGTTTCTTGAGCGGCTTCGCATGGAGTTCACGAACTTCCCGGTGTGGCACGACGACGCCATGAACATGCTGTCGTACTCCGAAGACATAATTAAAGATTGCAATCTTGAAAACTATGATGTAGAAAATGTCCCAAGAAGTGTTTCGCAGGTGATGGACTCGATGCCTGAGGCGCGAAACTTTGCGTAAGAGGAGAGGCGGATGGCAGAGAAGGGGTTGAGGCCGTCGAACCGCAACGAGCGCAAGTTGATGGACGAAGTGGAGGGCATGGAACCCGCCAAACTGAAACCTTACGAAGACAAGAAGTACGAAGAAATCCAACCAATCCCAAGAAAAGAACTGAAAGACATCCCCTCCTACAAAAAAGGTGGCATCGTCAAGAAGACCGGACTCGCGAAGGTCCACAAGGGCGAGCGCGTGATACCGGCCAAGAAGGAAACCGCAACCGAGCGATTCATCCGGGTCCGCAACGCGAAGGAAGCGAAGGGGAGACGGTAAGTTGGCCCGCAAGGAAAAAGACAACAGCGGCCTCAACGAAACGGCGAAAGAAAAAGTTCTACGACTTGCGAACAAGCGGCTCAAGCGGTGCGTGGACAACGACAACGAGAACCGCGCCAACGCTATCGAAGACCTAAAGTTTCTGAACGGCGAACAGTGGGATGAAAAGGAAGTAAAACTCCGCAAGCGCCGCAAGCGTCCCTGTCTGCAAATCAATCTCCTGCCCAAATACGTCGATCAGATTGTCGGCGAGGAGCGCATCAATCGCCCGCGAATCAAGATCAGGCCCGTGGACTCGAAGGCCGACGTGCATCTGGCGCGAATTCGCGAGGGCATTGTCCGCAACGTGGAGTATCTTTCACGCGCCGAGCAGATTTACGATCAGGCGTTCGAGATGGCCGTGTCGTGCGGCTACGGCGCGTGGCGCATCTGTACGCGGTACACCGAAGAGAATCCGTTCATCCAGGAAATCTACGAGGAGGCGATCAAGAATCCGTTCCTCGTGTACCTAGACCCGGACTGCAAGGACGACACGTTCGCCGATGCAAAATACGGGTTCGTGTTGCAGAGGATGCCGAGGGATGAGTTCGACGAGCGATGGCCGAACGCGCAGTACCCGACCGATTCGCTGAAGACCGGCCTCGGCATTTCGAACGAGATGTGGTTCGATGACAACACGGTGACGGTCGCGGAATATTTCACTCGCGAGACGGAAAAGAAGAAGATGGCGCAGTTCGCCGATGGCATGGTGGTGCCGTTCGAGGAGGCGCAGGAAACCGTCGCCGCGTGGGAAGCGAAAGCGGAACAGATCAGAGCGGCAATCGCCGCCAGGACTGCGGCGGCAGCAGCGATGCTACCGCCAGCAGCCGCCGTTGGTTCCCCTCCGACATTCGGCCCGGACTCGTCCACCGCGGCCGTACCACAGGTGGGTGCAGAGCCTCAAGGGGCGATTGCCGGGGCACCGGCGGGTCAACCTCTCCCCGCCCCCCCGGCGCCCCCGGCGGACGCGATCATCGAAATGACGATCGGGCCGAAGCCCGAGATCGCGAAGACGAAGGACACCGAGATCGTCAAGATCCGCCGGTACATCATCAACGGGGCCGACGTGATCGAGGGCATGGACGGCGACGAGAAGTATTTCCCCGGAAAGTACATCCCGATCGTTCTGGTGCTCGGCAAGGAACGGAACATCGAGGGCAAGCGGTACGTCCGCGGCATGATTCGGGACGCGAAGGACCCGCAACGTCTGGTGAACTACTGGGAGACATCGTGCGCCGAGACGGTCGCCATCGCTCCGAAGGCCCCGTGGCTTGTCACGGCAGCGATGATAAAGGGGTATGAGAACGACTACGCGACGGCGCACGAAGAGAACTTCCCGTACCTGAAGTACAACATCGACCCGAACTCCCCGATGCAGACGCCGATCAGAAACCACGCCGGCGACCCCCCGATGGCCCTGTTCGCGCAGCGACAGTCGGCGCACGAGAATCTGAAGCAGGTCATCGGCATGTTCGCGGCGGACGTTGGCGCTCCCGGCCCCGAGCGGTCCGCGCCGGCCATCATCGCACGGCAGACGCCGGGGGATGTTGGCACGTTCGCGTTCCTGGACAATCTTTCGAGAAGCATCGCGCACTCAGGGCGCATCATCAACGAGATGATCCCCGAGGTGTACGATACCGAGCGCGACGTGCGGCTTCGCAACGTGGACGAGTCAGAGACGTTCGTGCCGATCAACACGACGGCGGGCGGTGCGCTTCAGAACATCCGCAAAAATCCGAATCGGTACTTCGGACTCGACCCCAATAAGTTGCAGGAGTCCATCCGCAAGAGCGGCCCGGAAGCGCGGTTCAACGACATCACGATCGGCAAGTACGACGTGATCGTGTCGGTAGGTCCGTCGTATACCACGCAGCGTCAGGAAGCATCGCAGAACATGTTCACGCTGATGAACTCCATGCCCGACAAGATGGGCGTCGGAGTGGACATCCTCGTGGAGAACATGGACTTCCCCGGCTCGGAACGTCTCGCTGCGCGACTCCGTAAGGGGTTGCCGCCCGCTCTCCTTGAGACGCGCCCCGGCGACCCGCCCATCAAGCCGCAACCGCCGCCGATTCAGGTGCAGGTCCAGATGAAGAAGTTGGAGTTGGAGGACAAGAAGATTTCCGTGCAGATCGAGCGCCAGAAGGTCGAGCAGATCAAGGCGGTGAAGGAACTTTCAGACGCGAAGGGTGAGGTACGAAACGTCGTACTCGGATTGCTCAAGGAAGTGATGGGGCCGGAACATCCCGCGGACATGGCGAATCGTCCGCCGCAGATGACGCAATAGGACGAATAAAAAAGGAGGGTAAGATGCAGGCGAGTTATCCATCGACGGATGTGTTCGTGGCAAAGGAATTCAAGGATGACGAGGCGGCGCAAGCGGCGGCGAAACTTGAACTCGCTCGCGGAGCGGCCACCGCCATCGCTGGCAGGTTGCCGCAAAAAGGCGACCGTTTCACGCTCAACGGTTTCGTCTACGAGGTGAAGGAAATTCGGGCACGCGGGCGACTGTTCCTTAAACTTCTCGGCACGAACTGAAACGGAGGGGACGGATGAGCGCACCGGAAGAGACAGTACAAGGCACGGCGGCGGACGTAGCACTCAAGGCGGAGCCAGTCGTAGTCGCAACGGACGAACCAAAGAAGGCGGACGACACCCCTGCGCCGGTCGTGGACGATGCGGCGAAGGCGACCGAGGACGCACGACTTGCCGAAGAGGCGAAGAAGGTAGCAGAAGGCGCGGCAACAAAGGTCGAGCCGACCGCAAGCGAGGGGGCCGAGGCGCGGATTCGGAAACTGATCGGCGAGCGCGAAGAGGCCAAGCGACAAGCGGAATACTTCCGCGGTCTGTCCGAAGGGCGCGGCCCCAAGCCTGAAGTGCCAGCCGCTCTCGCCCCGATGCGGATCGAGGATTTCCTGCCAACGGAGCAGGAGTTCGCCGCCGTCGGACTGACGGCCGATGCGTTCGAAAAGGCGGGTCGGTCCTACGACGACCTGCTCATCGCAAAGTCGGCGTTCGCGACAAGGAAAGCCAGCGCGTTGATGGCGAAGCAGGCCGAGGAAACGCGGGCCAAGGAGTCGGTCGCCAAGTCGCAGTCTACGTTCATGGAGCGCGTGAACAAGGCCGCCGAGACGGACCCCGGCATCCTGGACCTGATGGAAGACAGGACCCTGCCGGTAAGTCAGGCGATGGCCGAGGTAATTCGCGAGTCGGAAGTGGCCCCGAAGATCCTCCGGTTCATCGCGGACAACCGGGCTGAGGGGAAGCGTATCGCCGGCCTGCCGCCGTTGGCCGCGGCACGCGAGTTGGGGCGCATCGAAGCGAAGATCATGGCTACCCCGGCGCCGGAACCTCCGAAGCGCGTTTCACAGGCGCCCGAGCCGATCCGGTCGCTCACTCCGTCAGGGGTCACGGAAATAGACCTTGACAAAGTTCCAATAGATGATTTCATGAAGAAAAGAAACGCGCAGCAGTTCGGCGCAGCAAGGAGTTGATAGCACAGAAAGGCTTCCGTAAGTACGACGTAGGCGGGGTTCGTCGCCCGCACGGAAGCGCGAATCAGGCACGTAAAGCCTGCCTCCTGTCACATCGGGACTCAGGGACCCGGCGAGCGGATTGAGCAGTAGCAGCACAAACTCGTAGAAGGAGGCAGCAAGATGGCGAACACCCTTTTGACTCCGACCGCCCTGACTCGCGAGGCGCTTCGGGTCCTGCACAACAACTTGGCCTTCGCCAAGGGCGTCAACCGGCAGTACTCCAAGGAATTCGGAGTCTCCGGCGCGAAGATCGGGTCAACCATCAACATCCGCAAACCGAACCGGTACTTCGTCCGTACTGGTGCCGCGATCAACGTCCAAAACACGACCGAGGCGTACACGTCGCTCTCGCTGGATACCCAGTGGGGCATCGACGTGTCGTTCTCCTCGTCCGAACTGACCCTCTCCCTAGACGACTTCTCCAAGCGGATCCTCACGCCGGCGATGGCGCGGATCGCGTCGAAGATCGACGAGGCGGGGTTGGCACTCTACACCGACATCTACAACATCGTCGGCACGTTCGCGACGACCCCCGGCTCGGCTTCCGGCGGCACGGGCCTCCTGAAGTACACCGTTCCGGGCGTCTACCTGAACGCTGGCATGATCCTCGACCACAACGCCTGCCCGCGGGACGGGAACCGGCGTTGCATCCTCGGACCCGCCGCGAACGCCTCCTCGGTGGATGGCCTGTCCGGCCTCTACAACCCGCAGGGGATCGTCTCGAAGCAGTTCGAGAAGGGCGTCATGGGGAGTGCCCTCGACTTCACGTTCGCGATGGACCAGAACGTCGCGACGCACACCAACGGCACCAGGGCGATCTCCGGCGAGATCACGGTGCAGGCGACGTGGACCACGGGGGCGAACCTGACCCTCACCGGCGGTTCGGCGACCATCAAGAAGGGCGATGTCCTCACGGTCGCGTCCGTCTACATGGTCAACCCGGAGAACGGCCAGTCCACCGGAGTCCTCCAGCCCTTCGTCGTCACCGCCAACACCACGATGAGCGGAACGACTTCGGTGCCGGTGTCCCCGACCCCGAAGCTCGCGTCCTCGACCGTCGCCGACGGGAACATCAACCGCGTGCCGACCGCCTCCGATGCGGTGGTCTGGTTCGGCGCCACGGCCTCCGTGGGTCCGCAGAACATGGCGTACCACCAAGACGCCTTCACGCTCGGAACGGCCGACCTCGAACTGCCCAAGGGCGTGGATTTCGCGGCCCGCGAGAACTACGACGGCATCTCGATGAGGATCGTGCGGGCCTACGATGTCAATTCCGACCAATTCCCCTGTCGAATCGATGTCCTCGGAGGCTGGAAGACTTTACGGCCTGAATTAGCGTGTCGAATCACGGGGTAAGGCAACAATAGAACATGGCATACTTCGGCAAAAAAGAGTTGACATCCTCGCCCCTTTGTGGTGTTAATGATGATATGTCATTAACCCACAAGGAGGCCGGGATGGACTATTTCTTGGACCCGAAGGTATGTTGCATTAAGGGGTGCGACAAGGAAACCGTCGCGCTCGGGATGTGCGTGAATCACTGGCGGCGGAACCGAAAACACGGATCACC
>JALNYW010000010.1 GCA_023229665.1 Patescibacteria group bacterium | reverse complement strand
AAGATAAGATCACAATCCGTCGCAAGACGGTGCAAGGTCCGGGTAGACCACCCGGTTGATAGGGCAGAAATGTAAGCGTAGTAATACGTTCAGTTTACTGCTACTAATGACCTTGCCGGTTTATGCAGACACCTCTCTAGGCGTTTATTTGACCTCCTTACCTGATTATAAGATCTAAATTTTTGCTCAATTACCCGACATCACTGTCTGGTTTCACTTCCTGGTGATAATATGCCGGGGGTTCCACCCGTTCCCATCCCGAACACGGCCGTTAAGCCCCGAGCAGCCAATGGTAGTAGGGCGTTAGGCCCCGCGAGAGTAGGTCGTTGCCAGGTTTATGACCCGGATACTGCGAAAGCAGTATCCGGGTCTTCTTCGTACTGGACTTGGAGTTGTGTCGAAAACTGGAACTACTCGGGTCCGGACTTCACCGGTCGGCGATTGCAACTTTGGTTTGCAGGCGGCGGCGGAAGTCGCCTACTCATTTTATGCGTTTTCAGCCCAACCGAGACTATGTCTCGAATGACGATATCCAGACTCCATTGGAGTTGGCGGGCGAAATAGTTGCCTATTTTAAGCCTGCGGGCCGAATTCTCGAGCCTTGTGCCGGCGAAGGGCATTTTTTGACGCATCTTCCAGGCGCCGAATGGTGCGAAATCAAACGTGATCGCGATTTTTTCGCTTACCAGCGGTCCGTTGACTGGATCATAACGAATCCTCCGTGGAGCCAGATTCGTGGTTTTATGACCCATGCCTTCTCTTTGGCCGATAATGTGGTCTTTTTAATGACGGTGAATCACGCTTGGACTCGAGCCAGGCTCCGGATTGCGCGAGAACAAGGCTTCGGGCTCAGATCCATCTTGTTGGTTGAGACTCCGCGCAGCTTTCCTCAAAGCGGATTTCAACTGGGGGCGGTCCATTATCAACGAGGGTGGTCCGGGCCCATTACGCTGGCTGATTGTCCTGTTCAATGCAGGTGATTCGGGATCTTTGTTCTGTATCCGAATTTTTAAAAATATACGGATAAAATGCGATTTTTATGCGAATTATGAGTCGTGTGTATCTTAAAATAAAATACAATAAGTGTAGTTGAAATAGACGATTTTTCATCTGTCCGGGTTGGCTTTTAACCGGCATTGTGGATGCCGGATACCGGCGCAGACGGACTCCGGGGCGTTGCCGGGGGACAGGGTAGAGGGATCTTCGAAAGGCTCTGCGTTTCGTTCATCAGGCTGTTTCCTCGAGATTTTCCCTCGGGGCAAACGGTCCGGGCTTCCCGCAAGCCTAAATTCAGGCAAAATTAACGCGGGATTTGCGATAAACCGATTGACGGGGTTTTGGTGGAAACCCATGGGTAGTGGCATATCAAGCAAGCGACCACTACGGGTTGTGGTTAGTAATGCGTCAGCAAGTTCCGGCAACTTTGGTTCGCCTGTGCCTTGTGCGTGTTAAAAACAGCACCCGCTTAGCTTGGTTTTCCCCTCCTTAAGCCCACTCATCCCTTCCGTAGCCATTTTTCAACTCCAGCCATGCAGAAAACGTTTCAAGTCGGTGCCAAGACCTTCGTCCTCGATCAGGAAAAAGCCGAAGCCGCCTTCGCGGCCAAAAAGGTCATCAATGGTCATCAGACCATGTGCTTCAATCTCCTCCCCCTGAAATACCAGTGGGCCTACGACCTCTACCGCACAATGAAGGCCAACCACTGGGAGCCAGAAGACGTTCCCATGGGCAAGGACATCGAGCAGTGGCGCGACACCAAGCTCGTTTCCGACGTCGAGCGCTGGATCATCCGCATGGGCATCGGCTACTTCTCGGCCGCCGAGGGCATCGTCGGCGACAACATCCAGCACGTTGTTCGCGAGCTCGTCACCGCCCCCGAGCTCAAGCTCGTTCTCGGCCGCCATGCGCACGAGGAGAACATCCACGCCGACTCGCTGCTCTACATGATTTCGTCCCTCGGCATCAACCCGCACGAGTGCGAGGCCATGTTCGAGGACGTCCCGACCATCGCCAAGAAAAACGCCTTTGTCGTAAACAACTCCCGCAACCTCCGCCGCGAGCTCGACCTCACCCAGCCGGTCAACAAACAGCTCCTCGCGAAAAACATCTTCCTCTTCGGCCAGTGCATGGAAGGCACCCAGTTCTACGGTCTCTTCGGCATGATTCTGTCGCTCTACCGCCAGAACAAGTTCCCCGGCATCGGCCAGATGTTCCGCTACACCCTTCGCGACGAGTCCAACCACATCGAGGTCTTCCGGAATCTCTTCATGGATCTCATCGAGGAAAACCGCGAGATCTGGACCTCCGAGTTTAAGGAAGAGCTCCGCGCCACCATGGCCGAGGCCGTCCAACTCGAAAAAGATTTCATCCGCGACTGTCTCCCGGTCAACGCCGTCGGCCTCGCGATCGACGAGTTCCTCACCTACATCGACTACATCGCTGACCGCCGCCTCGAAGGCGTGGGCCTCGCCCCGCTCAACGCCGGCGTGAAGAACCCGCTCCCCTGGCTCGCCGAAATGATGGACATCAAGAAGGAGCAAAACTTCTTCGAGGGCCGCGTCACCGAATACCAGAAGTCCTCCGCCCTCCAAAACACCGCCGACGACGACCTTTGATGTCCTCCGTCGTTTCATCGTTCCCTATCCCTGACCAGCTTCCGTTTCTCCGACCGCCCCGCCGTTTCTTTTACCCCAAGTTCACATTTTAAATCTAACCCGTGCAGTTGCGGCACCGCAACTGCTGCGGGTGCCGTCTGAGTTGTTTGTCACGTCTGTTTCAATACAGGCGTTTTTCTAGTCTCCCCCGTCGTCCCTTCCTGCCTGTTTCCGCCGGCCCTCCGGCTTCCTCCCTTCAACGTCCACCGCCCGTCCCGTCCTTTCCGCAGATGAATCCTTCGCTCTCCCACGATCTCGCCCTCAAACGCGCCACCCACACCCCCGTCGAAAACAAGCCCAACTTCGCCTGGGCCGACTCCGTCACCTCCGACACGCCCCTGCTCCCCGAGATCATCCTTCTCGCCCCGCAGGGTGAGACCCGCTTCGACCTCGCCGAGATCGCCGACACCCTCGGCCGCGCCGTCACCAACGTCCATCTCGCCCGCGGCGAGACCACCAACATCTTTACCGCCGACACCCGCGCCTTCGTGGGCCGCATCGTGAAGGAAGTCGCCGCCAACCTCGCCGCCGAGTCCCTCCGCACGTCGCCCCTCCGCATCTCGCTCAACGACCTCTACGAGCTCATCGAGAAGACCCTCGTGGACAACAACGCCTACGACGTCGCCAAGAGCCTCCTCCTTAACCGCAGCCGCAAGCTCCTCACGCCCGCCCCCCACGCCGTCGGCACCCTCCGCGTCATCCGCCGCAACAAGCAGGTCGTCCCCTTCATCCCCCAGAAAGTCGAGATCGCCGTCCGCAAGTCCTTCCTCTCGCTCCACCGCGACAGCGGTCCCGCCGTCGCCATCACCCAGGCCGTCGCCGCCCGCGTCAACGCCTCCAAGCAATCCTTCGTCCACATCGAAGAGATCCAGGACATCGTGCAGGAAGAGCTCATGAAGGCCGGCCACTACAAAGTCGCCGAAGCCTACATCCTCTACCGCGCCCTCCGCATGGAAGAACGCGCCGCCGATCCCGTCGCCACCGAGGCCGCTCCCGCCGAGCCCGCCCAGCCCACCATGATCGTGGTCAAGCTCCCCAACGGTGAGAACCACCTCTGGGACCGCGCCGACCTGAAGGCCCGCATCGCCTTCGCCTCCATCGGACTCGACCTCTGCCTCTCCACCGACGAGATCGAGGCCGAGCTCCTCCGCTCCGTCTTCGACCAGATCTCCAAGAAGGACCTCGACCAGACCATCATCCTCAATTCGAAGACCCTCATCGAGAAAGACGCCGACTTCGCCAAGTTCGCCGGCCGCATCCAGCTCACCTACATCTACGAAGAAGTCCTCGGCTGGGACATCGTGAAAGACGGCATCGCCAAGCTGAAGGCCTTCCACGTCGCCGCCTTCAAGAAATACCTCGCCCACGGCGCCGCCATCAAGCGCCTCAACCCCAAGCTCCTCGACTTCAACCTCGAGAAACTCGCCGCCGTCCTCGACCCCACCGCCGACCTCGAACTCGACTTCCTCGGCGTCCAGACCCTCTACGACCGCTACCTGATCATCGACAAGACGGTAAAACCCTCCCGCCGCCTCGAGACGCCCCAGTTCTTCTGGATTCGCGTTTCCATGGGACTCTTCATCGACGAACCCGGCGACCGCGAGGCCAAGGTCACCGGCCTCTACGAACTCTACAAGAGCCGCCGCTTCTGCTCCAGCACGCCGACCCTCTTCAACTCCGGCACGCTCCACTCCCAGCTCTCCTCCTGCTACCTCTACTACGTCGATGACTCCCTCGAAGGCATCATGTATCGCGGCATCGCCGAAAACGCCCAGCTCTCCAAGTGGGCCGGCGGCCTCGGCGGCTCCTGGACCGCCGTCCGCGGCACCGGCGCGCACATCGGCGGCACCAACGGCGAGTCCCAGGGCGTCATCCCGTTCCTGAAACTCCACAACGACCAGCTCGTCGCCGTCAACCAGGGCGGCAAGCGCAAGGGCTCCGGCTGCGCCTACCTCGAATCCTGGCACAACGACATCTTCGAGTTCCTCGAGCTGCGCAAGAACACCGGCGACGACCGCCGCCGCACGCACGACATGAACACGGCCAACTGGATTCCCGACCTCTTCATGAAACGCATGGAGGCCCGCGCCCAGTGGACCCTCTTCCGCGCCAACGAAACCCCCGACCTCCACGAACTCTACGGCAAGAAGTTCGAGGAAGCCTACGTCCGCTACGAGAAACTCGCCGAGGACGGCAAAATCTACGGCCAGAAGATCGAAGCCCTCGAACTCTGGAAGAAAATGCTCTCGATGCTCTTCGAGACCGGCCACCCCTGGATCACCTTCAAGGACGCCTGCAACCTCCGCTCTCCGCAGGACCACGTCGGCGTCATCCACTCCTCGAACCTCTGCACCGAGATCACCCTCAACACCTCCAACGACGAGACCGCCGTCTGCAACCTCGGCTCCGTCATCCTCGAGAACCACCTCCTCCCCGACGGCCAGCTCGACCACAAGAAGCTCCGCGAGACCATCCAGACCGCCGTGCGCGCCTTGGACAACGTCATCGACATCAACTTCTACCCCACCAAGGCCGCCGAGACCTCCAACCGCCGCCACCGCCCCATCGGCCTCGGCGTCATGGGTCTCGCCCACGCCCTCTACATCAAAGGCCACGCCTTCGCCTCCAAGGAAGCCGTCGAGTTCAACGACGAAGCCATGGAAGCCATCGCCTACTACGCCTACGAAGCCTCCTCCGACCTCGCCGCCGAACGCGGCACCTACAGCTCCTACAAAGGCTCCAAGTGGGACCGCGGCCTCCTCCCGCAGGACACCATTGATATCCTCGAGAAAGAACGCGGCGTCGAAGTCGAAGTCCCCCGCGGCGGCAAGATGGATTGGACGCCTCTCCGCGCCAAGATCGCCCGCCACGGCATGCGCAACAGCAACGTCCTCGCCATCGCGCCCACCGCCACCATCTCGAACATCACGGCCACCTCGCCCTGCATCGAGCCCACCTACAAGAACCTCTTCGTGAAGAGCAATCTCTCCGGCGAGTTCATCGTCCTGAATTACTTCCTCGTGAAGGACCTCAAGGCGCGCGGCCTCTGGAACCAGGAGATGATGGACAACCTCAAGTATTTCGACGGCGACCTGAAAGACATCGACGCCGTCCCCGCCGACCTGAAGGCGAAGTACCTGACCGCCTTCGACATTGATTTCAAGTGGGTCATCGAAGCCGCCGCCCGCCGCCAGAAATGGATCGACCAGTCTCAGTCCGTGAACCTCTGGCTCAAGACTCCGGACCTCAAGAACCTGTCCCACATGTATCGCCAGGCCTGGCACACCGGCCTCAAGACCACCTACTACCTCCGCACCCTTGGCGCCTCGAACATCGAGAAAGCGACCGTCGGCGTGAAAAAGGAAATGCGCGGCGCGGTGGGCGAGGGTGCCTCGGGTGGCCAAAACAGCGGCGACGCCGGCGGCAGCCACTCCGCTGCCCCCGTAGGGCCTGACCTTGCGTCAGGCCGCTCCGACGCTCCGGCCAAGAAAACCTACACCGCAGCCGAAAAAACCGCCTGCAGCATCGAAGCGATGCGCAACGGCGGCGAATGCGAAGCCTGCCAGTAAATGGTAGGGCGTGACCGCTGGGCGCGCCGCTCCGTTGGAGCCCCGACGACCCCGTCGGGGCTTTTTTATGGGGTAGGGCGCGTTGTCCCTAACGCGCCGTCCGTCATTCACACAGAAACTGATGTCACGACCAGCGCCGATGTGGCACAGACATTTCTTGTCTGTGTCCGACTCCGCCCGCCACGGCCCGACTCCTGCTCCCCTGTTGCCAACCTCGTCCGATCCGCTCAACTTAGCTCCATGCCCATCACCCTCGACGCAATTGTTGAAGAGACCCGTCAATGGCCCGACGACGTGGTGGCCGACCTGATCGACCGCATCGTCATCGCCAAGCACGGGGGCATTGACGCCGGGCACGCCGAGGCATGGGCCAAGGTTGCCCAAGCCCGCCTTGCCGAAGCCGAGCGTGATCCCTCGGTACTTGTGTCGGGTGAAGTGGTGAGCGCCCGCATCCGCAAGATTGTCGGACTGTGAAACCGCACCGCCTCCACCGTGAAGCCGAGGAGGAGTATGTAGTCGCCGCAGAACACTACGCGCGCATCAACCCGGCGCTGGGTATTCGTTTCTACGAAGAAATTGAGCGCCTGATCGCGGACGTGCGCGCACGTCCGACTCTCTACCGCCGACATGTCGGCGACATCCGCCGCCACTTCTCTACGGAGTTCCCCTACGGTGTGCTCTACCATGACCGATCAGACCATGTGTGGATTCTGGCCGTAATCCCGATGCGTCGTGCGCCTGATTACTGGCTGCACCGCCTGTAGCCTTGATAACAGAAATTCAACGGATTAGGCATTTCATCATGGCACTCCGCCCGCCCATCACGCCCGGCGAAATCCTCCTCGAAGAATACCTGCTGCCGATGGGTATTTCTCAAAACGCCATGGCCCGCGCCATCGGCGTGCCTCCCCGTGCCGTCAACGAGATCGTCTTGGGCCGCCGTGCGATCACGCCGTCCATGTCGATCCGCTTCGGCGTCTTCTTCGGCCAAACCCCCGAGTTCTGGCACGGCTTGCAGGTCGAATGTGACTTCCGTGCCCTGTCCAAGCAGCGCAAGCAACTCACGTCCAAAATTCAGCCCGCCAGCGAACTGGTGGATAAAAATCAACAAACAGCGGCCTGACCCTTGGCCTCAGCCGTTTATTGGCTAATCAGCCGCCTGCGCCTGATCGTTTCCCGACACTCAACTACTTTCTTGCCAAAGACATTCAGGTGCGCAACCTCCGGAGCCAGTAGATGATCGACAATCACAACCATTTCGACGTCGGCCTCAAGACGACCTATTACCTTAGGACCCTCGGCACCTCGAACATCGAGAAAGCGACCATCGGCGTGAAAAAGGAAATGCGCGGCGCGGTGGGCGAGGGTGCCTCGGGCGGCCAAAACAGCGGCGACGCCGGCGGCAGCCACGAAAAGAAAGCCGAGGCTCCGGCTAAGAAAACCTACACCGCGGCGGAGAAAACCGCCTGCAGCATCGAAGCGATGCGCAACGGCGGCGAATGCGAAGCCTGCCAGTAAACTCCTAAACGAAAAAGCCCCTGTCGGAAGACCGGGGCTTTTTTACTATTTTCTTAGCGAGTATTAAACCTCCACTCCCAATGAGCGACCCCAAACCTCTGCGAAAATCTACAGAGTGGCTGAAGAATAATTCTTGGTGGATATCCCTATTATTTGGCTCAGGCGTTATATTTGGGATCGGGAAAATGTATCATGATCACATGACTGAGAACTATAATAATAGACTTAGTGAGCGTGAGCTTTTTTGGCGGTCGGAAATTGATAAGACGCATCAGCTGGACGAGCTTAGTAAGGAGATAGCTATCAATAAAGTAGAACAAAAGGCCAATGATAAGCTGAATGCCTTAGAGGAAAAGCTCCGATCAACATCGGCTAAGCTTCTTACAGCAACTACGTCGATATCGGTCAGGCTTGGCCGGGATACCCTATTTGCATCCGATTTTAAGATCAATAGAGACGATGCCGCCCAATTGATGGGCTCTAGAATGATGCTTTCTGCCAATGGAACATTATTCCCGGAATTAAAAACGCCTTATTGGACTATGCAAACTGGTGTTGGGTTGGCTCAGATTTCTTCGTTTTTGGCTGATCAAACTATTAAATTAGGGCCCGGGGATGATGCGCAGTATAAAGACGATCCTACCTCCTGGGTGATCAGCTTCATAATCGATTAACCAATAAAACCACTTTGAGGGGCCTAATTGGACCATTTTCCCGACTATAAAGTCACCCTCCTTGGTTTTGAGGATGGCTCCAGCCTCGACGAGCCTGTGCACCATCTCATCGGCATCAGCCGGAGGGGGAGCGAAGCGCCGATAATAAATCGATTCTACGGCTGATCTATCTAGCAAGGATTCTATGGTGTCAAAATACCACTCCGAGCCGGACTCTGCCTCAGCGAGTGCTTCGTCTGAGACCTCAAGGTTCAATTTAGATTTTGGGTGAGTTAGCCTGTTTCGGGCCTTTTGGCCATTCATCAAGTGCGAGAAACCGGTCTCACTAATCAGATCATCAATCGGCATTTTTAGGGCTCTCTGGAAAAGCCTAAAAGTTAACTTAAGGTTTTCGCGTAAACTTACGGTGAGATCGTCTTCGACGGCGTCCCCACCCTTAATACGGTATTCTCTTTCTCGAAGCGCCATTCGTTCAGCCTCTGAGAATAAGTTGATACGTTGGTGAACCGTTCTCGAACACGGAGGGATGGGGCACAAGATCTCCTCCATGGCCAATAAGACCTGCTTAAAGGCAAATAAGTGGCCCTCTACCCGTGTGAAGAGAGCTCTTATGTAGGCCCTCCTTATTAACCAACTCAGCCTCGTCTTCTAAGCTCGGGTGGCAAAGACATAACTCGCACACTTTCGGAATACTGTGATCGAGGAATAGGCTGACTCCGCATATGAAGCCGTGGAGTTGATCATATGCCGCACCAAGTGCCGCATCCCGACCTTTTGCGGCCACGACAATGCCTATGCATAATAAATCCTTTTTTGAGCCGTCCTTAAAGAAGGGCTGGATTTCAGGAAAGCGCTGAAGGACGTCAAAAAAATGACTTCGCATTTCGTCCGACGGCGGGCTCATAAAATAGTGCTTATCTCGAAATCTATTTTTCTCCGGAAAGCCGCGCACAAAAAACAATACATTCCAGTTTTCCATGATGAGGGTTCGTGGCTACGTATGTGTGGAATGTTAGCTTTGTATTTCATCAGCACCGATGAACCTTTCAACGGCCTGCTGTGGGGTGAGGCTTAAGATACTATTATAGTAATTGGTGTATTTGGCGTTGATTAGCTTTGGCTCCTCTAGGCCAGTCTACGGCCCATGCGATAGATGCGGATCTTGCAAATCTGCGAGAGCGTTTGGCGCTTTCTTCAACATTTCGGGGATTCCACTCTGCGGGCAGGTCTACGGGCTTTATTGCGGTTCCAACTCTCACCGCATCTAGTCCCACTAGTATAGTGAGCAGTTGGTGATTTGTATGGCCGATCTGATTCTTGAACGACTTATAATACTTAGTTGCAGAAATCATTTTGGAGCTTGGCCTTGAATTGAAACAAAGCACCCCCGACTTTGAGTGAGCGAAAAGGCTCTATAAAGGTCGGTATCCTACCTTAGACCACAAGCTTAAGAATGAAGAAGAAGCAACTAAGAGGGCGTTGCAATCGAATTTTCGAACAGGCCACCTACATGAATAGTGGGTCAAACCGGCCAAGCCGAAGGGGCCGGACCGAGTATTGTTGTATTTCAAGAAGCTAGGCGCTGGGGCGATCCTTCCGTGATCCGACGAGTGTTGGCTACATTCATCTGCTGGAGGAAACCAGCCCCGAACCCGACGGCCGCATCCGGGTATTCCTCAGCAAGCACTGACCGCTTTTGAGCCTCGAGGAGGGTTTGGATGGAGTAAAAACTCATCCCACCGGCCTCTTTTTTGCATTAAAATGAACAACGGGCAATCTGTTGGCATTTGATTTGCTCACTCGGGTATCCGTTTAACATTCAGTTAAACAGCGGCTTCCGGCATGAAATCGGAGACGTGTCTCCGTTTTACGGAGACTCCAATCCGTCAAACGGATGCCGTGTTCTTTCAAGCGGAGTCATGATTTGAGAAGACGGAGCCACGCCTCCTGAAGACTAAATCGCGTTCTATAAAGACCGAGACGCCTTCCGAGAAGACGGAGACTCGTCTCCTCACGATAAAATCATCTCTCCTGTTCAGCGAATCCCGGTTCCTTGCTTAAGCAGCATGAGGGATGAAAAAGGAGCACCGGATGCAGATTCCCGCATGCTGCAATTATACCAAAGGCAGAATGGCTTCAGGCTTTTACGCAGAGTTTTGACTACGGATTACACGGATATACACGGATACCCAACCCTCCGTCATCTGCGCCCATCTGTGACATCTGCGGTTAAAGTCTGAATTCAAACGGCCAGTGGATCCAAAAATACATACCATCATGGCAGCTTCCACCACGACCAACAAAGTCCTCATCGACGCCCAGAAGATCATCGATACCTGGGGTGCCAATCCCACGTTCAAGCTCGGCGAAGTCACCCAAGCCGGTTTCACCACCAGCCGCACCGAACTCGAGACCCTGGACAACCTCATCGAAACCCGCCGCAACGAACTCAAAGGCCTCATCAACGACCGAGACGACAAAACCAAGGAACTCCAGGCCCTGGTCACCCGCGCCCGGAGTGGTTTCCGTGCAACCTATGGCCCGGACTCCACGCAATACGACCAAGCCGGCGGCACCCGCCTGAGCGAACACAAGTCCCGCGCCCGCACGAAGGCGCCGGCCGCTTAAGGTTTGATGTAGGACCGACCGGTGGTCGGGCTGCCCGGATGATCGTGATATTTCCGAAGCCCGACCGCCGGTCGGTCCTACAGGTGGCCTCGGCCACCGTCATGCTCGCTACGCTTCTCCGAACATTCAGTTGCGGTTGTGCTGGCTGGCGCAGACTGCGGCCATGTAGAGGACGCGGCGCACGGCGGAGCGACCGCCGGAGATGTGGCGGCGGCCTTTGTGTTCGCCGCTGTCGCGCGCGAACGGGGCTACTCCGGCCAAGGCGGCGGCTTGGGGCGCGCCGAGTTGGCCGAGTTCGGGCATGAGGCCGAGCACGGTATGGGCCAGCACCGGGCCCACGCCGGCCACCGTTTGAAGGCGCGCGGCCTTGGCCGCCAGCTGCGAGTCGGCGGCGATGCTTTCGGCCAGCTCCCGGTCCAAGGCGGCGAGTTGTTTTTCCAACAGGCGCACCCGCGCGGCGTGCTGGCGCTTGAGGACGGGCACGTCGAGGTGCTCGGCCCTGCTGGCTTCGGCCCGGAGTATCTCCAGCAGGTCTTGCCGGGCGCTCACCAACGCGGCCAGCCTGAGCTGCGCGGCGGTGGGCGCCTGGTCGGGCTCCGGCCGCAGGGTCGCCCCGTAGTCGGCGAGGATGGCGGCGTCCACCCGGTCCGTCTTGCATAAAAGGCCCTTCGCGCGGGCATAGTCGCGGACTTGCCGGGGATTGATCACGCTGACCGCGATCTTGGCGTCATGAAGCGCCCGCACCAAGGCGCGTTCATAGCCTCCGGTGGCTTCGCAGACGACGTGCGCGGCCTCGGGCAGCGCCTTGATAAACCCGATGTGACCCTCGGGCGTGTTGGCATGGGTATGGTTCTGGTTCAAAAGGCGCACCGCAAAGGTGCCCTTGGCAATATCGACTCCGACGTGGACAGGTGTGGTGGGCATGGCAGGCTCTTCCTTGTTAGGCGAACTGGCGGTCTGGCTAAGACCTCCGCTCAGGCAACGGTTCGAGTTGACTGCCAGCGGGCCTGCGGCGGTTCATGCTCCAGGACGGGCTTCCAACGCCCTTGGTCCTTTCACGAACTCACCGCAGGCGGGGAGGAGCGACCGGCCGGTCGCCCCTCCCCAACACCGCTGGCCAAGGGCAGCTTGCTTTACGCCTCTGCCCTTGGCCAGCGGTCCTACAAGGTCCGTCCTCCGCGCAGCCGATTACGGCTACAGTTTTAGAGCATTTCAAAGTAAACTGTAGCCATCATGTAGGAGACAGGCTGTAATGGGAGGTCAAGCGGCGACATGGGTTCTTGGAGTAAAAGGACGTTTGGAGAGGAGGACGGAGACGAGGCGGCGGAGTTGTTTGCGCATGAGA
>JALNYW010000009.1 GCA_023229665.1 Patescibacteria group bacterium | reverse complement strand
CAATGAAGTAGCCCGTGAACGCAACGGCAAAGAGCCCAAGGACAAGTTGGGCGCGGAGAATCAAAGAGCGTAACCGTTGCGGTGCCATGACATTTGGATCTGTAATGTTTTCTTGCAGATCCTCATTCCATACTAGGCTCTCCTGATCATGTATGTATTTTTCCCTAAACTAACGCTAAAAATCGTTTTCTTATCTATGGTTAGAGAATAAATAAACTGTGGATAAAGAGTGGATGGATGTGTATATCTTCACTCGGCTCTTTTCGGCATTTTTTACTAGCCGACCCCCTCTAGGTGTGAGAACATATCGCCATGAAACGTCTTTTTATCTTGGACGCGAATGCGCTTCTGCATCGCACATGGCATGCCATTCGTCCGCTTACCAATCCGGAAGGACTGGTGGTGAACTGCGTATATGGCATGATGATGTCGGCTTTTAAGCTAATCCAAGAGCAAAAACCGGATTGCTTCGTAGCTTGCTGGGATACGGAGGCGGCGACGTTCCGCCACGAGGCGTATGAGCAATACAAAGCCAATCGCGTCCAAAAAGAGGATGAATTGTATGCGCAAATTCCCTGGATTAAGGAAGGATTGGAGTATCTTGGCGTGGAATCCTTGGAGCTTGATGGGTATGAGGCGGATGATTTGATCGGGACCATCGCGACCAAGGCGGCGAAGAAGGGTTGGGAGGTCGTGATCGTCACCGGTGACCGTGATGCGCTCCAGCTCATTGGAAAGGGCGTCACAGTTTTGGCATTCAAGAAAGGTCTCTCGGAAACAAAATTATATGATGAGGATGCGGTAAAGGAAGAGTATGGTTTAAGCGTCGAGCAATTTTTGGAATACAAAGCGATGCGTGGAGATCCGTCCGATAATATTCCGGGCATCAAGGGCATCGGAGAAAAAGGCGCGACGGATTTGTTGCAACGATTCGGATCGTTGAAAAATATTCTGAAAGCGGCGCGCGATAAAAAATCCGACTTGTCGGATTCGACGCGCGCAAAACTTTTGGATGCGGAAAAAGAAATTCCGTTGTTGATGAAACTCGTGACCATTGATCGTGACGTGCCGATCAAGTGGATGCCGGAGCCGGAAACATTTCCGCATGACCAGGAGAAGCTCCTTGGATTTTTGCATCGCATGGGATTCCGTTCCTTGCTCTCCAAGATGCCGGGATCCAAGGCGGAAAAAGCGAAAGCAAAAAAGGAACGCATCGTGAAAGAAAAACCGTCAAAAAAGTCGCTGCCGAAGATGGCGAGCGGCGACGTTGAGGACGTCATGGTGGAAAATGAGAAGCGCTTGGATGAAGCACTCGAGGTTTTGCGCGAAGGACTTGAAATCGCGGTCTTCGTCCCGGCCGATGCCCAACGCACTTTATTCGCGGATACGGGGTCAGGGATGGTTTTGGCCAGTAAAGACAGGGCGTTTCATATCAGTGATCACTTGATGGGTTCATCGATGCTCAAGGATTTTCTGCTCGATCCTGCGCAGCAATTTGTGGCGCATGACACGAAGTCAGAACTCCGAAAGTTGGAGCGCTATGGCCTCTCGGTCGCGCATTGGAGCTTCGATACCATGCTCGCCGGCTATCTTCTCGGCGCGGGTGACCGCAATCATGATTTGGATGCGCTCGTCGCCAACTTTTTGAACGTCCAAATCGAGCCGGACGCTCCCCCATTCCGTACCGCTGAACTCATCTTGAAGCTGGTGCCGTTATTGCGCGCGAAACTCGTCGAAGAAAATCTCGTCAGCGTATTCGAACGCTTTGAGCTTCCGCTCGTTCCGATTCTGCGCGCCATGGAACGCGAAGGCATCATGATCGACAAAAAACATTTGGCGGATCTTTCGAAGCAGATGTCGAAACTAAAAAAAGATATCGAAGCAAAGATGATGAAGATCGCGGGACGCGAGTTTAATCCCGGATCGCCGACGCAGCTCGCCGAAATTTTGTTTACGCATCTCGCGCTTCCGACCAAGGGCGTGAAGAAAGGAAAGACCGGCTTCTCAACCGCGGCGCCCGAGTTGGAGAAGTTGCGCGGCTCACATCCCATCATCGAGATGATCGAGGATTACCGCGAGGTGTCCAAACTGCTCTCCACATATGTCGATGTCCTTCCGACCATGGCTGACAAGAACGACCGGGTACATACGACCTATAACCAGGCCATCGCGGCGACCGGACGCCTGTCCTCCACGGATCCGAACCTTCAAAATATCCCCATTCGCACCGAATTAGGGCGAGAAATCCGCCATGCCTTCGTGGCTAAACCCGGATTTTTGCTCTTATCTTGCGATTATTCTCAGATTGAATTGCGTTTGGTGGCTCTCTTGGCCAAGGACAAGAATATGATTGCCGCCTTTCAACGAGGCGAAGACATTCATACGGCCACAGCTGCCGCGATCTTCGGAGTGGACGGAACAGAGGTCACCAAAGACCAGCGCCGGATCGCCAAAGCGATCAACTTCGGTTTGATCTTCGGCCAGGGCCCGCAAGGTCTCGCCCAGGTGGCCGGCATCACGTTTGCCGAGGCGAAAGAATTCATCGCCAAATATTTCGAAGTGTACAAGGGCGTGCGAGAATATATGGTCGAAACAAAAGCTTCGGCCCACTCGCTCGGATATGTGGAGACCCTGTTTGGCCGGAAGCGCTACTTGCCGGAAATCCATTCCATGATGGCCCAGGTGCGCGCACAGGCCGAACGCATGGCCATCAATATGCCGGTGCAAGGGACGGACGCGGACTTGATGAAGCTTTCCATGATCGCGATCTTCCCAAAACTGCCGGATGTTTGTCCGGAAGCGCGGCTTTTGCTTCAGGTCCACGACGAACTCGTATTCGAGGTTCCGAAAAAAGATGTGGAGCTCGTTGCGGCCTTTGTAAAAAATAGTATGGAGACGGTAGAGAAGCTCGACGTGCCGATCGTGGTCGAAGCGAAGGCGGGAACGAACTGGGATGACATGGAAAAAATCGCATAAAGAAAAAACGCAGCGAGCAACGACCCAAGACGGGTCGTTTTTCGTTGCGTGTCAGTGCGGCTCCGTCGTCGAAGGCGGCTTGCCGGTCAATTCGTAGAAGACGCGCACGAAGCGCGTGCCGTCTTCCATGCGGACTTCGGAAGTCAGCCGCTTGCTGAGTACATCCTGTACTTGTTGGGTGAGCGCCTTCACCTCGAGCGAGGCGTAGCTCTCGCGATCCTCGGACCAGACCATGCGGACGGCCCAGGCGTACCCGATGACGCGCTCGTCCCCGATGAGGCCGGTCGAGGCCAGGGGCACGAGAGCGACATAGTACTGGCAGGGCCGGTTTTCCTGGTCAGGATAGTGTTTTCGCACCACCTCTTCGAGGATGAGATTGGCCTGCCGGAGCGGCGGCGCGTAGCTGCGGTCGAGCTTCCCCCAGGTGCGGATCGCGAGGCCCGGACCCGGGAAGGGCTGCCGGTTCGCTATCTCGTCGGGCAGTCCGAGGTGGTGCGCGAGCGCCCGGATCTCGGACTTGTAGAGGCCGGCCAGCGGCTCGAGGATATTGACCCCGAGCTGCTTCGGTAGCGCCACGTTGTGATGGGACTTGAGACCCGTCTGCGACTCGATGATGTCGGCGGCGTTGGTGCCCTGGATGAGCGCCGATGCCGGACGGCCGAGCCCGCGCGCATGACCGACGAAGACGTCGATGAACTTCGCGCCGATGCACTTGCGCACCGCCTCGTAGTAGCGGTACTCGGCTTCGGTGGGCTTGAGACCGACCGGGTACTCGACGCGGTCGAGCGCCTCGTAGAACTCCTCGCTCGCATCCACGTACGAAACGTGGCGCGAGCCGAAGACGTTGCGCACCTCGTCGGTCTCGCCCTCGCGGAACCAACCGGTGTTGACGTAGATGCCATGCAGCCGTTCGCCGAATGCGAGTTCGGCGATGCGGAACGCGACGGACGAATCCACGCCTCCCGAGAGACCGCAGAGCACGGTGCCCTGCGGGGCCTGCTCGCGCATCCACGAAGCGGCAGTCTCCACGAACTTGGCGTGGTCGACGCGGTAGTCGATGCTGACGCCGGCGCGCTTGATCGCTCCGAAGAGAAGCTCACGACCGTTCTCGGTGTGGCCCATCTCCGGATGGAACTGGACGGCCCAGATCCGATCGCTGCAGACGAACGCGTTTTGGCAGTCGTCCGTGCTCGCGACGCGCTGCCAGCCTTCGGGCAGGCGCTCGATCTCGTCGCCGTGGTTCATGATGGCCCGTCCGCCGCGATATCCGCTGAATGAAGCGGAATCTTCGGAGAGCCGGACCTGGACCAGGCCCGCCTCCCCCATCTTTGCGCGCCGGACTTCTCCGCCCGAGAGCTTGGCCAGGAGCTGGGCTCCGTAGCAGATCCCGAGCAGGAAGCAGTTCTTGCGGAGCTGCTCGAATGTCCCCTGGCGGATGGTGGGAGCATTAGCGTCGTAGACGCTCTGGTCGCCACCGGAGAGGATGACCATCTTCGGCAGCTTCGAGTCGTCGGCGGCTGCGAGCGTGAGCTCGTCATCGGCGTGGTTGAGGATGCGCGTACGCACCCCGAGCTCACGCAACAGCTGCGCGATGAGCGGCGTGCTCTTCGAACCGAAATGAACGAGCCAGACCTGCGAGTCGTCGCCCGTCCCCCACGGGAGCCGGTCGATCCTTGAATCAGTTGTCATGGTGCGATACCTCCGTGGCCTTCTCTTAACACCCCCTTTCGGCCCTGGCAACCATGGGTTAACCTGGCGCCATGCTCATCCTGTGCTGCGGGCCGGACACCTACCGCGCCACCCAAAGGGCCCATGAATTGGAGGAGGCTTTTCGTACCAAACACGATCCTTCGGGAACGAGCATTGAGCGCTTTGAAAGCGGCAAAGGCGCGGTGGACGAAGTGATAGAGCGTAGTCTCACCGTAAGCCTGTTTTCACCCATGCGTTTCATCCGTGCGGACGGTTTGATTGAGCATTGCCCGAAGCCTAAGGCCAAGGCTTTGGCTAATGCATTATCGAAAGATCCGGAGCGAGTCATTGTTGTATCCATTGAACAGGAAAAGCCCACAAACACTGAGCTAAAGCCTTTTACTGAAGTCCCGAAACTTATCGTGAACGACTATCCCCTGTTGCGAGGCAAAGCTTTTGAAGACTGGGTAAGACAAGCCGGCGGCGCCATGGGAGTCACGGATGAGCAGGCGCTCATCAAATTGGCTCGCGCATGCGACGGAGACGCGTGGCTTGCATCAAATGAGCTCCTCAAGTTGGCGGCCGGAGGCGCTTCGGACGTCGTACTGGAACAGGAGTCGAATTTCTACGACCAAGCCGATGCGTTTCTACGCAAAGATAAGACAAGGCATAATATATTATCTGCCGGCGATCGCGAAAAGCTGATGTATCCCCTGCTCCAACAGTCCATGGCCGCCATGCGCGCGCAGTCGGGTGATACGTCGGGTCTTCCACCCTTTGTCATTTCAAAACTCCGCAATATTAATCCAGAGCGCGTACACGCGCTCACGGCATCTTCTATTTTAATGTTGCTACTAAGTCGTTCCGGTTTAAGTGATGCAGAAGAAGTTCTCAACCTTCTCCCATAAAAAAATCTCCCGTGTATCGGGAGATTTTTTTATTTCTTATTTCTTGGTCGAGGTGATTTTCATCGCCATCGAATTGATGCGGCGGGCCTTGTTGCGGTGCAAGACGTTTTTCTTGCTCGCCTTGTCGGTGGCCTGTTGGAGTTTGGACACCATGGCCAACGCTTCCGACTTCTTCCCTTCCTGAACGAGGGACTTCAACTGCTTGATCAACGCTTTCACGTTGGTCTTGTCACGCAAATTGCGCGCAGCGCGGCGCTTGTTCTTGCGGAGGTCTTTGATGGCTGCATGCTTGTTTGGCATAGATCGCGGTGAAGATTATGTAATCTTGGCTCTATTGTCAAATCCCTACCTCAGATGAGTTATCCTTAATATATTTTGTTTGACAGAAGGGGTCATGAAAAATTATACTTCGCTCTGCTTGATTTTCGACTTTTTTGAGCAGGCACGTTCACAACCCTACCCCGCTAAAGTGTGAAGTGTCATGTATAGTATTTTACGACACTTACGCTTCCATAGTTCAACGGATAGAACGAGGGACTCCTAAGCCCTAGATTGTGGTTCAATTCCACATGGAGGCACCAGGTGAAACAAATGGTTATTTGTTTCACGTGAAACTAATTTGAGCATTTGAAAACTCGCGTTATGCGAGTCTCGAATTAATCAGTAAACGTTTCACGTGAAACAATCAATCATTATAGCATGTTTCACGTGAAACAATCAAGTAAGCTGTATTTTAGCTAATTTGAGCAAATAAAGCTCATTTAGCATAAACGATGTGTGAAACATGGGCTAATAGCTCAGTTGGTAGAGCGCTGCATTCGCATTGCAGAGGTCTGGGGTTCGAATCCCCATTAGTCCACCATGCAAAAGCCCCCGGCAACGGGGGCTTTTGCATACATGAACACCCGACTGAGTTCAGGTATCGGCCTTCGCAGAGAGGCGCGTTCATTGAGATGCTCGTTCCGCGAGTCTCTCGATAAGTCGGCTCGGTGTTTTCGGTGACGCCTCGTAGGATACCGCCATTTCTCAGACACGGAACGGTACTTCTCGATAGGGCGTTTTGGGTTCTGAACAAACTTGATGCAAGAATAATCATATACGAAGCCGACAAAAGATCTATTGATTGAAGCTATTGGTTGGTATGGGTTGTCGGCTATTCTGATGGCCTATGCTCTTTCAACCATGGAGATCATTCAGGCGAATAGTTTTTGGCACCAGCGGCTGAACTTGACCGGTTCGCTGGGTATTGTGGCGGTGGCTTTGAAGAAGAAAGATTATCAGCCTTTAGTTTTGAATGTGATCCGGTGTTTGGTGGCCGGAATCTCTTTTATTGGTCTTATCACATAAATCTAAAACTTAATTATAGATAATGAAGGTGGATAAGATTAGTATAAATATTTTACGACGTGACTAATGTTAGCCATTTTTGTAGAGCGTGAGTAAAAAATGTATAATTAAGGATGAAAACTGCACTATGCGGAAAATTTGGTCATTGACCAGCGTTCTTTGTTTGTTCCTGTTAGGGACCAATGTATTTGCCATGTCCAGTACGAATTATTGGATTCCTTGGGATAACGTGAATTCTGGTGGTAGTGATATCGGAACCAGTACCAACTTTTCCCTTCGCGACACCATCGGTGGGATGGCTGTTGGTACGGGCACGAGCGCCAATTACAGCTTGTCTTCCGGGTATAGAGTTCCAGAAGCGGCAAATACGCTTTCTTATCTCGTCAAAACAAGTAATACGGCGCCTACCACTTATTCCGCATTCACCAACGGCGTGGGGGGAACGGTTACGGTGTCTTCGGTGGCAGGCATTTCCGTCGGTGATTTGATTGCCGTCGTTGAAAATCGCGGGTTTGGACAATTAGTCGCGATCGGGAGGGTTTCAAGCAGCGTCGGTTTGGTCCTGACCGTGGATCAATTCGAAGGAGATGGCGGCGTGATGAGCGCGGCACCCGCCGGAGGCGATGACTTCGTTTATCTTCTGAATGCAAATAGCTTTGATTTTGGCACGGTGTCGGCTGGCGTTGAGAATACGAACGTGGTCGGGACTTCGGTCCTGACAAATATCGCCACCGGATACTCGGTGTATCTTCAAGCGAACCAGAATTTGCAAAATGCTTCGGCACAAATCATGGCCCCGGTGACGGATGGGACGGTTTCCGTAGGTTCGGAAGAATACGGCGCCGAAGTGACGGGAGCGACGGCCGTGGATGCCGGCACGGACTTGAGCGTAAGCACGACCCAACGCGTGATCCAGTCATCGGGAGCACAAACGGGAACCATTTCCGATAAGGTCGGAATGATTTTCAAGCTTTCCATCATTTCGTCCACGAATCCGGGCGTGTACACGCAAACCGTGTACTACACGCTGACAGCGAACTATTAATATGAAACGCTTCACGCTTCACGCTTCACGCTTCATCGGGGGATTCATCGCGGTCTTGGTGATGTTCCAGGGGCTGGGCGCATCTGCCTTGTCGGTGAATCCGGCCATTCATGACGTCACGATTGATCCGGGCAAGGTTGAGACGCGTACCATCACCATCGAAAATGATGAAGCCATCCCGCAAACATATGTCGTAGGCATTCAGAAGTTCATTCCGAAAGGCGAGTTAGGCCAGCAGGAATTTTTAGATCCGACCGATACGGAGGGGTTGCCGGAATGGATGTACGTCGATAAACCCGAAGTGACTTTGGCTCCGGGAACGCAGGGGACGATCCAGGTCGCCATCCGCGTTCCGACGAATGCGCCGGCCGGCGGGTATTACGCGGCCCTTTTTCTTTCACGCAAGCAATTGGCGCAAGAGCAGGTCGCCATGCTGCCGCGTCTCGGCATCCTTTTTTTCGTGCAGGTAAACGGAGCTTTGACGGAGAAGTTAAGTGTGCGGAGTTTTCAAACAGACGCGGACGTTACGTATGAGCATTTGCCCGTCGGATTCCGTACTTCCATCGTGAATGAAGGGAATGTCCATTTGGTCCCATCGGGCACGATCCGCATTAAGAATATGTTGGGCGCGACCGTCGCATCGATTCCGGCCAACGCGGAATCGTCGCGCGTCATGCCCGGTTCCGAGCGCGTTGTGTCCACTTCGTGGTCGAAAGGGAAGCTTGTGGAAGGCTCCGGTTTTATTTCGGGCCTCATGCAGGAATTGATGCATTTCGGGATTGGCCGATACTCCGCGACAGTACGGATGGAGGGCCGGGGTTTTTCCCAACCTGTTGAGAGCACGACGCATTTTATGGTTTGGCCATGGCGAACGGCTGTGGCATTCGTTGTCTTGGTGAGTTTGCTCGTGGCATTGTTCTTCGCCTTTAAGAAATTGGCCATTGCGAGCGCGACGGCCAAATCAACATCAGAGGGTTAATTCGGGAGCCAGCCTCTTTCGCCTACGCTCCTAGGGCTTCGGCGGAGGGAACGGGCTCCGGAAATCCGGATCCGGCCTATGAAACAGCGCCCCTTTTTTCGCGTACTCGCGAGCCTTCTCCTTCTCGCATGTTTTGCGATGCCTGCGTTTCAGGCCGTCCAAGCCGCCGAGCTCACTTCACGGTCCATCATTATGGAGCGCGACCAACCGGCTGTATCCTCGAACCAGGAAATTCGTTTCACCACCCCGTCGGGAGTGCAATCCGGTGGAGGGGATAACATCGTTTTAAACTATTCGCATGATTTCGATCTTTCGGCTATTACGTTTGCGGACGTGGATTTATTTTATGGAACGGTAACCGGTTTGGAGAATTCGGCTACGCTTGCAGGCACGGCCGGAGTGAATATCTGGGGGGTTACGGTGTCCGGGACGCAGCTGATCCTGACCGCGCCGGGTACGGGTTTGTTCACGCAAATTCCGGCAGGCGACAAGGTCGTGATCCGCATCGGAACAAATGCGGTCGGTGGGTTGAATCGTATTGTGAACCCGGGAGGAGCCGGCGGCGCGCCGGTCTTTGTCGAAATTGATGGGGCATTTGGGGACCAGGGGGGCTTCGAAGTGCCGATTTATCCGAATGATTTCATCTCCATCACGGCTACGGTCGGTGCGACGACCCCGCCGCCTAGTGGCGGCGGAGGCCCCGGTGGCGGCGTGGATGGGACGGCGCCGACCATTTTCAACGTGCGTGTCATCAATATCACGGCGACGACGGCAACGGTTCTCTGGGATACGGACGAATCGGCAAACGGCCTGGCGGATTATGGAGTTACGACAGCATATACCTCGTCCACCAGCCATTCGACCTACATCACTTCGCATTCTTTGGATTTAACCGGCCTCACTCCGGATACGCTTTATAACTTCCGCGTGACATCGGCGGATGCGATTGGGAATTCGGCCAGCACCGGCAATTTTACGTTCCAAACCCTGCCGCCCCCCGCGCCGCCCGTCATTTCTAATATCCGGGTCATCAATATTACAGACACGTCGGCCATTGTGACCTGGCAAACGGATGTCCCCGCATCGAGTCTCGTGGAATTCGGGACGACCGCCACGTACGGCTCAACGGCCGGTTCGCCGACGTTAGTTACCAGCCATTCGGTTTCGTTGACCGGTTTGGATCCCGCCACGACGTACCACTTCCGCGTTTCCTCCACCGAAGCATCGGGCTTCAGCTCGACCTCGGGCGATAACGTGTTTACCACTACGGGGGACATCACTCCGCCCTCGAACGTATTTAACTTCACGGCCACGGCCGGTGACGCGCAAAACACGTTGAGCTGGACCAATCCTCCGGATGCGGATTTTTCCTTTGTCCGGATTCGCGCGCGTACGGACGGCTATCCCATCAGCCCGACGGACGGGCGTTTCGTGTATCAGGGGCCGGGGGATCGGTTCGTGGATGGGGGATTGGTGAATGGGACGACGTACTACTATACCAACTACGCGTTTGACGTGACGGGTAATCCTTCTAGTGGTGCTTTTGCGCAAGCGACTCCTTTTAGCGGTCCTGTCCCGCCTCCGCCCACGACTCCACCAACAACGCCGCCCACCACACCACCGGGGACTCCGCCTACGACGCCGCCAGGAACGACGTCAACGACTCCTCCCACGCCTCCGGGAACGGTCACGACGACTCCGCCCGTCGTAAGTCCGACGAGCACGGAGCCCGAAGTTCCGGCGGGGCTGGCCATCAACCCGGTTTTTTACGCATCCGGCGGAACCGTTGAACTGGAAGAGGATGCGAGTGGAGCGATTGGATCCCTCCCGGGCGTGCCGGTTTTTGTGCGCGTTCCTACGGCCGGTCTTGGCCAGCAACCGATTTCCGGAACGGTTACAGTCGGAGGCGCTCGTTATGCCCTAACGCCACTGCCGGGGGGCGAGGCCTGGGGCGCGTCATTCATTCCATCCGATCAGGTCGGAGAAGTGGACGTGACGATCATGCTGGAGTTCCCCGATGGGGCCCAGTCGCGTGCCGATACGACGGTTCAGCTCCAGGGGCTGGGACGCATTTTGGGTCGTGATTTCTTATCTCCGTCTTTGCAGGGATTGGAAGGCGCGAAGATTACCTTGTTCGAAATGACATTGCAGGGCTGGCAGGTTTGGGATGGTGGTCGTTATGGCCAAGCAAACCCTCGTCTTTCCGGGACTGGAGGAGTGTATGGCTTTGTCGTTCGTAATGGCATGTACCGCGTTCGTGCGGAAAAGGAAGGATATGTCACGCAAGAACGAGAGTTCCGTGTCACGAAGAACGTTGCTTCCATCGACATCGTCATGGCGGCCGAGATTGAAATTCCCATCATCGGATCTATCCTGTCACCGCTCATCGCCATACTCCAATCACCGGAAGTCCAGATGGCGGTAAATATCACGGCGCCGGTCGTGGTAGCGGTCGCGCTCGCCAACCTCGCCTTGGGCGCTTCGTTGTTTAGCATTGCGAATTATCTCTGGTTCCTGTTTACGCAGCCGCTCTTGTTGATCGGACGCAAGAAGCGACAACGCTGGGGCGTCGCGTACAATGCGCTTTCCAAAGTCCCGTTGGATTTGGTGGCCGTGCGCTTGATTCATGCCAAGACCAATTTGATCCTTCAGACGCGCATCACGGACATTAAGGGGCGCTTCTCCTTCCGCGTCCGGCCGGGTCAGTATCGCCTTGAAGCAGCGAAAACCGGTTTCTCTTTCCCCACCGTCTATTTGAAAGGCCAGACGGAAGACAGTGATTTGATCGATCTCTACCACGGCGAAATCATCAACGTGGAAGAAGAGACGAACGTTGCCGTCAACATTCCGCTTGATCCCCAGGTGAAAGAAGAAACGCCGCGTATCGTATTCGTGAAGCGTTGGTTGCGTCGCTTGCAGCACTTCGTAAGCGCGATCAGCTTATTTATAACCGCCATCGCTTTGGCGATTTCTCCAAGCTGGTTCTTGCTTGGGTTGCTGGCCATTCAAATTCTCACGTATATCCTGTTCCGCCGCCTTGCTTTGCCGAAGAAGCCGAAAGGCTGGGGTATCGTTTATGACGAGAAAACGCGCAAGCCCTTGGGTTCATCGATCGTGCGCATTTTCGATAAGAAGTTTAATAAGCTTTTAGAGACCCAGGTCACAGACAACCGTGGCAACTACGGCTTCTTCGCGCAAAAGAACGTGTACTTCATCACGGCAGAAAAAGCCGGGTACAAGAAGTTCAAATCCGATGATATCGATCTCACAAAACAAGATTCTGCCGTTGTGGATAAGCACATTCCGATCCAAAAAGAATAGAAGGCGCCCCTTAGGGGGCGCTTTTGTTATCCACAACCTGTGAACATAGGGGTATAGAAGAAGAGAAGGGCTAGGTTGTCATTAAAAAGCTAATCATAGGTAAAAAATAGGAATAAGAAGTAGGGTCTAAACTAAATTCAGAATCCTGCTCATCTGGGATTCGATTGATTTGGCATGAAATTGGCCACCCGTTCTTTGCTCCGTAAAGCCCAAACGACTTTGGGCCTCTTCGTGTTGGTTGTGGGGCTATTCATCC
>JALNYW010000029.1 GCA_023229665.1 Patescibacteria group bacterium | reverse complement strand
TGGTGTTCCGCCAAGACTTCGAGAAACCGGCTCATGTGGGTCCCCTTGAAGTGGTGGGGCAGGCTTACCGACAGGGAAATCTTCGCGGCGCATTGCTGGCGCTGGTTTTCCCGGTCGAGGACGGTGATCGGATAAGTCAGGTCGCAAACGCCGACTTGGTCGATGTCAATCCCGCGGGTGTCCGGCGTGTTTTGAACGTCTTTCATGCTTCGTATTCCGCCCATGAGGAGCTGGTTTCCCAGACGCGCACGCGGACAAGCCGGACGTTGGGGCGGAGCTGGTAGCGGGTGTCCTTCCGGGCCACGTAATCCGCCAGCTCCTTCTTGCAGGCATCGAAGAAAGTCTTCGCCAGCACTTCGGTCGTCGGCTCGGTGTCGGCAAAGGGGATGATCCGCTCTCCATAGACGTTTTGCAGGGTGGAAAACATCGGGTCCTGAGTATTGACGCAGAGGGCGTGGTCGAAGGTGTCGAGGTAATCGCCAACCGCATCCTTCACGATCTTGAAGTCGCAGACCATGCCGTTGGCGTCGAGATCGTCGGCCTCGATCACGATCTCGACCTTCCGGCTGTGTCCGTGGGGAAAACGGCACTTGTCCGGGTGGTGCGTGAGCATGTGCCCGTTCTCGATTTCGATGGTTTTGCAGATCCGATAGGGCATTACGTTCCTTTGGTGTTTCCGAAGAGGTGGATATGGAGGCGGTCGCAGTAACGATAGCCGCGTTCGCGGCAGATAGCGAGCACATCGGCCTGACGGGATTTCAGAACCCCCTCGTCGGTCCCCTCCGGCATCAGGAGGATTCTCCACGGCGGGATTTCGAGGCCAATCGAAGCGATCGTCTCCTCGATCTCCGGCAGATCGGACGGGGAGGATACCACAAATTTGAGCTGGAAGTGGTAGGGCTCGATCCATTGGCGGAGGACATCCGGCTGGAGCCGGGTGCGTTCGTGCCGCTCGACCCACGCGGCGTCGATCGATCCCGCCTTCGGAGTCGAATTCGAGAGCTTCGGGCTGATCGAAGCCAGGTCGCAAGGAATGCCGTCCGGCGCGACCGTGCCGGCGGTTTCGATGGTGATGTGGAGGCCCTCGGCGTGGAGGGCGCCAGCGAGGTCCCGGATATTCCGCGCGACCATCGGTTCGCCGCCGGTGAGAACGCAGTGGCGCGCCGGATATTTCGATACTTCCTCGACAATTTGCCCGACGCTCATCTCCTCGCCTTCGGGATTCCAAGACGCATATGGGGTGTCGCACCAGGCACAGCGGAGATTGCACCCGGAGGTGCGGACGAAGACCGAAGGGATCCCGGTCAGTTCGCCTTCGCCTTGAATGGAATAGAAAATCTCGGAAATGAGCATGCGGTCAGGCTTGGGGCCGGGGAGGCAATGGGCTGGCGGACAGGTAAACGGTGGGATCCGGGACGCCGGCCAGCAGGAATGCCTCCCGACGCTCGACACAGGTGCCGCACTCGCCGCACTGGGTGTCGCCCCCAACGTAGCACGACCAGGTCTTCGAGAAATCGACCCCAAGTTCCTGTCCCCGCCTCACGATATCGGCTTTGCTCATCGAGATGAACGGGCGGAGGAGTTCGACCTCCGCATACGTCCCGAGGCGGAGGGCTTCGCCCATCGCGCCCATAAAATCCTGCCGGCAATCCGGGTAGATGGCGTGATCGCCGGAGTGGGCAGCGATGATGAGTCCGTTGGCTCCCTTGCTCTCCGCGAATCCTCCGGCGATCGCGAGCATGATTCCATTCCGAAATGGCACGACCGTTTTTTTCATGGCCTGCTCCTCGTAGTGCCCCTTCGGGATTTCCCCGCCTTTTTCCAGCAGGTCGGACTCGAATTGCTCGCCGATGAACGAGAGCGGGATCACAATCTGGGGAATCCCGAGATGATCTGCGTGCCACTTGGCGAACGGGATCTCGCGGTCGTTGTGCTTGGACCCGTAGTGGAAGCTGACCGCCGCCACGACCTCATGCGCCTCCCGGGCATGGTAAAGCGCACAGACCGAATCCATCCCCCCGCTCAAAAGGACCACGACCTTCATATTCTCCTCGCTTTCATCACGTCGGAATCGTATCGGCCGCATGCCGAAAATCCAGACATTCGGAGAAATCTTATTTGCGTCACTGGGCCATGCGCGTGGCGGCGATGCGTTTCTGTATCATTCTCCACGCGAGCAGGTTAGCCGATGCTTTTTCGCCGGTCGCTTTTCCGGCGCTTTTTTTCCAGCAGCGACCATTTGCGCTTGGATTTTAAATTTAAGCGGTTTATGTGTGTGCGCATGATTGTGAGGGCGGGTCCGGAACCCCCCTCTTTCGATGACGGAAACAATACAACATTCACGCTGAAGGATTCAGGGAAACAACTTCATCTATAAAGTCAGAGCAACCCACCTTATCACCTATGTTTGCTACGTTTAAGTTGAATCCCAAGAAGCAGGAATGGGTCGAGAAGACGTTCGCCGGGCTGTCGCAGAACGAGAAGATCGGTCAGATGGTTTGCGAGGAAATGACGACCTT
>JALNYW010000028.1 GCA_023229665.1 Patescibacteria group bacterium | reverse complement strand
CCTGGCCCATCATGTCTTTGACCAGCGCCTTGACCTTCGGCGTGTGACGCAATTTGAAAAGATACGGCAACCCGCGTTCTTCAAACTCCAGCATCACCGCCTCGTTGCCGTAACCGCAATCGCCTCGCCCATAGGTGGGGCCTGTCCGGGAAGAGAGCTTTTTTTGAAGGGGTGAAGAACGCGGCGGTTTTGGCCTCCCGACACCCCAACATATAGACAGGATTTGTTCGCGATTTTTTTTGGATCCTCATTTTTCAACGACTTACATGCGATTTCCCGTTTTTTGGACACACCTCTCTTGTGGTCGTTTACCCGAGCGGCGGAGCGGAGTGTTTGGTCAGGCCGTCTCTGCGGCGACCTGCTCTTTGCAGGCCCAAGGGCACCGGGCAACCACCCAAAGGTTGTGAGCCAGGACAGCCCAATCCACCTGAAGTTCCCGCTTCTGAAAGCCTTTGGCGCGGGGCACGCCTTGGAGGAAGACATTTTTCAAAATCCCGATTCGGCCTTCCGTCTGTGCCCGCCTTTTCTGTGCTCCGATGAACGCCTCATCCTCGCGCACCCTGCGCTGCATTTCCCGGCTGTCGCGCGGACACAAGCCGTTGAAGGCCTTCTGCTCATCGAGCAATTTGCGCGAGCCCGCACTGTCGAACCCCCGGTCTCCCACCGCCGCGCAGAGCCGATCCCCGCTGGCTTCTTTCATCTTCGGGTAACGCTCCTGCAGCCACTTGGGGTCTCCGGGCGAGATCTCGCGCCGCAGTTCGTGGTCGAGGATAAATCCGCTCACCGTTTCGGCGACAAAAAGACTGTTGCCAAACTCCACATCAGCTCCCGCTTTCCCGCGAACGATCACATGGATGTCGCCCTCGTAAAGGCTCAGGATCTTGTTGGCGTTGGCCACCGGCCGCTCTCCGATGATGCGCTCGTGCGCCTGCCGCATTGCCTCGGGCAACTGATCGAGCACCCGCTTCATGCGCCGCAGAACCACTTCGGCCTCCTTGCGCGTGAGATCTGTCTCTCTCCACCGTTTGTCCAACGCCCGCTCATATCGTGCCGCATGCTCACTCACCGTGCGGCAGATTTTTTTCATCAGCCGCAGCACCCGCTTGCGCGCCTTCTTGCTTCCGGGCTTGCGCCGGGCCGCCGCGCTCATCCCCATCGCCTGCGCGTTCATTGCCGCAATAAAATCTCCCGGCTCCGGCATCCGAACCTTCAGCCCGTGCCGACGGATCGTCAGGATGGTTTTGATCAGCGTGCGCACCGCATCCCGCAGCAACACCCAGTCCGCCGGAAAGTGGATGTTGGCTTTCAGGCACGTCGTGTCCACCCACGCCACATCCATGTCCAGTTCAGCCTCCAGGCCGATCTCCCGGGCTCGTGTCTCGTCGGCCATCGCCTCCCGCAACCGCCCCAATACCTTTCCCATCTCCTCGTGCGGCAGCCAGTTGGCATATGTCTGCAATGTGCTTTTACTCGGGACCCTCACCGCTTCCAACTCCGGCAGTTTGCAAAACCACCGGAACAACTCGCACTGCGCCAACCGCACGCTCATCTCCCGATAGTCTTCTCCGAGAATGTTCTTGAGAACCATGCACCGCAGCGCCTTCTCACTTCGCTCGCTCTGGCGAACCAGATCTCCCGCTCTCACCGGCCCTGCCGCCGCCGCTTGGTATCGCTCCAGGCTCAGCCCGACAAAAATCCGCTCCACCCCGCTCACTCTCAATATCCGATCCGTGCGCACCAGCAGTTGCTCCTGTTCCCGGTAATCCCGGCATCCCAATACCGTCGGAAGGGCTGGACGAAGGTGGTCTTGTATCAGTATGGTTTTGTTCATCGGTGGTTGTTCTTTTTTGTTTGGCGACAAAATTATAACCACTCGATTTCGGGCATGGCAGCGTTTTTCGCTGCTCATGCCCGAACTTTTTTATCCTCTATCCCTCTTCCCTGCTTGCTCTCCCCCTATCGGACAGGCCCTACTGATGCCATTTATGCTTAGTCAGCTTGTTATTCTCATCGATGAGATAAGATATTCGAGGACACAGCAAGGGCGACGCAGAGTCATTGCCGAGTCACTTTTTGATCGAACAAGCAAAGAGAAACGAATAAAAACATGGCGAATTCGGCCGCAACAAGGGTTTGACGGATCTACCATCGTTACCGTTTTTTACGGACAGTCAAAACCTCCGAGAAGAGCCTTCTTCAGATTTTCATCGGACTCAATGGAGCCTCAACCACTCGACGGCGATGAGATCTGCAAGTATATTCAACCAACTCGCATGCTATGAAACAAAATATGAATAGTTTCAACTTTGAAGTGCGACAATAGAGCTCAGCAGTAGGCTTCGTTGGGAGTCCTGAAACCGAGTCGCAATCTGGGGGAAAAGGGGTCAGGCATGGTCTATTGACATGACGCTTGACGGATGGAGCAACTTTTGGCAGAAGGAGGTCTATGCCGAGACAGGTGCGTATCGAGTTTGCCGGGGCGATGTATCATGTGATGGCGCGGGGGGATCGGCGGGAGCCGATCGTGAAGGACGACGAGGATCGGCGAACGTTTGTCAGGACGCTGGGAGAGGCGGCGGAGCGTGCGGGCTTTCGGGTGCATGCCTG
>JALNYW010000008.1 GCA_023229665.1 Patescibacteria group bacterium | reverse complement strand
CTCAATCTGCCGTCATCAACGTTACCGCTGGAGCCACGACGCAGCTTGTCGCACTTTCTGGCTCCACTGTTATTCGCGTTTGCTCATACAACGTCACGGCGTCGCTGGCGGGCACCTTTACGTTCGTCTACGGCACTGGTGCCAACTGTGGCACTGGCACCACGGCGCTAACCGGCGCGATGGCAATCGCTACGGCAGGGTCGAACGGCATGAGCGGAATGATCGGTTCGCTGTTTCGCGGTGCCGCGGCTAATGCACTGTGTCTCACTGCTGCGACTGGCAACATGACGGGGTTTGTGACATATGCGCAATACTAGCGGCTCTTTCTCGCGCCCAATCGGAAGGCTATTCAGAATGAAACTCGAATGCCACATGCGTTCCGCACGTTAATGCTGAACAACAAGCCGTTTCATTACGGCACGTCAATTGGAGGGAATTAAATGGGGCAGAAACTAACCCGGGAAGATGTACTTTTCTCGCAAAGGCTCTGGAAGTGCCAGGGACTCTATCGCGGGGTGTTGGATGGACAGTGGGGGCCGAAGACCGAATCGGCCGCGCGGGAGGCCGACCTTGCGGCTGCGGCCCTTCGGAAAATCGGGACGTTCGACGGGCGGACGGAGGCGGCTATCGCCGGGCTGCATCTGTTGGCTCAGGAGCGAGCACGACGGTTGCTGGACCTCGCCCGAACAAATGGCTTCGCGGCAAAAATCATCTCCGGGACGAGGACTTATGCGGAGCAAAATGCGCTGTATCGACAAGGCCGATTCGGCAATCCCGGGCCTCGGGTGACGAAAGCACGGGGTGGACAATCGAATCACAACTTTGCCATCGCGTGGGACATCGGGCTGTTCGATTCGGCCGGGCGGTATTTGGCCGGGAACTCGGACGAGGAGTTGGCGGAATATCGTCGGCTCGCCGCGAATGTCCGGGCGAGTGGACTGGAGTTGGAATGGGGCGGGGACTGGAAATTCGTCGATGTTCCGCACTATCAACTGCCGACTGGCGGCCGTTCCGTCTCCGAGACGAGAAAGTTGTTCGAAGCTGGACTACCGTATGTGTGACGCAGCAATGGTGCTGCAAAGAAAAGGAGAAAAGAAAGATGTTTACATCTGTTGACAAAGCCTTGGCCGCGATCGTGATGGGACTGGCGTTTCTGCTGAATAGCTGGTTTCATATCAGCGTGCCCGGCTGGCTGACGCCGGACTCGATCAACCAGGTGCTCGCGGTGCTCACCCCGCTCGTTGTCTATCTGATCCCGAACAAGAAAGTGTGAGAGGGATGTCGCCGCAACTGGCAAAGCTGCTCGTCCGGGCAATTTTCAAAATTCTCGAGTTGTTCGGCCGGGCAAAGTGGTATCAGGAAGGTCGTGATGCGATTTTGGAGGAACAGAGAATTGAAGAAGAAAAGATTGTTGCCCGGGCTAATGGCGTGCGCAATCGCCCCATTTCTGACAAGTTGCGCAACAAATACACTCGGGGACCTCCGCCCGATCGGAGTGGATACTAGCACTGTCTGTCGAACATTTGGTCCGATCACGATCTCGCCGTCCGATACGAAGGAAACTCAAGAGCAAGCACTGCGGCATGACGCTGTTTGGGAGGAACTTTGCCAGACAGGAGGGAAAGAGAAATGACTTTTCGAACCATATTGATAGTCTGTTTTCTGTCTGTCGGAACTGTTCCAGCTGCTGCGACGTGTGGTCTGGCCAGCTGGTACGGGGCCGAATCGGGAAGTCGGACGGCAAACGGAGAGTTCTTTGACGGAACGTCGATGACCGTCGCTCATCGGACTCTACCGTTTGGAACAAAGTTGCGCGTGACGTATGATGGAAAAAGCACCGTAGTTCGGGTTAACGATCGGGGGCCGTTTGTCCGTGGACGATCAATGGATCTGTCCCGGGCAGTGGCGAAGAAAATCGGGCTGTTGCCAAAGGGCGTTGCACACGTTTGCTGGGAAAAAATCAAATGAACAACTGGGACTTCTTCGGGCTCGGCACCGATCGGACGCAACTTGTCATCGCGGGAGCGCTGGGCGGACTTGTCCGCTGGTTGACGCTACGCGATCATTGGTCCGACGGGGTCATTGCGATTGCAGTCGGCGCGATCTGTGCAACCTTTGTCTCCCCTCTGGCGTTGCCCGCGTTGACCCCGTTCTTGGGAGCCGTCGGGATGCCGGTGGAGAGTGTGAACGGGTTTTCCGGGTTTCTCGTTGGAGTGGGAGGGATTTCGGTGAGTGGGCTGCTGTTGGATGTGTGGAGGCTTCGCCGGAAGATGCTGAAAGCCGAGGGGAGCCAAACGGATGGAAAGTGAAACTCGTGATGTGTGGCGGCATTCCGCCCACCGGTTTGGGATATTCACCGGGAACGCCCTTGTCATAGCGGTGCTAGTTGTGCTCCTATATTTGGTGATCGACGGGCCTAGGTGGACCATCCGGCTGGGCGGGGAAACGTGGTCAGTGCAGAAGGTTGAGGATGCAGAGGCACAGAAAGATTGAGCAGCTGGTTTGGGCAGCAGCGCGGGATGCCGGACCGTTTGGGGAGAAGAAGCGGCGTCCGCGCGGGGCCAAAGGACTGGGGGTAAAATACGAGGCCGATCTCGCCGCCGCGTTGCCCGCCGCTAGGCGTGGGCAATGGTTTGAATTTCTCGACCGGAATGGACGAGGCTGGTGTCAGACGGATCTGTTGTTGCGGGCTGGCGACTCACTGGTCGTGCTGGAAGCCAAGCACACGTGGACCTTGACCGGGCATTCACAAATCGAGCTGTTGTACCGGCCGATTCTGGAGAAGATTGGGAAATTTCCGGTGCTGGGGATTGTGGTCTGCAAGCACCTAATTCCGGAAATGCCGGTACGAGTCGCTAGGACACTCGATGAGGCAATTGCCATCGCCCGGACTCGTCGTCCCGTCGCGTTGCACTGGATTGGTTCCGGGCGACTGGACTATGAAATGAGAAGCGTAGCCGCTGTGGCTGCTGCATGAAGGAGCGGGACGACGTCCCGGAAATGAAATGACCAAACTTCCTGACTCGAACCCGCAGATGAATGTCCGTCAGGCGCCCGCGGGCTCCGGTGGCGGCAGCATCGTGGGGAAGACCACGGGCGGGGCAGACGCCCTGCGGACGGACTTGGACCGTGCGAGCGGCGACCGGGCGCACATGCCGCTGCACGGGCTCCGCCCGTCGGGGAAATAGCGCCATGCCCAGGCTCAACGATACGAAGGCGCTCCGGGCCGAACCATTCGCCGATGTGGAGAAGACTACTCGGGTCCGTCAGATTGACAACGGGTACATCACGACGCACTCGTCGTTCAATCAGAAGACCGGGGATTATAAGTGCTCGGAAAAATACTCGGCGGGCGCCCCGAAGGATGAAGACGACTATGCTGGAAGTCGAGCCGGCGTGGGAAATGAATCGCTCTCGGATACGAAGAAGTATCTCGGGAATGGCGTGTGATTCCGTGCTCCGCACGGAACGTGGCGGCGATGCCGCAGATCATGGAGAAATGAAATGAACTGGAAGAAAATGGGTCTCGCCGCCCTGGTCGCGGCAGCCTTGACGATCCCGGCACTCGCCGCGGGTCTCTACACGAATGGTCTTCCCGTGGCGGGAAGTGTTCCGCTCACGCTTCCGCTGACCGGGGACGAGACCATCCCGATGGACACGAATCTGACGTCGGGGCTGAACCCGGCGACAGAAGCCGTGACGACGGATCAGCTGGCGGGCTTTATCGGCGGGAATCTGGATTCCTGGCGAAATGGACTCATCGGCGGGGATTTCGGGCAGAATCTATGGCAGCGCGGAACAACCTCGGCGTCGATCACGACGGCGCTGCTGTATGGCCCAGATCGCTGGTGGGGGCTCTCGGGAACGGGCACGGCGTTCACCATTATCCAGGAAACGGCGAGTCAGCCGACTGGCTTCGGGGGTAGTGCCCGGGTGCAGCGGACGGCGTCGGAAACCGGGGTACTTCCGGTCTGTGTGGGCCAGGTACTGTCCAGTGCGAACTCATACAACTATGCCGGGGAACTGGTCGAGTTTTCGTTCTGGGCTAAGAGTGGGGCGAATTTCTCGTCCGCGCTTGACAATGTGACCGCGACGGTGGCGACTGGTACAGGGGCGAATGGCAGCGCCGCGAACTTCTCGACTGGGGCGTGGACTGGCTATGCTGCGGCAACGGCGACGTCTGTCACAATTAGCACGACCTGGACCCAGTACTCCGTGACCGCGACCATTCCGGCGACTGCGGCTCAGGTCGGGGTGAAAATCTGCTACACTCCGGTTGGTACTGCCGGGGCAGATGACTGGTTTGAGTTCACCGGGGCGCAGCTTGCTGCGAATCCGGGGGCCTCTGCTCGGACCTCGGGGACCGATACGGCGTATTCGATGCTGGATTTCGAACACCGTTTGACTCCGGTGGAGACTACGCTGCAACAGGCGTATTACTTCCGGGTCACGGAAAGTGCCGCCATTACGCCGGTGGCAACCTGTGCCAACTCGACCACGTCCCTTGCGCTCTGCTGGTTGCCATTCCCGCAGACCATGAGAATCATCCCGACGATGACTTACACGGCGGGCTTTGCGGCGAATACGACTACCGCGATGACTGCGGTCTCGGCGTGTACGGCACTGGCGACGGCGAGTGCTGTTGCATCGACTGCGGTCAATACCAACTCGGTACTCATGGGATGTACCAGTTCGGCAGCCTTCGGCGCCGCCGGAACAACCTCGTTCCTGTACTCGAACAATGGCTCCGGCGTGATCCAGGCGAGCGCCGAACTCTGACGATTTAGCGGACAGGCGGCGCAGGTCGCCTGTCTTTGTAAGTCGTCGGGACGATCCCCCTTGTCCCACCGTTTGTTTAACAAACCCCATTCCCGAGTCTGACCCGTATCATGGCGACCGAAGCCGAATTCCCGCAGAAACTCCAATGTCTCTTCCAGCCGAAGAGATTTAAGATTCTGTATGGGGGACGTGGTGCCGGGCGGAGTTGGGGTGTCGCCCGGGCGCTTTTGTTGATTGGAGCCGAACGGCCGATCCGGGTATTGTGCGCCCGCGAGTTTCAAAACTCCATCACCGACTCTGTCCACAAACTGCTGGCGGACCAGATCAACAACCTCGGGCTGGGAGATTTCTACGAAATCCAAGCATCGCGGATTGTCGGCCGGAACGGCACGAGTTTTGCGTTTGAAGGAATCAAGAACAACACGACCCGAATCAAGTCGTATGAGGGTATTGATTACTGTTGGGTGGAAGAAGCGGTTAAGGTGTCTCGGGCGAGCTGGGGCATCTTGATCCCGACTATTCGAAAGGACGGGAGTGAGATCTGGATGACGTTCAATCCAGAACTCGAGACGGACTACACCTATCAGAGATTTGTCGTCGACTCGACGGATTCCGAGAGAAAATTCGTCATCAAGATGACTTGGCGGGACAATCCGTTTTTCCCGCCGGAACTGCTCTCCGAGATGGAAGCGGACAAGCGCCGCGATCCGGACTACTACCTAAACGTCTGGGAAGGTCACACGATCCAGATGCTCGAGGGCGTCGTCTATGCAAAGGAGATGCGACGGGCGCAGGAAGAAAACCGGATCATCGCGGTTCCATACGACAGAACGGTCCCGGTGAACACCTACTGGGACTTAGGCCGCGCGGACAACACCGCAATCTGGTTTGCCCAGCGGGTGGCGATGCAGTGGAGAATCTTGGCGTACTACGAAGCGTCTGGCGAGGATATTGGCCATTTCATAAAGTATCTGCAAAACCGGTCGTACATCTACGGTCATGCGTTTCTCCCGCACGATGCCCGGGCAAGGCGACTGGGGACCAAACTCACGATCGAGGAGCAGCTGCGGGAATCGGGTATGTCCCCGGTTGTTGTGCCGAAGCAGTCACTCTTGGACGGTATCAACGCGGCGAGAATCTTTTTCCCGAACTGCTACTTCGATCAGGAAAAATGCGCTGACGGGCTGAACGCGCTTCGCCATTATCGATATCGGATTGTTGATGGGGCGTTCTCGAACGAGCCGATTCATGACCAGTTTTCGGATGGGGCTGACGCGTTTCGCTATATGGCTCTCGCATCGCATCACCGAAGCGTTGACAAACGAGGCGTCCTCGATCGGCTGATCGCGGCGAAAGAACAAGCCCGAGCGGCAAAAGAAAATAACGGGTCCGGGCGTAATGGCCGCGGCGGAAATCTTGGGTGGCTTGGATGACTGATGAAATGACTGACATCCCCGGGGCAGACCCGATTGTCCGCGAAGCCCGTAAGCGGTTCAACCGCTGTTCGGAGTGGGAGTCCTCGAGTCGGCAGCGCGGTATTGATGACTATCGCTTCGCGAACGGCGACTCGGATAACGGGTTCCAGTGGCCGGATTCGGTCCGTCGGAATCGAGATACGGACTCGCGACCGTGTCTGACGATGAACATCATCAAGCAGCACAATCTGCAAATCTCGAACGAAGCGAGGAAGAATAAATCGCAGGGCAAGGTATTGCCGACCGGCGGTGGCGCGACGATCGAGTCCGCGCTGGCAATGCAGGATATAGTTCGCCATATTGAGAACCGATCGAATGCCCAGCCGATTTACACAGTCGCCCGCGGGTTTCAGATTGACATGGGAATCGGCTGGTGGAGAATTGTGACCGATTATGTCGCAGACGATACGTTCGACCAGGAGGTGTTGCTGCGTCCGGTGAATGACCCCCTCTCGGTATTTATGGACCCGGATATTGCTCAGAAAGATGGAAGCGATGCTCGCTTTGCGTTTGTCTTTGACAATATCCCGCGCGATCTCTGGAAAGAGAACTATCCGGAATTTGCCGACTTAGTCGGGCACAATCCAATGGGAGTCGGAGGGAGCGATTCCGACTGGGTCTCGGATAACTCGATCCGGATTGCGGAATACTTCCGCAAGACCTTCGTGATGGACAAGCTCTATTCGTTTGTGCATGAAGGGGAACGGAAGAATCTGCGGCAGTCATATATGACTCCGGAGATTGAACAGTCGGTCGCCGACGATCCGCTGACCAAATCTCGTCCGATCAAGGTCGAACAAGTCGAGTGGCATCTAATCGCCGGAGACAAAATTGTCGACTCGACCACCTGGCCGGGCAAGTACATTCCGCTGATTCGGTGCATCGGGGAAGAAGTAGTCATCGACGGAATTCTCGATCGGAAGGGTCACACGCGGGCGATGAAAGACCCGCAGCGGATGCTGAATTACAACGCCAGTGCCCAAGTCGAGTTTGTCGCGCTGCAGGGCAAAACCCCGTGGATTGCCCCTGCAAAGGCGATCGAGGAATACGAAAGCATGTGGAACACTGCTAACGCGGTGAATCATTCCGTCTTGATCTGGAACAACCGGGACGACGAGGGAAATGAAATCCCCGCTCCGCAGCGGACTCAACCGCCGACCGCGTCTCCGGCGTATGAAGTCGGAATGCAGACCGCGTTCAATCAGGTGATGATGGTGAGCGGGCAGTGGCAAAATCAAATGGGGATGATGGGAAATGAGCGGACGGGCAAGGCGATTGCCCTTCGGCAGAACCAGTCCGACACCGCGACTTTCCATTTCCAGGACAATTATGAAGAGGCACTGCGGTTCTCGACAGTGCAGCTAATTGATCTGGTCCCCCGGATATATGATACTCGCCGAGTGATCTCGATTATGGGAGACGACGGGCAGACGTTCGAAATGCAGATCGACCCGGCGGCGCAGCAGGCCTACGCGACGCAGATGTCGAAAGACGGATTTGTCGCGACACGGATTTTCAACCCGCAGATGGGGATGTATGATGTTGCTCCGGGCATCGGTCCGGCGTTCGGGACGCGGGCGGAAGAGACCGCGGAAGCGTTGACGCTGTTGCTGACGCAGGCTCCGGCTCTCGTTCCCGTGGTCGGGGACCTGCTGTTGGGCTCGATGTCGTTTGACAAAGCACAGGAAGCGGCGGTCCGTCTGCGTCGGATGGTCCCGCCCCAGGCCCTGGGCAGCGGCCCGAGTCCGAACGAACAGCAGCTGCAGCAGGTCGTGGCGTCATTGCAGAAAGCGTTGGCGGAGTCGCTGCAGAAGCAAGGCAAGGCGGAGATTCAGCTTGCCGGGCGGGCGCAGTTGCGCCAGACGGATGTCTTCAAAGCCCAAACCGAGCGGCTCGCCTCGTTGAAGGACTTCTTGCCCGCGAATCCGCAGGGACTTGAGGCGTTGATCCGGCAGATCGTGAGCGAGGCGCTCGGGACATCGTTGGCTCCGGTCATTGAGGCGAACGCGAACAATCTGGACATTGACGGTCCCGGAGGCATTCCGAATGCGAAGCGTGCTGCAGACGGGAATCACTACATCCCCGACGAGCGCCGTCCCGGGAAATTCCTCCGGGTGGAGAAGCGGCAATGAGCAGGGAGAAGTATTTGCCGACTAGCGAGGCGAAGAACGCGCTGTTGCGGCAGCAAGTTCTTGACGAGATTGCATCGGGCGAGACGACAGACGCGCCTGGGGAGGGGTACAACGTGCTGTATGGAGGGGAATTATTCTCCGGAGATCAGCACCCGAACGTCAGGCATGATCTGGGCGATGGGACTTATACCAGTGCCGCCGGGCGATATCAATTTCTCACCCCGACTTGGGAGAGCGAGAAAAATGCGCTTAATCTGAAAGACTTTGGTCCCGCAAGTCAGGACGCAGCGGCGTGGCATTTAGCGAGCGAGACTTATCGGAAGGGAACGGGAAGAGAGCTACTGGAAGACGCGGCGAGCGGACAGGTTGATTGGGATGTACTGAAGCCCGTCTGGCCATCACTGGACGGGGAAGGCGGGACACGCCCGCAAGCAACTCAAAATGCTCCGCAATCTTCAGCCCCTGTCCCCGCTGGAAGCGCTGGAAGCAGCATGGCCCCGTCTGACCTCCCTCAGTTCTTGCAAGCCTTTCACAAGAACTACGAATTTGTCCCCGTCGACTACGATCCATTTGCTGTGCTGGAGAGTCAAAGTGGCAAAAAATGAACTTCTCGAGTCGAGCGGAAAAAAGCCGAAAAAGAACGACCGGACTGACGTCGCTGTTTTTGGTGGGCTGAAGGGAATTCTCCGACTGGAGAAAATGCTGAAAGAAGGCGGAGAGGCAAATGCACTGGCGTCTGGTGCGATGGGACTTGGGAAGAAAGGGTCTTTCGCGAACTGGCTGAAAGCCCAGGACCTGACCGCGACGGGCAAATCGTCGGATGAGGTCTGGAATGAAACCGGGTGGTTTCAACATCCGATTGACAAGGGTTGGCGGATGGAGATTCCAGACACCGGGGCAAAGTTTAACTTTGACAAGTTTATGGACGTAACAGACCAGGCGAAGATTTGGCAGCCATTCAACGATTACGCCGCAGGGAAAGCCAAATTCCTTGCAGGCAAACTGAAAGAAAAAGGAATCGAAGTCAAACCGGCTAATTCAGCAAGAGGCTTGACACTGGAAGACTACAACAACGCGCTTATGAAAGAAGCAATGAAGGGGGATTATAAATGGGCAGGGCAAGTTCAATCGGAAGCGACGGAAAAATTCGGTCGAATGGGACCGGGTCCAAAAATGCCGACTCTCGACCAAGTCATCGATCACTCAGAACTTTTCAAAATTTACCCGGAATTGCGCAAGGTGCAAGTAGGCCGGGAAAACAATCCACTCTATCGCGGGTCGTACAATGAAGAGACCAATCGATTGGCGCTGAAACCCGCGGCAGAGTATGGCGATCCGGGAAGCGGGCCGCTGTCCACCGGACTGCATGAGATTCAACATGGAATCCAGTCGATTGAAGATTTCGAGCCGGGGGCGAATCCGGGGGCGGTCTCGCAGAATTTCATCGGGCAGATGGAAGAGTTTTTCAACAAATCCACTCCGGCGCAGCTGAGCGACGATGACTTTCTGAAAGCGATGATGGAGTTCGAGACCGACCCGCGATCAATGGGATATCGCCGGACAATCGGCGAGACCGAGGCGCGGAATGTCCAGAATCGGCTTCGTCTGCTTCAGCGCGGCTTCACCCCACGCGATTTGGAACTGAAAAACCCGCTCGGGACGATGGATGTTCCGGCGAATGCACAGTACCGACTGAACGAGCTTCTCACCGGATTTGAAGAGCAATGAAATGTCACGGAAAGTAATGCACGCGCATTGGCGGGTCGCGCAGTTAGCGACCGAGATGGCGCACAATGTCTATGATGAACTCATGCGGCGGAATGACTGGTACACCATCTGGAAGAAATCCCACCCGAATATCTCGTCCCCGCAACGGCTGGAGAACTTGTGGGTCAAACGGAATCAGCACAAATTCATCGCCGCCGCACGGCACACCCTTGCCGGGATGTTGGCCATGCCGTACGATTCTGACTTGAAAGATCAAATCCACGAGGCGCTTGTATTGGATGCGACGTTGCGCGCGGGTCGGACGAAGACTGCGTACAATTAGCGCAAACGAAGGGAAACGAAGAGATGAAGAGAATTCAGATCAATTGGGCAGCGGCAGACGCTCCGGCAAGTCCGGCGACGCCAGCAGTTCCGAGTGAAATTGCCCCAACGCCTGCAGCACCAGCGGTCGCAGCTGCTCCTGCTCTTGCTCCGGCAGTGGAAAATCCAGCGCCAGCGGAACCTGCTCCGGCTCCGGCTCCGGCCCCTGCTCCCGCCGAAAAGACCTCCGATTGGCGCGACCGGCGAATTGCCCGGCTCACCGCGCAGTTGCGGGAAGAGCAGCAGAAGGGCAAGGCAAGCGCTACGCCCGCTCCTGCGGCGAAAGCCGGGCCCCTCGACCCGACAGCCGATTTCAACGGTCGAGTGGCCGCTGCGGCTGCTGCCCAGGTCGCTGCGACGAGATTCAATGAGAAGTCCAACGCTGCGGCGGCATCTGGCCGGGCGAAGTATGGGAAGGACGAGTTCAACTCGTCAATTCGCTCGCTGGTCTCCCAGTTCGTCCCGGACGATAGTGACCGCGACGCACTCGGCCGGTACAACGCGTTCATCACTGCAGCGCTGGCCACCGGCCATGCAGAAGATGTGATTTTCGAACTGGGTCGAAATCTGGACGAGGCGGAGACGGTGATGGAACTTGACCCGTTAGAAATGGCGGCCGAGCTGACCCGGCGGTTTGCGCTCCCGGCAGCCACGGGCGCGGCGAACAAGAACGAGATTTCCGGCGCACCGAAGCCAATTCGTCCGATAACACCAAGCGGAAACGAGACCATTCTCGATCCAGCAAATCCCGACCAAGCGAGCAAGCTGTCTACCTCCGAATGGATGGCTCGGCGGAATGAGCAAGTTGCGAAGCGGAGCGCGCGATGAGCACGGCGCGTGTGCTCGACCCGTATGTACGAGCGATGACCCTTCCGGTTTGGACAGACGGTCCGGCAGTTCCAGAAGATGTGGAGTTACGCCGGAGCGCCGACTTGGCCGCCATCGTGCTCCGTGGAACTCGAGCGGCGATTGGGTTTGTTCCGTCTCGGGTCGAGGACCTTGGTCCGCTAATCGAGCGCCTTCGAGCGCAAGGAGAATAAATCGCGGGCTATGCCCGTCGGCTCTCCTGATCGAGCCGTAAATCGATCTCGTCGGGCCACTTCCGGCCTGCCATTGGCGAATGGAATGACAGGGGCAATTCGCAGAGTGCCGCCCTGCACTCACCACAGGGGAAAAGGCCCCGCTTGCCAAAGGAGGCCGAAGTGGCCAATGCACTACTCACAATCGACATGATCACGCGAGAGGCGGTTCGTCTCTGGAAGAACTCCAATGCATTTCTGCAGAATGTGGATATGCAGTACGACGACTCGTTCGCCGTGCAGGGAGCGAAGATCGGTTCGTCTCTCCGAATCCGTCTGCCGAATGACTTCACCGTGACGACCGGGCCAGCGCTGTCTGTGCAGGACACGGCGGAACAGTCGACCACGCTTGTGCTGGCGACGCAGAAACATGTCGATGTTGGATATTCGACCGCAGATCGTACGCTGTCGTTGGATGACTACGCCCGGCGCGTCTTGGCACCGATGGTGAACAATCTGGCCGGTGCGGTCGCTGTCGATATCATGTCCGGCAGCGAAGGCGGAATTTGTAACTTCGTCGCAAATCAGGATGCGGGGAACAACATCCTGAGCCCGATTGCTTCGACGTACTTGCGCGCCGGGGCGAACCTGTCGAATAACTCCGCTCCGGTCGGGAACCGAAAAGTCGTCAACTCGCCGGACACCCAGGCGTCCGTCGTGGCGACGCTGTCCGGTCTGTTGAATCCGGCCGCGGAGATCTCCCGCCAGTACGTGACCGGCAAGATGTACGATGCACTCGGGTTTGTCTGGATGGAAGACCAGACGACCATCGCCCACACGAACGGCACGCTGGCCCAGGCCAGTGCGACTGTCGATGGGGCGAACCAGACGGGGCTCACACTGACTGTCGCCGCCCTCGCGGGGACTCTCAATCAGGGCGACATCATCGCGATCGACGGAGTCTTCCAGGTCAACCGCATCACCAAGCAGACTCTCGGGCGCCTACGGCAGTTCGCGGTGACGGCAGATGTCGCCGCTGGTGCGACGGAAATCCCGATCTATCCGGCCATCGTGCCGGCGGTTGGTGGGCAGCCGGTGCAGTACCAGACGGTGGACGCGAGTCCGGCAAATGGTGCAGGTGTGAACCCGGCGAACACGCTGGCCGCGAGCACGCAGTACACGAAGAACTTCGGCTACGCTCCGGAGGCGGTCACGCTGGCGACGGCTGATCTGGAGATGCCGAAGAACGTCCATGAAGCGGCGAGAGAGTCGTTTGATGGTGTGTCGATGAGAATGGTGACCGACTATTTCATCGGGACAGATCAGCTGATCACACGCTTGGACGTCCTCTACGGGTATCTGTGGATTCGTCCGGAATGGGCTGTTGTGGTCGCTGACATCGTCTATGGCTAATCGGGCATTCGCCCGGGTGATTTGGAAAGGAAAGATCGATGAACTGGAATGAGTTCAAAGAACGTCTGATGAAAAGTCACCTTGGCGACATGGAAGCGCAAGAGCGGATCAATCAAGCTGTCCGTACGCTCCGGGACGGACTGCAAACCCTCGGCCGGTTGGGACACCACTTCCATCTGGCCGAGGGGACTTCGGCGAACGTGGCCGAATCGGAGAACAATCCAAACGGCGGGTCTACCCTCCCCGCCGGGGGAGAGACTGAATCGCACGCCGCACCCTCCCTTCCGGTCGCGAATTCGTCTCTCCCCAAATCACCTGCGGCACCGAGCAGGGCCGTAATCAAGAAGGTAGCCCATCGGACTACCAAAACCCTGGAGAAGAAAAATGGCTGAAAACGGAAACCGATTCACTATCTACGACGTGATGTCCCAGCGAGGGGACTTCCGACAGAACCCGGCAAATCGCGGAGCCAAAGACCACCGCGGGCTCTCGATCTTCAAGAAAGCAGACTTCCCGCAGATTCTCTACCACCCGAGCGGGGAAGAGATCATTGCCGTCCCGGCCGAGGCTGTGGCCACACCATTTGGCCCGAAGATGGTGGGCGAGCAGCGGCGTCTCAAGACCAAGACTGTCCACTCGGAAGAGGAACTGGCCGAGGCGCTTGCCGCGGGCTGGCACAAGCATCCGGCGAAGGCACACAAAGCCGCAGGCCGCGCAGTCGAAGTTCCGAAGGTCAATCGGCAGGCAGTGCAGGAGCAGATCGCGCAGCTGCAGGCCACGCTCGACGCGGCGGCGGCGGAAGAGGCGAGTGCCCTCGCGGAGCCGATCAAGAATTCGCCCGATGCTCCGGCCACCGGCGCGGCGGTCATTGCCAAGCTGAAGGCGACGGCAACGGCGAAGGAAGCGGAGTAAATCCCGTGCAGCTGGACCCAGAAACAACAACCGTCGGGGACCTCGTGCGGGCTGCGATGCAGGACGCCGGGGTAATTGGCATCGGGCAGAACGCGACTCAGGGTGAAATCAACGACGGCTGGGCCCGGTTGCAATGGATGCTGCAAGGGTGGGAGCGCAAGCGCTGGCTGGTCTATGTCCTGAAGACTTACTTGATCACCTCGACCGGGGCACTTTTCTATACTGTCGGGGACGGTGGGGACTTCAATCTGGGCGTGAATTCTGTCCGGCCGGAAAAGATCGAGCGGGCGTTTCTGCGGCAGTTGACGCAGAGTCAGCCAAATCAGATCGACTACCCGCTCGAGATTCTCCAGTCGATGGAGGATTATTCGTCAATTGCCCTGAAGTCGCTCTCGTCGTTCCCCACGAGCGTATTCTACGAAGCGTCTTGGCCGCTGGGCAAGGCGTACTTTTGGCCAGTTCCGCAGGCGTCGATTTATGGTCCTGCACTCGTCGTGCGGGAACAGCTGCCCAATCGATTTGCCTCGCTCGCGACGGCATTTACCC
>JALNYW010000027.1 GCA_023229665.1 Patescibacteria group bacterium | reverse complement strand
ATGGGCGAGCTGAAGCTGATGAGCCGTGCGCTGCGCGAGATGCGCTATGCGTCCCGCGTCTTTTCCGACTACCATGGGATCCGGAAAGTCGCGGTCTTCGGAAGCGCCCGCACACAACCCGAGGCCCTGGAATACAAGCTCGCCAAGGCGTTTGCCCAGAAAATGGTGGAGAGAGACTTCATGGTCATCACCGGGGGAGGGTCGGGGATCATGGGCGCGGCCCAGGAGGGCGCCGGGGCAGAAAAAAGTTTCGGGCTCAACATCCGGCTCCCGTTCGAGCAACTCCCGAACGAGACGATCCACGGCGATCCGAAACTCATCAACTTCAACTATTTTTTTACGCGCAAGCTGAACTTCGCCAAGGAGACGCATGCGTTCGCGCTGTTTCCCGGCGGATTCGGGACGCATGACGAGGGGTGCGAGATCCTGACTCTGATGCAGACCGGCAAGATGCCGATCGTCCCGGTCGTGATGCTCGACCGGCAGAACGGGCACTACTGGGAGACGTGGCGGCGGTTCATCGTGAACGACCTGCTCGACCACGGGCTCGTCTCGCCAACCGATTTCCACCTCTTCCACATCACCCACGACCTGGATGACGCGGTGAACGTGATCACGCAATTCTACAAAAACTTCCATTCCTACCGCTGGGTGCGGGAGAGGATGGTGATCCGGATCCAGAACCGGCTGACTCCCGCGGCCCTCGACGAATTGAATGCCGGGTTCGACTTTTTGATCGCTGCCGACCGGATCGTGCAGACCGGTCCGCTTCCGGAGGAACGCGACGAACAACCCCTCGCCGGGATGCCGCGGATCGTCCTCACCCCGCACAAACGCGATTTTGGCTCGATCCGGTTGCTGATTGATGCCATTAACAACGCAGAGACCATCCCATGAAACGCAGAACCTTCCTCACCGCCCTTGCCACCGCACCGGCAGCCGCCGTTTTGGCGGGAAACTCGAAATCCGACAAACCCGATCCGTCGAAAGTTTTTGGGAAAATCCAGTTTGTCACGAGCTTTCCGGATTTCAAAGTTGAGGTCGTGGAGAGCTTTCCGGACCTGAAAGTCGAGATCGTCGAGTCGTTTCCCGACAAGCCGGGGAAGTGGCAGATCGTGGACTCGTTTCCCGATTATAAGATCCAGATCGTCTCCTCGTTCCCGGATTTCAAGATCCAGTTCGTCAAGAGCTTTCCCGGCCCGGCCTGACGGACCGTTTTGTCCTGGAGACAAGAGATTTCTGCTTGCGGGTTTGTCCCGCTGCTGGTAGTTCCGAGAGCCAAGTATGAAAAGCGCCCGTTTTGTCAAAGTCGTTGCCTCTGTGATCAGTTTGGCAGTTTTCACTTCCGCGTGCGAGAACCTGACTCCCGGAGAGAACGCCGGGCTGTTCGGAGGTCTCACCGCGGTGGCTGTCGGGGTTCCTTTGGCTCTGGCGGGGGTGGATCCGAGCATTGTCATCCCGGTCACTGCCGGGGCCGCCGTCCTGGTGGCCGGCGCCACCTACGTCATCGCCAAACACCAGGCGACGGAACGCCAGCGCATCGTGGCCGAACAGCGCGCGCGACTCTACATGGCCAAACGCGCCGAAGCGACCCGCCTCGCCGCCGCCCGCTCGTCCTCCTCCGATCGCACAGCCAAGAAAGCCTCCAAGCCTGCCGCGGCTCCGCGCTACATCGCGATCAACACAGAAAAGAGCGGGGCGACGAAGTCTGCCTCGGGACCGTCCGTGATGGTCTTCGACACGCAGAGCAGCCAGATCGTTGGCAACAATGTTTACGACTTGAAAGCCCAGCCCAAGGCCGGGGAGCCAACCAAGTTCGACACCTACACCGCCCAATACGTCGGGAACGGAAGCACCGTTCAATAATACCGCGCTGAAGGGGCGCATCTCTGATTGCAAACCCACAGGGGGAACGGGCGATGCTCCACTTCGTTTCGGTTGTGCCCCTGCACCAAACATTCGACTTTCCCATTTCACGACGCGCTATCGCGCTGGTTTTCCGCCCGTTTAGAGACCGAGCCTCGCAGCAATACCAGTGCCGCACACGGGCGCCCGTTCCCCCTGGAAGATTCCAGCAATTGCAACTTTCGGGCGCGTGCGCTGAAGCGCTATTTCAGGATCTCGCGGAGCTTTCTGGCAGCGGGAGCCGGAACGAACGGGCTGACGTCGCCTCCGAGGCGGGCGACTTCCTTGACGATGCGTGAGCTGAGGTAGGTGTAGTCTTCTTTGGGGGTGAGGAAGACGGTCTCAAGGCGAGCCTCGAGCTTTCTGTTCATGAGCGCCATCTGGAACTCGAACTCGAAATCCGAGACCGCGCGGAGGCCGCGGATGACGGTGAAGACGTCGTGTTCGCAGGCGAAATCCACGAGAAGTCCCGAGAGCGGGACGACCTCGATCGCGGGGTTGTCGGAAGTGCTTTCCTTGAGCATCTGGATCCGGTCCTCGACCGAGAAAAGCGGGACCTTCCCCTCGCTGACGGCCACTGCGATGATGACGGAATCAAACAGGTGGGTCGCCCGGGCAATGACGTCCAGGTGTCCGAATGTGACGGGATCAAAACTCCCCGGGTAAATGGCGCGTCGCTTCTTCTCCATGATCATTCCCACTCAATCGTGGCAGGCGGTTTGCTGGAGACGTCGTAGCAGAGACGGTTGACGCCTTTGACCTCGTTGATCACGCGGGAGATCCTGCCGAGGAGAT
>JALNYW010000007.1 GCA_023229665.1 Patescibacteria group bacterium | reverse complement strand
CGTCCATCCTCAAGTTCGGGTTCTCCTTCCCCTTCTACGTCTGGAACGGCACCGGCCACAACTACTGCCTTGACGGCCACGGGAGGCTTGCCGCCCTCGCCGAGCTTCGCCGCCGTGGCACGAGCCTGCCGACCTTCCCCGTGGTCTACGTGGATGCTGCCGACGAGGCCGAGGCCAAGCAAAAGCTTCTCCGGCTCAATAGCCAATACGGCACCATGAGCATCGACAGCGTGCTCGAGTTCATGGACGGGCTGGAGATCGAGGGGGAGGAGCTGGCGCTTCCGAGCGGGACGCTGGAATTGGATTCATCCGAGATGAACACGGTGGCCTCAGCCGGCGCGGACGAGGTGGGCTACCACGAAAAAATAGAGATCATAATTTCCGCTTCGGGCGACGAAGAAGCGGAAGCGCTTTACGGCGAGTTTGTCGAAAGGGGGCTTAAGTGCCGCATTTCGACATTGTGAAGCATAATGAGATCGAGGCGAAGTCTTTCCGTGTCGCCCAACTTTATGATCAATTCGATATCACCGGGGACAGGTTTGATGAACGATTCACCGGGGACATAGAGCCGCCCGAGTCATGGAGTATCGGCGTCATAGTCGGCAAGTCAGGCACGGGCAAGACGACGATAGCTCGAGAATTGTTCGGCGAATATTTTGCGCACTTCGACTATTCGGCGTCTTGTGTTGTGGACGATTTCGACAAAAGCATACCGAGCGTCGAGCTTTTCGGGGTTCTCTCCTCAGTCGGCTTTGCTTCGCCACCTTCATGGCTCAAGCCTTATTCGGTTCTATCCAACGGCGAGAAAATGCGAGTCGATCTTGCTCGGGCCATTTTGCAAGATCAAGAGATCATTATTTTCGACGAGTACACTTCGGTTGTTGACCGAGAGGTGGCGCAGATAGGAAGTCTCGCTCTTCAGAAGAGCGTAAGGCGCGCCGGGAAAAGATTTATCGCCGTCACCTGCCATTACGACGTGATTGAATGGTTAGAGCCTGATTGGGTTTTTTCGACCGACGAAATGACAATGACAAGGGGGTCGGTTCGTCGCCCAAAAATCGATATTGAAGTTCGCAAAATTAAAGGGTTATGGGGAATGTTTAGGCGTTATCACTATCTAAACCATGATATCAGCCGATCGGCTGATGAGTTTGTCGCGTTCTACCACGACAAGCCAATAGGGTTTAGCGCATGGATACATTTCCCCAATAACATGGGCTTGTCGATGATGAAGGGTCATCGATTTGTGGTGCTACCTGACTATCAGGGAGTAGGGCTCAACTCCCGATTGGTCAACTTCTGCGCGGACTATTACAACTCTAAAATAGATTTTGTGGGGATTACAACTTCGCATAAAGGTTTTGCAAAGGCATGGATGAGAGAAAAAAACTGGCGACTGATAAGAGCTGGTCATACCTCGATAAATACAAATATCAAGGCATTAAATAAAAGCGTTTCATCAGCACGAAATACCTACTCGTTCCGGTATTTTCCAAAACGAGAGGGAGCCGCGAATGTTTAGGATCGGTTCATCGAACAGAACGGGACGGCGCAACACCCAGTGCCAATACCCCGCGAAGGCCCACGGGCTCGAACTGTCTTTGATGCAATCGATGATTTCTACAGATCCGATGATTGCGCTCGGCACATGGGTATACGAGACATCCAAGGCAATGTCGGGGGTTGCTAGGCTTTGCGCTACATGGATCAAGACCCGACCACGAAACGACGTTCGCCACGAGCGATTTTCAACGTCCTTCGCCCCGGAGCAGATGAGCCAGGCCCAGGGGTTTTTTACGGTCAGCGCTTTCATAGCTCAATTATACACCCAATTACTTACCGGAGCAGCAATCATCTCCAAAAAGATGGCGATTTATTGGCCTTATGGTATAAGGACTTCCGAAGGAATGCGCTATGCCTAGAGGGAAAACCGAGAACCTTGTACCCCAGTCAAAGCGAACAAAGGCGAAACAAAGGGAAATCGCGCGCGAAGGGGGCAAGGCCTCTGGCGTCGCCCGCCGCGAGAAAAAGCTCATGTCGCAGATATATGGCGAGTTCCTGGCCGAGCGCTTCGCCGTCACCGTCGATGGCAAAAAACAGGACATGACCGGCGAGAAGCTGGTCAACCGCGTAGTCAAAAAGGTGCTGATTGCGGGCGGGCCGTCCGCCGTGTCGCTCATGCGCGAGATCCGCGAGGCGACCGAGGGCAGCAAGATAGCCCATTCCGGCTCTGTCATGTTCGGCAACCTCTCTGACGAGGACCTTGAGAAGCTTGTAGCTGAAGAGATCGCGGGGCGGTCCGGTGCAAAATAGGGAGCTGGCCCAGGCTATCCTCGAGCTGCGCGCCCGCAAGGCCCGGAAGTCGCACCTAGACTTCATGACGTTCGCTTGGCGCGGGCTCGGTCAGTTCACGCCGGGCTTTCATACCCGGAAAATCTGCGAGCGGATTGACCGGGCCTTCGAGGACTACCGGCAGGGCCGGACCACCTACCTGCTGATCAACGTCCACCATCGGGCCGGGAAGGCGTTGCAGGTTGATACGCCTATCCCGACACCCAGCGGATATAGCCGAATAATAGATCTAACAATAGGAGATGAAATATTCAATGAGCATGGGGAAATATGTCGCGTATTGGCTAAGAGTCCGGTATACAAAGACAGGGATTGTTATGCAGTACATGCTAATGACGGGGAAATAATAATAGCGGATGGGGAACATGAATGGGTTACGAGACAATGCCGACATGAAAAGAAGTTTTTGAGGCACACAACGGAATGGCTGGGTAACAGAACGTGTCTGTTGAGATCATTGATAGCGACGCAACGGTCGTTACAATTGCCCGATCGTAAATTATTAATTGATCCATACGTCTTTGGCTTATGGTTGGGCGATGGAAGATCGAATAACACCTTCATTACTTCCGGGGTTAACGAAGATCAAACATTCATAAATAACGAGATAGTAAAGGCTGGATATAAGATCACACCGCATAAAGACAAGCGGAATACCAGCATAATGGGAATATTGATAAAACTACGGGAATTGAATCTATTAAATAACAAACACATACCAATGGAATATAAGCGTTCGTCGATATCGCAGCGGATGGCATTATTGCAGGGGTTGATTGATACCGACGGATATGTTGATCCGAGGCGGGGACTAATTGAGTTTTGTAATGTCAATAAAACACTGGCAGAAGACGTGCAAGAACTCGTTTCATCGCTTGGGGTTAAATGCTCATTGAATGTTGGAGACGCGACAATAAATGGTAGGTTCATATCCAAAAAATACAGGGTCATGTTCTACATGGAGAACGCGGCTAGACTTCCAAGGAAACGCCAATATTCTCGTAATGGGACGAGACAGCCAGGAAGATATATAGATGTCCATCCATATGGCAAGGCTGACACCGTGTGCATCCAAACAACATCGCCTAGCGGGATGTTCCTTTGCGGCAAGACAATGCTTCCCACGCACAACAGCGATATCGTCTCTCGCTATCTTGGCCCTCACTTCCTCGGCGAGTTTTCCGGCGCGGAGGTTATGCAGGTATCCTACGCTGCCGACAAGGCGACCGAGTTTTCAGCCTTCGCTCGCGGCGTGATAGAGTCCCCGCGCTACGGGCTCTGCTACCCCGGCCTTGTCTTGTCTACCGATACCAACCGCAAGGACCACTACCTCACTGACAAGGGCGGCGGGCTCATGGCGACGGGGCTACAGGGCCACATGACGGGCTCAGGCTACGCGCTGGGCATTCTCGATGACTATTGTTCGGGTCGCGCTGAGGCCGAGAGTGCCGTACAGAGGGACAATGCGTGGAACGCCTTCAAGGACGACTTCATGACCCGCATCGCCCCGGTTGGGATTGTGCTTGTGCTGGCGACATGGTGGAACATCGACGACATCACAGGCCGGATTCTCAAGGCCATGAAGGCCGACCCCGAGTTCCCGCGCTTCGAGGTTATGCAATTCCCGGCCAAGGCTACTGACTACAAGGGCGATGGCGAATACCCCTCGGAATATCTTTTCGAAGAGCGCTATCCCAAGACATGGTATCGGACGCAATATGCGACGCTCGGGCGCTATTCGGCCGCGGCGATTCTCGACTGCAATCCCCAACCCCGAACAGGCGGGCGGCTCAACGTTGAGCATATCGAGTGGTACGATGAGCCGCCAAAGGACAAAAAACTATCGTGGGTCCGGGTTTGGGATCTAGCCCACACCGCCAAGCAGCGCGGGGGCGACGATCCCGACTGGACGAGCGGGACGTACCTTGCCTTCGAGCGCCGGGCGGGGGACCCCGTGCCGCACCTCTGGGTTGATCACGTCATGAGGACGCGAGATGATGCTACGGAGCGGGATGCGAAGATCAAGACGACGGCTAGAATGGACGGGCCCCGGGTACGCCAGGGTGTAGAGTCTTCGCTGGATTCCAAGGACGCATATCCTTATCTCAAACGCGCCATGCCCGAACTTTCATGGTATAAGATCAATATTCATGGCGAGGGCGACAAGGCTATGCGCGCGACGCCCTTGGAGCCGATATTCGAGGCGTCCGGACACGTCCACGTCCGTCGCGGCGAGTGGAACGACGCATGGCTTGATGAGATTATGCGTTTCGATGGCTTGACGGGGCACGATGACCAAGTGGACAATCTGAGCGCGGGGTATATAATGCAGATGGGCAAGCGGATGCGCGCGGGGCAATCAGCCGCCGCGCTGGGGCTATAAGGGGGAGGGGATGATGTTCGACGATGAGGCCAATGGCGGAAAGCCTTACCCGGTGGAATTCTACGATAATGAACCTATGGTTATCGGCACAATTCACAAATTGGAGTAAACCATGAACGGCGAGCAAATGTATGGCATGGTCCTTGTGTGCCGCGCTTATTATCAGATTCCAGGCAACAGCACGGGCGGAAGTCTCCATATCGTGCTTGACGACGGAAATATCGAAACCGAACACGTTGTTTTTTGTTCGGCCGAGGCGATAAAGGAAGCTGATATTGTCGGCGAAGGCATCGCCCACATGTTGCTGCAAATGTCGTATGATGAGCGCTCCGAGTTGCGCAACCATTATGCCGAATATGCGATGGAGTAAACCATGGAACTAGCAGAGATCCAGAAGCTGATTGACGGGCACCGCACCGACCGCTACGAAAAGCAGTGTCGCTACGCGGGTGGGCGCAACCCCGCGATCCTGGACCGCAAGGCCCACGAAGAGCCGGACAACCGCATCCCCGTGCCTATCGCGCGGAAGGGGATTAGGCTGGTCTCCGGGTACATGTTCAAGCCGGGCAATATCACTTACTCAACCGATCCCGAGGGCTACTACGCCGATACGTTGAAGCCAATCTTTGACATTTCCGACGAGGAGTTGACGACCCAAGAGGAGGCCGAGACCGTACTTACCCACGGCGAGGCATGGGAGTATCACTACAAGGTGGACGGCAAGCCCCATTTCGTGGAAGTTCCCTATGCCCAGTGCATCCCGATATGGGATGATGCCCTCCCCCCGAATCTTGTCGGCATGATCCGCCACTATTGCGAGATGGAGGGCGACGAAGAGATTCAGGAGATTTACTACTGGGACGAGGCGCGGGCGCGAAAGTGGGAGGGCAAAAAGGGCGCGATGGTCGAAATTACGGCCGACCCGGAGAGGGGCGAGGAGGGCATGGGGCTCCACGGCTACGGCGAGGTGCCCTTCGCGCAGTTCAAGATGGCCCGCGACTGTTCCAATCTCTTCGACTGCGTTATATCCCTGATCGATTTTCACGACCGGCTTATCTCCGAGGACTTTGCCAACGAGGCGCAGCGGTTCGCCTCAAGCTACATGCTCCTCCGCAATCGCCTTGCTAGCGAGATCGATCCCGATACCGGGAAAAGCGAACTTGACATGATCAAGGAGACGCGGACCTTTGAGGATCTTGGTGATGACGTGACCAAGGCTGTTGCCTTCCTAACGAAGACGATTCCCATAGACTTTATCAAAACCGCCGCCGATACTTTTGAACGGCTTATCTATGACATGATGCAGATCATCAACCCTAACGATATCGCCACCACGGGGCAGATATCTGGCATAGCCCTCGCCTACAAGCTCCTGCAATTCGAATACCTGTGCGCCCCGATCGAGGCGTATTTCTCTCGCGGGCTGCAATGGCGGGTACGGCTAATCCAGAAGGCCCTCGGCTCCATCTCGACGGAGACGCGGAGCGAGCAGGTGACCATCCAGTTCCGGCGCAACCTGCCCTTCGACATGGCCAGCGCGGTTGAGCAATTCGTGAAGATTGTCGGTATTCTTCCCGATGAGATTGCGCTCAAGCTCTTCCCCGCCTCATTCATAGCGGATACGAAGGCCGTCGCCGAGGAGATGGGAAGCGCGAAGGGAATGGATATGAACAGCAATCTTCTGCCCGACGGAACCGGCCCTGATGGCCTCGCCCTGCCCGCCGGCGGAGACGTACAGGCCCAGGCGCTAAACGGTGCTCAGGTAGCCTCTCTTATGACCGTGGCGCAGGCCGTGGCCGATAATCAATTGCCGCTTGCTACTGGTATCGAGATTGTACTAGCCGCGATGCCGACGATGACGCGCGAGGATGCGATGAGGATGCTCGGGCCAGCCGATGCGTTTACGCCGGACAAGCCGGAAGTAGTTGCGCCCATTGGTAAGCCAGCGGCGCAGGATGCGAGTAAGGGGGAATGATGTTTAAGGCTATTATGTCAGATTGTAAGAATCCAGAATGCCGAAGCGGTAAACTATGCGTTTGTGGCGGACATTCGGCATCGGACGTTAAAAAGAACCTCAATAACCATTCTACCCGTTCACGATTAAACATTCGCAAACAACAAGGTGAGTTTGACTATATCAATAATGCTTATGGCTTGCATGTCGTCCGAGGTTCAAGGGTTCGATGGCTTCCGACTAATATTCTCGGAAGTGTAGCGAAGGGAGACGGCCAGTATATTCATATCAGATGGGACGATAGCGGGAAAGTGAAAGGGCCATATCATCCTACTTCGGAGCTTGAATATCTGATAGAATAGAAGGAGGGGGAACAAGATGGACAGGCACAATATTTCCATGCATTCGCTCGGGGTACGATACGGGAAGGACGCGCGCGATGACAAAATGATTGACGCCTACTTGCAACGACGCCACGAGGCTAGCAATAAGCGCCTTCCTGCCGAATATAAAACAGCCAAGGGGGATATATGAGCGAGTGGATAAAGGTAAGCGATAGATTGCCCGCCAATGGCGTCGAAGTGTTATGCCATGAAATAGGGCAACGGATATTCATAGGGCGATATTCTTCTTATGTCGGGCGAGGCACTACCGACATCCATGCTATGCGATGGGAAGAATATGGCCTTAATGATTTTGACAATATGGGATGGATGGCGTCATTCCCTGTTTTGCATTGGATGCCGCTTCCTGAAGTTCCAAAGGGGGAATAACTTGAAAGAATGGGCTAGTATTGATTATGGCACTTCGCCCGATGCGCCAAAGGAGCGTAAGCATGTACATATTGACTTGGAGAATACCAAGGGGATATCCGACATGGATCGAGGAGATCAGGCAATCAAGGATGCCGCCGAAGAAATCTGGCAAACAGTTGTCGAAGACATTGAAACGTGGCCCGAAGATTCTTCGCCGCGAATCGTATTAAATGCCTTTAGGGCAATGAAGGTCGAGCGGGATAATTTTGGGATACAGCTTCAACGCGAGAAGGATATCAACCTCGGCATTTTTGATGCTCAAAACTACTGGCATAAAATACATGATTTGCTTGAACGCCAGTATGGAGAAATAATGGAATGGGTAACGCAATCCTTTCTTGAAGGGACGTCGGTCGAGCCATATCAAAGTATGCTCAATCGGCATACGGTTGAATATGCCGCAATGAGGAAACACAAATGAGAACCCCGGAAGAGTTTGCTAAACTTCTGGTAGGAATGGAAAGAGAAATTAATTTTACCCATGTTAGAATGCATGGATGCATGACAACTCAATTCCTCGATGAACTATCGGATAGCATTTATAGCCATTTCAAAGATCAAATAAAAATAAGAGATCAGGAAATATTGGAAACCGCCAAGAATGCCGGATGGAAATGGATAAAGGAAAATTGCGATAATACTGTCCTTTTGGGCGATTCTTTTGAATCGGCTATTGATTCGGCACTTCTCGAGCCTCCGAAGGATTGATTGATGCCTGACCTCCCCTTCCGCGACCTAGCCAAGGAGTGAATATGGGAAAGGACGAAATACTAGCCGAAATGGCGGAGCTGGGGAAGCCTAAATACTATTTTTGCGACACCGAAACTCCCATGAATGCCCTGCGCGAAAGGTTGTTTAATTTAGAGCATCCCGAACATGCGTATCCCGAGAGATTCTAAATGGCTGATATACCCTTCCGAGATTTGGCCAAACTTCAGCAGTCCCGATTCGACGCGTTCGAGACGCAACAAAACGTCATTGACCGCATCCTCCTTCGCAACTATAAAGCGGCCTATGAGGAGACAATCGGCCAAATGGCGAAGCTCTATGCGAAGGTGGGGCTCAAGACCCCCGTTGACGGGATGAGCATACGGAAAGAGGACGCGATCCGATACAACCAATTCCAGAACCGGCTAGACAACCTCGCCGCCGAGATGAAGGGGCTACGGGCCAAAGGCGTCAAGCTCACCGAGGAGACAAGCGCACAGGCCGTGCAGGATGCCTACTACGGGGGGCAATGGGCATTCGAGCAAGCCGTGTCCGTGCCGTTGCCTATTCCCGCCCTGCCGATTTCCGTTATCCGCGTCGCCGTCTATTCCGACGTTTCGGGCCTCGATCTAGTCAAGACATGGGACAAAAACACGATTGACGGGATATACAAGACGCAAGCCGCGATGATGCGCGGGCTAACACAGGGCTACAGCTACGCTAAAATGGCGAGCGCCATCAAAGGCGAGTTCGACAAGGGCCTCTGGCAGGCCATGCGGGTAGTCCGCACCGAAGCCGGGAGGTGCTGGTCGGAAGGCGCGGAGGCGGCGCATCAGGCGGCCAGCGAAGCGGGTCTGAACGTGCGCAAGCGGTGGAGCGCGGCGCTGGATCGGCGGACGCGGCTCGATCATGCCGCGCTTGACGGCACCTACGCCGACGACGAGGGGCTATTTCACATCGGCGGGCTATCCGCCCCGCAGCCGCGTGAGTTCGGTGACCCCGCGCAGGATATATCGTGTCGGTGCAATGCTTACGACGTGCTGGACGGCATCGAGCCATCTGTCCGCCGTATCCGAGACGATTACACCGACCCGAAGTCTGGATCGAGCATTTGCCCGTACCAGACCTTCGAGCAATGGGCGACGAAATATGGCTGGACAAAAGAAAAGGGCTGGCCGAAGAAGGGCAAATGATCCTTCTCACAACCATCGCGATATGGTACATGCTCCTACGCTGGTCGATTCGACATATCCATTCGACCTATGATGGCTTCATATTCTCGCACCATTTCAAAAACGGGGACCGCGTGATATGGCGCGGCTGGTACGCCACGGTGATTGACTGCAAAACGGTGGATTGCGTGATTCGCCGCGACTACAAAGGGTTATTGGGCATACGGGCAGGGACGGGGGCGAGGCAAATAGCCGTAGGCATCCCCTCCTCTGCCCGCGCGCCTTTGATTTCAAGGGGGAAGTAATGGCTATCGCGCCTAAGGGCATCGACCTTGAATATTACGGCGTCGGCGGAAACCGCGTCACCCGCTGGGTTCTTGGTGTGATGGCGTGGGTGTTTGGCATCAAGCTTCATGTTGTCGAGGCTGGTAAGAAAGAGGGGATCGCGTGAAGGTGGTAATATGTGGCATCCCCTTTGCGATAATATACGTTGATTCCGCCCTTACTGGGAACGATAGGTTTGGAGAATGCGACGTAATGGCAGCAACGATCAAAATAAATAAACGGTGTTCTCAAGAACAAAAAGATGCGACGCTTATACACGAATGGGTGCATGGGGTTGCCGGTTGTAACGGAACCTCCCAAAACGAGGATATAATTGGCGTAGTTGCTACCGAGCTATATAGACAAGGTTTTAGAGTCAAGGTGGAACCTTGACCCTCGCCGACCGCCAGTCCGACGCCGCCGCCGGGGCGCTGGTAACCCGCATGCTTGGCGAACTGCGGGAAAGGGGAATGCGGAATTACCACCTTGTCGTGCTTGTGAACGACGGCAGGGCGCAGGTGGTGCGGGACATGGTGATAGGGGAGTGCGAAAAGGTAAGCGCAGCCGGGTAGTTGCAATTTTGAGCAATCCGTGATAGACTATTGGTAATTCGTAGGGGCATTCGCCCCGAAACGCACCGAGAGGGGCGGCTAATCCAACCGGGAGACCGGGCGGAATAGTCGCCCCTCTTTTGTTTTGGCACTGGCCGGGCACGAACTGGCTGGGGCAAAGGAAGACACGATGAACCTGAAAGACCTAGTGGGGAAACTGCCCGAGGCAGACCGCCCGGCCGCGGAAGCAGCTATCCAAGAAGCGATACTTGCGGCCAATCCGGTTGCGGGGATCGACTCGAAGGAAAAAGCGGCTGAGTACATCGGCAAGAACCAGTACTTCAAGGCAGCGCTTGACGCCGGGGTATCGCTCGGTGTCGAGGCACATGACAAGAAGTTCATGGCCGAAAAGTTTCCGAAACTCGTAGAGGCCGAGGTCAAAAAGCTGACTGGTCCTGAGACTGACCCGATCAAGATCGAGTTGGCGCAGATCAAGGCGGAACGAGAGGCGGAAAAAGCCGAGGCAAAGCGGGACAAGCTCCGGGCGCTGGCTATCAAGTTGGCGGCCGACGAAAAAATCCCGGTAGCCCACATCGAACGGTTCATCGACGAGGATGACGAGAAGACGACGGCAAGCGTCAAGGCTTATGCGAAGCACCTGAAGGACTATGCAAAAGCCGAGACTGAAGCCGCGCTCAAGGAACGGCTGGGCAATACGGGAACGCCGAGAGGCGGGGCCGCGATCCCTCCCGCCGACCTCAAAACCAGATATGCGGAAGCGCTAAAAGACCCGAAGCGGGCCGACGAAGCGCTCGCCCTGCATGAACAGCTTGAACAAGCGGCCCGCGCGGGCCAGTAGGAGCAACCATGAGTTCGCCGATGGATTCCGACACCCTGAATTATAGGGGTCTACTTTTCGCCTACGGAGCCAATGCGGCCCCGTTCCTCGCCTCGATCGCGAGCAAGTCCAAGCGTGTGGGCTCGTGGTCGGTTCCCATTTCTAACAACTACACCCCTGGCGGCGGCGCGCAGACCACGGTTTCCGAGGATACCGCCAAGTCCGACGCGGCTGCTAACACGGTGACGCTGGCTCAGACCTACAACGTCTGCCAGATCCAGTGGTACCATGTCGAGTCCACTTTCAAGAAGGAGTCGATGACCGGCCAGTTCTCCGGTCTCAATGTCGATTCGTCCGGCGTGGCGCTTTCCGGAATCGCCTTCCAGAAAAAGGTGGGCCTACAGAAGCTCGCCAAAGACCTTGAGTTTTCTCTGATTCAGGGCGCGTATACGGGCGAGACCGATTCTTCGACCAATACCAAGATGCGCGGACTCAAGAACGCCATCAGCACGAACACGGTCGCGGCCGGCGGGCTCAAACTGTCCAAGACCATGATCGAGGAACTTGTCCGCGAGATGGTGGCCTCTGGTGCACCTTTTACCGATCCCGTCGTGCTCTGCAACGCCTTCAACATCCAGCAACTTTCGGATATCTACGGCTACGCCCCGATGGACCGCAACATGGGCGGCGTCTACATCAGGGATTTCATGGTCCCCGGCGCGGGTGGCTCCGGCATTCTCACCGCCATGTACTCGCCCCAGGTCCCGACTGATGAGGTTTACATCGTCGAGCGCGATGTCTGCGCCCCGGTGTTCTGCCCCGTCCCGGCCAACACCGAAGGTATTCAGATCGGTCAGCGCTTCGATGCCAGCATCGACGGCGTGGACGTGGGCTACTATGTCAAGTCGCAGCTCGGAGCGGTCGTGGGGGGATTCCTGTATATGCAGCCCTCCTTTGACTATGGCCCCGAGATGTACCACGGCAGCGTTACCGGCCTCGCCACCTCGGCGTAAGGAGCAAGCGAAATGAAGTTTGAATCTTCGTCCGCCATATCGAAGGGATTGGGCAACGCCCTTGAAATCATCTCCGAAGTGGGCTCCCTTCCGTTTATCCGCGGCACTTGGTTCTATGTTGACCCGCTTTCGGGAGACGACAATTCCGACGGTCGCACCATCGGCACCGCACTCGCGGGGGTCCGGGCGGCCTACGGGAAATGTACCGACAAGGCCGGGGATGGTATCTGCTTCTTGTCTCGCGGTAGCGCAACGAGTTCCGACACCACGGCCTACCTCGGTGGCACGCTCAACTGGGCTAAGCACGGCATCACGTTCTTCGGGGCGTGCGCCGGGCAGGGCTTCAACAACCGCGCCCGCGTCGTGAGTCTTGACCGATCCTATGCCGCGTCTACCCTTTCGTGGACGGCTGCTGGCGTCATAACCGATTCGGCGAGCGGGTTCCTTACCGAGGGCTTCGAGGCAGGGGATGCGGTCCTTGTAGCCGTCACTTCCGGCACCGCGATAACCGCCCTCAATGTCGTCGCTTCTGTGACGGCTTCCACGATGACCCTTACCGACGCTGTGACCGCGAACGCAGCGCCCGGGGCCTCGACCATCTCCAACCATTGCCGCCCGCTTATCAACCTGACCGGCCGCAATAACAGGTTTGTCAATCTCGCCTTCGTCAACGAGGGCACGGTCGCGACCGACGATGGCGCGGTTCTTGTTGCGGGCGTTGACAACTACTTCGAAAACTGCTATTTCAACGGCGCGACTTCCGCGACAGTGGCGGCGGAGACCACCGCCTACCATGTCACCGTCAATACCTCGGAGTGCCGCTTCAAGCACTGCTTCTTCGGCAGCAATTCCACGATTTGGGCCGGGGCAAACGCGCTTCTTCGTCTTGGCGTTTCCACTACGCAGATCGGGCAGAACTTCTTCGAGGATTGCTACTTCACCTCTTACTCCGCCACGGCCGGGCACATGGCGATCGCCATCACCAACGCGGCTACTCTCGGCGGCTGGATCGTGTTCAAGAATTGCAGTTTCGTGAACTGGGATTCCGGGGCTGCTACCGCACTTACTGCCGCTATCGGCGGGACGGATACCAACAACATGGGGATCATACTGGAAAAGTGTTCCATGGTCGGTTGGGCTATCTGGGTAGATACGGGATGGGACAACGTCTATACCGACGTTCCTGCCTCGGCTTCAGCTGGTGGCGTCGCTGTGGTGACCGGCTAATGAAAATCTACGGCACGGGGTCTTTCAAGGCCCCCGGCTCGAGTCGGGTAGTGTGGGATTTCGACGATGGCCCCTTCGACACCGTCAATCCCATGCTCATTGCGGAGGCGAAGCGGCGCGGTTATTCCTTTACCGCCCCCCCGCCTCCCCCCGTGCGCGAGAAACGAAAGCCCGGCAGACCGCCCAAGGAGGCAAGCAATGCCGATGAAAAGTCAGGCGCAGCGAAAAAAGCTGTGGGCGACCGATCCCGCGCTGGCAAAGAAGATGGAAGCCGAAACGCCGAAGGGCAAGAAGCTACCAAAGAAAAAGAAGGCCAGTAAATGAGCGTTCCCCGGATCACGGAAATACTGGAAGAGGAAATCCAGGCTAGGCTCGATTCCCAGGATGAAGCCACGCGCGAGAAAGCCACCTCTGACTATCTCGCGTTTGCCACCCTCAAGGAATTGAGGAAAATCAGAATGATTCTCGAAGACGAAACGGGGACCGAAATCCCCGATGAGGAAATCGAGAATGAGGAGATCACATGAGCATTTTGCAGTTTCTTTCCAAGAACGACACCACCAAACAGGTCCGGGGCGCGCACAGCGACATCCTGCCTTTCGTCCCCGTCGGCGGTAACTACATGGAGTGGGCGCGCAAGGGACAAATCTTCGTCGGCTCCACCACGACCGCCGCGATCATCCCGAAGTTCGACGACACCACCAACGTCCCGACGCTCTGGAACCCCGCCGACTCCGGGAAGGCCATCGTCCCGATCTCCCTTTCCGTCTCCTATCTCGCGGAGGGAACGGAGATCATCCATAGCATCCTACTCGGCTACAAAACCAATGCGGGATCGGCGCTCGGCACCGCCGCGCCCTTCTCGGTGTTCACCGAGGTCGCGCCGGTTTCGCTCAACATCGGCAGCAAGGTCGCGGCCGTGGGCAAGTGGTCCCCGGCTACCAACACCGCCACTGCGGCCCATACCTACCTCATGACCCTTGGCATGGGCTTCTGGACCGAAGGCACCGCCGCCACGTCTTCGCCCTATTCGGCCATGGAATACGAGTTCAAGGGCCGCCTACTCATGCAGCCCGGAACCTCGGTAATCGTCTGCGCCGACGCCGCGTCTTCGACCACGGCCTACGTCTCCCTCGTGTGGGCCGAACTGCCCCTCGAATACCTCTAGCCGTTTAGCGGGCGGGGTGGGGTTCTCCCTCCTTTCTCTGCCTTGCCCGCTTTTTTAGGAGGATCGTATGGTATCGCTCGCCAACGTTAAAGCCTTCCTCCGCATCACCGATACTGATGCGACGCGCGACGCGCTGATATCGCTCCTCATCCCCATTGTCTATGCTGACATCGTGGAAGAGTGTAACAATCTTTTCCGCGCCCCTGATTATGACCTCACCTCCGACGCGATCTACTTTGACGTGACCGGATCGACATACAAGATACTTCTTGACGCAGGCGGATTCACCGCGCAGGGCTGGCCGACCGGGGGCAACCTCATGGTGTCCGGTTCGCGGCAGAATGACGGGATCTTTACAATCTCCGCGCAGGCCGATACCTATATCACGACGACCGAAGCCATTGTTGACGAGATTCAGACCGCGACGGCATATGACGTGCGGATCGACCTCTGTGCATTCCCCAAGCCCCTCGAACTGATCGCCTCGCGCATGATCGGCTATCAGCTCGCCAATTCAAACAGTGCCGGGCTTACGTCCATGCGGCTCGGAAATTATTCGGAGACCCGGCAGGTTTCGCGGGGTGGATATCCCGACGAGATATTGGCTTCGCTGCATCCATGGAAGAATCACCGCGTCGGGCGCGGCACAGTGCAGTGGCATATCAACGAAAACCGGACCTATTTCCCTGTTACCGTGACCAGTACCGAAGGCACCACGGTTGATGTTACCTACGAGACGGGCGGACACCATGGGTATTGACCGATTCTGGACGCA
>JALNYW010000026.1 GCA_023229665.1 Patescibacteria group bacterium | reverse complement strand
GCAATGGACGATTCGCTTGAAGATACGATTCTATCTAGGATAGGCGTGTGTGGTTGTGGCGATCCAGTCGACATGATCAATTACGTAAAGGGAATGCTTGACGATATCAACAATGAAAAGTTCCACGGGTATGACGATCTCCCCTATATGTTTTTTTGCAATTGGTTTGACAATAAGGGGTTTCTTGAACATGGCATATCAGTAAGATGCTGCTGGCTATCGGAAAAGGGGAAGGAACTCCTAGGCGACATGAATAGACATCTTGCAACACTAACCGAAGGAGATCAAAAATGAAACGACTGATCCTGTTAGCCACGATGGCCACCTTCTGCAGTTGCCCCGGCTTTTCAAACTGCAACGGAGCGGACGTGTACTCTCGCGCGAGTTCCGTGATCTCGGGCGCTCGGCTGGCTGTAGAGCTCGCCGAGACCGCGTTCAACATCTGGGCAGGGACCGCCAACCCCGAGACCGCTGCCACGGTCATGGGGAAATTCAACGACTACAAGATGCCTATCCTAGACGCGCTCAATACCGCCCAGGGCGCGGTTCAGATGGCCCAAGAGCTTGGCACTCAGCCCGACATTTCAAAGGCCATGGCAAGGGCTGGAGAGCTTTACGTCAGCGTCACGAAGCTGATCGACGAGGTGCGCCAGTCTCGTAAGAGCTTCGGAGAAGATGAGTTCTCGAAGGTTCCGAAAACGCTATCCAGATAGATCCAAAAAATAGTACAATCACACATCAACCGGAGGGTAATCCGTTGACCAAAAAGATTGAAGTCGAGTTAGGCCCCGATTACGTGGGCGAGGATAGGCCATGGGAAAAATCAAACACAAAGGAGGTTTCAACCGATCTTATGAGTGCATCGCAGTTTCTGATCAAGGGCGATGTGATCGCCTGTGTCGTGATCCGATTTTACCAGGATGCCGATGGGGTGATGGTGGGCGCTGACTCGATCCTGACCCAAACGGTCAACGTCGAGGCTATCGGGAAGATCATCGATCGCATCATGGTCGCGGTCCATGGTGAAATAAAAGCGTTCGAGTCCGACGGGGTGGCGTCATGACGCAGAAAAACGTCCTTCATGCACCGTTTCCGTGGTTCGGAGGTAAGCGCAAGGTTGCGTCTGAAGTGTGGTCTCGCTTCGGGCTGGTGAAAAATTATGTCGAGCCGTTCTTTGGCTCAGGAGCGGTCATGCTTGGCCGGCCAGCGCCTATCGAGGGAAACGAAACGATCAACGATCTAGACGGCTACGTTGCAAATTTTTGGCGTTCGATCGAGCTCTCCCCGGATGCAACGGCAGAGCACGCCGACAACCCGGTCAACGAGAACGACCTGCACGCTCGGCATGTATGGCTACTCCAGCGACGAGAGACGCTGAGGCCACACCTCGAAGGCGATCCCGAATGGCACGATCCGAAGATCGCCGGGTATTGGGCGTGGGGCATCTCGTGCTGGATTGGCAGCGGATTTTGCTCAGGTAACGGCCCGTGGTGGGTCAACGAGGCAGGCCAGCTCGTCCACCTCGGGAACAACGGGCAGGGAGTGAACCGTCAGCTCGTCCACCTCGGGGACAACGGGCGGGGAGTGAACCGTCAGCTTGTCCACCTCGGAAATGATGGGCAAGGAGTCGAATCGCAATCGCGCCTCGCGCAGTGGTTCGGTGCACTGTCCGAGCGCCTACGCAACGTCCGGGTCTGCTCTGGTGACTGGTCTCGCGTCTGCGGTCCGAGCGTAACATTCAAGCACGGGATGACCGGCGTATTTCTCGACCCTCCGTATGCCGATACGGCCAAACGGCAGAGCGATCTCTACAGAGAGGATTCCGAGGACGTAGCGCATGCTGTGCGCGACTGGGCAGTAGCGAACGGCGACAACCCGCTGCTTAGGATCGCCCTTTGCGGGTACGAGGGAGAGCACGAGATGCCGAAGTCCTGGTCGGTGCATTCTTGGTTTGCCGGAGAAGGTTTCGGATCGCAGGCAGAGAAGCGAAGCGGCAACGGAAAGCGGGAGCGAATTCGGTTCTCTCCTGCGTGTTCTTCCAAGCGCCAGGGATCGTTGTTCGATGTGAACGGGGTGGCATCGTGAACCTGTTCCACAAAGAGCTTTACGCGCGAATTTACCACGGCGACTCCATTGCCGAGGGCCTTCCATCCGACTGCGATCTGCTCCTAGTAGACGCGCCCTACAGCGATCGCACGCACGTGGGATCGGGGAAGGTCGAAGGCGTGCGGCCTCACGCCGCACTGCCCTATGCGTCTTGGTCGGATGATCAGGTTCTGGCAGCGTGCAACGCATGGATCCCGAGGACTCGCGGATGGCTTGTCTCAATTACCGATCATAATCTGGCACCGGCATGGGCAGACGCGATGAGCTCCAATGGCCTGTACGTATTTGCACCGATACCATGGGTCGCCGTTGCGGGAGGGGTGAGACTTCAAGGTGACGGCCCTAGCAGTTGGACGTGCTGGATCGTGGTCGGCCGACCGAAGAAAAAACCCTACAGCAATTGGGGCACGCTGCCCGGTGCGTACGTGATCCCAAAGGATCGATCAGGAATCCAGGGGAGCAAGCCCCTCGAACTCATGCGTGCGCTAATCCAAGGTTATTCAAGGTGTGGCGACATGGTCTGTGATCCCTGCTGCGGATCGGGATCGACCATTAAGGCGGCGTTGGACATGGGGCGGCATGCGACAGGGATCGACGTCGACCCGGAACACTGCAAGATGTCGATCGATCGGCTTCGGCAACAACAACTATTCAACGCGGAGGGTGATCATGCGTAATATCAAAATCGTTTTCGTATGTGGACCGTTCCGAGCTCCGACACAATGGGGCATCGAGGAAAACGTCCGACGTGCGGAGCGCGTGGCTATCGATGTCTGGAGAGCGGGCGCCATGGCCATGTGCCCCCATAGTAACAGCAAGCTATTTCATGGCGAGGCGACCGACCAGATCTTCCTAGATGGATACCTTGAAATGATCAGGCGATGCGA
>JALNYW010000025.1 GCA_023229665.1 Patescibacteria group bacterium | reverse complement strand
AAGGCTGAGAATGGCACCATCTTCCCCGAGGAGTTTCGCGCATACCACTTGCCAAAGTCGTCGGGTTGCATGCGGGACGAGGCCTGCCCTTGGAGGAAGACCCGTTTGATGCGTCCGCGATCCACGAAATCGTTGACGTAGGCCGAGCCCCAGGCGGTGGAGAGTGTGCTATTGATGTCCGAGATCGTCAGACCGAGCGCACCGGCTTTTTCGCGGTCGATACTCACCCGGTATTGGGGTTCATCGTTGAGGCCGTTCGGACGCACAGCCATGAGGGTTGGATCCTTTGCGGCCATGCCGAGAAGCTGGTTGCGCGCCTCCATGAGTTTTGCATGTCCCACGCCGCCTTCATCGAGGAGCTGGAAATCGAAGCCGGTGGCGTTGCCCAGCTCGAAGACTGCCGGAGGAGGAAAAGCAAATGCCATGGCCTCCCGGAACGTCATGAAGTGCCGCATCGCCCTTCCGGCGATCGCCTGGACACGGTTGGTTTTGCCGGGGCGCAGATCCCAGTCTTTGAGCCGGATGAACGCGAGCCCGGAGTTCTGCCCGCGGCCGCCGAAACTGAATCCAGCCACGGTCATGACCGATTCCACGTTGTTCTTCTCCGTGGTGAGCAGGTAGTTCCGGACTTTATCCAGGACTTTTTCCGTGCTGCTGAGGGGGGAGCCCGGAGGCGTGGTGATCTGCGCAAACATGATCCCCTGGTCTTCGTCCGGAAGGAAGGAAGTGGGGAGGCGCTTGAAAAAAAAGACCATCGCGGCGGCGAGCACGATATAAATGAGGATGAATCGGCCGCTCCTTTTTAGGATTTGGTGAACCGTGGTTTCGTAGCGCCCTCTGCCCCAGTGGAAAGTCCGGTTGAACCATCCGAAAAAACCTCGGGTGGACTCGTGGTGACCTTTGGGGATCGGCTTGAGCATCGTGGCGCACAGGGCCGGCGTGAAAATCAGCGCGACAATGACGGAGAGGGCCATGGCCGAGACGATCGTGATCGAAAACTGCCGGTAGATGACGCCCGTGGATCCACCAAAGAAGGCCATCGGCACGAAGACCGCGGAAAGAACCAGCCCGATGCCGATCAGCGCGCCCGTGATCTGCCCCATCGATTTGCGCGTGGCCTCCCTGGGCGACAGGCCCTCCTCCGACATCACTCGCTCGACATTTTCCACCACCACGATGGCATCGTCCACCAGCAGCCCGATGGCCAGGACCATGGCGAACATCGTGAGCGTGTTGATCGAAAACCCAAAGGCCGACAGCACGGCGAACGTGCCAAGCAAAACCACCGGCACCGCGATCGTCGGGATCAGCGTCGCACGGAAATTCTGCAAAAAGAGATACATCACGCAGAAGACCAGCAACACGGCCTCGAAGAGCGTCGTGACAACCTCATGGATGGAGATCTCGATAAACGGGGCCGTGTCGAGGGGATAGACGACTTCGACGCCGTGCGGGAAGCCGGGTTTGAGCCGGTTCATGGTGGCATGGACCGCCTCGACCGCCTTGAGCGCGTTGGCACCGGTCGCCAGTCGGATCGCTATGCCCGAGGCCGGCTGGCCGTTGAATTTGGCGGAGATCGAGAGGTTTTCTCCGTCCAGCTTCACCTCTGCAACATCCTTGAGCCGGACCTGACCGCCATCCGCGTTGACCCGCAAAAGGATTTTTCCGAACTCTTCCGGCGTCTGGAGGCGCGAGGGCCCGATGACGGTGGCATTGATCTGCTGGCCGGCCACCGAGGGAAGTCCGCCGAGCTCGCCCGAGGCCACCTGAACATTCTGAGCCGCAATGGCGTTGCGCACGTCCATCGGGGTCAGGCTGTAGTTGTTGAGCTTGGCGGGATCGAGCCAGATGCGCATGGCGTATTGGGCTCCGAAGACTTGGAAGTCTCCCACGCCCGGCGTACGGCTGATCGGGTCCTGAATGCTCGACGCGACAAAGTCCTGGAGATCGGCCGCGTTCATGCTGCCGTCGGTGGAGACAAACGCGGCAATGACCAGGAAGTTCCTCGTGGATTTTGCGACGCGGATCCCCCGCTGCTGGACTTCCTGGGGCAGCAAGGGAACGGCCAGCTGAAGCTTGTTCTGCACCTGCACCTGGGCCACGTCCGGATTCGTCCCCTGCCGGAACGTGAGCGTGATCGTCATGCTCCCGTCCTTCGTGCTCTCGGACGAGAAATAGAGCAGGTTGTCGAGGCTGTTCATCTGCTGCTCGATCACCTGCACCACGGAGCTCTGGACGGTGTCCGCCGAGGCCCCGGGATAGTTGACGGTGATGGAGACCGCAGGGGGAGCGATGCTGGGATACTGGGCGATGGGGAGGACCTTCAGCGCAAGCGCGCCCGCCAGCATCATGAAGATGGCGATGACCCAGGCAAAGATCGGACGGTCGATGAAGAAATTGACCATGGCCTAGCGGGCGGACCCTTCTGTGATTTCCACCGGACGCACTTCCGCCCCGGGTGCGGTTTTTTGAACGCCCTCGACGATCACCCGGTCCCCCGCCTTCAGCCCGTCGGTCACGAGCCACTTGTCCCCGATCGTGCGATCGGTTTTGATCAGCCGAAGCTCGACCTTGTTCTTCTCACCGACCACCAGAGCGGTCGGCTCGCCCCGCGGGTTGCGGGTGATTCCTTTCTGCGGAACCAGAATCGCCTGCTCGTCGACGCCCTCGCTCACCAGCGCGCGCACAAACATGCCGGGCAGCAGCTCCCGGCGGGGATTCGGAAACACCGCGCGCAAGGTCACCGAGTCCGTTCCCGGATCCACGCTCACCTCGGAAAACTGGAGCGTGCCCGGTTCGGAATACTGTGTGCCATCCTCGAAGACCAGCCGGGTCGTCGCTTCCCTGGCTTGCGAGTTCTTGAGCTGCCCGGAGGCCAGTTCGCGCCGCAAGCGCAGCAGCTGGTTGCTCGATTGGGTGACATCCACATAGATGGGATCAAGTTGCTGGACCGTGGCCAGCGCCCCCGCCTGGCCGGATGTCACGAGCGCTCCCTCGGTCACCATGGAACGGCCGATAAATCCGGAAATGG
>JALNYW010000006.1 GCA_023229665.1 Patescibacteria group bacterium | reverse complement strand
ACGGAGCCGATGGTGGCTGAATTCGCGTTCAACGCATTGATGGTTCCCGTGGTGGCGAGCAGATTCGTAAACGATCCATTGGTTCCGAAGATATTCGTCGAAGTCACCGCAGTAAACGTAGCATTCGCACCGGTCAGGTTCTGGAGCGACGTCGAGCCGAGAACCGTGAACGTCGAAGTAACGGTTGAGCTTGCTCCAACAAATCCACCAAAAAGCTGCAAGGTCGTCGTTGAGAACGAACCCCGGGCGGTAACGCTCGCCAACGTGTCGGTCTCAGCAAGAAGGTAGGCCGGGCAGTTTGTGCCGTTCGTGAGACACACCGTCTGACCACCGATGGTGAGTGTGCCGAACGTACCATTGTTGGCATTCAATTGCGTCGTCGAAGCCTGACCACTCACAAAGAGATTTGTGGTCGTCGCGTTCGTGGCGGTAACACTCTGAAGGTTCGTGCCTCCAAGAACCGTGAGTGTACTTGATACAACGAAATCTCCAGTCGATGTTCCCCCGCCGAAAACAATGGCATTCGTAGTGGTGTTCCCGGTATTCGTAACCGTTTGCAGGTTGGGTGTGGTGCCGCTCGGGCAGTTCGATCCATTCGCGAGACAGACGGCCGAACCGTTCACGAACACAGCTGAGGCGTTCAAGGTCGAACCTGAAGCGTTCGAGAAGCCAAGCCAGACCGTCGAGGTAACGGAGCCGATGGTGGCGGAATTGGCGTTCAATGTATTGATGGTGCCGGTCGTAGCAAGGAGGTTCGTGAACGTGCCGTTCGTGCCAAAGAGATTAGTGGAAGTGACCGAAGTAAACGTCGCGTTGGTACCGGTCAAATTCTGCAACGACGTAGAACCAAGCACGGTGAACGTTGAAGTAACGGTTGAGCTTGCTCCAACAAATCCACCAAAGAGTTGCAAGGTCGTCGTTGAGAACGATCCGCGTGCAGTCACACTCGCGAGCGTATCCGTCTCAGCGAGCAAGTATGCCGGACAATTCGTCCCATTCGTGAGACAGACGGTCTGACCTCCGATCGTAAGCGTGCCGAAGGCTCCGTTGTTTGCGTTGAGCTGAGTGGTGGAGGTCTGACCGGAGACGAAGAGGTTGGTTGCTGTCGCATTCGTGAACGTTGCGTTCGTGCCGGTGAGATTCTGAAGCGAAGTATCACCGAGAACCGTGAGCGTACTGGTCACGGTCGAAGAAGCTCCGACGAAACCTCCATACAGTTGCAGCGTTGTAGTCGTGAACGAACCACGCGCAGAAACTTCAGCGAGCGTTGAGGTATTTGCCGCACTCTGTACGAGACAGTTCGATCCGTTCGCAAGACACACCGCAGAACCGTTCACGAACACAGCTGAAGCATTCAAGGTCGAACCGGAAGCGTTCGAGAAACCAAGCCAGACCGTGCTTGTGACCGAGCCGATGGTTGCACTATTCGCATTCAACGTGTTGATGGTGCCGGTGGTGGCGAGGAGGTTCGTGAATGTACCGTTGGTTCCGAAGATATTTGTCGTGGTGACCGAGGTGAACGTGGCGTTGGCGCCAGTCAGGTTCTGCAACGATGTAGATCCAAGCACGGTGAATGTTGAAGTAACGGTTGAGCTTGCTCCAACAAACCCACCGAAGAGCTGAAGCGTGGTTGTTGAGAACGATCCGCGAGCCGTCACACTCGCCAACGTGTCAGCCTCTGCCAACAAATACGCCGGACAGTTTGTGCCATTCGTGAGACAGACGGTCTGGCCTCCGATCGTGAGCGTGCCGAACGTACCATTGTTGGCATTGAGCTGGGTCGTTGAAGTCTGACCGGAGACGAACAAATTCGTTGCTGTTGCGTTCGTCGCAGTGACATTCTGCAAAGCTGTCCCTCCAAGAACCGTGAGCGTGCTCGTAACCGTTGAGCTAGCTCCGACAAATCCTCCATACAACTGAAGAGTCGTGGTGGTGAACGAACCACGTGCAGAAACTTCTGCGAGCGTCGAAGTATTAGCCGCGCTCTGCACGAGACAGTTCGTCCCGTTCGCGAGACACACCGCAGAGCCGTTCACAAAGACGGCGGAAGCATTCAAGGTTGAGCCTGAAGCGTTACTGAAGCCGAGCCAGACAGTCGAAGTGACGGAGCCAAGAACCGCACTGTTTGCGTTTAACGTGTTGACGGTGCCAGTTGTTGCAAGGAGATTCGTGAATGTTCCGTTCGTGCCAAAGAGATTAGTGGAGGTGACCGAGGTGAACGTCGCGTTGGTACCGGTTAGATTCTGCAACGAGGTCGATCCAAGGACCGTAAAGGTCGAAGTGACGGTGGATGACGAACCGACAAAGCCTCCAAACAACTGAAGCGTGGTCGTGGAGAACGAACCACGGGCCGTGACGGAAGCAAGAGTGTCAGTTTCTGCCAACAAATACGCCGGACAGTTCGTGCCGTTCGTGAGACAGACGGTCTGACCACCGATCGTAAGAGTACCGAAGGTTCCAGAATTCACATTCAGCTGGGTCGTGGAGGTCTGACCGGAAACGAAGAGGTTGGTGGTCGTCGCATTCGTGAACGTTGCGTTCGTGCCGGTGAGGTTCTGGAGCGACGTGTCACCAAGAACCGTGAGTGTGCTCGTGACGGTCGAGGAAGCTCCGACGAAACCTCCATACAACTGAAGAGTCGTGGTAGTGAACGAACCACGAGCAGAAACTTCTGCGAGCGTTGAGGTGTTGGCTGCACTCTGAACGAGACAATTGGTGCCATTCGCAAGACAGACGGCGTTTCCATTCACGAACACGGCGGAGGCGTTCAACGTTGAACCGGAAGCGTTGCTGAAGCCGAGCCACACAGTCGAAGTGACTGAACCGATAGTGGCGCTATTCGCATTCAATGTGTTGATGGTGCCAGTAGAAGCCGCAACGCTTGTGAAAATGGCACTTGAAGCAAAAAGATTGGTAGAAGTAACGGAAGTGAAGGTGGCATTCGTGCTCGTAAGCGTTTGGAGTGAGGTTGAACCAAGAACAAGGAAGGTACTGGAAACCGTGAACGCCTCGGTTGACGTTCCTCCGCCAAAGACAATCGCGTTCGTGGTGGTGTTACCGGCATTCGTAACGGTTTGAAGGTTCGGAGTTGTGCCGCTCGGACAATTTGTGCCCGAAGCGAGACAAACCAGCTGGCCCGAGACATACAGCTGGGTTGCTGAAGCAACCCCCATGACGGCGAGATTGGTCGTGGTGACATTCGAGCCAGTAGCATTCGTGAAGGTCACCGCCTGGAGGGCCGAGGTCCCCGTGACATTGAGAGCAGACAAATTCGCCATGCCCAGAACCGTAAGCGTGGAAGTGACGGTAGAAGAAGCGCCTACAAATCCTCCGTAGAGGAGAAGGGTCGAGGTGGCAAAAGAGCCGCGTGCCGTGACGGTCGCAAGCGTATCCGTCTCAACGGTCGCGGGACAATTCGTGCCATTTTGGAGACAGACCAACGCTCCATTCACGAAGAGATTGGTCGTGGATACCGTCGTCGCTCCGATCCAAATGGAAGTCGCATTGGTCGTAGAGAGATTGGTAGAGAGGAGGTCCGTGAAGGTGCCGGACGATGCCGTAACACCGGTGGCGAAAAGCGTCGTAGCCGTCACGTTCGTGAACGTGGCATTTGTGCCGGTCAGATTCTGAAGCGACGTATCACCAAGAACCGTGAGTGTAGAAGTAACAGTTGAGCTAGAACCAACGAATCCTCCATACAACTGAAGAGTCGTGGTGGTGAACGAACCACGTGCAGAAACCTCTGCGAGCGTCGAAGTATTAGCCGCGCTCTGCACGAGACAGTTCGTCCCGTTCGTAAGACAGACGGCACTTCCATTCACGAAGACCGCAGACGCGTTCAAGGTAGAACCGGAAGCGTTGCTGAAGCCGAGCCAGACAGTCGAAGTAACCGAGCCGATGGTGGCGGAGTTGGCGTTCAAAGATGAAACCGTTCCGCTTGTCGCGGTAAATGCACCAAGCGTGGTGTTGCCAAGAACAGTGAATGTACTCGTCACCGTAGAAGAAGCCCCAACAAAGCCACCAAATAGTTGCAGCGTCGTTGTTGAGAACGATCCACGTGCCGTGACTGAGGCGAGAGTGTCCGTCTCAGCAAGAAGGTAGGCAGGACAATTTGTGCCATTCGTGAGACAGACCGTCTGACCACCGATCGTAAGAGTACCGAAGGTTCCAGAATTCGCATTCAGCTGTGTGGTCGAAGTCTGACCACTCACAAAGAGATTGGTTGCGGTCGCGTTCGTGAGCGTGGCATTCCCAGCCGTGACATTCTGAAGCGAAGTGTCGCCGAGAACCGTGAGTGTGCTCGTCACGGTTGACGATGCTCCGATGAAACCTCCATACAATTGCAAAGTCGTCGTTGAGAACGATCCACGCGCAGTCACTTCAGCGAGCGTCGAAGTATTTTGTGAGCTTTGGACCAGACAATTCGTCCCGTTCGTGAGACAGACAGCGCTTCCGTTCACGAACACGGCGCTCGCGTTCAACGTGGAACCGCTCGCATTCTGGAAGCCGAGCCAGACCGTGCTCGTAACTGAACCGATCAACGCTGAATTTGAATTCAACGTATTGACGGTTCCCGTGGTGGCGAGAAGATTCGTGAACGTGCCGTTGGTTCCGAAGATATTCGTCGTAGTGGCCGAAGTAAACGTGGCATTCGCACCCGTGAGGTTCTGAAGTGACGTAGAACCGAGAACCGTAAAGGTCGAAGTAACAGTGGAGCTTGAACCAACGAATCCGCCAAAGAGCTGAAGCGTGGTGGTAGAGAAAGAACCGCGAGCCGTCACCGAAGCGAGCGTGTCCGTCTCAGCAAGAAGATACGCCGGACAATTCGTTCCGTTAGTCAAACAAACCATCTGACCTCCAATCGTGAGCGTACCAAACGTACCGTTGTTGGCGTTGAGTTGCGTCGTCGAAGTCTGGCCGGAAACGAAGAGGCTGGTCGCCGTCGCGTTCGTGAACGTGGCATTTGTGCCGGTCAGATTCTGAAGCGACGTATCACCAAGAACCGTGAAGGTCGAGGTCACGGTGGAAGACGAGCCGACAAAGCCTCCGTAGAGTTGCAGCGTGGATGTGGCGAAGCTGCCTCGGGCCGAGACGTCAGCAAGCGTCGAAGTGTTTTGTGAGCTCTGTACGAGACAGTTGGTTCCATTCGCAAGACAGACGGCACTTCCATTCACGAAGACCGCAGACGCGTTCAACGTGGAACCGCTCGCATTCTGGAAGCCGAGCCAGACCGTGCTCGTAACTGAACCGATCAACGCTGAATTTGAATTCAAACTTGAAATCGTTCCGCTCGATGCGGTGAGTGTATTGAGCGTAGTGTTGCCGAGAACCGTGAGCGTGCTCGTCACGGTTGAAGAAGCCCCTACAAACCCACCAAAGAGCTGAAGCGTGGTCGTTGAGAACGAACCACGAGCTGTCACGCTCGCCAACGTATCGGTTTCGGCCAGAAGATATGCGGGACAATCCGTCCCGTTGCTGAGACAAATCGATTCACCTCCAATGGTGAGCGTTCCGAATGTCGCACTATTCGCGTAAAGCTGGGTGGTGGATGTTTGGCCCGAAACATAAAGGTTCGTGGCTGTAGCATTAGTAGCCGTAACACTTTGCAGATTCGTGCCCCCGAGCACCGTGAACGTACTTGAAACGACAAAATCTCCGGTTGAGGTTCCCCCACCGAAGACAATGGCATTGGTCGTCGTATTCCCCGTATTTGTTACGGTTTGTAAATTGGGCGTGGTCCCGCTCGGACAATTGGTCCCGCTCGCAAGACACACGGCCGAACCGTTCACGAACACCGCGCTCGCGTTCAACGTGGAACCGCTCGCATTCTGGAAGCCGAGCCAGACCGTGCTCGTAACTGAACCGATCAACGCTGAATTTGAATTCAAACTTGAAATCGTTCCGCTCGATGCGGTGAGTGTATTGAGCGTAGTGTTGCCGAGAACCGTGAACGTCGAGGTGACCGTGGAGGAGGAACCGACAAATCCGCCATACAGTTGAAGCGTGGTGGTGGAGAACGAACCCCGCGCTGTCACACTCGCCAACGTGTCAGTCTCAGCAGCAACGAATGCAGGGCAATCCGATCCATTCGCGAGACAGACCGCGGAACCGCCCACTGTCAAAGCACCACCGACGGAAACCGAAGTAGTAAATGAAAAAACATCGGTCGATGTTCCTCCGGCAAACTGAATGGCATTTGTCGTGACGTTTCCCGCATCGGTGATTTGCTGGAAGGTGCTCGTCACCGTCCCTTGGCGGAGATTTCTCCAGACGCCTGCAACACCATCGTAGTAATTCAAAGCGCCGTTCGTGGTGTCATAGAACATTCGCCCTCCCGTCGCTGATGCGGCAGAGACATCGGAAAGCGCGGTGACGCCTCCGGCCGTATATGCGTAGGGAACGGAATTGATCGGAACGCGTGGCGTCATTTCGCCATCCGAACCGACTTCAACCGTAAAAAACATCGGTTGGTTGAAATCGATCGTCGAAGGGAACGGGGTAACGGCTCCGAGTTGGGCCACGACAAAACCGTCGGTCACGGCAATCGATTGGACCTCGGTCCACATCACCGTTCCGCCGGAAGAGGCGTTATAGAGCCGGAAGGTAAAAGAGAACGTTCCCGTCTGCGCCACCCCTGAGCTGTTCTTCAATCGGCCCTGATAGCCAATCGTGGATGGAACCGCAGCGGACGCCGGTTTCACCTCAAAAACAAAAAGGCTGAACGCCAAAATACTCGCCGTGATCAGGAGGGCGAGCGTACCGAGGAGTGGGTTCTTGGAAACCCTGAAGGTCTGACGAAGGTTCATATCCCCACAAAGGGGCTGTGCAAAACCATGTAGGTTTCGCGCGTACGCGATCTATATGCGTACACAAACATTTTACGTTTTACTTTTATATCGAATTTAAGACTGAAAAAGCCTTATTTTCATCGTTTCTCAAGCGGGCAAGCGTAAAATCGCATGTGTATAATTTGTGAATAAGAAAACAAAACTTAAAAAAATCACGTTAGATAGTAGCTGACGTTTTCCCCAAACAAAAAATCTGTGGATATGTACCGGTCATCCACAGATTTTATGTATTATTTGCGGTTTTTTATCTCTTCGATCCTCTTATAGAGATAATCCTCGGCAGACTTCAGATCGAACTTCAGCTTTTCAAGAACGCGGTTCTCTTCAATCGTGAGTTCACGCTCAGTTTTGGCTTGTTCAAGCGTTTTTACCTGCTCCTGGATATCTTGCTTGAGAAGATCAAAAACTTTATGAAGGGCGTCCTGGGCATCATCAACTTTTCGGGTCAGTCTTCTCTTTAGCATAAAGTATCTCCAAAGAAGGATAAGCAGGATAAGAAGCAGGAACGAGATGACGATCAAGCAGCGGTACAAGATCAGAATACCCGTGAACCAAGCCCAGAAATCGAACGGGGGCTCTTTCACCACGATCGTCTCCTTCTCACTCGGCTCGCTAATATTCCCAAAGGCATCTGAAACGGTGGCCCAAACCTGATAGGTCGCTAATTCCAGCGTATCGTCGGCCACGAAGGCGAATCTGCCCTGCAAATCACTCGTAACGTCCCGGCTTAAGGGCGTTTCCTGTCCTTTTTGGACCCAAACCGTCACTTTGTGGTTCGGGATGGCCGTTCCCTTTACGACCAGCTCGTCTCCAACGATGGGAGACTGCGGGTATTCCGTAATAATCGGGATAGCGAGGCCCTCAACGGTAAACTGCACGGATGCTTCCGCGATATTTCCGGCTTTATCGAAAACCTTTGCGTATAGCGTATGGACACCGGAACCCGGAACACGGATCCGGTAGATATGCGTCCCGTCATCAACCCACGTTTCTGCCGCGCCGTTATCTAAAGCGACTTCGTAATGATCGATGCCGGATCCTGAATCAAGGGCATTGATCGTAAATGACTTGGTTGTCCGCTCACGCACGTCCGTAATCACCTCATTGATAATGAAGGGGTCGGGTTTTTTCGTGTCGATTTGGAACTTGAAATGCGATACGGCGCCCCAACCGGTCTGATTGCGCGCGCGTAAATGGAAATACCAGACTCCGTCTTCGATATTTTCAACCGTCGTAGAGGAAAGCGCGCCGGCTGAAGCCGTCCCCGGATCTGAGGTCGGGTTTTGATCTACCGAAAAACTGACTCCCGTCACGCCCTTTTGGAGATTCCACAAAAACGTCGCACGATTAAAGGCATACCACTTTTCAGGATCAGGATGGGTATTCGACGTGATGGGATGGATGCCCGGCACTTCAACCACTTCGACCGGAGGAGGGGTCGGCGGCTTTTCCGTCGGCGCCGTAAGCGTATAAGTGGCGCCGCCGGTTCCTTTCAGGATACTCGTTCCCGAGCCATCATTCGCCAAAACCGCGCCCGAAGAAAAACGCACCGCGGCCGTGCCCGGAGCCTTTGCCCTAAACGTAAAACTTACCACTCTACCCGCGCCGCCTTTATACCCTGGATTGAACGTAACGCCTTCAAAACTGGCCCTTTCCGAGGTAAATGAAGGCTCTTGGACCCACAGGCTCACGATCGATCCCCCTTTTCCGATCGCCGTCATTTCAAGCTTATCTTTCGGATAGGTCACCGTGCCGGAATACGCATTCGCTGCTTGATCCGGCGTTGATACCACGACATTCACCGTAAACGTTTTCCCGACGGCATAGGTCCCGGAGGCCGGTGAAAGATACATCGTTGCCGCATAGGTGGTACGGACGCCAAACGCAAACCCGCCACACACGAACATCAGTACGAACAACGCCCGAATAAAAAGATTCGATCTGAAAGATGCAAAACGTGACGCAATGCTAGACATTTATTTTTTTCTTTTTCCAAACACTCCGCTGCTTCACGAGCAGGATCAGGACGACAAGGACGATTATACCGAGCAAGAGCGCATTCTCAAAGGACGTACGGACATGCGGAATGACCGTCACGACTTCAATACGTTCGTTCCCGGCACGGTCAATCGCTTTTATTTTGATGGGGAAGCTCGGATTTTGCCCGACAAGGACATAGGGACTCGATGCCTTGGTCCACGAACCGTTCCCCCAGGCATAGGATTCTTGCACTTCATAACGGTCTATTCCCGTTCCTTTGTCTTGCGTGGCGAAAGAGAGAAACCATTTCCCATCAAATACGGCCGCGTCCCTGGCGAGTTCGGGACGAAACGATTCCGGTGCTTCCGTATCGAGAATGGACGTTACGGCCGGAGCGGGAACCTCTGGAGCCGCAGATACCGTAACGGAAGAAAAGGCTAATGTAAGCGGAGCTTCGGTTCCTAACCCGTCATTTCGCAAGGCGCGCGCTTTCTCAATGTGGATCACGCCCGCTCCATCCTTTTTCGCCTTAAACACGAAAGAAAGCACGAGACCTTTGGGGAATCGGTATCCCCCGGGAATGATGCCTGAAAATGTCACCGGGTTCTGGCCCAATGCCGGACGATCCACCCAGAAGTTAATAATGGAGTTTCCGTCGCGGATTTCTTTCAATTCCAGAAGATCGGCGGGATAGGAGAGGGTCCCTTCCATCGCATTAAGATCATCCTCCTGCGTATCAAGAAAGAAGGCGACTTCAAATTCTTGGTCGGGCGTGACCGCAATCTGGGTAGGCTCGCTAAACAAAAGGGCCGCCGACGCCGGCATGGCGAAGAGGATGCAGGCGGCGAAGGCAACGAGGCGTGTGGCGTGAAGCGTGTAGCGTGACATATGGTTAGCCGGTCCAGTAATAGGCCATAATGCTGAAGTCCACCAAATCAATTTTCCCATCGCCGTTCAATCGCTCGACTTCGATCGGACTGAACGCTGCGCTTAAGGCGCGCTTATACCAAAACGCCGCGATCGAAAAATCGACGAGGTTCACTTTTCCATCACAGTTAAGATCCGCGCGGCCGCAAGCCGGTTTAGGCGGACCTTCGCCCGTCTCATTCACAAGGAAGCCCACGGTCGGGCTATACGCGCTTGCCGCGCCTCCGATGGAAGCGCTGGACTTGGTCGTGTGGTCGCCGAGTTCAATGATTCCGGTGTTAAATGCGTATAGATAGACGCCGCTCGCGTCCGAATCCGCGTTCACGAACACGGGTTCGGAATTCACTTGGATGGTGATGGCGGCCGTCGGAGCCGACTGTCCAAAAATCTGGACAATGTCCCCGTGTTTCACGATTTCCTTATCAACTTCGATGGTCGGGGAAAGAAAAATGCCGCTCACCGTCGTATTCGCGCCCTGCGTCACGACCACGGGGAAGGAGAATAAACTGGACCGGCGCCCCGTCGCGCTCTCGCTATATAAAGAAAACGTGAAGTTCCCGCTGGATAAACCGGTCAGGGTGATATCGAACGTGGCATCAGGCCCCGCAATGGTCGTGATGGCGATTTGGCCGTCCTTTAATACCGTCACTCGGCTCAATGGGTACGCCCGGCCGCGAAACGTCACGCTCGTTGAAGAAGCGGCCGGCGGTTCCGCCCCGCCTCCGCCGCCAATGCCGCCGCCGGTATCGCCTCCGCAAGAGTTAATCGTACAAGACGATGAGCATGTTCTTGGACAAACCCCGTTATTTACTCCGTTGTCACAAGATTCACCGGATTCAAGGATTCCGTTTCCACAAACGGGAGGCACGACCGGATTCGTATCGTTGATCGGTACGCCGCTTCGCAAATCGTAATTCGAACTGAGAGAGGAACCGACGATCGCATCAATGGATGCGGTCATTAAATAACTTGCCGAGCTGATATCTTTAACCGTCGGTGCGAAGGTGGGGCCGATATTCCGATAGTTCACGCTGCTTTGATCGGTCGCAAAAGCAGAATGCGCCCCTACGAGGCTGAGGCAAAGAAAAACAAACAACATGCCCTTGCGGAACATGCTGGAAATATACCATAACGGAGCCAACAACTATGATTCTGTCGTCGTGGAACTTTCGGTCGAGGGCGGCTCTTCCGAGACCGGTTCGGGTACGATGACCGGTTCTTCAACCACAGGTTCGGTTGATGTAACTGTCTCCACAACCTCCGTGGTTGTCGTTGGGGCTTCGACCGGTTCGATCACTTCTTCCGTGGTTGTCGCAAGAGGCGCGCCCAAAGGTTGGCCCGTCATCTCATTCAAATCCAGGAAGGTACCGTCTGACTGATAGAGCCTGTCCCCCGTCTGCAAAGGCTCCACTTCCCAGGAGAAATAGGCGTCAAAGCTCTGTGCTTCGGCTAAGACAATGTCAAAGCCCGTATCCGAGTAGTTTTCGGTTCCCCATGCGCCCACGATCAAGCCACGCGGCGTTACCTGCACGAATGGATAGCTATTGATGGTTTCATAGGTAACTGTGACCTTCTTCACACCGGCATCGATCTTGGCCATGCCGCGACGCGATGCTCCGTCCGTAGAAACCTGTTGGATAATCGTTTGCGATTCCACCGGAGCTTCCGTGGCGGTCCACCAGCCCGGATTCACGTTCACCTCGATCAATCCGATCGTTTCGGCCGAATAATCCTCCAACGCAAGGCCGACGATCGGACCCGTCTTGGTGGCTTTGACCGCCACGCCGGGCATAGTGGAAGGCGCGAGCGGATCACCTGCCTTGATTTCGCCTTTCAAGGCGGAAACCTTGGTCGGAACACGGCCTGACAATGCGATCGGATGGGTATTCGTCGCGGGACGACCGGCAATGAAGGCCGGGCGCGTCGAAACGATACCGACAAGCAAGTCGGTTTCATTCCAGGCGCGCTGGACATGGTGGTTTCCCGTGTTTTTCACGACGACGAGATCACCCGGCTCCAATGCATCCGGCGAATAGAAGCGCTCGGCAAAGTCATACGTATCCATGGACTGCCAACCGTCCGCATTCGTCGCGATATACGTGCCCGTCGGAGCCTGGTTATCCAGGAAAATGTAGTAGTCGTCCTGCTTCAAGCCGCGTGAAGACGGGAAGAGGCGTCCACCCACCTGCACATCGCCGCTAAATGAAGCGTTCCCCGCTTCATCCATGGTGAAAATGCTCGTGCCATTCGAGTTACGGATGGTCAGGAGTGAGCTCGTCGAAGAAATGACGTCATTCAAGATGGAGAAGTCACGCGAAACCACGCTAGATGACAGCGAATCCCACACGCTTCCGCGGAATGTCAGTCCCCAAGAATCCACGAATGGATTGGTGCTGGAAGCTGTCTCACGCGAGGCGAAAACCACGTCATCGCTGATGCGTGTCACGGTTCCATCCGTATCTAAGACCGTTCCGGCGTAATATCCGACATTCACGAACACTTCGATGGTTCCCGTGGCATTCGCATCTTCCAAGGCATATCCGACCATGGTTCCTGGTTTCGTGGCTTTCATCGCATATCCGGGAATGTCGGAAGATACGAGCGCATCGCCGATTTGGATCGAGCCATTCGTCATTGCAACCTTTAGCGGCACGCGGCCGGCTAAGGCAACCTGCGCGCCCCCATTCCAACCAAGGACAAAACCCGGACGCGTCGAGACCACGCCTATCACCTTGGAATCATACGTAATTCCAGAAGATACTTTGACCGTGGTAGAGACGGTTTGATCCAATACAAGCAAATCGCCAGGCGTAGATGATCCGCTCACCGAATACATTTCCGCTAAGTCGAATGCGTTGGCGGTCACGGCATTATCGGCCAAAATCGACGAGTTTGCAGCGGCGCTGTCAGGACAAGTTCCGGCGTTCGTCCGGTCATCGATACAGAGACCGTAACCACTGGCACCTCCATTGTATGAAATCACCATCTGATAATTCTGTGTACCCGTGGGCACCTGGTTACCTGTCGTATCTCCAACGGACAAAGTATTCGCCCAAATACCCCAGTTGCGCCCACCGGCGCCCGGTCCTGAGTTTGCAACCTTCAACGTCGGGCTTGCACTAAACGAGAGGATGTCGACATCGGAGATGAAGCGGCCGCCTTTCGCTGAAAGCGAACCGACGATCTCGACGTCCTTGCCCACGGTCAATGAATTCCTGACGTTTGCCCAACCGGTATCAAATGCGCCCGCGGAAATACCGGGAGCATCCAACCCGCCGGTATCAAGCACGGTGAGCGTCGTGGTGCCGGAGCCGGCGAAGTCAAAAGAACCGGCGACGTACAGATAACGCCCGTTGATATCCATATCAAAGGCGCGCATACCGAACTCGGCCGCCGTGTAGGAAACCTGGTTATTCGGGTCATTCACATCAAGAACCCTCACGCCTGCTGGGTTGCTGACAAAATTCACTCCCTTCGTGTACACATAGCGTCCCGCGACAAAGACGACGTCACAATTGAACTGGCTACAGCTGAATGTATTCAGGAATGTAGGACTGGTCGAGCTCGCGATGCTTACAATGTCACCCGTGGTGACGGACGTGCGTCCAACGAACATCAAATTCCCTTGTACGTTCACGCTCGAGGGTGCGCCGCTGCTGGGCGTGTAAGTCGCAATCTGAGTCGGGGCGGCGGGGTTGGTGATATCAATGATGCGCACGACGCCACTCGCCGTATCAGCGACATAGGCGGTTTCACCCTGGATATCCATTTGTGTAAAGTCACCCAACCCATTCAGCGTCCCTACCGTCCTCCCGGAAATGTCCGTAACGACATAATCGGCTATGCCTCCGAGGGACGTGTAGTGGACGTACCCATTCACCATCTTAAAGTCCACGATGCCCGTCGCCGTGATCGTTGTAATCAAGGTCGGACTTGCGGCATTTTCCACATTGTAAAGATCCAGGGCGCCGGAACGCGCGATCATCAACGAATTCGGATACGCGAGCTCCATTTCGAATGGCCCGGTCCCGATTTGCGTGGTCGTGACTACTTTTATGCTATTAAAATTCGAGTGATCAAGCACGACAAGCGTGTTCGACGCCGAGTTCGTCATGAAGATGGTCTTATCCTTGACCACGATGTCTGGCGAACCGCCGCCCAGGACTCCCGTCGTCGTCACAACCGAGAGCTGAGGCGACCCAAGCACGCTACCCGTAATGTTTACCCGGTTTTGAATATAGAGACTCGAAGCCGTCACGTGCTCGAAAAAGGCATTCCACTGGTTTCCAAATTCCGAACCGAGCGAATACGTTGCGTTCGCGGCAGGAATCAAATCCGTATCGATTTGCCCATTGACGGAAAGCGTCCCGTCGACGGCAAAAGTACCGGCCGCGGATAAGTGCCCGACCGTGCGCAAGCCTCCAAAAATCTCGACGCCGCCGGCAAAAGACGAAGTTGTATTAGTGGCGTACACGGACAGCGCCCCCCATGAGCCGATCCCTTCAAAGCCCACGTTTAGTCCACTCCCTACGGTGAGCGCCTGTCCAACCACGAAATCATTTAATATACGGCCATCGCCCGCTTCTAAAGAGTGCGCGGTCAGGCTCTGTACTTCCGTGCCCTGCGTATCATAGATGGCGATGAAGCCCGCACCTCCGCCGGCGCTATCCGAAGCAAAAGAGTAACGCCCGGAAGGGAGAAAATAGGAGGCCGTGCCAAAATCACCGATCGACCCAACCTGGGCGATGCTGGTTGTAGTTTGGACATCGTACACCTGTATGGCGCTGCCATCGGGAACATAAAGATAACGGCCGCCCACGCTTACACGTCCCGGAGCCGTAAGCCCGGTCGTCGTCGTCATGACAAAAGGATTCGTCGGATTTTTTACGTCAAATGCGTAGAACTCACCCGCCGAACTATCGGCAACGAAGGCGGTTTTTCCGCGAAGCGCGATACTGACCGAGCCCGATGAAAGCTCACGCGTACCGACCACGTGCGGATTCGACGGAGAACTGATATCGACCACGGCGAACTGGAATGAGAGGGAACCGCCGACCGAATAGAGGTATTGACCATCAATAACGAAATCTGATGACTCAAACGATGTATCGCTTCCCACCAAAGGGATGGAAGTGGCGGCATTAGTGATGTCGAAAATCTTTATACCGGAGCCGCCGACCGCGTACAGGTGTTTGCCGATGATTTTGAATGAATTTCCCGGGATGTTCAGGTACGTATTTACGACAAAAGGCGCGCTCGGATTGGAAACGTCGATCAGGGCCAGATCAGCCGTTCCGAGTCCGACGTAAATAAATCTTCCGTCATCCGCCAAAGCGGTAGGCGTGCCGCCCAAATCCGCAGTTTGGCCGACCAAACGGACATTCATCGGATCGGTCGCGTCGAGTATGCGCAAGACGTTATCCGAATTATTTACGACATACACGTATCGTCCGCGTACAAGAAATTCGCCCGTTTTGCTAATCAGGAACTCGGAAAGTTTCTGAGGATTGACTTGCGAATTCCAGAGCTGGCTCACTCCGTTCGTGAAGCTGGTTCCGCTTACGGTATTGATTGCAAGCGCCCCAGTATCATTCTTTCGAATATAACCGTTTCCAAAATACGTAGAACTCGAACCCGCCACAAATGCGCCATTCGTATAGATGCTCGAAGCGCTACCGATATTTCCATGGACAAAGAGGTCATCTCCGTTTAAGGCAAACAAAGCGTTTAATCCCGTGTCCGTCGTACTTGTTCCTCCAATCAATACGTTCGCATTGGTCGCATGTCCAAAATAAAAGTTAGATGAGCCATTCGTACCACCGGAAAGATCGAAATAAGCAGGAGCTCCGGTTGAGGTTGCGGTGGAGCCAAGGACAAGGTCCGTGGTGGGTGTTGCATTCCGCACGAAGTCCGAGGGTCCGTCAAAAGTCCAGTTAAGGTCGGTAGAAGGAGGTGTCGTGCAATTCACGCCATTCGCCAAACACACCAGCTGTCCCGTTACATATACTTGAGTCGTGGAGACGGTTCCGGAGACGAATAAATTCGTTGCCGTGGCGTTTGTGAAGGTGGCATTCAAGCCCGTCACATTCTGAAGCGAAGTCGAGCCGAGGACGGTCAAAGTAGAGGTGACGGTGGAGCTCGATCCAACAAAGCCACCGTAGAGCTGGAGTGTCGTCGTCGAGAAGCCGCCACGAGCTGTGACAGAAGCCAACGTATCCGTTTCGGCCAGCAAATACGCCGGACAATCGGTTCCGTTCGTGAGACAAACGGTGGAGCCACCGACCGTGAGACTTCCAAAGGTGCCGCCATTCGCAAAGAGTTGAGTTGTGGTTACGAATCCCGACGCGTACACAAAAGTAGTCGTAACATTGATGGAGGTCACGTTTAAGAAGGTGCCCGTAAAGATACGGCCGCCAACCGCCGAGCCAAGATTGTAAGAGGCGTCGGATGTCGGTTGCAGATTGCCCACGGTATCAATGAACCAACGGGATGAACCGTCAGTCGTAAAATTCAAGTTACTCGAATTCGTCGTACCCAATGAGGCTTCGCCAGAAACGGTAAAGATTTTAAACGTGGTAGCCGGATCTTCGACGGTGATCGCCTGCTGGCTGGTACCGCTCTGGATATAGAGACTCGTCGCTGTCGCATGCGTAGTGGAAACCCCGCCCAAAACTGTGAGCGTCGAAGTCACGGTCGAGGAACCTGCGACAAACCCTCCGTACAATTGTAATGTCGAAGTAGCGAACGATCCGCGAGCGGACACGCTCGCGAGGGTATCAGTCGAGCCCCCCGTACAATTCGTCCCATTTGCCAGACAAACAAGCTGTCCAGCCACGAACAGGTTCGTTGTTGAAGCGGTTCCAAACACGTTTAGTCCACCGGTTGTGGTCACGCTTCCCTGCCTATTCACGCTAAACACCGTATTCGCAAGATCATTCACGCCTCGAATAAGAAAATCATTGGAATCATTGGTACCGGCTGAACGGACTTCCAATGCGGTACGGGTTCCGGTGGCGCTCGTGTTGGATGTCTGGTTCACGGTGAAGAGCGAACTCGCTCCAAAAGCCGTGCTTGAGGCATACATGCCCTGAAGCTGCATTGCATTGAAGGCTTGGGGAACGGCGGCCAGTCTTCGTCTCGGAGTCATTTCCGAATCCGCACCAATGGTAACCCCGATATACAAGTTATCCTGGTTCCAATCGACAGTATCTAAAGTGTTTTGTCCGGTATCACCCAGCAAAACCGAAAACAATCCATTCTGGACTGAGACGGAAATGGCTGTGGGAGTCACTAACGTTCCAGCAGCCGTCCAAAGACGATTTCCTCCAGAAGCCGCATCGTATAGCGAAAATTGAACCGAATAGGTTCCATCAGACACAGGGAACCCTGAGGGATCCATGAGCCTGGCTTGGTATGAGACCAAAGGGGCTACCGTCGCTGCCGCCAAAGCATGGGAGGCGCCA
>JALNYW010000024.1 GCA_023229665.1 Patescibacteria group bacterium | reverse complement strand
GACGGATGCCAAGGTTCAGGCGGTTATGACGGACGACAAGATTGCCAAATCCATCAAGGAAGGCATCACGGTCGGGGACAAGACGAAGATGAAGGCGTTCCCCGATCTGAGTGCGGACGATGTCAAAGCACTTGTCGGTTACGTCCGCTCGCTCAAGAAGTAGGCGAGCACAGATTTGCAGGATCGTTTCATAGCTTAAGCTGGCCATCGACACACGAGAAAGACGATGTCGAAGGCCGGCTCAAAGCTGGGAACCTGCTGCAGTTAGTTTGTTTGTCTTACCATGAAGGACTCCACCAAAACTTCGATCGTGTTGAACGTCCTGGTGGGGGCGTTCCTGGTGCTCACGGTGGCTTTCCTCATGAATATGTGGAAAAATCCCGTTGCGAGGCAGGATATTCCTCTGGTGGATCCCGAGTTTACGAGCACGGCGACCGTCCGCACGTCCTATGCGGAACTGGCCAGTGCCGGCGAGGATCTTTCCGATTTCGATTGCTACGGCTGTCACGAGAAAGGCAAGCCGCCGACCCTCCGTTTCGATGAGAAGCACAATCTGATCATTCCGGAGGAGCATTCGAACATCGTCATGGGACACGGTCGGAACAACCGGAACGACATCTGCACCAACTGCCACGACGAGGCGAATCTGGAGCTCTTCCAGACCCGCGATGGCCGCGAGCTCAAATTCTCGGAGAGCACCGAGCTCTGCGGAAGCTGCCACGGCCCGACCTATCGGGATTGGGATGCCGGCGCGCACGGCCGCACGAGCGGCTACTGGAAGCGGGATATGGGAGCGATCACACGCAAGGACTGCGTTTCCTGTCACAACCCGCACTCTCCCAAATTTCCGGGACGTCGCCCCGCCCCGGCGCCGCATACTCTGCGCCCGTTGGGCAAACCGGCGCCTGCAGCCGAAGGAAAACATGACTGACCAACCATCCAACGGAGACAACGATCCGATTTCCGAGGGGATGAACCGCCGCAGTTTCCTGCGAATGTCGGCGATGTTCACGACCGGCCTGGCGGCGCTCGCCGCCAGCTTGGAACCGCTCCGCAAGATCCAGGACTTTCCATCCATGGACGAGTTCATGCAGAAGTATTACAAGGAAATGACGCCGGAAGAGATGGCGGTCGTCCTGAAGCGCATTGAAAACGACGTGGAGCGGCAATATGGAATCCGTCCGCATGTGCGCGATCTGAAGCCGATGGATGGCGTGGAGTTTGTTTATTGCCTGAATCTCACCCGCTGCATCGGCTGCCGGAAATGCGTGCATGCCTGCGTGGCGGAGAACAACCAGTCGCGCAACCCGGAGATCCAATACATCCGGGTTCTGCAGATGGAAAACGGCTCGCTCGACATGGACAAGGCCGTGCATGATTACGACCCGGAGAAGGTGCCCGAAAAGGGGCACTTCTACATGCCCGTGCAATGCCAGCAGTGCAAGAACCCGCCCTGCGTCAAGGTTTGTCCGGTTCACGCGACCTGGCAGGAACCCGACGGGATCACGGTCATCGATTACGACTGGTGCATTGGCTGCCGCTACTGCGAAGCAGCCTGCCCCTACTGGGCCCGGCGTTTCAACTTCACCAAGCCCGAGATTCCGAAGGATAAGATCAATGGGGAGATGGACTATCTCAGCAACCGCCCGCGGAAACAGGGCGTGATGGAGAAATGCCACTTCTGCCTCCAGCGAACCCGCGCGGGACGCTACCCGGCCTGCGTGGAAGTCTGCCCCACGGGGACTCGGAAATTCGGCAACATCCTCGATCCCAACAGCGAGGTGTCGTATATCCTCAAAACCAAAAAGATCTTCATTCAGCTGAAGGAAGAATTGGGGACGTCACCACGGTTCTTCTACTATTTCGACGTATGATGACAGCGATCAGAAATTATTATGTGTTTCTCGGGCGCTGCCTGCGGATCGCCTTCGTGGGCGATTGGCGGTATTACGCGTGGATGGGTGTGCTCACGGTGCTCTGTCTGCTGGGGCTGAACGCCTACGTCAGACAGTTTGCAGACGGCCTGATTGTCACCGGCATGAGCGACCAGGTTTCGTGGGGGGTTTATATCGCAAACTTCACGTTCCTGGTCGGGGTGGCCGCCGCGGCCGTGATGATGGTCATTCCGGTGTACATCTACGACAACGAGGAGTTGCACGACCTGGTCATCTTCGGCGAGTTGCTGGCGGTGGCGGCGATCATCATGTGCCTGGCGTTTGTTACGGTGGATTTGGGGAGGCCGGACCGGTTCTGGCACCTGATCCCCGGGATCGGCCAGCTCAATTTCCCCGCGTCCATGCTCAGCTGGGACGTGCTCGTCCTGAATGGCTATCTCGTGCTGAACGTCCACATCTGCGGCTACCTGCTCTACTGCCGCTATCAGAATAAAAAGCCGGCGAAGTGGTTTTACATTCCGTTTGTCTTCATCGCGATCCTCTGGGCGATATCCATTCACACGGTCACGGCATTCCTCTATGTCGGGCTGGGCGGACGGCCGTTTTGGAACCAGGCCATTATCGGCCCGCGCTTCCTGGCCTCGGCGTTCACGGCGGGCCCGGCGCTGATCATTCTGGCGCTGCAAGTCATCCGCCACGTCACGCAATACCACATCACCGACAAGGCGCTGCTGACGCTGCGGAGCATCGTGCAGGTGTCGATGATCATCAACGTGTTTTTGCTGCTGTGCGAGGTCTTCACGGAATTTTATGCGGGCGGCCTGCATATCGCGTCGTCCAGATACCTGTATTTGGGTCTGCACGGCTACCACGCGCTGGTTCCCTGGATCTGGACGGCCGTCACCTTCAATCTCACCGCCATGGTGCTGCTGGTGCTGCCGCTCAGCCGGAGTCTGAAGTGGCTCAACCTGACCTGCGTGCTGTGCATCACCGGCATCTGGATCGAAAAAGGGATGGGGCTGGTCATTCCCGGCTTCATTCCCACGCCGCTCGGCCAGATCGTCGAATACTTTCCCTCCATCAACGAAACACTCGTTTGCTTCGGCATCTGGGCCTTCGGACTGCTTTGTTACACCATCTTTCTCCGGATGTCGGTCCCGATCCTTCAAGGCCGTCTTTCCAAGGCCAATGAATGCGTGGAGGCATCGCGCTAAGCCGGAGATGGACCGCTTGTAAACCTATGGCGACCCAGCTCACCGCCGAAG
>JALNYW010000023.1 GCA_023229665.1 Patescibacteria group bacterium | reverse complement strand
GGGCAAAAGCGGAGACTTCAACAAAGAAAATCTCTACTTCTGCGCCCTCTCGGTCCAAAGGACAGGAAAAGGATGGGTCGGGGAAATTTCCTATCCCGGTTCCCCGGAGTCCTATGTGGTGGCCATGGTTCCGATTCTTTCCAGTCTGGAGGTCCCATCGGGGGTGTTGGTCGTCGAGTCCACATCCGGTCGGCTTCAACCGACCTTGGCCTCGCTCAAGTCTGCCGCATTGTCTTCGGTCCTCATCGGGGCCGTCGTCTCGCTGACCGTGGCTCTGGCAGTTTATTCCTACCGCCGCCGGAATCTTGTCGATAGCAATTTGCTCGCCAGCATCACCCGCGCGGAAACCGCTCTGATTGGCGCGATTGGCGAGGCGATCTACCGGTTCGATCCCGCGTCCGACGCACTCATCTGGCAGGGGAATCTCACCGATCTGGGATGGCCCGACAAAAACAGCATGCCGGGGAGCCGCACCGAGTGGCTGGCCTGCGTTCATCCGGACGATATCGAAAAGTGCCGGGCAGCATGGAGCGTTTCGGATGGTGCCAGGTGGAATGTCGAATACAGGATTTTCAGCAGGAACGGCCGTCTGTATTGGTTGCTTGACCGAGGACAACGCATTGATGCAGAGAATAATACGACGCTGACAGTCGGCACGATCCTCAACGTCACGCCCTTGCGCGAAACAGAGCGCAGGTTCCGTGACGTTGTGGATGCCGCCGGCGAATATATCTGGGAGGTGGATGCCAGCGGGCATTACACATACTTGTCGGAACGCGTGGTGGATGTGCTGGGCTACCCGATTGAAAAATTGATCGGTCACCATCCCATTTCCTTCGTTCCAGCAGAGGACATGGAAGCTTTTCGCGAGGAATGGAAAAAGATCAGCGTGGAGCAGAGGATATTCCGTAACTTCGAGCACCGGATGGTCCACGGGGACGGACAAGTCATCTGGCTGAGCCACAACGGCGTGCCTGTCAGCAACATGGCCGGTCAGGCCGTCGGCTACCGCGGTGCCGGCCTGGACATAACCGCCCGCAAATTTTTCGAACAGGAACTGATCCGGGAAAAGGATGCCGCTCAGGCCGCCGACCGCGCGAAGAGCGAGTTTCTCGCTGTGATGAGCCACGAAATCCGGACGCCCCTCAACAGCGTCCTGGGATTCGCCGATCTCCTCACCGACACCACGCTGGATACTCTGCAGAAGGAACATGTGGAGATGATCCGACGCAGCGGGGATGCCCTGCTCATGCTCTTGAATGATATTTTGGATTTCTCGCGCATTGAATCCGGCATGATGACGCTCCAGCCCACCGCCGTCGAGATCCGCAAGTGTTTGACCGATGTCGCGGACCTCTACAGTGCCACGGCCCAGGCAAAAGGGGTGACCATCCGGGTGGAGGTGGACAAGGACGTGCCGAAGGCGCTCTGCACGGATCCCGGACGCCTCCGTCAGATTCTTCTGAACCTCATCGGGAATGCGGTGAAATTCACTCCTGCCGGGGGGGTTGTTATCACGGCAAAAAGAGGCGGCAAGGATCCCAAGGATGGTCGTTTTCCTTTGCTAGTGGAAGTCGCGGACTCGGGTATCGGAATTTCTCCCGACCGCATCGGCCGGTTATTCAAGCCCTTTTCGCAAGCGGACTCCTCGACGACCCGGCTCTTTGGAGGCACCGGCCTCGGTTTGGTCATCTGCAAGCGCCTCTCCGAGCTTTTGGGCGGAGATGTGTGCCTGCTGAAATCCTCGCCATCGGGCAGTGTGTTCGCTCTGGAATTGCCGCTTGTGACCGTGCCGGTTGCCGCCGATCCCGATAAGAATGCCCCCCCAGAAACCATGCGGGAATTCGCTGTGGACGCGACGCTGCGCGTGCTTGTCGTGGAGGATAATCCCGTCAACAGCTTGCTTGCCCAGCGGATACTCGATTCGCTGGGAGTCTCATCCGACTCCCTGCCAAACGGTCTCGCCGTGGTCGAAGCTTACGAAAAGCGGCCCTATCAGGTGATCTTCATGGACCTGCAGATGCCGGTCATGGACGGCTTGGAGGCGACAGGGAGGATCCGGGAATTCGAGTCTTTGCACCCGAAAATTCCCAAAGCCTATATTATTGCGCTCACTGCCGATGTCATGTCCGGGGACCGGCAGCGTTGCATTGCTGGAGGAATGAATAATTATCTCAGCAAGCCGCTCCGACGGCTTGAGATGGCGTCCGTCCTGAAGAAAGCCGTAGAGACGCTGAAAACATTGGGATAAACAAATGATTTTTGACACGCTCCGGTCCGCGATGGACCTCTACACCCATCTGCCGCGCTACAGAGAAATCCTCTCGATTCTCTTCAAATACGGATTTGCGGATGTTCTGCGCCTCGTCGCACTCCAGCGTATCCTGCGGATAGAAGATGCCACGGTCCCGGCTCACCTGGACGACGCGATCCTGTCGAAGCCGCTCCCGGAGCGGCTCCGGCTCGCCCTGGAGGAACTCGGGCCGACGTTCATCAAGTTCGGCCAGATCCTGAGCAGCCGGCGGGACTTGATCACCGACGACTATTTTATCGAGCTCACCAAGCTTCAGAGCAGCGTCCCTCCATTTCCGGGATCCGAGGCCAGGGCGATCGTGGAGCGCGAACTCGGCCACCCGATGCGCCAGCTTTTTTCCCATTTCAGCAAAGAGCCGATCGGCAGCGCAAGCATCGCCCAGGTCCACAATGCCAAGCTTCTGGACGGCACACCGGTCGCCGTCAAAATCCAGCGTCCGGATATCGAGAAAACCATTTCGCTCGATGTCGCGATCCTTCACGACCTCGCCCGGTTCATCGAAAAGCATGTGCCCGAGTCGTCCGGGCTCAACCCCACCGGGATCGTCGAGGAATTCACCGAAACCTTGCAAAGGGAATTGGACTTCGAAAATGAAGCCGCCAACGCCGAGCGGTTTGCCGAACAGTTCGAAGGGAATCCGGATCTTGTCGTCCCCAAGATTTACCGGGACCACTCGAACGCTCGGATCCTCACGATGGATTACATCACCGGCGCCTCGATCATGGATATGCCGGCCCTCGCAGCCCTGGACATTGATACCAAAAAACTCGCCGTCACCATGACCGGCATCATCTACGAGCAGATTTTCACCCACGGGTTCTTCCATGGCGACCCGCATCCGGGCAACATGACCGTGCTGCCGGACGCCCGGATCGTCTTGTACGATTATGGCATGATGGGCAAGTTCACCCCGCAGATGCGCGAGAGCATCGCGCTCCTCGTCAGCGGCCTCGCGGAAAAGAACCATACCCAGACGACCCGATCCATCCTCGAT
>JALNYW010000022.1 GCA_023229665.1 Patescibacteria group bacterium | reverse complement strand
TCATCATCGAGGAAAAGGCGTGAGCCAACGCACCGCCCGTAACTTGTTCCTCCTAGCCCTCGCGCTTGTAACCCTGCTCGCGCTTGTCTTGCAGGGCTGCGCTACGGAATACACATGGAAGCGCACTCACGTTTCCTGTGCGGATTACACATGGACCGTTGTCCCCTACGCGCAGCTTTACTCAACTTGCGGGCAGACGAAGGCCAATCATCCGAACCTCGGGGCGTGCGCGTACATGGCCCCTACCTGCGTCGTCTACTCGCACCTGTCCGAATCGGCTGCGGCTAGGACGATGAGCGGGGACGGGGAGGATTTGAGGACGCATGAGCTTCGGCACATCTACGGGGAGACGCACTAATGGCGACGTTCAAGGTTGGGCAGCGGGTGCGGTTCATCGGATCGTGCTTCTCTGGCGCTCCGCCAATCGGGGCTGAGGGCGTTGTTTTCTCTCTTGAAGCGGATGTTGAGTGGGATTGCGTCGTTGATTTCCCTGCCTTTCCTGACTACGTAAACAGAGATCTCCCGCCAACACACTATCTAATGGACTTCTCCATGCTAACCCCCCTCACCGATCCCGGCGCAGACGCATTCATGGAGCGCATCAAGAAGCTAGGCAGCGAACCGGTCAACACGGTCGAAAAGGTGACGACATGAACGATATCGAAAACGTGATGGTCATTGAACGCGCATGGCCGGTCGTCAAGCCCATGAGTGCGGGCGAGCTTATCGACGAATACGAGCGCGAAGCCCTGTTCCGCTCCTATGACTGGCTTGACGATCTCGATGACCAGGACAAGTCCGAAATCATCAGCGCGGCCGTGCAAGCCTGTTTCCGTGATGACCCTAGCTTTATCAGCGCCTCGGACAGGCTGGCTTACATCAAGGCTGAATTACTCGGGATTATTGAAACATTGGCCGAGAAGAAAGCGGGAGAAGAAGAATGAGCAAGATTACCTACTGGCGGAATGTCGCAAACGAAGGGCGCGGGTCACAAATGACGATGTGCCTGCACGAAGCCTGCGACGAGGTTGCGAAACTCGAAGCCGAACACGCGGAGTTGATCGAGGCGCTGCGCGGCCTGTTCTTGGGCGGGTATTGCGAAGGCGGGTCATACGCAAGCCAAGATTTCGTCTCGAAGAAGGCGATGGCAAATGCCCGCGCCCTCCTCGAAAGGATCAACAAATGAACAAGTGGGCAGATCATCCGGGCTTTATCTCGACGCGGTATCCGTGGACGTATGCCGCCGATTGCTTGCGAGTTTGGGCCGGGTACGGCGAGGGAGGGACAAAGCTATCCCGCGCCGACGCCTCGCGGATCATTGCCGGAATTTCCGAAGCGATTGGCGTGGGCGAAAAGGAACTGGCCGGAATGGTCGCGGATTACTACCTCAAGAACGAAGACGATATTAGCGCGGCGGCGGTTGAAGGACTGATGCGGACTACGTTCGCGGGGGCCAAATGAACCTCTCCGAACAAGTCATGGGCGATGAAGCGGCGTGGGAACTGTGTAATTACGAGATTCAGCTAGACCGCCAGCACATAGCTTCACAGGTAGCCGACAGGATCGAAGTAGGAACGGCCACGATTACCGATGCTAACTGGATTCGGGCCGAGTACGGAATCTCAACCAAACGAACCGAAAGGAACTGAAATGAAAGCCTCCCAACTGATCGAATCGAAATATCTGAAAAAGGAAGACGCGGGCGACGGGCTCCTAGTGACTGTCCGCTACTTCAAGAAGGAAAACGTGGGCCGCGAGGACGAGCAGGAAATGAAGTGGGTGATCCACTTCGACGAGTGCAAACCGATGGTTCTGAACTCAACAAACATTGCCCTGATCGAGAAAGCCTTGGGCACGGACGAAACGGACGACTGGATCGGCCAGAAGATCGTTCTGTTCAATGACGAGAATGTGAGCTTTGGCGGGAAGGTTACGGGAGGTGTACGGGTCGATATGAACCGGACCAAGAAATATCACGCCAAGTCCGTCGCCAGCAAGGCAGAAGGAGCCAAGCCCGCCCCGGTCAGGTCTGCCGGCCAGCAGCTTGAAGACATGGAAGACGACATTCCTTTTTAGGGGTAATCAATGTCCACCGTTCTTAAAGACGATTTCGCAACACAGGCCGGCCATTGGTACTCGCCGGACGGGTCTCCCCGTTACACGATCATCGGTAAGAACGGGAAGGAGCGGAACACGACTGTACGGGACGCGAGGGAGCGTGGCTTGCTTCCTTCCGTTACCACAATCCTTCGCCAAGCTGCCGCGCCGGGGTTGGAGAAATGGAAGATCGGAAACGCGATCATGTCCGCTCTGACCCTGGCGCGGCAGGAGGGCGAATCCGACGAGGACTATATCAACCGGATCGTCCGCGACTCCAACGAACAAGCCGCGAAGGCGAGGGACAAGGGAACCGAGATTCATGGGGCCATTGAAAAGCTCGACCGCCACGGCCCATATTCGCTCCATGTAGACGCCGCAATGGGGGCCGTAGGGGGATGGGCAGGCTTGATGGATTGGGATGCCGAAAGGTCGTTTGCCAGCCCTCTAGGCTTTGGTGGAAAACTAGACCTATCGGCCCCCGGCTTCGTCTGTGACTTCAAGACTACAGACAAGGATTTGGCTGGACTGAAGCTCTGGCCCGATCACCGGAGACAACTAGCCGCCTATCGTCACGGATTGGATATGCCAGAGGCGCGTTGCTCGATCTGCTACGTCTCAAGCACGAAACCGGAAGCAAGAGTGATTGAATTGGACGAAGCCGAACTAAAGCAAGGGTGGACAGAGTTTCGGGCCTTGCTGGCCTTCTATTACGCGGCGAACAAGCTGGAACTTCCGTGATAGCCGACCGCCTCCTTATCGCGTTCATCGTCTGCGGCTGCACGTTACTCCTGGCCTACTCTGCCAAGGAAATGGGCATAGAGGAAGGACGGAAGATGGCTAACCTGTCCCTGTGGGAAGTACCTCCTGACGCTCATGCGTGCAGGGTCTATCCAGACGGAGGAAAGGTTTGCATACCCTACGGGCCGGTTATGAATCGATCAAAGGTGGAGTGGAAGCGGATGACTTACTTTCAGGAGCGATTGGGGAGGGTGAAATGAAGAAGCCAGTTGAAGCAATCGAGCGGATGCGGGAGTGGGTAGAGAGCAATCGCGGAGTTAAATTTTATTCAAACGATGGCCAAGCCATCCTCGCCTACATCGACTCGGAGAAGCCGTGGCCCGCTGATCTGACGCGGGAGCGGTTGTTGGGGTTGACGGACGAACACACGGTTGCCATGGCCGAGCGCACCGACGCCCTGCGCCGCCTTGCCGAACTCGCGCCCGAGCGGGAAAAGCGGAGGGTGAACCTGTGGCGGTATGACAGGGCC
>JALNYW010000021.1 GCA_023229665.1 Patescibacteria group bacterium | reverse complement strand
TTTATTCGATCTTGAAGCCGACGCCCGAGGAGCTCAGCCACCACTACTTGTGGAGGTTCTGGACGAAGCTCCCCGCGCATGGCGAGCTCGCGATTTTCGACCGCTCCTGGTATGGGCGTGTCCTGGTCGAGCGTGTCGAGGGATTTTGTTTGGACGCGGCGTGGAAGCGCGCCTTCCGCGAGATCAACGAGTTCGAGAAGACGTTGGTCGACGACGGGGCGGTCCTGATCAAGCTCTACCTGCACATTACCAAAGACGAGCAGCTGGATCGGTTCAAGCGCCGGGCGGCGGATCCCTACAAGCACTGGAAAATCAGCGATGAGGACTGGCGGAACCGCCGGCACTGGGACGAGCACAACGAGGCGGCGGAAGAGATGTTTGAGAAGACCAGCACGCCGGAAGCCCCCTGGACGGTGATTCCCGCGACCTTCAAATGGTATGCGCGCGTGAAGACGCTGAAGGCGGTTTGCGATCGGATCTCGAAGGCTCTCGAAAGCTGACGCGGGCAAAGCCTTGCGCGGCGGAGCTTTCTTTTCCGGGGGGCACATGCGTCCCGCGTGTGGGTTGCAGCGTCCGCAGTAACGATCTTTTGTGTGCCGAGCTGGCAGCGGAGGACGCGCGAGCAACCTTGGCCACACGGTTCGCTGAGGCGGGACGCCTCAGCCAGCACTCGAGACGAGTGCGCTCCCCAGAGAGAGCACTCCTCAACATCCGTGTACGGGTTGAAAATCCCATCGACAGGAAGGCGGGCACGCCAAAAATCTCCGCTTTTCGGAGTGAACACTCCGGCGGCATCTGGACACGGATCCGCCTTCCACAAATGGAAGCCGGGACTGAAGCGGAAAGTCCGCTGCAGCCCCGATTCCGGTTGGCAACCCGCCGCCGACGTGCGGCGACGAGGATTGCGTGTGATTACGACTTGTAGCGCAACCGCTTCTTATGGCGGTTTTCTTTCATGCGCTTGCGGCGCTTGTGCTTCGCGATTTTCGCTTTTCTTGTCTTCTTTAATGAACCCATGGGATTGCGGAACTGCTAGTAAACTACCTTGTTGAGCGGATACTCGATGATCCCCTCGGCCCCGAGCGTTTTCAGCTGCGGAACGATCTCGCGGACGATTTTCTCTTCGATCACCGTCTCGATGGCGACCCATCCGGGTTGTGCCAAGGGCGAAACCGTAGGATTCCTTAATGCGGGCAGAGCCTCAAGCAAATTCTTCAGACTTTTTTCTGGCAGGTTCATTTTGAGCCCGACGAGGTCGCGGGCCGCGAGGGCGCCTTTGAGGAGAAGGGCGATCGTTTCGATCTTTTCCCGCTTCCACGGATCCTTCCACGCGCCGTGGGCGGCGAAGAGGGCGGGATAGGATTCCATGAGGGTGTCCACGATGCGGAGTTTATTGGCGCGGAGAGAGGAACCGGTCTCGGTGATGTCCACGATCGCATCCACAAGGTCGGGGACTTTGACCTCTGTCGCTCCCCATGAGAATTCGACCTCGGCGTGGACGCCGGCGCGCTCAAAGAACCGTTTCGTGATTCCCACCGCTTCGGTGGCGACGCGTTTTCCCTCAAGATCCTGGACCGTGCGGATCGGAGAATCTTCGGGAACGACGAGGACCCATCGGGTCGGGTTGGAGCTGACCTTGCTGTAGGCGAGGCTGGTGACTTCGTGGATGTCGGATTCGTTTTCCTCGACCCAGTCGCGCCCGGTGATCCCGCAGTCCAGGTAGCCGTGCTCGACGTATCGGCTGATCTCCTGCGCCCGCAGGAGACGGATCCGCATTTCCGGATCATCCACCGACGGACGGTAGGAGCGGTTTGCGCCGGAGATGGCGTAGCCGGCTTTGGCTAACAGCGAAATGGTTGGTTCCATCAGGCTGCCCGAGGGGAGCCCGACAGTGAGAATGTGATCTTCCATGAGAGCCGGACACTGTAAGCGGAAATGTTGGCGCTTGGCATGCAAAATCTCCGCGATCTTCACGACCGGCAAGCAGACAAGACCGTTGGAACGGCCGCCGCGCCCATTCGTGCCAGAACCCATCGGAGCCTGCACTGGCGCGCTCACACGGGCTGGACGCCTAAATTTTCCCTTGCTGAAATTGAGAAACCTATCTAAATACGCCACTTAAGTATGGATCTAACACACATCACCAGCCAGTCTCTCCGCCGCGTTCTCAACCTGACGGAGAGAAAAGACGAACTCGTTAAGCTTGTTTCCGAACTGGAAACGGAAATTGCCAAATCCTTGACGGGAGCGAAAGCCACCTTTGGCAAAGCCTTTTCGAAAGCAGTTTCGAAACCGGTTTCCCAGCCATCCAAAGTTGCCAAGAAACCCGCCAAAGCCCGCAAAGGCAAGCGTGGCGGGTTGAAGGACCGGGTCCTTGCGCTTCTCGCCGCCGCCGGAGACAAAGGGCTTCGCGTGAAGGATATCGCCAGCAAGTTGGGCACCTCAACGGGCAATGTTTCTGTGTGGTTCAGCACAACGGGCAAAAGTTTGACCACGAAGCTCCAACCCGGACGCTATGCGATCAGCGCAGGCACGGCAGTCGACGTCAAACCCGCAAGCTCACCGGCTCGCACTGCCAAGGTTTCCTCCAAGGTGAAGGAGCCCGCAAAGAAGAAACGCGGCCTTACTGCAGCCGGCCGCGCCAGGCTTTCCGCATCCATGAGCGCCCGATGGGCGAAACGGCGTGCAGCGAATGCGCCGGTCGCCAAGAAGGGCTCCAAGCCCTCCAAATCTTAGGCGGTTCTGAGACGGCGGCACGGGCTGCCCTGCCACTTCAGCAATATTTCGCCCGGAGGGCCCTGCCCTGCCGGGCGTTCTGCGTTCACGGGGTAGCCTGTCCTGTTTGACTGGTGCGATTGTTCCTGAAGACCGCTGTCCTACAGAGGGTTCATCCACTTCACGGCGGGAAACCGGCCGAAATCGAAATCTGCGGTATGCACAGTCGCCTTCAGGCGAAGTGCCACGGCGGCAATTTGGGCATCGGTGACAAGATTTGCCCCGGTCCCGGCGGATTTCAAAAGCTTTTTAGCGGCGGCGAAGTCGGCCGCCTCGGAGTCCAACCAAGAAACCATGGGAAATTGCAGCCAGTTTTCCACGTAGGCAAATGCCTCGTCGACCGTCAAAGGTTGAGAGAAAACTTTGCGGTTCGTGCTGAGACGAATGAACGCAAACATGACCACTGAGAGAAGCCCGACCGGTTCGTTGCCCGTCACGACACTTTTCCACCACGCGACAGCCCGTTTGTGATCCGGGCTCTCCGTGTTGATTGCGAACAACAGAAGGTTGGTGTCTGGAATGATCAAGGCTTGCGGCTTCGTGCGATTTTCAAAAAGGTTTCGGCCTCCATTTCATCGGCAAGGCCGCTCAATCGGCGGGGATCGATTCCGGGAGCCAAGCCAAGCGGACGGGGAGGCAACAACTTGGGAAGCTCCCTGGCCGGGGGACGCAATGCCGAGCGCACCGCCTCGTTCAGAACCTTTTTGAAACTTCTCCGGGTGCGGTGACTTTCCTCTTTGAGGAAACTCTCCACATCGGGATCCAATGTCACGGTCGTCCTCATGTCTGCACCAT
>JALNYW010000020.1 GCA_023229665.1 Patescibacteria group bacterium | reverse complement strand
CGCGCTGAACTGGAACTCCTCAATGTGGCAACGCAGCGGGATCTCCGCGCCATCCTTCTCGAGACGGACCATTTCCCCAGGCGCAGCCCGGCGGATCTTTCCGGCAGGCGAGTCGGGGTCCGAGTAGCCGACAAAAAACAAGTTCTGGTTCGCGTCCCCGATAACCCGGCGGCAGAACATATTCGAGAGCGTGTGCTCGGTCATCATTCCGCTCGAGAGCGCGAAGATGCACTTTTTCTTCGGGGACATCGTTTGGATTTCCGTTCCGGAGAGGACGTAGGGGGACATCTCCTGCAGGAGTTGGAGCTCGGGGTGGCTGCGGATCGAAGTGGAAGCCAGCGCGTCGTAGAGCCCGGTGATTTTCGTGCTCAGCCCGCCAATGTAGATCGGCCCATGGGGGAGCACCCCGTGAAGGCGCATCTGCCAGAGCATCGCCAGGAGCTCCTGCGTCTTTCCCAGGGCAAAAACGGGAATCGTGACGCTTCCGCCCTTTTCAAAGGCGCGGGAGATTCCGCGCGCCAGGCGCTCCTCCTCGTTCGCCCGCGAGAAACCGATGGGGACCGGCGCGTCTCCGCGGGTTGTCTCCAGGATCAACACATCCACTCCTCCCTCCGGAAACGACGCCGCGCGCATGAGCGTCTGGTTCTCAAAATTGACGTCGCCGGTGTAGAAAATCGTCCTCCCACCGTAGCGGATCAAAATCCCGACCGATCCCAGGATGTGGCCCGCGTCGAAAAACTCGAACGTGACCTCGCGGTCGTTCTCCGACGGCTCGCCGAGCAGGTTGAATCGTTTCCGGAGCGGGAGCGGGTGCCACGCCTTGACACTGAACTCCACCCCGCGATGCGTGAAGAGCGGATACTCGTTGATCCCGTCATCCTCGCGCTGCCGGAGCATCACATTCACGGCATTATGAAGCATCACGTCCGCAACCCGCGCGGTCGGCGCGGTCATGAAAACCCGGGCCTGTGGCTCGCGCCGGGTCAACAGCGGCACGGCACCGACATGATCCTGGTGTGCGTGGGTGACCAGAATGGCATCCACTTTCCCCTCGGGCACCAGGGAAAAGTTCGGCGCCGCAGCCAGCCCCTCCAGCTTCGGATGCAGACCGGCATCGAGAATCACGTTCTTCCCACCGATTTTCAGCCAGTAGGAATTCGCGCCGATTTCCAGGCGCCGCGTCAAGTTTACCAGTTCCATCGGCCCCAAACTGTCCGAGCCCGTCTTTTTCCTCAATGAAAATCAGACTTCGCTCAGAGCGACGATCTGATGGCAGGCGAACTCGTCCACAGTAAACTCCACCGTGCCGCTTTCCTGGGTGAACGGAATCTCCTCGCCCGCTGGTTCCAGAGTGACTCGCTTCACGGGAGATTGGTGCCGGAGAATGACCCTCGTATTCCGCAGCGGCAACAACTCCTCAATGATTTCGATGTTTCCGCCGGAGCCGGAGACCGTGATGTCGGAAAGCTTCAGCGAACCGCCCCGGCTGACAGTGTTTGCGAAAAGCAAATGAAGCACGCTCCGCCTGGCCTCCGCCTGTCGATTCAGCGACACCCTGGCCGTGGAAGGCAGGCGAACTTCGCAGGTCGCGTCCAGGCCAAGGAGCGACTTGATGACCCGGCAAATGTATTCGCGATGCACCACCGCCCCGTAAGTCCGGTAGAGGGTGAAAACCGGATGCGAGAGATACGCGACCGACCCTTTCCGCACCCCGCAGTCGAAGCCGGAAGGAACATCGCGGAAGGGCGCGTGCTGGTGGCTGCAGAAGTGGCGATAACTTCGATTGAAATACGGATCGAAAACCTTCCCGAGGGATTCCCCCGAGGTCACCCGGATCCGCTGCGAGCGCCCATACATCACAACCGGAGTCGAGAGGAAATCCGCGCGGAACGCGGGCTCTGGCAGGATAAAATCCGGAGAAAACTCGCTCGGCCCGGAATAGTCCGCCCCCAGATCGAAGGCAAATTCCGCGCGCCCCTTCCACAAACCGCTTTCTCCGCTCAGCAGCAAGCGACCACCCGATGCCAAATACCCGTCAAGGCGGGACTTGAGCGCTTCATCCATCCGGATGTCGTCGGGCAGGATCAGGAGCCGGAACTGTGAGAAATCCATCTCGCGGTCAAGCAGCTCGAACAAAAAATGCCCTTCCAGGAGGGCGCGTGTTACGCCCTCGTCCGGCAGGCTCTGGCCATGGGAATGGTTCTCTGCCTCGCTCGACAGCACCCCGATGTCCGCCACCGGGCGGGCCCCCAGGCACCAAGGTTCCCTGGCCTCGACTTCGCGATAGGCGGCACCGATCGTCCGGTAGGTTGTCGCATCCAGCTCGCCAGAGGGGTGCAGTTGGTCGCCAATGCTGCACTTCGAATTGAAGGCCAGCATGGCGGCGCATTCGTAGCGCAGGGCATTGGGGTGTTTGTGCCCGCCGAACTCACCCCAGGTCGTGTGAAATTTTCCGGTCATCCCCAGGAAATCGAGACCCAGGCGGGCCGCATATTTGGCAGACATCGGGAAATGATCATACCCCCACCCGCCCGTCGGCAATGACTCGATCTCGAGATGGCTGAAATATTGCAGCACGTCCCGGTCTCCCCGCCGGATGTGCCCCGAGTTGTGAAAGATCGGCATGTCCGGGCTCAGGCACTTCGCGGCCTGCGTGGTCATCTGGTAATACCTTTTCAATGCGGCATCGGCGGCTTTCTGGCGATCTTCCAGCAATTCCGCATCCCAGCCCTGCGCCTCAAGACAAGCCAGCCGCCATTTGGAGCACCCGGGGGCCTGGGAAATGATGTCGAGAAAGATTCCGTCGCAGTCTGGAAATAGCCGGACGGCCTCTTCGATCTGGGCGCAGAGGTAATCGAGATACGGACTGAGGAAATCCATCATCTGGAAGCCGGGTTTGATCGGCGAAGTCACCCAGCCGCTGAACGCCCCCTCGGCATTGATCTCGCGCCACTCGGGATGCTCCTCGCCGGCAAGATTGTCCACTCCGGCCGAAAGGTAAATCGGAGCGGCGATGCCGATCTCCTTGCACGCCTCGTATTGCGCTCGCAGCAGGTCGAAATCGAGATGGGGATGCTGCTTCCCGACACCCGTTGGATGATAGCTCCACCCATGGTGGCATTTTGAAAACAGAGTGACCGAATTCACCCTCGCTTCCTGCAGGGTGTCCTGCCACCGCGCCTTGTCGAATTTGGTTCCAATGCCCGGAATATGCGGCGAGGTGTGGAAGTCGAGGTGGATCTGGCGGAACGGAAGCGTCTTGGGTTTCATAAGTGGCAGGCGGTGGGAACTCGGAACAGCGTTACTGGCAGGAAAGAGATTTCCCTTTGAAATGCCTATGGATCACGTCGGCAAAATTATGTAGATTCCCGCTCATGACTTCCGGAGAGACCCCCGCCACCCAGGCAGAAAAGCTCATGCGGCGCTCACGGGTTCAAGTGCTGGTCTCGCAGCGACTGCCGATCGGCCGGGAGTGGCACTTCGACCTGTGCAGCCCGTTCTGGCGATTGTATGTCAATGACCGCTCCGGCGCATTCCTCCATCATGAAGGGCGGAGCCAGCCGATCGCGGCGGGCGTGCCGTGGGTCATCCCTGCCTGGATGCGCTTCCAGACGTCGCTGCAGCGTCCGGTCATTCAGGATTTCATCCAT